>CAVPVE010000039.1:0-45366 GCA_963709025.1 uncultured Acidobacteriaceae bacterium
TCGCGAGATTCATACCCAATCGAGCTGACAGGTTGCGCGTTCTGCGCGTGGACGGAGTTTTTGGTCTCGTGGGCGCGCGGGGAGAGGGCACTCCGATTCCCGATCAGCAAATCCATGCGGTTCGGAATTTGGTGGAAGCACAACTGCCCTGGTCCTCTCATCCTTTTCTCAAGATTGGTCAGCGCGTGCGAATCAGGAGCGGCGTACTGGATGGTATGGAAGGAATACTCGTCTCGCGCAATGGAGACCGCTCGCTTGTGATTTCCGTAGATGCGATCCAGCGATCGTTGGCCGTGCGCGTCGAAGGATACGAAGTCGAACCTGCCTGAGAGTTAGCGGTACCCACCTTTCGCGGAAAGTCCGCAGAAAACACCAACTCTATTCATGGCCCCACATATAACTGAAACGCTTCGCTTACTGGTAGTGAGCAGCGAACCCGCGGTGCTCCGCCTGCTCGGCTCGGCCGCGCAGTCGAACGACTGGCATCTGGAAAGTTCGGCGAGCGGTTGGGATGCTATGGAGCAAGTGCAATCCGGAACTGCGCCCAACCTGGTACTGCTGGACATTCCTAGCGGTGATGGCGAAGGTCTTCAGCTCTTACCATGGCTGCGCCGACTGCGGCCGGAACTTCCGATCCTCGTTCTCTGCGATCCCAAGGACGCGGCCAAGCAGAAAGAGGCAACCCGTCTCGGAGCGAAAGCCGTCCTGCTGAGGCCGTTCAGTGAGCGCCAATTCGAGTCCGCTATTCAGCAGCACCTCGGTAGTTCGAACGATTCCGCAGAAGCTGAGATGGCGTCCGAAGACATTGAAGAACTCGGTGAGGACGAATTCTTTCTTAGTGTAAGTCCCGCGATGCGGCAGCTTCGGGCGCAGTCGGAATTGCTTGCCCAAGCCGATGTTCCGGTACTCATCTTGGGGGAACCTGGAAGCGGGAAAGGTACGGTTGCCCGCTTGATCCACCAAAGGTCGGTGCATTCAGGGTTTAAGTTTCTGCGAGTCAACTGTGCGGAGATGCCGGCGGATCTTCTTGAGATTGAGCTCTTCGGACGGGGAAACTCCGCGAACGCTTCTGCAAGAACCCAGGGCAAGCTTGAGAACGGGCAGAAGGGGACGATCCTGCTCGATGAAATCACGGCGATGCCGCAGACGCTGCAAACGCGGCTTCTCAAAGTGCTGCAAGAGAAGCGCTTTGTTCGTCCAGGCGACCTTAAGCCGGTGGATGTTGATGTTCGAATTTTCGCCGCCAGCAGTGACAAAATGGACAGCGCGGTCGCAGAAAAGCGAATGAACGCCGACCTTTATTATCGGCTGAGTGCGTTTACCGTCCATGTGCCGGCTTTACGTCATCGGAAGGATGAGATAGGGGTCCTCCTCCGATACTCCATGCATAAGCTGGCGAGGTACTACGGCCTGCCTCCGCGAGATTTCACCCCGTCGGCGTTGCAGGCCTGCCAAGGTCATTCCTGGCCCGGCAACTTGAAGGAGCTAGAGACTTTCGTCAAGCGCTATCTGATCAGTGACGCAGATCTTTCCCTCGATGGACCGGAAGAAGGCTACGGAAGTAGAAGTCAGAAGTTCACCAGTAAGTCTGCTGTTGAGATTGAATCGGGAGAAGGGAACGGCTCGCAGAGATCGCTGAAGTCCATGATTCAGAACGTTCGCTCTCAGACAGAGAGAAACGCTATCGCCGGGGCGCTGGAAAAGACCGGATGGAATCGGAAAGCTGCCGCCCGCCTGTTGGGTGTAAGCTATCGGACGATTCTGTACAAGATCGAGCAATACGAGATGAGGGCCCCAGAATCGTATCTGCCGTCCCTCCAAGGGACAAGATTGGCCCTCTCAAGTCAGAACAAAGGTAACGGGAAAGCAAGCTGAGACCAACCGACGTCAGCTTGATCGACGAGCGAGGACGAACCGCAATGACAAGAAGCATGAGCAGTTCATGGAAAGACGGCATTTGCCTGGCTGCATTGTGTTTCGCAATGTCAAACGGGCTTCAGGCCCAAACAGCACCGCCAAGTACGGCGCCTGCTGGGGCCGCTCCAAGCGCCAACTCTTCGCAGGCCGAAGCGGCGAAAGCCCACGACGATACTTTCGTGATCGGCAATGACGACGTGCTGGTCATCAATGTCTGGAAGGAACCCGATGTTTCGCGTACGGTTCCGGTTCGGTCCGACGGGAAGATCTCACTGCCTCTGGTCGGGGAAGTGCAGGCCGCTGGACGGACACCGCTCAAGTTGGAACAAGACATCGCCGCCAAGCTGAAGAATTATGTTAGCGAGCCAGAAGTCACCGTCATCGTTCAGCAAATCAATAGTCAAAAATTCAACATTCTGGGAATGGTAAATCGCCCAGGCACCTATCCCATCGCGAACTCCGCTACGGTGCTGGATGCGATCGCGCTCGCTGGGGGGTTTAAGGACTTCGCCAAGCAGAAATCCATCTACGTTTTGCGTCAGAACGCCGACGGCACGCAGACCCGGCTTCCCTTTAACTACAAGGAAGTCGTGAAGGGCCAGAATCCGGCGCAGAACATCAAGCTGCAGCCGCGAGACACCATCATCGTTCCGTAATCATGAAGCTGTGTGAACAAATTTGCGTTGGGTTACTGTTGTCGGCGATACCAGTGCCACTCTGGTCGCAGGTGGACAACCCTCCCACTCAGCCAGTTGCCGCCTATGGTGCGGGCTCCGGCACGGAAAATGCAGATAGTCAAATGATGACGCCCCCTTCGGTTAGTGGGCAAACGTACCCAGCGACTCCCGCTTCGCAAGAGCGTTCCAACTACCTGCGCGGTGGCGTTACCTTCGCAACCGCTTACAGCGACAACGTTGTCGGATCCACTGGCTCCAACTCCGGACCCGTGAGTGATGTAAGCTATTCGGTGTTTCCGACGTTGGCGCTGAACGAAACGACTACTCGGCTTCGCTTTACCTTGTCGTACGCGCCTGGATTCACGTTTTATCAGCACACCAGTTCGCTGAATCAGGCGAACCAGAACGCGTCGGTCGATTTCCAGTACCGCCTGAGCCCGCATGTGACCTTCAGCGCCCGGGATGGATTCCAGAAGAGCTCCAGCGTATTTAATCAGCCGTTTGTGGGGACCGCTGGATCGGTGTCGGGTGGTATCCAGGAGCCGAATCAGTCAGTGATAGCACCAGCTACCAGCCAGCTCAATAACGCAGGGAATGCGGGAATCACCTACCAGTTCTCTGCGAATGGGATGATCGGAGCCAGCGGGACGTTTTCAAATCTGCATTACTTGGATTCAGCGCAGGTGCCGGGCTTGTATGATTCGAGCTCGCAGGGTGGTTCGGCATTTTACGCGCACCGAATTTCAAAGATGCATTACATCGGCGTGACCTACCAGTATCAAAGACTGTTATCGTATCCTTCTCCTGAAACCAACGAGACGCAAACGCAGTCAATCCTTCTTCTCTACACGCTGTATGCGACTCCAGAATTCTCGGTTTCGTTTTTTGGGGGGCCGCAATATGCAAACGTCGGTCCGCAGTTTTCAGGCACGACAACCGTGCCGTTGCCAGCGTTTCAAAGCTGGCATCCTCAAGCTGGCGGCAGTTTGAGCTGGCAGGGGCGGCTGAGCAGTGTCGCTCTGAGCTACTCCCACATGATCTCGGGTGGGGGCGGTCTCATCGGCGCGGTACAAATGGACAGTGCCAACGCCTCGATCGGGCAACAGCTTTCCCGAACGCTGAACGCGTCCGTGTCAGGAGGCTACGCTCAGAACGACGTATTGACCGCCGTGCCGCAAGCCGGCGATAACGGACACACTCTCTTCGGAACCGCATCCCTGCAGAAGCAGTTTGGCCAGCACCTGAACCTACAACTGGGATATACAAGACTTCACCAAAGTTATAGCGGTGTTGCCGTGCTGGCTACGACGCCGAACACCAATCGCGAAGTCGTTTCGATCTCTTATCAGTTCTTCCGACCGTTGGGCAGGTAATTATGGTTGACGATTTCGAAGAGAAATCCGAAGGCTTCGACCTTCAGCGTTACTTGGGTGTGGTGCGGCGGCGCCATCTTCATTTCTTGGCACCGCTTTTTCTGGGCTGGGCGATCGTCTGGGGAGCAAGCTGGGTACTGCCGCCGCGCTACCTGTCGAGCACGCTCATTCTGGTGGAACAACCCACCATGCCGAAGGATTACGTTACACCCAACGTCAACGATGACCTGCAGGAGCGGATGCAGAGCATTACCCAGCAGATTCTGAGTCGCACACGGCTACTGCGGATCATCGACCAATTCAATCTTTACGAGGGGCCGAACGCCCAGCCATCCCCCGACCTCAAGGTCGAGATCATGCGAAAAGACATCGGCATCGAGCTCGTGCGCGATGCGCGCAATCAGATCACAGCTTTCAATGTTTCCTACTCGTCGCGCGATCCCCACGTAGCCCAAAAGATCACCAGCGAACTGACCAACCTGTTCATCAGCGAGAACCTGGAAGTTCGCCAGCAGCAGTCAGAAGACACCACGCAGTTTCTCGAGGGCCAACTGGAGACCGCCCGCAAGGCCTTGGCTGACCAGGAAGAGAAAATCCGCCAATTCAAGGGCCAGCATGTAGGCGAGTTGCCCGCACAAGTGGGAAGCAACCTGCAAATTCTGGCCGGTTTGCAGTCGCAGTTGCAAACGGAGGAAGATGCGCTGAATACGGCCAAGCAGCAGCGTGTCTATCTGGAGACCCTTGTGAATCAGTACCGCTCGCTGCAGGCTGCGCCGAAGACCGCAGGTGGCGCGCCAACGGCAGGGTTGCCGGCGATCGATGCAGAGCTAGATAAGCTCAGAGCGCAGCTGGCCGATCTAAGTTCGCACTATACAGACCGCCATCCCGATGTTCGGAAACTCAAGCAGCAGATCGCCGAAACCGAAGCGACGCGAGATCGCATCATCGCTGACCTGAAAGCCAAGAAGTCCGCACCTGAAGAGCCAGATGCAGCCACCACAACTTCGGATAACTCTTCGATGGCGGATGCAACGTCTCCAATGGTGCAGTTGCAGGGACAGCTTCAATCGAACCGCTCTGAGATTGCGAACCGGGAGCGAGCGGTTACAGATCTGAAGGCGAAGGTTATCGATTATCAAGCACGGCTGAATCAGGAGCCTGTGCGGGAGCAGCAACTCTCTGATCTGACCCGAGGATATGAGCAGTCCAAAGCGAACTATGACGGACTGCTGAAGAAAAAGAACGACTCAGCAATGGCCACGAGCATGGAACTGCTCCAGCAAGGTGAGCGTTTCCGGATCATTGACCCGCCAAGTTTGCCGGTCAGGCCGGACTTTCCGAATCGCCTGAAGTTTTGTGGAATCGGGCTTGGTGTCGGACTGGCCCTAGGCTTTGTGGTAGCTGGCGCCTTTGAGATGATGGATGACCGGGTTTATGATGAGAAGGAATTGCAGAAGCTGCTGCCAGTTGCAGTGATCTCGGAAATCCCAACCCTCGAGGTCGCGGCTGATCTGCAGGGCGAGCGCAAACGCTTGTGGTTGGGGTGGGTGACGGCTGCTTTTGTGTCTGGAGCCATCCTGGTGGGGTCAGCTCTCAGTTACCTGCGCGGCTAAGAATCGTAGCCATGTATAAAGCCTTCTACGGCCTAAAGCGCAATCCGTTTGAGATCACGCCCGATCCTTCATTCCTGTTTCCGACAGGGCGGCACAACGAAGCTCTCGCGTCTCTCTACTACGGTGTGAGACGGCACAAGGGTTTCGTGGTTTTGACGGGAGAGGTGGGAACAGGTAAGACTCTTCTCCTCCGATGTCTCTTGCAAGCGCTGAAGAAGAGCAGGGATGTCGCGTATGCCTATGTATTTAATGGTCGCTTATCTCCAGTCGAATTCTTGCAGTACATCGTAACCGACTTCGGACTACCTGGCGCCAGCAAGAACAAAGGTGAATTGCTGCTCCAGATTGCGCACTACGTAGTGTCGCGCGCCCAGAAGAGACTTACGACGGTTCTGGTGGTCGACGAAGCGCACCATCTTTCGACGGAGATCCTGGAAGAGATCCGGCTTCTCACCAATCTTGAAACCGAAGACGAGAAGTTGCTGCAGATCCTTTTGGTTGGGCAGCCGGAACTGGATGAGAAACTAGACTCTCAAGGTTTGCGCCAGCTGAAGCAAAGAATCGCCCTGCGATCTCACTTGCTTCCTTTAGATTCAAAGGAGACCAGCGGATATATCCAGCGGCGCCTTCAGCTTGCGGGGTGCGCGTCTCCAGCGGCGCTATTTCCGCCGGAGACCGTCGCGGCTGTGTACCAGCATTCGCAAGGACTGCCTCGACTAATCAACACGGTTTGTGAAAACGCATTAATCGCGGGTTACTCGAGGCAAGTGCGCAGTGTGGGCCCAGAGATCGTGGACGATATTGCGAAAGATTTCCGACTCGATATTCAGAGTCCCCAGATCGAGCGCAAGACAGCTTCCGAGGAACTCGATGTACGGAAGGCCGCCAAGACTTTGCTGGATTTGTATGCCCAGCTACAGGCCGCGCAGAAGCGTGACGAGGAACTGGAGACGCGGATGCACCTCCGGATTACTGAACAATGAGCAATATATTTGACGCGTTACAAAGGGCTGAGTCGGAAGGTTCCGACGGGAAGAGTTCCACCCTCACTCTTGCCACCGATCTGCTGCAGGCGGCCGAGCAGAAGTTGCGGGACTCCGGTGCCATCCTCGAGAGTCCAGTCGCCGCTGCGACTGAGGCTTCCGTCGATATCACGCCGGCAGCGCCCTTGGACGAGTTGGATCGGTGCCCCGTTCTGCCCGTCTCGATCCGCGAGGACAGCCGATTGGTGTCGCTCGGCAAAGAGGGAAGTTTGGGGGCGGAGAAGTTCCGCTTCCTAGCAGTGAGGTTGCGGCAGCTTCGGCAGAGCCGTCCACTGAAGAAAGTCCTGATCACCAGCACGATCCCTCAGGAAGGGAAGAGCACGGTCGCTGCCAACCTGGCATGCACCCTGGGGCGAAGGAAACAGCAAAAGACATTGTTGCTGGAGGGTGATCTGCGACGGCCAAATATTGCGGCTCAATTTGGCTTAGGCAATCTGCCAGGTCTTTGCGACTGGCTTAGCGGAGAAACTCCAACCATCAACGTCTACCGCCTCGAGAATCTTGGAGTCTGGCTGTTGCCGGCGGGCTCTGCCCCGCAAAACCCTTTGGAATTGATGCAGTCCGGAAGGCTTTCCCCTCTGATGGAACAACTCGAAGCCTGGTTCGACTGGATCGTCATCGATTCTCCCCCGGTGCTCCCATTGGCCGATACGAGCCTGTGGTCGCGTCTGGCCGATGGTATTTTGCTGGTTACACGAAAAGGAATCACGGAAAAGCAGCAATTGCAGCGGGGAATTGAAGCGATCGAAAAATCGAAGTTGCTGGGAGCGTTGATGAACAGCAGTTCGAATGCATCCCACTCCGACTACTATCAGCGGTACAGCTACACCTCGTCTCCAGAGACCTCCCCCAAGGAATAGCGAGCAACAACCAGGCAGCAGATCAGTTCCAGTCCTACCCTTCCCCGTAACCCACCCGTCATAAGCCGGTCACTTGACTCTACTCACGAGCAAGCCGATCGAGCGGAGGTAATCGTGAACGTACGACACTCTACCAATCACGGTCTACATTTGAGCCCGATCTCTGACGCCACGCCGCTCGGAGACCGGGGCATCCTGAATGCCGAAGACTTTCGGCGGATGATCACGCTCGAGCGAAAGAGGAGCGAGCGTTCGCGGAAGCCATTCATGCTGCTTCTCCTTGACATGGGCGACGACCTGCCTTCCGAGAGGAATGGGAAGATTCTCGGGAAAATTCTGTCCGCACTCTGCGCTTCCACCCGCGATACCGATGTGACGGGCTGGTATTCGAATAACTGTGTCGTGGGGGTGATGTTCACCGAAATCTCTATTGAGGAAGGCGGTTCCACCCCGAGTACGATCATCACGCGGGTCACGCAGACCCTGCAGAGCAACTTGACCATGGAGCAGTTCAACCGGGTCACGCTCTCGTTCCACGTTTTTCCCGAGGGCTGGGACCATGATTCTGACCAGGGGTCTACGAATCGCACGCTATATCCCGATTTATCCCAGCGGGAAGACGGGCGGAAGTTATCCCGAACGACGAAACGGATGATGGACGTCGTGGGAAGTTTGTTGGCGCTTGTCTTGTTTTTGCCAGTCTTCCTGGTCATTGCGATTGCCGTTAAGGTGACCTCCGATGGCCCGGTTTTCTTCCGGCAACGCCGCGTTGGGCAGTATGGCAATTCGTTCATGTTTCTGAAGTTTCGCTCGATGTACGTGAACAACGATACCCAGGTTCACAAACAGTACGTTCAACGACTGATCGCCGGCAAAGCGGATCAGCATCCATCGAACGGAAATGGACAAGGCGTCTACAAGCTGACTAAAGATTCCCGCATCACTCGCGTCGGGGCCTTCTTGCGCAAGACCAGTTTGGACGAACTTCCACAGTTCTTTAACGTACTGAAAGGCGAAATGTCGCTAGTCGGTCCGCGCCCTCCGATCCCCTATGAAGTGGAGGCCTACGAAATTTGGCATCGTCGTCGGTTGCTCGAAGCGAAACCCGGGATCACCGGACTTTGGCAGGTGAGCGGACGCAGCCGAGTGAAGTTCGATGACATGGTTCGTCTTGATCTGCAATACGCACGCAACTGGTCACCGTGGATGGATGTCAAGATCTTGCTGCGCACCCCCGCTGCGGTAGTCCTCGGTGAAGGCGCCCACTAAACACTTCCTCCTCCCCCGCAACTTGCACTACTGAGAAGGAGTTCTGAAGCAATGGCCACATTTGTCACTAAGCCTGAAGATTCAAGCGCGACACAGGAGCAGCGGAACAAAGCTCTAGTTAGGTTCGGAATCGTTGGCTTCGGCTATTGGGGGCCAAAAGTCATCCGCAACCTGGATCTCCTGGAGGAAACCAAAGTCGTGGCGATCTGCGACAAGAGCGCAGTGTCACGCAGAAAAGCGGAAAAAGCGTACCCCGGAGTCCTGGTCACAGACGACACGAACGAACTAATGACGTCCTCAGAAATCGACGCAATCGCCGTTATCACCCCGGTGTGGACGCACTACGAACTGGCAAAGGCCGCCCTGGAGAATGGCAAGCACATTTTCGTGGAAAAGCCCTTCACCAGCAATTCCGCGCAGGCGCAAGAACTGATTGCCCTCGCTGCGAAGAAGAATCTGAAGATTATGGTCGATCATACTTTCTTGTTCACCGCTGCCGTCCAGAAAATCAAGCAGTTGGTGGAAGAAGGAGCATTGGGCAAGCTGTATTACTACGATTCGACTCGCGTAAACCTCGGGCTGTTCCAACATGACGTGAACGTCATCTGGGATCTTGCTCCACACGACCTTGCGATTATGGATCACCTGATTCAGGACAGTCCGGAAGCCGTCGTGGCAACGGGCCAGTCACATGTCAATGGGCACGAAGACATCGCTTTCATCACCCTGTACTTTCCGAACAAGGTCATCGCCCACATCAACGTCAACTGGATGTCTCCTGTGAAAGTCCGTACCACGCTGATTGGCGGCGAGAAGAAGATGCTTGTCTGGAACGACGTCGAACCTGACGAGAAGGTCAAAGTTTACGACAAGGGCGTAAACATCTCGAGCCGTGAAGGTGTGTACAACATGCTGGTGAATTACCGTTCCGGTGACATGTGGGCGCCCCGCGTCGAACAGACGGAAGCGCTTACTCAAGAGTTGGCATATTTCGTGGATTGTGTCGTCAATGACAAGACCCCCATCAACGACGGTATGGCAGGTCTGAGGGTGGTAAGAATGCTGGAAGCTGCCTCTGAGTCCCTCCGCCAGCGTGGAGCCCTAGTCTATCTCTGAGTCTCCTCGGGTACGTTTCGCTCAATGCCTAGAATTTGGATCTGACCTCAGAATGAGACTAAGGCGCTGGATTGCCATCGCTCCCAAAGAAGGCGGTCAATAAATGCAGATCAAAATCGAATCGAAATGGCTGGGGGACGTGATTGTAGTTGTTCCGGAAGTCTTTCAGGACAGTCGCGGCTTCTTCGCAGAAACTTTTCGCGCGGATCAGTTCAAGGCACTCGGCCTGCCGACTGAGTTCGTGCAAGACAACCACTCGAAGTCAGCAAAAGGAGTTGTCAGGGGATTGCACTTTCAGTGGGGCCCGCCGATGGGCAAACTCATGCGGGTGACAGCGGGAAGTGCATTCTTGGTTGCGGTCGATATTAGAAAAGGGTCCCCGACCTTGGGAAAGTGGGCGGGTGTTGAAGCTTCAGCAGAAAATCGCCGCCAAGTTTGGGCGCCCGCGGGGTTTGCTCGCGGTTTCTGTGCGCTCTCGGAGGGCACTGAAATCCAGTATAAGTGCACCGGAATCTACAACAGCAAAGCCGAGTCGGCTATTCGTTGGAACGATCCTGCGATTGGCATTCAGTGGCCGCTCGCCGATGTGACGGTATCTGATAAAGACCGCAGTTCAGCGACATTGGCGGATTGGTTGCGCTCCCCTGATTCCGACAACTTCAAGTATTCCAATCAGGAAACCGAATTAGCGTTGAGGGGCCCTCGATGACTATTTCCCTCTCGGCAGGAGTGGCATGAAGATCGCTGTGGTCGGAGGCAATGGTCAGCTGGGCCATGACGTCGTCCGAGCTTTCGCGGATCAGGGCGACGATGTGTCATCCCTGACCCACGAGGACATTGAACTCTCCAACTTGGAATCTGTCTCGGCCTGTTTGCGCGCCAGCCAGGCCGAAGTTGTGATCAATACGGCAGCGATGCATCACGTAGAAAAATGCGAGCAGGAACCTGGCAGGGCGCATGAGGTGAATGTTGTGGGAGCACGGAATCTCGCTAGCGCAACTCGAGATCTGGGTTCAGTGTTGATCCACATCAGTACGGATTACGTGTTTGACGGCACGAAGGACGAGCCCTATGTGGAAAGCGACGAGGCGTGCCCGCTGAATGTGTATGGCGCGACAAAGTTGGAAGGAGAACGGCTTGTCGAGGATATCAATCCCAGGCACTTTGTTCTTCGCACAGCCGCTCTTTACGGCAACCATCCTTGCCGCGCCAAGGGTGGCCAAAATTTCGTCGATCTGATGCTCCGCCTTGCCCGCGAACGTGGACGAGTGCGAGTTGTGGACAACGAGTACACGAGCCCGACAGCGACGGCTGACGTCGCCGTTCAGATTGCCGCGCTCAGCAGATCAGACGCGTATGGTCTCTATCACGCAACTGCGGAAGGTAGCTGCTCGTGGCATGCATTTGCACAAGAAATCTTCCGTGTGGCCGATGTCTCCGTGTCCCTCGAAGTCGCGTTGGCGAACGAGTTCCCGGCTAAAGTGCCTCGCCCCAGGTATTCGGTGCTAGAAAACCGAGGGCTGAAGGCTCACAACCTGAACCGCTTCCGCCCATGGCAAGACGGCCTGCACAAATATCTTTCCGAAAAGCAGCTGGCCGTAGCCAGGCGATGAGCGTTCTCCGAGTTCACGAAGATTTATTCCAAAGCAAACCTTTACAAGGGTGAGAGGTAGAAAATCATGAAGATCCTGATCGCGGGTGGGGCTGGGTATTTGGGTTCCGTCCTGGTTCCGAAACTTTTGGAGCGCGGCTACGATGTCGATGTAGTGGATTTATTCTGGTTCGGCGACCATCTTCCTGCGCAAACCGGAATCATCCGCAAAGACATTTTTGATATTTCAGTCGACGACTTGAAGTGCTACCAGCAGGTCGTGTTTCTCGCGGGATTGTCGAACGATCCCATGGCCGAGTATTCACCCAGCCAGAACTTCATCTTCAATGCAGCAGCGCCTGCCTACTTGGCGTACGTTGCCAAGAAGGCGAATGTGAAGCGCTATGTATATGCCAGTTCCTGCTCGGTCTACGGTTACACAGACAACGAGTTGTTTGATGAGACGCGCCCTGTGTCTTCATCGTATCCATATGGGATCTCTAAGCTGCAGGGCGAGCAAGCTGTGATGAACTTGATGGATGACAGCTTCTCCGTGATCGCCCTGCGCAAGGGGACGGTGTCCGGCTACAGCCCGCGCATGAGACTCGATCTGATTGTCAACACGATGTTTAAGAACGGTGTGCGCAACCGGGAAATTACGGTAAACAATCCTTCAATCTGGAGACCGATTCTCAGCATCGAGGACGCTGCTAACGCCTACGTGCGAGCCATTGAAGCTAGCGATAGGATTTCCGGAATCTTCAACGTTGCTTCGGGAAACTATACGGTTGGCGAGGTCGGAGACCTGGTGAAAATGGCGATCGAGGAGCAACTTGGCTTTCCAGTGCGCCTCACCATCCATCACAAGAAGGATTTTCGAAACTATAAAGTGAGCATCCAAAAGGCCGAGAACATGCTCAGCTTTCATCCCAACCATAGCGTCAAGGCCATCGTGAAAAATTTGATTGAGAACATGGCGAAGTTCAGTGATTGGGATAACCCGCAGTATTACAACATCGAAACCTTGAAATTACTTTCTCCTACCGGCGACCGGCTGCGGGCCATGGTAGAAGTCGGCTAAGGGCAGCGAGAAGTAAGAAATCATAAGCATCGCACGCCTAACGATTCGGAATGCGCGGCACCGTAATTCTCCCCCAAACTGTCGAAACTATTTGGCTACATCGAGTAGGACCGTGGAGGCCTCAAAGTGAGCATTTCTAACAGCATGCCTAATAACATTCCTTTTCTCGACCTGATTACGCCTCACGTTGAACTGGAGCAGGAATTAACGGACGTATTTCACAAAACCTTGAGTACTGCGGGCTTCATCGGTGGACCAATGGTCGAAGGGTTCGAGAAGGCATTCGCGACGTTCTGCGACGTCAGCCATTCGGTCGCCGTAAGTAGTGGCACGGACGCTCTTCGTTTTGCTCTTGCAGCCTGCGGAGTGAAAGCCGGAGACGTTGTCGTCACCGTGCCGCACACGTTCATTGCCACCACCGAAGCAATATCGCAAGTCGGAGCGTTACCCGAGTTCGTGGACATCGATGAGCGGACCTACAACATGGATCCCGCAAAACTTGGGGAATACCTCGAAAACCAGTGCACAGTCGATGACGAAGGCAAGCTGACGAGCCGTCGAAGTGGGCGCCCGGTCACCGCAGTGGTTCCGGTTCACCTCTACGGGCAGATGGCCGATATGGATGCCATTCTGGAGTTAGCGGAGCGTTACCGCCTAGTCGTAATCGAAGATGCCTGCCAGGCTCACGGGGCCGAGTATTTCTCGCGGAAACACAACCGCTGGATGAAGGCCGGTTCGATCGGACGGGCCGCTGCCTTCAGCTTCTATCCCGGGAAGAATCTCGGAGCCTGCGGAGAGGCGGGTGCCGCATGCACAAACGAAATCAGCATTGCCAAAACCATGCGGATGCTTAGAGATCACGGTCAGGCAACGAAGTATTACCACGACATCGAAGGCTACAACGGGAGGTTGGACGCGCTCCAGGCTGGAATCCTGCATGTCAAGTTGAATCATTTGCCGACCTGGAATGCTCAGAGACGCGAACATGCCGAAGAATACAAACGGCTGCTTGAATCCGTCGGCGCCCTTTTGGTACTCCCGCACGAGCCCTCATGGTCCCGAGCAGTGTATCACTTGTACGTCGTTCGAACGGGAAATCGCGAAGCTCTGATGGAACACCTTAAGACAGCTGGTATCGGCACCGGAATTCACTATCCGATCCCCCTCCATTTGCAGAAAGCCTACTCATCGCTCAATTACGCTTTGGGAGACTTCCCGGTGGCGGAAAGGGCGGCTTCCGAGATCGTGTCTTTGCCAATGTTTCCACAGCTAACCGCAGAGCAGCAAGCTCGGGTCGCCGAGGAGATTTTGGCTTTCACTTCAAAGACTGCTGGAAGACATCCCGAGGCTGACAGCGCGGCCTTGGTAGTCGCGGAACCCACCACTTAAGCGATGGTGCAGGCACCGGAGCCGGCTCTCTCCGTTGCCAACGATGCGAGACATTTGATATTTTTCGACCCGCTTTCTAATCACGCGCACTTGAACGCTCCTTACCGATTGTGCCCGCTATGGCTCTGCCAACTCCAACACTAGGACCCGAGATCGAACAGATGCCGGACCCTCGATTGACACCTCGCGGATCAAGAGGTCCGGGGAACGGAATGAGAGTCTGGATCGATCTTGACAACTCTCCTCACGTTCCTTTCTTCGCGCCAATTATTGAAGAACTCGAGAAATCGGGTTATTCAGTGCTTGTCACTGCCCGCGACTGCTTTCAGGTTTGCGAACTCGCCGATCTGCTGCACCTCAAATATCGATTGGTGGGGCGGCACTATGGCAAGCACACGATCTTGAAACTGACGGGACTTTGCTGGCGCGCCCTGCAGCTCCTTCCAGACATTTTGCGGTTTAACCCGCAACTGGCTCTGTCACACGGTTCACGCTCGCAGTTGGTAGTGGCAAACCTGCTTCGCACACCTTCCGTCACCATTGCCGACTATGAATTCGCCAAGATCTGGATGTTAGTGCGCCCGACATGGGTGATTACACCGGAGATTATTCCGAGCGAGAAGGTGCATTGTTCCAAGGATCGCATCTTGACGTATCCTGGGATCAAAGAAGACGTGTATGTCCCAAGGTTCAAGCCCGATGCCTCGATCCTTGCCACCCTGGGCCTGGAACAATCGACCGATCTCATCGTCGTGATCCGGCCACCCGCCAGTGAAGCGCATTATCACCGGCCTGAAACCGATATACTTTTCGCCGAAGTGCTTAACTTTCTGGGAAGTAAAGCAGATGTCAAAATGATCCTTCTGCCTCGGAATGAGCGCCAGGGCGCCGACATCCGTTCCAAGTGGGGATCATTGTTCGCAAGCGGTAGGCTTCGCATCCCGACACGCGTGACGGACGGATTGAACCTTATCTGGCATTCCGACCTGGTGATCAGTGGAGGCGGAACCATGAATCGCGAGGCAGCCGCGTTGGGTGTCCCTGTCTACAGCATTTTCCGCGGCGAGATCGGAGCCGTTGACCGGTACCTGACCTCCACCGGCCGTCTAATTTTGATCGAACGTCCGCAAGATGTCGCCGAAAAAGTTGTTCTGAAAAAGCGCCGTCGGACCCCGATGGCCGATTGCCAGAGTGGCACTCTCAACGTGATCGTTGAGCACGTCAAAACTATCCTCAGCCGAGCCAATTGATGAAAGCTACCATCGCTGTCGATCGTGTACCCCAGATATCCCACTTGACGACATTGGCCATCAGGGGGATCGAGTCGATGTACGATCCCGAAAAAGGGCTCTTCTGCCATCGGTTGTGCAAAACGTCAGAGGGACTAACACGGGAAGGCATCTCGCATCGATATACGATGATGACGCTGCTCGGACTCCTGCGTGCTGACTCCGAAGGATTGCAGCACCCAATTAACATTGAAGCTACCGTAGACCGGCTCCTTTGCGATACTGCATGGATCGACAATCTCGGTGATCTGGGGCTTCTGCTCTGGCTGTGTGCGGCTACCTCCCGGGAACGCTTGAACCAGTTTCGCAAAATGTTTGATCTTTCGGGGGCTCTTGAGCGCTTTTCGGATGCGCGGCGCAGGCTCACAATGGAGCTCTCTTGGTTTCTCACCGGGCTTACGCACGCCACCAAAATGGAGAAAGCCGCCGGTCTTGAGCCACTAGCGCGTGAGACATACGGCTTGATTCAGGCAAATCAAGGTCAGCATGGTTTGTTTGCTCACATGGCGAAGTGGCATTCCATGGCTGGTGTAGTGCGGGGACGGGTCGGCAGTTTTGCCGACCAAGTTTACCCCACCTTCGCAATGGCACACTTCGCGCAAGTTTTCGGTCATGGCCAAGCACGCGAGAACGCTCTCCGATGTGCTAACGCAATCTGCACCCGTCAAGGGTCCCTAGGCCAATGGTGGTGGCACTATGATTCTGTGAGCGGTCGGGTGGTGGAACATTATCCGGTGTATTCGGTGCATCAGCACGGAATGGCCCCCATGGCTCTCCTCGCGCTCCACGAAACATGTGCCGCAGACTTCGACACGCACATTCAAAGTGGATTGCAATGGATCAGTGGGGCCAATGAACTGGGTCAAGATCTTCGGGAAAGCGATGCGGGCGTCGCCTGGAGATGCATCCAGCCGCCTAAGGCGAATCCGTACGCGGCTGGTATTCGTGTTCTGATGAAAAAAGAACCCTCCCTGGGTCCTCTGCACATTTTGTACGAGTGCCGACCTTATGAGTTAGGGTGGCTGCTTTACGCTTTCGCGCCAAGTGCCGTAGCGCAGCAGAAATAGATTACGACTGATTTCCTGATTGATCTTGGCTGACCAAATCAAATACGTGGTTATCACTCCTGTCCGTGATGAGGAAAAGCACGTCGAGGCTACCATCCGGGCTGTCACCTCTCAGACGATCCTGCCCGAGGAATGGATTATTGTCGATGACGGTTCAACCGACAAAACCGCAGACATCATCAAACGGTATGTCGGCCTGTTCTCGTGGATTCATCTGGTCAGCAGGCCGAACCGGGGGGTCCGCAAGTCAGGTGGCGGCGTGGTAGAAGCTTTCTACGATGGTTACAGGGAAGTTCAACACGATGACTGGCAATTTATTGTAAAGCTCGACAGCGACCTGACCTTTTCTGCGGACTACTTTGAAAAATGCTTCGAACACTTTGAATCTGAGCCCACTCTTGGAGTTGGGGGAGGCGATATATATCACGATCTTGGAGGAACGTCGACCCTCGAAGTGAATCCCAAGTTCCACGTCCGAGGAGCAACGAAGATCTATCGCCGGGAATGCTGGGAAGCCATCGGGGGTTTATGCCAGGCCCCGGGTTGGGACACGATTGACGAAGTGAAAGCCAATATGTTGGGTTGGAAGAGTCACAGCTTCGGCGAACTCCACGTCGTTCACCATCGGATTACCGGGACGGCTGACGGAGTATTGCGGGACCGGATCAAACATGGCTTGGCCTGCTATTTTTCGGGATATCACCCTCTTTTTCTTGCTGCGAGTTGTCTGTCCCGGCTGATCCAAAAGCCGTATGTTGCCGGGTCGGCTGCGATTGGTTACGGGTTCCTAAAGGGCTATTGGACCCGCATGCCTCGCGTGAACGACACACGATTGATCAAGTACTTGCGAACGCAACAGCTCAGACGTCTTTGCGGGCTTGACACCATTTGGAGGTAATTTAGCGGCGGCGAGCACCAAAAGGTCAAATTATGTGTGGAATTTGCGGAAAACTCGGGTTTGAGCAGAATGCGAGCGTCAGTCGCAGTCTCATTGGCGCCATGCTGGATACGATACGGCATCGCGGGCCCGATGATGAAGGAATCTATCTTTCCCCTGGGTTGGGCTTGGGCCACGCTCGCCTCTCGATTATCGACCTGACAAGCGGTCACCAGCCACTGTCGAATGAAAACGACACGATTTGGATTGTGTTCAATGGGGAAATTTACAATTACCAAGAATTGCGCCGCTTCCTCTTGGACAGAGGGCACGTATTCAAAACGCAGACCGACACCGAAGTGATTGTGCATCTGTACGAGGAACTCGGTCCTCAATGCGTTGAGAGGTTGCGCGGGATGTTCGCGTTCGCTTTATGGGATCAAAACACGAAGACTCTTCTACTAGCCAGGGACAGGGTTGGAATCAAACCTCTCTACTATTCGTTGACCGACAAGGCCATCATATTTGCTTCCGAAATCAAAGCGATCCTGGCCGATCCAGCGATCAGCCGAGACGTTGCCCCCGAAATCATTGATCGCTTCCTTACGTTTCTGTACGTGCCCGGCGAGGAGACCCTGCTTGAAGGAGTCCGCAAGCTTGCGCCAGGGCATTACCTAGTGGTTAGGGCCGGCACCGTGGAAGTTCGGCAGTATTGGGATCTTCGGTTCTCCAAGCCTTCCCATTGCCCGAGTCTCGAGGACGCTGAGCAGGAACTGCTGAGTCTATTGGCACAGTCGGTCGAGTTGCACATGATCGCTGATGTTCCTGTCGGCGTGCTCCTAAGCGGAGGCGTCGACTCGACAGCAGTACTGAGCTATGTTGCCGAGAGAGCGGACAAGGAAATCAGTAGTTATACAGTGGGTTTTGCTGACCCGAGCGTTGCCGACGAAAGGCCTCATGCTAAATTGGCATCGGAAACCTTCGGCAGTCGCCATCATGACATGACGATCACCGCTGCGGATTTCGCAGAATTTCTCCCTCGATATGTCTGGCACATGGAAGAGCCGGTCTGTGAGCCTCCGGCCATTGCCATGTACTACGTGTCGAAGCTGGCTAGAACTTATGTCAAAGTTCTTCTTTCGGGAGAAGGGGGGGACGAGGCGTTCGCCGGCTATAACAACTATCGCAGCATCCTTTGGCTGGAGCGTCTTAAACAGATTTGGCCTGCGATGAACAGTCCAACGTCTTGGGGAGTCTCCCGCCTAAATTCGTGGATGCATTCCACAAGAGTCGCGAAGTACGCGCCTTTAATCGAGGCGAAATTCCCTCATTACTACTACAGCCGTACCTCAACTCCGTACCGCTATTCTGGGAACGGGCTGGGAGAGCTGTACTCGACGGATTTCAGAAACTCGATTGACAGGGAATTCACGGTAGAGCCGGTCCGCAAGTTATTTTCGGCGGTCAAAGATGAAAGCGTCCTCGACCAGATGCTCTACATCGATACCAAAACCTGGTTGCCGGATGACTTGCTCGTCAAAGCTGACAAAATGACGATGGCCAACTCCGTGGAACTGCGCGTGCCTTTGCTCGATCACCGGCTATTGGAATTTGCTGCTGCCCTGCCACCAGAATACAAACTGAATGGCTTCACTCTGAAGTACATCTGGAAGAGAGCCCTGTCAAAACGCGTTCCTGACTCAATCTTGAAACGAAAGAAGGCTGGATTTCCTGTTCCGTATGAATCGTGGTTGCGGCACAATTTGAAAGACACAGTTCACGACATCCTCACCGACCGAAAGACGATCCAGCGGGGATATTTTCAGAAGGCCACGGTCGAAAAGCTCATTCAAGCCAATCAGGAGCGGGGCGCGTACTCCAAGGAGATTTTTTCCTTGGTCACTCTAGAGTTATGGCATCGCATGTTTCTAGAAGGTGCTCAGGTGAGTGCGCACTAGAGCATCGGGCTGTTTCCCCAAGCCATGTCAACCCGTCCACTAACGACGAGACCGCAGGTCCGCAGTCAGCGAGCTACGATGAATCTCGCCGCCGGAACACTGTGGTATGTTCCCGGCTCTTTTGACTTGGCACGGATCCTCGGTCCCCGGTACTCCTTGCGATGCGTACTGTTTCACGATGTATCAGATGCAGAATCGGACTATACGAGAGGGTTGGCTGGCACCGTTACTCGTAAGGATTTCGAAGCGGCGCTAACGTTTCTTGCTAAACACTACTCTCCGGTATCCCTGGCTGACGTCCTCGCCAGTTTCGATGGCAAGCCGCTTCCACCTCGACCCGTGCTGGTGACCTTCGACGATGCTTATGCATCCATCAGTCAATTCGCTGCGCCACTGTGCTTGAAGTTTGGAGTGCCAGCGGTTTTTTTCGTGAACGCCTCTTGTCTCGACAACCGGCAACTCGCGCTGGACAATCTGGTTTGTTATGTGGCTAACGTCTTCGGACTAGACGCAGTCAATGCCGCCATCCGATCTTCGAATTCCGGTGGAGACTTCGAGGTTCGCTCGCTGACGCAAGTTTTTTCGCATTTCCTTCCGCGAACTTCTTTGTCAGCCAGAGAGAAATTTCGGCATGCCCTGATTGATTTGACCGGTATCAGCGAAGGCGACTTGGCATCCAAGGCCGGTCTGTATCTGGATAGCCAACAACTCCGGAATCTGCAGAATTTCAACTTCGAGCTCGGGAACCACACCTATACTCACGCGAACTGCCGGACTTTGTCAGCTGCGGACTTCGCTGCAGAAATCGACCGAAATCACGCGATGTTAGAGGAGATCTCGGGCACAAGAGTTAGATCGTTCAGCGTACCGTACGGATCTTCCGTTGATCTTACTGCTGATCTGGCTGAACACCTTCGGCGCTCTGGATATAAGGCGGTCTTCCTAGCGGAAGGACGAGCCAACTCGACCGGAACCCGCGAATTTCATCTTGATCGAGTCAGTGTCAAGGCAAGTACGGATGCGGTTTTTTTTTCCGAGATTGAAATCCTGCCTCGGCTGCGGAGCATTAGGAATCGGATTCTCGCGACGTCACATTTCCAATCCCAGCAAAGCCATTTGGAGGCGGCTATGCCAACCACATGGAATGCAAATCGGTCCCAAGATTCGGCAAAGGACGCCGACGTCAAGAGAAGAAATCTCGAAGTATAGAAAGAAGTTTCGGTTGTTGTTCAATGGTTGCATAAATTACCCAAGGATTAAATGCCAATGACTCGCGAGGAATTCCTATTAGAGATGGACGAAACCCTCGGCTTGCCCGCCGGAACGCTTCGGGGCCACGAAAAACTGGATGAGCTGGAGAATTGGGACTCCACGTCGCTGATCACTTTTATTTCCCTGGCTGACGCCACGAGCGGAGTTTCGATTTCTCCAGCTCAGATCGTTAACTGCTCTACGGTTGCTGATCTTCTCCGTCTGGCTCACGTTACTTAGCCGCCATCCAGCGGCGTGTTGTCGAGGCTCAAAATGGTACCCGAGACCACAATCCCACAATCGGAAGTTCTCAAAGCTCTAAGGTCCCCCATGGAAGCGACCGCTATATTGCGCAAGCGGCAGGCGATCAAGAGGGAACTGCTGAAGCAGACGAATCTCATGAGCATTCGGATTGCGATTCTCGGCGGGTCTACGACGACCGAAATCAAGAGCATGCTGGAAATATTTCTTCTGGCCCAGGGCATTGAGGCAGTCTTCTACGAATCCGGCTATAACCGGTATTTCGAGGACGTCCTCTTCGGAAACCCCGACCTATGGAACTTCAAGCCCAACATCGTTTTCATCCATACGAGTTGGCAAAATATCTCGGAGTTCCCCGCACCTCTGGAATCCGAGGTTGAGGTTGAAGGGCGTGTCCGCCGTGAAATGGCCCGGTTCGAATCATTGTGGGAAAAGATTCATAACGAACTCGGCGCAGTTATTGTTCAGAATAACTTTGATTTTCCACACCTCCGATCCATGGGGAATCTGGAGGCTTCCGAGGCTTTCGGAAGCGTGAATTTTGTGATGCGGCTGAATGCCGAGTTCGCAACCTATGCGCGCAAGCATCCGCGTCTCCTGATCAATGACATCCTCTATCTTTCCGCGCAAGTGGGCCAATCTGCATGGTTCCGCCCAAGCTATTGGTACAACTTTCACATGGCGCTTAGCCCGATGGCGAGCGTGGCTATGGGGCACAGCGTCGCTGGCATCGTCAAGGCGCTGTATGGAAAGTCAAAAAAATGCCTCGTATTGGACCTGGACAACACGCTTTGGGGAGGTGTGATTGGCGACGACGGAGTGCAGAATCTGATCCTTGGCAAAGACCATCCGGTCGGAGAAGCCTACCTCGATTTCCAGCGATACGTTAAGAATCTGCAGCGGCGGGGTGTCATTCTCGCCGTGTGCTCGAAAAATGACGAGGAAAATGCCAAGGAGGGTTTCTCGCATCCTGACAGCGTCTTGAAGTTGGAGGATTTCAGCGCCTTCAAAGCCAACTGGAATGCGAAGCCGGAGAACATCCGAGAGATCGCCGCCGAGCTCAACATTGGTCTCGATAGCATCGTGTTTGTTGACGACAATCCCGCCGAGAGAGCCCTTGTCGAGGAGCAACTTGTCAAAGTCGCGGTGCCGAATGTAGGTTCGGACGTCTCCCTTTTCGCGGACGTTCTCGAACAAGAGCGCTACTTCGAAGTGGACCGGATCGTTCAGGACGATCTCAGCCGCTCCTCCTTCTACAGTTCCAATGCGGAGCGACGCGCTTGCCAATCCCAGTTCTCCAACTATGGTGACTTCTTGGACTCGCTCCAAATGAGCGCGGAGATCGGATCTTTCCGTCCGGTCTATTTGGAGCGCATCGCACAGTTGATCAACAAAACCAATCAATTCAATCTCACTACCAGACGCTATACCGGCGGTGAGGTCGAGGCTATTGCTCAGGATCCGGCCTTTCTCACCCTGTATGGGCGCCTGACAGATAAATTTGGTGACAATGGTTTGGTCTCTGTCCTGGTGGGACGGATTGTTGATGAGGCCCTGCAAATTGACCTCTGGCTTATGAGTTGCCGAGTGTTGAAGCGCGAAATGGAATTTGCCATATTCGATACTCTCGTGGAACAGTGCCAGCTGCGCGGCATCCGTAAGATCGTCGGTGTCTATATCCCGTCGAAAAAGAACAGCATGGTTGCCGGGCACTATCCCAGCCTTGGTTTCAGCGCTATGAGCGGGGCATCGGATGGTGGGGAGTGGTGGAGCTATGACGTTTTCGCAACCTACTCGCCGAGAACGCGCCATATTCGGCGGAGTACGGAGCCGTCGCAGTCGGTTGTAGTGGCGGACAATACGTCTATTCCGTCGGAGGTTTAAGTGCAAAACGTGTGCGAACAGAGTGCGGCTGTGACTGAAGAGTCGGCGCAACAGCCAGTGCTTGATCCGGCTTGGAAGGTCGAGGTCGATCGTGCCACGCCGCCGGAGTGGTCCCGGATGCTCGATCTGTTCGAGGATGCCAATGTCTATCAGACGTGGTCGTATGGCGAGGTCCGCTGGGGAAGAAAAAATCTCAGCCACCTGGTCTTGAAGCGTGATGAGGAAATTGTAGGGATCGCGCAACTTAGAATCATCCAGCCGACGAGACTCAATTTCGGCATGGCGTACTTACGATGGGGTCCACTCTGTCACCGACGCGGGAGAGCTATTGCGCCCGACGTTGTCGTGAATATGGCTCGTGCTCTTCACCAGGAATACATAGGTAGGCGTCGGCTTTTTCTGCAGATCCTGCCAAATGCTTTCGTTGGGTCGCAGCGCGGGCTGATCTTTCAGTCCGCTTTTTCGAGGTTCACAGAAGAACCTCGCACGTCTGCGAACTTGTATCGCACTTTTGTTCTCGACCTCACACCTCCTCTCGAGGAACTGCGTCGGAAGCTGGACGCGAAATGGCGAAACAAGCTCACCCAATCCGAAAAAAAGGGGCTGAAGGTTACCGCGGGAAATGGAATCGAAGAATACAAGACGTTTTGCCAGATGTATCAACAGATGCGGAAACGAAAAGCCTTCGACACGACGGTGGACGTTGAGGAGTTTGGCCGGATCCATGAAAGTCTGACGGGCGCGCACCGTATGCGGGTCTTGATTTGTGAGCAAGGCGGGGCTCCGGTAGCGGGGATTGTCATCTCGGCAATGGGAGATTCAGCGATTTATCTGCTCGGGGCCACCAGCGACGACGGGCTCAATGCAAAAGGTGCGTATTTGCTGCAATGGAGCATGATCCAATGGCTCAAAGACAATGGTTTCAGGTGGTATGACCTTGGGGGCATCGATCCGCAACGCAACCCTGGCGTTTTCTCTTTCAAGAGAGGATTGTCTGGCTCCGACGTGTCGCAGATAACCCCGCTTGTAGGGTGCAAAAACACTGTTTCTTCTGCGGTTGTCCGGGCAAGCTTGGTGGCGAGTCGAGTGGCGGGGAGATTCAAGGCTGCGGGGCTGAGATTTTGGCCGGAGTTATGACCGGGGCAAATGAGCGCGAGGCAAATGAGGCAGGCCTAGCCAGTTCTGTGCTAGCCGAGCGAGCGAGTTTCTTGCTCAGCGGCAACGGGGTTCTGCATCATCTTGGTTTTGTGGTGAAGTCTATTTCGGATGTTGCCGAGGAATTTGCGGCTTCCATTTCGGCGCGTTGGGATGGCGAGATCACCCATGATCCCATCCAGCGGGTTCGCGTAGCGTTTGTTAAGCCCGCTGACCTGCGGAATCCAGTCTTCGAACTGGTGGAACCGGCGAGTGAGGCCTCTCCCGTCAGCAACTTCCTCAAGAAGGGCGGAGGCTTGCACCATGTCTGCTATGAGATTGACGACTTGGAGTCAGGGTTAAGCGAGGCACGCAGTGCGGGCTTGATTACGATAGCCACTCCAGCGCCGGCGGTAGCCTTCGGTGGTCGCAGAATCGCTTGGGTTTGCTCCAAGAGGCGCTTGTTGGTGGAATTGCTGGAGCGCCACAAGCTCTAAGCCAAGGTATACATGGACATCTCAGTTGTCATCGTCGGTTGGAATGCCAAGCACTATCTGGAACTATGCCTGGAAAGCCTAGCAGCAGCGCCCCCACGTCGCAGCATGGAAATCATTGTGGTGGACAACGCTTCTGCCGATGGCTCTGCGGAAATGATTCAAGCTCGATTTCCTGAGGTGAAGGTTATCCGCAACAGTGAGAATCTCGGTTTCTCCAGGGGCAATAATGTGGGCATCCGGCAGTGTCAAGGGCGCTATATCGCGCTGGTGAATCCGGATGTAATCGTTTTCCCGGACTGTCTGGACAATCTGGCGGATTTCCTCGACCAGAACCCGAATGTGGGCAACGTTGGTCCCCGCGTCTTCAATCCGGACATGACGCAGCAAAGTACATGCCGCCGGTTTCCGACTCTATGGAACAATTTCTGTTCAGCTACAGGCATGGCGACGGCCTTCAAGAACTCCCAGTTCTTCGCGGGCGAGCACATGTGGTACTTTCCTCACGACCGGACGCTGCCTGTGGAGGTACTGGTGGGCTGCTTCTCGATGATCCGCCGGGAAGCTTTTGACCAGGTCGGCCTGCTCGATGAAAACCTTTTCATGTATGGCGATGACGTGGATTGGTGTCGGCGCTGTTGGAACGCCGGTTGGCAGGTGATGTTCTTCCCAGGGGCCAGGGCCATTCATGACCGTGGAAAGATCACGGCAGCCTATCCGGTGCGCTTTGCTGTCGCGCAGCAGAAGTCGGTTCTGTACTACTGGCGTAAACATCATGGCTTCTTGGGTGAGATGGCCATGGGGAGCCTTGTGCTCTTCCATCATCTACTGCGCTACTCGTTTGCGATGGTTTCAGAACTTGGTCGAGGTAAAGGAAGTGTTGAAGGAGCCGCGAGGAAACAGGTCAGTGGCGCCTGTCTTCGAGAACTATTCTCTGGCACATTCCGACCTTCTCTAAAGGGACAGACCGCACAATAGAATGACAATATCGGGATCAATTTCTCGGCTGACTGCGTTTTACGAACGCCACGGCTTCGGAGCGACAGTCTATCGTTTCTGCGTTGTGGTACGACGGGCACTGTTTTCGAGCCGAATGGTGCTCTTTTGTTGTGATCTATCTAAGCAAACCACGTTGCAGGCAGATATGCCTAGCTCTCTGAGAGTGCACCGTCTCCGCAGCTACGCCGACCTCGCCCCCCAAGATTTGGAGGAAATGACGAGTTTCTGGAACCCTAAGCAGGCGCTCCGAGACATCCGGGAGCGCTTCGATTCAGGAGCGTCATTATGGTTGATTCGACTGGGCGGTAGCCTCGCCGCTTACAGTTGGACGATACGCGGGCGTACCATCGCAGCGTATTACTTCCCCATGGCGCAGGATGATGTGCAGCTCTTTGATTTTTACGTTTTTCCGAAGTTTCGCGGCCGAGCAATACTCTGGTTCCTTATCACCGATATTTTGCGCTCTCTTAGAGGCGAAGGAGCATCTCGTGTATTCGGCGACGTCGCGGAGTGGAACCAAGCGTCCCTATCGTTTTACAAGACGATTCCATTTCACCGCCTCGGCGTTGCCCAATCGCTTACTATATTTGGTCGCACAATCGTCTCGTGGGTCCGAGATGGGGCGATGGAACAAAAGGCACGTGTTCGAAAGAGTGCCTCGATCCGAAGCGGGAAGCAAACAGACGAGGGTCGTGCTCCCATAAGCCTAAAGTTGTAATTGTCTGAGGCTAAGCGACATCAGTGCTTTACAGATTTTCGCCGGCTCGATTGGACGACGGTCGATCGTACCAGCGAACAGGTATCGGGGCCTGCCCTTTCGAGACCTACCCATCATTTCATTCTCGCCTTAGGATGACCATTGTGTCGACTTTACAGGGCACGACGGTCAAATGGGAAAACACTCAAAATACTTACTTCCGATCATCACATTGCTTCTCACCTCTGGAACATCGTTGGCTACTTGCACAGTTACCGAAAAGAACTCCGATTATGGCTCGATGGGAAGCGGCTCAACCGCCACTGTTTCTGCCACGATAGACGCAAAGGGCGACTTGGTGGCGATTGCTGCTTGGTGCTACTCGAGCTGCACTCCTGTGAGCGTGACGTTGGGTAGTCAGCTTGCAACTAAGACGTCGGTCAACGGTCTTCCTGGCCTGGGCGTGAGTCCCGATACAGGTCAAGGATTCATATTTTATGTTCTCTCCGCTGCTGCCTCAGGTACCCAGACGATTACTTGGACGGCGACTGGCGCAACGTCCAGTCAGTCGCAGGTAGCCTACATCGACTTTGCCCCCAGCGCGGGATGCGTCTTCACTCATCACGTTGACGCCGCGGTGGGGTCCGGAACCAGCGGGACAGCGAATCTCCCGACGATCAGCGGAGTTTCGGGAGACTTGCTCTTCAACTTCACTTGGGTGACGGAGCACGTTACGGACGTGAATTCACCTTGGAGTTGCACAATTTACAGTGGCTCGGGACAAACCGGTGACTGCAGCTTCGACACTACTCGCAACGCAGACGCCTACATTCTCGCGGCGCCTTCGGGAACAACTGCGAACAACATGACCATGATCCACCCCGGCGACAGTTGGCAGGGTTTGATCACTTCGTTCTCGATTGCTTCGACCACTCCCCCGCCAGATCCTCCGACAGGGCTCGCGGCGATCGTTCAATGAGGGTCCCTGGGGGTCGTGCCTCGACTAAGAATATTGTAGTCATGCCGCTAGACGTGCCTGTTGAAAGAATTCCATCACCCTCGATGGGACGAACAGACAGATCGAACGTGCGACGAAACGGATATAGGCCCTGCCCTTTCGAGACCTACCTTCCCTACCATGTCTGATTTACGATGTCTTCGTGGCCTTCCCCCCATGGACTCTCGGAGGCAGGCCCGCGGATATTGCGTCGGCGTTCTTGCCGAACGGGAGACTCGACCATGGTGTGGGCCAAAGGCTGGGCTAGGATTGGGTGTCGTTCACGATCCCTACAGATTTTTCTCTTGCTTGTGATTACGTTCGTCGGGTTGATGGACGCGGCAGCTGCCACGACACACTATGTCGCTGCCAACGGTTCAGACTCAAACAATGGAACGAGCACCTCAACGCCGTGGCTACATGCGCCAGGTATGCCTAGTTGTAGCGGAAGTTGCGCCTCTTACACTCCGCAGGCCGGCGATCGATTCATCTTTCGGGGGGGGGACACTTGGCACTTCGGCAACAGCGGATCGACGCCATACACGGGAGGAACGTGGACGTGGACGTGGAATGGATCGAGCGGGAATCCGATCTACCTTGGGGTCGATCAAACGTGGTTCACCGGAGCGTCGTGGACTCGGCCGATCCTGAATGCCGATAACCCGCCCAGTACCACGGAGGTTGCGAACTGCGCCCACCAGACAGGGACAAGCAATACGATGTGGAGTGCGGAATCTAAGCACTTCGTCCAACTCGACAACTTCGAGATTACGGGCGTGTGCAATGATGCTACCAGTCAGAACAACGGCAACAGCGATTACATCGATAACGTCAGCTCCCACGACATGACCTATTCAAATCTCTACATGCATGGCTGGACTAATACGACATTCGGCTGCGGATCTGGAGGGTCGTGTGTGTCGATCATGATGTTCTATGGTGGCTCTGGTGGGGGGTTGCCGACCAATGATATCTATGACCACATTATTGTGGATGGAATGGACTCCGACCCGCAGGGCGCGATGCTAGTTCAGTTCGATGGTATGTGGCAAGTTCAGTACAGCTATTTCCACAATATCGTCGGTGGAGTTTACGAACTCGGCCACATCATGCATGATAACGTATTCGACCACCTGTACTTCCGACCGCCAAACAACGGGCACGATAATGTATGGGAAGCAAACGCCGTTCAACCCCTCCCATCGGGAAACGCTTTCTACAACAACGTTTTCAGTAATATTTATCCATCTGGATCGAGCGGTAACGTAGTGTTCTGGCCTGGTCCGGCTACGACTGCGACGATTTACACATTCAACAATGTGTTCACGGGTGTGAACGGTGGCGGAAACTACTTCAACATCGGACAGAATGGCGCTGACCAAGGAACGATGGTTATTTTCAATAACACGTTCGAAGCGCTCGACAATGTTGGTGTAATGAACTGCCAGTCATCTAATTCTCACGTCTTTACGGATGCAAACAATCACTTCATCACGAACAGCAGTTCGGCGTACTCTTCGCCATGCAGTGGAAAAACTTCGGCCAGCCCCTTGCTTCAAAGCCATTCGACCGCGACAGGGCAAGGCTACTCCGGGGCATCTACGTTCGCATGGTCGCCGCAAAATGGAAGCGGAGGAACTGTAGGCAAAGGCACCAACGAGCAAAGCCAGTGTTCGGCTCTAGCGACGGCAGCAGGTTCGGATGCGAGTCTTTCCGATGCAGCGACAAGCTGCTTGTCGGATACCACGTATGGATGCTCGTACAATTCCAGCAATCACTCTCTTTCTTGCCCAGCCAGAGCTGTGGTTGCGCGCCCAACAAGTGGGGCATGGGACATTGGAGCTTATCAATCTTTGTCCGGCAATGCGCCTAACCCCCCCTCGGGTTTGGCTGCCATTGTTAACTGAGCCTCGCTAGCGATTTCGGGATCGCACTAAAGTGCGATCCCACAAAACGCCAAGCCTTAGCTTCTCAGTTGATATCGAAGGCGCTTCCGACCCGCTAAGAGATCACTCGTTGGCGTCCATTGGTGGGCGGCTTGAAATCTCGCGAGTGAGTCGTGCAAATTGCCCCAAAATGAGAGTTCTTGGGGCTATTATTTGCTAAGGCAGTCGATTCTTTGCGTTCCCGATCGTGCAGTAGTTCCTCACCTTCAATCCAATCTCGCTCTAGACTATGCAAAGAGCGTTTCAAACCTGAGCCTCCAGCAGTTTGAGGAGACACTACCGCGTACGCTAAGACGAAAAAAGTTCGAATCCAGTCCACAGCCGTACCGACAATCCTAGATACGGAGTTGAGATGGCATCTGAGGTGAGTGTAAGAGTTCTGAAGACAGTGCCGGAACTCGAGGAGGTTCGCCCATCCTGGGAATCATGGCCGGGCAACCGCGATTCCGAGATAGAGACCTACCTGATGTGCCTGCAATCCATGCCAGCGACGATTCGGCCGCACGTTGTAGTCGTCGAACGCGCGGGGCAACCTGACGCCATCCTGGTCGGCCGGATTGACCACGGTCACATCAGTTGTAACGTGGGCTATTTCCGACTGAAACTGCCGGCAGATATTTTGTGCTTTGTCTATGGGGCCCTTCGAGGAAATC
Source organism: uncultured Acidobacteriaceae bacterium (assembly GCA_963709025.1). Taxonomy (GTDB): domain Bacteria; phylum Acidobacteriota; class Terriglobia; order Terriglobales; family Acidobacteriaceae; genus Sulfotelmatobacter. Next base: position 29,437 of record CAVPVE010000039.1, read on the forward strand.
CTTCGAAGGAAAATTGCGACTTGATTGTGAGCAGCGTTTTGCAGTCCCTTTCCGACCGGGAAGCGGACGTGGCGTACATGAATTTTCTGAGAGAGGAATCAGACCTGTACCGGTTCGCCACAGAAAAGCCTGGATTCTTATGTCGGGATTACATACGGATCGCGCAGCCACACTTCGCGACCAGGTTGTCGACCTCTGCTGAAGAATTTTATAAGGGCTTGTCCTCAGGAGCCAGATGGCAGGCGAAGAGCAAACAAAAAAAGCTGATCAAGGATTTTGCAGGCGATGTCAAGATCCGCTGCTTTCGAGATGTCGAGGAAGTGGATACGATGATTGATGATCTGGAACATATCGCTCGAAAGTCTTATCAGAGGGGGTTGGGCGTCGGCTTCCACGATACTCCGGCAGTGCGAAGCCAGTTGCAACTGAAGGCGAAGCGAGGCTGGTTGCGCGGGTACATACTATATGTGGCGGGAAAGCCATCTGCGTTCTGGGTTGGAGACATTAACGACGGCACTTTTGGGAGTGACTACCTGGCGTACGATGCTGAACTGGGAAGGTACTCACCGGGTATGTTCCTCATGTACAAGGTGATTGAAGAGTTCTGCGCGGGGAACGGTGACGCTGATGGAATAACCGCTTTAGACTTCTCAACCGGGCATGCCCAGTACAAGCAACTGCTGTCCAATCAGGGCTGGTCGGAATCATCTGCCTACATCTTTGGTCCGTCCCTGAAGGGAATCGGCATCAACGTAGTCCGGTCCCTGGTAGAGGGAACCGGACGAGTGATCCAGGCAATCTTGAGACGTACGAATCTCTTATCGAAGGTCAAGAAGGCTTGGCGGGACCACGCAAGGCATAAAGAGCCCGCGCACGTCGAAACCTAAACATTATGGAACCAGGACACCTTCGATTTGGAGGCGGCGCGGCCGGGACGCTGCTTCATCCGTTTGTTGCGGTGCAGATGGTGATCGCCATCGTCCTGATCCTTTCCCTTCCCCGCAAATACGCCATTGTGCCCGTAATTCTGGCTACCTTCACTATCTCGCTGGGACAAGTCGTAGTATTGGCGGGGATCCACTTCACGGTGCTTCGTATTGTAATACTGGCCGGGTTGCTTCGACGGACAGTATCAAGCCAATCAATGTTTTCCGGCGGTTTCAATACAATCGACCGTCTGGTCACGCTTTGGGCTTTTTCATCCTTGATCGTCATCTCCCTTCAGTGGATGGACATGCAAGCCCTTATCAAGAGCATTGGGGATTTCCTGGATCTCTTGGGCGGATACTATGTTGTGAGGTTTCTGATCCGAGATGTCGAGGATGTGAAGCGCGCCATCAAGGCATTGGGTGCGGTCAGTATCGTGATGAGCGTTTGCATGATCAACGAGCAAATTACTCACCAGAATGTATTCGGGCTGCTTGGCCAGGAAATCATACCGCAGATCCGGGATGGAAAGCTTCGCTCGCAGGGCGCCTTTGAGGTTTACATTGACGCTGGCGAGTTCGGTGCGGTATTAGTGCCGTTGTTGGTATGGCTCTGGTCCGATAAGGAATCCAGGGTTGCAACCTGCCTGGGACTCGTGGGGGCAATCACTATGATGCTCACCTGCAACGCCAGTACGCCACTGCTGGCTCTGGCCGGTGGCCTCCTTGGGCTATGTCTGTGGCGCTTCCGCCAAAGGATGCGCATACTTCGCTGGGCACTGGTGCTCACGCTAGTGGCGCTACATCTGGTGATGAATGGGCCGGTCTGGTCTCTGATCGCCCGCATCGATCTCACCGGTTCTTCGTCTGGTTATCACCGTTACTACCTCGTCGACAACTGCATCCGGCATTTTAGTGACTGGTGGCTCTTGGGATACAAGAACTTCGGCAGTTGGGGATGGGATATGTGGGACTTGTCCGACCAATATGTGGCGGTCTGCCTAACCGGGGGGCTGATAACATTCATCATTTTCATTGGACTTCTTTCCCGCAGCTTTGGCGGGCTTGGAGTCGCACGGAAGCGTATGGCAGCAGCCGGGAACCGGAGACACGAATGGTTCTGCTGGTGTCTCGGATGCGCCCTTCTAGGCCACGTCGTGGGTTGGTTCGGTTGTAGCTACATGGCTAAAATGCAGATAACACTATTCGTATTACTGGCGATGATCTCGGTCGCAATCGCCGAAGCCAGTCGACCGTCGATCGAACGGGTCGAAGTCCTCAGCGAGCCAGCCATCACCGCAAAACCGGAGACGGTCGGAGCATGGGTTTAGTTCGCTAGCTTATGGCACGATTTTTTCGCAGCGTCGCATGGCGAGAGGATCCCTTGAGGCTCTTAGCGCGGATCCCGATCGCGCTCTACAGTGCTTGGGTGCGTGCAATCTATCCGTTCGCGGCCATCGGGCGTCATGTTGAAATCCACTACACCTGGGATTTTCGAAGATATTTGGCCCACCGAGTCAAACTGGGGAACTCGGTATTTATTGGCAAAGACGTTCATTTCGGCGTCTACTGCCTCAACGAGGAAAAGGGTGAGCCGATGATAGTTATTGAAGACGGTTGCGGCATTCACCGGAATACACAAATATCCGCTAGGAACTGTATTCACATCGAGCGTGATGTCATCATGGGCCCGGCAGCGCTGATCATGGATCACAATCACGAGTTTAAGGATGTTACTCTTCCAATTAAGGCACAAGGTCTTTCGGAGGGCGGAACCATTAGGATCCAGGAGGGATGCTGGATAGGCCGGGGCGCAGCGATCGTCTGCAATCAGGGAGAACTAGTGTTGGGCCGAAACAGTGTCGTGGCTGCGAATGCTCTCGTGACGAGGTCGTGCCCTCCCTACTCGGTGCTCGTAGGAAATCCAGCCAGAATCGCCACACAATTCGATCCAGAAAAAGGTATTTGGATGGGTTTGCCGGGCCGAACACCACGCCCCGATCCCGAAAAAGTAAATGGATGAGACTTGTTACGAGAGACGTCGGGACACTAGGTTCTTGCTAAAACAAATGCAGACGAAACAGATGAACAGCCGCAGCGGACAGGTGCGGGTTTTGTACAGCTTCCCTCTGAGACTAGGAGCGGAGCGGATCTGCACTACGGCTTGGCATCAGGTGAACGGATTGGCTGAGGCTGGAGCTGACGTCCTGGTCTTTCCGGCCTCTATTTCCCGCTTGGTCGCTGAGGGTGTGAAAGTATGCCCGACCCTGGAAAGAGGAAAGCTTCGCGTTCCGTATCGTCTCGTGGGTGGGATGCGCGCCGGCGCTTGGCACGACCATATTGTAGCTCGCAGGCTTGAGAAGCTCGTAGGAAAGATCGATATCGTTCATGCCTGGCCGCTGGGAGCACTTCGAACGCTCAAAACCGCCAGAAGATTCGGGATACCAACGGTCCTGGAGAGGTGCAACGCGCATACCGGTTTCGCCATGGAGGTTGTCCAGAAAGAATGCGAACGCTTGGGTGTGGCTCTGCCGGACGACCATGAACATGCCTACAATGCCGAAAAGCTGCGCAAAGAAGAAGTGGAATACGGATTGGCGGATCGGCTGCTTTGTCCGTCAGATTTCGTGGTTCAGACCTTTCTTGATCGTGGCTATCCAGAGGCGAAACTGGTCAGACACCAATATGGATTCGACGAAGAATCGTTCCGGCCGAGCAGTGAACCGCGCAAAAGCAGGCGTGGATTGACAATGCTGTTCGTGGGGGCCTGCGCTGTGCGGAAGGGGGTGCACTATGCTTTGGAGGCGTGGTTGAGATCACCCGCCAGCCAAGACGGCACATTCCTGATCGCTGGTGAATTCCTCCCGGAGTACCAGCAAAAATTGGCACCCATGCTCGCGCACCCGAGCGTGAAGGTGTTGGGACATCGGAACGACGTGGCCGAACTGATGCGGAACAGCGACACTCTAGTTTTGCCTAGCATCGAAGAGGGAAGCGCGCTGGTGACTTCAGAGGCACGCGGCAGCGGGTGCGTCCTCCTGGTCTCCGAAGCCGCGGGTGCGATTTGCCGGCATATGGAAAACGCGCTCGTGCACAAAACTGGAGATGTTTCAGCCTTGGCGCAACAGATCACTCTGTTGTATCAGGACCGCGCGAGTCTCGAGCGGCTCCGGAGAGCGTCACTCGCGACGGTACACGAGTTGACGTGGACTGCTGCGGGCCGAATTCTCCTCGATGTGTACCGCGAAACGATCGCAGCCCACAAGAGGGCGGAGTCACCCGAAGGCAATCGTGATCGAGAAGGTGCCTGCGTCAAGATGTGACCTGTTTCGTGAGGTTAGTCGACGACGATTTCTTGAGTCCAAAAGGTATCTCCCCCTCAAGTAAACGCAGGCCGAGTAAGGAACAAGGGAGTCAGCGAATGTGCGCCAATTGAATAGGGAAGGATTCGTTTACGGTATGACCACTGTGTCGATTCAAGAACCGAACAATCTTGCCGTCCCCGAGCAGCTTGGAGGGACTGCGAATCATGGTAAGGAACCGTGCCCTGTTTGCGGTCAAGTGGGAGCGGTCGAGTGGGTAAAGGGACCTGACCGATTTCACGGTCGACACTTAGAATACACGCTGGTACGCTGCCCGACCTGTTCGTTGGTGTGGCTGAGTGATCCACCCAAGCCTTCCGAATTGCACCTGCATTACACACGTGCCTATGACAAACTGATTTCGGCAAGCGGTCAAGACTCGCCTCATCGGTGGCAGGCTCGGAAGGCGGCGCTCAAACCGCACAAGGACTCTGGGGCACTCCTGGATATGGGCTGCAGTTCGGGAGATTTCTTGAGATCGATGAAGAGTGAGAGATGGAAGCTGCACGGGATCGAAATGTCGAAGGACTGTGCAAGAATTGCGGAGGCAAGGAGTGGCGCGCAGGTATTCGTCGGCCAGGTTCTGGATGCGCCGTTCCCCAGCGAATCCTTTGACGTGATCACTTGCTTCGATGTGCTGGAGCATCTCTACGATCCGCGACGGGTGATGGCGAAGGTGGGTGAGTGGCTGAAGCCAGGCGGCGTTTTCTATGTTCTAGTGCCTAATGCGGATTCCGCAGAGGCGCGGGTGTTTGGGAGCTATTGGCATGGACTGGAGTTACCACGTCATTTGTTCCACTATTCACCAGCAGCACTCAAGTTCCTTGCGAAGGCGACAGGACTCCGGGAGGTTTCTCTCGAAACTCGGCGGAATTCCGCGGTGGGAACCAGTTTGCGGTATGTGTGCGACGACGTCTTCGCCTCAGTAGGCATCCGTCGATCGCCCATTGCATATCGATCCGAGCCGGGTCTACCTTGGAAAGCTGTTCGGAAAATGGCTCGGATAACTGTTTTGCCCATTTTGTCTATGATGGCTCCTCTAGTGGGTGAAGGCGAGTCCATTCATGCGATTTTCCAGAAGGAAGAGATTTTCGAAGTGAGTAACAAAAAACAGGCGAGCAGTATAAGCTTGGACGCAAAAGGATTATAAATCGTGCAGCATTCGAACAATCGCCCGCCGTTTGTGGATCCCCTTGAGATTTTTCCGAGGGGCCTAACGAAGCTGTATAGCGTCTGGCTTCGCCTGACCTATCCTTTTGCGTCGATAGGGCGTGACGTGTCGTTTCATTGGTCGAGCAAGGTGAGCCGGCAACGAGCCACCAGGATCATGTTGGGCAATTCCGTCAGCATCGGCGAACACGCATGGCTGAACGTCGCTGGCGACAGCCCGGAAGCAGAGATCGAAGGAGAGCCCACAATTGTGATTGAGGACAACTGCATCGTAGCCTTCGGCAGTATTGTCTCCGCGAGAAATCGGATCCATCTTGAAAAGGACGTCAATGTCGCTCAACAGGTCTTAATTATGGATCACAACCATGCTTACGAAGACATCGAGATCCCAATCGTCCAGCAGGGGATTACGAAGGGCGGCAGGATTCGAATTGGCGAAGGTTCTTGGATCGGCCATGGGGCCGCTATTGTATGTTCTAGGGGCGAACTGACAATAGGGCGCCATTGTATTGTTGCGGCCAACTCCGTGGTGACACGCAGCATTCCTGATTGTTCCGTTGTCTTTGGGAGTCCAGCGACGGTAATTAGACAATACGATCCAAAGACCCGCGTTTGGCGCATGGGCCATGGACGTGACGCAGGTGTCGCAACTCGTGAAGAGATCATCAAATCCAGTTCCGCGGATACAGAAGCTGAACTTTTAGAAAGTCACTGCGAAGTTGAGAATTGAGGTATCTCGGAGCTTGCAGCGACGAATGTTTCGGACACTTCACCGTTTCGATCAGTGAATGGAATTGCCGCCTTCCGGACTCGTATGACGACAGAAATGCCACTCGTTAGTTTCGGGTTGCCAGTCTACAACGGACAGAACTTCGTCGCCGAGGCGATCCGGTGTGTTTTGAATCAAACATTATCCGATTGGGAGTTGGTTATTTGCGACAATGGCTCCACTGATTCGACGGTGGCTATCTGTCGCCAACTCGCTGACCAAGACAGCCGGATCCGGGTATATCAAAATGCCCGCAATATGGGAGTGTCGTTCAACTACAACGAAGTACTCCGTAGGTCGCGCGGCAAATATTTTAAGTGGATAGCTCATGATGATCTTTTCGCGCCGCAGTTCATCGAAAGATGCGTCCGGGAACTAGAGAACGATGAGAGCGTAGTATTGGCCTGTCCTAGGATCTGTTATGTCGATGCGCATGGTCGACTGCTTCGCAGGCAGACTTCCGAACTCTCCGTTCTAGGAGCGACGGCCGAATCCAGAGCAAAGCGACTCATGGTGCTAGCAGCGCAAGGCATGGACTTTATTTGGCTCGCCTACGGTTTGATTCGTCGCGAGGTGTTGCAGGAGAGCGGCGCATTGGGTTTGCATGCCGGAGACGATCAGGTGTTGCTTTTTAAGATCGCACTTCGTGGACGCATCAAGCAAATCGAAGAGGAAATGCTCTTCCGACGAGAGCACCCTGAAGCGTCGACAGTCAAGAGGGGATCTACTGTGAGGGAGAGGGCGAGGTTCGCCTACGCTGACGATAATCGAAGGCTTGTCTTGCCGTGGTGCCGGCTGTTGAAGGAACACTTGATTTGCGTGTTTCATAGCCCCATGCCACTTTGGAGTCGGTTGCAATGCGCAGTTGCTGTTCTAAGAAGATTTCTTGTGGCGTGGAAATTCTTCGTTGAAGAAGCGTTCCACTCTCCGCTAGAAGCCATCCGATGAAGTAGGGGGTATTGCCGCGTCTTCCCTGCTAGTTTGGGCGTCGCACGGCATGTTGCGTAGCCGTGATGTCGATAGGTGCAAATTAAGTGCTTGCAGCAAAGAGAAAAGCGTTTAGCCCTCTTGGCGAGACTATTGTTCTAGATAAATGACTTCACCAAATACGTTAGAGACCATGGATCCGTCTATTGGAACAGTGTCTCCGCCCGCTGTGCCTATTACAGAAAATAGTCATAGACACACCGAGGGGAGCAGGGCTAGGAAGATTGCTTTTTTTGGGCACTTCGGACGGGGGAACTTCGGAAACGAGAGCACTTTCCAAGCGATGCTTTGTCATCTTCGACGCCGGCTGCCTTATGCCGAATTTGATTGCATCTGCACCGGTCCGGACACGGTCTCAACGACCTACGACATCCGTGCGGTGTCAAGCAGGGATACCATAGGTAAGCTGTTGATGTTTGACAACCCTCTAGCCAGATTGGGTTGGAAACTCGTTGTGGGCATACCCTGCGAGGTTTATCGCTGGGCGAAGAGTCTCAATAGGTTGTGGGGCGCAGATGTGCTGGTCATGCCAGGCACTGGGATACTCACGGACGCTTATACATTATTAAATTGGGGGCCATATGACATGTTCAGGTGGTCCCTGGCTGCGAAAATCTGCCGCTGCAAGCTCTTGTTTGTGAGCGTTGGGGCAGGTCCCATTTATAGTCGCGCAGGCAGATTCTTCGTCAAGGCAGCACTCTTTCTAGCCGATTTTCGATCTTATCGCGACGCTTCCACGCTGGAGTACCTAAGAGGCATCGGATTTCGAGTCGGCGACGATCCAATCCGCCCGGATCTGGCTTTCAGCTTGCCCGAAACCTTAGCGCCGCAACGGCGCGAGAGTGAGAATGGCCGGCTCGTTGTTGGTCTCGGGCTAATGGAGTATGCGTGGAAGTACAGTGTCGAGAAGCCCACAAGCGCCGTTTATTCGGCGTACCTCGAGGTCCTCGTGGGATTTGTAAGGTGGCTGCTGGCCCACGATTACGATGTCCGATTATTAATAGGGGATCTCGCGGATCTGCCGGTCACGAAGGAGTTCAAGTCATTGTTGAAGCTGCGCTCGGTGACGCCGGAAGAGGGCAGGATCATCGATGAGCCAGTCGCTTCTGTCGACGACCTTCTGAAGCAACTCGGATCAACGGATCTCGTCGTGGCGACTCGCTTTCACAATGTACTCTTATCCCTACTTCTGAATAAACCTGTACTCGCAATCTCCTTCCACCATAAGTGTTCCTCGCTGATGAGACAGATGGGATTGTCGAAATACTGCCAGGATATCAATCGCTTAAATACTGAAGAGTTGATCGAACAATTCTGCGATTTGGAGAAAAATGCAGAGTGGCTGAAGCCCCTGATCAAACATAAAACAGACGAGTTTCGCACAGCTTTGAATGAACAATACAGTTACATCGTCGAAGAGATTCTTAGCGCGGCGTCGTCGGGTTGATCTATGAAAGTACTTCATGTGGTCGGAGCAAGACCGAATTTCATGAAAGCAGCGCCGCTGCTGCGCGTCCTTTCATCGCGCGGCATCGCGCAGGTTCTGGTCCATACCGGACAGCATTACAGCGCCAACATGTCTGACGTTTTTTTCGCGCAGCTTGCAATCCCAGCGCCGGACGTAAATCTTGAGGTTGGGTCGGGAAGCCATGCGTGTCAAACGGCAGAAGTCATGGTCCGCTTCGACCCCGTCGTGCGTGGCCAGAAACCGGACATCGTGCTCGTCTATGGTGATGTTAACTCCACGGTTGCAGCGGCGCTCGTCTGCTCTAAGATAGGTGTTCCCGTGGGGCATGTTGAAGCCGGACTGCGATCTTTTGACAGAACGATGCCTGAAGAAATCAACCGTCTCGTCACGGACCAGATCTCTGATTTCTTATTTACGCCGTCAGCTGATGCTGATGTGAATCTGCAACGCGAAGGCATTCCTGCCAGCAAGATTCATCGAGTCGGGAATGTGATGATTGATTCTCTTGTGCACCTGTTGCCGGCCTCCAAACAGCTTGCCCAGAACGGTGTTCCGGACCGGTACGCCCTGGTTACCTTGCACCGACCTTCGAATGTCGACAGCAACGAAGGATTGAGGAACATTCTAAAGGCTCTGCTCGAACTCAATGAGAACCTCGCCGTTGTATTCCCAGTTCACCCTCGGACACGCGAGCGCATTGTTGATTTCGGCCTCGATGCAAGCGCTCTGCGCTTGATGGATCCCGTCCCGTACATCGAATTTCTTGCACTTCAGAGCAGGGCAACGGTAGTAATCACCGACTCGGGGGGTATTCAGGAGGAAACGACATTTCTGAATGTGCCGTGTTTGACGCTACGGGAAAACACGGAACGACCCGTCACGGTCACCCTAGGCACTAATGTATTGGTGGGGAACGACAACGCGAAGCTTCGTCAGGAGATGCTGAAAATCCTCGAAGGAAAGGCAAAGAGAGGTACAGTTCCTCCTCTCTGGGACGGTCACGCCGCCGAGCGAATTGCAGATGTGTTGGAATGCCCGAACGGCGGGGTGCCAAGGTGCCGCATATCCGGCAGCTTAGCCGGTAGCTAGATCTGCGTAGATAAGGAAAATAAACTTTCGCGCAGACAGTGCTGCGATGGATTTGGTGTAGTCATAAATGGTGGCGATTGATGAAACGCGGATTGCCACGGAGTTGACGGGGAGTCGACGAGATTCCGTCACATCATGAGAGCGCGATGAAGGACTTGAAAGAAAAGACGATTCGGGGCGGTCTGGCGAGACTCTGCGCGCAGGGAGCGGATTTCGCCCTTCGCCTCATTTCGCTAATGGTGTTAGCTCGTCTCTTGGGGCCTAAGGACTTTGGATTAGTCGGGATGGTCACAGCCTTGACCGGAGTCTTGATTATGTTCCGGGATTTTGGCCTTTCGGCTGCCGCAATACAACGCCCGATTGTTACAGAGGAACAGCTTTCGACGCTATTCTGGATCAACATATTGGTAGGCGCGGGACTGACGATTCTGACCGCCGCTATGGCGCCAATCATTGCTGCTTTTTACCATGAGCCTCGGCTTGTTGGGGTGACCGCTGCGCTGGCTTCTAGCTTTATCTTCAATGCCGCCGGGGTTCAGCATGGTGCGCTTTTGCAACGGCAAATGCGGTTTACTACATTAGCCGTGATAAGCACCATCAGCTTGGTCGTGAGCAGTGCTCTTGCTATTGGGGGCGCCATGGCAGGTTACGGGTATTGGTCGTTGGTAATGATGACGCTCACTGCTCCAATCATTAATACTCTGGGGTTCTGGGTGACGACCGCTTGGGTTCCGGGACGTCCGCGCAGGCGGGTTGGAATACGCTCCATGATGCACTTCGGCGGAACCGTCACCCTGAATGGCTTGGTCGTGTACATCGCGAGCAATTTTGAGAAAGTGTTGCTTGGTCGCTTCTGGGGAGCAGACGCTCTTGGGATCTATGGAAGGGCGTATCAACTCATTAATATTCCTACGGGCAACCTGAATTCAGCCGCCGGTGAGGTAGCGTTTTCAGCACTATCCCGGCTCCAAGACGATCCGGGGCGCCTGAAGAGCTATTTCCTCAAGGGCTACTCTGTAGTCTTGGCGATGACTATGCCTATGACTATGGCGTGTGCCCTTTTTGCCGACGACATGATTTTTGTGTTTCTTGGGCCCAAGTGGAACGCTGCGGCCGCTATTTTTCGTTACTTGGCTCCCACAATTATGGTCTTCGCGATCGCCAATCCATTGTCATGGCTGGTTATGTCGCTTGGCCTAGTCCGCAGGGCTTTAAAAATGGGTTTGGTCATCGCACCTCTCTTAATCTTGGCGTACTTGGTCGGATTGCCCTATGGACCGAAGGGTGTGGCACTCGCTTACTCTGGAACGATGCTGCTCTGGGTTGTTCCAGTGATTGCGTGGTCCGTACATGATACTGTGATTTCCATTTGGGATGTATTGCTGACCGTGAGCCGACCACTGGCCTCAAGCATCGTGGCTGGAGCGCTTGCGTTTGCGGTACGGTCTACTTACGGTTACTCCTTGTCTCCGCTGCCCCGACTTGTGCTGGAAACTGCGGTCCTCCTCATCACGTTCCTCGGTATGCTCTTGTTCGCAACTGGGCAGAAGTCGCTCTATTTAGACCTCCTTCGCGGATTGAGAGAGCCGTCAGCAGCGAAGGAAAAGAGTCTAGCCTCAGTTTAGCAATCGACTCTGGCACTATGGCGCAGTCGGGTGTCAAGTGCTGTACAAAGAGATCCTCGTTATACTATTCGAATCCACTCAAGAATTAAGTGAATAACACTTGACCGAAATGACACATGCGACCGGCGAGCTGACCGGAAGTGTGGCAGTAGTGACGGGAGCAAGCAGTGGCGTTGGGCGTGCGATTGCACTGGCCCTAGCGCGCCAAGGCGCTGAAGTATGTGCCATCGGGCGAAATTCGAACGCGCTAGCAGAGACCGTTGCGGCCGCTCGGCGTTTTTCATTTGCAACAGCTTTCTCTCTCGATCTAACCGTAGAAAAAGCTTTTGAGAGTCTCGTTGGCTACTTGGGAGAGAAAGGTGGCAGGCTCGACACTCTGGTGCACAGCGCCGGCGTGATCCATCAAGATCCGATGGAAAATGCCCGTATTGAGGACCTCGATCTGCAATTCGCCACGAATGTCCGCGCACCATACTTGATGAGTCAAGTGTTGCTGCCTTTCCTGGCGAGGGCACGTGGACAGGTCGTTTTCATCAATTCGAGTGTGGCCCTTGCAGTAAAGCGGCCAGAAGTCGGGCAATATGCTGCCACAAAACATGCATTGAAGGCGATCGCTGATAGCTTGCGAGAAGAAGTGAACCCGAAAGGCATTCGGGTCCTCACACTCTATCTTGGACGCACCGCGACACCGATGCAGCAAGCGCTTTTCCAGCAGGACGGACGCGAGTATCATCCAGAGACTCTATTACAACCAGACGATGTTGCCTCGGTTGTGGTTCACTCTCTGATGCTTGCCCGGACGGCTGAGGTGACAGACATTTCTATCCGCCCGATGTCCAAAAGTTCGTCTTGATCTTCATCCTTCGTAAGTAACCGATAAGAGTTAGAATGGCTGACATTATTCGCATGCTAGATCCCAGGTTTATAGGCCCATGTTGTCGTAGCATATCTCAAGTCTGAAGAAAACATTCTTCACGCTACCGCTGCCCTGCCGAGGTATCGAAGTCTTTTCTTCAGGGGGAGTGTTCCATGAGATCACCGCGTGAGTCTTCGATCGACGGTATCCTCCGCCTTGTCGCTGTTGCACTGTTAGCTGCCCTTCCTGCCTTAGCTCAGACTTCGGCACCGGTTATAGTTGGCAGTGTTGGCTACATCAACGGCACGCCGCTAACGACTCACACGTCGACCGCCTTTACCTCTACAGGCGCTTCCACTCTGGTCGCCTTCGTCTCCACCAATACCCCCTGGAACGGCCTGCCCGTAAGTATCAGTGGCCTGAGCGACAACCTTGGCAACACTTGGAGCCTATTAACGGGCCCCACTGTCTTCTCCGGCAGTTCGTTTACACTCCTGTCTGCTGTTTACTATGTCAATATCCCCTCCACTAGTGCCACCCAAACAATTACCGTTCAGTTGACTAATCCCGCGCCCTTGGTGTTCCACGTTTTCGCCGTATCGGGATCGGATATCACGGGACCGCCGGTCTTCTCGCCGATCACTGATCCAGGTGCCGGCGCGACGTCGGCGAACGTGACTACTTCACCGGTAACTGTGCCAACCAACAGCTTGTTACTAAGCTGGGTGAAGAATGAGACAGGAGCAACTGCCACTGCCCTGAATGGATTTACCCTGGATACACAGTCGACCAGTTTCTTGTGGGCAGAGTCGGAATCCCCGATTAGCGCCGGTTCCTATACGGGTGCCTTCCAGTACAGCTCGGCGATTGGGTGGCAGACGGCCATCGTGGCCTTGAAACCCTCGCTCGGACCGGTCGCTCAGAATCAAGCGGTTACGACAAATCAGAACACGCCAGTGGGCATCATCCTCACAGCTACGTCGCCCCAAGGGTTCCCGCTCACGTACACGGTTTCGAGCGGTCCAAAGCAAGGGACGTTGTCAGGCTCTGCTCCGAACCTCACTTACACACCGAACCCAGGCTATGTAGGTCAAGATGCATTCACGTTCGTTGCTAACGATGGCACGACGAACAGCAACACCGCTACCGTTAGCATCAACGTTCGCGGCGCCGCACCATTCATAGTTAGCACTGTTGGCTACATCAACTCCACACCGCTCACGGCACATACATCAAATGCATTCAACTCCACCGGTGCCTCCACTTTGGTGGCCTTCGTGTCCAGCCATCCATCCTGGAATGGTCTGCCGGTAAGCATCAGCGGCCTGAGCGACAACCTGGGAAATACCTGGACTTTGATGACAGGTCCTACAACATGGTCCGGCAGTTCTTTCACTCTGCTTTCTGCCATCTACTACGTGAATGCGCCCGCTACCAGCATCACCCAGACGGTCACCGCACAATTGACCAATCCAGCACCCTTGGTGCTCCACGTCTTCGCCGTATCGGGGTCGGATATCACGGGACCGCCAGTCTCCTCGCCGATCACTGACCCGGGTCCGGGCGGGACCTCGGCCAACGTGACCAGCGCATCGATTACCGTGCCGGCCAACAGCCTATTGCTAAGCTGGGTGAAAAACGAGACGGGTGCAACTGCCACCGCGCTGAATGGATTTGCTCTGGATACGCAATCCACCAGTTTCTTATGGGCCGAATCGGAGTCCCCGGTCAGCGCTGGTTCCTACACGGGCGACTTTCAGTACGACTCCGCTATCGGGTGGCAGACGGCGATCGTGGGCGTCCAGCCTCACAGCCAAGCGCCGCCCACGCCGGTCATTACCTCGAGCCCAACCAACCCGACCAACGAAACTAGCGCGAGCTTCAGCTTCACGGATACTGGGACGGGCCTCAGTTTCCTTTGCCAACTCGATGGCAGTGCATTCAGCGCTTGCTCCAGCCCAGCAAACTACTCTGGTCTTAGCCTGGGGACTCACTCGTTCTCCGTCAAAGTACAGGATGCTGGCGGCAACCAGAGTACTGCAGCCAGTTTTTCTTGGACCATCGGCGTGATGCCGACAGTGAGCAACGTAACTCCGAATAGCGGTCCGGCGGCGGGCGGGACGGCAGTGACGATCACAGGGACGAACTTTGCGGCCGGAGCGGCGGTGACGTTCGGCGGGGCGGCAGCCACGAACGTGGTGGTGGTGAGCGGGACGCAGATCACGGCGACGACGCCGCCGGGGAGTGCGGGTGCGGTGATCGTAACGGTGACGGTAAATAGTCAGAGCGGAAGCCTGAACAATGGTTATACCTACATTGTTGCACCAACAGTGAACAGTGTATCGCCGCTGACCGGATCGACGACGGGCGGGACTGCGGTGACGATCACGGGGACGAACTTTGCGGCCGGAGCGACGGTGACGTTCGGAGGGACGGCAGCCACGAACGTAGTGGTGGTGAGCGGGACGCAGATCACGGCGACGACGCCGCCGGGAAGTGCGGGTGCGGTGACCGTAACGGTGACCAACCCTGGAGCACAAAGCGGAGGTTTGGCCAACGGATTTACGTATGTAGTGGTACCGACAGTGAGCGCCGTGTCCCCGAACAGCGGGTTAACGACGGGCGGGACTGCGGTGACGATCACGGGGACGAACTTTGCGGCCGGAGCGACGGTGACGTTTGGTGGGACGGCAGCCACGAACGTGGTGGTGGTGAGCGGGACGCAGATCACGGCGACGACGCCGCCGGGAAGTGCGGGTGCGGTGACCGTAACGGTGACCAACCCTGGGGCGCAAAGCGGGAGTCTGGCGAACGGATTTACGTATGTAGTGGTACCGACAGTGAGCGCCGTGTCCCCGAACAGCGGGTTAACGACGGGCGGGACGGCGGTGACGATCACGGGGACGAACTTTGCAGCCGGAGCGACGGTGACGTTTGGCGGGACGGCAGCGACGAACGTGGTGGTGGTGAGCGGGACGCAGATCACGGCGACGACCCCGGCGCATGCGGCGGGGTCGGTGACCGTGACGGTAACGGTCAATGGCCAGAGCGGGAGTTTGAGCAATGGTTTCACCTACAACCCGGTGGTGGCGATCACTTTTGCTCAGGTGGCAGCGGCCACGCCACAATCACCGACGGCGACGGTTTCTGTGACCTATCCGGGTGCGCAGACGGCGGGAGACCTCAACGTAGTGGTGGTGGGATGGAACGACACCACCTCGACGGTGCAGTCGGTGACGGATAGCGGGGGGAACAACTACATGTTGGCGATTGGGCCGACGACGGGGACGGCGTTGCGGCAATCGATCTACTATTTGAGCAACATCGCGGGGGGGAACAACACGGTGACGGTGACGTTCAACCAAGCGGCAGCCTATCCGGATGTGCGGATACTGGAGTACCGTGGAGTGACGACGTTGGATGCGATGGCGGGAGCGAGCGGGAGTGGAACGGCGGCGAATAGTGGTGCGGCAACGACCACCAGTGCCAACGAGTTGATCTTTGGGGCGAGCATGGTGGCCACAACCACCAAGACAGCGGGGAGCGGGTTCACGCGGCGAATCATCACCAGTCCAGATGGGGATATCGCGGAAGACAAAGTGGTGACCACTGCTGGCAGTAACAGCGCCGCAGCTACACTGAGCTCGTCCGGCCCTTGGGTCATGCAGATGGTCACGT
>CAVPVE010000040.1:0-12195 GCA_963709025.1 uncultured Acidobacteriaceae bacterium
TAGAAAGCCTCGGCATAGCCGCTGGCCGCGTTACACTCCATACCTCGCAACCGCATCAGAGAGAGAAACATCTCTGGCTGAAACCATCGCTTCGGACGTTGAGATTGAAAGCTATCCATCAGGTAGCGAACCTTTGTTTGGTACGTGTCCTGCTCAAGCGGCACAAAGAAATTCGGCCGACCTAGATCGCCATCGTATTTTGGAATTTCATATTCCAAGATCAAATGATTCCGGAAAGTATTCCAAGTCAACTCCGAAATTAGGCGGTGATCTTGGTGTGCATCCTTGCCACTATGAGTAAACACCAGATCGGGTTCTAGCTCCTTCAACTCCTTCTCGAAGACCCGCTTCACCTCAGCGCCGACATAGGGCATGAATCCGTCCTCGAATGTTTTTAGCGACATGGTTTTCACGCGCGAACCGCCGAACAAACTGGCCGCTTGCTGTGCTTCGGCTTCGCGCACTCCAAGTGCACTAAACACCAGCCAATGGAAGTTGCAATCGGGGTATTGTTTAGCCAATCGGAGGACGGCACCACCGCAACCAATTTCGATATCATCCGAATGACATCCCAGGCAGAGGATTTCCGGTCCCGGCTTCGTCCCCAGATCGAACTTCAGATTGATCATGCGCTTGGTGCAACCGTTTCCAGGTCGCTGGATTTCTCGGCAGCGCAACTCCAAATCTTCCACGGAGCCGTGCCTTGATTCAATTCTTCAAGGCGCTGCTTGTCTTTAAAAGTATCCATGCATTGCCAGAAACCTGTGTACTTGTAGGAGAGAAGGGCCCGCTTCTCTATGAGCCGCTCAAATGGCTCGCGTACCAGTTCCTCCCCCGGAAGCATATGGTCAAAAATCTCGTTGCGCATCACAAAAAAGCCGCCATTGATCCAAACATTGGTCTGAGTCAAGGGGCGAACCTCTTCCACCACCCCCCCAGGCCCTGCTTGTACTATGTCAAAGCTTGCCGTTGGCTGCACCAGTAGCAAAGTCGCAATGGCTTTGCTCTGCCGAAATTCGTCGAGCATCGCAGGAAGAGGCACATCGCTCAATCCATCACCGTAATTTGCAAGGAACATTTCTTCGCCTTGCAGATACGGCTCTACAGCCTTTAGACGTTGACCGATGTTCGCATTCGCGCCGGTCTCCACGAAGGTTATCGTCCAGTCGTCAATGTCACGATTCAGAAACTTGATGTTCTTTCCTCCTTGCGACCAGACGAAATTGTTCGAAACAGCTTCATCGTAGTGCAAGAAGTAATCCTTGATGCAATTTCCCTTGTGTCCGAGGCAGAGAATAAAGTCCTTGTGGCCGAAATGGGCGTAGTACTTCATCAGATGCCACAAGATCGGACGCGTTCCGATTTGCACCATGGGCTTTGGGACATCATCTGCATAGCCCCTGAGCCGCATTCCGGCGCCTCCACAGAAAAGAACTACCTTCATGGCATGCCTCCTACTAATAGATCGTTACCATCGGGACGGGCACGATAAAACGGCCGCCCCACTCTCGGACAAACGCTAATTGCTCCATAATTTCATTTTTCAGATTCCAAGGCAGGATCACGATATAATCCGGCCGGGTCTCGCGGATCCGGTCTGGATGAAAAATCGGAATATGATTGCCCGGCAGGAATCGTCCCTGTTTGTACGGGCTGCGATCCACTGTGTACTCAATCAAATCCTTTCCAATGCCACAGTAGTGCAATAAGGTGGCGCTCTTCCCCGGAGCGCCGTATCCCGCTACCGACTTACCCTGTTTCGCAGCGGTCAAGAGAAATTCGACTAGCGCCAGTTTGGTCTCTTTAACCTGACGGGCAAAACCATCGTATCCTTGGGGAGAGGAAAGACCAGCTTTAGCTTCGTCGGCAAGCACCTTCGCCACGCCTGGTTGTAGTGGATGCGCGCTGCATTCCGCTCGGCAAGCATAGATTCGGAGTGAGCCTCCATGCGACTTCAGTTCTTCTACGTCGAACACCTTCAACCCATGCGCCTCCATGAGGCGCACCGTCGTTAATATGGAGAAATACGAAAAGTGCTCGTGGTAAATAGTGTCAAATTCGTTGAGCTCAATCAGCTTCAGTAGGTGGGGAAATTCAAGCGTCAGGACCCCGTCCGGCTTCAGCAGGATCTTTAGCCCTTCGACAAAATCGTTCAAGTCGGGAACTTGTGCGAGCACATTGTTGCCTAGCACCAAGTCCGCGCGGCGACCGTCTGCCGCCAACTCCTTCGCCAGATCCGTGCCAAAAAAACGGACCAGGCTGGGCACGCCCTTTTCGACCGCAACCTTGGCAACATTGGCAGCTGGCTCTATGCCGAGCACTGGCACTCCCTGCCGCACAAAATACTGCAGCAGGTAGCCATCATTACTTGCCACTTCAACGACGAAGCTACTCTCGTCCAGGCGGAATTGGCTCGCCATCTTCTTGCAGTAGTTCTCCGAATGTTTGAGCCACGAATCGGAATACGACGAGAAATACGCATAGTCGGTGAAAATGCTCTCTGCGCTTTCGTATTCTTCCAATTGCACGAGGAAGCAGTTCTCACAGACGTAGACGTGGAGAGGATAGTAGACCTCACCCCGATGAAAGTCGGCAGCTGCGGGATAGGTCTCGCATAGCGGGGACAGTCCCAGATCGACAAATGTTCGCTGGAGGCCCGTGCCGCAGAATCGGCACTGACGAGTTGCGATCTTTTGCTCTTGTACGCGCAATGGAATCGTCGTCGTGGCCATGTTTTCCTTTCCTTCACTCACAATTTGGTCCGCACTTAGGCAGTCACGGCTTCCACCGGCTGGTTCATCCAACGTAGTGATGCATCCAGGCATCCGGCGTTTTGTAGGCGCTGGATTTGGCTGATGCGCACATAGCGGCCATGCTTCAAATCATCTGCCGTCAAACCGATCGTGCGATAGGCATCGTAGAGTTCTTGTGCACCCTTGCGGGCTGTCCATTGCAACTGGAAGCCCTTGAGCACACGATGAATTTTGTCGCAGTTCACACGGTAGCAACGCTTATCCGGGCCACCATCGGGAGCGTACTCTACGTGGCATCCGGGGACGATCTCCGCAACCATATCTGCGAGTTCGCGGATGCGGTAATTTTCATCGGTGTGACCGACATTAAACGTCTCGTTGTGAACCGCCTCTCGCGGTGCATCCAGGACTGCGAGAATAGCGGCGACAATGTCGCGAATATGCACGATCGGGCGCCACGGAGTGCCGTCGCTCTTTATATAGACGCGGCCACTCGTGTACGCCGACGCGACCAGATCGTTCAAGACGATGTCCAATCGCAGGCGCGGGGAAACTCCGTAAGCCGTCGCATTGCGCATATAGGTGGGGCTGAAATGTTCATCTGCCAGAGGCGCAACGTCGCGCTCGACCAAGACCTTCGATTCGCCATAGGGCGTCACCGGATTGAGCGAGGCGGTCTCGTCCCGGAAGGTATCTCCACCTGCACCGTATGTACTGCAAGACGATGAAAATACAAAGCGCTTGACACCCGCAACTTTTGCCAGCTCCGCCAGCCGAACAGACGCCTTGTGGTTGATGTCGTAGGTAAGGCCTGTGCTCAGATTTCCGAGCGGATCATTCGATAGCGCGGCAAGGTGCACCACAGCGTCAAAACCGTCCAGGTCCGCTTTCGTTAGATCACGAATGTCCTTGCGAATTTCGGCGATGTTTGTCCCAGACGGGCCAAATTCGCAGCCAGCGAAGAGATCCGTGTCCATCCCCACCACATCATGACCCGCAGCATGCAGAAGGGGCGCCGCCACCGCGCCGATATAGCCTTTATGACCTGTTAGAAGTACTCTCATGCTACTCCTGTCTTAGAACCTAGCTTTTGTGCATGAAAAAACACGAGGCATCGCCTGGAACCAACGGGGGGAGTGAGCTCTGCGTGACGGTAGTTGCTGTCAACCCAATTCTTACATGGAGCCCAAACTACCGGAATGGCCCGATGGTGTCATCGAAGGGGGGTAACCTCAGGCATGTTACCAGCAGCTTTTCGACGCCGAAGCTCAGCAATATCGGCATCTGGGACCGGAGCAAGCAGGCCGCCCTCCCGCAGAACCTCGGCGGCGGCGCTGATTACTGAGAATGGTAGCCCGGAACGCTCGGCGATGTCCAGCAAGGAATGCTCCCCATCGGATAGATTCAGCACCCACAGACGTGCATTGATCTCCGATCCAATCGCTTCGCCGCCGGTCGATCGGTATAGGTTCCGTTTCCCCAACTGAGGTTCACAATAGGGGCTCAGGTTGCGGTACCGACGATTGCCTTCCAAGATATTCACGACGGTCGTGCAGACGCGAAGGGAGTCCGCGAGCCGGCCCGGTTTAATGAATTCCAGGTTGTCCGCCGATGTGTGATATTCGGGAAATGTGCCCCAAACGCTTCGCATCAAACAGCCCACGGGAAGGTTGAACCCAGGGGAGCAGTACTGCCGCTCGTCGTATCCGTAGGGTGAAAACTCCAGAACTTCATGAGATCCGACTTCGTGTTTCAGGACATGCGCCACCGCAACGTCGATCTCTGCATTGCCGCGCCGGCTCTTCTTGTAATGAAAAGCACTGTCATTCCCGATGCCGGTCAGCACTAGTCCATGCCGGATCCTCGCAGCCCTCTCGCGATTCCGCGCCAGCCAGGTAATCGCTCCAATGGTTCCTGGGATGAAAACGAATCGATAGGAATACTGCAGCTCTTGACTGGATAGAAGTTCAGCCAAAGCGGTTGCCACACTCAAGCCTGAAAGATTGTCGTTGGCCAATGATGGGTGGCAGACATGACACGAGATCAGGACCTCATCCGAGCGTTGCCCCGGCAGAAAACACTCCCCATAGGTCAAGTGCCCGTCCGCAAGAGTGGAGTCGATGCACACCTCGTACTCGCCATCTTCCAGCGACGCCAACTGGTTATGAGACAAGCAGAATCCCCAGTTTTCGCGGTAATAAGAGGTCCGGTAGGGAACCCATTCCGGATGTTCAGGAATCGAAAACAGATGCGGCCTCAGGTCGCTGAGGAGGATCTTGGCATGAATCGGGACGCTATAATTCAGTACGTGCAGGTTGTTCTGCCGGAAGTCCACAATCCGTTTTCCACTCGGATCCTTTATATAGGCGTCTCTGATGTTCCATTCCTGCGGTACGGTCCAGTCGAACACCGCCGTTCCTGTTGGTACCTCTGAGATCTGCAAAGGAATTCGCTTTTGAACGGCTGCGAGAGTCTGGCGGACCCCATCCCCGGTGATGCTGCGGCAAATCGGGTAAAGATCAGACGCAAAGCGGTGCAATTCTCGACCGATCTCCGCTAGGCCCTTCTGATCGAATTGTTTCAGTGGGCACATTGAACATGCTCGAAATCAGCGTAGGTCCGGTCCCGCTCAGAGATTACATCGACTTGGGCGGGCCAGACTATCTGGAACGCCGGATCATCCCAGCGAACGCCCCGTGCCGATTCCGGACTATAGAACTCAGACATTTGATAAAACACCTCAGTCTTGTCCTCCAGCGTCAGGAACCCGTGCGCACAACCCTCGGGCACATACACCATATTGTGCTGTTCTGAATGGAGGACTACTGCAATCCATTTCTTGAAGGTCGCCGATGTTGGGCGCAAGTCGATGACCACATCATAAACTGATCCCGACGTGCAGCGGACCAGCTTCGCCTCCGCATTCGGCGCGGCCTGGTAATGCATGCCACGGAGAGTTCCCTTTCGAGCGTTGAAAGAGACGTTGCACTGCACGACTTTGGGGTCAAGCCCGTACTCTTCGAATTCCTTCTGACACCAACTGCGAGCGAAGAAGCCCCGGCTATCGCGTGCTGGCACGAGGTTAATCTCGAAAACACCGGGCAACTTGGTTTCTTGAAAGGTCATATTTACGGAGAAGCAACCACCGACACTATGAGCGACTCCGCTCTGGGGAAGCGGCCAGTTCGTAGACTAATTTTCCATCTACGTTCTTTGCATAGGCCAGCGTGGCGCGCTCTGCCCCCTCTCCTACGATCCGCCAGGATTCTCCAGTTCTCTCAACCTGTAACTGACTGCGAGTGCGCCACCAGTTATCAATGTCGCCGGGAAGCGCGAACCAGATATTGTTTCTCGAGCGCAAGTCTTTCAAGTGACTCAACAGATCCTTATAGGTAGATCTGGTTTCCTGCTCAATGATGTAATCCGGGTGAATGATGAAACTGGCCAATCCGTTCTTCTTCAGGATGAGGTTGATTTGTTTTTTCCACAAATCAATGGATCGCTCGTTCAGAATATGGAAAAGAGTGTAGTCCTGCGTAGTCGTAACCGGAATTTCCAGAATCTTCCCAATGAAATAAGGCATCACCGTGCAGCATCCGCCGCGCTGCGGATCAAGGTGGGCCACGTTGGGCATCGACATATCAAAAGAGAAATCCAGGCTCTCAAGCCATTCCGGTCTTCGGTAAAGCACTCCGGCGCGAAATCCTTTTGCTTTGTATTCCTTTGCGTACTGATTGACAAGCGCCGCCCGTCGAACGAACTCCTCTTTATTGTCAAACAAACGCCCATCGTGATTTAAGTCCTGTATTCCCACCTCAAACCCTCGAGCGCGAATTGTATCGATGACGGAGGAAGTTACCGCATAGCGGTCCTCGGGCACGATCTGAAAGGACGCCTTGACTCCAAAAGAGTCATCGATATTCATCAGTTCGTTGCAAAACTCCATGCCGGCTTCGCCTTCGACATCATGGCTTATCATTACGCAGCCCTGGGCATCACCTGGCCAGAACCAGACGAATGGCACGCTGGCCACCCCCTTGGCCTGCATTGAAAGCAGCAACAGAGTTTCACAGATATCCTCAACGGTGGTGTCTACGGGCCATTGGGGAAAGCTGAAGGCCCTCCAGTTTCGCGCATGGAATCGTTGAATCTGCCTCCGCATCGCCAGCGTTGTGAGCGGACGAAAGAGGTAATACAAGGTCCGGAGAATCCTGCTGCTGCGATGACCGTCGCTGTACCTCTCCAACCTCAGATTGTCGATGACTTCGTCAGGGTCGAATGGCAGGTAAACCGTGCCGTCACCGATCACAGTATCGTTGAGCGCGTCATATCGCGAGGTTGCGACATGGTCGAGATCTCGTCTGCACGTTCGACCATAACAAGTGACATTCTGATCAAAATGGAAGTATCGACTGACGGAGGACAACTCCTGAGCTAAGGAAAAATCCAAGAAGACGTCAGGGCACCGAAAGTGATCGAGAACACGCTCAGAATGGGCGCGTTCGGAGGATTCAGGTTGCTGCAAAATGAGAACCGCTCCTATTCTCGCCTCGTGTGCAAGGTCAGTATCGATGGCCATTTTGTAAGACGAACTAAGTGTTAGCCGATGTGCCGGTAGATCATCCTACCCGCGATGGATGAAATCGAGTCCGGCAGAATGCGGACGACCTGCTTGATTTTAATCCTCTCCCATGCGGCGGAGTTCGATTTCGCTTCTTGTGGATAACGATAGTAATTCAATACTCTTCTTGAGGTTCCGAATTTGTCCTTGAAGCTGATCAGGCCTTCGTGGTTCAGATCGGAACGGCCAAAATCGATTCTCTCGGCTCCAGAATCTTTGCTTTCCTCTATCAGTTTCCAGAACAAGAATGGCATGGCCCCGAGGTTGTGGAGCCTCTCGTCCGAGCACCCATACTTGTAGATAACGGACGACTTATGCCGCAACGTCAGCAAGCCTGCGATTGGAATTCCGTCTTTTCGGGCCACGCGAATCTGGATGTTATCGCCCATACATTCGACCAGGTTCTTGAACCAGGCTCGGGGCTGGGGAAGCAATTGATGGCGCTTCCGGGTCATCAATACGAGCCGGTAAAACTCGTCGACGAGGATCTCACTGCGTCCCACTTCCTGCACGAGTCCCTCCCGCTCTCCATGCTGAATTCTCCGGCGGATCGAGTCCTTGTGTAATCCCCGAAAAATGCGCTCCAGGCTCGGGGACAGATCCAGTTCGTGGTAAAAGTATGACCGGCTTGGCTGTAGCGCCCATTGCCCGTCCGAAATTGGCGACAGTGGCCGTATTTCCACGTACCGCCATCGGTTAGACTTGCGCTCTGTTTCCAGCTTGCTCAAGAATTCTGCAAGCTCCGACATATCGTCGATTAAGGGTTCACAGTGATCTGCAAACGGGAGGGAGACAATGCGGGTTCCGGTGATCCAACTGCTGATACGACAAAAAACAACGCCATCCGTCATCGGCTTGCCGGGAGGCGCGGTCGTCAACGCCAAGACCTGGTAGCCGTACGTTCGAGATAGCGACTCAAGCCATCCTCTTTGAATGGAACGCCGACGCCCGATTGTGATAAGAAACCAACTCGTCCCAACGTGGATCGGTGAGCGGATCTGTGAAATACATATTCATTCGCTCCCCATCCACCGCTGTGCCCCAAGCATCTGACAACTCAGTCCGCGGGATGCTGCGTACATCTAACCCGAGTAGCAACTCTGCAGTTCGACGCTAGGGATTACCATGCGCAAACACACCTTCTGGCTTCACACCCACAATTTCTGTAGAGGCATGTGCTGAACCGAGCTGAAACACCGAGGCATAACGTATGTGCCAGTCGCTTCGGCGTCGGTCAAATGGCTCCAACCCCCAATAATGCAAAGGCCAATCATTCCGTAGGGACCGATCTCCTTCGTGAATTTCGTTGATCAGCTCGGTCACTGGTGTCCAGCCGAGCTCCCGTGCAACCTTGGTCCGCACGTCCAGATCAACCCCTGAGACAAAGAGGTAACCGCCCGGCCTCACCAAATTCGCGAGCTGGCGTAAGCATTGTTCTGCTTCGGCCGGCCGCATATGGCACAGGAACCGATTGGCGACGACGATATCTTGACGACCCAAAACATCGACCAGCTTCGGATCCCCAGCGTCGCCAGCGTGCCACGTCAACCCTTGACGGAAACGCGGTTTGACACTCGCCTGGTCGCCGTCTCTATCGAACATTGCATCAATCTCTTCTGAGGACATGCGTTCGAACACCGAGGTCCTTTGGTCTCCAAAGGTCTTCATAGCAAGCTCATCGTTGACAGCCCCTTCGGGAGCAAAGCCCCTGAGCGAGTAAATGCCTTCCTTTGCGAATTCCACAACCTCAGGGTCGATATCTAACGCATTGATCCGGATGTTCAACTCCGGCCGCGCAGATCGAATTGCATGTGCGAAGGAATAAACCTCGGCACCTTTGCTGCATCCCAAGATCGTCAGATTAACGTCCGATGCTCGCCTCGTTAAATCAAGCAGGCGAATCAGCAGGTCAAGTTCCGGGCGATTTCGAAAGAAGAAAGTGCCCATGAAGTGCTGCCTTTCCGACCGCATCCGAATCAACTTGTTCAAATGAGCACCGTAGATCCAGCCGAAACGGGATGAGGCCAAGGAGGCCGGCAGGTGATTCCAAATCGACATATTCACCCGGAGGTATGGACGCCCCAAATATTTTCTAAGGAGGCTTGACTGAGAGGTTGTGTCCACGGCAGCTCCCACCCACGAGGTTGTTGTTGCGTTTAGTCCTATGTCATCCTTAGCGCTGGACAATTTTCTTAGCCATCCCTTCATGTTTTTCGTTACAGACTCGCCCCCTCCGGGGAGCGAATCTCCAAGAAGATCACTTCGTGTAACTACTTAAACGTGACCATCTGCATGACCCAGGGACCGGAGGAACTCAGTGTGGCTGCGGCACTGTTGCTGCCGGCAGTGGCGACTACTTTGTCTTCCGCGATGTCCCCGTCTGGACTGGTGATGATTCGCCGCGTGAACCCGGTCCCCGCTGTCTTGGTGGTTGTGGCCACCATGCTCGCCCCAAAGATCAACTCGTTGGCACTGGTGGTCGTTGCCGCACCACTATTCGCCGCCGTTCCGCTCCCGCTCGCTCCCGCCATCGCATCCAACGTCGTCACTCCACGGTACTCCAGTATGCGCACATCCGGATAGGCTGCCGCTTGGTTGAACGTCACCGTCACCGTGTTATTCCCCCCCGCGATGTTGCTCAAATAGTAGATCGATTGCCGCAACGCCGTCCCCGTCGTCGGCCCAATCGCCAACACGTAGTTATTCCCCCCGCTATCCGTCACCGACTGCACCGTCGAGGTGGTGTCGTTCCATCCCACCACCACTACGTTGAGGTCTCCCGCCGTCTGGGCACCCGGATAGGTTACAGAAACCGTCGCCGTCGGTGATTGTGGCGTGGCCGCTGCCACCTGAGCAAAAGTGATCGCCACCACCGGGTTGTAGGTGAAACCATTGCTCAAACTCCCGCTCTGGCCATTGACCGTTACCGTCACGGTCACCGACCCCGCCGCATGCGCCGGGGTCGTCGCCGTGATCTGCGTCCCGCTCACCACCACCACGTTCGTCGCTGCCGTCCCGCCAAACGTCACCGTCGCTCCGGCCGCAAAGTTCGTCCCCGTGATCGTCACCGCCGTCCCGCCCGTCGTTAACCCGCTGTTCGGGGACACGGCGCTCACTGTCGGTACCACTACATACGTAAATCCGTTGGCCAGACTCCCGCTTTGCGCTCCAGGGTTGGTCACCGTTACGGTCACCGCACCCGCACTTCCCGGCGGCGTCGTCGCCGTGATCTGCGTCCCGCTCACCACCACCACGTTCGTGGCTGCCGTCCCGCCAAACGTCACCGTCGCTCCGGCCGCAAAGTTCGTCCCCGTGATCGTCACCGCCGTCCCGCCCGTCGTCGATCCGGTCAGCGGCGATACACTGCTCACCGTCGGTGCAACAATGTAGGTATAACCATTGTTCAGGCTTCCGCTCTGACTATTTACCGTCACCATCACGGTCATCGCACCCGCACTCCCCGGCGGCGTTGTCGCCGTGATCTGCGTCCCGCTCACCACTACCACGTTGCTGGCTGCCGTCCCGCCGAACGTCACCGCCGCTCCGGCGGCAAAGTTCGTCCCTGTGATCGTCACCGCCGTCCCGCCCGCTGCCGGACCGCTATTCGGAGTTACATTGCTCACCGTCGGCATTACTACATAGTTGAATCCGTTGGTTAGACTCCCGCTTTGTCCGCTTACTATTACTGTCACGCTTACTGCTCCGGCACTTCCTGGCGGAGTTGCGGCAGTGATGGTTGTACCGTTGACCACAACTACGCTGGTCGCTGCGATCCCGCCGAACGTCACCGTCGCTCCGGCCGCAAAGTTCGTCCCTGTGATCGTCACCGCCGTCCCGCCCGTCGTTGCCCCAATGTTGGGCGATACACCACTCACCGTCGGAGGAGCGAGGTAGGTGAAACCGCCGGCCAGGCTTCCCATCTGCCCATTGCTATTGGTCACAGTCACCGTGACTGCGCCCGCACTGCCCGCCGGGGTTGTTGCCGTGATCTGCGTCCCGTTTACCACCACCACGTTGCTGGCTGCCGCCCCGCCAAACGTGACGGTTGATCCTGCCGCAAAGTTCGTCCCCGTGATCGTCACCACCGTCCCACCCGTCGTTGCCCCAGTATTCGGGGAGACACTGACCACTGTCGGAGGAGCGAGGTAGGTGAAAGCGCCGGCCAAGCTTCCACTCTGTCCACCCGGATTGGTCACTGTCACTGTTACGGATCCTGCACTGCCCGCTGGGGTTGTTGCCGTAATCTGCGTCCCGCTTACCACTACTATGTTCGTAGCTGCGACCGAACCAAACGTCACTGTCGCTCCCGTCACAAAGTTCGACCCAGTGATCGTCACTGCCGTTCCGCCTGCTGTCGCACCATTGTTCGGCGCCACGCTGCTCACTGTCGGTATGGGACCTGAAAGCTGCGCGAACGTGACCATCTGCATGACCCAGGGACCGGAGGAGCTCAGTGTAGCTGCGGCACTGTTACTGCCGGCAGTGGTCACTACTTTGTCTTCCGCGATATCCCCGTCTGGACTGGTGATGATTCGCTGCGTGAACCCGCTCCCCGCTGTCTTGGTGGTTGTGGCCACCATGCTCGCCCCAAAGATCAACTCGTTGGCACTGCGTGGTCGTTGCCGCACCACTATTCGCCGCCGTTCCACTCCCGCTCGCTCCCGCCATCGCATCCAACGTCGTCACTCCACGGTACTCCAGTATGCGCACATCCGGATAGGCTGCCGCTTGGTTGAACGTCACCGTCACCGTGTTGTTCCCTCCCGCGATGTTGCTCAAATAGTAGATCGATTGCCGCAACGCCGTCCCCGTCGTCGGCCC
>CAVPVE010000041.1:0-389341 GCA_963709025.1 uncultured Acidobacteriaceae bacterium
GGCGCAGAAATGGATGGTTCCGTCGATGGGGGAGTGGACCAGAACAGCTCAAGAGCCGCCGCTGTAGGAGTTCGGCTGCTACTAACTCCGGGAGCCTTAGTCAGTTGTTCCGCCAGTTGATCAAGCAAATCGGCTTCGAGGCGACCGTTCGAGGCCAGCAGTTGGTATCCGGAATGGGAGCCCGCCGGATCGTCGTACCACGCGGTGACCTTGGTGGTAATCCGTACCAAGGATCCGCCGGATGCCGTCGAAGTTACTTGGACGGTCAACTGATAGTAGCCGCGCTGGTAGCGGTCCAGAGGGTGATCCCCGGGCTTGGCGAAACCGTCCAGCACCGGAAGGTGGCCTGCGAGACCACTCTGCACGGCGGCCAAGGCCTTCTCGACTGTGCTCTTGGACTGCGGGAATGTGCGCTCATAGGGGCCGTTTTGCCCCAGAACGACCGCGGCAAAAACAAAAGTGCCCCACGCCAGCGCTTTCCATGCGCCATGCCACGTCGTTCTCGCCAGGGTTGTCATGGTACTAATGCTAACTCGTCACGCAAGATCCAGCCGTGCTGGCCTTCGTGAGTTTCGACTCCAAGCCAATACGTCGTCGAGATCACGATGAGCACCTCGGTTCCGGTCGGCAGAGATTGTAGAGTGCTGGCGGTGTGGAAGGGCGCGGATTTGAGCGCCGCGCCTGGCGATTTTACGACCCGCTGAACCTGCCGCCGAAGATCCTGGACTCGCTGTTCCAAGGTCTGTGGCGTAGAAGCCTCCACCATGCTCGGCTGAGGAACAGGAGTGGAAGTTTTTACAGGCTCCGCCTGAACAACGCTGGAGGGTGTTTCGTCTGCAATCGGAGGCTGGTGCGTGCTGGTGGACTGCTCCTGTTTTTCCTTGAGGGCCTCGAGGGTCTGAGCCTTCATCGACTCGACGGCGTCCAAGTGGTCGTGAATGTCCTTGTACTCAGCGCTTTCGACCGAGCCATTGGAGGCGTGGGTGATCCGGCGGAAATCCTCGGCAAAGCGAGCATCGATGCGAAGCACGGTGTTCTTGTCGCCCTGGGGCTGCACGACGTAGCGCACGACGAGCGTGCCGACATCACTGCTGTCCTTGAAATTTCTCGGGTCGATCGCCTTCAGGCGAACCTTGTAGAAAACTTTGCCTCCTTCGGTCCACTCCGGGAACACCTTCGTGGAAGTGGCCGGTTCCGCCCCGGTAATGTATTCGTCCTTGTTGTACTCTTTGGTTCCCCGGATGAGCCCGTTCTGGATTACGTCCTGCACCACTTGGGTGACTTCGCCCTCGGGGAACGGAAGATTCACGATCAGACCGGCGCCGTACTGAGTGGCGTCCTTCTCCCGGGAGGGCAGAGCGAAGGCGACGGCCGAAAAGATCAGGATCGTAGCGGTTTTCCACAGGATGCCCGGCGCCAGACCTAAGGTCCCGCCAGAACGCCAAGGCCTCCTGGCCACGATTTTCGAGTTCCCCACGAGGTATCCCCTGTTGCACCCTCAGATTCTCAACTCTGGCAGGGGCTGTCAACCCCACTACGATTGTTTTGACGTGGAGACAAACAATACCTCCGGATTTTACCTTGTCAAGAAATTGTAAAAAAAATATCGGGTGACCCCTTGCAAGTCGTTGCGACGTCGTAGTACGATTCCGCTCCGGTACGGTGGTAGGACCTTTTCACGAAGCAAAATCGGTTTAGGTCCAGGTTTCTGAAGCCCCCCATGTGAGAAGGGGTTCTGCATATGGGGCTCGACGTTGAGACTCAATCTTGCCTTTGCATTGTGGGAATGCAGTTCAAAAAATTGCGTGAGGAGTTTGGCATGCGAATGGGGAAACAGTTACGCCTTTGTGGGAAGGCGCCGTGGTTGAAGCATTTCCTGACCATGGCACTTGTCGTAGTCTTCCTGATCCTGAGCGGCAGCCAGCACGCGAACGCCATTCCGGCGTTCGCTCGCAAGTATGGACTGCGCTGCTCGGCTTGCCACGAATCATGGCCGATGTTGAATTATTTTGGTCAGAAATTCAAAGACAATGGCTACCAGCTGATGAACGACAGGGATTCCCCGATCTGGCAGAACCCGGGGTACTGGCCAGTTACGTTCCGGATCATCCCGATCTGGCACCGGGTGAGTACCGGCAAGGTCGAGGTCGATACGTACGCCGGGGGGACCGCTACGGGTTCGGCGGTGCAACGGGTTACTACCTCCGGTTTTGACATCAGCGGTCTCGACTTCCATACGGGCGGCACGTTGGAAAAAAACTTCTCGTTTTATGTGTTGCCCTCCTCCGATGAGACCGCGTCGTTCCACTTCGAAACTGTGATGGCTCGACTGGATAACCTGTTCGGCAGCCCCTGGCTGAACGTGAAGCTGGGTAAGTTCGAACTCGATAACCTGTTGTCGGAAAAGCGCATCCTGACGCTGACGGGCAATGGAGGTATCTACCAGCTCTATCACTTCATTCCGGTTGGCGATGGCAACATCTTCGGTCAAATCGGCGACAACCAACTCGGCGTCGAAGTGATGGGGCACTCGTACAACGACCGGACCCGATACTCTGCGGCCTTGCTCAGCAGCAATGACGGGACCCCGGGCTTGCCCTACGGCAGTGCCTATACCGGTTTCTTCACGTTCAGCCAGGCGTTCGACGTGGGAAAGCTGGGGGTTGACCGCAT
This sequence comes from uncultured Acidobacteriaceae bacterium, assembly GCA_963709025.1. Taxonomy (GTDB): domain Bacteria; phylum Acidobacteriota; class Terriglobia; order Terriglobales; family Acidobacteriaceae; genus Sulfotelmatobacter. The sequence continues at coordinate 2,674 of CAVPVE010000041.1, forward strand.
CGGTGCATACGCAATGGTCGGGCAGGCGCCGACGTACTACCTGACGCAGAGCGGTACGCCACTCGCGGGGTCGGGGATCAGCAATAAGGGATTCAGCCGCGAAGGCTTTGTCGGGCAATTCTATTTCGGCCAGCATTTCGATGTTCAGGTGGTTACCCAGCACGGTTCCGATGACGCATGGTTCGGGCAGGGATATGGCGACCCGATCGATAATCCTGGCGCCCCGAACAACGTGCCCGGCAACACCCTTCCGGTCGGGGCGCAGGCTCCGAGTTGGAATGGCGTTACGGTCGAGGGTCACTACGTTTACAGTCCGCAGCTGATCTTCATCGGTCGATACGAAACGGTCAAAATGTCGCAACAGGCGAATGGACCGACTTCGGCCAACCCTTCCGCTTCGAATCTGGGCAATCTCTCAACCTATACGATCGCATTCCGTTACAACCCGTTCATGACCAGCCGGGCTGGTTTTGCCTGGCACAACGAGTACAACTGGCTGCACCAGGACGGCACCGGTCCCATGCTTGGTCTCAACACGACCAACGTGAATACCAGCGAAGTGTTAACCGGGTTTGACTTCGACTTCTAGAGAGGGAGACATGCGGAAAATATTGGGGAAGTGGTCTCTTTTGCTGAACGCAGCCGTACTTCTGGCTGTGCCGCAGATTTCCTGGGCGCAGCTCACGAGCTATCAACTGGAAACTTGGCTGAATTCGCCTGCAGCGACCAGTCGTGTAGGCGATGTCACCGGAGACGCCAAGGCAGCTGCCATGCCCTACCGAAGATATTGCGTCGGATGCCATGGTGTGTTGGGCGACGGGAATGGCGAAAACGCTGTTTGGCTTGACCCCAAGCCTCGCGATTTCCAGTTGGGCGTGTTCAAGTGCCGCTCCACTCCGACGGGAACCTTGCCGACGGATCAGGACCTGTTCGACACGATTGGTCGCGGCATGGACCGCTCGAACATGCCGCAGTGGAGCACCTTCACCAAGGACGAACGCGCAAACTTGGTGGCATGGATCAAGCATTTCTCGCCACGCTGGCAGACCGAAAAAGCAGGAGCGCCCATCACGATTCCTCCCGAGCCGGAGGTTACCCCGGAGCGCATTAAGGCAGGCCGTGATGTGTTTGCCCGCGTGCAGTGTTGGAAGTGCCACGGAGTGCAGGGAATGGCCAACGGACCGTCGGCGGCGACCCTTACTGATGATCTAGGCCGCCCGATTCAGCCCTTCAACTTCACTGACGGAAGCCGCCCGAAATGCGGCGACACCGATCAGGACATCTACAGGATCTTCATGACCGGCTTGGATGGCACTCCGATGCCGTCGTTTGCCGACAATATCAAACCTGATGAGGCGTGGGATTTGGTCTTCTATCTGCGCACATTCATGTCTCAGAAAAGCAAAGAAAAAGAGATGGCAAAGACGCTCAATCTGAAGCCCGTGGATCCGAACGCGCCGGCGGGCCAACAGTAGCGCTCAGATTGGCATCGCAACGTAGGGTCAACCTGTAGTTCCGTAAGGGGAGATTTCTCAAATGAAGATGCAGAATAAGTTGGTGGCTGTTCTATCGGCAGGGCTTGTTGTTTCCTGTTGTGCGCATTTTCTGGGGCAGAGAGTCAGCGCCGCTGGAGAAGGAAAAATCACCGGCACAGTCAAACTTGATGGTGCCGCGCCTCACATGAGGGGTATCGATATGTCCAAGGACCCATATTGCGTGAAGGCCAATTCGGCTTCGCCCGCGCACCTGCAGACCTATGAAGTGGGTCAGAACGGCGGGCTGGAGAACGCTGTGCTGTACATTTCCGAAGGTTGGACCGGGCCTGCGACCGCATCGACCGAGGTGCCAGTATTTGATCAGAAGAACTGCATGTACACGCCCCACGTTTTGGCGCTCGATGCCGGGCAGCAATTCAAGGTGGTGACCAGCGATCAAACCACCCACAACATTCATCCGCTTCCGAATCCAATGACGGGGAACATCCCATGGAATCAATCGCAGCCCCCGGGAGCCGCGCCCATCGAGAAGAGTTGGAAGAATCCGGAGGTGATTCCAGTGCAATGCAATATTCACCCCTGGATGCATGGATGGCATGTGGTGGTGAAGGGTCCGTACGCGACGACGGACGCAAATGGCAACTACACCATCAACAACGTGCCGCCGGGAAATTACACGGTCACAGCCTGGCACGAACCCGATCAAACCATGACCCAAAAAGTTACGGTTGCCGCGGGCAAGCCGGGTACCGCCGACTTCACTTTTAAGGCGAAGTAGATTCGCATTTTGCGCGGTTCGAACGGGACGTCGTGAAAGCGCCGCAGTCTTGACCGGCTGCGGCGATTTTTCAATAGTTCCGAGCTAAATTGGCCAAAGGCGGAGCGATATGGCGAAGATATTCGCGGTAACGATCATTCTGATCGCAATCGGTTCGGCGATTCCCATCGTGATGCACACCTGGCATTTGCCGCAGGACATCTCGACCCATGGTGCGTTGATCGATGAGCAGTATGCCGATACGATGGCAGAAGCGGGTATTTCCTTCCTGGCTGCTCAGTTTCTGCTGGCCTTCTTCATCTGGAAGTTCTCCAATGCGGCGCCTGGCACCAAGACCAAGAATTTTCCCGGTGGAGCGAGAGGGCTGGTGATTGCCGCGTTCCTGCTGGTCGGGACGGAGGTTCTGGCTCTGGGCGTGTTCGGAGCCAAAGCTTGGGCCAGCGTTTATTTCACTCCGCCCGCGGCCAACGCCTTGCAGGTCCAGGTCCAGGCGGGACAGTTTGCTTTCTATTTCCGCTATCCCGGCCCGGATGGAAAGTTCGGACCGCTGCACGCTGACCAGATCAATGAGGCCAACGCCAACTTCTTTGGACTGGATCAAACCCACGATCAGGATTCCAAAGACGACATCGTGACTGCCGAAATGGCGATTCCGGTGAACCGCGAGGTCCACCTGTTAATGCATTCCAAGGACGTCGGACATTCCTTCTTCGTACCGGAGTTGCGGGTCCAGCAAGACTTCGTGCCGGGTCTGGATCTCTCGGTTCATTTCACCGCAACGAAAGTCGGAAAGTATGAAATCGTCTGCACTCAGCTTTGTGGCCTGGGTCACTACAACATGAAGGCGTATCTCGAAGTGATGAGCCAGGAGGATTATGATGCCTGGCTGAAACAGCAGGCCGCATTGCAGTAGCTGTCGGCGCAGCATCTGGACAATTCAACTATTTCTTGAGGTGAGCGCAATGCACGACACGGCACACGCGGTGCACGGAGCCCCGACCAGTTTTATCCGCAAGCACATCTTCAGTATTGACCACAAGGTGATTGGCAAGCAGTATTACGCGCTGGCCTTGATCGCGGTGGTGTGGGGCATGGTGCTCTCCTGGGTGATGCGAATCCACTTGGGGTGGGCGAATTATGCGATTCCGGGCCTGCACTTCCTTTCGAATACTGGTGCCCCCGGCAATGTCATGACGCCGGAGTATTACCTGCAGTTGATGACCATGCATGGAACGATCATGGTCTTCTTTGTGCTCACCACCGCCCCGTTCGCAGCCTTTGGCAATTTCTTTTTACCCATCCAGGTGGGTGCGGAAGACATGCCTTTTCCGCATTTCAACATGATGTCGTTCTGGGTCACCTTCGTGGCCTTCCTGGTGATGATTTCCTCGTTCTTTGTCGCAGACGGACCTACCTTGGGCGGATGGACACAATACGCGCCATTGAGTGCCGTAGGCGCCGTATCAGGTCCAGGGCAGGGTTTAGGTGTAGTTCTGTGGGCTGCTTCGATCGCAATCTTTTGCGTCGGCCAGTTGCTGGGGTCGTTGAACTTCATCACGACCACTCTCGACATGAGAACCAAAGGCATGTCGCTGATGCGGTTGCCACTCAGCGCATGGGGCTGGTTTATCACCTCCGTGATGGGCTTGACTGCATTTGCCGTGCTGATGCCGGCCTGCATTCTGCTCATTCTTGATCACGTCGCTGGAACCAGCTTCTTCGTGCCTTCGAACCTCGTAATCAATGGCCAGTTGTTACCTCATTCCGGCGGATCAACCTTGCTGTGGCAACATCTGTTCTGGTTCTTCGGACATCCCGAGGTGTACATCGCAATCGTGCCGGGCATGGGAATCGTTTCCCACGTGCTTATCACCAACATGCGCAAGCCGATGCTCAGCCATCGAGTGCTGATTTATTCGATGGGATCGCTGGCGGTTCTCAGCTACATGGTGTACGGACACCATATGTTTGTCAGCGGGATGAACCCTTTCTCCTCGCTGGCTTTCTCGTTTCCAACACTCATCATCACGATTCCTTCCACGATCGTTGTGCTGATGTGGCTGGGTAGCTTGTATGGTTCCAAGTTGCGGATTAACTCGGCGTCACTGTTCGCGCTGGGATTTATTTCGATGTTCATTAGTGGCGGCGTCAGCGGGTTTTTCCTGGCGCAACCTTCGATCGACATCATGCTGCACGCGACCTATTTCGTGGTGGGCCACTTCCACCTGGTGATGGCAGTCGCGGCAATCTTCGGTATTTTCTCCGGTACTTACTTCTGGTTCCCGAAGATGACTGGACGCATGATGAACGAAGGTTTGGGCAAACTCCACTTCTGGTTGAGCTTCGTCGGCACCTATTGCATTTTCATGCCATTCCACTACCTGGGAATTGCCGGTAATGTTCGCCGCTACCAGGCATTCACCGACGACTACCTGATCCCGCTGATCCCGGTGCATAAATTCATCACCATTGCAGCCGTGCTCACCGGGTTCGCCCAATTCATTTTCATTTACAACCTGATCTACAGTCGCTTCAAGGGAACTCCTGCAACGGATAATCCGTGGGAGGGCACTTCACTCGAGTGGAGCACGGCTACGCCGCCGCCCCACAATAACTTTGGAGACAAAATGCCGGTCGTGTATCACGATCCCTATCAATACAGCGTCGAGGGTGCAAGCACCGATTACGTGATGCAGACGTCACCGGAAAAGATAAACAGTCCGAATGAAGAGAAGTAGTTTGCCTGCAACGAGGGTTTGAACCCGGGAGATTTAGAAGTATGGCTACAACAATTCAACCACCGCCGACAATCGGACCTGATCGTTTACCCCGCCACAATTCTGGAAACGGGGGGTGGCGCAGTCTGGGTCCCGCCGATGGAGAACTGCGCAGAGTGAAGGATTACTCTCCGCCGCCCGCGAGCACTGGCATCTGGGTCGGCCTGGCGGCGATCACGATGACGTTTGCTGCTTTCACGAGCGCCCTGATCGTTCGTCAGGGATCTGCGCAGGACTGGCGGCATATTACCCTCCCCCCCGTGCTTTACCTGAACAGTCTTCTGATTGTTGCCAGCAGCGTCACGTTAGAGCTCTCGCGCCGCCGGATCGCGGCCTTTATGGGCGGCAGTCGAAATCGGGCTGAGAAGCCGGCCCGCTGGCTCTATATCACATTGTGTCTCGGGTTGCTCTTTGTTGCCGGGCAAACCTTTGCCTGGGTGCAATTGAAGTCTCAAGGATTCGGCCTCGCCACCAACGTAAGCTATTCGTTCTTCTATGTGCTGACGGTAGCTCATGCGTTGCATGTATTCGGCGGGCTTGGCGGTCTTGTACGTGTAATCAGCAAACTGAATCACTCCGTGCTGCGACGGAGCACTCTGGACGCCACTTCCCGTTACTGGCACTTCATGGGTGCTCTGTGGTTGTATCTGCTTTTGCTGCTTTGGATGAAGCTCTAACAAAGTCGAGGGTAGGAGGCATCGTGAGCCAGGCAGATCTTTCAATCCACGCGCAAGTGTCGCGATCCGAGGCGACCGACGTAATGACTGCGCCCACATTCTCGGTTTCGGCCAAAAAAATGGCGATGTGGCTATTCATCATCGCAGACAGCGCCACGTTTGCGGGATGTCTCGTCGCCTACGGGTTTATTCGCAACGCGACTCCGGATTGGCCAAGACCGTTCCACAGCATCACGAACGTGGCGCTAATGACGTTCATCCTGCTGACGAGCAGCCTGACGATGCTGATTGGAGTGCGGTCGGCGCAGAAAGGCGACAAAGCCGGCGCGTTTCGCTGGACGATGATTACCGCCGTGCTCGGGATCTTGTTCGCCATCCTGCACATTCGTGAGTGGATGGGAATGATCGCGGAAGGCGCGAATCTTTTCCACAATCCGTGGGGCACGCCTCTTTTCAGCTCGGCATTTTTTAGCATCACCGGCTTGCATTTGCTGCACGTAACGGGTGGCGTGGTTGCGCTCATCGCAGTCGGGATCCGTTATAGCGGCGGTCGCTATGGCGCCGACGACCTGGAAGTGACTGGGCTCTATTGGCACTTCGTGGACCTGGTTTGGATGTTCGTAGTGCCGTTGATCTATCTCTTGAATCTGGCTCACTAAGGTGGAAAGGGGCAGGAAATCACAATGACGACCTCCGAAACGCATAAGAGCAATGGAATTGGCAAAGATGTTGCTGTCTACGTGAGTCTGCTGGTCCTGGCGGCCATTCAGTTCTTTATTGCGTATCAAGATATCAATACGTCACAAATGCTCGTCCGCATGCTGACGGTAGCGGTGATCGAGGCGGGTATCGCGCTCTTGTTCTTCATGCACCTCGCAGAAAATCGCGGTCTGAAGTGGTTTGTGCTGATGTTTACGGTTGCTGTGATTCTCGGTATGCAATATGGCTGGTCCGACAGTTTCCGCCTATCCAATGGCGTACCATGGGCTAAGTAGGCTGGGACGGTTCGTTGGTGGGAAAGAGGTTGAGGATGAAGTTCTCACGATCAATCTGGATTTTGGGCATCGCGCTTGTGGGATTCTTCATCCTTCTGGCTCCAGTCCCCGTATGGGCGCAAAGTTGCTCTCTTTGCTATACGCAAGCCGCGGCCTCGGGATCGCGCATGATTCAGGCCCTGAAGAGCGGAATCCTCATCCTGATTGCCCCTCCCACGCTTGGCTCCGTAGGGGTGATTTTCGTGATGTATCGCAAGCGAAATCAGGTCAGAGGCTCTGAACAGGACGAGCAATCAGGCCGGCAGTGGTAAAGTGGTGAGCGCACCTTGATGAGAACGCAGACGTAGCATTTGCCGGCTTGCCTATGGTCGGTCACGGGAAATCATCCTCCTTTAGGGATATTTACTTGACGCCACCAAGCGCAACAGGTTGTGGTTTGACGAGGGTCGCGAAGGGGGCCGGCCCAACCTGCACGGCCTGTTGGGCCAGACGATAGAACAGCTTGCCCCGAGAGGTAGAAGTGCGGCGATTGAATCGAAAGGTGAACTCGTCGAGGTAGTCGTTCAGATGATCCTGTCCGATCGCGCCCTGATGAGTACCGAGCAACCATCGCTTCAATAGCGAGATCACGCGGTGAACTCGCGGAAGCACATGCTCCGCCTCCCCTTGACGGCGTTGTATCTGGCGGTCATGGGCATATCCGTCCAATCCCATGTAGGCGGGCAGACCGTCGGTTCGGACCGTGCTTCCCGGAGTGATGGCTTGAGCGATGAACCCGTGCAGAGCGGCCTTGGTCAGGTTCGGGATCGAACGCAGGCGGATGCGGCCAATGCCTTTTCCATCTTCCTGGGCGGCGACGACAATCAGAGCCTTGATCTCCGTCCGCCTGCCGATTGCGCCAGTCTCCTCCCCACCCCAGTACGTCTCGTCCACCTCGACGACGCCATCCAACCGGTCCCAACCCGGACGAACCATAGCCCGGCGCAATTTATGCAACATCGCCCAGGCGGTCTTATAGCTGCCCAGGCCGAGAACACGCTGCAAGCCCAAAGCACTGATGCCATTCTTTTGGCTGGTGATCTGCCACATGGCGCGGAACCAGATCGTCAGGGGCAGGTGACTGTCCTGAAAAACGGTCCCCGCGGTGACCGACATCTCATGCCGGCAATAGCCGCAAAGCCACCGATTCCGCCGAACCGACCAAGCATCGGTTCCCGCGCACCGCGGACACACCCATCCGCCGGGCCACCGCAGAGCTGCGAGGTATTCGGCGCAGGTATCCTCGCAGCTAAAGCGCCGTTCCAACTCCAACAAGGTCTTCGGAAAATCCTCGCTCATGACCCCGAACGCTACATCTTGGGGTTGGTGGCGTCAAGTAAATATCCCTATCCTCCTTTGTCTCAATTCAACTCTGGAATAAACTAAGCCTGCCAATGAAGGCCTTTGCCGTCGCGTCGGCAACAATACTCGCAATCGGGATTTCAGTTGCGCAAACCCAAGGTCCCGCGCCGCCGAAACACTCTGAGCCCTTGCGTGATCGTCCCTTGCCCCTCACGAAGTTCTACGATACGCCTGATCCACTGCCCGCCGGAAAGCCAGGAGATCTGATCCGATCGCAACCGTTTGACGAGTACCAACTCCCGTTCTCCGTATCCGCGGTTCGCATTCTGTACCACTCCCGTTCCGCGAATGGCGAGGACGTTGCTGTCTCTGGGGTCGTGCTCACTCCCTACGACAAAAAGCCGCCCACCGGGGGTTGGCCCGTGATTGCCTGGGCACACAGGAGCGACGGCGTAGGACGCCCTTGCGCTCTTTCGTTGATGCGGAATCTAGGGCATGGGCCGTTCCTCGCCATGTATGTGAGTCTTGGGTACGCCGTCGTCGCGACGGATTATGCCGGGCTGGGAACCCATTTTCGGAATGCGTTTCTGGACGGTCCGTCCAACGCAACCGACGTCATCAATTCCGTTTCGGCAGCCCGGGCCGCCGTGCCACAATTGGCCGCGAGGTGGATCGCGATGGGCGAAGCCGAGGGAGCACTGGCTGCCCTCGCGGTTGCCAATAACGAAAATGCGAGTCGCGACCCAAATTATCTTGGCGCCATCGCGATCTCGCCTGCGGTCGACGCACAAGTGATCTACGAGCACGCTGCATCAAGCCAGATGCTCGCCTTCCTCGCTTATGGGGTGAAGACAGTCTATCCCCAGTTTCAGGTCACCGACATGCTGACCGCGAAGGCCCTTCCGCTCTACAACCAATTGGCTGAGACCTGTTCGCCCAACAAGACGGGTGCAGAATTATCAGCCGCCGAAACTATGAAGCCGGGTTGGGAGCACAATCAATTCGTCCTCAAGTATTTTGACCGTGTCGGGCTGGGCCAGACCCGAGCCTACGGTCCAATTCTGGTGATCAGTGGCGATGCGGACCCGGCGATCCCACCGAATACCAGGGTTCAGGCTTTTGCTCGCATGTGCAAACGGGGAGATCAGGTTCACTGGGAACGATATCCCGACCTCGAAGCCGGAAGAGTCATTGGCGACTCGGTGCGGGATCAGATTCAATGGATCGAAGGCCGCTTCGCCGGCCGGCCCGCCAAGACGAACTGTCCTTGATCCGCTGTCCGCGATTTTCTGCTTCCGGGAAAACAACGCTTACGCATTCCCGCGCCCCGTGGCATAATCTTCGGCAACATCTCCCAATCAAGGTGCCAACCGATGCGTGCTGGACTAACGGTCGTTCTGAGTTTTTGCCTGTGTATCTTCGGCGTGAGTACGCCTCGCGCCTCTGCTGCTGCCGCCCCGAAGCCTCTACAAATCTACTTTATTGACGTGGAGGGCGGTCAGGCGACGTTGATCGTGAGCCCATCAGGAGAGTCGTTGCTCATCGACACCGGCTGGCCTGGATATGAAGGTCGCGATGCCGACCGCATCTTGGCCGCAGCTCATCAGGCAGGCCTCAAACAGATCGAGTACGTCCTGATTACGCACTATCACCGCGACCATGTCGGCGGCGTGCCTCAGTTGGTTGACGGAATTAAGGTGGGCACATTCGTCGACCACGGTCCGAACCTGGAAGACTCCGACGTGACGCGTACGGATTATGCAGCTTACGAGAAGGCAATCGCGGGCCACGCCCACGTCGTAGTCAAGCCCGGATGGGGCCTCCCGATCAAGGGCTTGCAAATTCAGGTGCTGTCTGCCGCAGGAGATCATCTGACGAAACCTCTCCCAGGTGCCGGGGAGGCGAATTCCTACTGCAGTTCGGAGCCCGCCGCCGCTGAGGACAGTACCGAGAATGCCCGTTCCGTTGGGGTTCTGATCACTTATGGACAATTTCGTTTCCTCGATCTCGGCGATCTCACCAAGAAGAAAGAACTCGAAATCGCTTGCCCCAATAACCTGATCGGAACGGTCGATCTCTTTCTGCTGACGCATCACGGAGCGGACCTGTCGAACCCGAAGGCCATGGTCTGGGCACTGCATCCCCGCGTGGCCGTGATTGACAACGGGCCGCGAAAGGGATCGAGTCCTGCCGCATGGCAGATCGTCCACGATTCGCCGGGCCTGGAGGACCTGTGGCAGCTGCACTACGCGGCCGAATCCGACAAAGCCCACAACGTGGACGCTGATCGCATTGCGAATGTGAAAGAGCCGTGCGAAGGCAAATACATCAAAGTCGAAGCACAGACGGATGGCACCTTCACTGTCACCAACGGTCGCACGGGCGCGCAGAAAGTGTATCCGAAGAAATAAGCTCGACCCTGGCACCGCCGAGGCCCGGTGCTGCCATTACAATCCTGACTCATGATCGTGATCGTAATGGGAGTCGTCGGAGCGGGCAAGACAACCGTCGGACGCCTCCTCGCTGAGCAGCTTGGTTGGGAGTTCGCCGACGCGGACGACTTCCATCCACCCTCCAATGTAGAAAAGATTCGGCAGGGAATCTCCCTGAACGACGACGACCGCAAGCCTTGGCTCGAGAGTCTGCGCAAGGCGATCACCAGTTGGATTGCCCAGCCCCGCAACGTTGTATTAGCCTGTTCAGCCCTGAAGCGCAGCTATCGCGAGGAACTCTCCGTCGGACCAGAGGTGCGGTTTGTATACCTGAAGGGGACTTCGGAATTGATTGCCGAGCGCCTGCGCGCGCGGCAGGGGCATTTTGCTGGCGAACAAATTCTGGCCGGCCAGTTCGCCGACCTGGAAGAGCCAGAGGCAGCCTTGACAGTGGGAATCGCCTCCACACCGGAGCAAATCGTAGCCGAGATTCGGAAAAAGCTCGGCTTAGCGTAGAATCCTCGCACCATACAAGAGCATTGGCACGCACCTTGGAAACCGCTCCCGACCGCCTTGAATCCGCCGTAATCTCCCGACTGATGTGGCGGCTGATGCCGTTTCTCTTCCTTCTTTATATCGTCGCCTACCTTGACCGCATCAACGTGAGCTTCGCAGTCTTGCAGATGCGCGGCCAGCTCGGCATCAGCGACCGAGTCTACGGCCGCGCGGCGGGTATGTTCTTCGCGGGATATTTCTTCTTCCAGCTTCCCAGCAACCTCGTGCTGGAAAAGTTCGGCGTCCGGCGCTGGATTTCAGGCCTGATGGTCACATGGGGCGTGATCTCCTGCCTCATGATTTTCATCCGCGGTCCCGTTAGCTTCTATGGCATGCGCTTCCTGCTGGGCGCGGCCGAGGCCGGATTCTTCCCGGGAATGATCCTTTATATGAAGCGCTGGTTCCCGGCCAATGCACGCGCCCGCGCGGTCGCTTGGTTCATGATGGCGAATCCCATCGCAGGCATAGTCGGCAGTCCGGTTTCTGGGGCACTCCTTGGGCTCAGCGGCAAAGGGCTGTCAGGCTGGCAGTGGATGTTCCTGATGGAAGGATTCCCGGCGATCCTCCTGGGTGTAACTGTCTATTGGGCTCTGGCGGACAGTCCGAAAAACGCGACGTGGCTAAGGGGGGATGAGCGAGTCTGGCTGCTGGAGCGTCTGGCGGTCGAGCAACAGGTTGAGTCGGCAGCACAAAAGGGCAGCTTCTGGGACGTTCTCATCAGTCCGAGAATATGGATGCTGTCGCTCGTCTACTTTGGCGTTTCGACGACCATGTACGGAGTCACCTTGTGGCTGCCTAGCGTGATTCGGTCGCTGTCAGGGCTCAGCTACTTGTGGACCGGTGCGGTCTCAGCCCTCCCGTTCCTGGCGACTGCCATTGTGATGGTCCTGGTTGGCATGCGTTCTGACCGTACCGGAGAGCGGCGCTGGCATACGGCAATTCCCGCCTTTGCCGGAGCGGTCGCCCTGGTCGCCGCAGGATATGGAACTTCTACGCTCGCGGTGGTCGCTTGCATCGGGCTCGGCTTGGTCTGCGCCGAATCGATGGTGGGGCCGTTCTGGGCGATGGCGACGTCCCGGATGGTGGGTCTTTCGGCAGCCGCCGGAATCGCCGTGATCAACTCCTTGGCCAATTTGGGAGGGTATTACGGTCCCGACATCATTGGCTTCTTTCGTAAACTGAACGGAGGCTTTCGCGGAGGCCTGCTGGCGATCGGTGCGACCCTGGCCATCAGCGGCACAATCGCCTTGATCGTGGGCCGTCAGCCGGCAGCGGAGGAGTCGGTTCCCAAGTAGCCCAAGAAAAAACAGCTAGAGGTTGCTAGGAGCATGCCGCTTGGCGAAGGGACATCCCGCCTGCGCCCTGCGAAGTGCCAGAAAGGCCATGCTTTCGACTTCGCTCCGTCCCCTCAATTGTTTACAATAGAAACTTCGTCTGACCGCAAGCAAGCAGAAGCCTCATAGAGGGACGATCACTAATTTTGGATTCGACAAACCATAACTCCAGTACGGCCCCCACCGTCTACTGGCGGGTCGAGGGCAGCCTGCTCGACCTGACCGTGGTCGAGCCCGTGGCCTTCTTCACCTGGAACGCCCAAACCTTCGCCGAGCGCTTCCGGCGGCGGGGGCTCATCTTCCTGATGGCCCTGCTGCGGCCATTCCTTTACTCCACCAACCGCAAGTTTGCTACCCGGGTCGTCCACGCCGCGCTGCGCGGAGTGACCCGCGACCGCCTTGACCTTCTGGGGGAAGAGTTCTTCCTCTACAAGCTAAAGCCCCGCTTGAAAGAGCGCGGGGTACGCAAGGTGCAGGAACTGGTGGAAGCCGGTGCGGAAGTTGTGCTGGTGAGCCAGGGATTGGACCACGTGATGCGCCCGCTGGCGCAACATTTGGGCGTCAAGCGCATCGTTGCAAACCGCCTCGAGTTTCGTGACGGTACCGCGACGGGCAGATTGATCGAGCCGGTGATCCGGCCGCGCGGTGCATTTGCGCGTATCCGGGAAGAGAATCCCGACGGGCGCAGGGCTCCCAAGACTCTGGCTCGGCAACTGGATATTTCGGTGGAAGAGCTGCGGGCGGCAGTCATTCCTGCTGAGCGCCGGCCATTTGCACCGACACGTCCAATCGTCCATTTCGAAGGGCAGAGGCAGGCTCCCGGCTTCTCCGTTCGCCGAGCATTCGCTGGAAAACACGTCATGCTGATCGGGGTGACCGGTTTCATTGGCAAAGTCTGGCTGGCGAACACGCTTCTGGACCTGCCCGACGTCAAGAAGATCTACCTGCTTATCCGGCGCCAGAAGTCGAATCCCGCCGAGCGACGCTTCGAAAAGATGGTCGAGGAATCTCCGGTATTCGATCCGCTCTTTGACCTTCACGGGGACCACCTTATCGATTTCCTGCATGACAAGATCGAGGTCGTTGAAGGGGATGTCACGCAGCCGGGCCTCGGACTCAACCCCGAGACGGCGCGCCGCCTGCAGAAGAACCTCGATCTCATTATTAATAGCTCGGGCTTGACCGACTTCAATCCCGACCTGCGCGATGCCCTGACGACGAACACCGACGCCGCCGTCAATATTCTCGAGTTCGTGCGATCTGCCGATCATGCGGGACTTTTGCATCTCTCCACTTGCTACGTGGCGGGCGAGCAGGACGGGCGGGTGAGCGAGAAACTCACTCCCAACTATAATCCGCGCGGGCTGGCAGATTTCGACGCCGAGCAGGAATGGCACTCACTCCAGGAATTCGTGAAGCAAGCCGAAGTGCAGGCCGAGAGCGAGGAAGTCACGTCCGGCTTGCGCATGCAGGCGCAGTCCAAGGAGCATGCGGCGAAGAATCTGCAAGGCGCGGCGCTCGAGAATCAGATCCGCAAGAACCGCGTCCGTTGGCTCAAGACTTATCTGACTGAAGCCGGAACACGCCGCGCCAAGGAACTGGGCTGGCCCAATACGTATACGTTCACCAAAAGCCTGGCCGAGTCGCTGATCGCGAAACACGGCGCCGGCCTGCCCATCGCCATTGTGCGTCCCGCAATCGTTGAGACGTCGGTCGCCAAACCGTTCCTCGGATGGAATGAGGGCATCAATACCTCCGCGTCTCTCTCTTATCTGCTGGGGACGTATTTCCGGCAGTTGCCAACGAACGAAAGCAAGCGGCTGGACATCATTCCTGTAGACGCCGTTTGCAGCGGGATGACCTTGATTGCCGCGGCTGTCATGGAGCGCAGGCATGACGCGATGTACCAGCTCGCGACCTCTGTGACCAACCCCTGCGACATGGGCCGTTCGATCGAGTTGACGTCTCTGGCGCACCGCAAGCACTATCGGGCGCAGGAAGGGTTGGAATCGTGGCTGAGGCTGCGCTTCGATGCCATTCCGGTTTCCAAGACGCGCTACAATCGCATGTCCGCGCCGGCACAGAAGGCGATTGTGAAGTCCATTCAGCGCGTCATGTCGCCTCTGCCGCTGAAAAAAGCTCCGCTTGTGAAAACCGAGCGCAGTCTCGAGCGTTTGGAGAAGCTTATCGAGCTATTCGAACCTTTCATCTTGCTGAACGAGCACGATTTCGCGGCGGAAAACATCGAGAAGCTTTCCCAAGCGCTCGTGCCCGAAGAGCAGGGGATGTTTGGATACGACACGCGCTCGCTCGACTGGTGGGAGTACTGGATCAACATTCACATCCCGGCCCTGCGCCGCTGGACGTATCCGTTGATTGAGGGAAGGCCGCTCGAAGCCAGGCCGCCTCGCACGTTTCAACTTGCGCCAGCGAACGGAGATGCCGTGAAGACTGGGACCGACGGAGCCACGTGGCGATATTCCTGACCGGCTCGACCGGATACATCGGCGCACACGTTGCCGCCAATCTGCTGGATGCTCATGGCGCTTCCCTGAATGTGCTGGTGCGGGCGCGGGATCCGCAGGAAGCGCAGTTGCGGTTGTGGCGCGCACTGCAGTTGCATCTCGATTTCCCTCGTTTCTTCGAGTACCTGCAGACGAAGGTGCGAATTTTCTGCGGAGACTTGACTTCTCCCGGCTTCGGTCTCGGTCGTGACGAGTACGACCGCTTGGTGCATACCACGGATTCCGTGATCCACTGCGCGGCATCGCTAAACCGGAAATCGGAGAAAAGTTGCCTGAACGTGAACCTGCGGGGCACCCTCGAGGTCCTGACGCTGGCGCGGCATGCCGAGCACTATCACGGCCTGCGGCGCTTCAGCGAGGTCAGCACGGTGGCTGTCGCCGGCAAGCGCAGCAATGAAGTGGTCACCGAAGATCGGTCGATCGAATGGGACCGCTCGGATTACGATCCCTACGCGCGCACGAAAAAGTTTTGTGAGCACATGACGCGGGTCTTGCTGCCGGATACTCCCAAAACAGTCTTTCGTCCGAGCATTGTGCTGGGCGATAGTCGCCACGCTGAAACGACCCAGTTCGATATGGTGAAGGCTTTTGTATTTCTGGCGGGCCTGCCCGCGTTGCCGTTTCGCCCGACCGACAAGATCGATATCGTCAATGTGGATTTTGTTGCCGACGCGATTGCGACCCTGCACCAGAAAGACCAGCCTCAATACGATACTTACCACCTTTCTTCAGGCACAGGATCGCGGACCTTCCGCGAGTTGACGACGGCGCTGGCCGCCGCCCAGCAGAAACGCAGTCCGGTGTTCCTCCCCTTTGCCGAGAAGCCGTTCTCCGGATCGGTCAACTTCCTTTCCAATCGAAAGGGTGCCATGGCCAAGGGTGCTTCGCTGATGAAAGTGTTCATGCCCTATCTGGTGTGGAACACGGTGTTCGACAACACCCGCGTGACTTCCGAACTGAAGCGCAATCCGGTGCCGTTCTCGCAGTACAGCTTTCCACTGCTCAAATTCAGTCGCGACAATAATTTCGAATATAAGTACAAGCCTTGGCCCGCTGCCGCAGGAGGAACTGCCGCATGATGGACTTCGTTTTGGAAGCATGGGTCAGCGGTAACATCGAACGGGCGAAAGCGCGATGGATGCTTGGTGGGCACAATCCCTGGCAGGCGGGCGAAAAACTGAAACTGCTTTTTGCCGGCTACAACGGCACGCGCAACATGGGTTCCGACGTGCGCGTGGACGAAATGCTGCGTCAGATCCGGCACATCCTGGGCGCCGAGCGCGTCGAGTTCAGCGTGATGAGTCAGAACTTCGAGTTCTCGAAGGGATACTTCGAGGGCACGAAGCAAGTTCACCTGCCGGATATTTTCCCGCCATTTTTGTCGAACGAAGTTCCCAGACACCACGGCGTCGTGGCGTGCGAAGGCTCTATGTTCAAGAGCAAGTTCGCCAACGCGCTGACGACGATGATGATTGGTTCGCTCGGCATCGCCGCGGTCGAGAACAAACTTTCCGTAGGGTACGGAGCAGAAGCTGGTCACATGGATCCTCTGGTCGCCAAGATGTGCGGCCGCTACTGCAGGAACTCGCTGATCATCACTCGCAACGAAGAGTCCCGCACCGTGTTGCGCGAACTGGGCGTGCCGACCGAGATCGGTACCGACACGGCGTGGACTTTCGAGCCACGTTCCGCCGAGTATGGTCAAAGCGTCTTGCGACAGGTGGGCTGGGACGGTCGCACTCCGGTGCTTGTCGTATGTCCGATCAATCCCTTCGAATGGCCGGTGAAGGCTTCGGTGGCGAAAGCCACGATTCATAGCCTGACTGGTGCGTACAAGAAGAGTCATTACCGCGGACCGTACTTCCACAACTCGGGCCCAGCGGCCGATCGGGCCTATGAGCACTACCTCAGTTCCATTGCCAAGGCCGTGGATGCCTTCCGCAAGCAGCGGAAAGTATTCGTTATTTTAGCGGCGACCGAGCGCATGGATGCGCGTGCGGCCAACCGTATCTCTGAGAAACTCGGCGGAGTGCCGGTTCTAAGCTCAGATCAGTACAACATGTATGAGCTGGTCAGCATACTGCGAGCCTGCCACATGATGGCGTCGTCGCGATATCACGGCATCGTGACGTCTATGCCGGCGCTCGTGCCTTCTGCGGGTATCACCATGGATGAGCGCATTCGCAATCTGATGCGCGAACGCGGCCATCCGGAGTTGCTGATGACTGTCGATGATCCGGATCTCGAACCGAAGCTGCTGGCGGCTCTCGAAACGCTGGCCACGCAGGGCGAGCGCATCGCCGACGGGATTGCGCGCACGGTTGTAAAGAACCTGAAGGTCATGGCTCGCATGGGCGTTTTCTTCGAGGAAGAAGTTCAACGCCGCTATCCCGAATTTCAGACGCGCAGAGGCGAGTGGAGCTGGGAAGATTATCTCCCACCTATGAACGCTTCGCTTCGCCAGTTGGTGGCGGCTTACAGCTGAGTCCACAGATTCTCCGGTACGAACAACCATGCCATTTGTCGGGGAAACATTTTCGCAACTCAAGGCCGCGGAGGGCGCCCGGGTGCTTCAGGAGATCCGCGACGGCCAAGTCACGGGTGTGACCGGTGCCGAATTCCTCGAGTTGATCCGCAAGGCGCGGACCTTTTTCGTCACGAAAGGTTTGAAGAAGGGCGATCGCTGCGGCTTGCTCGCGGCGAACAGCATTCGGTGGATGGCGCTCGATTTCGCCGCAATGGCCGAAGGACTGATCGTCGTACCGCTCTACTTCCGCCAGGCCCCAGCGGAGTTGATCGCGATGATGAAGGACAGCACGCCGTCTCTTGTGTGCTGCGGAGATGCGACTCTGCGCGACGGAATCCTGCAAAACTGGGCGGGCGCAAGCGGTCCGGAAGCACCGCCGCATTATCTTTTCGATGAAGTCTTCGGCGGTGTCGACGGAGTCTCGCTCGATCGCCCACAGGTACGCGATGAGGATCCCGTCACCATTATCTATACCTCGGGCACATCGGGCGAAGCCAAGGGAGTAGTGCTGACCGCGGCGAACGTCGGATTCATGCTCGGCTGCACCTCAACACGGCTGGATTCGCTGATGGGCGGGCGATCCGGACAAGATCAGATTTTCCACTATCTACCCTTCAGTTTCTGCGCTTCCTGGATCGCCGTGCTGACCTTCTTGTTGCGCGGAAGCTTGGTGACGCTGAACACCGACTT
Organism: uncultured Acidobacteriaceae bacterium; assembly: GCA_963709025.1. Taxonomy (GTDB): domain Bacteria; phylum Acidobacteriota; class Terriglobia; order Terriglobales; family Acidobacteriaceae; genus Sulfotelmatobacter. The sequence continues at coordinate 20,801 of CAVPVE010000041.1, forward strand.
GATGAAGATCCCAAGCGACATGCAGGCCGTGGCGCCGCACTATTTCTTGAACGTGCCGCAGTTGCTCGAACGTATGCGACGCGCAGTCGACGAGCAGGTCGCTCAGAAGGGTGGCATCGGGCATGCGATCTATTCTCGCGCAAAGGCCGCGTGGATACGAAAAAGGGAGCAGAGTTCACAGTCGGGCGATGCGATCTGGATCTGGCTCGCTAATGCCGTTGTTTTTCCCGCGATCCGCAAGAAAATGGTGGGCACGAATCTGAGAGCCCTCATCTGCGGGTCAGCGCCCCTGACTCCGGAAACTCAGGACTATTTCAGCATGCTCGGCATCCCCGTCTTGCAGGTCTACGGACTGACGGAGACGACCGGAATCTGTACGATGGACGATCCGAACCACGTCGTCCCTGGGCGTGTCGGGCCCGCGATTTCGGGCATCGAGATGAAGTTGGGTGACAACGACGAGATCGTGGTGCGCGGACCGAACGTGTTTCCGGGCTACTGGAACCGTCCGCAGCAGACGGCCGATGTGTTGCGCGATGTATGGTTCCACACTGGCGATCAAGGCGAGATGGACGCGGCAGGGAACTGGCGCATCGTAGGGCGGATCAAGAATCTGATTGTCCTCGGCTCCGGCCACAAGATTGCCCCAGAAACAATTGAAGACGAAATAGCTCACGAGTTGCCGGGCGCTCAGCAGGTAGTGGTGGTTGGCAACGGCCGCGGGTATCTTTCTGCAATTGTGACTGGCAATGTGACCGGCAATCAGGTGCAGGCCGCACTCGATCTCGTAAATCCTGGCCTTCCGCACTACAAACAAGTGCGGGCTTTTTGCCTGAGGCCAGACGCATTTTCAATCGAGAACGGTATGCTGACGGCAAACGGCAAGCTTAAACGTGATCTGATTTCGGCGCGAATGAAGAGCGAAATAGAAGATATGTATCGAGTTAAGCAGGCGGTGTAGTAGTTCCTAGAGAGGGACACGCATTGGGCATGCAGCAATTTCAAGGACAAGCGCTGTCGTGGCAGGTGCAGAGTGGGGTCATCGAGTTGGCCCTCCACCGCGATCCTTGCAACGAACTGGGCTCCTTATCGCTCGAGGAACTGGAACGGTTTGCGTCAGCCCTCGATGATCTGGAAAAGGATGCACATGCGCTGATTATTCACAGCACGTTGAAGTGCGGATTTTGCGCGGGTGCCGATCTGCGCGAACTCTACGAGCGTTCCCAAAGCATGGAAAAGGCAGAAGCCGCTCGTGGGGTGCGAGATTTTCTGGAGCGCATCCACCGCGTGTTGAATCGCTTGGATGCAGCGCCCCTCACCACGATTGCTGCGGTTCATGGGGTCACGTTTGGTGGTGGTTTTGAACTGGCGTTGGTCTGCGATTTGATCGTTGCCGACAAAATGGCGCGCTTTTGTTTCCCCGAACTGAGGTTGGGACTGATCCCCGGATTCGGCGGAATCCCGCGCCTGAAAAGGGATCTGGGAAACTCCGTGGTCCGTGACTTGCTGTTGACTGGCCGCAGTTTCAACGCGACCAAGGCCCAGCAGATCGGTCTGGTCAGCCAGGTTGTTTCGGAAGGCGAGGCGCTTCGTGCAGCCCGCGCCACCGCCGCACAGCTGGCGAAATTTGACCGGCAAACGGCCGTCGCGGCCAAGCAATTCATCAAGCCGGTACCACGTGAGGAATTGCGAAAAGAGATCGACATCTTTTGCGATTTGTTCTCGCGTCCGGCCGTACAAGCCGGATTGAAGAAGTTCGTCGAGAGCACCGACGCGCAGCCCTATTTGCCGTGAGATCCAGATGCTGTCAGAAATCGCAAAACAGGTTAGAGTAACTTATATGCAAACAGCCGATCAAACCCTCGACGAGATCCTCACTTTGGCTGCGGCTCATTTCAAGGTGCCACGCGAGAAACTTTCCCCCGACGGAGATTTCTTCAAAGCGCTCGGCATCGACAGCCTGCAAACGCTCGACTTGCTGACGCGCCTGGAGAACCACTTTCACGTCGAACTCCCGGACTACGAGCTGCAAGGCGTGACCGACTTCCGCACGCTCGCGGGGAAGATTCAGGCGCGGCTCTAGACCCTTGAAGTCGAAATCGAGATTCGGCAGGTAATGATTTGATAACTAAGCTTTTGTCCATTCGTCCCGCCTCTGTGATGAAATGAAAGGTTAATGCTCGATCTCCGCCAATACACCTGTCTCGGCGCCGCCTTGCGCGATGCGCTCGACCGCTTTTCCTCGGAAGTATGCCTGATCGAAGCGGAGCGCGATCGCGAGAAAGTCCGCCTCACGTATTCCGATTTCAAAGAGATTGCCCTACCGCTCGCTCGCGCTCTCGAAGACGCAGATTTCGATGCCGGCGATCGCGCCGCCATCATCATGACGAATCAGTCAAAGTGGCTGATCTCGGCTTACGCCATCCTTTATTGCGGCGGCGTGCTGGTTCCTCTGGATTACAAGCTGACGGCAGCGGAACATCTGCAACTGCTCGCGCATTCCAAATCCAAAGTCCTCATCGTCGAGTACCACCTGTGGCGCGCGATCATGGAGTCGCCCGATTTCCAGAACATAGGCACGAAAATCGTCCTCGTGACGGAGGCCCCGCTCGGTGCGGAGTTGGCCGGAGCGTTTCGCTGGGAAGATTTCAAGCGCAAAGGTGCTCCCGACTTCGTCATGCGCCAGAAGGACGATGTTGCCTGCATCGTTTATTCCTCGGGCACAGGCGGGCGGCCAAAAGGATGCGTCCTCACCCACGAAAACTATTTGGAACAGTGCCGCGCGCTCACTGCCTGGTACCCCTTCTGGCCGGGCGTGCGCTACCTGAGCATTCTGCCTACGAATCACGCGATCGATTTCATGGTGGGCTTTATCGGGCCCTTTGTATGCGGTGCCTGCGTAGTGCATTTGCGGACACTGCGTCCAGAATTCGTGCGCGACGCGTTTGTCCGCTACCGCATCACCTACGTATCCCTGGTCCCAATGATCGTGAAAAATCTGGAGCGCGGGCTGCGCGCGAAGTTCGACGAGCTTCCATCGTGGAAGCGCGCGTTCCTCAATGCCATGATCGCTACGAACCGCTTTCTGACGCGCCGTCGGCCAAACGTGAAGCTCAGCCGCATGCTGCTGCCCAATATTCATCGCGGACTTGGTGGCGAGGTTCTGGCCCTTATCACCGGCGGCGCCTTCATGGAGCCCTCCACCATGCAATTCTTCTACGATCTAGGCATCCCCGTGGTGAACGGCTACGGACTCACCGAGGCCGGCACCGCGCTCACGCTCAACGATCTCAAACCCTTCCGCGCCGATACCGTCGGTAAGCCGCTGCCTGGAGTCGAACTGCGCATTCTGAATCCGGACGCCGAAGGCGTGGGAGAAGTGGCGGCTCGCAGCAAAACGGTCATGTCTCACTATCTCGACGATCCCGAACGGACTCTGGAGACGATCGTCGACGGCTGGCTCCTGACGGGCGACCTGGGGAGGTTTGAGAACGGCGGCCATCTGCAGCTTTTCGGGCGCAAGAAAAATATGATCGTCACCGAGGGTGGAAAGAACATCTACCCAGAGGACATCGAAACTGTCTTCGACGGCCTACCAGTGAAGGAATACACCGTCTTCGCTGCGAATTACGTTTGGCCGAAAAAAGAGCTTGGGCGCGAAAGCCTCGTCCTGGTTGTGCGCCTGGAGCAGAATCAGAAATTCGATAGCAGATTGCTGGACGAGATCTCCGTTCGAAATCGCCGCCTGCCCGACTTTAAGCGGATCGGAGGCTATCTGATCTGGGAGAAAGATTTCCCCCGCACCGCCTCGATGAAGATCAAGCGACAGGTGCTCGCCGAGGAGATTGGCAAATCCGTCAACCGGGATGCAATTGTGGGATTGTGACCGCCTGCTGAACTGATACCTTTCAACCCGACATCTTCAACTGTGAATATTCCTTATCGAGGAAACAGGACCTGACACCTTGGGACAAAGCTACCTTGCGATTGTGAATCCGGCGGCAGGAGGTGGAAAGGGCCGCAAACTGCTCGGCACCGCGCTGGAGCGCCTACGAGCCGGCGGCATCGAGGTTAAGGTGGCAGTCACCCACGCTCCGGGTGAAGCCACCACGATCGCGCGCGAGGCCTACGGGCGCGGCGTACGCAACTTCATCGCCGGCGGAGGCGATGGTACTTCGTATGAAATCGTGAATGGCCTCTTTCCCCAGGCCGTGGTCGGAGACCGGCCCACCTTGGGGTTCTTGCCGCTCGGTACCGGCAATTCTTTCCTTCGCGACTTCAGTCATGAAGTCGTCGAGTATGCAATCGAATCTTTACTCGCTCACCGGAGCCGACCTTGTGACGTAATGCGCTTGCGCCACAGCACCGGCGTGATCCATTACATCAATCTGTTGAGCATGGGGTTTTCTGCGGACGTGGCCACCTTGCGTGCCCGACGCTTCAGCCACTGGGGCGAGTTGGGGTACCAAGCCTCCATTCTGCTAACCCTGGCGCGTTTCAACCGACGCCCGTTTCCGGTTCGGGTCGAGGGCGCGGAAACCTTTGACGACCGACGCTGTCTTTTTCTGACCTTTAACAACAGCAAGTTCACGGGCGGCACGATGATGATCGCTCCCCAAGCCGAGATCAACGATGGTTTCGTCGAGTATGTCCGGTGGGGGCCGATCGGCCGACTCGGTTTGATTCGTAACTTGCCTGGCCTGTATGACGGTACCCATGTCGAGCATCCGCTCGCCGAGCGCAAGGGAGCGCGGCGGATCGAATTCAACCTCGATGCCCCAGTCGACATCATGGTCGACGGGGAAGTGCTGAGCCTGCATTGCGAGGAGTTGGATGTGCTCCCCGGAGCGCTCAACGTTGTGGCGTGATCGTTGTTCGGGACGATCTTCAATCGATCCTTGTTTAGAGTCGTCATGATATAAGGGTGGGTCATGTCTGAAGAACGACGGAAACGGCAACTGGAACGCGACGGCCGCTCCAGCGACGAAAACAAGAAGAAGATTGTCGGCTATGGCCTCGCCGTGATTCTGCTGGCGGCCGCGTTTCTCGCTGGCCGTTACTACAAGAATCACAAGTACGATACCTTCGCGAAATGCCTGGCGACGAAGCAGGCCAAGATGTACGGCCTCTACTGGTGCCCGCACTGCATCGAGCAGAAGGAAATGTTCGGCGAAGCTTTCCACTACGTGCCTTACCAGGAGTGCGCGATCAAAGATTCTCAGGAAGAGGCGCCTGTGTGCAAGATCGCGGGTGTGAAGTTGTTTCCCGCCTGGCAATTTGGAGACGAGCCGCCGAAGGAAGGCGTGCTGTCGATGGAAGCATTGAGCGACAAGACCGGGTGTAGCCTCCCGTGACGGATGCTGCGCCCCGTAATCGAATTCTTTTCGCACTCATTGCTCTCCTCTCGTTGGCGGGTGTGATTGTTTCGGCGGTGTCGCTTCAGCGCCATTACGCAAAATCAGCGACCGCGTTCTGCGGTTTCAGCCAGAAGTTCAGTTGCGATATCGTGAACCGCAGCGAATATTCCACCATCCAGGGAATTCCCGTCGCCGGGATCGGTGTTGTGGGGTATGCCGCGCTCTTCGTCCTGGCCACCTTCTGGAGGTCGCGCAAGGAGACGGCAAACCGCTTGCTGGGAGCGGCGATTGCCGGCCTTGGCTTTGCCCTTTACCTCACCTATATCGAGGCATATGAATTGATGACCTGGTGCATTTTGTGCCTCATTTCGTTAGTGCTGATCTCCCTGATTAGCGTGCTTTCGATCGCGGTCAAAGTCAGGACTGCGAGAGCCTAAATCGCGGCCTCCGTTGTATTCTGGTAGTGCGCTACTCCCGATGGAAGAAATCCAGCAAACCGAAAGTTATGCCCCTGGACTCGCTGCCGGCGTGATTCGCGCGCAGGCTGCGACGGGAGACTTGCGCCTGCACGAATTCCGCAGCCGAATTTTCGGCAACACACGATTTCTGCGCGTATGGCTGCCTCCGGGATACGACGATGCGGTCAACTCCGAACGACATTATCCCGTCCTTTACCTGAACGATGGACAGAACCTGTTCGAAGCTGCGACCTCTTTCAACGGGATCGAATGGCAGGTGGACGAAACCGGGGACCGCCTCATCCGCGAAGGCGTGGTGCCGCCCATGATTATCGTGGGCATGGATAATGCAGCCCGGGCGCGCATTCGCGAATACATGCCACACCGCTCCTTGCATCCCATAATGATGCGTGCGCACGGCACGCGCTATCCCGCATTTCTGTTCAAAGAAGTGTTTCCGTTCATGGCCCGCAACTACCGAGTGGCTACCGGGCCCGAGAATACCGGGTTGGGCGGTTCCTCTCTGGGTGCTTTGATCTCGCTCTACACGGCGGCCGTGCGGCCAGGAGTGATTGGCCGGTTGCTGCTCGAAAGTCCTTCGCTCTGGGCGTCGAACCGGCAATTGATTCGGCAGAGTCGTGGTGTTAAGCGCTGGCCGGAGCGGGTCTTCCTCGCAACCGGAACCGCCGAAGCGGGACGCAAGGATAAAGATCAGAGCATGGTGGACGATGTGCGGGAACTAGCCGCGATCCTGCGCCGTGCGGGATTGGACGACAGCCGACTGAGGCTCGTCGTTGAGGATGGGGCTTCACACCACGAATCTGCCTGGGCCCGGCGATTTCCCGAAGCTCTGAAATTCTTGTTCGGGAAGCCAAGATAGCGATTTCCTGCAGTCCAAAACTCCTACCTGGTTTTCGCGATCATGGCGGGATCCGCAGCGGAGGTCTGCGAACCCCTGGTGCACGAGAGGCTCCAGAGCAAGTACACGGTGGCCGCCATCGCAATCACCGACAGCTGAACGTGCGTCCATCGAGCAAGAGGCCCCAGCAGGGGAAGCATGAAGACCAGGCAAAGAAGCGTTCCCAGCCTGCGAGCCGAGGGTGTGAGCGGCTGGCCCACGAGCCAATCGGCCAGCAGGATGAACGCAGGTGCCAGTATCACCAGATCGTAGACCGTGAGATGCGGCGCCACCAGCACGCTTGTCAAGAGCAGGGATGAGTACCGCAGGGGCAGACTGCCGGATCCGCGCGTCCAGCATGCGATCATAAGTGCGAGCACGACTATCCCGCTCAGAATATAGGGTCCGAGAGAAGAGACATCGCCAGGCACCAGCATCGACCAGAATGTCCGCAAAGAGTGCGTCTGATAGAGCTTCGGCTCGAGCAGAGGCAACACCGCCCGTACGTTCCACAGCATGCGCACCCAGTGCTGCAAGGGTTCGGTTCCGTAACAGAGAACTCCAACTGAGAGCTGGGCCGCCGCGGAAAGAGCCGCTCCTAGCACCGTCTTCCAGGCTCCAATCGACACGAACACAATCGCTGCGGCCAGTCCCAGTTGCGGCTTGAAGATCAGACAGCCCAACGCTACTCCCACCAGAAACCGTTGCTGGTTGCGCAGAAGAAAAAACATCAGCGTGAAGCAGGCGAGCGCGAGCGCAGAGGTTTGACCCCAAGCGATAAGATGAAAAAAAGCAGGGTATGCCACCGCGAGCAGAGCTACGGTCCAGCCGTGCCTGCGCAGGTTCGGGCAGGCGCGCCACAAGCAATAGCAACAGACGCCGTAGATCCCTGCACTACTGAACCACCAAATGAGAAGCGCCCAGCGGTAAGAAAGATGAGCCAGCGGCGCGAAGAAGACCGATACCTGGGGCGGATACAGCGGCAAGTACCGGATGCCTGCGGCTTCCGGCACGCGCTGCGCCGCCAGTACCGCCTGAGTATCCATGTCGTACAAATCGCCTCCGCGATGAGCGGCCGCGAGCGAGCCCAGCGTGTACAAATGCAGAAAATCCGTGCCCTTGAGGTTTCCGTTACGGTCGCGCAAGCCCGGGGTCGACAGGTTCCACATATAGAACGACCACAGGCACACGGCCAGAATGGTGCCATGAGCCCGCAAGCGCTTCGTTGTCAGCCACCAGCTTGAGCTTATTGCCATGAGCCCGCCCCATCATATCGGAGCGGACGCCGATTGCCACCACCCTTGAGGGTCCACAACAGCTACGTGGTTTGTGGTTGCCGGGCAATCGTTAGCCACGCAACCACGAAGGGAAAGAGAAGCACCAGCGCCGAGGGCAGCAGAGGCAAACGGCTCAACGAGTCCAGTTGCGGCGGATGTGCCAGCAATACCAGAGAGACAACCGTTGGCCAAGCCACTAAAAGGCCAAATGCCGCGCGTCCCATGCGCGGCAGCCGGTTCCGGTCGCGCAGCAACATCAGTGCCGGCAGCGACAGCAGAACATGGTTGAATGGCGTCAGAAGTGGCAGAACTAGTGTCGAAGCGACAAAAAACAACGCCAACACGTGAACAAACTCGGGAGAAGCCGCCTCCACCTTTCGTTTCCGCCATGAAAAACCGACGAGGGCCACTAGGCCCAACACCGACACCGTTGCTCCCACCCAATTCCCAAAAAACAAGCGCAGCGGCGACGTTGTGGGAAAGTATTTTCTATACGCCTCAAGCCCCTCCAGGAAATAACGCGGCCAGCCGGGCAGTAGAAGTTCTCCGATGCCAGCCAATACAGCCAACGCGGCGCTGAATCCAGCGGCCACCGGCCATCTCTTTCTCCAGTCGCCAGCACTCCAAATGAGAAACCACAGCAGACACAAAGCCACCATCTGCGGCTTGATCGTCGAAAGGGCCAGCAGAATGCCAGTGAGGAAATAGCGGTTGCGGGCCACGCACCAACTGGCGGCGGCAAGAAGGAAGGCCACAAACAAACCGAACTGGCGCAGTCGCAATCCTTGCGCGATCTGCGGACTGCTTAAGACGAGGAGAATGAGCGCGACGGCTGCGAGCGGCGGTGGGCGCCAGCGCAGCACTGTCAGCCACATCCAAGTGCTGATCGCCGTCAGCGCGGCGAGAACCACCGGGGCCCACGCTTGCAACTGCGCGAAATCTGCGTGAACGGTCGGAGCCAAAACCAACACGACATAGAGCGGATATACGAACCGTTGTTCGTCTACGATTTCAGACTCAGGTTTGTCATAACTCTGCTCAATGGGATGGCCATAGAAGGCTATCTGGATTTGCCGACTCACTTCGTTTCCGTAGGGATTGCGGCCGTTCAACAGAAGTTCCCGAGTGCCCAGCCAGCGCGGGTAGAGGTCACCCATCTGCTCCTTCAGGCGACCGTGCGTCACGTTGACGTAGTATTCCCAAGGAAGCAGGACGCGACGCATGTAAACCCAGTTGATCGCACTCACAACGATCGCCAGCAGAAACCACCGCCATGCTCGCATGTGCTCGATTCGTCCAGATCCGCTGATGTCAGCGCCCGGCCCGACGGTCTACTGACCCGCCGCTTCCTTCACGCCAGTCTCTTCAAACAGGCCGTCGACGATCTGAATCATCTCGTTGTCGACCACCCGGTTCTTGGCGATGGCTTCCTTCAGCGGAATCGATACGATCTTGTTCGACCGCAATGCCGCCATGCAGCCAAATTCGCCGCGATGGACCATGTCGATGGCGCCCAGTCCGTACCTCGTCGCCAGTACACGGTCGAACGCGCTGGGCGAACCACCACGCTGGATGTGTCCCAGCACTACCGCGCGAGTTTCGAAGCCGGTACGCTTCTCGATCTCCCGTGCCAGAATATTTGCAATGCCGCCCAACTTGGCGTGGCCAAATTCATCTTTCCCCATGTCCTGCAGAATGGGCGCGCCTGAGCCGGCGTCGGATGAAAACTTGGCGCCTTCAGCGACAACGACAATCGAGAAGTAGCGTCCACGCTCGTGGCGCTGGCGAATCGATTCGGCAACCTTGTCGACGTCAAAGGGCCGTTCAGGGATCAGAATCACGTCGGCCCCACCTGCCACGCCGCTGTACAGGGCAATCCAGCCTGCATCACGTCCCATGACCTCGACCACCATCACGCGGTTGTGGGCCTCGGCGGTCGTGTGAATGCGGTCAATCGCTTCGCACACCACGTTGCACGCCGTGTCGAATCCAAAAGTGTAATCGGTTCCGCCCAGATCGTTGTCGATGGTTTTGGGCACTCCGATTACTTTAATTTCTCTTTCGTGGAGCTTTTGCGCGACCGACAGCGTGTCGTCGCCGCCGATAGCAACAATGGCGTCAATCTTGTGCTTCTCAATCGTGGCCATGCAGCGATCGATTCCGTCTGGGCGCTTCGACGGGTTCGTGCGCGAGGTCCTCAGAATCGTTCCGCCTCGAGGCAGAATTCCACCCACCGCATCCAGGTCGAGCACCATGCTCTTATCTTCGATCAGGCCGCGCCAGCCTTCCAGGAAACCCACAAATTCATCGTGATAATGAAACACGCCCTTGCGCACCACGGCGCGGATGACGGCGTTCAATCCCGGGCAATCGCCCCCGCCGGTCAACATGCCAATTTTCATCGGTTGCTCCTCTTTGAGTACGAGTTCAGAATAAACTCCTCCGAATGCACCCCGGGTACAGGGGCGACGAAATGGCCCAAAACGCAAAGGGTGAGCATCGGTCGGAAGAGATAGATTAACATTAAATTGATCGCTGCCAAAGCCAAACAGCCCAAAGAAAATCGTTCAGGCACTGCCATTCTCGCCGTGCGGCATGGGGCATTGCGCTTCCGCGCGGGATTCGACACAATGCTCGACGGACATGAATAAAACTGTGTCGATCTTTGGATGGGTGACGGTCGGCCTGCTTGGCGCCGCCGCGGTCGGCGTAATCGCCGGTCACCGCGGAGAACCCATTAACGCGCTGTGGCTCGTGGTGGCTGCGACTTGCTGCTACGCCCTTGGATACCGCTTTTACAGCAAGTTCATTGCAGCGAAAATTCTTGCAGTCGACGCTCTCCGCGCCACTCCGGCCGAGCGCCTGGAAAACGGGCGCGATTTTCTGGTCACCAACAAGTGGGTCGTGTTCGGGCATCATTTTGCCGCGATCGCCGGGCCAGGCCCTCTTGTCGGCCCGGTTCTTGCCGCGCAGTTTGGCTATCTTCCTGGGACGCTTTGGGTGCTGGCCGGCGCGGTCTCCGCTGGATGCGTGCAGGACTTCGTAATCCTTCTTTTCTCCGTGCGTCGCGACGGCAAGTCGCTCACCGAAATGGCCAAAGAAGAAATCGGCCGCGTCGGCGGATTTGTGGCCTACACGGCCGTGATCGCGATTCTTGTGATTCTCCTCGGCGTCGCTGCCCTGATCGTCGTCAACGCGCTGAAAGACAGTCCCTGGGGCACATTCACGATCGCGATGACGATCCCCATTGCCTTGCTGATGGGCCTCTATCTTCGGCGCATCCGGCCCGGCAAAGTACTCGAAGTCTCGGTGCTGGGATTCATCCTCGTGCTGCTGGCGATCTGGGGAGGACGCTGGGCCTCGCTGAATCCCTACATGGCGCAAGCCTTCACGTTGCAGGGTACTACGCTCGCGAAGTTAATCATTGTGTATGGATTTGCCGCTTCCGCGCTCCCGGTGTGGCTGCTCTTGGCACCACGCGACTATCTCAGCACCTTCGTGAAACTGGGCACGATCGCCCTGTTGGGCATTGGGATCGTGGCGTTGCACCCCACGTTGCACATGCCCGCGTTGACTCGCTTTGTGGACGGCACCGGCCCGGTCTTCGCGGGAAAAATCTTCCCCTTTGCCTTCATCACCATTGCCTGTGGCGCGATCAGCGGATTTCACGCATTGATCTCCAGCGGAACTACGCCCAAACTGATCGCGCGCGAGACCGAGGCCCGCTTGGTGGGCTATGGCGCCATGATGGCCGAGTCCGCCGTTGCCGTGATGGCAATCATTGCCGCGTGCGTGCTGCAGCCTGGGGTTTACTTTGCGATTAATAGCCCCGCAGGCATTGTCGGTCAAACTGCGACCGCCGCCACTGCGACCATCTCGAGTTGGGGATTCCCCGTCACGGCAGCGGACATGCAAACCCTGGCTCGCGCTGTCGGCGAACAGACTCTGTTCAACCGCACGGGTGGTGCGCCCGCATTCGCCGTAGGCATGGCCCACATCTTTTCGCAGAGCCTGGGTGGCGCGACCGTGATGGCGCTCTGGTATCACTTCGCCGTCATGTTCGAGGCGCTGTTCATCCTCACCATCCTCGACGCCGGTACGCGCGTGGCGCGTTTCATGATCCAGGACGCCCTCGGGCATATCTATAAACCGCTAGGTCGAACCAGTTGGTATCCCTCGATTCTCGCCACCAGCGCGTTGATTGTCGCCGCCTGGGGATACTTTCTGTGGCAGGGCGTGAAGGATCCGTTAGGCGGGATCAACTCCCTTTGGCCGCTATTCGGGATCGCCAACCAGTTGCTCGCGACCGTAGCGCTTTGTGTGGCCACGACAATCATTATCAAGATGCACAGAACACGCTATGCCGCGGTCACGCTCGTTCCGCTGGCGTGGCTCGTCGCTGTCACATTCACGGCGTCGTGGCACAAGATTGTCGATCCTAATCCGCGAGTCGGCTTCCTTGCGCAGGCGCATGTTCTGAGGGCAGGTCCAGCAACGGCGGCGACCGTGCGACTGATTCTCAATAACCGATTGGATGCCGGTGTGACAGCCGTCCTGGTTGTAATGGTCGCGCTGGTTCTGATCGAATCGGTCCGGCAGTGGGTCGGCGTTCTCAGCGGCAGGGAAGTGGTGCAGGTGAAGGAGACGCCTTTCGTGATGAGCCGCCTGGCAGAGGAGAGAGGATGAACCGCATCTTAGAGGCGCTGCGAACGTTGCGTGCGGTCCTGCGTGAAATTTTCGACGAGGCCGCTTACGATCGCTTTCTGAGCCGAACGCAGATGGCGCCATCACCCGCATCCTACGCCGTCTTCCGCCGAGAATTCGAAGAGGCGAAAACCCGCCGCCCAAAATGTTGTTAGGCTTGTGCGGGCAAGCCCGTGTGGGCGGACACCTTGTCCGTCCAGGTTTTGACGGGAGTCTTGATCTTAAGAAACGTCGGGTGCCCCATCTTTCGCGTTCTTCGCGAAATGTGGATTCCAAGAAACCAAACGCCAAATGAGGTCGCACAAACCGATGTCACGAAAAGCATCCCGAGTAAAGACATTCTTAAGCGTTCTTCTCTTCCTTTCGATCGCTCCCCAATCCCACGCCCAGAGCGATGACAACAGACAAACCATGCGTCCGGTGATTCGCGGACGTCACGCGGCCGTCGCTTCCATGAAAGCGGAAGCCACTGAAGCGGCTCGCCAAATTCTCGCCATGGGCGGCAACGCCTTCGACGCCGCCGTCGGCGGCCAAGCCGCGCTGGCAGTCACGGATTTCTCACTCAACGGCCTGGGCAGTGACGCTGTCCTACTGATCTACAGCGCCCGCGACAAGCGGGTCTACTCCATCAACGCCGAGCCCCGTGCCCCCAAACTCGCAACAATTGAGTGGTACGAGAAAAATAACGGAGGTAAGATTCCGGAGAGCGACGGCCTGCTCTCCGGCGGCCTCCCCGGCGTGGTCGATGCCTGGTACACGCTGCTCGACCGCTGGGGCACGATGAGCTTCGAGCAGGTCCTGCAGCCCGCCATCGACCTCGCTGAAAACGGCTTCCCGCTCAGCGAATATGGCGCGTCGTACATCGCCGGCTCGAAGAAAATTCTGAAATACCCCACGACTGTCAAAATCTATCTGCCGAACGGTCGCCCGCCGAAGGCCGGTGAGATTCTCAAGAATCCAGACCTGGCGCGCACCCTCAAGAAATTGGTCGAAGCGGAGAAAGCGAATCAGTCCAAAGGTCGGCACGAAGCGCTCAAAGCCGCGCGCGACCGCTTCTATAAAGGCGACATTGCCAAGGAGTTGGCTGCATTCTCCGAGGCCAACGGCGGCCTGTTCCACTACGAAGATTTTGCGGAATACAGCGCGGAGGTCGAGACCCCGGTTTCTATCAGCTACCGCGGTTATCAGATCTACAAGAATCCGTCGGCCAGCCAGGGACCCACCGAACTGATCGCCCTCAATCTTCTTGAAGGCTACGACCTCAAAGCGCTGGGCCACAACAGCCCCGACTTCCTGCATACCAACGTGGAGGCGGTGAAGCTTGCCATGGCCGATCGAGAGAAATATCTCGGCGACATGGACTTCATCAAGATTCCCTACGACGGCCTGCTCTCGAAAGATTATGCCCTCGAGCGCCGAAAGCTGATCGATCCCGCTAAAGCGTCGCTGGAACTGCGCCCCGGTTCACCAGAAAAGTTCGCCGTGAACGCATCGTCCTTAGACCGCCCGGTGCACGAGGTGCTGGACGGAGACGCCAGCCACGACGGCGACACCAGCTACATTGCGATTGTCGACGAAGATCGCAACATGGTCAGCTTCGAGCCCAGCCTGCACAGCCTGTTCGGAACCGGTGTCGTCATGGGCAACACCGGCATCATCTTCAATTGCCGTGGCGACTATTACTCCCTGGTCCGCGGCGAAGCTAACGCCCTCGAACCTGGCAAGCGCCCGCGCAGCACGCTGCAGAGCACGTTGGTCATGAAAGATGGTCAGCCCTACGCAATCATGGGCAGTCCCGGAGGCGACGATCAAGTGATGCGCACCATGCAGACGCTTATCAACATGATCGACTTCGGCATGAACATCCAGCAAGCCATCGAAGCCGCGCGCTGGTCCTCGCGCGCCTTTCCAGCTTCACCCTTTCCCCATACCATGTATCCCGGCGATCTGGCGGTTGAATCGCGCATCCCAGAGGCAACGCGTCAGGCACTCATCGCTCGCGGTCACAAACTCCGGGTCGATCCGCCGTGGTCCCTCGGCTCGAACGCTGGAATCGTGATCGACGCCAACTCTGGAATTCTCAGCGCCGGCGCCGATCCTCGCGTCGACGCCTACGCCTGGGCGTGGTGAACGCCGAAAATATCTCGGTCGTTCTCTCGGCGCGCAAGGTTGCCACTAGGACGTACGACCATTCCGAGATAAACTGCTGCACATGCGAGTCTTGGGTATCGATTGCGGCGGAGAGTTCACCGGCTACGGCGTCGTCGAAATGGATGGCCGCGGGAGGCTCTGCTGCCTGACCTGCGGCGCGATCAAGCTCTCCCCGCGAGAAGTGCTGCCCAAGCGGCTGTCCCGCATCTTCACCCAGCTCAGAGAAATTATTGTCCGGCACCAGCCCGATGAAGTCGCTATTGAAGACGTCTTCTACGCCCTCAATGTAAAATCCGCGCTCAAACTGGGGCAGGTGCGAGGAGTTGCGATGCTGGCTGCCTCGACAGCGGGATTGGAAGTCGCCGAATACTCGCCACTGACCATCAAATCGTCGGTCGTCGGCTATGGCCGCGCCGAAAAACAGCAGGTTCAGCACATGGTGACTCGGTTGTTGGAACTCGCCGAACCGCCGGAACCCATGGATGCGTCCGACGCCCTGGCCATCGCCATCTGCCACTTGCACACGGCCGGTACCCTCAACCGGCAGCGTGCCGTGGCGCGATAGAGTTCTACCGTCAACCCAATTTTGGGATAATCTTGTGTGGCAATCTGTATCGGTTCACTGCGGATACCAACCTGAGACCGATGAACGGAACCGAAGAGGCAAGGCGGCATCGCACACGAGGGAAGCGGCGCATCGACCGCGCGTTCCCCCTCATCGTGGTCGCGTGCCTCGTTCTCATTTGTCGCCTTCCCATTCGTGCTGCTGATCCCGCCACAGTCATCTTCTCGCTCGATTTCCCAAACTCCGACCCTGACCGCTATTCCATCGTCGCGCAGTTTGACGGCCATGCGCATTATGACTGTTCGGCAAAAATCTCTGACGAGTCTGAGGACCGCGAGACGTACCAGATGAATTTCACTCTCTCGGACGCCACCCGAGCGCGGATCTTCGACCTTGCCGCCCAATCCCATTATTTTTCCGGCAAAGTCGATTCCGGCAATCGCAAGCTGGCATTTACCGGCGCGAAGAAACTGACATACAAGGACGGACAGCACGAAACCACCGCCGCCTATAATTTTTCGCAAGTACCTGCGGTTCAGCAGCTGACGACATTGTTCCAGAGCATCTCCGCCACGTTGGAATTCGGTCGCCGCCTGGCCCACGACCGTCGCTACCAGAAGCTTGCCCTCGACGACGAATTGAAGCGCATGGAAGATCAGGCGCGGCGTGGTGATCTGATCGAGTTGCAAGCGGTAAAGCCCATCCTGCAGGAGCTTCGCGATGATGGATCCTTGATGAACATCGTGCGAGCCCGCGCCCAGAGGATCATGGACATGGGCAATGCCGTGCCGACCCCACATTAATCCAGACGCAAGGAGAAAGCCCCAAATGCAAAGGCGAACGCTGTTGAAGGGCGCGGTGGCGCTGAGTGCTTCCCTGGCTTTGAACCCAAAGGCCCTGTTCGCGGCGACGGCAGATTCGCACATCGAAGTGCTCCTCGATGAGCCAGTAGGAACTATCTCTCCTGCGGTGTATGGACACTTCACCGAGATGCTGGGCGCGGTCGTTTACGATGGCATCTGGGTCGGCGAGAACTCAAAGATTCCCAACACAGGCGGTCTCCGCAAAACGGTGATCGATAAGCTCCGCCAGATCAAGGCTCCCGTGGTTCGCTGGCCCGGGGGGTGCTTTGCCGACAGCTATGACTGGACGGATGGAATTGGCCCCGCTGCAAAACGTCCCGAACGGGGAGGATTCTGGCGAGGCGAACCCAACACGTTCGGCACCCCAGAATTCATGCGCTTTTGCCAACTCACCGGCGCAGAGCCTTATTTCGCGGCCAACGTGCGCAGCCTGTCTCCACTGGCATTTGATCACTGGATCGAGTACTGCAACGCCCCGGCGGACAAGAGTTCTCTGGGACGCATGCGTGCCGATGACGGCGCTCGCGAGCCCTACAACGTCAAGTATTGGGGCATCGGCAACGAAAGTTGGGGCTGCGGTGGCAATCTGACGCCTGCCGAGTATAGTGAAGAATTTCGCAAGTTCACCACCTGGACTCCGGGCTATGGCACGCCCCTGAAATTCATCGCCGTTGGACCGGGCAGTGACGATCTCGATTGGACCGAACAGTTTTGCCTCGCCACCTTCGCCGGCAAGCGTGCGATCCATCCCAAGAATGTTTACGGATGGTCGATTCACCACTACACCTGGGATTTGGCACGTGGCAAAACTCATGACTGGGATGCCGCCAAAGGCGACGCTCTTCAGTTTGATTTGCAGGACTGGTACGAGGTCTTCCGTGAGGGCGGCAAGATCGAACAAATCATGCTCTCCAACTGGGACGTCCTCGGCCAGTACGATCCTGAGCACAACATCAAATTAGTCGTCGACGAATATGGCACCTGGTATAAGCCCGGTAGTGAAGTGGATCCGTCTCACAGCCTGGGCCAGCAAATCACGCTTCGCGACGCCCTGCTGACCGCGCAAACCCTGGACATCTTCAACCGGCACGCTGAGAAGATGGGCATCGGCGCCTGTGCGCAGCTCATCAATTGCCTCAACTCCTTGTTCTTGTCGCACGAAGACAAGTTCACGGTGACCCCGAACTTCTTCGTCTTCGATATGTACCAGTCTCACCAGGGAGCGACAGCCGTCCGCACGGAGTTCAGCGCGCCGCAAGCCAGTTACCAGCGCGACAGCCATCCCACAGCCTTCTGGGGACTCAACGGATCAGCTTCCCTGAAAGACAAAATTTTGACGGTAACCGCAGTAAACCCTCACACCACAGAGCCCCGGGAGGCCGAAATTGCTGTCCGAGGCGGATCTGCTGCGTCGGTCACGGCGACCGTCCTGACCAATTCCGACATTCATGTCCATAACACCTTCGACCACCCGGATGCCATTTCTGCCGTCACCCAAAAGGTCGCGGGATCGGGGTCAACGGTCCGCTATACCTTTGCTCCCGCGTCGGTCACCAAGCTGTCGATTACCCTGGCCTGAGCCGATTGGGGTCCCGAAGCCCGGGTGACCCAAGTTTTACAACTTTCGACCCGGAACCGTGTTCTAATAGGCGAAGAACGCTTTCCGGGGGTTGCTATGTCTGCTCTCTCTCGCTCCAGATTCAGCGTTGTGGTTCTGACGGTCGCCGCCAGCACGCTTTTTGCGCTGCCCGCAATGGCCGGTTCGCAGGCGCGCATCGTGCGCCTGAGCGATGTACAAGGTTCGGTTCAGATCGACAAGAACACGGGCATGGGCTTCGAAAGTGCGTTTCTCAACCTCCCCATTACGCAAGGGGCGCAGGTGAGGACGCATGACCGCGGACGCGCCGAGATCGAATTCGAAGATGGCAGCTCGCTGCGCCTCACTCCGAAAACGACGGTCGAATTCAGCACCCTCGGCCTCAGCGACTCCGGTCAGCGCATCTCGGTCGTCAACCTCGTCGAGGGCATGGCTTATGTCAATTGGCTTGGCAAGGACCAGATGACTCTCAATTTCTCCCGCGAGAAAATTTCGCTGGACCACGCAGCTCACTTCCGTGTCGATACCTCCACTGAAGTCGCCAGCCTCGCGGTTTTCAAAGGCGATGTTGATGTCGAGGGTCCAGCCGGGAAGGTTGCGGTCGCGAAGAAGAAGACAGCTACCTTTGACGCGGCGGCCGATGACAAGTACACGCTGGCGAACAATGTCGAAGAAGCCCCTCTGGATTCCTGGGATAAGGAAGCCAGCGCCTATCACGATCAATACGCGAAGAACAATTCTTCGCCGTACGGATATGGTGTGAGCGACTTGAACTACTACGGCTCCTACAGCAACGTCGCCGGCTACGGAATGATGTGGCAGCCGTACTTCACGGGAGTTGGCTGGAATCCCTTCATGGACGGTGCCTGGTCCTGGTATCCCGGTTTCGGCTACATGTTTGCCTCGGCCTATCCGTGGGGATGGATGCCTTATCGCTACGGAAGCTGGATGATGGTTCCTGGAATGGGCTGGATGTGGCAGCCCGGTGGCTGGAACTCCTGGGTTACCGTTCCGCGCTATGCCGGGACGCTGCCAGTCAATTTCCACCCGCTCGTGGCGCCTACAACTGGCACTGTGAAGACCGTCGCCGTAGGGAAGGGCGGGTCGGTTTCAGCGATGCCTCCATCGCGCGTTCTGGTGAGCGCGGGTTCGGCGGGCATGGGGATTCCGCGCGGCTCACTCGAGAATCTCAACCACCTGAATCACCAGGTTGCCAAGTCTGGATTCGTCGAAGTGCGGCCCGCGCCTCAGTTCTCAACGAGTTCGCCTAGACCCCCTGCGGGCTTCGGAGGGCCACAACACGGCACGATGTCATCGCCGTCAACGTCCCCGTCGGCGTCAACGGGCCACAGCACGTCGTCTGGACACTCGTCCACCGGGTCGCATCACTAGACCGGAATTTTTGCACCTAACAGGAAGGGCGGCCCTAATAGGCCGCCCTTCCTGTTTATCTCGGAATAGCCGCCTTCGGCCGTAGCCCTTGCGAAGCCCAGCCTCAGACCGCAAACGAAATCAAACCACCGCGACTCCGGCATATCCCACAACCATATCTCTGTCCCCGGAGACATCGCCCGAAGTCGCATATTTCACGAGTTCCGCCGACTTTGCCCCCAGTTGGCGTGCAGCCGCCAGCATCGCCACCGCCGGCCCAAAGCCGCACATGCTGATGTCCTGCTGCGTGACGACGTCGAACAGCCCACGTGGATCCAGCGTGAGGATCCGCTCGATCGCCCGATGATCTTTCGCGCGAGTCACCACGTCGGACTCGTAATGATTCATGTCGCTCGAAGCGACAATCAGGATGGGGTCGCTCTGCGCCGCAATCACGTCAGCCAATGCCTTGCCGAGCTGTTCGAGAACTTCAAACTGTCCCGTCCCCAGCGCAATGGGAATGAAACGAAGTTCAGGCTGTCGCAATAGCAAAAAGGGCAACTCAACCTCAGCGGCATGCTCTGCCCGATGCGCCGTCGAATCTTCTTGCAGCGCCGGGAACCGCTGTTTCAGAGCCCCGGCCAGTGCGGCATCGATCGGCACATCTCCCAGCGGTGTCTGCCACGCTCCGTCACTCATCATCGCCAGCGCGCGGCCTACACCAGTGTGGTTCGGACACAGCACAATGCAGCGCGTCGGCACTTCCACCCGCGCAAATACTGCCCCTGCCACATGACCCGAATACATGTACCCCGCATGCGGTGCGATGCATCCTAAGGCTCGCAGAGGAGTCTGGTGGATGAACCTTGCTTGTGACAAATAGCCGCGCACTTCAGTGCGCAGGTCATCAGGATCGCCCGCATAAAAGCGGCCCGCGACTGCGGGATGACGCACGATGGTGGTAGTCATGGCCCCTCCTCTCCCGGCTGGGCCCAATTGCAATGCTATGACTCCGCTTGGACGTCCCGCAAGGCGCGATAGATCGCAGCGCTCTCTTCCAGAGTCAACGTCTCAGCCCGCGCCGTAGCCTTCACTTTCGCCTCGGCCAGTGCCCGCTTCAGCGCTGCTCCCTCGTACTTCGCTTTCAAATTGTTCCACAGAGTCTTCCGCTTCTGCCCAAACGATAGCCGCAAGAAATCGATGAATCCATCACCCGCCACGCCCAGCTTCTCCTGTTGCGGATCGATGGTCAACCGCAGCACCGACGAATGTACTTTCGGCGGTGGCACAAACGCACCCGGCGGCAGGGTGAATAGATTTTCCACGCGAGCATACAGTTGCGTAGTCGCCGAGAGCATTCCATAATCGCGCCCTCCAGGCTCCGCCGCGATCCTGTCTGCTACCTCGCGCTGCACCATAATCACGATGCTGTCGAAATATTTCGAAAACTCAAACAGCCGCAGCAAAATGTCGGACGTAATGTAATAAGGGAGATTGCCCACAACCTTTACCGGCTGCGGCTTGAGGTCGATGCCCGGCTGGCTGAGCCCAGGTTTCGGCCCGAATAGCGAATCGAAGTCGATCGCCAGAACGTCGGCCTCAATAACCTCAACATTCCGCGCCATGCCAAACTTCAGCCGCAACTGCGCGGCCAGCACACGGTCCAATTCCACCGCGATCAGCCTCCGCGCCCGCTTCGCCAGCAGGGAAGTCATAATCCCGCGCCCCGGCCCAATTTCCAGCACCGTACTCTGCGACACGTCGCCCAAAGTGTCGACCACGCGCGCCGCGAGGTCTTCGCTGGCCAGAAAATGCTGTCCCAATTTGGGCTTGGTTTGCGGACGGCGCGCGGATGCTACCTTTGGCACATTGACCCCCATTTCCTCGAGAAGTAGACTTTGGAGTCGGTCCGGGCATCCTACCTGCTGGACCCTCTGCGGCCCCGAGTCTCATTCATAATAGCGTGTGCCGCGAAAATCGTGCGCGCTTCTGGAGGTTCCTCCCTCATGAACATCGTATTCGTCGCTTCGGAAGGTGTACCCTTTTCAAAAACAGGTGGTCTGGCTGATGTCGTTGGAGCCCTGCCTCGCGCTCTGGCCTCCCTTGGACATCAGGTCACGGTCTACCTGCCGCGCTATCGCCAGACCAAGCTCTCCGAACCCGCGACGGTGGTTCGCAGTGTTACCGTCCCCTTCGACGATCAGTACCGGTTTGCTTCGGTTGTAACCGGTGGCAGTCAGGGTGGGGTCAAATTTTACTTTGTCGAGTATCCGCAGTATTTCGATCGCGACGCTCTCTACGGTACGCCGGCCGGGGACTATCCCGACAATGCCGAGCGTTTTGCCCTGTTCTCGCGCACGGTGTTGGAAGCAACAAAAATCCTCGGCGTCCCCGACATTTTTCACTGCCACGATTGGCAATCGGCCCTGGTGCCCGTTCTTCTCCGCACTATTTACGCCGAAGACCCCGCCTTCAAAGACGTCGGCACGGTCTTCACGATCCACAACATGGGCTACCAGGGATTGTTCCCGCCCGACACCCTTCCTCTTCTTATGTTGCCATGGGATCTGTTCACCATGTCGAAGATGGAATTCTTCGGCCAGGTCAACTTCCTCAAAGGCGCGTTGACTTATTCCGACTTCATCACCACCGTCAGCAAGAAATACAGCCAGGAAATTCAGACCGCCGAATACGGCTTCGGCCTGGAGGGCGTCCTGCGCGACCGCGCCGCGACGGTCACTGGGATTCTCAACGGCGTCGACTACGACGAGTGGAGCCCGCAGACCGACAAGTTCACCGCGGCCAAGTACTCTCCGCAGGATCTCTCCGGCAAAGCTAGGTGCAAAGCCGATCTGCTGGCTGCATTCGGCGTCAAAAATGCTGATTCAAAACTGCCCGTGATCGGGATCGTATCCCGCTTCGCTGCCCAGAAAGGTTTCGACCTGATTTCGCAGATCGCCGACCGCCTCGCCCGCGAAGAGATGATCGTGGTCGCCCTCGGTGCTGGCGACAAGACCTACGAAGAGATGTTCCTTCGCCTAAATAAGCAATTTCCCAACAAGATTGCCGTCAAGGTCGCCTACGACAACGCGATCGCCCACAAAATCGAAGCCGGCGCCGACATGTTCCTGATGCCGTCCCGCTACGAGCCTTGCGGACTGAATCAGATCTACAGTTTGAAATACGGAACCGTGCCGATCGTTCGCGCCACCGGCGGCCTCGACGACACCATCGAGCCCTGGGACGCTCGCACCGGCAAGGGAACCGGCTTCAAGTTCACCGAATACAATGGCGAATCGCTGCTGCTTACTATCAAGCACGCGCTGACCGCCTTCCGCGACCAGACCTCATGGCAAGCGCTCATGCGCAATGGAATGAATAAGGACTTTTCCTGGAACGCCTCAGCCCGCGAGTACGGGAAGATCTACGACAAGGTCAAGCAAATGCGCGGAGCGACGCAAGCCGCAGAAAAATCGCTTGCAGGCGTGTCATCCTGAAGGGAGTCGAAGGGGCAGTACTCAAACATCGACGCTTTGGAGGCTATCCCAACTTCTGGTTTGACGTGAACCACCACGAATCGCGTAGCTGCACTATCGCGGTTTTCAGCAGTCGCGCACTACGGAACCTTGCCCTCATCTTCATCCCCGATTGAATTCACCGGCGGTTCCTCGGCGCCCAGTTCTGTACCATCCTGAGGCTGTGACTGGAATTACTCTCCGCCGGAACCGCCGCGAGCACACGCTTTCCGTCGTGCGACACGTCGAAGTCCACGCTCGATGGAAATGAACGCCCTCCGAATCGAATTTCGCTCCCTCCGACGTGGAACTCCTTACCCAGCGAGCTGACCGCGATGCTGACGATCTTGTTTTCATTATTGCTGCAGAAAATGCTCCCCGGTATCGGCCAACTCATGATGGTTCCACCTCCAGAGGTCACCTGCCACTTTTCCGGCCCGGGCGGAATCGCGCTCACGTACACCTCGGTCTTGCCTCGTTCGGTGGATTCGAACGCGAGCCATTTGCCGTCAGGAGAGAAGATCCCCTGGCTGGCGTGGGGCAACCAGTAGAGTGGCCGGCCGTCGTCACTCGAAATGATCGTCAGGCCCGGATCGCCGCCTGCGGTCTTTGATTCCTCAAGAGCGATCTTGCCCTCATCCGACCACGAGGTGGGCGCACAGGGGTCGCCCTGACAGGTATAGACAAATCGGGATTGTGTCGTGCCGTCGGCGGCGATAATGTGTATCCCCCGGCGTCCGTCCGGGAGTTCTGCGGTGTTAGCTAACCACTTGCCGTCGGGCGACCACCTCACGTCGGCTTCGAGCGGCGACCTTGCCAGGGAAAAAGGCCTAAGGGCGCCGGTCGCCAGATCAACCAGATTCACTTCGTAACTCTGGCCGAGAACGACGGCCAGCTTGTCGTCGGGAGAGAGTTCCGCCTCGTAGTAGTAACCTGCTGGCTGACCGATGTTGCCAGTCGGCTTTCCCGAGGAATCGATCCATTGCAGCTGTTTGAGGGGCACGGCGCCGCCGGGCCCATAGACCAGCAACCCAGAGTTTGAAATCGAAAATGTGGCAGTGCGGCGGGCCGGATCCACCTGCACTCCAGACGCGATCACCATCGGTTGGCCGGACAGGCGAAGTTGGGCGGGATCGAACTCCTGGGCGACGAGATTCGCGCCACGGGCGAACAAAAGTTGTCCCGTCGTCGAGTATTGTGCTGCCGA
The DNA here is from genome assembly GCA_963709025.1 of uncultured Acidobacteriaceae bacterium. Classification (GTDB taxonomy): domain Bacteria; phylum Acidobacteriota; class Terriglobia; order Terriglobales; family Acidobacteriaceae; genus Sulfotelmatobacter. Next base: position 44,764 of record CAVPVE010000041.1, read on the forward strand.
ATCGGCCTGCATCAAGACCGCAGAGCGTTTGGATGCAAGCGACACAACCTCGACGTGGCTCGCTCCGCTCACAGGAAATCGCAGGAACAGCACGTGGTCGCCATCGGGGAGAAAACGAGGAACCCGCAGCGAGTCGTTCGCCGTCATCGGAATCGCAAGATCGGTCGGAGTCCCGCCCGAAGCAGGTACCTCAAACAGACCGGTCAGCAGGCCGGGAGAAAACACGATGCGCCCCGACTGGTTCCATGCTCCGCCTCGCCCCGCCTGCGCGTCACATACCGTTTCAACCACGCCACTGGCCAGGTCTTCTCGCATGAGTTTTCCACTGGCAAAGAAAGCCAGCGAACCTCCATCGGGAGACCAGAACGGATACGTTGCGCCAACTGTACCTTTCACGGCAGCGGTCTGCCCGGTGCCCAGTTGCCGGATCCAGAGTTGCGACGTGCCTTCGCCGTTCAGCAGGGCCATCGCGATCACGCTCCCGTCGGGTGAGATCGCAACGGAATCATTCAATGTATCGACCATCGTCCCTTGCGGCAGTTCGAGATCGGAGGTCAACTGCGGCGTCGTCGGTGTCAAATGCTGCGACCAACCCATGAGGAATGCTGCGGCAGTCAGCAATAGCACCGTTGCCGCGGCCGCCAGTTTCACTTTCCACGACAGGGCGGGACGATGTTCTGAGGCGCGGCCCTGCGTCCCCACTTCCTGCGCCAGCAAAAGTGCGCGCCCTAAATCCTCCGCAGACTGCCAGCGCTCGTCCGGTTCCTTATTGAGGCAAGCTCGAATCACCGCGGCCAGCGGCGCCGGAACCTGAGGCTGCAGCGCCGTCACTGGCTCCGGATCCTTCTCCAGAATGGCGGTGAGCACGCCGAGATGCGACTTTCCATCGAACGCCCGCTTGCCTGTCGCCATCTCGTAGAGCACGCACCCGAAGGAGAAAATGTCGCTGCGCGCATCCGCCTCGCCGCCGCGTACCACTTCTGGAGCCATGTACTGAAACGTCCCCACGATCGTCCCTTTCTGCGTGAGAGGCGATTCAGACGACGTCAGTGTGGCCAGATCCAGCGTGGGAGTCGAAGGCGTAGGCGGCCCCGCGGCGCCGGCCAGGGCGCCCGATTCCGGTCCCTGGTTCTCTTTGGCCAGTCCGAAGTCCATCAGCTTTGCTCCAGACTTGGTCATCATCACGTTGCCCGGCTTCAGATCGCGGTGCAGGATGCCTTGCTGATGAGCCTTGGCCAGCGCGTCGGCCAGTTCGCCGCCGACTTTGACGACCTGATCGGGTGGAAGCGCCCCTCGCAGCAGCCGGTGCGCTAGCGTATCGCCTTCCAGGTATTCCATAACCAGGAAATCGATCCCATCCTGGTGTCCGACGTCATAGAGCGCGCAGATGTGAGGATGCTGCAGGGAAGAAATGGCCCGCGCCTCGCGGTCAAAACGTGCTCGCAGCGCGACCTCGCGCTGCAGGCTCTCGGGCAGAACCTTGATGGCCACGCTCCGGTCGAGTCGCGTATCCCGCGCCCGATACACTTCGCCCATACCGCCCGCGCCCAGCGGTGAGAGAATTTCGTAGGGACCGAGTTTGGTGCCAGAGCTTAAGGGCATCGTCGCAACGGCATTATATGGGGCTTCGCGTTGTTGGCGAGATAAGAACGGTTTCCGACAGTACGTCAGACTGCTCCCCTCGTATTCATTCGCCCACTCTTCGCCCCCGCTGCTAAAATTCCTCTTACATGGCTGCCTCCCAACAGCCCGCTTTCACCCGCACCATCTTTCACGTCGACATGGACGCCTTCTTTGTCTCCGTGGAAGAACTCTTCGATCCCTCTCTGAAAGGGAAGCCAGTCGTGGTCGGTGGACAGCGCGACGAGCGCGGCGTCGTGTCCGCGGCCTCCTACGCAGCCCGCAAGTTCGGAGTCCATTCCGCCATGCCGCTTCGCACCGCGGCCAAGATGTGCCCGCACGCCATCTTCGTCAACGGCCATCCCGAGCGTTACCGCGATTGCTCGGAGAAAGTCCATAGAATCCTCAGCACATTCTCGCCCCAAGTTGAAATGGCCTCCATCGACGAAGCTTACCTTGACATGACCGGCACCGAGCGCCTGCACGGTCCTCCGCTCAAAGCCGCGCATACCCTGCACCAGCGCATGAAGACCGACACGGGCCTTAACTGTTCTGTTGGGATAGGAACTTCGCGCCTGATCGCGAAAGTTTCCTCGGCTCAGGCAAAGCCCAACGGCGTGCTCTACATTGTGCCCGGCCAAGAGGCCAAGTTCCTTGCCCCGCTCGACGTCCGCGAAATTCCCGGCGTCGGCAAGGTCATGGAGACTCACCTGCAGGCGCTCGGCATCAACATAGTTGGAGACCTCGCCCGCCTCGAAGAATCCGACCTCGCCGATCGCTTCGGCAAATGGGGTCTCGTCCTGGCCGGTAAGGCTCGTGGCGAAGACGCCGGAGGATGGTTCGATACCGAAGTGGGAGCCGACGTCGGCGCCAAATCCATCAGCCACGAGCATACCTACAACGAGGACACCGCCGACGTCGCCCAACTCGAAGCCACCCTGATGCGCCTTTCCGAGATGGTTGCCCGCCGTCTGCGCGAATCCCACTTCCACGCGCGGACTATCCAGCTCAAGCTGCGCTACAAAGATTTCACCACCATCACTCGCGCCCACTCGCTGCCGTCACCAACTCAGCTCGACACCGAGATCTTCGAGCAGGCCCGCGGTCTCTTGCGCAAGAATTGGAAAAAAGGAGCACAGATACGGCTTCTCGGCGTGCAGGCCTCGTCCTTCACGTCGCAGCCCGATCAGATCAACCTGCTCGATGGAAATCGCCAGCAGCGCTGGAACGACGTGATGGCCGCCGCCGACCGCCTGCGCGACAAATTCGGCGAATCCAGCGTCAAACTCGCCACGGGAATGAAAGGCACATTCCGCGAGCGTATTCACGAAAATCCTGCCAGCCTCCCCGGAAAGAAAAAAGAAACAGACAAACCCTAGCGAGAACTTGCAGCGCCGGCGTCCCGCTGGCATTCCCGCTCGCGACGCCAACCTGTGGCTTCAAGAATTGCAGGCGCGCCACGTATGTCTTCTGCTCTTCACGGTATCTCGCCTTCTTACCTCAAGCGAATCTGCACAAACTCGGTCTTCTCCCCCAGAAGGCGAACGCTGTTTCTCCATCGATTCGGCGCATCGAACGGATCGCGCAGCCGGCGCACCACAGAACCCACAGCCAAAGAACTCTGCACCAGGTGTCCAACCTTAACCGGCCCCACAACCTTCACATCCCGAATCCAGTGCAGCGCGCTGCTGATGCTGCATCCGCACTGGCTGCAATCCGGAGTCCCTCCAAACACACACGGCTCGACATGACTTCGCAAGTCGGCGGAATAGTTCATCGACATCTTCGAAAATAAGCACTCGTTCGGATTTTTCGGTGGATTCACGAACGCCCTACCCATTCCCTCCGGCACCAGCAACTTCCGATAAGAGCGCGCGAGTCGCGGCAGTTCCCGCGCCACCCACTCTCGATCTTCCGGCATGAGTCGCTCTTCGCTTTCCTCCCCGACCTGCGGACTGTAAAGACTCACCCAAATATGATCGACCTCCGCTTGCGCCTGCCAGAACGCAACATACTCCTCCAGATAGGAAGCCCGCGCCAGCATGGGCCGCGTGATCACCCAGTGCACGTTGATTGAACGCCCGGCCACATTCTTCAGGATGCGCTCGTAGGTGGCCGGCTTGCGCCGCTCGTCATGATGCTCGGGAAGCCCGTCGACAGAAACGGCAACGCGCAGCCGCGGCAGTTTCATCCACTCCTGTGGAATCGCGATCACTCCGCTGGTCACCACCATTGTGAACACGCCCATCTCACTGAGGGCGGGAAGAATCCTCGACAACTCGCGATGCCGCACCATCGGCTCGCCTCCCACCAGAGAGACGTGCATCGGCTGGTGGCGGCGAACCAGATCGATTACACCTTCGACCAACGCCTCCCCGCGAAAATCGCTGAGTTCCCGAAGCGTGGTCTCTCCCCCCAAATGACTGTCGCCGTATGCATAACAACCCGGACAGCTCAGCGGGCACTCGCGCGTGATCTCAATCGACAGCATCGGAACATGACCGTTGAGAACACGCCAACCAGCCCGCGCCAGATCCCGCGCAGTTAGACTAGAGTTGGTTTGTGCTGCTGACATATACGTCGGTTAGATGCGACGTTTGCGTCTTGAGATTCGCTGCGAGTGGGACTCGCGGTCCTCTTGAATTGTGATGTTTCGTGATGCATGACGACTGTCGTCTTGACCATGATCCGACCAGCGCACTAAGATTCCCCTTCACTCAGCAAGCCTTGTTTGGAGCCCTCATGCGCAAACCTCGTCTTTTATTGATCGTCCTTGCGTCGATCCTCTCGCAATGCACCGCAGCCCAGTCGAATTCCCCACTTCTGTTGCGTTTCCCCACGGTCAGCAAAACGCAGATCGCCTTCACTTACGCGGACGATCTCTGGATCGTCAGCCGTGATGGCGGCGACGCTCGCCGCCTCACCTCCGCCGCCGGCATCGAGGGCCTTCCTTACTTCTCTCCCGACGGCTCGCTGATCGCCTTCACCGGCGATTTCGACGGCAACCGCGATGTCTTCGTCGTTCCCCCCACCGGCGGCATCCCTCGCCGCCTGACCTACCATCCCGCCGAAGAATATGTCGCCGGCTGGACCCCTGACGGCAAGAGGATCCTGTTCAATTCCTGGGGCAACAGCTTCATGCATTTCGAGGATCAGCTCTACACCGTCCCGGTCGAGGGCGGGCTGCCCACTGAAGTTCCTCTCCCCATCGCCGAGGACGCATCCTACTCCCCTGACGGAACGCACATTGCCTACGTCCCGCATCCCAAGTGGCAGCAGGCCTGGAAGCGCTACCACGGCGGACAGACCACTCCCATCTGGATCGCCGATCTCAAGGACTCCAGCATCGTGAGGATTCCCCGAGACAACTCCAACGACCACCACCCGATGTGGATCGGCGACACCATCTATTTTCTTTCGGACCGTAATGGTCCGGTCAGCCTCTTCGCTTACGACACGAAAACCAAGCAAGTCTCGGAAGCTCTACACAGTGACGGACTCGATTTCAAAACCGCCTCGGCCGGTCCCGACGCCATCGTCATCGAGCAGTTCGGTGCCATCAAGCTCTACGATCTTGCGACTCATCAAGCCAGGAATGTGAGCATCCACGTTGCCGGTGACGTCGAGGCCGTACGCCCGCATTTCGCCAAAGTTGAACCCAAGCGCATTCAGAACTTCAGCATCTCGCCAACGGGCGCGCGCGCCGTCTTCGAAGCCTGGGGAGAAATCTTCACCGTTCCCACCGACAAAGGTGACATTCGCAACATTACGCGCAGTCCCGCCGTCGCCGACCGCGATCCCGCCTGGTCGCCCGACGGCAAGTCCATCGCTTATTTTTCTGACGAGTCTGGAGAATACGAACTTGCCATCCGCGATCAGAACGGCTTGGGCACAGTGCACCGCATCAACCTTGGCAACCCGCCGTCATTCTTTTACACGCCCACGTGGTCTCCCGACAGCAAGAAGATTGCCTACATCGATAAGCGCCTGCAGTTGTGGTACGTCGATCTGGACAACCCGACGCCAAAGCTCATAGACACTGACTATTTCTGGACGTTTGCCGCCAGTACCATCGGCCAGACCTGGTCCCCTGACAACAAATGGCTCGCTTATACCAAGCAACTTCCCAGCGGTCAGCACGCGGTGTTCGTCTACTCGCTCGATCAGAGCAAGATGTTCCAGGTTACCGATGGCATGAGCGACGCGCTTTATCCCAGCTTCGACAAGAACGGCAAGTATCTCTATTTTACCGCTTCAACCAATGTGGCTCTTACCACTGCCGGACTCGACATGACGAGCGACGAGCATCGCGTTTCGCGCAACGTCTACGTCGCCGTGCTCAGCAAGGACGAGAAGTCGCCCTTGGCCCCAGAGAGCGACGAGGAAAAACCGAAAGACGAAAAGAAAACAGATCAGGAGAAGGACAAGGCCGCAGACCAAGCTCAACCAAAGACCAAAGACAAAACAAAGAACGCAGATAAATCCGCTGCCGCCGACAAAAATAAAGATAAGGACAAAGACGATACGGATAAGAAGAAAGATGAACCCGTCGTCGTGAAGATCGACATCGAGGGCATCGGACAGCGCATCCTCTCGCTGCCGATCCCAGCGAAAAACTATCTCAATATGCTCTCCGGGAAGTCGGGCATTCTATTCCTCGCCGAAGGGCCCATGGTCATCACCGAAGATGACTATCCCAATATCGGTCAGACCCTTCAGAAGTTCGACCTCAGCAAACGCAAGGTCGACAAGTTCATGGACGATGTCAACGACTTCACTGTTTCCTTCGATGGGGAAAAGGTTCTCTATCGCAAAGGAGACTCTTGGGCTACGGCATCGGCCGATGATGGCCCCGGCGCTGGCTCGCCGAAGCCCGGCCTCGGACCGCTCAAACTCGATGGATGGGAGGTCTACGTCGAGCCCCGCGCCATGTGGAAGCAGATTTACAACGAGACTTGGCGCATCGAGCGAGACTTCTTCTACGACCCGCACTATCACGGCCTCGACCTCGAAAAGGCGAAGAAGAAGTATGCGCCATACCTCGACGGCATAGCCTCCCGCGACGAACTGACCTATCTATTTCAAGAATGCCTCGGCGAGATGACAGTAGGCCACATGTTCGTCGGCGGAGGCGAAGCACCCGAGCCGAAGAAGGTGAAGGGCGGTCTGCTCGGCGCCGATTACGCCCTGGAAAACGGCCGCTATCGCATTGCCAAAGTTTACGACGGAGAAAATTGGAACCCCGGGAATGAGGCTCCGTTAACCCAACCCGGCGTCAATGTCAAAGCCGGAGATTACCTTCTTGCAGTGAATGGCCGCGATCTTCACGCCTCCGACAACATTTACAGCTTCTTCGAAGAGACCGCCGGCAAGCAGGTCGTTCTCAAAGTTGGGGCGAATCCAGGCGGGAAGGAGTCCCGCGAGGTGACGGTCGTCCCCGTCGAGAGCGAAGAAAACCTGCGGCATCTCGCCTGGATTGAGAACAACCGCCGCCGTGTCGACGAGGCCACCGGAGGCCGCATCGCCTACGTCCACGTGCCCAACACAGCCGGTGGAGGATACACGAGCTTCAACCGCTACTTCTTCTCGCAAGTCGGAAAGCAGGGCGCCATCATTGACGAACGCTTTAACGAAGGCGGCCAACTCGCTGACTACATCATCGACTACTTACGCCGTCCCATGATGAGCAAAGTCGTCACTCGCGAGGGGCACGACTGGTCAAGCCCCTCGGAAGCTATCTATGGCCCCAAGGTTATGATCATCAACGAAATGTCGGGCTCGGGCGGCGATGCTTTGCCGTGGTACTTCCGCAAAGCCGGCATCGGTCCGCTGATCGGCAAGAAAACGTGGGGTGGACTTGTTGGCATCGGCGGCTACCCTGAACTGATCGATGGCGGCCACGTGACCGCGCCGCGCGCCGCTATCTATGGCCTCAACGGCGATTGGGAGGTGGAGAATAAGGGTGTCGCGCCGGATTTTGAAGTCGATCTCGAACCCGCAGCGTGGCGAGCCGGCCGCGACGCGCAACTCGAAAAAGCCATCGAGGTGGTGATGCAGCAATTGAAAGAGCATCCCCTTCCCGAAATCAAGCGTCCGCCATACCCGAACTACCACGAGCACGATGACCTCGGCGCAAAGTAAATGCCGATGTGGGGACAGCCGCCATCGGCTGTCCCGCGGAGAAGGATCGGGAATCTGGGAAACCTATTCAGGGTTGGCCGACCGCGCCGATGAAGCCAGCAGCGATCCCACTCCAGGCTTGTACCCGTAGAAGTCACCGATCATGTGGAGATGCTCAATGATCTCCTCGTCATAGCGCTGCTTAAGAGTCGGCGTCAGAATGTTGCGCTCGGCGTCAGGATCTGCTGCAAGATCGAAAAGATAACTCTGCGCCGGAGAATCGTAGGTCGTATACAAATAATGCCCGTTCGCCGTGAGAATCCCATACACTGCGCGCACGTCCGACGCCAGCAGAAGATCCCGCCGTGGGTAGCGATCCAGTTCCTGCTTGGTTTCCGCGAACAAAGGCCGGCCGTAGATCCCGTTCTGCACTACCGGCCGATGTCCAAGCAGGTAGTAGAGCGTCGGCGTAATGTCGGTCAAGGTCGAAAGGCGACTGTCGTCATACACGAGATGCTCCCGCATGGCCGTTGGCAGGTGGATGATCAGCGGCACGCGCATCACCTCCGGCCAGATCGAAGTCGAGTGGCTCATGCGTCCGAACTCGCCAGTGGCGTCGCCATGGTCGCTGGTTACGATGATGATGCTGTTGTCATACATTCCGCGCTGCTTGAGATAACTGAAGAACTCTCCCAGGCATTTGTCGACCCAGTGAACTTCATAACTGATGCGGATGCTCATTCCATCCGGCGCCTGCCAGTGCTGCGAAGTCGGCGAAGGCACATCGTTACGGGCAAACTGGTGCACGTTCTTTGGCTGATCGTAAAAGAAGACGGGCTCTTTCGAGTCGTCGCGACGGTCGAAGGCCGCTTCTGCCTGCCTCACGGTCGATCCAATCTCCAACTGGTTCCAGAGTTCCTTGTCGGTATCCAGTTTGGTCAGTGGATCGGTCGGCAACAGAACCTCTTTCAGCACTTCGTCCATGCTCACGACCATGTGGTAATTGTCGGCACGGAGCATCTGTTCCAGACCATTCACCTTCGAGAAGGGCTTCAGGTAGTGTGCATGAAGCATCATCGCGCCGGACCAAAGCGCTGGTTCGGAAAGGGAAGTCCCCGCATATTGCGAGTACGTGTTGTGCAGTACGATGCTGTCGCGGGCGAATGCGTCCAGATTCGGCGTGTAGGTCACGCGGGGATTGTAAGCGCCCAAATAGTCCGGCCGCATCGCGTCCACCACGAAGACAAAGATATTCGGACGTGCTCTTTGCGTCATGGATAAGTTCGCAACCAGCTGAACTTCCGTATTCGTGCGTGTGTCCCGGATATTGGTATATTCGCGCATGATGCGGCAGAGGTCCCCGCACGCCTCCCCGCGGCTATTGCCCAGGACGTGGTGGGCGAGCAGGAATGACGGATCGCCCGCGCCGTATTCCTCGAGTTTGAGCGAAATCTCGTCATCAGTTGAGCCGACAGACTTGCCCCAAAAAATCTCGGTCACCTGGAGGCCCTTGTAGATGAAAATGGCGACCACCAATATCCCCACGATGGCGACGAAGGAGTAGCTCGCACGCACCGGTCGCAGGCGGTAGACGCACAGGCTCATCGCGATCCAGAAGAGCAGAGCAGAGGTGCTCTCGACAAAGCCGTTCCAGTCTTCACCGCCGATCAGCGAGCGGGATCCGAGCGCGAGCAACGTGATTATCACCATCGCGATCCAGGTAGCGATGGTCTGTGCGGAAGAGAGCTGCGGGCCGTTTCCTGACGCGGATGCATTTGTCGAAGTCTCAACGTTGCGGCCCAGGAATGGTTCGACGATCGAGAATCCCCAGAGTGTGAGCGTGAGCGCGAAGGCGCTTGCGTACAGGTAAGCGCTCCATCCGTCGAAGCTCATCGCGTTGCCCAGAAACCGAGCCAGCACAAAAGATAGGACTACCGCGACCAGCGTGCCCACTAGCGCGCGGCGCAGAACTCGGGGCTTGGAAGTCTTAGCGGCGAGCAGAAAGATCAGGTTCAGGGTCGATAGCACGAGGATTGCAAGAGCCAGATGAGAGACCAGACTCCAGAACGCGAGAGCCGCGTCTTGCCAATGAAACGAGTGCGTACGGCTGTCGCCGTAGAGGCGAACTCTCGCTCCTATGCTGTAAATCACGCTGACCACGATCGCCACGAGCAATGCGGCGGAAAATCCGAAAGGCTGCGCGGGGCCTTCAACTAGACGACCTCCGTGTTGTGAAGCTGTGCTCGCGGACTTCACTAGAGAAATCCCAATCAAGGGGAGAAGAGAAATCAGGCTCCAGGCATAGGCCGCGTTATTGTTTTCCAGACCGGGCAGGAAGGGACGGAAAGTCAGGTACATTCCAGCTGCGACGAGTGCAACAAACCCGACCCAGGTTCTTCTGTGGTTCTGCCACGGCCATGCAGGGATCAGTGCCGCTACGATGGCGGACCAATAGAGCGCTGCCTGATGGTGTGCCAGCCACGGCATCCACGCGTAGGGCGGCGTCTTGATGAAGGCGCAGAACGTGTAAGGCAGAAACGCCAGCAGGCAATAGAGGGACGTCAGGACGAAATATGTCCCGGAGACGGCTTTCACTAAAGTGTTGAGCCAAAGCCTCAAAAGGGTGCTTCCTCAAACCCAGCCATGACGTCGGAAGATGACTTGATTCTCAACGAGCATCGATCTGTGTCGCAAGTTACCCTAGGCAAGGCATGTTGGCGAAGGAGCAGAGTACACGTTGGCCGGGATCCACCAACCGCGGTCGCTGCTTTGGCATCCCATTCAGGAGTGACCAAAGTACCAATCTCGTTACTACTTCGGTGCGAGCGCACCAGGCTCCAGACGGCGCTCGGTTGGGCTAGGATAAGAACCGCACTCTTTCCCTCTTTTTGCGAGAACAATCGAATGGGTCGTCAGGCTGCTTCGAGGTCCGCTGCGCGTTTGTCATCGCTCGCACTGTTCGCACGGAATTTTTTGAAGAGTCCGACGATGCTTGGTTCGGTCGTCCCCAGTTCCCCCTTCCTCGTCAACGACATGATGAACCATGTGGATTGGCAGAGGGCTCGCGTTCTCGTCGAATACGGTCCCGGCGTAGGCACGTTCACACGCGAGATTCTCAGGCGCATGCGTTCCGATGCGGTGCTCGTTGCTATCGAACTCAATACGGACTTCGTGGAGTATCTCCGCGACCATGTCCGCGATCCGCGTTTCCGTGTAGTACAGGGGTCCGCCGCGCGGGTCCGTGGGGTGCTGGCGGAACAGAACCTGGCTCCCGCCGACTACATCATTTCCAGTCTGCCGTATCGCAATATGACGGACTCGCTGCGCCGCGAGATTCTCGAGGAATCCCGTCTGGCTCTGAAGACCGAAGGATCGATGCTGCTCTTTCAATACACGCGAACGCTTCTGCCTTACCTCGAGTCCAGCTTCAGTTCGGTCAAACTCAATTTCCAACTTTTCAACATCCTGCCTGCGCTGATCTTCCACTGCACGCCGTAATCGAAGATCGGTGTGCTCGAAGTGCAGCGTCCATCCGGCGCGATTGCGGGGAAGTCGCCTTCGATTTTTTTTTGCGCAGCAGTTTCTAAAATCATCATTCTTAAGGACTTGTGCGGCGGGGATAGCATCGAGCGGTTGCAAAATCCTGAGCCGCAAGGACTTATGGGTAAAATCTTCCAGAATAAGGACTTAGTTGCGGTAGGAGAGCCGTCTGGAACGGTGTTGGTGTACTCGTTTGGAGAGTTCTCGCGCATGTAACGAGCTTGCTCTTTTTGGAATGCTCAGTAAAGGTTGTTCGTCACACGAATTCGAATTCTCGCTGTGGAAAACTGTGGAAAAAGGGTGATAGGACGCCGCGGCCGCCTTCTCGGAATGAGCAAGGCAGGAAACTGCAGCCAATATTCCTGGCGAGCCGCAGATTCTGTATCGTCCAGTCACAGACCTGTAGAAACCGGCGTTTGGTTGCGCGCGATCCGCTAGACGATGTTAGGCGACCGATTTGTCCGCTACTGTGAGCGCACAACCAGGCGAGTGGCCGCACTCACAGGCAATCTCGACGTCATTCGATCCCGCGTCCGCGCACGACTGGCTGCAGTACTTTTGACCTTCGGGCACAACGCAACGGCAAGGCAGGTGGGCGCAATAGGTGGGTTCGTTGTTTGACATGCTGTCCTCCAGAAATTGTGGGCAACTCTATCGCTAAGTGCGGCCTTCGAAAACTGTCAAAACGGACAGTCTCCGCAAGGAAAAATAGCGTCATTGTTTAGGAACTGTTTTTCGGAAAACAGAGGAATCCGCGACTGCGCGACGGCTATCTTGTGGGCATGATCATGCTCTTCCAGCGCCAGCGATGGTGCGCGTCCTGTTGAAAGATCACGAAACAGCTATATATTCGGTCGGTGGGCGTACATTGCAACACGCGCGCAAGAGCGTTCGAGCCTTGCGATTGGTAAGGGATGGGCTGTCCTTGGACCGACTGCCGTAAGTTGGTCCACTGCAGACCGCCGTCGGCGTCCAGTCCTTTGAAAACATCCGCCGGCGATACATTCTGAGCCCGAATGAAATCAAAGCCAGGCATCATCAGGGGTGTCAACGTGGCGGTATCCTTCTGGGCCACGGCAGCCTCGAACTTGGCAAAGAAAGCGTTGAAGTCCGGTTGAGAATCCTGGCTCGTGAGCATGGCCGGGCTCAGCAATAACAGTACGAGCAAGCGATAAGCATAGCGTTGTGTCATTTCGTCGTAGCCACTCCATGCGCACGAGTAGATTCCTGAGTCCTCAGACTTAGGGATGCGGGAAAGCACCTCGCCAATGTTCTTCCTGCCGGTGTCCTCGTGCAACACAAGACTACCTGCACCATGAATATAGCGCCCTTGGCAAAAGTGCTAGTGGACTTTGTGTGGACCCGACAATATTCTGCGCAACGGAACCATGAAATCGAAGGGAGGCTCTATGAAAAGCTTTTTTGAAAAATCGTCGTTGATCGCGCTGAGTGTATTGACAATCGGACTGTGCACGGGCCGTGCTCAAATCATGAACCAGCTTGATTTCAAGGTGTCGCAGCCGTTTACCGTCGCCAACACTACTCTCGATGCCGGGAGCTATGTAATCAGACCGGTACCGGGGGCCGGTCAAACGGTTCTCGAGATATCCAGCGTCAATGGCAATCCTACGGTGATAGTGGACGCGAACTCCTCTCAACCCGATGGTCAGAGCGGTAGTCACCTCATTTTCAATAAGTACAAGAACGTGCTAGCCCTGTCGGAGGTGTATCCGGGGGGCGGGAACACCGGGTACCAACTGGTGCAAGGGCATCCCGAGCAGATGGCTGCGAAGACCGAAGCGCCCAGGAAACAGACGGTTGCCTCTACTGCCAAGTGAGGCGTGACACCGGCGACGTTTGACAAGACGCAAGGCGGAAGTCTCGATACATGAACAGGAGTGAAAGATTATGAGCAGAAAACGTGCGGAAGGAATCGTTTCTATCGCGACTACGTCCCTGTCGGTTTTTGTACTGCTCTGCGGTATGGCCGCAGGGCAAAATCTGCAGGGAGTGATCAACGGAAGAAGCGGCGCGACCATGACCGTGCGGACGCAATTTTCCGGCAACGTGGTTGTGCTTCTCACACCTTCCACGGAAGTGGACGAGGTGCAGGGTTTGCTGAAAGTTCGTAAGAAAGAGATGGGTGTTACGGCGCTGATCCCGGGCCTTCCTGTGCAAGTGCAAGGGGCGTACAACGCGCAGAACCAGTTGGTCGCGGATACCGTGAAGTTCAAAGGTGACGACCTCAGGAATGCCGAAGATATACAGGCTGGCGTAGCGCCGACGGAGCAACAGGCGGAGGCGAACCAGCAGCAGATCCAGCAGAGCGAGCAGCAAATTCAGGCCCAGAAAGCGGCACTGCAGCAACAACAGGCGCAACTGCAGGCCGAGCAGCAGCAGACGGCCGCCAACCTGGCCGCGATCGCCGCGAACAAGGCGGCCATTGTTGCCGATAATAAACGCTTCGGTGAGCTGGCAGATTACAACATCCTGGGAGAGACGACGGTTTACTTCGCCAATGGCAGTACTGAGATTGACGCGCAGTATAAACCTAAACTCTTGCAATTAGCGCAGCAGGCCAAAGGCATCACTGCCTTCATCATTCAAGTGCAAGGGTATGCATCGAAGGTGGGAAGCGCCGCGTTGAACCAAAGACTAAGCGCGGAACGTGCCGACCATGTTCTCGAATTTCTCGAACAACAAGGGAACATACCATTGACGAATGTTTTGGCGCCCGGCGCAATGGGGACGAGCAGTCAGGTGGCGCCTGATGCCACGGTGGAGGGACAGGCCGAGAACCGCCGGGTCGTCGTCAGAATCCTGCAGAATAAGGGCATCGCTGGCAGGTAGAAAGGGGAAGACAACAGTAAGGCACGAATCGATCGTGCAAGCGCTTGAAATGATGACGGATCCCTGCATTGCCCATTTGCCGGTCCATCCAGGAGAGCTTGGCCGCGCCTGTCAAAAGCGACAGTTGTGCGCACCTTGAATTTGCCATACACCCTAGCCTGTAGAACAGAGGCAGACGACGACCGCAGACTGTGGGGACCTATTCCGACACTCCTGGCTAAGATTCCGGATGAGTTCAAACCTCTGGCGGCGCTGGGGATCGGCGCGTTCATTTTGGTTTTCATCGCGCTGTTCCATGGTTCCGGTTTGCACTGGATCCAAGTCCTGCAGCACCGCGGCGAGCGACGTCTGTGGCTGGAGCGTCCCCATCTTGTTACGGCCTCGTTCCTGTTCGGATGGTCCGTCCTCCTCATGCTCATCTTGCATCTTCTGGAAGTCGTAATCTGGTCCTTCGCCCTTACTCAAATGGGTTTGATTGTGAAGGCCTACGATGCGATCTACTACTGTGCCAATTGCTACACCACGCTTGGCATGGGCAGGGTCGACGTAGGGGAGCACTGGCGAATCATGAGCGCCGTCATTGGCATTTCCGGATTGTTCACCTTCGCCTGGACAACGAGCGCCCTGGTCGACGTCGTCGCTTCCAACCGGCGGCTGATTAGTCAACTCGAGGACGAGCGCGAGCAGGAAATGTACATGCGCTTCGCCCTCCGAAAACAAGAATGGGCCACGCTGAAAACGGAGAGAGGCGCCGAACGGGCGGAAAAGGAGAAAGCCAAGCTCGCATCCGAGCGATCTTCGTTGCGTCAGAAGTTCAGAATCTGGCGGGAAGAGAGACGGGACCTGGAGGAACTCCGCCACGAGAAGCTGTGCGAACTGGAGGCACTCCGCCGCCAGGAGCGATCGAAGGAACTGGAAGCCATCGCCAAGGCCGCGACCGGTCGAGACGATCCTAAACCACAGTAATTGTTTCGAGCTGACCGTCTGAATCCAGTGTGGCAGGAGGTTCTGTCCAAAAACGAAGGCCGGGTATCCCGGAAGGAAGTTCCGGATCCCGGCCCACGTCTTAGTTCAACTTGGAATATAACGCTGACAACTTGGAGTTGATGCTTGCGCGTTAGTTGCCCGAACCGTTGTTGGCGGCAGAAGTAGCCGGAGCCGCAGCGGGAGCAGCGGCGCCCGAACTGTACCGGATCAACCGCGGGAAGAAGGGCGTGACTTCAAACGGCATTTTGTCACGCGCCGAGGTGATGGCGACCGGAGCTGCCTTCACCATTTCTGCCTTGTCGTCCCAAGGATTGATCTTCACGCGGCCGCCCAAAGGCAAAGCAGCGATCTGATCGAGCTTCGCGTTGTCGAGCGCCGGCCCTTGTGTTTCGAGAGCTGACAAACGGATGACTGTTCCGTTTTCCGCCAGAGGATTGCCCAAGTGCGTGGTCAGCAGAGCGCTCAGCTGCGGAGCGCGCAGCTGCAGCGCCTTCAGGAACAAGCCCACGTTGTCCAGTTTCTGCGCGTAGGGCGAGTTCTTCAGAAGTTCGACGGCCTTCTTGTCGGCAGCCGTCTCTTCTTCCGGAATGTGTTTGAAGCCGAGGTTCTGATAGGTCCCCTCGTCCGAGAACAGCATGCGGTCATTGAATGCGTACTTGCTGCCCAGGTTGTGGCCAAGCACGATGTGCGCCAGTTCATGCGAGAGGACAGCAGCCAGGCTGGCTTCATCGGGAAGAACATCCACTAATCCGCGACTGATCACGATGGTGTTGCCCACGCTGAAGGTTTCCAGCGGGGAAGTGAGCAGCACGCGCGTCCGTACCGGGCGAGGCAGATCGATGTTGTTGGTGACCTCCAGGTTGTTTACGACAGTCTGGAGAATGCGGTCGAGGTCGCCATCGGGCGCGAGCAATCCGGCGCTGGTCAGGCGCTCGACGACGTTGTCTTCCGCCTGCTGCTGCCACACGCGCTCAGCCTGCAGAGGAGAGGCATCCTGCGCGGCCGCGCTCTCGTCAGTCACGCTGTCCACGCGGATCTGAGTTAGTTCGTCGTCTTTGCCACCCTTCTTCAGGTCGTAGCCCCAAATGCGCGTTTGTGCCTTGAACGCCAGCTTGTTCTTCACTCCTGCACTGAAGTCGCCTTCTTCGCTGTAGATGAACGATGGAACCCAGTAACCCGGAATCAGGTTCAGGCGCCAGCTGTCCATGTGAAAGAACATCGCGTTGCGCGGCGCCGGAGAATACGTTCCGTTCAGGCGCACGATGTTGAATCCCTGATCTTCGACCCAGATTCGGCCCAGGAAGCGGCCCCGGCCCGATTTCGCTTTCGGCGTTACATCGAACACGAGGCAGCGCACGTCACCCAGAAATTCGCGGCGGGCATAGTGAAAGTCATAGTGCTCGCGGTCGAAGTCGGTGCGGTCGGCATAGACCATCCACGAGAAACCGAGGGGCTGGTATTGGACCTTATAGAGCTTGCCAAAGCCGCCCAACAGGCGCGACTGCATGCTGCGATCTTCTTCCTTCAGATAATCTTTGCGGTCGACCGTCTCTCCCATGTCCATGCGTCCGAGAAAGTAGTGATCCGCGCTCGGGACCGGGCCGAGTTGCGGGTCGGCCGTCAGATTCTGCAGATAGGTCTCGACCACCGGCGTGCGGTTCGAGAGCATCTTGATCAGACCATGCTCGCGTTGGATGAAGAGGTTCACGACCTGATCCATGGTGGTTGGCGCTGGCGCTGGGGCCGGTTGCTCGATGGCAACCGCCTGTGCCGCCGCCGGCTGCGCACTCTGCGCTTGCGCTGGCTGTGTTGCCTGGCCAGCCTGCTGAGATGATTGCGCTGTCTGCGTCGCATCGGGCGCAGGCGGCTGTGCGGACGGCTGAGTTTTCGCCGCTTGCTGTGCGGCCGCGCTCATCGATGCCAGCAGAGCCGCAGTGAGGATCGCTTTCCAAGTACGCATGACTCTTTTCTCCAAGTTTCTTTGAACCAGTTTTCGGTACCCGAACCGTTTCCGTGGACTGGTCAATTGCCAGAGTTACTTCGCCAAAAGTCTTCAGTACGCCATCTGGAACGTCACGTGAACCACCGCCGTGGAATCCACCGGTTGTCCGGAGCGCAACGCGGGCTTGAACCGGATCTTGTTGGCGGCAGCGATCGCGGCTTCATCCAGCCCGTGACCTAGACCGCGTACCACGCGATTCACATGTAATGTGCCGTTCGCGGAGAAACTCACTTCGAGCAGCACTTCGCCTTCCAGCTTCAGGCTGCGTGCTTCCTCGGTGTAAACCGGATTCGGCTTGAATGTGATTTCCACGGGAGTGCTCGCCGGGCCGGAATCCGCCTGCGCGATCTTCGGTCCACCGTGCACCACCTGCTCCGATCCGAATCCGCCGGTCGCCACGCCCTGCCCGTTGCTGCGCCCGTCACCCTTTCCTCCGGTCGCGATGCCGTTGCCGAAATCCGCGCTGGCCACCGTGCCCTTAATTCCCTTGGCTCCGCCCGATCCATTGCCTTGTCCCGGACCCGCAGGCATGTCAAAACCGCCCGCCTGGGCGGCATACAATTTCGCGCCCTGTTTGCCTTCACCCTTTAAGCCATTGGGATCGCCAAAGCCGCCCGTCTGAACCTTTTCAACCGCTGCGTTCACGGTCGGCTTCTGCGAACTGCCGCCAAAATCTCCCGTATGCACCAGTTGCGGACGAGCCCCGCCCGCCGCCACTTTTATTTCCGGAGCCTTGAACTGATTGACTACAACCTCGGGCGCTTCCACCGGCTGCGGCGCTTCTCGGCGGACTTCTTTCGGTACGATTAACCTGGGCTGCTCAAAAACCGGGAGCTTCACTGCGGGCAGCAGCTTGGGATGGATTTCTGGCTTCACCACCTTGATCGGCTCCGGCTCTGGGCGTAACGAGGGCATCGGAATCAGTTCCGTCACGTGGTACTGCACCATCTGCAGCTTTTCCGGAAGGATCAACCCTAGGTTGATAACGATGAGCAGGACCAGCGCCACGATTCCATAGGCGGTCGCCAGAGCCCGTTTGTTTACCTTGCGTTCGGGCAGTAGTCCGAGTTGAAAGCCGCGGTAAGCCGTTGCCATGCAATGTCACTCCATAGGGTGCCCGATTGGGGAGAAGACCGAGCCTTGGAGTCTTAAAAATACGGGAGATAGGACAGGGGGTAAACGTGTCAACGGCTCTTGACCTTAGGTAACTTCAGAGGCGCACTTTTGGGGAATCGGCCCAAAACGGGCGTGGGACGGGCAGTTGCAGCCAGTGTCCCCTCTCCGTGATCCGACGAAACAGGGGAGAAACAGGGAAGGACCGGTGGAAAACAGAGAAAGAAACGGATCGGGCTCGAAGGGGTTTTTCACTGCGGAGTTCGTGGGCTTGCATCGTTTCTTCTGCGGCTAGGAGCTTGTGCTTCGTCTGCGCCGCAAATAAGAGAAAACCGCGAACACCGGAATTCCGCCGAGGATCAAGAGCAATCCGAAGTATGAGTTTGGCCGTTCGTTCCAGAAGGTGTAGCACAAGAGCGCGGCGGCAACGACGATGAAGACCGCCGGCACAAAGGGATAGCCCCACATGCGATATGGACGCGGCGCCTGCGGCTGGCGTACGCGGAATACGAATACCGTGCTGCCCGCGATCATGTAGAACAGCCACTCCGCGAAAATTGCCAGGGAGAATAACTGCCGGAAATTAGCTCCCAGCAGCAAAAGCACAATCGAAAGCAACGCTTGGACCACGATCGCAACCGAAGGCGTGTGAAACCGGGGATGCACTTCCGCCAGCGCTCGAAAAAAATATCCATCTCTCGCCACCGCAAATGGCACGCGCGCCCCACTCATGATCGTGCCATTCAGCGTGACCAGCATTGAGATCGCCATGCCCGCTGAAACAATGCTGGCTCCCATGCGCCCCATCACTAGCGCCACGGCATCCGATGCCGGACGCGGGGAAGCTGCAATCGCGTTGGCCGGGAGCACGTACTGCACCCCAGCGTTGACCAGGATGTAGAGTACTCCGACGGTAGCCACGCCCGCGATCAGCGCAATTGGGATGTTGCGCTCAGGATGCTTCACCTCGCCCGCCACCATGTTCAAGTCGTTCCATCCATCGTAGGCCCAAAGGGCCGCTACCAGCGCGGCCATGAAGCCGGCAATCCCGCCTTTCGCTCCCGCAAACGTACTGGCGAAGTTAGCCCATCCTCGGCCGGATGCGTTGCCGAATCCGCTGAAGCAGACCACCACGATCCCCAGGATGATCGCCACTTTCAGCATAGTAAACACTAGCTGAAACTCGCCCGCCTTTTTCACCCCAAGGTAGTTGAGCAAGGAAATGAGGATGGCGGCCGCGATGGCAAACATCTGTCCCCAGGTGACGGCAAAAGGAGCGCTGATGGCGTTGTTCGAGAAGAACGAGAAGATTGGAAATGTTCCGAGAATTCGCACCAGACCCGTGACTACGGTTGCGATCGAGGCGGGCTTGGCGATTACGAACCACGTCCAGGCGTAAAGAAAGCCGCCCAAGGGGCCGTACGCATCGCGAACGTAAACGTACTCGCCGCCGGCCTGCGGCTTCATCGCTCCGAGTTCCGCGTAGGTGAGCGCTCCGGCAAACGAAAGCAATCCGCCCACGATCCACGCGAGATATACAAGTCTGGCCGAGCCCACGGCCTGCATCATTTCCGCCGGCACAAGAAAAATGCCGCTGCCGATAATGGTCCCCACCACCACTGCGGACGCGTGGCTCACTCCCAGGTCGCGGGAGAGTTCGGGACGAGAAGTGGCTGGCTCCGGCATGGTCGAAGTGAGCCAGTATACGCGAGTGAGCGCGAAAGCTCTTAACCGCAGAGTTCGCTGAGAAAAGTCGCAGAGAACGCTGAAAGATGTCGAGTTCGGCTTCTCTCAGTGTCCTTGGTTCATCTTCGCGATCTTTGCGGCTCTCCGCGAATCACATTGGCACCTCAGGAAAACACTACTCCGCGGTGGCTTAGGGTGCGGAGAAAACGGGAGCAACAATGAGTTGGAGTCCCGAAACGAACCTGTTCTAAAGCCGCTGCTAGTGCGCCGACGACGCCTGCCGCACTGGTTCCGGCGCCAGCGGGAGCGGCACTTCCAGAGTCCCCATGCGATCGTTCATGCGGTCGCGCACCCCGACCCGGATCGACTTCGCACCTACCGGAACGATCAACGACTGGTGCAACCGGTACAGCCCCGCCTTGTTTTCCGCCGGCTGCGTAGATTCCTCCGGTACTCCATCGTTCACGATGCCATTCAGCACCTTGCCATCTTCATCGAACGCCGCCACGGCAAATTCTAGCGTGGCTTTTGGTCCGCCATGCTCTGCCGCCATTTTGAATTGCGGATCGAGGACGCGATAGTCGACCGTATAGGTCTGAACCTTCACCGGAGGCAGTGGCTTGAGCGGCCGGCTCCTGCTGTGGGTGCGGTAGAACGCCGATTGTTCCTCAAGGAGCACCATCTGCGTTGGCGTCGCCGTTACGACTCCGCTCTCGGTCCGCAAATGCGCCGAGAACACCAGATCGTGCAGCATTGGCGCTCCTGGCTTTATATTGCCTTGCAGCACATCGCCCGCCTGAAGCGGAACGGCGACCGCCGCAGACTTTCCATTGCTCTGGTCCTCCCCTGTCGCAGTAGAAACCAGAGGAACGCGGCAGTAGTCGTGCCGGTACGACAGCTGATACTTTTCCTGATCCAGCTTCACCGCGATGTTGTGACAATTTCCATCATTGGTATACGCCGGTGGGGAATAGGTGAGGGTGTAGTAGTTCCCGCCATCTTCGGTATCCGTGTTTAGAATGTCCACTAAGCCGTTGTCGCTGTAAAACGCACGGCCCCCGGTAAGGGAGGCGATCTCCTCCTCCGCTGCTTTGCTCGCGACGTACGTGCCTGCGGCGGGATTCGGGTCGACCCCGCTCACATCCGCTGGAAAGACTGCGATTTGGGCCTGTGCCAGCGCATTGATTGCCGCTTTGATCAGGTCCGACAACGGGGAATTCCCCTCCTCAGGCGAACCTGACAGGGGAAAGGCTCCAGCCACCCAGATCAAATTCTTGCGACCCGGAATGCCATCCAGATATTCGCCGATGTGGGTCAGCATGTCGACAGCGGTGTAGGGGTTGCCGTAGCCATAGTTGCGAGCTAGGAGGAAAACCTTCGGAACATGGCTCTTGGGACGGTTGGGATTCAGTGCGGCGTACAACTGGTCCTTGTCTTCGGTGAATCCCTGCACCAGATAGAGCTTGTCAGTCGTGATGAAAACGGCAAATCGAGTGCCGGCAGGCTTGTTCTTGATGAACTTCAGCACCTGTTGCCGGGCCATCATCTGGTCGGCCGTTTCCGTATTCACCAGGTCGAGCAGCATCACGTAAAGCGGCCCGCGCTCTGGAACTTTGGGAATGTTCCCGAAGACGCCGGGTGGCAAGGGAGGTGCATTCGGCGCCCGGGAAATTGATGCCTTATCAAAGTCATAGACATCGAACGAAAGAATGCGCTGCGGCTGTTTGTCTTCCGTGATGGAGAAATCGTTGGCCGTGAGTCCGTGCACCGGCTTGCCATTGGCGTCCCGCACCATTACGTCGATGATTACCCGCCGTACGTCCTGGTGGATGGTCAGAGTTGACTCCTGCGCCTCGGTGGGTAGTTCTGGCGCGGGCTGCCCTACCAGCTTGGTTGTAGAGGCGCCGCTTTTCTGAGTGGGAGCCGGATATTGCGTTTGGGATTGTGGCGCGTCCGACTGCGCGATTACGGGGGCGACACAGAAACAGGGCAAAGCCAATAGTGCAAGGGCGTATCGGCTGAGTCCATGGATCTTCGTCATTTCGCACCGTCGCTTGTTCTTACAGCTTCTTATACCAACCCGGTGGATAACATCTTGTCTCGCCCCAAACTGCAATTATTTCGATGACTTCGGTCCCCAGTCAGCTTGACTGCCTTTCATGCTGTTCGGCGGACGCGCCGGCGATTGCGCTCGCCATCCAACCCACCACGAAGGTTACAGTTGTTCCAATCATCACCCACCACGTCCATGGGACGTGAGTTCCCAGCCACAAGTACAGCTCCATGCCAAAGCCGCAGGCCATCCCCACCATCGCCCCGCGTTGACTCGCCCGTCGGGTCAGCACGCCGAGCAGAAATACTCCGAGCAGCGCCCCGTACGCTACCGACGCGATCTGGAGCCCTACCTCCACTACCCGTCCCACTCTCTGAAGAGCGATCAACGCCAGCCCGAACAGCACCAATGCCCAGGCCAGCGTAGCTAGCCGCGACAGACGCATCTTCGTCTTCTCATCGGCCAGCGGTCGCAGCCGAACGTAGAAATCCAGAATCGAAGTTGACGACAGCGAATTCAGCGCCGCGCTCAAGTTCGACATCGCCGCCGCCAGGATCGCCGCAATCAGCAGTCCCGAAATTCCATGCGGCATTCGCGTAACAATAAACGTTGGATAGATCCGGTCCGAGGCTCCAAATGATGCCGACGGCACTCGGTAGAACGCCCACAGCATGATGCCGACCATCAGAAACAGGGCGAATTGAAACAGGACCGCGACGCCGCTGGAGAGCAGCGCCGTTACCGATTGTTTCTGCCCCCGCGCGGCCAGCAGGCGCTGTACGATGAGTTGGTCTGTTCCATGGCTTGCCGTCGTCAGGAAGGCCCCGCCAATCACTCCCGCCCAGAAGGTATAGGGAATCCAGAAGTTGGGGGTGAAATCAAACACCTGCAGTTTGCCCGCACCGGCCGCAGCGGCATGAATCGCGCTCCATCCTCCCGGTACGAGATGCAGAATGGTCACCAGCCCCACGAGCGTTCCGCCCACGTAAATTGCGGTTTGCACAACGTCGGTCCAGATCACCGCCGCGAGGCCACCCTCAAACGTATAGATGACCGTCAATGCAGTGATGATGGCGATCGAGGCAACTTCGCCAGTCCCCAGCGCAATCGATACCACGATCGATACGGCATACACGCGCACGCCTTCTGCCGCGGCCCGCGTCAGGAGAAACAATCCTGCAGTCAGGGAGCGCAGCGCTTTCCCGAAGCGCCGTTCGATCAGTTCGTATGCCGTGTAGAGATCGCCGCGGAAGTAGTGCGGTAGCAGCACGAAGCTGATGACCACGCGCCCCACCGCGTATCCCATCACGACTTGAAGAAATGTGAAGTTGGTGTCGTAGGCGAGGCCCGGAATGCTGATGATCGTCAGCGTGCTGGTTTCGGCCGCGACAATCGATAGCGCGATTGCCCACCACGGAATATCGCGCCCGGCCAGAAAATAATCGCGCAACGAGTGCTGCTTCTTGCGGAAGCGCAGCCCAAATAGCGTGATGCCTGCCAGGTAGAGCGCGATGATCGCGAAATCGAAACGATTCAGACCCATAGAGTGCCGGAGGCTCACACCACCTTGCGGGCTACGCTTTCTGCAGGATCGTAGGTTTCGGAGGAGATTGCCATCCACCACAAAGTGCTGTGCCCATCGTTCCGCATCGCATGCGAAGCATCCGGTGGGACCAGAATCAGCACGGCGCGGCCACCATCGAACGCACGATGTTGAGCGGTCGATCCCTCGCCCTCGTCCCAGTGGAAGGACCACTTCGGCCCCGGCATAACGACGATCGCTTCGCGGCGGCGCAAATGATAATGATTGCCGCGCACGGCCTCCGGCTCGGTCGACGCTAGATGCACGTCCGCCATGCGGCCTACAAAGGCGAGCGCCTCGGCAGGCGCCGAGAAGCTGACGCCGCGCGCATCGCCGCTGTTGTTGAGTTCCGTAATCTGAACTTTCGATGTCATGGGTGTGTGGGCTGAACAGCTACTAATTATGGGAGCAATCCACCGATTGCGCGAGTGAGACTCTATAGTCCCCACGCAAGCCGTGCACGCACGTGGGGCAATCCGCAAGGGCTCTGTGTTAGAAATAAAACGTGCGCTACTTTCTTGGCATCGACGGCGGCGGCACCAAAACCACCTGCGCGGTAGGCGACGAATCGCAACTGCTCGCCACCGCGACAGCAGGCCCAAGCAACATCGTCCGCGTCGGGGAAGCGCAAGCCCGCGAGTCCCTGCACCAGTCGGTGCGCCAGGCATGTGCCGCCGCCGGCATTACTCCTGCGCAAGTGGTGCGGACCTGCGTTGGCGGTTCCGGAGCCGCGCGTCCGGAATTGGCAGAGGTCGTGCGCCGATGTCTGGCGGAGATTCTGAACCCGCCCATCGATGTGGTCGGCGACATGCAAATCGCTCTGGAATCTGCCTTCGACGCCGGACCGGGCGTCGTTGTCATCGCCGGCACGGGTTCCATTGCGTATGGCCGCGACCCGCAAGGAACGACCCTCCGCGCTGGAGGCTGGGGATTTGCCATCGGGGACGAAGGTTCCGCGCATTGGATTGGACGCGCCGCCATCAGTGCAATTCTGCGGGCGTCGGATCCGCGCGATGCAAGACCGGAGAGCAAATCGCCGCAAGCTTCTCCTCTGGCCGCAGCCGTCTGCAAGGTCTGGGGCGTGAGTGCGCTCGCCGATCTTGCCCGCGCAGCAAACTCGATTCCTCCTCCTGACTTTGCGGCTCTCTTTCCGGCGGTGAGTGCCAGCAGCGACGAACTGGCGACTCACGTTCTTACTCGGGCGGGCAGGGAACTCGCCGATGTTGCGCTGGTGGTAATTCGCCGGCTCTTCGCGAAGGAGCATGCCGATCCCGTCCGTGTGGCCATGACTGGCGGCGTCTTTCGTCACGCGCCAGTGGTGCGGCAGGTTTTTTACAATGAACTTCGCGCGCTCGACTCGCGGGTGGAAGTGAATCCGCAGGTTGTGGATCCTGTCGAGGGAGCGCTCAGGATGGCGCGTCGAGGCACTTAGAGCGACGCGGACAGTCCTTTCGACGGGGGATGTCGCATGAAGTCGGAAATGGAGAATCCGATTGAGCCGCAGCTCCCGCCAGCGTCGGCTCCCGGTTCCGGATCTCCCACTATCGACGCCTCTGAACATGGTCTGACCGCGGATCTCGCTCTCGCTGCCGTCAAAGATCGCAACCTGCCGGCCGAAGTGATCGAGCGGATCAGCCGCAATCCCGTCGTGTTGAAATCACGAAAGGTTCGTGTAGCCCTGGCTGCTCATCCTCGCGCGCCGCGACCGATTGCGTTGCGCCTGATCCGGGAACTCTACACCTTCGATCTCATGCAATTCTCGTTGATCCCTGCTGTGGCTGCCGATCTGAAACGGGTTGCCGACGAACTGCTGGTTTCGCGCCTCGCCTCGATCACCCTGGGTGAGCGGATTGCGCTGGCGCGCCGGTCTTCGGCCATGGTGGCCGCCGCCTTACTGCTGGACAGGGAAGCGCGGGTTTGGCAGACCGCGTTGGAGAGTCCACGGCTTTCGGAAGCCGCCATTGTCAAGGCGCTGCTGCGCCCAGTCGCCACGCCGGCATTTGTCAAAGTCGTCTGCCATCACGCCAAGTGGTCGCTGCGTCCTGAGATTCGAATGGCCCTGTTGCGAAATGAATACACACCTATGGCTCGTGCACTGGAATTCGCCCGTCGCCTGCCGCCCGCGCAACTGCGCGACATTCTGCATGCTTCGCGCCTGCCGGAAAAGATTAAGGCATACTTGCAGAAAAGATTTCGGAAGTAACGCCCGTTCAGAGAACTGAGTTCCGAAACTGAGAACGACTCCTCCTCAGCGTCCCCCACCAATTTCCAGAATCGCGCCCGTTGTGAACGATGCCGCCGGCGATAACAGCCACAGCACTCCCTCCGCGACCTCGTTCGGCAGGCCTGGCCTGCCCATCGGAATCGTTCCCATCAGCCGCTGCAGCCGGCCCGGCTCGCCGTTGGCCGCGTGCAGTCCGGTTTCTACCAATCCAGGCGACACTGCATTCACGCGAATGCCTTCCGTGGCTACTTCTTTCGCCAGCCCGATCGTGAAGCTGTCGATCGCACCCTTCGACGCTGCGTAATGCACCCACTCTCCGGGGGCCCCAGTGCGGGCGGCGATCGAAGAGATGTTCACGATCGCGCCTCCGGTGCCCCCGTGCTTCGTCGACATCCGCCGCACCGCTTCGCGCGAGCAAAGGATAGTCCCGCTTACGTTGACCGATAGTACCTTTGCGAGGGCCGCACTCGACACTTCCTCCACGCGTGCGAATCCCCCCGTCACACCAGCATTGTTCACGAGCGCCTTGATCGGTCCGAGTTCGCTCTCCGCGGTCTCAAACAAACGCACGACGTCCTCTTCGCGGGCGACGTCGGCCTGAATCGCGACGGCCAGCCCTCCGCCGGCCATGATCTCTTTTGCCACTGCCGCAGCGTCCGCCGCTCCGGTCGCGTAGTTCACCGCAACCGCATACCCGCGCTCGCCCGCGAGCAGGGCAAGCGCCGCACCAATCCCGCGGCTGGCGCCGGTCACAATCAGCGTACCTAACGGTTGGTTGTTGTCAGACATGCAGATCGGAAAGGAAACTCGAACCCTATTCAGAGCTAAGGTCGCAAAACGGAGGCCGGAAACTCGAAACTCGGGCTCCCGGCCAGACTCTCTACTGATTCACCGCTTCTCGCCGTCCGTGCATCATTGCCACTACTGCTTCGTACATACGTTTGCGCGCTTCGTGGCGTTCATTGGCTCGTGTGATGTAGCGGACGTGCACTTCGATCCCCGCCGCGGTCGGAACCACATTGATGCCCGGTACCGCCGAAATCGCCTGCACCCGGTAGCGCGTGGTCGCCTCGCGCCATTCCGCTTCGGCCTTGCCCGCGTTCGCTTCTGTTTCCTTCGCCACCAGTTTCTGGATGCCGTCGATGATCGGATAGGGATCCTGACCCGCGGGAATCAGAACCTGTAGTTCATCCCACATCCACTGTCCGGAGGTCGTGAAGTTAAAGAAATGTCCTTCGATGGCGAAACTGTTCACGAACGACACGCGGCGTCCCGTGGGATGCCCCGCATCCGTCCAACTGCCGGTTTCGAGCAAAATTGTCTTGAGCAGTCCGACTTCGACGACCTCTCCGGCTACTCCATTGATCTCCACCCAGTCGCCCACGCGGATGCCGTTGCGCCCCATCAGCACGAACCATCCAAAGAAGGCAACGATGAAGTCCTTCATCGCCACTGTCAACCCTGCGCCCGCCAGGCCCAGGATCGTGGTCGTCTGCGTCGGCATGCCGAAAATAATGAACAAGATCGCGATCGCGCCCACCGCCTGCGCTGCAAATTTCACGACCTCGCGCAGGGTGTCGACCCGCTTATTCTCTGCGGTCATGCCAGTGAACAGTTGGTCGATCACCCGGTCGGCCACGTACACCACCACCAGAACCAACAGAATCCACAGCAGAGCCTCAATCATGTGGTGAAGCGCCGTCCGCTCGCGGGTCTCAACCAGCGCGATCCAACTCGCGTACGCGTCGGTCAGTTCCTGCTCGTCCTGCACCCGCCGTCCCAGGTCGGCCAGATTCTTCTGGTCTCGCGTATATTGCTTCAGAGAATCGAGCGCGGTCTTTGCCGCGGCCTTCGAGTCCTCGCGGCTCTCAGCCTGGCTGCCTTTGGTGAATCCCTTTGCCTGTTGCTTGGCTGCCTCGCGATTATCGCTGTCTTTCTGTACCTGCGCGGTCAGGACTTCGTGGCGCTGGTTCAAGCGCTGCTGCTTGCTCCTGCTTTCCTCCTGCGCCTGGAGTAGCTGAGCCTTTTTCTCACGCAATGCCTGCCATGCCCGGAACACATTGAGTAGAGTATGCGTTGGATAGTCCTGTTCGTAAGGACTTGCTGCCGAGCCCAGGGGCACCGGTGTCGCGTGGTCGCCCGCTTCGTGCTCCGCCTGCAGGCGCTTGATCTTCGATTGCGGATCACCACCCGCCTGCTCCAGATCCTCGGTGGCATCGTCCACCTCGTCCTGGTCCAGATCCATCTGCGCCTTGGCGACGTCGATCTGGTCTTGCAGGTTTTCCTTCTGTGCCTCGGGAGCGGCTGCGAGTTTCCGCGTCAGGAGCGCAACGCTTTCCTGGTCATCCTTGAGCGCCTGCTCGGCTTTCTTCTTACGATTGGAAATCTCTTTCGCTTCCGGTGAGAGCGATGGGGGATTCTCTTCCGCCGTGCGGAGAGTGTCGAAAAATGCGAGATCGACTTCGTGGTCTCCAACCTTCTCCACCTGGTGCGCCAGCACCTGTTCTTCCGGCGTCCCCGCGAGAGCCGACATACGCCGCGCAGTCTGCAGGGGACGCTGGTCCACGAGCGGACGTGGCGCTACTGCCGGCTTTTTGCCGAGTACCCTCGTGGCGGGCGTTGCGGATGCATCTTCGTTCGGAGCCGGCAACTCCCGCGTCCACACCATTCCCACGATGGCCGCGGCCACCAGCAGGAGCAACACAATCGCGGTAATCCATTGCCGAACTTTCATAGAAATCAGCGCCGTCCCATCACTTTAGCAAGAAACGCCCTCGGCATGCGACGACGAACGGTCCTGGGGATTCTCTCGCCAGCCAAGGCACGTTCGTAATCTGCAACTGGCAAATCTGCTCTCGTATGATCGCAGCGAGGGTATGCTCGAACGCGTCCAATCGATTCTCGACGAACCGTGGAAGCCCGTCTCCCGTCCCGCGTGGGTTGCGTGGCTAGTCTTCTACGTGGCGTTCTTTGCTTATGCGTTCTCGGCGCACGGCGGTTACCTCTTTATCGACAATGCAAATTTGATCGTTCATGAGGGCGGACACAATCTGTTCGGCTGGTTCGGTCCCACGCTCGGCCTCTGGGGCGGCACGCTGCTGCAGTGGTTCGTTCCGTTTTTGTTGGCCGCTTACTTCTTCACGGAGCGCCAGACCACAGGCTTTGTGTTCTGTTTGTTCTTCTTCTTCGAAAATTGGCTCTATACCGCAACCTACATGGCCGACGCGCGCGCCCAAGTGCTTCCGCTGGTCACGACGGGCGATCCGGACTTTGTGGAGCACGACTTCCACGCCATCTTCACGAGCCTCGGCGTCCTGGACCACGATACTCAGATTGCGACCGTGGTGCGCGTGTTGGGCTGGTGCGGGATGTTGGCGGTGGCAGGGTGGCTGGCCGTTAAGGCTCGGAACGAAAAAGAAACCCAGAAGGGCTAAGTCAGCGCTTCGAAAAAACACTCAAAAATCAGAAATCATCAAGTTCTACGGTACCCAATCCCCAATAAAAATATTCGTCTCGTGCGGCGCCTTCGCGTTGCGGTTCGAAGCCCACACCAACTTCTTCCCATCCGGCGAAAACATGGGGAAGCCATCGAAACCGTCGCTGTAGGTGACGCGATCGAGTCCCGAGCCATCGGGATTGATGAGCCACAATTCAAAATTGCCCATGCCGCCGGTGGCGTGGGTTTCTGGATCGTAATTCGACGAGAAAATAATCCGCTTTCCGTCTGCCGTATATGCCGGACCAAAACTTGCTGCGCCCATATTCGTGATCTGCTTCTTGTCGCTGCCGTCCGCCTTCATGGTCCATATTTCGAGTGATGTTGGCCGAATCAGGTTCTGCGCCAGCAATTCTTTGTAGTCGGAGATTTCTTTCTCCGTTTTCGGATGGTATGCCCGGAACACAATCATCTTTCGGTCGGGCGAGAACGTCGGCCCGCCGTCGTATCCCAACTCGTGTGTGAGTTGCTTGACATGCGTACCGTCGGAGTCCATCGAATAGATATCGAGATCGCCGTTGCGCACCGATGTGAACACAATCTTTTTGCCGTCGAGCGAGATCGTCGCCTCGGCATCATAGCCCGGAGTCTTCGTGAGTTGCTTCAGATTCGATCCGTCCGGATTCGCAGTGAAAATGTCATACCCGGAATACACCGCCCACACATAACCCTTCGAAAAGTCTGGACGCGGCGGGCACTCCGGGCTTGCCAGGTGCGTCGACGCATAAAGAATCTTCTTGCCGTCAGGATAGAAAAAGCTGCAGGTCGTGCGTCCCTTACCGGTCGAGACCATGTGCTGGTCGCTGCCGTCGATGTTCATCTCGAAAATCTGATCGCACTTTACGTCACCATGAGACGACTGGAAGATCAATTTCTTGCCGTCCGCGGAGAAATACGCCTCGGCGTTCTGTCCGCCGAAGGTCAACTGATGAACGTTTCGCAGGCGCTTTTCCTGCGGAGTCGCCATGTCGGGAGGATTCGAGGTTTGTGCGGAAAGAGTGGAAAGGCCGCCAGTTCCAATCGCGGCAATTATTAGAAAAACTGCAAGGATTCGCGTCATTTGAGATGTCCGCTAGTGTAGCAAAGGCTCTCGAATCTTAACCACAGAGGACTCAGAGGACACAGATGAAACAAGGAGACCGGGATCTGCAATTTCACGTCGTGCTTCTCTGTGTCCTCCGTGTCCTCTGTGGTTTTTCAGTTCCGCGGCGTAGAATGGCGGCGTCATCCGTCGGAGGCTGCATGAAATCGTTTCTTCCAATTCTTGTTATCGCCTTGCTGGTCGTGATCATCGCGCTCCCCATCCGCCCGTCCAAGTGTGGCGGCTTCTCCGAAAGCCACGCCTCAGATGTTGAAGCAACTCGAGGCCGAATTCATGAAGGCCGCTGCCGACAAAGGTTCTCAGGGATACATGTCATACTATGCCGACGACTCAGTCGAGGTCCCTAACGGCGCGCCGTTGATCCAAGGCAAAGCAGAGATCGCCAAGGGCATGGGCTTTCTCGATGACAAAAATAACAGCCTTACATGGACCCCAGTCGGCGCTGACATCTCCGCCTCCGGCGATCTCGGCTACACTTACGGCAATTACGAGTTCCACGCCAAAGATAAAGAGGGCAAGCCCGTAGTGCAATACGGCAAGTACACCAGCATCTGGAAACTGCAGGGGGGTGGAAGCTGGAAGGTCGTCCTCGACATGGGGAACTCCAGCCCGGAGCCGAAGTAGCGTTTATTTCTGGAAGTGATTCCTGATGGCCTCGGCCTGCACCCGCGTCACTACCGCCGACAACGCCGCCGGATCCGCCTGTTTGACCGCCTGCACGCTGCCGAAGTGTTCCAGCAGTCGCCGTGTAGTGCTGGCACCCACGCCCGGAATCTCCAGCAGTTCGGTCGAACGATCGCGAATCTGCCTCCGCTTGCGATGGAACGTCACCGCAAACCTGTGCGCCTCATCGCGAATCAGTTGAATCAGGTGTAGTACAGGCGAGTGATGGTCAAGAGCGATCGGATCTTTCTCTTGTCCATAGACGTAGAGAATCTCCTCGCGCTTGGCAATCGCGGCCAGCGGTTGGTTGATAATCTCCAGCGAGTCGAGCGCTTCTGCGACAGCGTGCAACTGTCCCAGGCCGCCGTCGATCAGCACCAGGCTGGGCATCGGCTTGTTTTCGTCCTGGACGCGCTTGTAACGACGCCCCACCACCTCGCGCATCGACGCAAAGTCGTCCACGCCTTCCACGGTGCGGATGATGAACTTCCGGTAGTCCGACTTCTTCATCTTCCCGTCTTCCCACACCACCATCGACGCGACGGTTTCCGCGCCCTGTATATGCGAGATGTCAAAGCACTCGATCCGCTTCGGCAACTCCGGCAAGCTGAGGACATCCTGTAGTTCCTCCTGGATTTTTCGCGCATTCGGCTTGAGCACTCGGAAGCGCTGATCATAAGACTGCTTCGCATTATTTCCCGCGAGGTCGATCAGGGACCGCTTATCGCCACGCTGAGGTACAAGAATATGCACACGAGTGGCACGGGCACCTTCGCCCGCGTTCTGCTCGGAGAGCAAGTCCTCCAGTGTTTCCCGATCCTCGAAATCGACGGGCACATACAGGTTCCGCGGAACGTAAGGCTGGCCAATATAAACCTGCTTCAGCAGCGCCGAGAAAAACTCTCCCGGATGAAACTCTCCACCAATTGCCTTGTCATCCTGAGACCCGCGTACTTTGCGGGCCGAAGGACCTATGGAATCGCCGGCACCCTCGGTGCTGTCGGCGGGTTGCATAGATCCTTCGCTTCGCTCAGGATGACAAGCCGCAAGAGCAGGTACAGCGTCTGCTTCCAGAAACTCTGGCAGTTCCTCCCAGAAAAACTCTCGCCGGTCCACCATCTTCCCGCCGCGCATGTGAAACAGATTCACCGCTAGCATCCCATTCTCGTAGTGATAGCCGAATACGTCCGCATCATCGCCTTCCGCAGCCGCGATCCGCTGCCTTTCCTGCAGCTGTTCCACCGTCGAGATCAAATCGCGATACCGGGCCGCCCGCTCGTACTCTTGTTCAGCCGCAGCCTGCTCCATGCGCGAGTGCAGGGAACGGCTTAAATCGGTCGGCCGTCCTTCCAGAAACAACTTCACGTCTCGTACCGCTTCCTGATAGACCTCGGGCGTGGTGAGTTCCTGCACGCACGGGCCGAGGCAGCGCTTGATGTAGTACTGCAAACACGGCCGCGGATGAAACCTGGTCAGGTCGACCTTGCACGAAGGAATCAGAAAATTGCGGTGGATCAGGTCAACAATCCGGTACGCCAGGTTGGCGGGGAAGTACGGCCCGTAGTAGGCGCTGCCGTCCTTGCGGAGCCGCCGCGTGACGTACACTCGCGGCCAGCGCTCGCCCAGCGTGAGCTTCACGTACGGGTAGGTCTTGTCATCGCGCAGCAGGATGTTGAATCGCGGCTTGCGCTGCTTGATCAGATTGTTCTCGAGCGCCAACGCCTCTTTGTTGTTCGCAACGACGATGTAGTCGACGTCAACCGCCTCGCGCACTAGCGTTCCGGTCTTGGCATCTTCCCAGCGTCCTTCGTGAAAGTAGCTGGCGACGCGGCTGCGGAGGTTCTTCGCCTTTCCCACATAGATGACGTCGCCCTCGGCATTCTTGTAGAGATACACGCCGGGCTCGGCGGGAATGGTGCGGATTTTCTGAAGAAGGTCCATCAGCGGGATTACTCAATATTAGTCGATCATGACGAGGATGAGGGTGTGTTACAATTACTGTGTATGAGTCATACACTCACAATCCGTCTTACAGAAGAGCTTCTGGCTTGGCTCAAAGAACGGTCGCGTCAAACGGGGGTTCCTGTGGGCAGACTCATCCGCCAGCAACTTGAAGCGGCCAGATCCACCGGAGGCAAGCAACGATTCCTACGCCACGCTGGCGCGATCAGCGGCGGTCCTTCGAATGTTTCTTCTCGCAAGGGATTCTCCCGCTCATGAAAGCCATTGCGGATACCGGATTTATCGTGGCTTTTGCGAGGCGAAATGATGAATACCACTCGTGGGCGCTTGACGTCGCCAAGCAGAGTACCGAACCCTTGCTGACCTGCGAAGCTGTCCTCGCGGAGGCCGCGTTCCACCTGGAATCGAGCGCCTATGTGCTGGCTCTGGTGGAAGACGAGTTGTTACGCGTGGCCTTTGATTGCTCTCGGCATATTCCCCAGTTGCAGGAATTGGCTCGGCGCTACGCCGACCGCAAGCCCGACCTTGCCGATCTGTGCCTGATTCGCATGAGCGAACTCTATCCTCGCCACACGGTGATCACGGTCGACTCCACCGATTTCCGAGTCTACCGCCGAAACAAGAGGGAGACGATTCCGCTACTCTGCCCGCCCATGGCCAATTGAGGCGGAAAGCCGCAATCTGAGTCCCACCATATAAAATTTCCACTCCTTGTGTTCCCTTTGCGTTCTTTGGATGGTGGTAAGGCGGTCTGACCCTCGGATTAGAATTCCGCAAAATATTGAAAACGTATATACTTACCGCGCACGTTCCGCCTTCGGAAAACTGGCATCTCCCGTGCACAAGCAGAGGCGGAACTTGTAAGCAATATCAGTCATTCCCAGGGCATCAAGATTGGCAGTGCAGCGCCCGGGGCAACCCGGAAAGCGCCACAAGCTACATACAAGATCGATTACCAAGGAGCCTTACCCTATGAACCGCACTTCGTTAGTGATTTGCCTGGCAGCGAGCATGGTCGCCACCGTGGGTTGCGCCAGCAAGAACTATGTCAAGCAGCAGACCACTCCGCTTATCAACAAAACCAACGAGCTCGATGACCTGACCGCAAAGAACACCAAGGACATCAAGGACGTTGACGCGCGTGCCCAGGCCGGCATCGCAGCCGTCAACGCCAAGACCGACCAGGTCGAGCAGAAGGCACAGACCGCCGGACAGACCGCAACGTCGGCCCAGCAGATGGCCGATGCCGCTAACGGTCGCGTGGGCGTCCTGACCAACACGGTCGCCAATCTCGACAACTATCACGCCGTCGCCGAGACCTCGGTGAAGTTTGGCTTCAACAAAGACAACCTCACGCCCGCAGCCCAGCAGGCCCTCGACCAGCTCGCCTCCAGCATCGCCTCGACCAAGGGCTACATCATTGCTCTGGAGGGTGGCACAGATTCCGTTGGCCCGGCAGACTATAACTACGATCTCAGCCAGCGCCGTGCCAGCTCCGTGATTCAATACCTGGCCACCAAGTACAGCGTGCCCGCGTACAAGATCTACGTGATCGGACTCGGCAAGGATAAGCCCGTGGAGTCGAACAAGACCTCGTCCGGCCGCGCCGACAACCGCCGCGTCGATGTGCGCCTCATGACCAACACCGTGGGTGGAAGCACGCCGACATCGACTCCGGCCACCACTGGCCAGAACAATCCGTCATCGATGTAAGACGACGAAAAAGTTTACCCTCCTCCCCGGAGGACTTCGCCAACCAGGCCGCTCAAAGCCTCCCCCGAGCGGCCTGCTTTTTTCCCCGCCATTGCACTTGGCCTTTGCCGATTGGCTGAGTAGGATGGCAGCCATGACTTCTTTCTCCCGCCGTTCGTTCCTCGCCTTGTCTGCGGCGTTGCCTTGGGCCTTCCGCAGCCTCGCATGGGGTGCGCCTGCGTCCACTTCGATCCCAGTTGGCCTGGAACTCTACTCCGTCCGCGATGCGCTCAAACAGGATCCCGAAGGCACGCTCCGCGCCATTGCTCAAATGGGATATCAGGCTGTTGAGTTCTACGCCCCGTATTTTGAATGGACCGAGCCGCAAGCCAAGCAGACGCGCAAGTTGCTCGATGACCTCGGCATGCGCTGCTACTCTACCCACAACAACGCGGATTATCTCGACTCGAAAAACATCAATCGCGCCCGTGATCTGAACCTTATTCTTGGCACCAAGTATGTCGTTCTGGCCTGGTCCGACCCCAAAACCGGCGCCGATGGCTGGAAGGCGATTGCAGACAAGCTGAATTCCGCCGCCGAGACTCTCGAGCCCTCCGGCCTCAAGCCCGGATATCACAACCATCAGGCCGAATTTACGGGAGCCCCGGGTCAGCGTCCCATCGAGATCATCGCCAAGAACACGAGGCCTTCGGTGATGCTGCAGTTAGACGTGGGCACTTGCCTGGAAGCCGGTGCCGACCCGGTTGCCTGGATCCGAGCCAACCCGGGACGCATTCGCTCCATCCATTGTAAAGACTGGTCTCCGGACCCCGGCATCGGCTACAAAACGCTGTTTGGGGAAGGGAAGGCAGATTGGAAAGCAATCTTCCAAGCAGCCGAGAGCGTGGGCGGCGTCGAGTATTACCTCGTCGAACAAGAGGGAAGCCGCTACCCCGAACTCGAAACGGCGAGCAAATGCCTGCAGGCCTTTCGCTCGACTCATGGCTAGAAGGGGACGTGTAGACCGAAGATGTCGAGGAAACGCAGAGGGCGGTAAAATAGTTTCTATGCGCAGTAGGCTCCTGATTCTGATTCTCGCATGCAGCGCCGCCGTATGGGCCCAGAACTCCACTCCCTCGAATTCCGCTCCGTCCTCTGCTCCTGCCGACTCCCAATCGCCAGCCGACGCGACACCCGGATCGAAGCCGCTGACCCCACACAACCCGACGCTCGCGCCCCCGCGCTCCGATCGCATCAACGCGAACGATGTGGAGGACGGCGAGAGTTCAAGCAAAGAGAATCCAATCGACTTGAGCCCGCCAGCCGACGACGAAAAGGCTCACCCTCAGAGCTCCGACATCCTGATGGATGTGGACGGCGCGCCCGGCAATGCTGACGTCACCGAGTTCCATCCCTGGAACCCTCACAAGGCCGCCAAAGATATTGAGGTCGGAGACTACTACTTCAAGGAGCGGAAGAACTACCGTGCTGCCGCGGACCGCTACCGCGAGGCTTTACTCTACAAGCCGAACGACGCGCTCGCCACTTTCCGGCTGGCCGTGTGCCTCGAGAAAATGGATCAGCCCGACGATGCACGCAAGGAATACGAGAACTACCTGAAGATCCTGCCCCACGGACCGCAGTCCGAAGAAGCGGTGAAAGCCTTACAGCGGCTGAAAGGCGTTGCCGCCAACGCGAAACCTGCGAAGTGAAATCTCCGCAGGAGCGTGACGGTTGACCTCCGCTCGTGTGTCATGGGACGAGCGCGTTACCGTTGCGGTTTCTTCGCTCTCGACGTTGCCACAGAGGTGTGAGCGTCCCCATTTCCCACTCGGCTCTGCTTGCCTTCGCCCAGAATCAGACTCGAAGGCCACTTCGGTTTTGACTGACCCTTGGATCGCGCCGCCGAGTCGAGGATTCCATCGAACGCGTCCAGGCATGCATGGATCGTCTGCGTCCTCAACACTCCCTCGAATCCGCCTCGGATAATCAGCATGGCCGTTCCATGCATCAAGCACCACACAGCCAGCATGGTCCGCGTGTGTTGCCGCGGATTTCCCCCCAGGCGTTTAGCTACGCGCTCGCGCATCAGGTTGAATGAGGGCCAGGCCTCGTGCAGAGACGGCGGTCGAGCCACCCCGTCAAACAAGACTTCGTAGGCATAACTATGTTCGAGGGCGAAATCCAGGTGAGCTTGGAAGGCCTCCCGCAGCGTACTGGTGCAGCTGAGCGCGGCAAACAGTTCGGTGCGGGTCTGCAGTCGCAGGGCCCGCAGAATATCGCCGCGGTTGCGATAGCGCTCGTAGACTGTGGGCGTCGTCGTGCCGGCGGCTTTGGCCACCGCGCGCATGGTGAGCGCCTTTTCGCCCCCGCGCGCCCATAGGCGCGAGGCCGCGCCGAGAATACGTTGTTCCAATTCGGGGTCGGGATGCCGCGGCACTTTGCCTCCAGGACTCAAAAATAATTACTTGAACTGCGTATTGTTAACGCTGTATACTATATCCACAGCAAGAACTGATGACCTCGCAGGGTGGGTTCCGCGGGAACCGCGAAACGCAGTCCTCCCATTCGGTTCCGGGAACCCGCCTGCGCTACCCCCAAAATCCCATAAGGAGTTGCAGGTCGTGCCTGAAACCAACAGAGAGATCGACATTGTGCGCCTTCGAGCGGACCTCGCGGCGGCGTCCGTCGAACTGTTGAGCGCGCACTGCGCCGCCGACCGAGTTCGTCTCCAGTATTCCCCGCAGGACATAGTTGCTTTTGGCGAACGCCGCGCGCTCGATCGGGCCATTGCGTCCGCCGAGGCGCTGCACCGCTTCTTTTCCCAGATCCAGGGCCAGATCAACCACGAAGCGGACGCGAACCAGTAAGGCAAACTCCCGCCGTTCTTCTCTTGATTCTCTATTCTCTCCAGTCGGAAACTCTCTGGGAGGCGTGGAGCAAGACCTACTTCTCCACGCGGATGAACTCGCCCGTGGATGCGTTCACTGCTACCGTCAGCTTCGCACCCTCGCGCGTGGCGCCGTAAATGACGTGCCATGTCAGTTCATTCGTATTGTGATTCCAGTCGCAAACGTAGATCACAGGTGTATCCGGCGCCTTTTCCAGAATCTTGTCGCCGCCGTGCTTCTGCGCCGTGGCAAACGCCTGGTCTGAATCGACCTTCAGGAACGCCATATCGAATACTTGCATCGAGGAGTTCGATGCATTGTAACTGTCTTCGATCCCCGGATTCACTCCCCGCGCCGGCGCCCCGTCTGCCGCGCTGCCCGACCAGGTGTAAGACTTTGCCGAGCGCTGCGCTATCGAAGCGAAACTGCACCGCCACACCGCCCACTTGCCGTCTTGACCGTTGCCATCGCTGGTCGCCGTGGACTCAAGACGGTAAGGCTTCGCATCCTGATTCCAGCCTCGCGCCGCCACATAAAGCTTTTGAAACGCCGACCGTGCGGTAATTAACTCCGGGCCTTTGACCTCGGGCTTCGCTTCTTCCGCGGGCTTGGAATCGGACGAACATCCACTCAGAAGGCCGAGCAACAGAATCGCAAGTACGGCACAAAGAGCTCCGCGCAAGTTGCCGGCCCTCCGGCGATTCTCATTTCGACGTTCCAACATCTGCTCTGCCGTGGCAGGGCACTCCATAGGGGCAAGGCTCGCCGTCTTCATGACTTCCTTCCTGTGATAACTTTGGATAAGTTTTGTGATCGCAACATTTTAACTGAAAGATCGAAAAAGGTAAGTAACCCGTCGTGGACCCTCGTCTTCAACGATTGCAAAGAGAGATCGCGTCGGCGATCACGGGACTGTCGTCCGAACAACTTGCCTCCCATCCTCCCGGAAAGTGGTGCATCGGCGAAATCCTCGAGCATCTTTACTTAACCTATACCGGAACCATCAAGGGATTTCAGCGCGTCGCCGAAGCGGGAAAATCGCTGGCGTCGGCCCAATCCTGGGCACAGGGCGCCCGGGCATTCGTCGTCGTTGGTTTCGGCTACCTGCCCTCCGGCAGGGAAGCTCCGCCAGTCGCCCGTCCCCGTGGCCTGCCGCCCGAGAAAGTCCAGTCCGAGATCGGATCCAGGATCGCCGAGATGGATGACATCGTGGCGCAATGCGAGAGGAATCTGGGCGCGCGCCGCAAGCTCCTCGACCACCCCATCCTCGGCCCCCTGACGGCCGCGCAGTGGAGAAAATTCCACCTGGTCCACGGCCTCCACCACATTAAACAAATCCACCAGTTGAGAAAGAACAAGTAGCGCTGCAACTTGTA
This sequence comes from uncultured Acidobacteriaceae bacterium, assembly GCA_963709025.1. Lineage (GTDB taxonomy): Bacteria > Acidobacteriota > Terriglobia > Terriglobales > Acidobacteriaceae > Sulfotelmatobacter. Next base: position 83,723 of record CAVPVE010000041.1, read on the forward strand.
GCTCCCGGGACTCGCCGGGTGTCGGGGCGTCCGCCCGAGCGCCTAAAAATAAAATCGAGCGTCGAAGTTCTTACCTCGACGCCCGACGGTGATCCCTTAACCGATTACTCGCGAACCGAAGGTGATGCTCCCGCCTTCCTCGCTTCTTCTTGCAAATCCTCAAGCTTCTGCTTCGCGTCGTCCACCGCTTTCTGCTTGTCGGCGATCTGCTGCTTGTACTGGGTGTCCTGTTTATCCCAGTCGGCGGAGTTCCGCATGCGGTTGCCTACATCGGCGTACATAGCGGCGGCGCGAATCTGGTATTCGCGCTGCAGCACGTCGAGTTCGCGCCCCAGCAAATCAATCTGATCCTTCTGGGCGGCGATCTTGTCGGCCCATTGTTTGTCGGCAGTGGCCTTGTTCGCCTCCTCTTCAGCAGCCGTCGGCGCGGCACCCGACGGAGCCTTCGGTGTAGTTGCACTCTTGTCTTGGGTTTCCGTCTTGCTGTCGCTGCCGGGCTTGGCTGCCTCCGCGGGCGCTGTGCTGTCCGTCTGTGCCGCTACATTGGCGGTCGTGGTGGCGGGCGTCTGGCCTACAACCGAGAGCTTGTCTTCCCGCGGAAGATTGTCGTTGTCATAGACCTTCGGCTTCGACGTGCCGCCCGGATCCTTGCGCACCTGCCGGGCATAGTCCCCCAAGGATGCGCCCGAAGAAGACGAGCCGGAAGAAGAAGCCTGCGAGGTCGACGGAGTCTGGTTCTGGGCGCTCGCTGGAACCCCAGTCAAGCCGAGAAGCAGCACGAGTCCCATTCCACTGCACGCGATGTGTTTCATGATTCCCACCTTTTCTCCTACTCTAGGTCTGACTACCGGGCAGGCCCGCTCTTCCAGGCCAACCCTCCCTGTCGATTCAAATCAATCCGCCGAGCTACCCGCGGCCACTCCCTGCGCCGCCTGCTTGGTCGTCAAAAATCCTCCAATGCTCCGGTCCAGTTGCGCCGCTTCGTGAGCAATGTCGCTCGCCAGTTGTAGTGACTGTTCCGTATCCCGGCTGTTGGCCAGTTGCTGCGCAAAACCGGAAATGGTCGCGAGAGATGTGCGCAACTGCAGCGCCATCTCGGCTGAGATCTCGCCAAGTAATTCCTGCTGGCGGCGGATCTGTTCCAGTTCGCTCAGGTCGTTGATCAGGCACGTGACCCCGAGCAATCCGCCCTCGGCTGCCGGCACCGGCGTCACCGTGACGGCGATGAATCGTTTTTCGCCACCGGGTGTCTCGTATTCGGCTTGCACTTCGCGCCGCTTGCTCTCTTCGCGCAGCACGGCGCTCACTTCATCCGCCAGGAAAACCGGTTCGTGGCTCTGAGTTCCTGCTCCGCTTTCCGCCCGCCACTTCGCCGGATCTACCACCGCGCTGCGGAAAATGTCCTCCGCGCCCATTCCTGTGGTCGATGCGAATCCCAGAATCGCTTTCGCCGCCGGATTCGCCGTCTTTACCAGCCCGTTCGTCCCAAAGACGAGCACTCCACACGAAAGATTTGCCAGCACTGCATGGCTAAAGTTCTCGCTGATCCGTGCCCGCTTTTGCTCTGCCCTCGATTGCACCTGCAGTTCGTGCTTCTGCTGCTTCAGTTGCTGGATCACCGTGTTGTACAGGTGCAGCGGCAAAGTCTCCAGCGAAGGCGTGGGCTCGGCCGAAAAGTCACTTTCCTCCGCAATGCTCTTGCGCAGCGCGCGGATGCAGAACAAGCCCATCACGAACGCGAAGGTTGCGCACACCAACACCACAATCGCGCGCAGCACCACCGGGTTGGCCAGAATTCTCACCAGAGCCCTCCGTACCAGTGCAGAAACTGGTTACCAAAAAAGAATGCGATCAATGCCATGCTTCCCAGAAAAACCCCGAAGGGCATCTGATAATTGCGGTAGACCACCTGCGCCGACTGCCATCCCCGCCGCCGCGCCGCCTGCACATTGGCAAGGCGTTTCATAAATCGGTGCGTGCGCTTTAGCCACACGACGAAAACTGTGGTCAAACCAAACACGGATCCCGCCAGCGACGCCGTAAACACGGTAAAGATCGTCAACTTCATTCCCAGAAACGCGCCCACCATGGCCATGAGTTTGACGTCGCCGAATCCCATGCCTTCCGTGCCTCGCCAGCGCAAATAAATCGCTCCCGCCCCGTAGATGAACGATGCGCCCAGCGCAGCGCCCAGCAGGGAATCGAGCAGGGAAAGCAACCGCGCGGAAATTTCTCCGCTGAAGGGCAAATTCATCATCCCCGGTAGCAACTGCGAAGCCAGATCACCCACTGGCACAAGCGTGCTGAAAATTACGCCGAGCGCCAGTCCGGGCAGCGTCATCGCGTCCGGCAGCAGCTTGGTTTCCGCGTCCGTGAAAATCAATCCCAGTAATAGAAATGCGAACACGCAATATTTCAGCGCCGAAAGCGTCAGCCCGAAATGCCAATAGCACGCCAGAAACAACAGCGCCGTCAACAATTCGATCATCCAATAGCGCGGCGAAATCCTGGTCTTGCAGTTGCGGCAGCGCCCTCCCAGAATCATCCAGCTCAACACCGGAATGTTGTCGTAGAAGGCGATCGGCTGCTTGCATCCGGGGCACGCCGAACGCGGCGACACCACCGAAAGCCCCCGCGGCAGCCGGTAGATACACACGTTCAGAAAGCTGCCGAAGGCCAGCCCGAACAGAAAAATCGACGATGCCAGGAATGGATCCACTTGGTCTCTGAATATCCCAGGCGCCACCCGCAGATTCACGCGAGCGTCTCCTGAAGAACGCTGCAATTTCCAGTTCTTGGTTGGATTATAAGTCGATCACGCAGCGAGGACTAAGGTACTGAAGTCACTGGCCAAACGGCCAAGGGTCAGTAAGACATTGACCACTCGGTGCTTACGTCTCTGGGGGAGAAACCTGAGCAGGTTCCCTTCGTGAGATTCCGCCGCAGCGACTTCGATCAGGACCACAAAAACTGACCGGATCACAAAAGCCTTGTCATCCTGAGGGTCGCGTGGTTCGCGGGCCAAGGATTCATCCACTCGCCGTCTGCGCTGCTAGCAAGTGCGCCCTCCGCGCCGGAGGACAATTGCTTGGCATAGGTAAGACTGTCGGAGCGCGCCCCGCGCGCCCCGGAGCCCTAACATTCGCTGAAGCCCACCTACTTCGCCTGGAGGCTCTCGATATAACTAACCAGATTGGTGATCCTCTGCTGGACCTGGCCCTCATGACCCTGATCGATGCTCGAGAATAGCGGTCCCCAAACCGGCATATCCTGGCTGCCATGGGACGGCGTCACGGCCTGACCCCGGATCACAGCCGCGACGTGCGACGCCGGATACTTTCCGCCATTTTTCTGCGCCAGAAGCGCCAGATCGGTGGGAGTAGTCTTCATCGCCGAGGCGGCTGGCCCGTTGCCTTTGCCATCTGTTCCATGGCAAACGGCGCAATAGCTGTTAAACATTTCTTTGCCCGAGTTCGACGGGGCATTCGTGATAGGAACATGCTTCACGGTGGGAGCAGTCTGCGCCGGGGCTGCCTGCGCCACAGCAAATGTTGAGAACACCACCAAAATGACGGCAAGGCTGATGAATTTCGTTACACGCATTTCTTCTCTCCTAGGGCTTACGTGGCCCAAATTGCCACAACAGAGAAGTCTAGGCGCGGCTCCAGAGGTCGAATGTGATGGGAATCACAAGCAGTTGTGACCGCTGAGTCACCCGAAGCCTCGGAGGAAACAGACGAGCCAAGCGACTACCGCCAGGCTGGTTTTGGGCCGGGTGTCCATTCCGCGCCCATATCGTCATCGGTGATCAGGCGACGCGCTCCCATGCGCTTGGCCAGACTGTCTCCGGATTCAATGCTCAGTACTCGCGGGGGCTCGTTCACGGTGTCTGCAAACGCGTTATAGGCGGCGAGCACTAGTTGTCCTCGAGGTGTGTCGGACGGGAAAATCTTTTTCCCATCGATTTCATACTGGTTCAGCACCGAGAACCAGTGCCTCTTATCCAGAACAAGCGGGGAGTCGCTCACCATCAGAAAAGTGATCACTCGCAGGCCGTAATTGAACTCGTGAAGTCCAGTGATGAACACCTCCGGAGACTCCGTGGAGTTGTAGTAGTAAATTCCACCCGGCAGCAAGTGCTGTTTTACGATCTGCAGGAATTCTGTCGAGAGCACCTGCGAACTGTGATCGCGCCAATGGTATGAAGTATTCGCCACCATGACGTCGTACTTCGCCTCCGGATGCGCCAGGAGCCACCTGCGACAGTCATCGATGTAAATGTGGACCTTCGGATTGTGCAGCAACGATCGCACCTCCGGGTAATCCTCGACCAGGCGAAGGTACCCGGGATTGATTTCCACGATATCCAGGCTTTCAACGTCGGGATTGTTGGCGACAACCTGGGCCCATGAGCCAGACGCCAGGCCCAGCATGAAGGCTCGCCTCGGGTGCGAATGGAACAAGCTAAGAACGTATGCCCGGATGACAAAGTTCTTGTCGTTGCTGGGATCGATATTGAAATGGCCGTCGTAGACGCCGCCTCCGAAAACAGCATCATCCGCGGTCACTGCCACGATGCCATTTCGATTCTCGACGACGTGCTTCATGTACCCGACCTGTGCCGCCCGCGGTCCGAAAATCATCTTTGCATAAAGATTGCTGTATGCCGGATCCGCCACGGCAATCGCGATAATCGCCACGAGTGCGAGGGCCCATACCCCCTTTGGGGGAGCTTCAAAGTGTCCGCTGCGGAACAGAATCATCACCAGGCCAGAGAGTGCCGTCGCCGCTGCAAGTTGCGTTGAGATGGCTTGCGTCCCGAAGTGATCCATCAAAACGAATCCGATGACCAGGCTCCCAAGAGTTGAGCCGATGATGTTCGCCAGATAAATCAGGCTTACGCTGCGGCCGGCCGACTTGCTGGCTGAAATCGAGGACTGGCACAGCAGCGGCAAGACGGAACCAAGTAGGCCGGCCGTCAGAAAAGAAGCGGGAGCACTCATCAGCACCGGGACGTTGTGCCATGACAGTTGCGCCATCAGCGGGGGTAGGTACACCGAAATTCCGCCCGCCATGAGCATCGCGGTGCCGGCCAAGGTAAGGGGATGGATCTGTTTTCTTCGGCACAGCGTCTCGCTTAAGAAAGATCCCGCTGCGATGCCCGCAAGATAAGTGGAGAGAAGCAGCGCGAATGCCGGAGCCCTGTCGAACGTCGCCAAAGCGAAGATGCGGAACCACGCTATCTCGAAGCCCAAAGCGAGAAATCCGGCGATCCCGGCAAAGATCGCCGCGGTTCTCAGGCTTAGGACTTTTCCTTTGCTCATTGCGGTGGCGTCACTTGCCTCACTCGGGGTCTCTTCCGGAGAGCGCAGCTGACTTCGCCCGTAAAGGAACGCAACTGCGCCTACCGCGGTGTTCAAACACGCCGCCAGAGTCACCGAACCGGACTGCCCGAAGTTCCGCAGAAGTACTTCCGCGCAAACGTAGCACGCGACCGCCGAACCAAGCGTGTTTACAAAATAAAGCGTTGCCACCGAATATCCCACGCTGCGTGAACTTCGCACCAATTGCTCGACGAGCAGGGGTAGCGTTGCTCCCATGAGCATTGTGGGCAGGATGAGCAACAGAAAGCTGAAGAGAATGATGTAGCCCAGACTCGTCCCCGCGGTGAATCCCGAGGCCCAGTGAAACAGTCGCAATGAAATCAGCCCGAAGCCTGCAACCGCCAGTTCACAAATTCCGAAGATCGAGATGCCCCGGTCGGGAAACATTTCCGACACCCGGCCGCCCACCAGGCTCCCGATTCCAAGCCCGAGCATGAATGCACTCACCACCACGGCTACTGATTGGACGTTCACGCCGTAAATGGAAAACAGCACCCGTTGCCAGACGATCTGGTAAATCAGTGCCGGAAATCCGGAGCAGAAAAACAGTGCCGCCATTAGCGCCGACTGCGCCCAGCTTCCTTTGTTCCTCGCGCCGAAGAGAACAACCAACAGTAAAAAAAAATCGAAAACCAACAACGCAGCAACTGGGCCGGCTTCCATGCAGCCTCGTTTCAGCCTGAAATTGACAAGTTTAGATGTTTATATCCGACTGAAAAGGATCTGAGGCAGTGCCAAACCCAATTCGACTCACTTTGGTAAGAGCCGTCGTTGACCAAGCCACATGGCTGATTCGTTACAAATAGCGATGTTGGAGGTTGGGCACCTTGGATTGCTCAGGGAACGTAGACGAGAAACTCAGGCATGTCCGGAAGATCATCAATGAAGGTCCCTTTTTTCTTCCCCTTAGGCGAAAAGCGCCGCACGCGCTTCTTCTTGCGCTCCGCGACATAGAGGTCGCCGTCCGGGCCGACGGCAAAGCCTGAGGGAGAGTCGAGCTTTTGGTCGATCACAACACGTGCCTTCAGCTTGCCCCGCGGCGGTGTCGATGTCAGGTCCAGTGCCAGGATGCTCCCGCTCCCTGATGCCCCGATGTAAAGCGTCTCGCCATGCATGATGAGATGCACAGGCGCCTTCAGGGTTCGCCCGGTGATGTGCGCCATCAACTCTCCCGACTTTACATGGAAGACCTTCACGACGTCGCCGGCTTCATCTGCCACGTAGAGGTGCTTCCGGTGCACCACGATGCCTCTCACCGAATGACGCGGCTTGCCGCTCTTATCCAGTACCACATTCAGCCCGAGCGGGGCGGGCACATCGAGTGGCGGGCTGTCCCCATACTCTGGAAGTTTCCCCTGACTGGACGCGACCAGCGTCCCGGGGAGAAACTTTCCGTTGGGATAGTTCTTGCGCAGGTGCACAGCAACCGGCGCCGGTTTTCGGTCCTTCGCCTGCGCTAGCGCCACCACAGTGTTGGTGTCCTGGCAGGAAATATAAATCTGGCCATCGTCTCCCAGTTCTACATCGAAGGGGTGCACCAGCGCTGCTACCTGCTTGGTCTTCGCCAGCACTTCCTTGAACCGAAAGGTGTTTCCGTGCCGCTGGTAGCGCGCGATGTGGCTGTCCTTGCGCCACGCGTTCGCGATGTACAGGTCGTTGCCCACCAGGGCGAAGCCGCGCGCGATATGCAGCGGTTCCGCAGACGGCGATGGATCGAGAAGCAGCGGATGCTTCTTGCACGGGGATCCGTCGTTCTCGAAGACGCCGATGTTGTCGACGCCATGCCCCGATTCACCTCGATAGCTGATCCACCACACGGATGTTGTCCTCCCTGCACGATCTCCGCATCGTCAGAATCGGCGCCGCGCCCCGCGGCCCCAAAAGTCGCGCGATCGTCTGCCGGACATCCTGGTCCATTGGATAGTGCAGCACCACCGTGGATTCGTGCCTACTGTCACTTGTTACAGCCGAGGACTCCAAGATTGGATTCCAAAGTCGCAATTTCGGAGCGATCCTCGTTCCTTCGAGGCCTCTCGCAACGAATGTCGCGGTGATAAAGTTGATTTCATGCGCGACACCGCGAGTGCAGAAGCATTTGGAGAGATGGTGGAATGGGCCTACAGTACTCTCCCGCAAGAAATCAAAGATCTCCCGGATTTTCCCGGCATTCAGGTGGCCGACGAGCCACCCGAGGAAATGATGAAGAAAAGGAACCAGCCTCGGGGCTTCGAGCTGTTGGGATGCTACAGTGGCGTTCCCAGGACCCAAGCGCAACATTACCTCGTACGCACCGCCCCGGATTTGATCTTTGTTTTCCGCGGGCCGATTCTCCGCTGTTCCAAGGGAGATCTTCGGGCCGAGATTAAACGAGTGGTTTGGCACGAGGTTGCGCACTGGCTCGGCCACGATGAGAAGCAAGTGAAGGACTTGGGTCTATGAGCCAAAAGGCCGCTTACGGAAAAACGAAGCGCAGCAATTCTCCCTCCAGCGCGATCGCTGAAGGCTCAGGCGCAGGCAGGGTTCCCCTCCACCCGTTCCACACCACAGGGACCAGTCGAGTCTGCGCCGCCGGAACTTCCACCCATCCGTCCGCCGTTTCCTCTCGGAGAAAAACAGAGTAGGCCTCAACCCCACTCCTGGCATCCCGCGATTCCGACTTCCATTCGAATAGGCTCGCAGCCAATTTCTCCGTCAGCGATTCGCGCGGCTCCAGGCACAAAACCCATCTCTGATCTGCCAAGCGAAAACCCGTGGATGTGACATCCAACGAGCGAACATAGTCTGCCGGTGATGGTACGGGCCGCGCGTCCACAACCTTTGCTCCGTAATCCCGAGCAATCCGCACCGTCGCATCCTGCGAGCCATGGTCCACGATGACAATGTCGTCACACGCGTAAAGCGTCTCCAGCGCGCGGCCCAGCCGCAGAGCATCGTTTTGTGTGAAGAGCAGTGCCGTAATCGAAGTCATGCGAGGAAAGTATCTATGGGAAGGATCCTGACACGAGACTTGCTACTGCGAATCCAGCTTCGGCCGGTTCGGATCCGCGGGCACAGCCTGCACCACCGTGATGGGAGCCTGCAGCGTGAAATTCAACACCGTCTCCGACGGAAGCTCGATTTGCTGGCCCTTGGTTGCCGCCTGCACTCCGCCACCCACGCCAGCGCCCGCCGCCGCCCCAATCGCTGCACCCTTGCCACCGCCGGCGAGCGCGCCGATGATGCTTCCGATCGCCGCCCCTCCTCCAACCTTCTCAGCCGTGTTCTTTCCGCGTGAGCTTCCCGTTTTCTTGTACTGATCGGTTTGCAGGCTGTAGGTTTTGCCCGCCGCTGAAAGGCTGTCGAGTTGCAACACCACCTCGGATTGCCCGGCGAATTTACCCGCGCTTTTCACCGACACAAGATGCCCGACCAGTTCGATTCCCGCTGGCACCGCTTCTTCTCCGTCGGAACTGAGCGGAGCATTCAACGTCGCACGAAAGCTGTCGCCCGTCTGATTCTTCTCGCTGTCGATCGGGTCGATCAATCGCACCGTCAGCTGCGTTCCCTGGTCGATAATGAGCTTTTTCGGCGCCGGTGGTGGAGGAGGCGTCTGCGCCACGGTATTGTCCGCTGGTGGAGGCACTTGGGCTGCGGCTTCCGGCTGTGTGCCACCGCTAAACTCGCTCGCAGGTGATGGATCTGAGGAATTTGCCGCCGCCTTGGAATCCGCTGCGGTTCGACTTTTGCTGATTTTCTTTGCGGCGCCCGCTTTGGGCTTCTCAGCCGGCGGAGCGCTCGATGGCGATGCCTTCGGTGCAGCCTCGGGTGCCTCAAGCGCAGCCGTGTTCGTCGTCGCGCTGCCCACCTGCAGATCGTTGATGACCGTCTTTACCCCGTCTACCGACGCCGCCTGCCGCCCCGCTGCCTCGCGCTGCGAGTCGTTGTCGACGTTGCCCGACAGTGTCACAACGCCATCCTCGGCCTGCACCTTGAGTTGCTTGCTCCCGAGTCCGGAATCCTGGCTGAACCTGCTCTGAATCTCGCTTGAAATCTTGGCGTCGTTGGGCTTGCTGGAGCATCCCACACCGATCCCCAAAACGATCGCCAAAAGAAGCGACGATATGAACAGGGAATTAGTTTTCATACTCGACTCCCGACATTGACTGGAACGGAGTTCCAACATGTCAAGAACAGTGTAGATGCGGATTCTTGCAGAAGTAAATGCAGAGATAGAAAACGAGGTTGAGTGAGTAGCGCCGGTGTCCGAAGTCTGCTGCGCCGGCGGCTTGCCGAAGGACGTCCGGGCCGGGTTCCGCCTAGTGAATAAACTTATAGTCCACTATCGAAGCCGCCAGCGCCCCATTCTCCTGGGCAGCCGTGTCCTCGGCCGTCGGCGCATCCTTGAACCGCATCACACGCCCCTGGCATACCACGTTGCTATTCTTCTGCCCGGAGATTTCTTCTGGCATCTCAAACACCATCTCGATCAGCGCGTTCACCGGAAGTTGCTGCGGCCCGTTGAACAACACTCCGCTCTGGCTGATGTTCTCGATAATCCCCTCATACCACGTGCTGGTCTTGTTGACGCGGTAACGCAGAGGGATGTCGAGCTTCAACCGTCGCGCCCGCGGCACCCACGACGGACGCTTCTCCCGCGCATGGCTGCGGCGGATCGTTGTCTCGGGCTTGGCGTGCTCCACGCGCTGTGTGCGGCGCATGGTCGTCCAGTCATACTTGTATTCCGCGGCGCAGAGCAGGCAGACCTGGTAGTAGTCGCCATCTCCACCACGGCGCGGCCAGGAAAACTCGTGAGAGCAGCGCCCAAGCATAAGCACATCCATGAATTTTTGCGGCATGTTTGGATACTTCCGGGTCACTAAACCTCGGACGCAGGCTCATCATCTCTCGAAGGTCTGACTTTGGATAGGTTACTTTCGTGCACTGTGCCCTAGTTGCACCGCCACAACTGACCGCAGCACAAGACTTTAGCTTGGGGAAACCGCAGGTGTAGCTCGTGAATCCAGTCCTGATGACATATCCGGCGGGCGCACCGACCGGGGTCCGCTTATGACCTGGGTATGCCTTGCCGTTGAAGAGCGGCGCTTCAGCGCCGCGTTAGAGGCCATTCTCGAGTAATCGAGTCCCAGAGGGACGGTACAACTCTCCCCCGACCCCGTGTATCATCCCCCCATGCTAGCCGCCTCGCCCGACCTCACCGCCTTCATCCTGGCCGGCGGAAAAAGCACCCGCATGGGCGCCGACAAGGCCTTTGTCGTGCTGGACGGCCAGACTCTTCTGGCCCGTGCCTTGAACGTAGCCCGCTCCATTACGCCCAACGTGCGCATCGTCGGCGACCCCGCAAAATTCGCCGCCTTCGCCCCCGTCGTCGAAGACATCTTCCCCAATTGTGGCCCGCTCGGCGGAATCCACGCTGCGCTAAGCTCGTCGAAAACGGACCTGAACCTGATCCTGGCAGTAGACGTCCCCTTCGTATCGCCGGCCCTGTTGCACTACCTGGTGAAACGCGCGAGCAATTCCGCCGCACTTGTCACAGTCGCCCACACTGGGGAAGGCTACCAGGCGCTCTGCGCCATCTACCCCCGCGTCTTTGCCGAAGCCGCCGAGGAATCGCTGCAGGTCGGCCGCTACAAAATCGACGCCCTCTTCCCACCCGCCACCACGCAGATCATCACCAAAGAAGAGTTGGCTAATGCCGGTTTCTCCCCGAGCCTGTTCCGCAATTTGAATACTCCGAAGGAGCTGTCCGAGGCTAGCGAATCAGCCAAACATCATTGATCGAAACAGTTCTCCTAGGTCAACGAGTCCCCTGAGCATGGAATCTCCCACGAACACCCTTCGCCAGAGCCCAAAGCGGGTTAATCTAGTAGCTATAAGCTAGTAGCGAGTAGCCGAACGCCAGAAACTGACTCATGCCCGACGAGACCGCCCAACCCGCTGCCCCCTACATCGAATTCCGCGATGTCTCCAAAGCCTTCGGCGACAACGTCGTCCTCGACCACGTCAACTTCAACGTGCTCCCCGCGGAAACCGTCTGCATCCTTGGACGCAGCGGCGTCGGCAAATCCGTCTCTCTGCATCACATCATGGGATTCCTCAAGCCCGACTCCGGACGCGTCATCGTTGCAGGTGAGGACATTACCGATTACACCGAGGAGCAACTCGAACACATCCGCAAGAAAGTCACCATGGTCTTCCAGAACGGGGCCCTGTTCGACTCGCTCACAGTAGGCGAAAACGTCGCCTTCCCTCTGCGCGAGAGCAGGGAACTGAACGAAGAGCAGACCTACCAGATCGTCGATGGACTGCTGCAAATGGTCGGCGTGCAGGAGATGCGCGACCTGCTTCCCTCCGATCTTTCCACCGGCATGAAGCGGTCGGTCGCCATCGCGCGCGCTCTGGCCGCCCGCCCGGAATGCGTCCTCTACGACGAGCCCACCACCATGGTCGATCCCCTGATGGCGCAGTTGCTAGGCGACCTCATTAAACGCCTCAAAATTCAACTGAACCTGACCAGCATCGTCGTCACCCACGATATGCGCCTCGCCAAGAAACTGGCCGAACGAGTCGTCTTTCTTAGCGAAGGCCGCGCCATCTTTTTTGGTCCCTACTCCGACATGGAGAAATCGAAGGAGCCCATCATCCAGGAATTCCTGGAACTCGACGAATTAAAACTGGAAGCGTAACCGCACTTCTCTGTGTCCTCCGTGTCCTCTGTGGTTCAAGTTTTTTGTCAGCCGCAATCGCACAGCCTCCCGTCTGCCCAATTCGCTTGTAGCGCCCTCGAGACTGTGGTAATCAAGAAACCCATGAAAACTCGACTCACCGTAGCCATTGCCTTGGTCGCGTTTCACGTGGCCGCCCTCGCGCAACCCGACGTGAAACCACCCGACTCCACGGTCGTGAAAGCCGCGAAACTCCTCGACGTCCGCAAAGGAGCTTACCTTGAAAATGCCGCCCTCTGGATCGAAGGCGAACGCATCAAAGAGGTCGGGAAGGCCTCCGACGTTCAGTCCCATGCCCCGAAGAATGCCAAACTCATCGACCTCGGCCGCGCCACTCTCCTCCCCGGACTCATCGACTGTCACACCCACATCATGGCCCGCATCCCTGAAGGCGACGACGGATACATCCTCAACCTCGCCACCAAGTCGCAAGCCTTCCGCGCCCTTGAAGGAGCCTATAACGCCCGCATCACGCTGCAAGCTGGCTACACCACTATCCGCGACGTCGAAAACGAAGGTTCCGGCTATGCGGACGTCGCTCTGCGCGACGCCATCAAAGAGGGCCTTGCTGAAGGCCCGCGCATGCAGGTCGCCACGCGCGCCATCGCGGCTGTCGGCCAGTACAACCCGTTCGGAGTCTCTCCCGATCTCACGAATTTTCCTGCCGGCGCGCAAATGGTCAGCGGAGTCGAAGAAGCCCGCCGCGCCGTTCGCGAACAGATCGGCCATGGTGCCGACCTGATCAAGGTCTACGCCGACTGGGAGCATCCCACGCTCACCGTCGACGAAATCCATGTCATCGTCGAAGAAGCCCATAAACAGGGCCTGAAAGTCGCCGCCCACGCCACCACCCCCGAAGGCATCAAGAACGCCGTCACTGCTGGAGTCGACTCCATCGAGCACGGCCACCGCATCGACCGCGCCGATCTCGAGCTCATGAAGTCCAAAGGCACGTTCCTGGTCCCCACTGTCGGCGTAATCGATGGCGTAGTTGAGCGCCGGAAGAATGATCCCATCACCGCCGAGCAGCAGAAACATTTCGACGCCTTCCTGAAAGGTGTCCAGCAGGAGATTCAGATGGCGATGAGCCTGGGCGTGAAAATCGCCTCAGGCTTCGACGCTGCCGAAGCCGAAGGCCATGCCAAGAACGCCAACGAACTCATCGCTCTGACCAAACGCGGCATGCCTCCGCTCGAAGCGATCCGCGCGGCCACTACCAACGCCGCAGAATTAATGGGATGGGAAGACAAAGTAGGTGCGCTGGAACCGGCCCACTACGCCGATGTAATCGCTATTGAAGGCGACCCGCTAGCCGATATCACGCGGCTTCAGCATGTCCAATTCGTAATGAAAGGAGGCGCCGTGATCAAGATGTCCAAGACGGAAAACTGAGGAGGAAGTGGCAAATGCAGAACGAGGTTTCGAAACCCGATACTCGGCACTCGATACTCTAAAATCCTTGCTGCACCAAATCCTCGACCGTCAGCGAATTCTCCGAAGTCTCGCCTCTCATCATCTTCTCTACATATTTCGCGATGAGATCGGCCTCAAGGTTCACCGGATCCCCCGCCTTCAGCGAATGAAGATTCGTCATTTCCACGGTATGCGGAATAATCGCGATCGAGCACCGATTCTTGTCCAGCTTCGCCACCGTCAAACTGATCCCTTCAATTGAGAGTGAGCCTTTGTACACGGTGTATTTCTCCACGTCGTCCGGCAGTTCGATGTGGAGCCACCAGTTCTCCGACTCGGCAATACGCTCGAACGCGATCAGCTTTCCGACCCCGTCCACATGACCCTGCACAATGTGCCCGCCAAACCGCCCGTCCGATTTCATCGGCAACTCCAGATTCACCAGCGCCCCTTCATGAATCCGCGAAAACGAAGTCCGCACCCACGTCTCCGGTGCAAGATCGGCGCAAAACGATCCCGACTTGATGTCGAGTGCGGTCAGACAAACTCCACTCACCGCCACGCTATTGCCCGTCCGCAACTCTTTTGGAGCATGCTCGGCCGTGACAGTAATCCGGCGGTTCTCTCCACGCTGCTCAATCCGCGTCACACGCCCAATTTCTTCTACGATTCCCGTAAACATAATTGCCTCCAGAATGAACCCAACATCTTAATTCACCACAGAGTCAAAGAGTCACAGAGAACCCCAAACCTTGGCCTTTTCGTTTTGGTTCAATGGGTATTCCTCTGTGTCCTCCGTGTCCTCTGTGGTAAATGGGTCTTCACTCCCCATACGGATCCCGCAAATATCCCTCTACCGCAAAGTCCTCTCCAAATCGATGCAGATGCAAGTGTTTCACTTGCGCCGCCTGGCTCATGTGATGAAACCCCGCTCCCGCCGCGAACGGAATCGATCCCGTCCCCGCCAGAATCTTGGGTGCGTAATAGAGAAATACTTTGTCTACCACGTTTGCCGCGAGAGCCGTCCAGTTTACAGTTGCCCCGCCTTCGATCATGACCGACGTAATTTCCAACTCCCCCAACCGTCGCAGAATCGCAGGGAGGTCTGGTCGGCCATCGGGAAGCACCGCGGGGAGCGTTTCAATGCGGATTCCGAGTGCTTCCAGTTGCGCCTTCTTCTGCGCGTCCGCCGATGAACAAAAAATCAACACATCATCTTTACGTTCAGCCGCCACGCTCTGTGCCAGTCGCGAATCCAGCGGCACCCGCAACCGCGAATCCAAGATCACGCGCAGCAACGGACGCCTCCTTGCCCGCCCGCTGCGATCGGTCAGCAGCGGATTGTCCGACAAGATCGTCCCAGCTCCTACCAGCAGCGCATCGTTTGCATGGCGCAACTCCTGCACATGTGCGCGCGCCACATCGCTGGTCACCCATCCTCCCGCAGGAGTGCCATCACGCCGCTCCAGCGCATCCGTCGGCGGAGGCGCAATCTTCCCATCCAGCGTCATCGCCGCCTTCAGTGTCACCAGCGGCGTTCCGTGCCGAATGTAGCGCGCGAATCCCTCATTCAGTCGCCGCGCCTGCTCCTCCAGGCGCCCCACTTCTACATGCACGCCCGCTGCTCGCAGATTCTCAAATCCAACCCCACTCACTTTCCGATTCGGATCCACCATCGACGCAACCACGCGATAGATTCCCGCCGCAATCAACGCGTCGGTGCAAGGCGGAGTCCGTCCCTGGTGCGCATGCGGCTCCAAATTGATGTAAAGAGTTCCACCGCGTGCTTTCTTTCCAGCGGCCTCCAGCGCCAGCACCTCAGCATGCTTCACGTTTGCGTATGTGTAGGTCCCTGTTCCCACGACGTTGCCGCGGGCATCAGCAATCACAGCGCCCACGTAAGGATTGGGCGAAGCCAGCCCGATTCCATCGCGCGCCAGTTCGAGTGCGCGATGAAGAAGTGTTTCGTCGAGGGAGTGTGGAGGCATGCAGGATGAAGGGTGCCGCGCGAAATCCAAACGGCTTGTCATCCTGAGCGGCGTTCTTTGCCGCAAAGGACCTGTGCAACTGGCTGACAGTGCATCGGTCCTTCGCTTCGCTGAGGATGACTAGCGCAATACTTTGTTGCGACTTGCAATTGAGTCAGCGCCGCGGAGAAAAACTTCGAAAAGAATCATCCTCAATCTCCGCCACTGCAGCCCCGCTGCGGCCCTTGGGTCCACGTCGCAAAGGAGCCATCGCGTAAGCGTAAGGATCCGGTGGAGGCGAGGGTTCCCGCCCAAGAAGACGCCGTATCGCATCCTGCATCCATTCCAACAAGGAACGCTTTTGCCGACCGTCACGCATGCGCCCTCCTATTCAAACAGAGAATCCACAAATTCCTTGGGATCGAACGGTAGCAAATCCCCCGCCTTCTCGCCCACCCCAACATACCGTACCGGCAGGCCCAACTCGCGTGAAATTGCCACCACTACGCCGCCCTTCGCCGTCCCATCCAGCTTGGTCAGCACAATCCCCGTCACTCCCGCTGACTCGGTAAACATACGTGCCTGCTGCAACCCATTTTGGCCCGTCGTCGCGTCCATTACCAGCAAAGTTTCATGCGGAGCTCCCGGAATAATCCTCTGCGCCGTCCGCCGCATCTTGTCGAGTTCCAACATAAGGCTGGTTTTGGTATGAAGCCGTCCTGCGGTATCGACGACAACATAGTCCATTTTGCGCGCCACCGCAGCTTGCAGCGCATCGAACAACACCGCCGACGGATCTCCTCCCGGCTTGGTCTTGATCACTTCAGTGCCAGTGCGTGATCCCCAAATCTCCAGCTGATCGATCGCCGCCGCGCGAAACGTGTCGGCCGCGCACAACAGCACATTCTTTCCCTGCGAGCGAAAGACTTGCGACAGCTTTCCGATCGTCGTGGTCTTGCCGGTTCCGTTCACTCCGACCACCAGAATTACTTCCGGCGCGCCCTCAACTTTGCTCACCGGACGCGTGTTTGCGGCATTCAGAATCGCCAGCAACTCTTCCTTCAGCAGTCGTTTGAGTTCCTGCACATCTTTAATCTGTTTGCGGTCGGCCTTCTCGCGCAGTTTGCCGAGAACTTCCTGCGTAGTCGTGCTTCCCAGGTCTGCGCCAATCAGCGTGGCCTCAAGATCATCCAGCGTTCCCCGGTCGATCTCCTTGCCGAACGAAACCACTTCCTCAATGCGCTCCGCGAGGTTCTCCCGCGTGCGCGTCACCGCCTGCTTCATCCTGTCGATGAAGGTAGGCTTTTGTTCTTCGGTAAGACTGCCAAACAAAGTCTGAATCATAAAAAGCCCGAAGACTGATTATACGGTCAAGAAGGGAAGACACGGAGGGAGCCTCGGCGACCGATGAGTTCGAAGCAAGAAAAGAAGAGGCTTCACGAAGGTGACGAAGGATTCTGAAGGCCCCATTATGTGGTTTGCTGAGGGAAGGCTTGTGTCCCTAGCGGTAGAAAGATTTCCGGCTGATCTGAGACGGGTTGCTCTCGTGTCATCGGCTTACTGGCCCGCGAGCCAGAGCAGTATTTTTCACGTACCGATAAAACCGCGGTTCTCCCCGCCCGGTCCAATATTGGCTCCGATAATCATCCGTCCCGGGCCCTGCATGCAGAAAGCTAAAGAACACGTGACGCGACGGACGAATTACAATGCCCGCATGCCCCCGCCACACCACGAGATCTCCGGTCTGCGGTCGCGATACGCGCTGAAATCCTTCCACGCCGTCGTACAGATCGTCAGAACTCGCGTAGGCATAAGGAAAACCGGCTCGCTCGTAAATCGCATGCACTAGATGCGAGCAGTCGCGCTCGGCAAATCGCGGTGTCTTCGAATCGAGCGCGGAAGCAATCACCGCCAGCCGCTCATCCGAACTCAGCGTCTTCGCGCTCTTCTTTCGCGAAGCCGAATCTTTTGCCGTCGTCGCCGTTGACGATGCCGAGCTAACGGTGGGCCGTGACTCTCGATCGTATTCCGCGGCCCGCGCCCCGTCTTGGGCCCGCGCCAGACAGAGCGCCAACCCACACATTCCGACCGTCAATACAGTCAGTAGCCCATTTCGCATTGCCCTATTGTGATGCCGATTCCGTATTCCGCGATGGTTACGATTGTGCAGCGACGAGACCATGAGCTTTGGAGAGCGGATCGGGCTGTTGAGCGTGAAATGGGCACCGTCACCGCCCGATCGCGAGGGATCCTGCGCCTTTGCTTCTTGATGATTGTGGATGACCAGGCCGCGAAGCGGGGCAAGTATGCAACCGCAATCTGCTAACCTGCCGAAAAACGCAAGTTGTGAGCAGGACGCAAGCGCAACCTGATAGACTTTCCGCCCATGTCGACGTTTGTCCTGGTGCATGGTGCGTGGCAGTCCAATGCCACATGGGACCTCTTGTCCCCGTTGCTGGAAAAGCACGGCCATACGGTGATGACGCCAGTCCTCCGTGGCCTTGGCACAGATCAAAGCCGTTTGTCTCCAGATACGACGCTGCAGCAGCATATTGACGATGTTTCAGCCGAACTTTCAAAACGCCCGGATCCCGTGATTCTGGTGGGCCACAGTTACGCAGGCATGATCATCAGCGCCGTTGCGGAAGCACACACAACTCGAGTGCGGCGCTTGGTTTTCCTGGATGCGTTCATTCCCGACGATGGGCAAAGCGTATTGCACTTGCTTCCGCCTGAGACCGGCGCCTATTTTCGAGGCGTCGCGCGAGACTATGGAGACGGCTGGCGGTTACCGGGCGGGGAAGGGCAACTCGATCTCTGGGGACTCAAGCCCGGCGCCGCACGTGACTTCGTGCGCGCGAGGTTGTGTGACTTTAGTATTCACTGCTTTGAGGAGCCTGTCCGTCTTCCAGCCAATCGAAAGGCCAGCATTCCAGCTACCTTCGTGGCCAGCGTTGCCGAAGAATATCCTGCGAGGCCGTTTTTCGCGCCGTTTGCAACAAAAGCTCGTGCTTCGGGCTGGGATGTCACCGAACTGCAGACCGGCCACGACTCCCACGTCGAGCGTCCCGACGAGGTCGCGAACGTTTTGCTGTCGGCCGCATCGAATCAGTAATCGCCTTCTCCGGGCAGAAAATCGAAGCGCATCTTTTTGCTCCGTCTGCAACACTTACGCCGAGCGCCTCCAATCGTCCTCGTCGTCGCTGATTACAACCGGCCGTGTGATCGGGCGAATGTACTCTCGAGTGGGTAAGAACACCGGACGCAAGTGGCGGCGCATGCAGCCATGGCATCGGACGACTCCGAGCAGGAAGAACAAACTTCCAAGGTCTCCCCATGTCTTCAGACGCGAGCGATACACGTCCGAGCTACCGCAGTAAGGACAATCCTTGAAGGAAATTCTGCGCATACAACACCGCCGCAAATACACGCGGCGCGCCTTAACCAATGCTCCCGCAACCGCTATGTTTCGCGTCGCGACCAATCCAGCATCTTGCCCTGGTCACGACCTAGACGCTGCTCTTCTAGAAAAATCAGGCTTTCTTCAGTAAGCGGGTAATCCAGACCAGAATCACCGCGCCAACAAATGCCACGATGATGGAGCCAATCATGCCTACACCCGGCCAAATTCCCAGAAGCCCAAAGATCCAGCCACCTAGAATTCCGCCGAGGATCCCGAGAATGATGTCAACGAGGACGCCGTAGCCACCACCCTTCATTAACTGTCCGGCCAACCAACCTGCAATTAGTCCAACCACAATCCACGCGAGAAATCCCACGATGATCCTCCTTGGGTGGGCCTGAAACCGGCCGACCGGAAATGTGCAGACCAGGTCGCTACTCGAACTGCATGTTTGCGGTACTCAGAGAAATGCTCGGGAAAATAAACTTCATCCACTCGTCAACGGGTCGCGCTCAGGCCGATATAGGTCAGGCCCAGAACCGAAACGGCAATGAACAGGTAAGGCCACAGTTCGAGAACTCGTCTCAAGCCCGATACCACCAAAGGCATTTGCGATATGGGTCTTCGCATGACGCCCCCTACATCTGAAAGGATTCATGGCTTTCGGTCCAGCGAAGGCAGACGTTGTGCAGGGCACAGGCGGCCTCCAGGACCGAAGCGAGGCGAAAGTGGTTGCGCCCACCATAACAAATGCTCCGCTCTGCAACTCACTCCATTCCGCCCTGTCCGGGATTCGTAACGAATCGTCGACCGCTCACGTTGTCTGTTGGGTGTTCTCATCTTTCGGAGCAGCGCAGCGATAAGTGAGACCTAAAAGGTTGGTGGCCGGCGCTGGCGCCGGTCACCAACAGCGACCGCCGTGGAGTTACGCAGCTAGTTTCTGGCCTAGGAACTCTTTGGCCTTGCCCAGTTCCGTGTCCCACTTGGTGAGCTGTTCGGGAGTCAGGAAAGCCGTCAGGCGCTGACGAATCGCCGCCCGACTGTCCGTAAGTTTCTTGAGTAAATCCTCTTTTGTCGCGTTGGGGTTCTGCTGTTTATATTCCTGCACTTTCTCGTAGGCTTCGCTCATGAAGGTTTGCAGTTTCTGTTTCTGGTCCTCCGAGAGATTCAGATCGGCGCCAAATCTCTTGAGTTCACTTGTGACGGACGCAACTTGTTCCGGAGTTAACGGCATAGTGCTCCTTTTTCAACCAGACTGGATTGCTACCGTTGATAGTTGGGGCGCAGATTCACCCGGCAGAGCGTCGAGTTGCCTTGCGGCCTTTTTTCTTTCGCCCTCACACGGTGAGTTGTGACGAAGAAAGACGGAAGGCATCTGCGTCCAGAATGGAGCGTACTTTATAGAAGAGAGAATAGAAACGAGCGTTAGCAGTTGTAACTGTCAAATCTGATAGGGCTGCATTGCGTTCCGCGCGACAAGTGGAATCGTAGCCGGCGCTGGCTGCCCCTTGTGGGTCGATTGCGCTCATCGAGTGGATGTAGCTGTGACTCGCAAAATCTACTCTTGCGGTGGCGCTACAGAAGCTGGTGCACCTTCCGGGTGGTCGCGCATATACTGCTCGAATGGTTCGTTCCGCAGCATAAACCGGAATCCCCTCCGCGTGTTTGTATCCACTGTTGTCTGCAGGTCAAGTGCATCGAATGGAATCACGTGCTCCTGCGGTTTCGTCCCACTCTCCTCATTCATCGTGAAGTGCAGTTGATCGTCGACGAGCCAGTAATCGGTCACGTTGAGAATTGTGCCATCCTTCAGGAACAGCTGCGGCAGGTCCTCTCTCTCTTCGCCATAGACATACACTGGGGTCTCGTCGACCTGCGAAACGTAGTTGGTCGGACCAGGGGAGTAAACCGTCGTGTACTCGAGCGTCCACGGCCAGAAGGAATCGCAGCTCGCCCACCAGCAGGAATTCAATCCCCAAAACGGCCCGCTGAACAGGAAGGGAGATCCGTAAATCACCCACACCGGCGGAAATGGCCGAATCGGACGGCGGGGAGGCCAGTGACCCGCGACGCCGAGCGTGCCTGCAGCTGGCACGGATGAGATTCGAGGAGCCAAAATCGGCGAATGGATCATCGGTGAGTGAATCATCGCCGGCGAAGAAATCGGAGGGTGAGAAATCGGCGGCGCCGATATATGAACGGGTCCAGCCCCTGTGTGTACCGAAGGACGCTGTGCGAGCGCCAGCGTACTCAGAACACAAATGGGCAGCATGCAGGAAATAACAACGAAGAATTTCTTGAGGATTGGCCGGCGAACCAAGGGCGACATGCTCTCACCCTCCTAACCGTCTGCGCGGGGCGCTGACTCGCTACCAACAAGTGTAATCTTCTGAGCCGCCTGCTTTCTAGTCGACATCGATCGTCCGAGGGCATCACCGGGGGGCCT
The DNA here is from genome assembly GCA_963709025.1 of uncultured Acidobacteriaceae bacterium. Lineage (GTDB taxonomy): Bacteria > Acidobacteriota > Terriglobia > Terriglobales > Acidobacteriaceae > Sulfotelmatobacter. The sequence continues at coordinate 105,058 of CAVPVE010000041.1, forward strand.
CAAATCCCACGGCTGTCTTCGGTTCCTTCGTGAACCTTCGTGTCCTTGGTGGTTAACGATTCTTGATTTCTCCATCCCCAATGCTTCCCAAAGCATGAACCCACGCGCTCGTGCGAAGATAGACACCGGAACGACAATCCGCCCGGAGCCCATGCTGACGCCAACGTTGCGCAGAATCTTCAAAGCTTTTCAATATCGCGACTTCCGCCTGATGTGGATCGGCGCCTGCACCTCCAGCGTCGGCACCTGGATGCAGATCGTGGCGCAAGGCTGGCTCATCTACCGCTTGAGCCATTCTTCCTTTCTGCTCGGGCTGGATCAATTCCTAGCTGGGATTCCCATCTTCCTGTTCACTCTCATCGGCGGTGTGGTGGCGGACCGCACCGAGCGGCGGAGGATTCTGCTGATCTCGCAGTACATCCAAATGGCGAGCGCTGGAGTTCTCACCCTCCTTGTGACCTTCGGCGTTGTCCACGTGTGGCAGATCTTATGTCTCTCGTTCGTCTCGGGCTTCGCCCAGGCCTTCGGCGGACCCGCGTATCAGGCTCTGATTCCAACGCTCGTCGATCGCGAGGACATGCCGAACGCCATCGCGTTGAATTCGATTCAGTTCAATCTGGCAGTCACAGTCGGTCCGGCGCTCGCTGGAATCACTCTCGCGAAATTCGGCGAGAAATGGTGCTTCGGTCTGAACGCCCTTTCATTTCTCGCACCCATCATCTCGCTCTCGATGATCACCGCGCGCTTCATGCCCGAGAGTACCAAGGAAACGATGTACAGCAGTCTCAAGCAGGGCATCCATTTCATCTGGCGTCACGGATCGATGGTTGGCCTGATCGTGCTCGCATTCCTCATGACGTTCCTGAGCATGCCCATGAGGACGTACATCCCGGTGTTCGTGAAAGACATCTTCCATCGCGGTCCGGAGACATACGGCAATCTGCTTTCCCTGATGGGCGTGGGATCAATCTGCGGGTCGCTCGGTGTGGCCAGCCTGGGCAACATCTCGAAAAAAGGGCGCTTCGCGCTCTCGATGCTGATTGTTCTGGGTGCCGGTATTGCGGGATTCTCCCTTTCCAAGCATTTGCCCCTGTCCTACACAATGTTGGCCCTGGTGGGCGCCTCGATGATGGCCGTATTCGCTACCGTGACTTCGCTCGTGCAACTGATCGTGACGAACGAAATGCGCGGCCGCGTGATGAGCGTCTACAACTTCGCCTTCCGCGGCGGTATGCCGATGGGCAACCTGGTTTCAGGATGGCTCGTTCCCGCCTACACGGCTCCCCTGGTGTTAGCAGCCAATGGTTTCCTACTGGTGCTGGTCGCCGTGTACTTCCTGTTGGTGCAGCGGCGCGTAGCCGCGCTTTGATTACACAGTGCGGTTACGGTTCGACCACGGTTCCCATGTACAGAGTTTGGTTGGTGCGCGTGTCGACGATCCAAAAGAGGAACGGGCGATTCACAATCATGTGGAAGGGCGCCGGTTTCATCGACCTTCATCGCCGCGCCTTCCTGAACGCGAGTGAGTCTGCCTCCGTCAGGTCCGACCAAGGGAACGAAGGTGTCCAAACTCGAGAATGGCAAAGTCAGGCCCATCTTCTCCAGCGTAGCCCGAGTGTTTCTCTGCTGCTTGATTTCAAAGTGCGGTAGTTCGAGATAGCCGTCACGGCTGCCAAACTGTCCGCTCCAGCTTTGCCAGTTTTCGACTGTCAGAACGTCGACCACCGCTTGCAGATTCGAATCCTCATCGGGCAAGACGACGACCATCGCCGCATCGTAAAACCCAAGCTTCACCTCTTGGAAGTTCGCCCCTTTGAAATACTGAAATTCAAGGTTGTGCTTGGGCATGAGGCGCACCGGCTTCTTCGCGCCCGAGAGCAATGTGAACTCGCCATCGTGGGCTTCCGCCACCGAAAAAGGCCACACCCATTTGGACTTAAAATCAACCACGGTTGCCAGCACAAAGTCGTCGTGACCGAGATCCTCAACGATGCTTTGGAGCTTGCCGTGGGTCTGGAGCGAAGCCCAGCGATTGACCATCGCAGGTGTGGGACGCTGGGGAAACACGGAGTATCCGTAGGAGCTTCTATTCACTGATAGAAACGCTTGGGAGAATCTCCCCTTTGGATACCATAGTGCTCCCCCCATGGCATAAGGCTGAAACGTCCGCCCATCCTCGCCCACGACTCCGGAGAACCCAAAAGGTTGGGTGGAGGAGACTTTTGGCACGGGATGCGACTTGCGGATCGCCCGCAGAGCCGCGTTGCCCAGGTTAATCTGATCCAGCGGAATATTCTGGAAGTCGAAGACGTCGACAATTTGATCCCGCGCGGGGCTCGCAGCACCGTTCAGCAGCAGAGCAAAGGCGTAAGACAGCGACGCCGGCACGGTGAGGACATTGTCGCTGGATTTATCTGCATATGCCGCTTTGAAGAACTTCACGGCGAATCGATTGTTGGCCGTGACGACGGGCCCGTAGACGTCTGAAGGATTTGTCGGTTGGGAAGGTGCCGATGTCTTCTTTGGGTTTTTTCCCTTTGCGCTCTGGGCTGGGCACGACGGTACGCAAGGCAGGAATACGATTGCGGCAACGAGGCATCTTCCGATCCGATTCACCGCTTAGTCCTCCATGCCGCAAGTCAGCCCCGCGTATCTATACGCGAGTTCTTTCCATGGGTGCGGTTGCTGCGGGAGCGGTCGGTGCCGTGGCAACCGCCGCTGCCGCTGCGACTGCCGGAGTTTCCACGACCGGCGGCGCGATCGGGCGCTTGATGGTGAAACGCTGAATTTTGATCTCGCCGCGGGCGTAAACCGCTAGAAGAGCCGCTACCGCATCCGGATCAAGTCGCTTTCCTGCGAGGTTCTTGATAATCTGCAGTGCCTGATCGGGCGTATGCGCTTGCTGGTATGGCCGATTCGTGGTCAGAGCGTCGAACGTGTCGGCCACGGCGATCACTCGCGCCAGCAGCGGAATTTGATCGCCCTGCAAGCCATAAGGATATCCGCGGCCATCAAGCGCCTCGTGGTGCAACTCAATACCGGGAAGCATTTCCGCCAACTGCGTGACCGGACGCAAAATGTTCGCGCCCTTGGTCGTGTGCGTCTTCATGACTTCGAATTCTTCTTCCGTCAGAGCGCCCGGCTTTTTCAGAATGTGATCTTCAATACCGATCTTGCCCACGTCGTGCAGTTGGGCCGAAATGCGCAGCGTCTCCAGGAACGACGAAGGCTGCTTCATCTCCTCGGCGATCATCAGGGAGTACCGCGTCACTCGGTCGGAATGGCCCCGCGTGTACGGGTCCTTTTCGTCGACGGCTCCGGCGAGCATTTGAATGGAACCCATGAACAGCTCGCGGTTTTCTTCGGCTGCGCGCTTCAGGTCTTCGACGAAGTGCTCGAGTTCATCAGACATGGTGTTGAAGGTGTTGGCCAGTTCTCCAATTTCTGTGCGGCTCAATAGACTCACTCTCTGCGAGAAGTCGCCACGCGCCAGGGCGCGGCTGGACTGCGTGAGAACATGTAAGGGATTGGTGATGCGGCGTGCGGCGAAGATGCTGACAAGGATGCTGATCAGAACCGCCACCAGAGCCAGCAGGCGCGCGGTTCCCTGCATGTCGATGACATCGCGATAGGCATCATTGAGCGGCTTTTGCACGACGACTGCCCAGTTCAGCGACATTACGGGACTGAAGGTGCCCAGCATCGCCACGCGATCAGAGCCGTTGTCCACGCTGAACTCGCGGGTCTCGGCAAACCGCGCCTTGTTCCCACGGCCGACAAAGGTATGCACGATGTCGAGGTTCTTCATGTCCTGTCCGGTGGCAAATCCGGGAGTCGCGGCGGCCACGAGGCGCCCTTGAGAATCGACTACGTAGGGGGTGAGGCCTCCGCGAGCTACTTCCTGCAAGCGCCGGATCAGGAATTGCAAGTCGACCACCGTCGCGATCATTCCCAGAAAACGATCGCCGTACTTCACGGGATAGCTCACCAGAAAGACGGTGCGCGCTGATGTTCCCTCGCCAACGACGAGAGCCTGACCGTTGTATTCGCGGCCTTCTCGGGCGGCGGAATAGGCGCGCTCCAGTTCGCGGTTCAGGAAGGCGTCAGGAACGATGGTCCCGCTATAGATGCCCTTGGCGTCTGAGTTGAGCAGGGTCGCGTAGGCGATCTCTTCGTCGGAGGACGCGAAATTCTCCAGCAGTGCGCGGAGCTCCGGGGAATGGATGTTGCTTTCGCTGAGGTCGCCGCCGCTGGCGATCTGAATCGCCGACGACAGATTGGCGAGCATCATTCTCAGGGAGCGTTGGTGCTGGGCAAGATCATCCGCAAGGGAGCGCGTCACCGTGTTCTGCAGCAACTGCTCGTTGGTCTTCAGACGCTCCCCGTTAATCGACTCGACCTTGGCCGAGTAGAAATACATAGGGACGATGCTGATCACCAGAAGCACACCGAGGATTACATACAGAATCGGGATGCGTGCGTGATGCGGAGCGCTGGCGGACAAGTCTCTCCCCTCACTTCTCGCAGACGCCGAAAGCGAAGTGGCGGCGGCTTTCAAAGGTATCCTTAAAATTCTACTGGGGAAGTTGGCGGCTGGAACGGAAAGGTAGAATGCCCGGCATTACCAAAGTACCTTCAGACGCGGTACCGGCGCGTTTGGTCGAGCCTGATTCCTTTGGCCATCGCACGGAGTTATTGGACGAGCTTCTTCAGGTCCTTCCAGTGGACCAGGATTACGTGATTGTCTTCGATGGCTTTCTTGAACTCCGGACTGGTGACTACGTCGTAATCGCGCTGTCGCCACGCTGCGCCGTAGTCAGCGTGGTCGAGCGTAATGGCTTGCAGTTCTGCGTCGTCATGGCCGAGGTGAACAATGATCTCCGTGAGACCGGGCTTCAGGTTCTTGATGGCGTCGGTGTAAAACGTGCTCCATTTGGCGGCAGCCACGCCTGGATAGGCCATTACCAGCGAGTCCAGCACGATGTCTTTGTCGGTGAGCATCTGAAGAAGGTCTTTTGGAGCATCCGGTGTTCGGACGGCCAGGAACGGCAGCTTGTATTCGTGAGCGACTTTTAAGTACGCGGCGAAAAGATCAGGCCTCGCAAATAGAGTCCCCATGTGGCTGTCGAGGTGCGTGGGATGAATTCCCATGGCGATAGCATGCTCGACCTGTGCCCGAATCTCGCGCTCGGCATCGTCTGCTTTCACGTTGTGTACAGCCGGTTCGACCTCTGGCCATAGATATCCCGAGGGATCGAGAAGGCTCGGGACTCTGTCCTTGGATTCGACCGGGCCCCAACGATACGTCTTCCATTCGGCGGTCAGCGTGAGGTGCAGGCCGAGGTCGGCGTCGGGATGGGCTTTGGCGTAGTCGGCAACTTCAGTGAGCCAGGGACAGGGAATCAAAATGCTGGCGGAGGTGACTGCATGCTTGTCGAGCGCGTCGAAGCTGGCCGCGTCTTCGGAGTGGGCCACGGCGAGATCGTCGGCATGGATGATGAGCAGCTTCGAGTCGGCGAGATAGCCCAGTCGTTCGGCAATGGTTTTGGTTTGTGCGATTAAAGGCGATGTGACCAATAGGATTGCAAGGGCTAGATTTCGTCTGCGCATCGAGAACTCCGGAGAATCTCAGCTTAAGATCTTCAACCACTAAGGACACTAAGGTACACGAAGGAAGGTCCTTGTTTCTCTGATTACTGAAAACTGTTTGTCGTCTGTAGCGACCTCGAGTGTGGCGGCGAGCCGCCGCCGCGGAAGTCGGCGGGAGAGCGGCGCTACGATTGGTTGGTTTCGCTTTTGCCGGTGCGTGACATTAATACCTGAATCGCTTCGCGCGGGGACTTACCTTCGTGCAGGATCGCGTGCATCTGCTCGGTGATCGGCATTTCCACGTTGCGTGCATGCGCGAGTCCGACTGCGGCCGAAGTGGTGAAAACGCCTTCGGCGACCATGCCATGCATACTGGCGATGATTTCGGGGAGCTTCTTGCCGCGTCCGAGTTCGACGCCGACACTGCGATTGCGTGATAAGCCGCCGGTGCAGGTGAGAACCAGGTCGCCGAGTCCGGCGAGTCCGGCCATGGTTTCGGTGCGGCCTCCGCAGGCTACAACGAGGCGAGTCATTTCGGCGAGGCCGCGCGTGATGAGGGCCGCGACTGAGTTGTGGCCGAGGCCGAGGCCGTCGCAGATTCCGGCGGCGATGGCGATGGTGTTCTTTAACGCTCCGCCGAGTTCCACGCCGACTACGTCGTTGTTCGTGTAGACGCGGAAGCTCGAGTCGCCGAATTCCTGCTGCACAGTGCGCAGAAGCTCGGCATTCTGTGACGCGATTGTGATTGCCGTGGGATCCCCGCGCGCGACTTCCTGCGCGAAAGATGGGCCGCTGAGAGCTCCGATGGCAGGAGTGGTTCCACCTTCGTGCCGTAGAACATCGGTAATCACTTCGGTCATGCGCTGCAGAGAGCCTTCTTCCAACCCCTTCGTGGCGCTGACGATCAGGGTTCGTGATTCGATTAGCGGGCGCATGCGTTCGAACAGCGCACGGCAATGTTGTGAGGGCATGACGCTGACGATGATCTGTGCGCCGCCGAGAGCAGTGGCGAAATCGTTGGTGGCAGTGACGGAGTCAGGAATGAGGCGTCCCGGGAGAAAACGCTCGTTGACGTGTTTCTGCGCGATCGACTCGCAGACGTCGGTTTCATGCGCCCACAGCCGGACGCGGTGCGTGCCTTTGCGTCCGAGCACGATCGCGATCCCGGTTCCCCACGCGCCACCGCCGATGACTGCGATATCGCTCATGCGTGCTTTGATCCTAAACGGTTTTCGGTGCCTGCGAGCAGGCGGCGGATGTTGGCGTGGTGCTTGATGACGATCAGTACCGACGCGAAGGACATCAGTACGAGCGCAATGGCGACGTTGCCGTATTCGTGAAGAGCCAGTGTGATATTGGGGAAGGCGGCGACAGCGGTGATCGATCCGAGAGAAACGTATCGGAAGACGAGCACAAGAATGATGAAGATTGCTACGGACAGCAGCACGGACTTGGGAGCGATCATGAGGAACGCGCCCAGTCCGGTGGCAACGCCTTTGCCTCCGCGAAATTTCAGCCAGATGGGGAAGATGTGGCCGATGACGGCGAAGAGCGCGGCCAGGGCGGAACAGAGGACGAAGTCTGGAGAGGAAGCGGGAAGGAAGGTACGCCACGGTATCTGCGAGGTTGGAACGCGTCCGAAAAACGTTGGACTCAGCATGATTCCGATAGCAACGGCGGTGGATCCTTTGAGAGTGTCAAGCAGCAGGGTCAGGATGCCAAGTGCGGGGGATTTTCGGGCTACGTTGGTGGCGCCGATGTTGCCGCTGCCGGTTCGGCGGACATCTTCACCGCGGAAGATGCGGACCAGGAGATAGCCGAAGGGGATGGAACCCAAGAGGTAGCCAGCGACGGCGATTTGGAGGAGTCGGGACATGTCGTTAGAACTGCGGCTTCTATTATTCCTTTCGAGTCCGCGGACGGAACGACCGGGCTACTTTAGACGAAATTCCGCGAGCTTTGTGTATTTTGATCCTTTCGGGGAGAGTTGGCTTTGGTAGAGAAAGAAACTTCGGGGCGTCATGGTACCAAACTCTGGCGTGGGCAGCGCGGGGAGTTTTTCTTGTAGGCGCTGGAAGATGCGGTTGGGCGCGTCTTTTTTGTTGCGGCGCGGAGAGCCGGAGCCGCCTGCGCCGCGCACCAATGTAAGGTGTGGGCTGAAGACGCGGTCTTCTTTGGGAACTCCAAGCGTGGCTATCTTGTCGTCGATCGCCGCGGCCAGGGCGGTGAGTTGCGGTGTGGCTTCCATCCCGATCCAGAATACGCGTGCGGATTTTGCGGTGGGGAAGAATCCGTAGCTCCGGAAGTGAATTTCGGGCGCGCTTGATTCGATCGCGGATAGCCCTTGTTTGATCTGCTCGACGGCGGAGTCAGGTTGCTCGCCGATGAACTTTAGCGTGACGTGGAGCGATTCGGGGTTGGCCCAGCGCGCGTCCGGAGCGAATCCGCTGACGCCTTCGACGAAGCGGGCGATGCGGTCGCGGATGGCGTCGGGGATGTCGAGGGCGATGAAGAGGCGCATAGGCGCGTCCAGTTGTCGATAGCAGCTGCAAGCTTGAAGGTTTCAAGATTTCAAAGTTTTATAGATTCCAGGACCTGACGACTCGGAAACTTTGAAACTCTGAAACCTTGAAACTTTGATCTTCACATCAACTTCTTTCTCACCATATCCAGCGCCATGGTGCTGGCGAAGCGCCGGATGCGTTTGCGGTCGCCGGGGAAGTTACGCTGTACGACCTCGGTGCCTGTGCTGCTGGCGACGGCGTGGAACACCATGCCCACTGGCTTGTCGGGCGTGCCACCAGCAGGACCGGCTACGCCGGTGATACCGACGCCCAACGTCGACTCGCAGCGGTAGCGGATGCCTTCGGCCAGGGCCGCGGCGACTTCGCGGCTGACCGCGCCATGGCGGTCGATCATTTCCGCCGGGACTCCGGCTAGTTCCGTCTTTAGAGCATTCGAGTAAACCACTGCGCCGCCGAGAAAGTAGCGTGAGCTTCCGCTGATCGAGGTGATGCGTTCGGAAAGCAAGCCCCCGGTGCAGGATTCCGCCACCGCGACGGTCGCGTTGCGCATCTGCAACCAGTAGCCAACGATCTGCTCGAGCGATTCTCCGTTGCGCGAGTAGACGGCATCATCGAGTTCATCTTCGACGACGCCGGCGACTTCATCGACGCGGCGCTGCGCGGCGTCTTGCGTGGGCGCGATGGATTTGAAGTGCAATTCGATTTCTCCTGCGCCGGCCAGGATAGTCGTCTCGACGTCGGCATAGCGCTTGTAGATGGGCGCGACGCGGGCGTCGACGGCGGATTCGCCGAGCATGGCTATCTTCAACGTGCGGACCGCGAGGAATGCCGGAGGAACTTTGGCGTGCAGGCGTTCGCGCACTTCGGCTTCGAACAGGGCCTTGAGTTCGTGCGGAGGGCCGGGGAGCAGCACAATGATGTGCTCTCGTCCGTCGAATTCGCCACTCAGCCACTGTCCGGGAGCGGTTCCGTTGGGATTGGGGAGAACTGTCGCGCCGTCGAGAACGTCCGCTTGCTTGGCATTGTTGGGGGACATCTTCCAGCCGCGCTCGGCGAAGCGCTGTTCGAGGCGAGTGAGAATTTCCGGATCACGCCGCACGGTCAGGCCGAGCGCTTCGGCGACCGCCTCGCGAGTCAGGTCGTCCTCGGTGGGGCCGAGGCCGCCGATGAAGATTACGATGTCCGAGCGGAACAGGCCGTGCTCGGCAGCGCCTACGAGGTTGCGGAAATTGTCGCCAACGATGCTTTTGAAAATCACATCCACACCCAACCGGTTGAGTTGTTCGGTGAGGTAGAGCGAGTTGGTGTCCATGCGGAAGGGGGTGAGCATCTCGGAACCCACCGCAATGATTTCAGCGTTCACGCGTTAGAAGTTTAAACGAAAACTGGAATGAAAACCGCAGAGGACACGGAGGACGCAGAGGAGTGGGCGGCCGGAGACGGATTCCTCACTTCGTGAGGAATGACAAGCGTTGATTACTCCGGAATCAACGGCAGGCCCTGGATGTTCCAGGCAAGGTGGTGCACCGCTCCGCCGCTTTGCTGGGCGGCGCCGGAGGTCGCGAGGATGACGGAGCGTCCAGGGGCGAAGGCGAGTCCGACTAAGCCCTGGCCCGCAACCTCAAGATTGGCCAGGCCGTTGGGCGCGATCTTTACGATGCCGCGCGTGCCGGAAAGCGAGGCTGCGACGTAGAGATTGCCGTCGATGTCGAAGGCCAAGCCCTGCGGGCGTCCCAGGCCTTTGTAGAAAGTGGTAACCAATCCGTTGGGATCGATTTTGAAGACGCGATCGTTGGGGCCGGTGACGAACAAGTCGCCGTGCGGGCCGAACGCGAGATGATAGGCGGAGACGCTAAGTTCGAGCGTGGCGAAAACGAAGACCTGCTGGTCGCGGGAAATCTTGAAGATGGTGCCGTTCCGGTCGCCGACGTAGAGGCTCTGCTCCCGATCGAAGGCAATTCCAGTCGCGACGCCCATTCCCTCCGCATACGTCGTCATGGTGCCATTGGGAGCGACACGATAGACCGCCCCGTCAAAGCGGGAAGAGACGTACATCTGTCCCTGGCGGTCGAAGGCGATGGCGGTGGCATTCATCATCTCGGTGACGAACGGCTTCACGTTGTAGTTGGTATCGATCTTGAATATAGCGGCGGGAACTTTTTGCCCGCGCGACCCAGAGAACGTGACGTAAATGTTGCCTTCGGCGTCGACGGCTGGGCTAGTAACCGGATGAAGATTTTCGGCGATGGGCACGGCGACCTTGACCGTGTGGGGATTGCTGACGTGGCCGTTGGTGGCCACGACGACCGGCCCGGTAGTGGCGCCTTCGGGCACGCGGGCGACAAGGAATCCGTCGGAGCTGACAATGATGGAACCCTCGAAATCGCCGAACTTTACTTTCGGCCGCTGAAGCTCTTGTGGGCGCAGTCCGGAGCCGGTGATGCGGAGTTCGCCACCTGCGAGCGCAGCTGACGGAGCGACCACTTCAATGCGCGGTCCGCCGTTGACGCCTTTCTTGCCGAGGATGCGGTCGGAGAATCCCATGGTGATGAACTGAGTCGCTAACTGGTTAGTAGCCCAAAATGCAGCAAGAGATGCATTGCAGCAAAGGCAAAAATTCCTGCCGCGACGTCATCGAGCACAATTCCTGTGCCCTCGGGCAGTTTCTCGAACTGGCGCACCGGAGGCGGCTTGATGATATCGAACGCTCTAAAAAGTATAAGACCGGCGAGGAAAGTTTTCCATGCAAGGGGGATGGCGATGAGGGCGATGAGTTGTCCAGCGACTTCATCGATGACGACGAATTGGGGATCTTTTCCTCCCGCGGCGCGGGCGACCCGCGTGGCCGCGGGGATGCCGATCAGGATCACGAACAGGGCCAAAGCTGTGACTAGGGGAGTCCGGAGGTCTGGCCGCAGGATTTGGGCAACGGCGGCCCAGAGCGCGACTGTGGCGACGGAGGCCCATGTGCCCGGGCCAGGGTGAAGGCGACCGATTCCGAAGAAAGTGGCCGTCAGGGTCGCCCAGAGCGGGCTGCGCGGGGTCGCCAACTGTGCGCTGCGGTCCGGAAGCACTGTGCCTGCGGCCTCGGACTTCACGATTCGTCCTCTGCGTCTTCAGGATTGCGGTCACGGATGGCTTCTTCGGCATCGGTTACCGGCGAAGAGATCACATATTGGCCGCTAGCCCATTTCCCAAGATCGATGAGGCGGCAGCGGTCGCTGCAGAAAGGGAAGTCAGGGTCGGTGCTTTTGACGGACTTCTTGCAGATCGGGCAGCGAAGTTTGACGGTACGCTTGCGCGGCATGCGGTTTGTATTGTAGTCCGCCGACTTGTCGACGAGGTTGCTACAGAATTTTCGCCACCAGATCGTAATCGTGGGATTCGGTAATCTCGCAGCGGTAGAACTGACCTGGCTGCGGGTCGATTTTCTCGGGGACGTCGTTGACAAAGACTTTGCCGTCGATCTCGGGCGCGTGCATGGACGTGCGGCCCTCGAGCAGCAACTCGGTCTCCTCGGATTCACCTTCGAGGAGCAGATCGTACTCGCGTCCCACGAGCGTCTTCTTTTTCTTTTTGCTGATCTGGCGCTGGATGCTCATCAGATGCTTCCGGCGCCGCTCGATTTCGCGCGGGGAAATCTTCTTGTCCAGTGCGTAAGCTCCTGCGCCATCCTGATCGGAGTACGCGAAGGCTCCCATCCAGTCGAACTGGGCTTCGCGCACGAAGTCGCAAAGTTCTTCGAACTCTTTTTCAGTTTCGCCGGGGAAGCCAACGATAAATGATGTGCGCAAGGTCAGGTCAGGAACGGTGCGGCGCATTTTCGCGATCGAGCGCAAGAAGACGTCGGCTCCGCCGCCGCGCTTCATGCGCTTCAGCACCGAAGCCGAGGCGTGCTGCAGGGGGACGTCCATGTAGGAGCAGATTTTCTCGTGCTGCGCGATGGTGTCGAGAAGCTTGCCGGTGATTTTGTTGGGATAGGCGTAGAGGAAACGTACCCAGCGGAGATCATCGATGGCGGCGAGTTTTTCCAGCAAGAGCGCGAGTCCGTCTTTCAAGCCGAAGTCTTCGCCGTAACAGGTCGTGTCCTGACCGATCAGCGTGATTTCGCGGACGCCTGACTGCGCGAGGCGCTCTGCTTCTGCGACGACGGACTCGAAGCGCCGCGAGCGAAACTGTCCGCGCAACTGGGGAATAATGCAGAAGGTGCAAGGATGGTCGCATCCCTCGGCGATCTTGATGTACGCCATATGCCGCGGCGTGGCGAGAATGCGCGGAGTCGCGTCGTCATACAGATAGTTGGGCAGATCAGTGATCGCTCCGTCCCAGGATTCGCGCGAGAAACGGCCTTGCGCGGCGCGAGCGTCGCCTTCGGGACGCGACTGCAGAACGACAAATGGGGAATTGTTCGGGGCTGGCGCGGGTAAAGGATTCAGTCCGGTGGCGGCTAGAATTTTTTCCAGCTCGCCCGTGCCCACGACGGCATCCACTTCAGGAATGTCCTTCTGAATCTGATCGCGGAAGCGCTCGACCAGGCATCCGGCGACCACGAGTTTCTTGGCCTTGCCGCCAGTTTTATGGGCGGCCATCTCGAGGATGGTGTTGACTGACTCCTGCTGTGCGCTCTCGATGAAGGAGCAGGTGTTGACAACGATGACGTCGGCGTCTTCGGCGCGGCGGGTCAGTTCGGCTCCGGCGCGGGCGAGCAATCCCATCATCACTTCGCTGTCGACCAGGTTCTTGGGGCAGCCGAGGCTGACGAAGCCCACCTTTTGCGGGCGATCGACCTGCGGTCGGTCAGCGGACGACGTCCGCACGGACCTTTCACTCCTGACTTCTGACTTTCGAGAAGGCTTGAGATCCGGGGAAGCGCTAACAGTGAAGTCTTTTACTGGCATGCAATCTTTCTATTTTAGCATCCCGCGCGGCGGCGCTCGGTATCGTGGCCGCGTCGGTGAGAGAGCGACGTTTTGCACCGGAAAAGATAGCAGCGCCGATCCAAAACCGCCGGGCTCGTGCTAGGCTATGTCTTACCGCCGTAACAATTTAGGAACCACCTCGCAGGAGGCGAAATGTTAGGCAAACGTCTTGGGGTTGCGGTCGTAATTGTGGTGACCATGCTGGTGGCGTCGGCGGTAGCGCAGGACGAGAAGAACGAACTGGGCGGCATCATCGGGCGTACGTTCATCAGCAACCAGGGAATTACGGGCGGAACGGCCCCAGGCACCATCATCGCCTTCGGCATGGGTCTGAGTTTCGATGTGGAATATGCCCGCCGGTTTTGGGTGGCTCCGGTCTACTCGATCTCGGGCGAAGTAGTACTCATGTACAACAAGGACGAAGACATCAACGGCGGTTCGTATGGCTTCGCTGTGGTGCCCGCGCAGTTGAGCGAACTGTTTGTGACTCCAGCGGTGCGGTTCAATTTGTTTCCCACGACGGCGGTTTCCCCCTGGGTGAGTGTGGGAGGAGGCTTTGGCCATATCAGTCAAAGTTCGCAACTGCTCTATGGCGGCCCCAACGCTAATCCGGGCACGTCGGCAACGTCTGGTGTGTTCGAAGGCGGAGTCGGTCTCGACGTGAAGGTCTGGCGTAAGCTCAGCATCCGCGGAGAAGCGCGCGACTTCTGGTCTGGCGCCGTGGACTTCCCCCTGGCGCCCACAAACAAGAGCCGGCAGCACAATTACTTTGTCGGGGGCGGCGCGTTCTGGCGGTTCTAGTGGGTTCCTCTTCGCCGGAATAAAGCGTTTCGCCTAACGAGCCCGCGCGGCGGTCTCGACTTCCTCGCACAATTCCGGCAGCCGCTTTACATCTTCGGCCGAATTCCCAAAGCGCGCCGACTCATAGACCTGAGTAAAGCGTGCGACGGGTTCGCGAAGCCGGCTGTCTTCAATCTTCTTCACAAATTCCTGGGCGGTTTGAGCGGCAGGTTTTTTGAAGCCGCGGCGGGCCAGAGCCCTCACCATCCGCTGATACCACATGGCCGCGGCCTGCTCCGGGGACCGCTCGGGATGGGCCTGCAGCCATTTTTCATGGAGCCAGTGCGCGATGCGGCCAAGATTTCCCAGCAGCAGTAGAACCAGTACGACTCCCGCGCCGAGGATCGCCCAGCGGCCGGGCGAGTGTTCCACGTGTTCCTGACTGCGACGGGCCCACTTGAGCATGGACGCGTAGTGGGTGCGGGCCCACTTGCGGGCGTTCTCCCACGCGCCGCGAGTTCCGCTGAAGGCAGCTTGACCGAGCGAGTACTGATGCGAAGTGTCGTAGCTGACGACCCAATCGCGCCAGAACGAAGACATGGCATCGATGTAGAGCGCGAGACGGTTCCAGCCTTGTGGCGTCCCCCCGTTGCCGGCGGGAGTGGGGTCGAAGGTCTGCCAGCCGTAGCCCGGAAAGTAGGCTTCCACCCAGGCGTGCGCGTCTTTGGCGCGGACAACGTAGTTGCCGGTTAAGTCGTTGAACTCGTCAGAGCGGAATCCGGTGACCACGCGTGATGGGATCCCGAGGGTACGCAGCATGACAGCCATTGCCGATGCAAAGTACTCGCAATGTCCCTGCTTGCGCTCGAATAGAAAATTGGCGATGGGATCCTTCACTCGATTCTGCGGCAACTGCAAGGTATAGCCGAAGCGTGTCCGGAGATGATTCTCAATAGCGGCGGCTCTGTCGAAATCGTTGCGGGCTGACTTGGTGAGCTGTGCCGCCAGCAGGGGCACGCGCGGATCGAGTGCGGGCAGACGCAGATATTGCGTGGTAATCGGCAGAGGATAGTCGCGTGCGGCAACTCTCAACTCTGCCGGCGTGGCGCTGGCAACGTCAGAGTCGGCCTCGTAGCGGCTGATGGCTCGCTGCGAATCGAAGTTGTAGACGGCACCTCCGGCATCGGCGGCCAGCATGCGGTAGTTGCCGCTCACGCTGCGTGCCCAGGGCGCCAGGAAAAAGACGTTGGTGCCGATCGGCTCCATCAGGACGCGGTAGTGGATGACGTGCTCGCGCGCCAGAATCGGTTTCGCGAGAGTCCGGGCGAACACAGAGGTCCGCGGCACTCTAAAACTGTTGTCCGGTTGGCGCGACAAAATGAATTGCTCGCGAGGGCTCGACCAGGTGCGCCCGTCGAAATCTGAGAGCGTTACACCCCGCCAATGCAGGTCGGAGCGACCGACCGTGTCGCCGTCGATCTGGATATGCATGACGACGGCGCCGGATTGTTGGATCTGGCCGATCTGCCCCAACTGGACGTGATCGCTGAAGCCGGAGGAGAGGTCGGTGCCGAACGAGTAGGCGCCCATATACCCAGCCGACATACGAGGCATCACAAAAAAGACGACCGCAGCTCCAATGAGGATCATCACCATCAGCACGGGAGCGACGCGCGCCAGCGCAAAGGCAAGGTGGCGATGTTCCTGGGGATCGCTGGAGTGCCGGGCCTGGACGCTGGCGACGTGGCCGGAGCGGCGCATCTCCATCAGCACGAACGTTCCCACAGCCATCATCATGAATAGCGCGAAAGAGAACAGGAAGATGCTATCGACGGTGAGCACGGCAGCGGCCAGCACCATGAGAAATGCCAGGATGGCCAGGGTGACATGATCGCGCTCGCGGCGCAGCGAGAACATTCGCACCACGACACCGAATAAGGCCAGATGCACCGTGGCTGGCAGAAAACCGCGTGAAAGAATGAAATAGTCCGCCGCGAAAAAGACGAAGTAGGCGATGGAGAGGGGCGTGGTCCATGCGTCGGAGATGACAAATGGGTGCCGCTTCGCCAGTTGGTATCCGCGGACCGCCAGTGCGATGCCGACCAGAATCGTAGAAGGCAGGTCGAGTCCGCCGGTGCTGGCGAGCGTGGCAAATCCTGTCAGAACAAGTAGATATAGCGCTAGCTCGAAGTAATGGTCGATGGCCCGGTTCAGCGGGATTACGCCGGATTGAGGGAACTGGGGCGCCATGGAAGATTCGCAGAGAATGGGCAGTGCTGTGCCTGGGCTGAAGCTTTCGGCCTCGACCTCCATTGTTCGACAAGCTTCCGCAGAAAGGAAGGGTCTGGAGTGAAAATCTTGCACCGAAAGTCACATGCACCTCGGCGAGGGTGTTCGCTGGGGATGGGTGCAAGCGAAAGGTTTGCCCTGAGTGAAGTCGAAGGATGCCTTCGCCACTGCCGGGTTGACCCTACTACTTCGCCTCAATGCGGGCTGCGATGCGGTTCATAGAAGTTCAAGATTTCGGGAATGCTAGAATGGGTCAGGTCAGGCATCGGTCTCACGCGACGTACTCCCGCCAACCCCGCCAGGTCCGGAAGGAAGCAACGGTAACGGGCTCTTGCGTGTGCAGTGAGTCCCCGGTGCCTGGCTTAATTTTTTGTCCCTCGGTTCCTGCCCCTGTGGTTACCAAGATTTACAACTCCTTGACGACTCTTTGCGCAAGAAACGGCTTCTGGAGCATCAATTAGAAGCGGGCCCGGGCAAGATGAATTTCCGGGCCGAAGGAGAACCATGAAGCGTCGCGTTATTCCTCCCAAACTTACTCCCAGCATCACGATTCGCGTATCCGGACAGTTATTTCATGGACATCTGCCATATCTGTCGCACTTGGTCGAGTCGGCGGCAGAGTGCCAACTGTGGCCTGTGCTGAATCTCTCGGATCTGGAGGAGTTGGACCGCGCGGCGCTCTTGTATCTGACCTATGGGGAGAATCATGACTTCGGAATCGTGTCTTGCCCGGGGTTCATCCGAGAGCGGATGGAACTTGAGCAGGACCGGCCTGCGGCTTGAAAGAGTCCGATTCAAAACCGTGATCTCCCAGGCGCCTGTTCCTACATAGACATTCTGCTCCCAATCCTTGAAAATACTGAGTTTTCATATTTCAGGGAGCCCCATTGACCAAAGCGATCCGCGCCAAAATCAGCGCGCTCGGCACTTATCTGCCGCCGCGAGTTCTTACCAACGCCGACCTGGAAAAGATGGTCGACACCACTAATGAATGGATCATGGAGCGCGTGGGCATCCGCGAGCGCCATATTGTGGACAAGGGCGTGGCCGCCAGCGATCTGGCCGTCGCGGCCGTAAAGAATCTGCTCGAGTCGCATCCCTTCAATCTGCAGGAAGTGGACCTGATCGTGGTGGGGACGGTGACGCCCGACATGATGTATCCGTCGACGGCGTGCCTGGTGCAGCACAAATTGGGAATCGACAATACTTGGGGCTTCGACGTATCCGCGGGATGCTCGGGGTTCCTGTACGCGTTGAACACCGGGGTCAAGTTCGTCGAGTCGGGTCAGTACAAGAAAGTGCTCGTGATTGGGACGGACGTGAACTCGTCAATGACCGATTACACCGATCGCGCAGTATGCATTATCTTTGGCGACGGTGCCGGCGCGGTTTTACTGGAGCCGTCGGAGGATGGGGAAGAAGGCATCATCGATCACGTCGCCCAGATCGAGGGCGTGGGCGGACAGTATCTGTTAATGCCGGGAGGGGGAAGTCTGAACCCGGCAACGCACGAAACGGTTGACCAGAAAATGCACTGTATTCATCAGGATGGTAAGAATGTCTTCAAGTATGCGGTGAAGAAGATGGCGGAGATGACGGAGCGCATTCTGGAGAAGAATCAGCTGATTGGAAAAGACATCGATTGCTTCATCGCGCATCAGGCGAACCGTCGCATTATCACCGCGACCGCCGACCGGTTGGGGATGCCGCTGGAGAAGGTCATCATCAACATTGATCGTTACGGGAACACCACTGCGGGGACGATTCCGATTGCAATGAAGACGGCGCTCGAAGAGGGCCGTTTGAAAAAAGGAGACCGGGTGCTGGTCGCGACGGTGGGCGCCGGATTCACTTCAGGAGCGACGTTGCTGCGCTGGGCATTCTAGGTTGTCATCCTGAGTAAAGCGAAGGATCTGTGTAATTGCGGATGACAAGTTGTGGGGGGCGTTAGACATTCTTCCGCTAATCCTTCAGAATACTTGAGCCTTCATCCACAGGAGTTCGTGTTGACGAAACCGATTCGCGCCAAAATCAGCGCCCTCGGCACGTACGTGCCGCCACGCCTGCTCACTAACGCCGACCTCGAGAAGATGGTCGATACCAACAATGAGTGGATTATGGCGCGTGTCGGCATCCGCGAACGGCACATCGCGGAAAAGGGCGTGGCGACTAGCGATCTGGCCGTGGAAGCGGCCAAGAAGGCGCTGGCGCAGCGGGGAATGGCTCCCACCGACATTGACCTGATTATTGTGGGCACCGTCACGCCCGACATGTTCTTTCCTTCGACGGCCTGCCTGGTGCAGGACAAATTGGGCGCGAAGGGTGCCTGGGGATTCGACCTTTCCGCGGCCTGCTCGGCTTTCTTGTATTCGGTGCAAGTGGG
Organism: uncultured Acidobacteriaceae bacterium; assembly: GCA_963709025.1. Classification (GTDB taxonomy): domain Bacteria; phylum Acidobacteriota; class Terriglobia; order Terriglobales; family Acidobacteriaceae; genus Sulfotelmatobacter. The sequence goes on from CAVPVE010000041.1 coordinate 123,543, forward strand.
AGCGCAGTTCATCGGTAGCGGATCGCACAAGCGCATTCTGGTGATTGGAGCGGATGTAATGTCGTCGATCATCGACTATGCCGACCGGGCTACCTGCGTAATTTTCGGCGATGGGGCGGGAGCGGCAATTCTGGAGCCTGCGGAAGACGACTCCGTCGGGCTGATCGACTACATTCACGAAGTCGATGGTTCGGGTTCGCAGTTTCTGTACATGCCCGGCGGCGGCAGCCTGAACCCGACGAGCAAAGATACGATCACGAAAAGAATGCACTACGTCCACCAGGACGGCCAGCAGGTCTTCAAGTTCGCCGTGCGCAAGCAGACCGAGTTGTGCCAGAAACTGCTGGAGCGCAATGGGCTGAAGGGATCCGACATTGATGCCTTCATTCCGCATCAGGCCAACCTGCGGATCATCAATGCCACCGCCGATCGGCTCGGCCTACGGCCGGAGGCGATCGTTGTCAACATCGAACGCTTCGGGAATACGACGGCTGGGACGATTCCGCTGGCAATGAATACGGCACTCGAGCAGGGCAAGCTGAAGAAAGGAAGTCTGGTCATGTTGGCGTCAGTCGGCGCCGGCTTTACCGTGGGCGCGACCCTGTTGCGTTGGGCGTTCTAGAGACCGGACCTCGGATTTCAGACTTCAGACCGCAGACTTCGGACCGCTGACTTCAGACCGCAGACCTCGGACCCCGAATCTCACCTAGTCCAGATTGATCTGTTAAGTATCTCTGCTAATTTCGGGCGGAGGTCAAAGGCCTGACGTCCGAGGTCCGACGTCCAAGGTGTGAGGCCTGACATCTATGACGTTCGTAACCTCTCCTTGGTGCATTTCCATGGCTTGTCTGCGTCGGGCGCTGCTATCGTTTTGGAACGTTCGCCCCACGTAGGGATGCCGGCGAGCGTGTACGGCTATGAAGCGCACAACAATCCTCTGCTGTCTTCTACTAGCTCTGGGTGCGATCAGAATGACCGCCCAGCAGGCCGATCCACGCGAGAGCAAACTGCTGGTTCTGGAACGCCTGTGGAATGAAGCGCAGGTGAACCGCGATTCGTCCGCCCTCGAGGCACTGGTATCCAGCCGGTTTGTGAACACCGAGTGGGACGCCGAGCTCAGCGACAAGCAGAGATTTCTCGCCGACATCAAAGATCCGCGCTTCAAGCCCACCGCGCTCAACATCCAAGACGTCAAAATGAACTTCTTTGGCGACACGGCCGTGGTGACTGGTGTGTATCACACGCAAGGTTCCTACCAAGGCAAGCCGTATGACCACGTCGGGCGCTTCACGGATACGTGGGTCATGGACGGCGGCAAGTGGCAGTGCGTAGCCAGCCATACCAGCTTGTTCAAGAAGTAGCCCGCTGCCTTTCAACGACACAATCTGTGTGAGTTAAGCCCTTTCTACTTCAACTGCGTCCGCGGTTATAGGCCCATAAAATCTTTTTATGCGGGAAATCCGCGCCCCGATCGGGTTGCGGTGATCTAATCGGCCACGGGATCGACGCCGATCTCGCGAAAGGGATCATCCCTATGGATGCTGCTTCTCCACCTCGCGCCTGGAAGGTGTTGCTCGCCTTTGCCATTATCTATTTCGTCTGGGGCTCGACGTTTCTGGCGATCCGGGTGGGAGTGCGCGAGGTGCCGCCGTTTCTGCTGGCGGGGATGCGCTTCCTCGTGGCGGGACTTGTACTTTATGTCTGGATGCGCACACGGGGCACGGCTTCTCCGACCGTGCGCGAGTGGGGCGCGGCGTCGATTCTCGCTGTACTGATTTTTGTTTTCGACTACGGGTTGCTGTTCTGGGCAGAACGGCGAGTGCCGTCGGGCATCGCGGCGGTCATGATGGCAACGATCCCCGTATTCATGACGCTAGCGGAGATTATTGTCCTGCGCACACAGCGTCTGACGATGAGGCTAGGGACGGCTCTGATCGTGGGGATGGTTGGCGTCGCCGTTCTGATGGGACACTCCATGAACCTGGGCGAGGCCCCGATCGATACCGCGGGAGCCTGTTCATTGATCTTCGCGGCGATTAGCTGGTCGATCGCTGCGTCGCTGAGCCGCAAACTGCCGCTGCCCACGGCCAAAGCCATGAGTTCCGGGGCTCAGATGCTCGCGGGGGGCGTGTTCCTCACGCTGACTGCGGCGCTGCTGGGGGAATTTCGAGGCTTCCGCGTGCAGGCGGTATCCCGCGGGGCATGGCTCGCGTTGGCGTATTTGATCGTGACCGGATCAATCGTGGGATTCACAGCATACGTTTGGCTGATTCACCACGAATCGCCAACCAAGGTTGGGACGTACGCGTACGTGAATCCGGTGGTCGCGGTGTTGGTGGGATATTTCCTGGGCGGGGAAGCGATCGGCCCGCGCACGATTGTGGGAACCCTACTGATTCTGGTAAGCGTGGTGGTAATTGTGACTACGCCGAAGGAGAGCGGGGAATCCGTTGCAGGCAGCCGAAGTGAAGCCCGCACCGGAATAGAGAAATTGAAGATATCTTGACATGTATATCCATGTATGTATACTTATGATGAGTAAGCGATAGATCTGTCTGGGAGTCTCCCTATGAAAAAGATGTATTCAAAGACGCCGAAGTTGAGTGGCGCCAAATTTAGAGGACAAAAAGCGCTGGTAGTTGAAACGCTCGCTAATTGTTCGACTCCAGTGACGCTTGAGGCTCTTGCCCCAATGGTGGACCGAAATGGCCGATACAACGCACTCCTCAATGATTGGGCACGAGAAAATGGAGGCGTCAAGGGTAGCGTGCTTTACCATCTAAGAGCTCTGAAGCGACTTGGGATGGTGGAAGAGACCGTTGGCATGGCATCAACGAAGACGCAGATTGTCGGTTGGGGCAATAGCCAGGCCCTTCGCATTCCCAGAGCGATCTTGGAGAAGCTACAGATCGGCGAAGGGGACGAGGTGGAGATGACGGTGGAGAATGGGCGCCTCGCAGTGCGCCCTCTCAATCCGAAGATCACCCTCGAGTCTCTAGTGGCTGCGATCACTCCGGAGAATCGCCACAAGGAAACTGACTGGGGCAAACCGGTTGGCAACGAAGCATGGTAAACCTGCGCTATGTCCCAGATACCGGACACATTATTAAAGTCGACTTGGATCCCAGCGCAGGACATGAGCAGGGCGGGTGGCGTCCGGTGCTCGTCTTATCTCCGCTTTCATACAACAGCAAGACCAATCTGGCGGTTGTGGTCCCTGTAACGAATCAAGTAAAAGGATATCCGTTCGAGGTCCGGCTTCCGAGTCGGATGAAAACGACCGGCGTTATTCTTGCCGACCAAATAAGAAATCTCGACTGGCACGTCCGCCGGGCGAAATACGTCGAGGCCGCGCCGACCGAAGTCTTGACGGCGATACATGAACGCCTCGTTGCGCTGCTCGGAATCGCGAAAGCGTAGGTTTCTACCGCCTAGGGGTGCGTCATCTTTTCCGGTTTCACCAACTGGTCGAATTCTTCGCCAGCAAGATATCCCAGCTTCAGTGCGGCTTCGCGCAGGCTGGAGTGATCGACGTGGGCGGTGTGGGCAATGTGTGCAGCCTTATCGTAACCCACTTTTGGTGCCAGAGCGGTAACCAGCATCAGGGAGTTCTTCACGTACCAGTCCACTTTGGCGCGGTCGACTTCGATGCCTTTCAGCATGTATTCGACGTAGCCGTGGCAGGCGTCGGTGATGAGCGTGACCGAGTGCAGGAAGTTGTAGATGATCACCGGCTTGTAGACGTTGAGTTCGAAGTTGCCCTGCGAGCCGGCGAATCCGACCGCAGCGGTTGCGCCATGGACTTGAACGCAGACCATGGTCATAGCTTCGCACTGCGTGGGATTCACCTTGCCGGGCATAATGGACGATCCCGGTTCGTTTTCGGGGATCGACAGTTCGCCCAATCCACAGCGCGGGCCTGAGGCCAACCAGCGGATGTCATTGGAGATTTTCATCAGCGAGGCAGCGAGGGTTTCCATCGCGCCCTGCGCGAATACGATTTCATCGTGCGATGAGAGTGCGGCGAACTTGTTGCCGTGGGAGCGGAAGGGAAGTCCCGTGAGTTCCGCGATCTTCTTGGCGGCACGTTCGGCGAATTCAGGATGCGTGTTCAATCCCGTGCCCACTGCGGTTCCACCGATCGCCAGATCGTAGAGCCCATCCAGCACTTGCTCCAGCCGGTGAATGTCGCGTTCGAGCAGGCTGGCCCAGCCGCCGAATTCCTGGCCCACGGTTAAGGGCACCGCATCCTGCAGGTGGGTGCGTCCGATCTTGACGATGCTCTCGAATTCTTTCGCCTTGGCAGCGATCGCGTGGTGCACGGTCTTGATCGCGGGGATCAGCGCATTCTTCACGCGATCGGCGGCTGCGATATGCATCGCCGCCGGGAAAGTGTCGTTGGACGATTGTGACATGTTGACGTGATCGTTGGGATGGACCGGCTTCTTCGATCCCATCTCGCCGCCCGCGATTTCGATGGCGCGGTTCGAAATCACCTCGTTCACGTTCATGTTCGTCTGCGTGCCGCTGCCCGTCTGCCAGATGCGCAAGGGGAACTGGTCGTTGAGTTTACCGGCAATCACTTCGTCGGCAGCTTGCACAATGAGTCTCGCGATGTCCGCAGGAAGCTTGCCCAGATCCTGATTCACCAGTGCGCAGGCCTTCTTGAGGATGCCGAATGCGCGGATCAGTTCGGGCGGCATCGTGTCGCGTCCGATGTTGAAGTGCAGCAGCGAGCGCTGGGTCTGTGCGCCCCAGTAGACGTTCGCCGGGACTTCGATCTTTCCCATACTGTCGGATTCGATGCGGGTCTTGCCTCGGGTTGCGGCGCCTGCTTCGGTGAGAGTGGACATGAGGGCTCCTGTGGGCGGGCCTGAGCGTGATTCGCATGGCCCTCGACGGCTATGAAGAACTGGTTATTATACGGCGGTCCGCCAGGCAAGCCTAAAGTGTCATCCGTCTGCTTCCCACCCTTTGCGAAAAGGTTCCAAAAGATATGGGGCACCCACATTGTCATGTCGGTTGTGCTTCTCGGACCGTCTCGTGCAATCTCCGCATGCTAGAATCAACGGTTTCCGAGTTGCGCTCGAATCCCCGTTAGCCTCGACCGACTCCGCATTCCCATGCCCGAATTTCTCGCCGCCGTTGAACTCGATACCCTCGCCAAGACCAAGGCCAAAGCTCATCCCGAGATGAACGCCGATGTTCTGGTGATCGGAGCGGGGCCCACAGGGCTGGCCTGTGCAATCGAAGCGCAGAAGATCGGACTCAAGGTCGTCGTCCTCGACAAGGGATGCCTGGTGAATTCGCTGTTCCACTATCCCGCGAATATGTCATTTTTCACGACCCCGGAACTGCTCGAGATCGGCGACATCCCGTTCACAACTGCCCAGCAGAAGCCTACGCGGGAAGAGGCGCTCGAGTATTACCGCAAGGTGGCCGAGCACTACCATCTCGACGTTCGGCAGTACGAGTGGGTCAAGACGGTGATGGGCGAAGACCCTAACTTCAGTATCACCGCGACCGACCGCGCTGGACGGCCACACGATTACAAGACGAAGAAAGTCATCGTTTCAACGGGCTATTACGATCTGGCGAATCAGCTCGTCATCCCGGGCGAGGATCTACCCAAAGTTTCGCACTATTACGGCGAGCCGCATCCTTATTACGATACCGATGTGCTCGTGATTGGCGGCAAGAATTCGGCCGCGATCGCGTCCCTTGATTTGTGGCGTCACGGAGCCCGGGTTACGCTGGTGCACCGCGACGCGCAGCTTCATCATCACGTGAAGTACTGGATCAAGCCCGACATTGAGAACCGCATCAAGAACGGAGAGATCGAGGCGCACTTCAACAGCTCCGTGCAGGAGATCGGAATCGACCACGTGGTAATCAACACGCCGCGCGGGCCCATGCGCCTGAAAAATGACTTCGTTCTGGCCTTGATCGGCTACCATCCTGACTACGATTTTCTGCGCAGCATGGGGATCGAATTGTCGGAGCAGCAGTGCCGTCCCGTCTGTGATCCGATCTCGCTCGAAAGCAACGTCAAAGGAATCTACGTGGCGGGTGTGATTGTCGCGGGATCACGTACCAACGAAATCTTCATCGAAAACGGACGTTTTCACGGAAAACAGATCGCCGACGACTTAAAGCGCAAGCTGCGGTCGTAGTTCCGTCCATCCAGTTCCGGTAGCCTGCAGAAGCCCCAACCTGTAGATTAGGCACTCACCATGGATCCTCAACCGGAGCGCGTCGCATCTTCGATTACAGTCGCGTCTTACGTGCGGCTGCTCCGAGGAAATAGAAATTTCCGGCGCCTCTGGATGGCGCAGATCGTCAGCGAGATCGGCGACTGGTTCTACACGCTCTCGATTTACACTCTGCTGCTGCAGTTGACCGGGCACGCCGGCTCGGTGGCTCTGGCCCTGATGCTGCAGGTCCTGCCGCAGACCTTCGTCGGGCCGATGGCGGGCGTGGTGAACGACCGGCTGAAGCGCAAGCACGTGATGATCGCCGCCGACCTCATACGCTTCGTGGTCGTGCTCGCCATGTTGTTCGTGCGTTCCCGTTCGATGGTGTGGCTGGTGTATCCCTTGCTGCTGGCGGAAACCTCCATGGCTGCGTTCTTCGAACCGGCGCGCAGTGCGGTGATTCCCAACATTGCCGCGGAGGGCGAGGTCCTGGTTGCCAACACTCTGTCATCGGCGACTTGGTCCGTGAATTTGCTGATCGGAGCGGCGGTCGGTGGAGTTGTGGCTGCGTTCTTCGGCCGTGATACAGTCTTCATTCTCAACGCTCTCTCGTTTCTCACCTCGGCAGTGCTGATCGCTGGAATGCAATTCCCCGAGCCGCACGCCGATGCTGCCTCGCCGCTGCGCCCGCGCGATCTCGTCGACTTCTCACCTGTGCTCGAGGGGATCCGGTATATCCGCAGTCATAAGACCTTGCTGCCCGCGGTCTTCGCCAAAGCCGGAGAACTCATGGTCGGGCCTAGCTGGGTGATCTTTACGGTGATGGGAGCCCGGGAGTTTGCCGTGCACGGCCACGGCATCGATACCGCGGGCGGAGCCATGCTCGGAATGAGCATCTTGCTCGGAGGACGCGGCCTCGGAGCGATGGTCGGTCCGCTGATAGCGGCTCGCTGGGCTGGAGAGCGAGATGATCGGCTTCGTCTCGGAATTCTCTTCGGCTATCTCACGATCGCGTTCGGTTATGGAGTGTTGGGCGCGAGCCGCAGTGTGTGGATGGCTGCAGCCTGTGCCATGCTTGCACACATGGGCGGCTCAACGGTCTGGGTCTTTTCGACCACCCTTTTGCAACTTCATACCGAAGATCGCTTTCGGGGGCGAGTATTCGCCGCCGACCTCGGCTTGGGAAGCCTTACGTTTGCCGTCACCGCTTATCTGGCGGGCCGTTTTCTCGATGCCGGAATCTCTGCGCGCATGGTTGCGACGAGCACGGGCTTGCTGATGTTGCTTCCCGCTGCCATCCTCGCCTGGGCGCTGCATGCTAGTCGCTTGAACCGGGCGCATGCGGTTTCGTGATTGCCCTCGGTGGTGTTTTTCTCCTACACTTTGCTCGGGGCGTGAGGAGAGTTGCGCCTTGCTGACATCGATTTCGCCGCCGTCGCCATGCAGTCATTTGATTTCCAAATCGTCCTGAACTGTCCCCTGGACACTGTTTTCTCTATTTATACGGATGTCGACCGGTGGCGCCACCGCAACGTCTTCGGCGAAATTCGCTGGGTGCACGGCAATCCCTGGGAAGAGGGAAGCCGGTTGCGCATCGAGACCCTCAAACCGATCCGCGCCAGTGTCGATCAAGTCGTGCAGCATTTTGCTCCGAAGGAAAGTGTGTCCTATCTCAGCCACGTCTTTGGCATGACCTGCGAGACTCGCGTGATCTTCAAGGCCGTTGCCGATGGTCGGACGGCGATTAATGTTGTGATGAATCTTGTCGGCACTCCTTCCCGCACCCTGGGGTTTGCCTTGGCGCCTGCGATCACGAAGGCCACAAAAGGATTTTTCGAGGAGCTGCGGAAAGAGTGCGAAGCTCTGCCCCGCGCTGTGGTTGACGAATGATATGCGACCTTGCCGCGGGGAATTCTCATTTGCGCTCCTCCCCATCCTGCCCTAAACTGCGTATATCCATCGACCAGCGCCTGCTTCGTCTGGTCCACGCCACTGCATGCAGTCGTCTGAGATTCGCGTCGTAGTAACTTGTCCGTTAGCCGCCGTATTCGCGGTCTATACGCAACCTGACACGTGGCGATGGTGCTCCTACATTCGGGAGATTCGATGGGTGGGACGACCCTGGGAACTGGCGAGCCGTTTGCAGATTGAAATTGATGGTCCCGTTCGAACGGTGGATCAGGTGCTGATGCACTTCGAACCCAACCGCCGCGTGGACTTCTTGAGCCATTTCGGTGGTATTACGCTCGAGACCAGGGTAACTTTTCGAGCTTTGTCCGACTCCGAGACTGAGATCCGGGTGCAGTTGGAATTCGTAGGAGTTTTTTCGCGCGTCGCCGGTTTTGCCATTGAGAGTGCCATCGCGCAAAGCACCAGGCAATTCTTCGCAGATCTCAAGCAGGCTTGCGAACGAACGTCTTTGGTCTAATCCGCGCCCAATCGGTCGATCTTCGCGGCCATAATGAAATCACTCTCGGTCAGACCGTCAATCTTGTGGGTCCACAGGGTGATTTCGGCCTTGCCCCACGCCAGCAGAATGTCCGGATGATGGCCTTGCTCTTCGGCGAGCGCTCCCACCTGATTGACGAAGTCCAGCGCCTGCTGGAAGTCGGGGAACTGGAAGGCGCGGTGAATGTGATGGTCCTTGGTGACGGTCCACCGGGGAACTTGGCGATGCAAGTGTTCCAGTTCGCTGCCTTTGAGGGCAGGCACGCCGCCGCGGCACGGCACACATTTCTTTTCGGCAAGCTGTTCAGTCATAGACTCCCCCAACACTCAACCGATCTCGGCAGGTAGCGCTGCCGCAGAGAGTGCATCTGGCTCTTTGAAATACCTCTTCAACCACAGCAGGTAGCCGAAGAAGAACACCATCGAGAGCAGACTCCACCACAGCAGTACGTGACCGCGAAGCATCGGACTGGAGTTCATCATCTTTAATTGCGCGTCCGACATTCCCATCTTTGAATAGGCCGTCATCATGTCAGCCTTGGCGTAGGTGAGCGCCATCGAGAACAGCCGGATGGCGAGTGTACCAGTCGCAATCCACCAGGCGGCGGCGTGTAGGCGGAAGAGCGCGATGGCCAGATAAATGTCGAGGGCGGCCATCGCGACGAAGCAAGCCGCGCCTGGCACACCGGTCAGATATCGGCCGAAGAAGGGGAACAGTGGCGTTGCAATGCCGGTGAGCAATAGATAGATCGCTCCGGTCAAGAGCACGACGCTGGCGAACAGGACGGGCAACGGCGTTCGGTCGGTCCAGCGCTCGACCGGATCGCGATGACGGCACGTTTCGGCAACGTCCTTGCGGCTGTAGAAAACTACGAACGCGATCGGCACCGCGACCAGAAAGAACGCCATAAAAATAATGAGAAACGTGAGCATCACGGCCATGACCGCGGTGGACGCCTCCGGTGATGGCGCGTTTGGACCGCTTTGCTTCATCTGCCCCAGCGCGCTTCGCATGGTGACCGGCAGCACGGCAGTCATTACGACGGTAGCCAGAGTGCCCATGATCAGCCAGTACCAGGAAGTGACCAGCGTGAGCGCCCGTGCCCATCGCTTCATTTGCACCGATCCGATGCCCAGGCCAAGCAGCATGGCCGCTATGAAGGCGTAAGTGGCGACTCCGGAGAGAAACTGGCCGGGACGCATGGAGCCGCCGGGTGCGAGACGGGTCATAACGGCGCCGAGAGCAACGAGCGGAACCATGAGCGCCGCCAGCAATCCCAAAATGATTTGCAACACGCCGAAAATCATCAAGCCTGTGCTCCGGTCGGTGTAGGCGGGAACTTCAGGAGGCGACGGAACGGCAGACACCGCGATGATAGGCGGAGGCACCGGTGCTGCTTCAGGGAGAGTAAAGTGCTGAGGTTCAGATACGGGTTCGGGCGCTGGTTGGGAATCTGGCGGCTCTAGGCTTTCCACGAGACCTCGCAGGGCTAAGGCCCAATCTTAACAGGACCAGGGCGGACGGCTGGCGAGCCTGAGCGGCTGGTCCGAGCTATTTCGCATGAGCCAGTCGTTGCCGCAGGCTCTCAACGCTCAGACCGACGAAAGCGTAGGTCGCCGCGTTCGCGAGAAATGTCCATTCCATTCGGATCGGGTAGGAAGAGACAAACGCAATTGGGCAAGTAATGCGTACCAGAGTCATGATCGGGTCGTTGAAGGTCAAGGCCGGAGGCGCTGCTGCGAAGGCATAGATTGCCCATCCGACAGCGACGAGGAAACCTGCGCTTGCCCACATTGCAATCCGGAACTTCATATGTTGGCTCCTGCCGTTCTCTAGGGCAATGGTCTCACCGATCCGGCTCGATTTCCAATCAAAACTGGTGACTCAATCACAGCCGGTTGTGCGGCTCGAGCGGAGGTCCGAACCATCCCGTTGTGTACAATGTCTGTCTGCTCCCTCCCGGTCTGGAAAACCCGGCAACCGTGAAGCCATTGGAAATCGCTGTGTTGGTGCGCGTTGAGTCGTGGCGCTGGACATCCGATGCCCGGCGAAACACGCGGAACGAAAGGAAATCTTTGTGGTCGTTCTAGTCATCGGCGGTGCGGGATATATCGGCAGTCATGCGGCACGGGCGCTGAAGCGCGCGGGGCATGAGGTCATCATTTTCGATAACCTCAGCACCGGCTACGAAATCCTGGCTGCAGGCTTCGAACTGGTCAGGGGGGACGTGCTGGATGCCCCCGCTCTGGCGCGAGTGCTGCCGCGCGCGGATGCGATCATGCATTTTGCCGCGCATGCCTACGTCGGCGAGTCGGTCACGAATCCCAGAAAATATTTTCGCAACAACGTCGAAGGCGGGCTCTCGCTGTTGAATGCTGCCCTCGACGCGGGAGTGAAGAAAATCATTTTCTCCTCGACCTGCGCGGTGTACGGCGAACCCGAGAAAGTTCCGATCGAGGAGAATATTCCACGCCAGCCAGTGAATCCCTACGGGGTGACGAAACTGTTCTTCGAACAGGCACTCGAGGCGTATGGCCGGGCGTATGGTCTCCGCTACGCGAGTCTGCGGTATTTCAACGCGGCGGGCGCCGATGAGAGCGGAGAGATTGGCGAGTTACACGACCCGGAAACGCATTTGATTCCCCTGGCTCTGCGCGCGGCCGCGGGGCTGGGACCTCAACTACAGGTCTTCGGCTCGGACTATCCGACGCCCGATGGGACCTGCGTGCGCGATTACATCCACGTGAATGATCTGGCGAGCGTGCATTTGAAGGCCCTGAACCACCTGGCGGAGGGGAAGGACAGTTTTGCTGTGAATGTGGGAACTGGCACCGGAGCGTCGGTGCAGGAAGTGATTAACGCCGTTGAGCACGTGACTGGAAAGCGAGTGCCGCACAAGATCGTGCCACGGCGCCCGGGAGATCCGCCGATCTTGGTGGCGAATCCGGCAAAGGCGCAGGCGCTGCTGCAATGGAAGTCCACCCGGGGGTTGCGCGACGTGGTGGCGACCGCGTGGAATTGGATGCAACGGCGGAGCACGCAACATAGAACTTGACCACAGAGGACACAGAGGACGCAGAGGAATTCTTCTTCAAGTTCAGTTCTCCTCTGTGTACTCTGTGTCCTCTGCGGTTGAGATTTTGGGTGAATTCAGGTACCTGAGGGAAATCATGGTCAATGATCTGGCGGGCAAGAAAATAGCGTTCCTGGGCGCAGGCAAGATGGGCGGCATCATTCTGCAGGCGTTGCTGAAGAATGGTCTCCTGTCAACGAAGTCCACTTGCGCGACCGTGGCGCACGAAGAGCGAGCCAAGGCGCTAGCCACGAAGCTAAAGGTAAAAGTCGGAACCAACAACGTGGAGGCCGCCAAGGGCGCCGACATCATTGTGATTGGCGTGAAGCCGCAGGTGGTGGAAGATGTAGTGCGCGAAATCAGCGGCCACATTACCGCGAAGCAGGTCATCGTGTCGGTAGCAGCGTCAGTGCCGACCTCTATGATCGAAAAGAATCTGCCGCCGAACGTTCCCGTGATTCGCGCCATGCCCAACACACCCTGCCTGCTGGGCGCCGGGATGACCGCGATCTGCAAGGGTAAGCACGCTAGCGCAGAGGACGTGGCCATGACCTGCCACATGTTTGATGTTGTGGGACGTACAGTGGTGGTCGATGAGAAGCACATGGACGCCGTGACCGCGCTTTCGGCGAGCGGGCCGGCTTACATCTACATCATCCTCGAATCGCTGGCTGAGGCGGGAGTGAAGGTGGGCCTGCCGCGAGATATTGCGACGCTCTTGGCGGCTCAGACTACGCTGGGCGCGGCGCGGGTGGTGCTCGAGACCGGAGATCATCCGGCGTTGCTCAAGGATGCGGTAACAACTCCGGCCGGCTGCACCATCGATGCCATCATGGAACTCGAGGAAGGGAAGCTGCGTGTCACGCTGATCAAAGCTGTAGTCAAGGCGGCGCAGCGCGCCAAGGAACTCGCCTACGGTTAGAGATTGCGGCGGCTTCATTCTTCCGAAGACGTGGTGACCGGAACCGTGTTCACCGATTGTCCCCGGCTGAGGCAGTTGGAACTTTTTCCCGTAGTCACAAACTTGAACGCCCCAGACTCGTCGGCGCAAAACGTTTTGATGCCCGCGTCAGATTCAAGCGGCTCTGCGGTGACGCGATATTTCGAGGCCGGGTTCCCGTCGCATCCCACGAGCGCGAAGCGGTATCCACTCCATTCCTCATTGCTCTGGCCGGGATCGTAGACAGAATTTCCCTCTCCTGGATTCGCACCGGGTTCGGGCGCGAACAATGTGGCCAAAGTGCAAGCGTACCCGCGGTCGGGATGCCGGGCAGCGTAATTGGTCTCCGCCGTCGCGATGCTGACCACCCGGTTTTGCGCGGCAGTCTCATTCGATTCATTCTGATCCTTACGCAATCCCTTGAGATAGTCGGGATCAGTAAGCGGAGCGTGTAACCGCAGCCGTCACCTCGGTGAGTCGCCAGATTTCCTTTTCCTGCCGCAGGGTAAAGATCAGCCGAGGTAGGACCGGGAGCGAGTGCAACTGCCCGTCTTTGTAGTAGTGGATGGAGACTTCAATCTCGTCGTCCTCGCCCAGCAGGCTGTCGTGCTCGACTGCGATCTCGTATTTCTCGTGGCCGTCGTTCTGCTCGCTGATCAGCAGGTTGGGGCCTGTTTCGAATGACTCGAGTCGTTCGCCCCCGGCAACCATCTGGCGGCCGATGGTCGAGATTTTGAGAATGATATTCGTTTCCGGGCTGTCTCCTTTGTGAATCAACGCCTGGTGTGCGGCCTCGGGCAAGTGCTTGGTAAAGTCGTTTTCTCCCTTGCCCAAAAACATTTCCAGCAGCGCCTGGCGGGCGGACTGAGGAGGAGGCGGCGTGGGAGTAGGAGTGGGAGTTTGTGCCAGGAGAGACACACTGCCAGCAATTATCCCGAAGAGGAAAGGCAGGCGAATCAGGCGCATGATTGCCCTCCGTAAAGAGCGAGCGTTTGAGACGTCCAACAACCTAATTCTATCGTTCTAAGACTCCGAAAGCAGTGTTGAAGTTCCTCATGAAATGGATCGTGCGCGCCTGGAATTCTTGCAACTTTCCTCTTTCCGCGCGGGTTCTGTGATTAAATTCTCCCACCATGAGGTTGTTAATCGTTGTGTATCACCGCTTTGCACTGTGGAACGTGCCGCCGTGGTTTGGGGAGCGTCTGGCGCAGGAGTTTCCGCAGCTGCAAACCACACAGCGCACCAGCTACGACGGAATCGAGCAGGATCTGCGCGATGCGGAAATCATCTTTACCATCTCACTGCGGCCGGAACAACTTGCAGAGACCCGGAACCTGCGCTGGATTCATGCGCCTACGGCGGCAGTGCATCAACTGCTATTTGACGAACTTGTGAACAGCGACGTGGTGATCACCAATTCGCGAGAAGTGCATGGCCCAGTGGTCGCCGAGCATGTGATGGCGTTGATCTTCGCCTTGGCGAAGAAGATTCCGCAGGCCGCGGCCTTCCAGCAGAAGCATATCTGGGGGCAAGAGGCGATCTGGACCGATGGTGCGCATCCTCGCGAAATCGCCAGTGCAACCCTGGGTCTGATTGGGGTTGGAAGTATTGGAGGTCGGGTGGCGCAGATGGCGTCCGCTCTGGGGATGCGGGTGATCGCAGTGCGCGAGCACGTCGAGAAAGGGAATCCCGAGGGAGTCCGTGAGGTCTTCGCGCCCTCGGCAATCGATGAGATGCTGGAGCAATCGGATTACGTGGTGCTGGCCGCGCCCTTGATCGCCGCGACGACCGGGCTGATCGATGCCAATCGACTCGCCGTCATGAAGCCCGACACTTACCTGATTAATGTTGGCCGCGGGGCGCAAGTCGACGAGGCCGCGCTGGTCGAAGCGCTGCGCACGCGGCGCATTGCTGGCGCGGCGCTCGACGTGTTTGAGCGAGAACCGCTACCGCCGGAATCGCCTCTATGGGGTCTCGACAACCTTCTGATCACTCCGCATACTGCTGGCCTCACGGAGAGACTCTGGCACCGGCATTATGAGTTGTTTTCCGATAATCTGCGCCGGTATCTGGCGCGCCAGCCGCTGCGATTTGTGGTCGACAAGCACAAGGGATATTAAGCGTCCGGCTTCGTGCTACAGTTTTCTGGGGCGCTCCAGATCGTCGTAGAGAGACTCTGGTAACTCATTAGAAACCAATTCCATGGAACAGCGGCTCATCTTATTCAACTTACTGTTCAAGCTCGGCGTAGCCGCGGCCGTTGCCAGCAGCCTGGTGCGCTCCAAGGAATTCAAGCGTCTCTTGTTCCGCGAAGAGCGCACCTTCCGGCAAAAGCTGTATCTGGTGCTTTGGTTCGGACTGCCGATCATGGTCGGTGTCTGGGCCCGAATTTTCTCGAAGAGTTTCCAGGCCGGCGACATGAGTTTCGAGACCGCGCTTCTGCTGGGAGTGATTGGCGGGCGTTGGGCAGGATCGCTGGGCGGTGTACTAATGGGCATCCCCGCCCTGTTGCACCATGAGTGGGCCGCGATGCCATTCGATGTGCTCTCTGGTTTTCTCGCCGGCCAATTGCGCACCTGGGCGGTCGACAAGGATGATATCTGGTCGTTCTCTCCATTCATCGATGAAGGCATCTTTCGCATCATTCGCCGCAATCTATCACGTCCCCGCCTGTTTGAATGGCAGTTTGTGTTTTTCTGGACTGTGATTGGTCTGCGCTTCGTACAGACGAAGTTGGCGCAACTTCCCGCACTCCATGTCGTCAGCATCGAGAGTCCCGACAACTACTGGATCTACAGCGCGATCTACGCCGCGTCGGTGACCGCGGTAGGAATCGAGCTGAAGATTTTTAATAGCGTGCGCATCCAGATCAAGCTGGAAGAGCAGGAGCGCCTTCTGCTGCATGCCCGCATGGAAGCCCTGCAGAACCAGATCAACCCGCATTTCCTGTTTAACACTCTGAACTCCATCTCGTCGCTGGTGCGATTTGATCCTGACATGGCGCGCGACGTGATCTTCAAACTGGCGACCATTCTGCGGCGTCTGCTCAACAGCAGCGAAGCGTTCGCGCCGCTGCGGGACGAATTCGAATTCATCGACAACTATCTCGATATTGAAGTCGTGCGCTTCGGCCGGGACAAGCTGCGCGTGGTCAAGGAACTCGATCCTGTCTCGCTCGACGTAGTGGTTCCCAGCATGCTGCTGCAGCCGCTGGTCGAGAACTCCATCAAGCATGGATTGGGGCCGAAGGTGGAGGGTGGCAGCATCTACCTGCGCAGCCGCGTCGTCGATTCGCGGCTGATCATTGAGGTCGAAGACGACGGCGTCGGCATGGGCGGCGCGCAATTGGAAGAAAGCAGCAGTTGGTCGGGGATGGGCATAGGCATGGCGAACATCTCCGAGCGGTTGCAGGTCCTCTATGGCAATACAGCGCGCATGACCATCGACAGCCACGAAGGGAAGGGAACACTCATCCGGATTCGGTTACCGCTGATCGAGGCGGCGAGTTCAGTTCCAGAGGGCTTCTACGCGGAGCGCTCCAGCACTCGTCGATAGAAATCCTCATACTGCTTCACAATCTTCGTAGCGCAGAAGCGCTCGATGGCAGTCGCCCGGGCCTGTTTGCCCATTTCACGCAGCAGATCGTCGTTGCTCAGTAGTTCGATGGCGTATCGCGCCATGGTCTCGACATCACCCACGTCAGCAAGATAGCCGCTTTTGCCATGCTCGATGACCTCCGGCACTCCACCCGCTCTGGTTGAGATCGGCACGACTTCGCACGCCATGGCCTCGAGCGCAGCCAGCCCGAACGATTCCAGTTCGCTCGGAATCAGCATGATGTCGGCAATCGATACTTTCTCCTGAATCTGATCCTGCTTGCCCAGAAACAGAACGTCGTCGTGAATGCCTTTCTGCACGGCCAGCCACTCGGCCACCGAGCGGTCCGGGCCATCTCCGATCAGCAAGAGCTTGGAAGGCATCTTCTTGTGCACTCGGTCGAAGATCTCAATCACGTCGGTGAGGCGTTTGACGGGGCGAAAATTCGAGAGATGCACCAACACGCGCTCGCCGTTGGGCGCGTACTCTGCACGCACCTTCTCGAACGTCTCGGGGTCGCGGCGGTATACGTCGCAGTTCACCGAGTTGTAAATCACCTCGATGCTGTTCTTCACGTCGAACACGCGCTGCGTTCGGTCTTTCAGGTAATTCGAAATGGCGGTGACGCCATCGCTCTGCTGAATCGAGTAGCGCGTAATCGGTAGATACGAGCGGTCGAGACCCACCAGCGTGATGTCGGTACCGTGCAAAGTCGTAACAAACGGTAGACGCCGGCCGCGTGGTCCGTCGGCCAGCATTTGCCGCGCCAGCAGCGCGCTCACCGAATGCGGGATGGCGTAATGCACGTGCAGCAGGTCGAGATCATAAAGCTGTGCCACCTCCGCCATGCGCGTTGCCAGGGCCAAATCATACGGAGGGTAGTCAAAGAGCGGATACCGCGAGACTTCCACCTCGTGATAGTGGATGTTAGGTTCCTCGCCGCGCAGGCGGATCGGTTGGGCGTAAGAAATGAAATGGATCTCGTGCCCGCGTTGCGCCAACTCAAGGCCGAGTTCCGTGGCGACAACTCCGCTACCGCCGTATGTCGGATAACAGGTGATTCCGATCTTCATGTGCGAGGGGCCGCCTTCTTGTTCCTGTCATTCGATGGCTGGAATAGGCAGTGGTTGCAGATTTTACACGAGTGGCGCGCGAGCGACACGAGCAGACGGCGCTATTGGCTTTCTTTATTGGCGAAGGCCATCCCGGGATCGAGCTTATCGAGATGCGCCTGAAATCGCTTCTTCGAGTCTTCCGGCAAGCCCGTGAATTCGATGCCCATGCCGACGCCGGGATCGCGAGTGCGAACCACAGCCGAGGGAGTCAATCGCTCCTGTTCGATCCACAAATCCACACGCAACGCGGTGGCGACAGGAAGAGGCATGACGGTTTCTACATAACAGCCGTTGCCGCTGATGTCGGTGGCATTCACGCGCAGAGGAGTGTTCACGCGTTCGTCGCGCAGTTCGAGAGGATACGAAATTTTGTGGCGAAGGAACTTTCTGCGATTGTCCTGGCGTTGCTCCGTCCGCTCGTCCGCTTGCAGGTCTTTCGGAAGAACTGCCGCCCACGGACAGTCTTGGTCGACCACCAACTGAACCCCGACCTGGGTCTTCTTCAGCGCCCCCGCATCCACCACCCAGATGACCTTGCAGCGCGCTTTTCTCGTTTCATATTGCACGCCGATGACGTCGCCCACCTTGAGTTCGGGCTCAATCCCATAGATGCAAGCCCCGGTGGCGCTGATATTTTGCGCCATGGCATTCTGGAAGAAAGGCTGATTATTCGAACCCATGCCCCACACCCGGACCTTCAGGTCCAGTGTGGCACGCGGCGCTGACCCTTGGGCCGACATCAGCAAAAACCTCCAGATTCGACAAATCTCACAAACAGGCTGATCTGCGAATAATCATACTACTTGCTGTGAATTCAACAGGTTACCACAGTACCTGAATGCCCTACGTCCGACGGTGCCAAGTGTCCTCACAAGCGGCGTCGTCGAAAACAGGATTCAGGGGCCGCCGGGCGAGGCAGGTTTCGGGGCCAGGTCGCGATACGAGATCAGCTCAATCCCTTGCTGCGCAAGCACCTCGCGGGCTGCCGGAAGGGTCAGAACGCTGAGTTCTGTCTCCCGCGACTCGCGCAAGCGGGTCTTTGCCGTCCGCAGATCGGCGTCGTTGTAGCCGGGATGGCAGACGAATTCCCATGTGCCTTCAGGAATGCTATTGGCGATAGCGTAGAACAGCGTCTCGTCGAGCGCACCGGTGACCACAATTCCCAGTGTCCCGTCGGGCGTGGCGAAGCCCTCATGATCCACCGCATCATGAAATTTCCCCGCGAAGGCGCCGAGGATTCGCACCTCCACGTGTCGGGTCCAGAGGTTCGGGCGCGTCAGAAGCTGGCTGGATCGCAGCGGCAGGCGAGGGCCAAACGGGTTGCGGATCGCGCGAACCCCGCAATCCGACGCCGCGCGCAGCAGCGGGCGCAAGACCTTGGGAAACAAATGCGTGTGCTTGTGTGTGTCAATATGCGAGACCACAATGCCGGCGGATTGAATCTTGCGAATCTGGGCGGAGGCTTCGGCAGTAATTTCGTTGGCATCAAGACTGCCGGCGATGGCGCGCGCCGCAAATGCCACCATCCCGTCGCGGAAATGCGAGCCGCTGGTGAGCGAGGGGATCTGCCCGGGACCAAGTACGGGATCGCCATCCGTGAGCATGACATGGCAACCCACGCTCAGTTGCGGGATTGTTTTCGCCAGCTGCACGGCGTCGGTAAACGCCGAGCCCTTCGCCATCAGCGTCGAAGAAGTGACAACGCCGCGCGAGTGGGCCTCGACAATGGCCCGGTTCACGCCCGAAGTGTAGCCAAAATCATCGGCATTGACGATCAAACGCCGCACGCAGCCAGTCTAGCAGGCACATGATCGAGGACGCAGGCCCGTCCCCTCGCCGTGGAGTGCCTCAACCTTTCGATTGCTCAACGCACCGAACGCTCGTTTGCCGTTCCGTCTTCGCTTCCATATACTTGTGGAAGCGCGCTTCGCGCGGATTCCCCTCCATCGAGTTCCGATCGGCGCGATGCTCTGATCGCGCGAGGGTTCAGAGGGGCGGTTAGCTCAGCTGGTTAGAGCGCCTGCCTTACAAGCAGGAGGTCGCAGGTTCGAGTCCTGCACTGCCCACCATTTGGCCCTTCCCAATAGAACGCTGGAAATATCTCACTGACGATCAAAGGCGGCGGGAGTGTCGGGACCGTTCTTTGGCGCGAGGCGCTGGAGGACGCGGACGATACCCATCATGCCTGGGGCACCTGTTGACCATTCCGTCGGTTAAGCCTGAATATCCCTCAAGACGACTGGCACGATTTACGCGCCGGGATTCATGCCTTTCGACTGAAATCTTGGAGCGGCAGGTTGACCGATAAGAAGCCCGAGAACGCGATCGAAGCTGCCTCTCCGAGCTTGTGGAGACCGCTGCGAGTCCCCATTTTTCGCAATCTCTTGATCGCGGACGTTGTTTCAGACGCCGGCGCGTTCATGCAGAACGTGGGCGCTGCATGGTTGATGGTCTCACTCGGAGCCGGGCCAATTTATGTGGCTTTGACTCAGACCGCCGCGTCGCTGCCTTACTTTCTGCTGGCCCTTCCTGCAGGCTCGGCTGGCGATATCGTCGACCGCCGCAAGCTGATCCTCTTCACTGAATCGTGGATGATGGCCGTCGCGTTCACTCTTGCCATCTTGACCATCGCAGGCTGGATGTCGCCCTGGATTCTGCTGCTGCTGACCTTTGCGCTCTCGGCCGGAGACGCCTTTGAAGCGCCGGCGTGGCGTGCGATTCTTCCTGAATTGGTCGCCAAAGAGGACCTTGCTGCAGCATCTGCGCTCAACGGAATTGAATTCAATCTCGCACGGGCGGTCGGACCTGCACTTGCCGGGTTGATCATCTCCGCCGCCGGTGTCGCCACCGCGTTCCTCGCGAACTTCCTATCATTCTTCGGCGTCATTCTGGTCGTGGCCAAATGGAAAAGGCCGGCTCGCAAAAGGACTGCGCCGCCGGAATCGTTTTCGGGAGCTACGATCGCGGCCATTCGCTATGTTCGCCACTCTCCCGCAATCCTGATCGTGTTGCTCCGGACAGGCATTGTCATGTTCTTCTCCAGCGCACTGTTTGCGTTGCTGCCAACGGTTTCTCGAAGTGTGAATAGAAGCGCGACCGGCTATGGACTATTGCTGGGATGCTTCGGGGTCGGCGCAATCGCCGGCGCTTTGATCATGCAGCCGGCCCGTGCCAGGTGGTCCACAGATGCCATCGTCTCGACGGGCATAATCAGCCTGGGATTGGTGATCGTCGCGATGAGCGTCCTCCACCACTTGAGCACGCTGGCCGCGGTCATGTTGTTCGGCGGCGCGGCATGGATCATCTTCATCTCCCTGATCAACGCTCTGGTTCAGAACCTTGCGCCCGATTGGGTCAAAGCACGAGTCCTCGCGATCTTCATCCTGGTCTATCAGGGAACCTACGCTCTGGGGACCGCGGCTTGGGGCGCTGTCGCGCAACGATCGGGCGTTCGAACTGCGCTGGTCTATGCTGGAATCGGAACGGTCGCGTCCGCCGTACTCGCTCTGGTCTCGCGACTTCCTGATTCCAGCGCGGATCTGAGTCCATGGAACCACTGGCGTATGCCGGTCGTGACCCGCGGAGTTGGGGATGACCTTAAACAAGGGCCGGTGCTGGTTACGGTCGAATACTCAGTCATTCCTGCACGGACGGCAGAATTTGTAGATGCGATGAATGAATACGGTCGCGTGCGGCGACGCGATGGCGCCTATTGGTGGGGCATCTTCCGTGACACCGAAGCCGCCGATCGCTATTTGGAAACTTTTCTGGTGAATTCGTGGGCCGAGCATCTTCGTCAACACGAGCGGCTGACCCAGGCCGACCGGGAACTGGAAGGCCGAATCAACAGTTATCTTGCCGGAGATCCCACGGTGCGGCATCTGATCTATGCTAATTCGACCGAAGCATGGCGAACTGCTGCGTTCGTTTCGCAGCGCCGATGAGGGCCGATAAGCGCCGATCACGCGGGGACAGATCGCGTCTCCGGAAAAAGTGTGCAACCGCCCTCGCGCTCTTTCGCGTTCCGCGAGAAGCTGTTAGGATAATTTTGTGACGACGATTTGCTCTGAGCGAGCCGCTTCGGCCCGCTGGATGCAGTCTGGGTTATCCAGAGCAGATCGGGCAATACATGCAATGCGTGCGACGCCGCCGCATAACTCCTGGCGATTGCGCATCTCGTTGATTTGGCGAGTGGGGACGTAGTTCAGTTGGTTAGAACGCTGCCCTGTCACGGCAGAGGCCGCGGGTTCGAGTCCCGTCGTCCCCGCCATTCGTTCAAACGCCTCCTTCATCCGATTGCAATGAATATGGTCTTTCTCGCTTGAAGGTCTCAAAACCTGCACAAGAGACCGCCTGCCTTGCGATTCACTCAATCCTTCTAGAAACGCTCAGCAGGAACGACCTAGCATTTGCCCGGAACACCACCCGACGGTCCTTTGCGCTTCGGTTTCCTTCAATTCACCCCCTGACTATAAACTGGAGAATCTCGATGCGCCTGGAGATCGATGAAGCCCATCACGGCAACTTCAGCGGTAGAGTTTCTAATCTGGCTCCTCATCGCGGCCTCCGCGATTGCGATCCTGGCGAAGCGCTTGCGCGCCCCCTACACCGTGGCGCTGGTTGCCGGTGGGTTGATGTTGAGTGCCCTGCGTTTGCCCCACCTCTCGCCGCTCGACCCCGGCCAACGTCCGGATTGGTTGACTCCCGACGTCATCCTGATTGTCTTCCTGCCCGCCCTGGTGTTTGAAGGCAGCGTCAAGTTAAATGTGCGCGACCTTCTCCGAAATTCTGCACCGCTTCTGCTCCTTGCAAATCTGGGTGTTCTGCTTGCCGCTCTCGTTACCGGCTACCTGGTGCATTGGACTATAGGCTTGCCGTTAGAGATAGCCTTGCTTTTCGGCGCGATTGTCTCAGCCACGGATCCCATCTCGGTACTCGCCATCTTTAAAAACCTGAGGATGGACAAACGGCTCTCCCTTATTGTCGAGGGTGAGAGCCTTCTGAATGATGGCACTGCGGCCGCTCTGTTTCAGATCGTCCTCGCCGGCATCATCTCCGGACACGTGAGCGTTTCAAAGGGTGTCGGCCAGTTTCTCTTCGCCGTCGTCGGAGGGGCGGGGCTGGGTTCCCTCCTCGGCTACGCTGCGAGCCGACTCACGCAAAGGATTGATGATGCCGAAGTCCAGATCACTCTTACCGCTGTTGTTGCCTACAGCAGTTACTTGCTTGCTTATCAATTGCACTTGTCGGGGATCCTTGCGACCGCAGCGGCGGGCCTCATCGTAGGCAATCTAGGTACGAGAAATTGCAGCCCTCAGACCAAAACCGCGCTCGAGTCTTTCTGGGCCTATATCGCCTTCATCATGAACTCCCTTGTCTTTCTGCTGATTGGGCTTGAGGTACGTGTCGATTCGCTCCTGCATTCATGGCGTCCTGTACTCCTGGCGGTGGGAGCCGTTCTGGTCGCTCGCGCCTTGTCTGTCTATCTGCTGGTTCCGGTAAGCAACGCCATAACCGAGAAGATTCCTCTCGCGTGGCAACATGTGATCGTCTGGGGTGGCCTGCGCGGTGCTCTGGCACTCGCATTGGCGCTCAGCCTCGACAGCACATTTCCGGATCGCGCTCGGGTGCTCGACCTGACGTTTGGTGTTGTAATTTTCTCCATACTTGTACAAGGCCTCACTGTGAAGTCGCTGCTAAGAGTGCTCGGTCTTGCGGATGGCCAATCCTAGGTCAACGCTCGGCTAGAACGCATGGCCTTCACGCACGAGGCTGCGGGTTCGCCCTGTCGCTCATCACAGGAGATGGCTCAATCGGATCTTTGAAACCGGTCAGCGACTTGATCGCTCGGCCGAAATGCAATGAGGGGAAGCTGTTTAACCAGTCGCAAACGGTCATTGTCGCTACCACGATATTGCCACCCGAGCAGCCAGGTAAATCCAGCACGAACGATTGGGGCGATGAATCGGTTTCGTTGTTCGTAGCCTTGGATTATTCTCGCAGCTTCCGCCTCACCGAGAAATCTGTGCGAAGCGACAAAATGTCGCGAGCCGATGGTCACTTCTTCGCCGCCTTTTTCCTCGATATTGCGAACCCAATCACAATCAGGGCCGAAACCATTCACTACCACCACCTCGGGGCCCTTCTTCCGGTACTCGACGACCTCCAGTACGGTTTGGCGCCGTAGGCCAGTTCGGCGGCCGACATGAGTCAACAGTAAGAGACGGTGCCCGAGCATCCAACCTAGCCGCCAACGGTAGAGGTACACTGGCGCTCGAAAAAAATACCAGAGTGTGCCCTTTCTCTTGATTGCAATCATCGGAATCGTACCTATGGTCCCCGGACTTCGCCGATTATCTGATCAACCTTCATTCATCTCCAGTCGTCCGCAAGGATCCCCTTCGGAACCGATTTGGCAGAGTTCGGGGCAAACCTCGAGGGGAAATGGGTAACGCAAATTCCGAGTAGCCTGACCAGCAGCGACTACCGTCCCGCGCCACCACGGACGGCACCCCTCTTCCGGAAAAGTGCTATATCGGGATTCACTTCTCTTTGAACTCTGTCCAGGTCCCAGTCTTGTCCGAGTAGATGCGAATATTGCACTGTTTGGGCGCAATGTGCCCAAAGGCCAGCGAGAACTGTTGAGGTTCGCTCAATTGGCCGACTTCCATCGGAACGCGCAACAAATCTTTATGCTCATCGTATTTGCTGCCATCAGTTACGTCCTTATTCAGAACCAGAGTCCAATCATGGTGTTGGGGTATGAGGTACATGCTGTAAGCACCAGGGGGAATTTGTGAGTTGCCGACCGTGAGTCCCACTTGGGTGAAAAGCAACATGGGCTTATCGCCGGGGTACCAGATCTTGCCCTCGGGTAGCCGATTGTTTTTTGTAGCCTGATTGTAATAGCGAATACTCAACTGCATTCCATCTTGAAAGGTGCAACTAGTCGTTGACGTGTTCGCAGCGGTTTGTTGAGCGAGTCCAACGTTGGCCAGACCATAAACTACCGCGAGAGATAACACAATTCGAAGCATCATGTTTCCTCCTTTAGGCTCAGTTACGTCCTGCGCGCGACATCCCTTGGAAGGTCGTTTCATACTGTGACTCCGTCCGGAGCCCGAACTGTTCTCGATTGAAGATTGTCTATTGAGATGGATCGGATAATGGCCTCGCGACAACTGCAGAAAGAGTCCCGCCAGTCAAAGATGTTTTCGCGGCGAACGCTGTTTCTCATTTTTCGCATTCTTTTTCGCCGCTCAGCCGGCGGCATTTCGCAAGCGATCCGAATCGCTTCTGCGACAGCACGCGTATGGTAAGGGTTCACCAGCAAGGCGCCCCTTCCAAGTTGAAAGGCTGCGCCCGCAAACTCACTGAGGATAAGTACTCCCTCGTTGTTGACGCGGGCCGCACAGTACTCCTTGGCAACCAGGTTCATGCCGTCTTTCAACGGAGTTACCAGAGCTACGTCGGCGGCCCGGTAATAAGCCAGCAATTCAGGCCTCTCCAGCGGACGGTGGATATAGTGAACCGGCACCCATCCAGGCTCGCCATACTGCCCGTTGATCTCGCTGACCGCTTTCTGGATTTGTGCCTTCAATTCACCATACTTGGGAATGTCCTCGCGGCTTGGAACTACGACCTGGATAAGCGCGACTTTCCGGTGTAGATCAGAATGACATTCCAGCAAGTGGCGAAAGGCGGCAAGCTTTTCCGGGATTCCCTTCGTGTAATCAAGCCGATCCACACCAAGGATGACATGACAACCGGTGAACCCGTTCTCAATCTCCGCGGATCGGGCGATCACTCCGGCCTCAACAGCGCCCAGAGCGAATTCTTCAAAGTCAATGCTGATGGGAAAAGCGCCCACAAATGTGCTACGCCTAGGCTCGTCTATCACTAAGTGTTGTCCCACATTCCTTACCTGGGCCTCCTTCACAAAGTGGCGAAGACACGCGACAAAATTTCGCCGGTCGCGCAGAGTCTGGAACCCGACCACGTCGAAATCCAATAATGCGGTCAGGATTTCTTTGCGCCATGGCAGTTTCTCGAATATGTCCGGACTCGGAAATGGAATGTGGTGAAAATAAGTAAGGAGTTCCTCTACTCCCAGCCGGCGCAGGCTGGCCGCAACCGACATCAGATGATAATCGTGTACCCAGATGAAGTCCCCAGAGTTTGCCTCCTCCGCAGCTTTTTCGGCGAAGCGCTGGTTCAAGGTCAAATGCATATCCCAGTACGCCGGATCAAAGTTGCAGCGGGACTGCAAATCATGAAACAACGGCCACAGGACTTCATTGGAAAAACCGCAGTAAAAACGGGATCTCTCTTCAGCCGTCATGAAGATTGGCTTGAGTTCAAAAGTGCCTTGTCGCGAGTGTTCCTGAAGAACGCGTTCGATCTCCGGTGATGAGTCAGTTCCGGTCCATCCGATCCACGTACCCGCGCAATCGTTGAGCAGCGGACGGAGAGCCGTCACAAGTCCACCAGAACTGGGCTCGACCGCAAACCCGCCTGGAGTTTTTTCAATTGTGACCGGCAGGCGGTTCGAAACGACCACCATACGGTGCTTGGGAACCGTCACGATGCACCTCCGCAAGCGTGAGCCCAGTCAGCAAGAAATGCAATCACTCCCTCTGGCGGCCGAAGCCACGCATCTGCCACGGTGGGACGATAGGAATCTCTCACGAGGATGCTCAATCCGTATCCTTGCAAAGCGGCGAAGGCATCCTCGTCGGTCTCATCATCGCCGAGATAAGCGATCGGAACTCCTTTGCCCATCTCCGATAAAATCGTCCGTACCACGTCGCCTTTGTTTCTTTCGGCCGCTCGAATTTCCAGTCCGCCGTCGAACGGCGCTAAACAAAGGCGAACCTTATCCGCCAGATTAGCCCACACGGCCTCGACTTTTCGCTTTACCGTATTCACGGCTGCATGTTCCATTCCTCTCCAATGGATCGCGATCGCTGCCGGTTTATGTTCAATAAGCTTCGAGAGCCCTTCACTTGCGAGTAGTTCGTTTGCGCGGTCAACGGCGAGGAGCGTCCGCTGCTCTAGCTTCGGCATCTCATAGGTGCCATTCGGGTGAAGTCGTTCCAGCCCGTGACATCCCCAAACTTCAATTCGTTTCAAGCCTAGAAGTCGTGCTGCGTCCATGGCCCGACGGCCGGGGACGAGTACAAGGCGCGTATTCGAAGAGGCTTGGATCTCGCTCAGCAGTTCTTGAATTCCGGGATACGAGATTGCCCGTTCGGGGTCTGAACAGAACCTGGCAAGGGTACCGTCGTAGTCGAGAAGTAAAGCGCGTGCTGTAGCCTTGGCAAGCTCCGCGAAAAAGTCGGACAATTGTCGCCGAGTGTTCGTCGAAACATCTTGATTCTGACAGTGCAGCATCGGCCATCCTTTCAACTTTTGTGTTGGTCGCGCGGAGACTAACGGACCGACGGACACTTGGCGGTAGAGTCCGGTGAGTCAGCGCAGGGTCAAAACTTAAGGAAGGGGCCTAGCAGAGGCGAGTACAATTCAGGTCGACGAGGCTCGGGACAGGTACCGAAACGCGGTCACAATCGAAAGTCGGCGTCGCTGGCCCTATGGGAGGGCGAAAATTCGTCGAGACAGCCGTCCCGGCCAGCGCGAGCATGGCAAACAGCATATTCGCCATTTGTATCGCTCTTAGCGCGGTCGGTTGAAGGTCAACGGACGGCGCAATGGAAATGATCATTACGCTCAAGAGCAATACTACAGCAAAACCGAATCTAAAATTGTGCCTCACTAAGTTCAATTGTATCAGTAGTTATGGGACTAACAAGCAGATTCGACGTCCTTCTGAACCGACTGTTGTCCGGAGTTCGAATCAGGCTGAGACGGTCACTCGGCCAGGCACATCGACGTTATCGTTCGCCTAGGTCTGTGAGCCACAGTTGTTGCCGAGCCTTGCTGCTAATTGAATCGATATCCTGGTTTTAGCGCGCAGTGATAAAAATGGGCTTTATCTCTCGTTTCGCTATCGCAGTTGGCCCAACTGAGGGAGATCGAGGGTCCAAGAGGGAAGATGATGGTTTGCCCATCCAAGTCTGCCTCCATGCTCACGCTCTCCGCATCTGTGGGCAGACTGAACGACAGACCGTTACCAAAAATAACAGGGTACGACCAATGTTCGGTGGCGCTAACCATGTGGCGGGAAACCTCTGCTTCCATCAGGAAAGTCGCCGTGTCCGACCAGTTGCGTGCATTTACCGTGATCGTCTGGCCGCCCTTCGAAAAATCCTCCGACTCGATCCTTGTAAACGGGCAAGGTCCAGCGATACAGGAAACGCGGGCGTCGACGAACAGTCTCCCCGGGCCCGCATCCAGCGAACCGGAACCGAGTGCGGCCTTCCACCGTCCATCCGGCGAGCACGGATTCCGCCCCTTGCACGGTACATTTCCCATGTTCTGAACTTCAAAAATTTTCACCGCACTTCCAACATTCAACTCCGTCATCGCCTCGACCGTGTACCGCACGCGCACGTTCGTGATTCGCGCCAAGGGTTGATTTTGAGGAGTCACTTGATTCGTCAATGGAACGAGATGGACGACATACAGCCCATCGTGAACGAAATCGTTGAGATCGAGAGGATGATATTGCGGATGGCGGAGGTGCAACACAATAGGGTGACCTCGACGGATCCGTTTCCACAGAGGCAGAACGAAGAGCCCGGAGGAACTAGAGACGACAGGATGAGGGGACAAATCACTGTCGGCGGAGACCTCGACATTGGCAATCGGCGCTTGTTTTCGCGGATCGGCGTCCTGCACCAGAACAGCCCCCCGCAAAGAGAGCGGCTGTTGCCGGTGCCAAAGGAGCACCACCCCAATCGTTATCAGCACGGCGCCAAGAAGCGCCGCGCGCCACACCCGAGTTGTTGCAAATGGAGACACGTACTGGGATTCGCAACTATAGATGACGGCTGAGCCGGAATCGTTTCCCCAAAAAGTTAGCAACAAAATAGGTTCCAGTGGCATCGTTAACTGTCTGGGGTTTATGTACGAACCAACGTCGAGCTGAGCGTTCGAATAGTGATTCCCGATAAGCCGGAAAATCAGTCGTAATCCGCCTTTTTCAGAATAAATGAGAAGCGAAAGACCCAAACTGCTGTCGCGCAGGCAGGTATTCAGCCAAATGCTGGGAGCGGGCCTTTGTCTTCCGTTGCGTGGGCTTCTCGCCTCCCTGCCAGGGAATGCGCAGCAAGTCGATTCTCCCCAAGTCGATACCCGTCAGGATGAAAAGTCCACTTCACCGGAAATAATGCCGGTCCTTTCTGCCGAAGACGACCATTTTCTTGACGAACTGGAACGAGCCAACTTTCAGTATTTTTGGGACCAGGGCAGCCCGAATACCGGAATGGTAAAAGACAGATGTGATGTCCGTACAGGCCATCCGGAGATGGCGGCTAGTATCGCCGCTACCGGCTTCGGGTTGACCGCTCTATGCATCGGGGAGCATCGCGGTCTCGTCTCTAGAACCGATGCGCTCCAACGTGTGTTTACCACATTGCGTTTTCTCTGGAAAAAGCTCCCCAATCATCGGGGATTCTTCTACCACTTTGCCAACGCGGAAACCGGAGAGCGGATGTTTGACTCCGAGGTGTCGTCGGTCGATACGGCGCTATTGCTCTGCGGAGTCCTGACTTGCCGCGAGCACTTCCGGCACCCTGCGGTCTCTCAGTTGGTCGACCTGATTTTCAACCGCGTCGACTGGAGCTGGCTCTTGGAAGACACCACTTTACTGACCCACGGGTGGAGCCCGGAAGTCGGCTTTTTATCATCCCGCTGGGACGATTACTCCGAGCTGATGATGATGTACTTGCTCGGACTGGGGTCGTCGGCGCATCCTCTGCGCGCGGAAACCTGGACTGCGTGGAAACGCACCCCATTCGAATACGACGGTTTACGCTATATCGGCTCATTTGCGCCTCTCTTTGTGCATCAGTTCTCTCAAGCATGGTTCGATTTTCGTCATCAGCGCGACAAGTTCGCGGACTACTTCTTAAATTCCGTAACGGCCACCGAGGTCCACCGGCGCTGGTGCGTCGAATTGGGCAAGCAGTTTCCTGACTACGGCGAGGACATGTGGGGCATTACCGCTTCGGACTCTCAGCATGGATATGTCGCGTGGGGAGGGCCTCCGGCCATGGGTCCGATTGATGGCACTCTGGTTCCAAGTGCGGCAGCCGGATCTCTGCCCCTCCTGCCCGGACCCGCCCTTCGCGTGTTGAAGAACATACGAAGTCGCTTTCCTGCAGCGTGGTGCAAGTATGGGTTCGTGAATGCCTTTAACCCTCTTAAGAACTGGTACGACACCGACGTAATCGGAATCGACACCGGCATCACCATGGTGATGGCTGAAAACCTGCGCACCGGCTTTGTCTGGAATACGTTCATGAAGGCTCCGGAACCTCGTCGAGGAATGGAGCGGGCTGGCTTTCATAAATACTAGCCGGCTCACTCAGCTGTTCATCCCAAACAACTGTAACGTAGCCTTTTCTCATCCAAAGGTAGCTTCTTTCCCTAGAAAGAGATGATATTGTTCGTGGCAGCGCATCCAAAGGACCAGAAGCTCTCCCTTCATTCCTACCTTCGAGGAGCGGAGCCCGAGAACAAACTGCGGCCATGTGAGGCAGTCGTGGTTCATGGCGCAATCGCGGGATAGACACATGAGTGAGAAACCTGAGGCCTGGAGCGGTTGGCGTGAGCGGGTGGCAGCACTTCGACAAGTGCCGACCGTGCTGGGCTACGTCTGGGAGTCGGGCCGCGCCGTTGTCGTCTTGGGAGTCGCCGCACGGGTGGTCGCATCGCTTCTGCCTCCGGCTCTGTTCTGGGTCTCAAAGCTCATTGTCGATACCATTTTTGGCATCCTGACTGCTCATCAGCCAGTGGGATCCAGACTGTGGTGGCTGGTTGCGCTTGAGTTCGCTTTGGCGATCCTGGCCGGCCTGATCGGCCGCTTGATTGATTACCTGGACGCCCTCCTTGCGGGTAGGTACACCCACTACGTGAGCATTCGCGTCATGGAGCATGCTGCCGGGCTGGATCTGATCGCCTATGAGGATCCAGTCTTCTACGACCGATTGGAACGCGCTCGCGTTCAGGCTACCGATCGCCTGTACATGATCCAAGCCATCGGGCGGCTGATCCAACAGGCGATTACGACTCTCACCTTGTCCATCTCGATCATGGTGTTCTCGCCGTGGCTGCTACTTTTGCTAGTGGTCGGCGTGATTCCAGCATTCGTGGGAGAAACCCATTTTGCGTTTCTGGGATATGCGAAGAACTTCCGTCAGACCCCTGTGCGGCGTCAACTGGACTACCTGCGCACTTTGGGTGGCAGCAAGGAAGCCGCTAAAGAACTGAAGCTTTTTGGTCTAAAAGGGTTCCTGACGGACAGATTCAGAACCCTTTCCAGCCAGGTTTATGAGGAGGATGTTTCGCTCGCGCGCCGAAAAGGCATTGCCGGATCTTTCCTTTCAGCAATTGGCACCGCGGGCTACTACACGGCTTACGTTTTTGCAGTTTGGAAGACGGTTACCGGCGTCTTCACCTTCGGAACTCTTACGCTTCTGGCCAACGCGATTCGAGAGGCAAGTTCGAATCTTCAGCAGACCTTCTCCACGCTCTCCACCATTGCTGACCAGGCATTATTCCTGACCGATCTGGTCGCCTTCTTCGAGATGCGTCCCAAAGTTACGTCGAAGCCGAACGCCCTGCCTGCGCCTCGGCCCATCACTCGCGGGTTCGAATTTCGCAACGTGTCCTTCCGGTATCCCGGAAGCTCGCGTCTGGTGTTACAGGGATTCAACTTTCATCTTCGTCCCGAAGAGCGAATCGCGCTAATTGGTGAAAACGGGGAGGGCAAAACCACGATCGTCAAACTGCTCACTCGCCTCTACGATCCGGCAGAGGGGCAGATTCTGCTCGATGGAATCGATCTGCGCGAATATGACCTGGAAGACCTATATCGAGAAATTGGCGTGATCTTCCAGGATTTCATGCGTTATGAAATGACGGCGCGGGAAAATATTGGAGTAGGACTCATCGCCCAGGTCGGTAACCTGCCGCTGCTGCAGCAGTCTGCGCAGAAAAGTCTGGCTCATGACGTGGTGCAGAGACTTCCGTCCGGATATGAGCAAATGCTGGGTCGGCGGTTCGATGGCGGAGTCGATCTCTCCGGTGGGGAATGGCAGAAACTCGCCCTGGCCAGGGCTTATTTGCGAGACGCGCAAGTGCTCGTTCTGGATGAGCCTACCTCGGCGCTCGATGCTCGCAGCGAATACGAGGTCTTTCAACGATTCGCCGAACTGACTGCCGGCAAAATGGCCCTGTTCATTTCCCATCGCTTTTCGACTGTGCGCATGGCCGATCGAATCGTCGTTTTGGAGAACGGGCGGATTGCCGAAGAGGGAAGCCATGACGCGTTGACCCGTCAGGGCGGACGTTACGCGGAGATGTTCGAAATGCAGGCCGCTAGTTACCGCTAGACAGTGATAGTCGATGTACCGAAAAGGAGTATCGGAGTATGGCGCTCGGCAGTCAAATCCGTAAGTTGATGGAAGAGGAGGTACGGCATCCACGCCCAGTCGGGTTGAGCGATAAAGAAATCGTCGATGCCGCGACGGCCCTGGCCGCCACTCTGACTTGGCTGCCATCGACGCCGTCGAGCGAATTGTCGACCCGGTGCGAGGCTCTCGCAATGGCTTTTAAAGAGTTGCGTCCACGCGTGGATGCAACTTTTGCGAAAGTCGCCAAATCGCGAGGAACGCCCGACGAAGCTCTCCTTTGGCTCAGAGATAACGCGCAGGAGTTTTCCTCAGCGACTCGTCAACTGTCAGACGAACTTGCTCCCTCGACCAATCTTCCCGTAGTCGC
Source organism: uncultured Acidobacteriaceae bacterium (assembly GCA_963709025.1). Classification (GTDB taxonomy): domain Bacteria; phylum Acidobacteriota; class Terriglobia; order Terriglobales; family Acidobacteriaceae; genus Sulfotelmatobacter. The sequence continues at coordinate 155,815 of CAVPVE010000041.1, forward strand.
AGAGAAAGATCAGATCATCCCTCGCGTTTTGGCAATCGCAAGAGATTTCGTCGACAAGTCGGGTCCTGGTTCTTCCAAGCAACAATTCACCGCTTTTTGCATGGCATTTGAGGAAATAACTCCACTTAAATATCACGAAATTGGCGCTCTGGTGCCCGCACTCCGCCTGGTACTCCTCGAACAGATTGCATCCCGGGGGAAAGAAGTTGTGCGAGATCCGGATAACGGTTCTTCACAGCAAATCACCTTATGGATTCAAACGTATCGACAGGTAACGCGGACATCGTGGAAAGACGAACTGGAATCGCTCATCCCGTTCGACAAGATTCTCGCCGAAGACCCCTCCCGGACGTACGCCTCCATGGACCCTGAGAGCCGGAATATCTATCGGGAAAAAATAGCCAAAATATCCCTCCGCTCCGGCCGTACGGAAACAGAGGTCGCGGAAGCCGCTCTTGCTTTCGCCCGGGAGGCCCAAAGCAGACATTACAGCGATCCCCGAATCGAGCGCAGAGAGTCACACATCGGTTTTTACCTGGTCGCCGAGGGAAGCGCGCTGCTGTGCCAGAGGATGGGCTTTCATCCCACGCCCAGCGACCGCTTCCGGGCATTCTTGCGAAGCCATCCAGATGATGTATTGGTGGGCGGGATCGCCGCCTTGACTGCCATAATCTTCGGCTTCTCCGTCTGGTGGCTTACACCTCCCTCCACTTCGCCGGCACTCGTGTTGTTGGGCATGCTGATCTTGTTGATACCGGCCTCGCAAGCGGCGGTCCAACTGATGAACTACCTCATTACGAACGTCCTGCCTGCGGAGCCGCTGCTTAAGCTGGATTTTTCCAAGGGTGTTCCTGACGATTGCGTCACGCTGGTTGCCATCCCGACCCTGCTGCTCAATGAAAAGCAAGTCCGCAGGCTAGTGGAAGACCTCGAAGTTCGTTTTCTCGGAAATCATGATCGCAATCTCCACTTTGCCATCGTTTCCGACCTGCCAGACGCGTATCAACCTTCGCCAGAAGATAGTGCGTTAGTAGCGCTGATGTCGAAGCTTATCGAAGAATTAAATTCCCGATACTCTCCCAGAGGCGCCGGGAAATTTCTTCACCTTCATCGCCATCGGGTTTATAACCCCCAGGAGAGCGGATGGATGGGCTGGGAGCGGAAGCGTGGCAAGCTGCTCGATTTGAATCAACTGATGCGCGGCTCTTACGACAGTTTTCCTATCAAAGCGGGAGATGTCTCAATTCTTCCGACCGTCCGTTTCCTGATCACTCTCGACTCTGACACCGAGTTACCGCGCGGCTCGGCGCTGCGCATGATCGGAACGCTGGCGCATCCTCTGAATCAGGCCATTATCGATCCCGGTCGCAATATCGTGGTTGCGGGCTATGGGATTCTTCAACCGCGAGTCGGCATCAGCGTTCTCAGCACAACCCGGTCGCGCCTGGCCGCTCTCTTCGCGGGCGAGACTGGTCTCGATCCCTACACGCGCGCGATTTCCGATGTCTATCAGGATCTGTATGGTGAGGGAATCTTCGCCGGCAAGGGAATCTACGAAGTCGACACCATGTTCCGTGTTCTACAAGGACGATTTCCGCAGAATTCGCTCCTCAGCCATGATCTGATCGAAGGTGCCTACGCGCGTTCCGGCCTCGCGACCGACATCATCGTAGTCGAAGACTACCCTTCGCATTACTCTGCCTATAACCGCCGCAAGCATCGTTGGGTCCGCGGCGACTGGCAGATCATGGCATGGCTCTTCGACCGCGTTCCGGATGAGTCCGGCGCGTCTGTACCCAATCCCATCTCGCTGATTTCGCGCTGGAAGATTTTCGATAACTTGCGACGCAGCCTGGTGGACCCAGCCACAATCATGTTGCTCCTGGTTGGGTGGTTGGTCATGGAGCGTCCTGTCCTCTGGACGCTGGCAGCAATCTGTATTTTGTTTCTTCCGGCATTCGCCGAGCTTCTGGTTGGACTGACGAATGCAGTCCTCGAACGTAGCCTACAGAGCGCACGGGGCGCATTCCGCAATTTTCTCAAGAGCGGGTTCACCGTCCTCCTTGGTTTGACCCTGTTAGAGCACCAAGCTCTGCTCGCGCTCGACGCCATCGCACGGGCCCTCGTGCGGCGCTTCATCACTCGTCGGCGCTTGCTGGAGTGGGAAACGGCGGAAGAAGCGGAGTTCGGTAGTCGCCGGTCAGCCGTCGATCGTTATCTGGGCTGGACGCCGTTCGTGGCGATCGGGCTCGCTATACTTATTTGGCTGATCCGTCCTTCAGCCTTGCCGGCTGCGGCGCCAATCCTGTTCCTCTGGGCCTGCAGCCAGCCCCTGGCTCTCTGGCTGAACGGCCTTCCGAGCGAACGTGAGCCCGACTTGCGTGCAGAGGATGTCCGGTTCCTCCGCCGGTCGGCTCTCCACATTTGGCGATATTTCGAGGAGTTCTCCAGCGCAGAACACAGCTGGCTGGTGCCCGACAACATTCAAGGCGTTCCGCACCGGATCACGGCGACCGTGTCCCCTACAAACGTCGGACTTCTTTTGAATTCGCGCCAGGTCGCGAGCGAATTCGGTTATCTCACGATTCCTGAAATGGCTGAATTGACCCAAAAGACTCTTGACGCACTCGCTCAGCTGCCCAAGTATCGCGGCCATCTCATGAACTGGTACGACACGCGCACCCTGCAGGCGAAGCCTCCCTTCTTCATTTCTTCTGTAGACAGCGGCAATCTTGTCGCGTCGCTTTGGACATTGGAACAAGGCTGCCTCGATCAGTTGCGCCGTCCGTTACTGTCACACGCGATTGCCGAAGGATTGCTCGATCATTTGCGCGCCTTGGCGGATTTGCGAGCTCTCCCCAATCGCGTGTTACAGCGCTGTGACATTGCTCTCCATCGAGGGGATTGGCTCGACACCATCTTGAATTTTCCCGATGACCTTTTGGATGCGAAGAAACTGAGGACAAAGCGCGCCTCTGACCTCCAGTGGTTTCGCGAGCAGACCTTGAGGCGGCTAACGAGTACGCGCAGCCTGGTGGAACTCTACCTTCCCTGGAAGCTTCCGGAATTTGCGGCCCTCCGTGCGAAGCTGTTCGAGGGACACCCCGAGTTGGAGAATGTGCCTCTCCAACGCCTGCCTGACTATATTGCCGAGGTGGAATTGCGCCTGGATCAACTTGTGCAAGCGTCGCAGAATGGAGATCGGACGGCTGCGGTGCAACTCGCGCTCTTCCTCTCGGAGGCTCGTAAGAATGCAGCCACCCTCGTCCATGAGTTACAGCGGACAGCCCAGCAGGCACACGATCTGGCCGAAGCCATGGATTTCCGGTTCTTGCTGGATAAGGAACGATTGCAATTATCCGTCGGCTTCGACGCCGCATCGGAGGAGTTGCAGCCGTACTACTATGACCTGCTTGTCACCGAGCCCCGCACCGCAGTGTTTGTCGCGATCGCAAAAGACGATATCCCTCAGGACTCTTGGTTTCATCTGAACCGGCAGGTCTCGACCGATCATGGCCGCACCGTCTTGTTGTCATGGACCGGAACCATGTTCGAGTACCTCATGCCATCCATCTGGATGCACAGCCATTCCAACACCCTGTTAGATCGGGCATGTGAGGCGGCGGTGCAAGCGCAGCAAGCCTATGCTGCCAGTAAGGGCATCCCGTGGGGCATTTCGGAAGCAGCCTGTGCCCGGCTGAATGATGCTGGCGACTATCACTACGAGGCCTTCGGGGTGCCGAGTTTAGCCCAGAAGAAGAGCGAGTCTGATCCTCTGGTTGTTTCGCCATATTCCACCTTCCTCGCATTGGCGGTCGATCGCAAAGCATCGCTCGCCAACCTGAGGAGGATGAATGCACTGGGATGGTTCGGCTCCTACGGATTCGTGGAGGCAGCGGACTATACGGCCTCTCGTAAGTTCTTCCTGCGCTCTCGCCCCGAACTCGTGCAATCGTGGATGGTTCATCATCAGGGAATGAGCCTGCTCGCCCTCGGCAATGTCCTGTGCGATCAAGTCGTTCAGCGATGGTTTCATTCCGACCCGCGAGTTCAGGCAACCGAACTCCTGCTGCAGGAAAAGGCTCTTGCGGAATAACCTGCTCGCCAGACCTGCCGTTTGAGGGAAGAAGAACCGCGCGGCTCTCGAGACGAGCGCTGACGACGCTCCGTTCTTCGGTCAGATTCCTGTCCTCCGATCGCCCTCACTCTGAGCGCCATCGTCGCATTCCGCAGCGTCTTTCATATATGCCTTTACAAGTATATGCGTGGCGGCGTATATCAAGAGAGTGGAATCTGTCTTCGAAATCGTTGCTGAGCCGACCCGCCGCGCGATCTTGAGCCTCCTGGCCTCTTCACAACAGTCGGTCGGAGAGATCGAGCGTCGGCTTCTGATGCCGCAGCCCACCGTCTCAAAGCACCTGCGTGTGCTGCGTGAGGCCGGTTTCGTGGAGGCCACAGTGGACGCGCAGCGCCGCCTCTACCGGCTGAAGCCTGAACCGTTTCGGGAGATGGATGCCTGGCTGGATCAGTTCCGCCGGTTCTGGTCCAGTTACGTCGATGCACTCGAACGCCATCTCGATCGCATGGATCAGTTAAAACCAACGAAGAGGAAAGCTGAGGAAAAGACGACGCGGCTAACCCGCGGACGGAATAAGGAGAAACGAAAATGAAAATCAAAGTGACTAGCCTGTACGTGGACGATCAGGATAAGGCCCTGCGTTTTTATACGGAGGTACTGGGCTTCGCCAAAAAAACCGATTTCAGTCAGGGCCCGTATCGCTGGCTCACTGTCGCCTCACCCGAGGAACTGGACGGCCCTGAGCTGCAGTTGGCGCTGAACAACAATCCCGCGGCCAAAGCGTATCAGCAGGCGATTTTTCAGCAGAACCAGCCCGCCTTCAATTTTTTTACCGATGACGTTAAGGGCGACTACGATCGGATCAAGGCCCGCGGCGCCGAATTCACAATGCCGCCCACCGACGTGACCGGCTCGACCATTGCGATGCTGAAGGACACCTGTGGAAACATCATTCAGCTCACCCAGCTGACATACCATTCACGCTAAGGAGAAGAAGATGGCCGCTCGCGCGGAGTACACACCGGGCCCAGCCTGCGGGGCGCACGTACAAAAGGATCGGGGACAAAACGGTGAAGAGAAGTGGACGCTCGTTCTCGTCCGGGAACTGCGCCACTCGCCGGAGAAAGTCTGGCAGGCGCTGACCGATCCGGCGCATCTGCGCGAATGGGCTCCCTTCGACGCTGATGGGACCCTCGGTACGGCTGGGATCACCGTGAAGCTCACCACCGTGGGCGCGCCGATTCCGCGCGTTACCGAAACAAGAGTGACGCGAGCCGAAGCTCCCGAAGTGCTTGAGTACAACTGGGGTGACTTCAACATGCGTTGGAAGGTCCAACCTTCTGGTAGCGGCACGCGCCTGACGCTGTGGACCAACATCGGTCACCGTTTCATCGCGATGGGCGCGGCCGGGTGGCACATTTGCTTCGATGTTATGGATCACCTTCTCAGTGGAACTCCCATCGGACGCCTGGTCGGCCCCGACGCGATCAAGTTCGGCGGCTGGCAACGGCTGCACGCCGAGTACGCCAAGCAGTTCGGCATCGAAAACCCGAGCCGTTTGCCTCAGGCCGATCACAAGACGTGAACCGAGGGGAATGAAGCGCGCCTTCAAGAAGGAACTATGACAAGCGGAACCCTTTCAAAAAAACAACGTGACGAGCTACTCGAAGCATTGAAAGCTCGCTTTGAGAAAAACATGAATCGCCATAAAGGTCTTGAGTGGGCGCCAGTACAAGCGAAGCTGGAAGCGAATCCTGAAAAACTGGGCTCACTGAATGAGATGGAAGAGACTGGCGGTGAACCGGATGTTGTTGGTCATGACAAGAAAACAGACGAATACATTTTTTATGATTGTGCAGCGGAAAGTCCTAAAGGTCGCAGAAGTATTTGCTACGACCGTGAAGCGCTGGATTCAAGGAAAGAGAATAAACCGAGAGATAATGCTCTTGGTATGGCAATGGCCATGGGCATCGAGCTCTTAACGGAAGAACAATATCGAGAGTTGCAGAAACTCGGAAAATTCGATGCGAAGACGTCGAGCTGGGTGCAAACCCCTTCTGCAATCAGAAAACTCGGCGGCGCCCTGTTTTGTGATCGCCGCTTCGACACTGTTTTCCTGTATCACAACGGTGCGGAGTCTTACTATGCCGCAAGGGGCTTCCGAGGCTGGCTGAGAGTATAAGTCGAGGTCCGAGACTTGGAGCCGATTATGAAAAAGACCATTCCAGTGGAATCTGCCTCTGCATTCATCGATGAGAAGATCGCGGAACTTGGGGACTGGCGGGGGGCGATGCTCGCGAAGGTGCGCGAAATCATCCACCAGGCAGACCCGGAGATCATCGAAGAGCGGAAGTGGGTCAAGCCGAAATCGTCGGGGACTCCCGTCTTTTCCCACGGCGGCATTGTCTGCACGGGAGAAACTCATAAGAACGTCGTCAAAATGACGTTCGCCAAGGGCGCGGCGTTGAAGGACCCTAAAGGTCTATTCAATTCCAGCCTCGAGGGCAATGTGAGGCGCGCCATCGACATCCACGAAGGCGAAACGATCGACGAGGCGGCGTTGAAGGATCTCATCCGCGCTGCCGTGGCGCTTAACCTTAAGGGGCAGAACAAATCGAATCCCAAACCAAAGCTCCGGCGACCCGGCAGCATCCGGGCCGACTAGCCCGAGACAGAAGAATCGTAGTTGGCTACATTCTCACCTTGGAGTGCTCGCTTGATTTCAGCTTTTAGGAGATGATGCAACCAACTTTCGGGCGAAATGATCCAAGTGAAGTGACCCTCTATGATCACCGTCGTCATATCGAACCTCTTGCTGCGGCACATGAGTTTATTATGGTAAAAGCAACAAGGGTTCTCCACTCGCATCTGAAATGCAATCTTTGAGCCATTTCGAAAATCAACGGCGCAAGCTGGGCGGCCGCAGAGCGTCGAAACAGATTACCGTGGGCAGCCCCCATCGACTACTACGTGTATTCGAACAGTTTGGTCGACAACATGGACCAACTGTCGAAGGTTCCCGTCAAGACCGTAGGAAACTGGTTTCAGTCGGCGGCGGCGCTTCGAGCGCAGGCCACCCAGGAACGACTACGCGACCTTCGTGATCGCATCTCGCGGGATGTCCGCACAAGTTGGCTGAGCGCCACTACAGCCTATGACCGGCTCGCAGTGACGCAACAACTTCAGGATCAGGCCAACCTCGCCCGGAACGGCGCAACAGTTCAAGAACCAATTGTCGGTGAAGTGAAGACAATGGCTCCTGTCGACACGCCGCTCCACACCTGGCTGCACTCGCCTGTTCTTCCCGCCGCCAGTTCGCTCGACGGCTCTTAATGCACGGGAGCCGGTTGAGGATTCCCCTGTGGCGCTGATGTGCTCGGCGCAAAATTCACCTTCGGAACCTGGCGCGCTCCTTCCGACGCCGCGAAGTAGGCGTCGTTCGGCTTGAAGCCGGCCCATCCCGCAAAAATGCTGTTCGGAAATTGCTGTACATAGGTGTTGTAGTCCTGCAGAGTGTCGTTATAGCGCTTGCGTTCGACCGCAATCCGGTTCTCGGTTCCCGCCAGTTCATCTTGCAGGCGCAAAAAGTTTTCGTTCGACTTCAGTTGCGGATAATTTTCGACCACTAGCAGCAGGCGGCCGATCGCTCCATCCAGCTGTCCGTTGGCGGCAATTTTTTCCTGCGGCGTTCCCGCCGAGAGCAGTGCCGAGCGCGCTTTGGCGATGTCGCCAAATACTGTCACCTCCTGCTGTGCGTATCCTTTGACCGTCTCGACCAGATTCGGGATCAGATCGGCGCGCCGTTGCAGTACGATATCGACCTGCGACCATGCGGACTTCACGGCCTCATTCTTGGTCACGAGCGTGTTCTTGACGCCTACGTATTGCCCGAAGACTATCAGGCCGAACACCGCCAGGATTACGATCAGAACAATGACAACAATTAGCCCTTTCCCCATAACTCCTCCTCGAAACAGGTTGTGATGTTTTTATGCCCGGCCCGATGCGTCTGAGTCTAGCGCTTCATCCACAGCGCCAGTAACCTTCTCGACGGCGCTCACATAGCGCGCCGCCAGATCGTTGATATTTATTTTCTTGGGATCCGCCTTTTGCTCTCGAACATCCAGTGCCTGGTGAACGGCCGACAGATCGAAGCCTACCCGCTTCGCCAGCGTGTCCACGGCATCTCTTTTGCCCGGATGCGAGTTGTCTCCCAGAGCGATCAGAGCATGGCGGAACAGTGTACTGAACGACGGCACGGAGTGCAGCACGAGGTCCCACAATCGCGAATCACTTCCTGCGGCCAGGAGAACCTGCTGGCGCAACAGAATCAGCTTCTCCCGCAGTTCGTATTCCACTTGCACGCGATGAACGTGAGTGGAGATCTTTAGGCCTTGCACGACATTTTCGCCGAAGAGAACGCGGTGATGCCGCTGCATATCGAGAAGTTCGATGGTAAAAACATCGGTCGATCGCTCGAGTTCACGTCGGGTCATGCAGAGCGGTGGGGGCTGCTTTTGCCGGTCCCACCACTTCGCGACCGGGGCCAGGGTTTGCAGCGCCGCAAACGAGCTGTCGCGCAGAATGCACAACAGGTTCACGTTCGACAGTCCCGGATGAAAATCACCAGACACCGCCGAGCCGAACAAAATGATGCTCTCAACGTTTGGCCCGGCCGCTTCACGGCCCCGCTTCACGAACTCGTCGATTTTCTCGTGCGTGCGTTGATCGCCCTTATCTTCGCCAGAAACCATTGCGCCCTCGCTTGCTACCAGCTGCTGCTGGCTCCGCCGCCACCCGAACTGCCACCACCAAATCCCCCGAACCCTCCGCCGCCGCCAAATCCGCTTCCGCCACCGCCAAATCCGCCGCCGCCGTATCCTCCGCCGCCACGCCCGCCGAAAATCTGTGAGAACAGAAGCCAGAAAAGAATGCTGCGCAACGGAGTCGCGAGAATGATCACTACGACGATGACGAACAGAATGATGCCACCGATGGAAATACCTCCGTCAGGCTCGCGCACGCGCTGCGTCGGCGCCCTCGGCTGCGCGTTCGTGAGTTGAACTCCCGCATCCGTCGCAATCACGTTGGCAATCCGGGTCGTGACCAGAAGCAAAGCGCTGTTGTAGTCTCCAGCCTGCATCAGCGGGATCGCTTCACGCTGGAATCCACCCACCTTCCCGTCCGGCAGAATCGGCTCCAGCCCGTATCCCACTTCCACGCGGGCGCGACGATCCCTGATGGCATACAGGATCAGAACGCCGTGATCGGTTGCCTTGCTGCCGATGCCCCACTCTTTGAATAAATCAACCGCGAAGCTCTCGATGTCGGAGCCGTCCAGAGAATTAATCGTCACGACGGCGATCTGGGCGTGGGCTTTTTGGTCCACCTGGAGGCAGATGTCGCTCATCTGCGCGATCGTATTCTGGTCGAGGACGTGAGCGAAATCGTTGACGTAACCTGTAGGTTGGAGCTGCGAGACAGATTCTGCCCGCGCCAGGCTGCTTAGCGACAAAGCCAGGACCGCAGCCACGTACCATCTCGTGCGCCAATTCACACGCAAATTGTACAAGAAGCACATCAAAGAGCGGTCCTGTGCACAATCACAGCCGCGCTTTTGCCCTGCGCTCCCCTGGTACCCCTGCACACAAGCTCATCTCACCTTAGTAATTTGAAGAAAATTGCGGCAAAGATCATGATAGGCAGCGTGCCAAACTCTGAAAATACGCGCCGCTGGCCACGACTGCCTGTCGATATGCCCGTCCGCGTGGTGACATCCAAGGGCTTCTCGACTACCGTGGTCGAAGGCCGGGGCACTGAGATGAGTGAGGGCGGCATGGTGCTGTACGCCGGAATCTTGCTGAATCCCGGGGATTTGCTGGAAATCGAGTTCGATACTCCTGTCCCCTCGCGCCTGCCTGCCATTGTTCGATCGCGCAACGGCTTCTGCTTCGGTCTCGAGTTCATCACTCCGCTGCCTGCTTAACTTCGCCTGCTCTTCCGGTTGCTCGTCCGTGACATTCCCAATCCGTTTGTTCTAGCATCGGTACGCACGCCGGGGGACTCCATGTATTTCGAACAGTTCTATCTGGGATGTCTCGCGCACGCTTCCTACCTACTCGCCTCCGATGGGGAGGCCGTGGTGGTCGATCCGCAGCGCGATGTCGAGTTGTATTTGAAGGCTGCCGCCGATCATGGTCTTACGATCCGCCATATCTTCGAGAGCCACTTACACGCCGACTTCGTTTCCGGACACCGCGAACTGGCAGCCCGCACCGGCGCGACCATTTATATGGGCGCCCAGGCTGGAGCGACCTTCCCCCACGTCCCGGTGACCGACGGATTTCAGCTGAAGTTCGGCAAGGCGTCGATTCGTGTGCTGGAAACCCCCGGCCACACTCCCGAGAGCATCTGCATGGTCGTCACCGATGAAGAACGGTCTCCCTTGCCTTGGGCCGTGTTGACCGGGGACACGCTATTCATCGGCGACGTAGGCCGCCCCGACCTGTCGCCGAGGCACACGCCGAAAGAGCTTGCTGGACTGCTTTACGACAACCTCCATACGAAGTTGCTGACGCTGCCCGACAGCGTGTTGGTCTATCCGGCCCACGGCGCGGGCTCTCTATGCGGTAAGAACATGCGAGCCGAGCGGTCCTCGACGATCGGTACCGAACGCCTCACCAACTACGCGCTGCAGATCAAGAGCAGGGAAGAGTTCATTGCGCAATTGACCAGCAACCTTCCCGCCCGCCCGGAGTATTTCTTGAAAGACGCCGAGATCAACCGCACAGGCGCTGCTCCCCTGTCGGAACTGCCGCCCTTGCGCGCCATTGCGCCTGCGGCGTTGAAAACTATGTTGAGCGAAGGGGAGATTGCCCTCGATGTGCGTCCGGGAGAGGAGTTTGCCGCCGGTCACGTCCCAGGCTCGGTAAACATCGCGCTGGGCGGGCAGTTTGCCTCGTGGGCGGCCACAGTGCTGGGATTGTCAGCGCATCCCGTGTTAATCGCGGCATCGGATGAGCAATTGGAAGAAGCCCGGCTCCGTCTGACGCGGGTCGGCATCGAAGCCCTGGATGGCTATCTGGCCGGCGGCGTGACCGCGTGGACGGAGGCCGGACTACCAATCGCCACCATTTCTCAGATAACTACGGCAGACCTCGACGCGCGCTTGGAGTCCCACACCATACAGGTGCTCGACGTGCGTCGTGAGCCCGAATGGGATTCCGGGCACATCGAAGGCGCGACCTGGTGGCCGCTCGACAATTTCCGCGTCTCTCCTCCAGAGATGGATCACGAAGCGCCCGTCGCCGTTCACTGCAAAGGCGGATATCGCAGCATGATCGCCAGCAGTTTGCTGCAGCGCGCAGGCTTCAAAAACGTGATCAATGTGGTCGGCGGCTTTGACGCTTGGCAGCAGGCCAAACTGCCGACGGTAAGCGCCAAGCCAGTCGGGGTCTAAGCTACGAACTGGCGGCTGACAGCTTTCGTCTGTGACCCCAATCACATCCCGCCCTGTCTGTGTAGAATAAACTCCTGCGATCTCGTGCCCCTATTTTCGGCACGAAAAATTTCCTCCACGCCGAGGTTCTTAACATGGCTGACAAAGCCGTCGTCGATACCCAGGTTCCGCAAACCCAGGCCCCGAATATCGATTCCATCCTGAACGAGCAGCGCAAGTTCGATCCGCCCGCAGAATTCAGCAAGCAAGCCCACATCAAGAGCCTCGAAGAATACGACCGCCTCTACCAGGGATCGGTTGACGACCCCGACAAGTTCTGGTCGCGGATTGCGAGCGAACTGCACTGGTTTAAGAAGTGGGACAAGGTTCTCGAATGGAATTGTCCGTGGGCCAAATGGTTTGTCGGCGGCCAGATCAACCTCTCCTACAACTGCCTCGATCGTCACGTCACCACCTGGCGCAAGAACAAAGCAGCCATCATTTGGGAGAGCGAGCCCGGCGAAGTTCGCATCTTGACCTACCAGCAACTGCATCGCGAAGTGCAGAAGTTCGCAAATGTTCTAAAAGGGCTTGGCGTAAAGAAAGGCGACCGCGTCGCCATCTACATGGGCATGACACCCGAACTGCCCATTGCCATGCTGGCCTGCGCCCGCATCGGCGCGCCGCACACCATCGTCTTCGGCGGATTTTCTTCTAACGCGCTCGTCGACCGCATTCACGACTCGCAAGCGACCTGCGTGATCACGCAAGACGGATCCTACCGGCGCGGTGCCGAAGTGAAATTATTCCCAGCTGTAGAGGAAGCCCTGAAGTCTTGCCCCAGTGTGAAGAACGTGGTCGTCTACCAGCGCACCGGAACCGCCATCAACATGCAGGCCGGCCGCGATCACTGGTGGCACGAGCTGATGGCCAAGGCCTCCGACGTCTGCCCCGCCGAACCGCTCGATGCCGAGCACCCGCTCTACATCCTTTATACGTCGGGAACCACGGGCAAGCCGAAAGGCGTGGTGCATACCACGGGCGGATATTCCGTCGGCACCTATCTCACCACCAAATGGGTCTTCGATCTCAAAGAGGAAGATACCTACTGGTGCACCGCCGACATCGGATGGGTCACCGGCCACAGCTACATCGTCTACGGACCTCTGCAGAACGGCGCCACCAGCCTGATGTACGAAGGCGCGCCCAACTGTCCCGAGCCCGACCGCTTCTGGTCGATCATCGCTCGCCATAAAGTGAACATCTTCTACACCGCACCCACGGCGATTCGCACCTTCCTCAAATGGGGAGACGAGTGGCCGAAGAAGCATGACATGAGCAGCCTGCGCCTCTTGGGCACAGTCGGTGAGCCCATCAATCCTGAAGCCTGGATGTGGTATCGCGAAACCATTGGCGGCAACCGTTGCCCCATCGTCGACACCTGGTGGCAAACCGAAACTGGACACATCATGCTCTCCCCGATCCCCGGCGCGGTCGCGACCAAGCCCGGATCAGCGACCAAGCCGTTCCCCGGCGTCGTCCCCGAAATCGTCACCATGGAAGGCAATCCCGTACCGGATGGTTCCGGTGGATTCCTCGTCATCAAGCGCCCGTGGCCAGGCATGCTGCGCACCGTCTACGGAGATCCCGACCGCTATGTAAAGAATTACTGGTCGCAGATTCCCGGTATGTACTTCACCGGTGACGGCGCGCGCAAAGATAAAGACGGATATTTCTGGATCATGGGCCGCGTCGACGACGTGCTCAACGTCAGCGGCCACCGCCTCAGCACCATGGAAGTCGAGAGCGCGCTGGTCGCACACGAAGCCGTGGCAGAAGCCGCGGTCGTGGGGCGTCCGGACGATCTTAAAGGCCAAGCAATCTCAGCCTTCGTCACGCTTGAGCAGGGAAGACAGCCGACACCGGAGCTCAAAGAAGAATTACGCAAGTGGGTAGCGAAAGAAATCGGAGCGCTCGCCAAGCCCGACGACATTCGCTTTACCGACTCTCTCCCGAAGACGCGCAGCGGCAAAATCATGCGCCGCCTGTTGCGGGAATTAGCCACGAACGGCAGCGTAAAAGGTGACACCACCACGCTCGAAGATTTCGGCGTGATCGCCAAACTGCAGGAGCAAGACGAAGTCTAAGCCGATCTTGTCATGCTGAGCGGAGCGGGAGCATCGCAAAGCGATGCTCCTGCGGAGTCGAAGCATCCCTACCCACAGCAGTCCGCCTTCTTATTTACGATGAGACACAGTTATTTCGGAGCGGTAGTTGCAGCCGTAGCCGCCGGGTAAGGCTGCAATTCCTTGAAGGCCTGATCCTTCTTGAGTCGATCCGGGAAGCTCTCTTCGTAGTCCGCTAATCCCGGACACATCGCCCGGTGCACGGAACTGAAGCCGAACGTCCTCATCTCTTTCATCGCTTCTTCAGCCGACCAGCCTTCTTCCGCCATGCGATACGAAGCAACTGCCATCCCGGTGCGATCAACGCCCAGGTGGCAGTGCACGAAAGTCTTCTTCGCCGGATTCTCCCGGAGCACACGAAGAAACTTCGCAAACGTCTCGTCCTTGGGAAAAGGGCAGTGCGACGGAATCGAGATGTATTGCATTCCCAGTTTCTTCGCGTCAGCTTCTTCATCTTTGTTTGTGCCACCACGCAGGTCGACAATCAGATTGACGCCCAGTTTTCTGAGGGCCTCGAGTCCCTCAGCGCTCGGCTGCGCTCCACGATAGAGAGTCGGCGTGACCTCGGCGAAATTCGGGATCCCCTTCTCGTGCAGCCGCGTTCCTATCGCATGCTCTACGGGTGTTGGCGTAGGCGTTTCCATCTGATATGGAGCAGCCCTCAGGCACAGGGCAGAGGCGAGCAACAATGCCAACGGGCCGGCATGGACGACTTGAAGTTTTAGTCTCATCTACAAGGTTCGATGCATCGTGGCGCTTTCGAGATGCGGTCTCTCAAAACCTCATTGGCTCAGCTTGATCGCCAGTTGCCGCTCCGGTTGCGTCATTTCGCCCCAAAGCTTCTGCAGGTCGCTCTGCACGGCCTGGTTGTCCGGCTCCTTCCGCAACGCCAGCGCGAACCACCGATAGGCGGTGGGAAGATCGTGCGGCGTGCACAATCCCGCCGAGTAGAGCGCTCCCATCTCAATCATGGCCTTCGGATTCGACTGGTTGACCGCAGGTTTCAATAGCCGCATGCCGCGCTCGCAATCCTGCGGTACGCCCTTGCCATATAGATATTTCTGCGCTTCGCCGACCGCATCGAAGGGCTTCGCAGGCTTGCTCGCTGCAGCAGGCTTCGCTGGGGGCGCCTCCGCGGCCTTGGTGGGCTTTGGATTTGTGGGGGCGGGATTGTCGGGTGCAGCCGCAGTTGACGCGTCAGTAGGTGCCGCATCGGTTGGTCCAGCAGTGGCCGGTGCAGAATTCGGCGCGCCGTCGGGCGTTGACGCAGGCGCACTGGCCGGTTTAGTCGCGCTCGTGGGACTTGCAGCGGTGTTGCTAGCGGGGTTGGTTGCGGGCGCGTTTGCAGGTGCGCCGGACGACGGATCGCTCGCTGGCTGGATGGAGGGCGTCGTTGTCGCCGCCCCGGGGCTTCCCGAAGCCGGAGCCGTTGTCGACGTCGAGTCCGTGGCATCGGGATTCTGCGCGGATACCGATGGCTTACTCGTCCCCAGACCCAGCCACCCGAACTTCTGATTCTTCCAGCGCAAATATCCAAAACCTGCGGCTAACGCCAAGGCCAGCACAATCAGAACGAATTTTCCCGCCCCGCCGCGCCGGGGCTCTTCGTCATCTTCCAGCAGGTAGTCGAGATTGCTCGAACTGCCGCGAGGATCCGTGCTCAAACTCGCGCGCTTCCTAGGTGCGGGATCGTTCAATCCGAGAAACGATGGCCCGCTGATGCCCGGCGAATCGTCCGAAACCGGGGTAGGAGCGCGAGAAGGCTCAGGCGCCTGAGGCCGCGCCGGGATTGGCGTGGACGATGACCCAGACGACGACGGCGCAGAAGACGACGGCGCAGAAGACGACGGCGCAGAAGACAGAGGGACAGAAGACGGTGGCACAGACGCAGACGCCGGCGCCTGTGGCGCACTCCTCGCCGTTGCCGAGGCAGCGGGTGCCGTTAACAGCGTAGCTCCGCACATGCCGCAAAAGCGGTTCCCGTCCGGATTTTCATTGCCGCAACGAGCGCAGCGCACCGGTCCTCCTTGTCTCAATCTCTACTCTGTAGCTTACGATATCTCGGAGGTTCGATGCAGGAGGAAGACGGCGGGAGTATCCGAAAAATGACCCGTCGCAAGGGCCGCAACAGAAAACTTATGCAACCTCTGGAAACCGGCAATCTGAGCAACCCGGAAAAACGACACCGTGGCACCTTCCACCTCACGGTGCAGGGACGCAGCCTCGAGGTGCACCGTATTGCCGGCGTCCACCCTTACGCGGCGGAACTCGTCCTTCTCCACGAAGGACTCGGCTCGGTCTCGCACTGGAAGGATTTCCCTGCTCGCCTCGCTTCCACGACAGGATGCCCCGTCACGGTCTATTCGCGCTATGGTTCCGGCAACTCAGAAATGCTCGCCGAGGCTCGTCCTGTCACCTACATGCACGATGAAGCATTGCGCTCGCTGCCCGATCTTCTGGCCCAATTGCACATCGAGAAGCCGATCCTCGTCGGCCACAGTGACGGCGCCTCCATTGCGCTGATTCATGCTGGCGCCCATGACCACGTGCGCGGGCTTGTGCTGCTCGCTCCGCATGTGTTCGTCGAAGACCTCAGCGTGGCCAGCATTGCCGAAGCTAAAACGAGTTTTGAAATCACGAACCTTCCCGAAAAACTGGCCCGCCATCATCGCGACCCCGCCCGCACCTTCTGGGGATGGAACAACATCTGGCTCCATCCCGAATTCCGCAGCTGGAACATTGAGGAATATCTGCCTCGCATCACTTGCCCCATCCTAGTCATTCAGGGGCTCGACGATCAGTACGGTACCATGGCGCAGGTGCGTGCGATCGCTCGCCTGTCCGGCGGGCCCGTGGAGATTCTTCCCCTGGCCGACTGCCGCCACTCGCCACAACGTGATCAGCCCGAGACCGTGCTGGCCGCAATCGCAAAGTTCGCGAAGTGGATCGTCGGGAACAAATCAAAAGACGTTGGCGTCTAAACAATTATCGGCAGACGTCGCAGTCGTGTCTGCGGTGTGACCCCGCATATAGAAGCGCCAATCGTTTGTCACCCGAGTGGAGGTCTCAATGAATCGGCATCCGCTGGCATCACTCCTTCTTCTGGTTACCCTCACTACTGTGGCTGTATCTCAGGCAAAGCCGGTGCTCGTCCACCTCTCTGAGAACGTCGCGCAGGCGCTGTTGATGAAGAAGGTCGCCCCGGTCTACCCTCCCTTGGCCCGCCAGGCGCACATCCAGGGCAGGGTCATCCTGAAAGTGCGGATCAATAAGTCCGGAGACGTGGTGAACCTGCAATTGGTCAGTGGACATCCCATACTGGCACCCGCTGCCATCGAGGCCGTCAAGCAGTGGAAGTACCAGCCGTACCTCCTTTACGGCGACCCGATCGAGGCGGAAACGAACGTGACCGTGAACTTCACACTTCCCGATAAACCGCCCGTCGAAGGCGTCGTGGGCGATATGCCCGGTGGCGTTCCAGAAGGTGAGAAAGGAGGCCTTGCCCCGCAACCCGCAGGTCCCGGACGCGTGCGTGTGCCCTCAAGCGTCGAGCAGGGTTTGGTAATTACCAAGGTGCCTCCGCAATATCCGCCCGAGGCCAAGGATGCGCACATTCAGGGCGTGGTCCTGATGAATGTGATCGTCGACAAGGAAGGCACTGTTTCAAATATTCAGCTGATCAGCGGGCATCCGTTGCTGGCGCCAGCCGCGATCGACGCCGTGAAACAGTGGAAGTACAAGCCTTACCTGCTGAACGAGACTCCCGTCGAGGTCGAGACCCAGGTGCACGTGAACTTCACGCTCATGCCTTAGCCAAAGTGCCCATCCTTGTCCCTCCGTTCCTTGGAGGGACAGAGCCTGCCCTGAGCGAAGCCGAAGGGGCGGGGAAGTTGATCTTCGATGGGCAGGAAGAAGGCAACTGAACTATTTCTTCACGATTGGACTCGCGGGGGCAGCCGGAACCGGCACCGTCAGAGGCGCTCCAGCCAGCACATCTTGCGCCGCCTTCGGCAATTTGTCCGCATTGGCCAGCAACAGACTCACCTGCCACATCTGAGTGGTCGAGAGCGTCTTGTCGAATCCTGGCATTCCCGTCATGCGAATTCCACCCGCAACCTTCCAATAGGTTTCTGCCGGAGGATCGTCCGTCACTCCGGTGCCTTCCATCAACTTGGGCGGGTCCGGAAACATTCCCTGGGCGATGGCAGTTTTCGGCTGTCCCGCCACGCCATGGCACACCGCGCAGTTTTCCTTGTAAACCTGCGCTCCCGCCACGTAGCTGGCTTCATCCGCGGGAATCGGTACCGACTTCGGCATCTCTTTTTCCATGCGCGCGTGCAGCGCCATGCGCGCGAACGTTTTCTCAAACGGCATCGGCGCCGCTGACGTCGCGACCGGCGCATTCCCCGAAGAAAAATAAAAATAAACGCCTGCTGGAATCGCGACCAACCCTAGGATCAGCCCAATCAGAAATTTTCCCATTCAACGTTCTCCCTGTGAACAATGGATGCACCCAACAAACGAAAAGACGCGGTGCCAACCCGCGCCCGGCCCATTCTACCTGTTTTCGAAAAATTGATCCTTCCCTCAGCAGACATCTCTCGGAGGTAATGTTTTGTAGTCGCCACCAATGCGACAAGCCTTTTACAACTCTTCAACTTCGATGTGACATTGTTCGCAGATCTGCACTCTATCCTCGGGTCACGTTGATGCTCGGGCCGCCCTGCCTGTACCCGCAACGCCTATCCTAGAAAATCTGGAGTGTATGGATCATGAGCAAAGGAAAATCTCTCTCCGCGAGTGTGCCCGCAGAACCGGGTTCGCAGTCTTCCAACGAACAACCCAACTTTCAACCGTCGCGCGAGATTCAGCGGCGTTCGTTCCTCAAGGGCGTGGGCGTGGCTGGGGCAGCGCTTGCCGCCGCACCACTACTTCGCGTAAGCGCACAAGCCGATGACCACCATGGCTCGATTAGCAAAGGCGACGCAGCCATCCTTCGCTTTGTCGCTGCCGCGGAAATTATCGAGAGCGACATCTGGCTGCAGTACAACGAACTCGCCGGCGTGCAAGACGGCGAAGTCTCGAAGTTGGCCAGCAAGCTGATTCCTGGCTATCCGTCGCAGGTCACCGGGGGAAATCCCGACTATACCGCAGACGTGAAGCAACTCGACAGCGATATGGACCAGTACATTTCCGACAACACCGAAGACGAATTGAGCCACGAAGTCTTCCTCAATGCCTACCTGGCTTCCAAGGGAGCGGACACCGTGGACCTCGACACCTTTCGCACTCTGCCCGCGAGCCAAGCCAGCGGAGCGAACAAAACGTTCGGCCGCCTGACCAATTTGACTCAACTAACCGTACACACCGATTGGTGGACGCGATACCGCAGCCGGCGCGGGAATCCTGATTTCGGCGACAAGTTCCCGAATGCCATTCCAACGCTCGCAGTTGGTCAACACGCTGCGATTCCTCGAACGGACGCCGACGTCGCCGATTCTGGTTTCCTGCAGGCCGTTGCCAACACCGCCGGATTCCACTTTGCCTGGATCGAGCAGGGCGGCAGCAGCCTCTATCCGTCGTTGGCGCAGAGAGCCTCCAACACAGAGGTTCTCAGGATCCTGCTCAGCATTGGCGGGACAGAGATCTGCCACTTCCAAACCTGGCAGGACAAAGCCGGGAACGTCATTCCTGCGGCACACGTAATCGATCCGGTTACGGGTGTCTCGGTCACGTTCCCCGACCTGAATTCTCCTCCCTTTGGAGGAGAGAACTTTCAAACCAACCTGATCATGCCCGAGCCAACAACGTTCCTCAGTCGCCAATTTCCACCATGCTCCATCATTCGTCCCACGGAAACACAGGGCGCGGCCATGGGGGCGGTGAATGCGTTGACCGGCGATGGTCTTTTCATCGGCCAGTCCAGCCAGTTCATGCAGTTGCTGCAGGATCTGGCCAGCGACGCGGACAAAGCGCGGCGCAACGGTCATTAAGCAGGTTCTCTAAAACCTAAAGCTCAGGAAGGACGTGGACGCAATTGCGCTTGCGTCCTTCCCCAACACTCCAACTGGAACGCGCACGTCAACCCAAGGAGAATCCATGTTCGAAGGCTTGTTTCAACCCATGCACCTGATCATGATTGCTGGAATCGCTCTGCTGGTACTCGGCCCCCGGAAGCTCCCCGAACTCGGCAAAGGAATCGGGGAAGGCATACGCGGTTTCAAAACGGCGATGGCCGCGAAAGAAGACTCGCCGGAAGACTCCCTGAATTCCGTCATACAAGAGACAAAAAACGAATGAACCAAATCCGCCCGGCGCGCCGTCGGAAGCCGGACGCCGAAAGCCGGATGCCAGAATGTTAAACTCAGCATCGGCATGCTGACTCACCTCGAATGTACCCGCTGCGGTGAACACTATCCCGCCGATCGTCCTCAATCCGTCTGCCCCAAAGATGGTGGCATCCTCTATGCGCGGTACGATCTCGCGACGATCAAGCGCACATTTTCGTCTGCGCGCCTCGCCGGACGCGCGCCCACCATGTGGCGCTATGACGCCGTGCTGCCCGACGCCAATCCGGTGTCGCTCGGCGAAGGCTTCACGCCCATGTTGCTCAGCCGAGAATATCCCAACGTCTACATTAAGGACGAAGGCCTCAATCCCACCGGATCGTTCAAGGCACGCGGCCTCTCCGCCTGCGTGACCATGGCTCGCCACTTCGGTTCGAAGAAACTCGCGATTCCCTCGGCGGGCAATGCCGCTGGCGCGCTCGCCGCATACTCCGCTGCTGCAGGCGTCGAGGCGCACATCTTCATGCCAAAAGATGTCCCTATGGCCAACCGCATCGAGTGCGACTACTACGGCGCGCACGTCACGCTGGTCGACGGCCTCATCAGTGACTGCGCCCGCAAAGTTGCCGAGCTCAAAGATTCCGAAGCTTGGAAAAGAGACGGATGGTTTGACGTCAGCACAACCAAAGAGCCCTACCGCGTCGAAGGCAAGAAAACCATGGGCTACGAAGTGGCCGAGCAACTGGGATGGAGAATGCCGCACGGCATCATCTATCCGACTGGCGGTGGCGTCGGCCTGCTCGGCATGTGGAAGGCCTTCGAAGAAATGGAAGCTCTCGGCTGGATCGGCTCCGAGCGCCCCAAGATGATCACGGTTCAAGCCGCTGGCTGCGCGCCCATCGTGAAAGCCTGGGACGAAGGCAAGCAGTCGTCGGAGATGTGGCCGAACGCGGCGACGATGGCCGCGGGCCTGCGCGTTCCGAAGCCCTACGGCGACTATCTAATCCTCGACATATTAAAGAAGAGCCAAGGCACCGCGGTCAGCGCAACTGACGAAGAGATCCTCGAAGCCACGCGCCACTGGGCCAAAGTCGAAGGCATCTTCGCCGCGCCCGAAGGCGCAGCCTCGCTGGTCGCCTATCGCAAACTGCGTGCCAGCGGATTCTTCAAGCCCGAAGACACAGTGATCCTGTTCAACACCGGCAGCGGCTTGAAATACCTGGACGTTCTAGACACGAAGCCCGCAAAGCCAGCAGCACGCCAAATCGGCGGAATCATCGGCCCGTACTGAGCGAAGGTGTTGCTTCTCTGTGTCCTCTGTGTCCTCAGTGGTTAAAATGGTCTCTTCGCAATGACCGAACGCCTCTACTACCAAGACTCTTTCCTCTACGACTTCGACGCCGATGTCCGCGACGTGCTCGACTCCCCGCGCCCGGCGCTGATTCTCGACCGCACCGCCTTCTATCCCACGAGCGGCGGGCAAGTCTTCGACACCGGATGGATCACCTCCAACTCGGCCGCCAAGTTCCGCGTCACCGAAGTCGCCGATATGGAAGATGGCAGAGTCGTGCACTACCTCGAAGCCCCGCTTCACGATTCGCAGCGAGAAGCCCTCAAGCCTGGGACCCGCGTCCGCGGCCAGGTCGATGCCGCCCGCCGCCGCGACCACATGCAGCAGCACTCCGGACAGCACGTGCTCTCTGCGGCCTTCATCCGCTTGTACAACCTGCCGACGGTCTCGTTTCACATGGCGGACGATTACTGCTCCATCGATCTGGACACGCCCGCGCTGACGAAAGAGCAGATCGAATCCGCCGAGCGCCTGGCCAACGAGATCATCCTCGAGAACCGTGCCGTCGACATCCGCTTCGTGACCCGCGACGAGGCAGGGAAGTTAGGCCTGCGCAAACTGCCACCCACCGAGCGCGACGAACTACGCCTGATCGACATCCGCGACTTCGATCTCACCGCCTGCGGCGGCACGCACGTCGCGCATACCGGACAGATCGCCAGCGTCTTACTGAGAAAGGTGGAAAAAGTTCGCCAGGGATGGCGCGTGGAATTCGTTGCCGGACAGCGTGCCGTCTCGACCGCGCGCCGCGACTTCACCACGCTCACCGAAACCGCGGCGCTCTTCTCCGCGCACATTTACGACGTGCCCCAGCAGGCCCGCAAGTCGCTCGACGAGATCCGTTCGCTGCGCAAACAGCGAGAGCAGTCGCAGGAAGAACTCGCCGCAGCCCAGGCGGCCGCGCTGCTTGCCGAAACGCCCGACGCCAATGGCCGCAAGCTCGTGATCCGCATACTCGCCGAGCGCGACCTGAACTTCGTCAAGCTCCTCGCCCAGAAGTTGACGCGCCTCTCGACTAACGCCGTTGCACTGCTGGCGACCACGTCTCCGCAGCCCTCGCTCGTGTTCGCGCAGTCCGCGGGCCAGCCCTTCGACATGGGCGCGCTTATGAAAGAGACGATGACGAAGCTAGGCGGACGCGGCGGCGGCAGCAAAGACCTGGCGCAAGGCGGCATCCCCAATGCCGATGGAATCGACACGACACTCCACGCAATCGCCGCGACCCTGGCTATCTAGCGCTCGCGGGACGGACGAATGCGTTCGTCCCAACGCGAGCCTCGCGGACTGGGGAAACCCTCAGATTGACTGGGTCTTAGGCCTGCTGCGGCCTTCGCGAGCGTTCCCACCAGACCTTGGGATCGTCCGGACGATTGAGGATCTTCGACAACTCCTGCTTGATTTCGCGCAGGCGCGTGGTGCGAAGCTCAAGCGCCGTCTGATCGACTGCGGTATGTCCGCCCTTTTCCGACAACCGGGCGTTGAGGTCGCGCAAATCAGCGATTTCCTGGCGAAGACTGGAGAGGTGTTCCGAGATATATGGCATCTCTTCGATCATACGCCCTAATTGAAGAACTGCCCGTGAATTCGGCGATGTCTTTTGGCCATGGACCGATTTCCTGCTCTCGCCTCGCCGTCTCACGTCGTGATGCGGGTAACCCCGCGCCTCCCTAGCCGGCTTACGCTGCGAGCGGTTGCTTGAGTACCCCGATCTGCTCGAGCATGCCGAGTTGATCCCAGTTGTCCCAGCCTTCGACGATCTTGCCATCCACAATGCGGGCGATCGTGATCCCTCGGATGCGCACTGTCTGGCCGCTCGCCGGAATCCCCAGCGCGTCTCCCGTATGAGTCATAACACCCGACCAGCGCAGGACAACTTTGTCATTCGCACCAAAAACGTCTTCGACCGTGACCTTGATATCGGGGAAGGCGCCGCGAATTTCGCGCACGAATTTCGCGAACTCCTCCGGCCCACGAATTTCCGCTTCCGCGCCCCTTTGTCCCCTGGCTACTGCGTCCGGGGAAAGCAATTCATACACCGTCTCGACTCGGCCCTCATTCCACACTTCCTGAAACCAGCGTCGCATCAGTTGAATGTTCTCGTCGGCTGCCATAGGCGTGTACTCCTGGCGAACCTTTCGGGCAAAACAAGGTAGCTCGGGGCAGAAGGGAGGGCAAGGGAAAACTTGACGTGGTCGCATGGCGTACGGATCACGGAGCGATTGTCCACGGTTGCCGGGATCGCCTCGCCGGCGAGATACTGTGGACGCGGCAAATCAATCAAGGACTGCTCCATGGCGATCACCCGAAATTGCGCATCCTGCTGGAGGCCGAACCGAATTCCGGCCAAACATTTGGCCGACACCGGACGATGCGGTGCCTGCAAAACCGCGCTGCCTCCCGTGGCTGAGCCCGTTGAGGTGGGCCCTGAGGAGTTCGACGAGATTGTCCGCGACAGCAAAGTTCCGGTGCTGGTTGATTTCTGGGCGGCGTGGTGTGGCCCCTGCCGGATGGCCGCGCCCCACGTCGCGCAAGTCGCGCGAGACCTTGCTGGTCGTGCCGTCGTGCTGAAGGTCGACACCGAGAAGTCTCCGGAACTGGCATCCCGGTACAACGTCCGAGGCATTCCGAACTTCGCTGTATTCTCTGGCGGCAGCCTCCAGTTCCAGCAAGCCGGTCTGGTGGACGCGAACACCATGAAGAGCTGGCTCGCGAGCGCGGCATAGTTTTCCTCCGAAGTGGCCAACAGCAGGTTCCTCCACTCCGCCGTCGCACGCGCTCCGGCTCCGGTCGGAATGACAATCTTGAGACGCGCCGCGAGCATTGAGAAGCCAATCTCGCCAAAGTAAGGGCGCTTCGCAATTTTTTTCTTCACTATCCATAAAATGTTCATTCTTAAAGACTTGTATGGGGCACTAATAGACTTGACTAACCCAAAGTAAGAATGTAGGGTAGAGGTCATGGTGTCGGGAAGAAGTGGTAAACATGCTTGCAAATCGATTTCCTATCCGTTCCGCATGACTTTCCGCCGAAATGGTTACTTATGCTGACTGCATATCTGGATGAGAGCGGTCACGAAGGAAGCCATGTCATCGTTGCTGGTTTTTTTAGGCACAGACGAGCAGTGGCAGGACTGTGCCCAAAAATGGCGTAAGGGTTTAGGTCCACAGCGGAAGATGCTCCACATAAAAGACCTTCGCTTCAACAAGTTTGGGATAAGACGCATGCTGGAAACTCTAGGAGCCATACCGCATGCTTCCGGACTCCGAGCCGTTATGGCTGCAACTCCAGTTGAGTACTACAAAGATCTGGTTGCTGGAACGCTAACTGAGAAATTGACCAGGGGCTACTATATTTCCGTAATTGCCATCATCGACTCGATTGTAAAAAACATTCCTAGAAACGAACGGCTAACGTTGGTTTTCGAGCAACAAAACGAGTACGAGAGAGGCGCTCGAATGATATTCGATTCCAGTCAACACAAGACTGCATCGGGAGAGCGCCAATTGGCTGGAATCGAATACATTCCCAGTGATAGCTCATTGCTTACTCAGCCAGCCGATTATCTTGCTTTCGCCTTACTACAAGGATTCCGGGACAGAACCAGCAAGAAATATCAGTGGTGCCTCCCCATTCTCAAAAACACTCAGCCTGCTTTGGGAATCGTGCCAGATAGAGACAATTTACGAAAGGTTATCGCGAATACGGTTGCTCAACATCCAGAACTGATGGGAGATATGGATCATTTTCAAAGAACAGTGAAATAAAAAGGCCCGGATTCCCGTCCGGGCCTTCATTCGTTATTCTTGTACGTTACTATCGCTGGTCGGCGACTGACGTGCTAATGCCCATATTCGGGCCGGAGCATGCCACGTGTCAACTAAGCCTCGTGTGGTCCACCCTTCTCTTTCGCAGCTTTCAGAGCCTCAATTACTTCAGAGGCTTCTTAACGTATTTGAGCGTTGGGATCAGCAGCTATCATCTTCTTTTCTAGAATCTGAAGCTGCTTTAAACCTTCTGCTGGATCAGCAGGATTTAAGTCCACTCCTGCGAGCCCTCTTAGAACGAGGACGGAAGCTCGAAGCTGTGCTACTTGACCTTCCAAAATGAGGAATTGTCCTCAGTGATCACCTGAAAAGCGGCCATACATGAACACCTGAAAAGCGGCCATACTTTGGAAGCCGTCCAAGACATAGGTTGTTCTATCCTGCCGCCTGCTGCGGAGGCAAGCCTGTTTTTGTGCGCCAACTGCGTGGGCCGCATTTCAGCACGTAGCCATGATGCAGCAGGCGATCGAGCATGGCGGTAACCGCTGCGCTGTCGCCCAGTAGTTTCCCCCAGTCATCCACCGGTCGGTTTGAAGTAATCATTGTGCTAGCACGCTCATAGCGTCGCATGATGATCTCCAGGAGTTCCTCGGCGGCGGTGAGGGATAACTTCCGCATGCCCAAGTCATCGATGATCAGCAAAGGTACAGTGACGAGAGACTCGATGTGTTGTTTGCGCGTACCGTCGATCGAGGCTTCGGCGAGTTCCTCGAGCAAGGTATGGGTCTCGCGGTAGAGCACACGATAGCCTTGAAGGATGGCGGCCTGGCCGATGGCCTGTGCCAGATGGCTTTTGCCGCTGCCGGGTGGACCGACAAACAGTGAGTCTTCGTGACGGGCGATGAAGGCAGAGGTCGCCAGATCGAAAACTAGACTGCGATTCATCTTGGGATTGAAGGTGAAGTCGAAGTTGTCGAGGGTTTTTTGCGGATCGCGAAACTGAGCTTGCTTTCGCCGACGTTCCAGCAAACGGTCGCCACGACGGGTGAGTTCGTCCGAGACCAGGCAGGAGATCAGGTCGATGGGTGCCATGGATTCGACCTGAGCCTGGTGCAGACGCATCTCGAGCACAGCCGCGATTCCACCCAGCCGCAGTTGTCGTAAAGCACGATTCAACTCGATGAGATTCATTCACTTTGCTCCTTGGTTTTGGTATGGATCAGATCACGGTAGTGCACCAGTTCGCGGATCAAGGGATCGACCTGGCGCAAACTGAGCGGGGCTTGCGGACAACGCTCGAGGTGGCGACGCACGAAACGATATTCGTGCACGCCCATCTCGAGGGCGGCAGCGCAAGCTTCATCGACGGCAGCGGTGCCGTACTTTTTGGCGAGGGAGAGAACGCCCAGGATGCGCCGCACGCCCACTTCGCCCTGCTGGCCATAGATAAGGTTGCAAAGTGTACCGACCTGGGTGCCCACTCGGCCGGCACGGCCGAGCAACTGCACCACACGGAAGGGAGTTCGCTGCGGGTGGTCCTCGGGCTGAATGCGGTACCAGCCCCGTTTCTGACGTACATGTTCTCGCAGGAGGGATCCGTGGTTGGGATCGAGGATACGAACGTAGAGCTCATCCCATTGGACTTTGACCCCACGTCCGATCCAGCCTGGCGGTAGACCGTAATACGCGGCTTCGACTTCGACACAGCCATCCAGATGCACCACCCGTTCGCCGTACTGGTAATAGCGGAACGGTTCCAGAGGCAGCGGGAGCAAGGTTGGTTTTTCTTCTGCGAACATGGCGGCCACTTGCCGTTTCGTCGTGCCGTGGATGCGGGTATCGGCCCAGTTTGCTTCCCAGCGATCCAGATAGGCTTGTCCTTCCTCCAAGCTCTCGAAGCGTTTTCCCTTGAGCGGCGTGTTTTTGGCGTGTCCGACGCTGCGCTCAACTTTTCCTTTTCGATCTGGATCCTGGATCCGGCAGGGGAGGGCGACCGCACCGTAATGAGCGAGCACGTCGCGATAGAGGGGATTGAGGGTGGCGTCGTAGACGTCGGGAACGAGTACGCCTTCGCGAAGATTGTCCAGCACCAGGATGCGCGGAGCACCGCCTAATCGACGAAATGCCTTCTCGTGGAGCTCGGCCCAGATGCGCGTGCTGGAGCGGAAAACCAGCAGCCGTACCGCTTTGCGGCTATAGCCCAGCGTGAGCACGAACAAACGGGTGCGTCGATACTTGCCGCTCTTGGCTTCGCGTACCATTGGCCCGCTGCCATAATCGACTTGACCCTCTTCTCCTGGAGCGGTGAGGATCACCGCCCGCGCTGGCGGTACTTGGGCTCCGCGCAATTTGTAAGCGAAGCGCCGAACGCTTTGGTAGCCACCCCGGAATCCGTAGTCGGAGACCAGATCCTGCCAGATCGCCATGGCATTGCGATCTCGACTTAGACCCAGCTCGATGATTTCCCGGTAGGGTTCACAGGCGCTCGCCGAACCCACGGCTTTCGAGTTTTCTGGCTCCTTGCCGCTCAACCCCACGCCAAAGTCGGTGATCACCTCTATGGCCGGTTTTGAAGTTGCGGTTGCTTTTCCCCTCGTGGAAAGGTTTTCGGGGTTGGGGTTGAGGTTGAAGTTGGGGTGACCGCCGGACTCCGGAATGGCCGGTTTTGCTGCATCCGAGCCGGTGATCACCTCTATGGCCGCTTTTGCCTTACCTTCGCGCTTCCATCTTCCCGGCGGCCATATTTCCACCCCTGCGCCTCGCAGATAGGCGCTGACGGTCTCTCGACGTACTCGCGTGGCCTCTTGGATCTTTCGCAGAGACCATCCCAGTCGTCCCAACGCTATGATTTGCTGTTTCTTCTCGTCCTTCAAGACATTCGCCATATTGCGAGAGGCTACTTTCCCTCCCGCTGCTGTCAATGTCCTGGACGTTTCTTCTGAAAGTATGGCCGCTTTTCAGGTGTTCATGTATGGCCGCTTTTGGGTGTTCACTGAGGGAATTGTTCAAGAAGTTTTTGCATATTCTTGTCTTCCATTGGAGATTCCTTTTAGGTAAGTCTATGATGAGCCCATGAAGTCTAAACTCGACTCCGACATGACACCACAGCAAAAGATGGACGCCTTCCGGGGAGCCCTGCGCCAAGTGCTGACCGTCTCCAAGCCCGAGCTGGTCGAGCGTGAAAAGGAATACCAGGCTGAACGCGCCACCCATCCGAAGCGCGGCCCCAAGCCTAAATCTTCTGACTAGGGCCACGCCGCTTGTAATACTGATTAGAAAGGCGTCGTGGTATCGCCGTTCTCGTCCTTGCCTGTGAGTTCCGCATAAGTAAGGCGCTTGTTGGCGATCTGTGACAGTGCCAGCAGGAAGCGGTCAGAATCGTTCAATGGATTGTCCTTGGTAGCACGATTGTTGTAGCGGAATACTTGCTCATCCACATACCGCTCCAAGTGGAACGGCTCTACGCACACATAAGTCCCTTTCAGGTTCCGCTTGAGCAGTGACCAGAAATTCTCCAGTCCGTTTGTGTGAACCTGTCCGCGCACGTAGGTCTCAGCGTGATTGACTACTTCATGGACGTATTTCATTTTCAGGCTGTCGTACGATACGGCATCGTCGGTATAGAGCGGCGATCCATAGCGAACGTTATTCAGGATCTCAGTCTGTAGAGTCTCGCGCTTTGTGTTCGGCACCACGGCGGCACGTACCTTACGCTCGTCGCGATCCAGTATCCCCATAACCACGGTCTTGCCAGTGACACCACCACCGAACTTGGCGCGACGTTCCTTGTGCATGTTCTTTACCTTGCCACCCACGAAAGTTTCATCTACCTCGACGCCGCCGGAATCTTTGCCACCCAATTTGTAAGCAAACGACCCAGTCTTGAGCGCGAGTCTGAGCCGATGCAGCATGAACCATGCTGACTTCTGAGACACGCCCAATGCCCGATGCAGTTCCCATGAGCTAACCCCGTTCTTGCAGTTGACGAGCATCCAGAGCGCGGGAAGCCATTTCTGTAACGGGATAGGGGAATCCTCGAAGATAGTCCCTACCTTGACCGAGAACTGGCGGCGGCAATCCCTGCATTTCCATCTTTTTTGAGTCTTGATGTAGTACGGATTCCGGCCCTTGTCGCCGCCGGGAGTCCAGCACTCGGGACAGTGCGCGCCATCCATCCAGCGCATAAGTGCTACGGCATCAACACATACCTGCTCATCCGAAAAATATTGAATGGCCTCTTGTAAAGTCTTGGGATTTGTGGGATCGCTCATACAAGGATTATTGCATATTGGCGTGGGTTAGTCAAGTATATTCTTGCCCTTGTATGGTTTTAATAGGCTTGTATCGGCGCAAAATATTGAGCCGCAAGGACTTACGGCTAAAATATTCTGGAATAAGGACTTAGCCTCGAACTCTCCACGATATTTTTCCGTGCTCGTCGCCAAAATATTCATTCTTAAGCACTTGCTAGATGGGGACAGGGCGGTGCCTGTGCAAAATCTTGAGCCGTAAGGACTTAGATCTAAAATGTGATGGAATAAGGACTTAGCGGAGCACTCAGAGCTTGTCAGCGGATCGGTCTTGGAGAGCCGGTCGGGGGAGCCTGCGTGCATGTATTGAGCCTGCTCCTTTTGAAATCCTCAGTAAAGGTTGTTCGTCACACGAATTGGGATTCTTGCTGTGGAAGGCTGTGGAAAACATGGTGTCGGGGCGGAAGGGGGTGTTCGGTTGCCGTGATCGCCTCGCCGGCGAGATCCTGTTGACGCCGAGATTGAATCCGATAGCGCATATAAATACTTATATACAAATCGCCCGGCCTAGGTTACATTTCTTTCGTGGCTGAACCCTCCCCGCCCGATGTAGTTTTCGAGGGCAATTCTATAAGCGTGATCAGAGGCTTTCCCGCGCAGGTACGCGAGAATCTGGGAGCCGATCTGAGGAGATTGCAGAATGGAGAACGGCCACTCGATTCAGGTTCGATGTCTCCTGCGCTTCCGGGTGTTTTTGAGTTGCGGGATCAAGACAAGGCCACCTGGTATCGGGTGCTCTACGTCAAGATAGGCGGCGTGGTCCATGTGCTCCATTGCTTCACCAAGAAAACCAACCAGACCCCCAAGGCCGACGTTGAAATGGGACGCAAGCGATTGAGCGATTTGAGGGCAAGGCTAGCGAAGCAGAAGAAACAGAACGAATTCTGAATAGGAAAGAACGTATGACCAAGAACGTATTCGAGGACCTGGGTTTCTCACCGGAAGAGGCGGCAGCGCTCAAACTGAAGACCGACTTGCACACCAAGGTGGTGAAGGCGGCGGCGCGCTATTCCCAGCGGCAACTGCAGACGATCCTAGACGAGTCGCAGCCCAGAGTAAGCGATTTGTTGCGGGGAAAAATGTCGAAGTTCAGTCTGGAAATGTTGGTGATCTACGCCGAAAGACTAGGACTGCGCACCGAGATTAAGACTACGAAAGCGCGGTCCCGTGGGGCCGCGGCTGGCTTGGCCCTCATGCTCTAGGGGGCACAACACGATTTTGAATGCACTATGCGCAAGGCGTCTAGCAAAAGGGACGTAAGCCGAAAAAGGCCGGGACAGGCGCTGACTTCGAAGCAGAAGAAAGAACTGTCGGCTCTGGCGGCCATGTCCGACGATCAGATCGACACCTCCGACATCCCGGAACTCCCGCCCTCGGCGTGGAAGGATGCCGTGCGGGGACGCTTCTATCGTCCTGTGAAACAGGCGGTTTCCATGCGCCTCGACGCCGACGTCATCGCCTGGCTGAAGAAGCCGGGCAAGGGATACCAGACCCGCGCCAACCGCATCCTTCGGCAGCGCATGCTGGATGAGATTCGGCGGGCGTGAGACGGAGGGGTCCGTGGTCCAACCCTTTCGGAAAGAGCGCGAAAGGGCGGGGCACCCGGCAGCCTAGGTGGAAAGCCCAAGGGATCGGCAGTCTGGAATGCCCACCATTTGCAAAGAACGCAAAAAGCTTGCCCTGAGCACAGTCGAAAGGGATGGGCCTGTGCCGGGATAAAGGTGGGGCACGCGCGCTCGTGTTGGTGAACGCAAAAACTAAAGCTGAACCAGCCACCTTTTGTTCTTGTCTCTTGTAATTAACTATGGTTAACTATAAACAATAACCTCTGGTTAAACATTTCGCTTCTGGGGAAGCAGTAACCCTTTAGGTCAAACGAGTGAGGGACACGTGACGTGGGTAGTTCGCTTGGCTGTTCTTGTATTAAGCGTCGCGTGTCTTCTTTCTGCGGAGGCACTGGCGCAAGGAGAAACCACCAGCGCCATTGTTGGCCAGGTTCGCGACATCTCCAACGCCGTGCTGCCCGGCGCCATTGTGACAATCACAAACTCGGAGACGGGACTGAGACGCAGCGCCAGGACCGATGACTCGGGCCGATTCAACTTCCCCCAACTGAAACCGGGGATCTATTCAGTCGAGGTTGAAGCGCCGGGCTTCGAGCCGCGACTAAACAACAATGTCGTTTCGGGACTGGGCCAGAAGCAAACGGTCGATTTCACACTTAATGTGGCCCGATCTAATGACACGGTTGAGGTGAGCAGCGAGGCTCCAATCCTCAATCCGCAGAACGCCAACACATCCACCACCTTAAATGCCCCCGCCCTGGAAGATCTGCCCAATCCAGGCGGCGATCTCACCTACCCATTGCAGTTCGCTCCGGGCGCCCTGATCAACACGGCAGGCAGCGGCAATGATTTTGTTGGCGGTACAAACGGGTATGGCAATGTGGAATTCAACGGCCTGCCTGCCCTCTCAAACGGCTATATCGTTGACGGACTGGAAACCAATGACCCGCTCACCAACCTCAACAGCGGCCTCTCCACCAACCTCGTGTTGGGGTTGAATTCCGTCTCAGAAGTGACAGTCAATACTCTTTCCTATGCCGTGGATCAAGGACGGTATGGAGCATCCCAGGTCAACTACGTTACCAAGTCGGGCTCAAATCAGTTTCATGGGAATCTCTATGAATTGTGGAATGGTGGTCGGCTGAATGCAGCGGACTACTTTACCAACGCGACGCCGGGGAATCACAAGCCCGGAGCGACCGTGAATCATTTTGGAGGTAGTCTGGGAGGGCCCATTGCGCATGACAAGCTTTTCTTCTTCTTCGATAGCGAATGGGTTCGGATCGCCCTGCCCATCGTGACGCCCACGACCGTTCCTAGCACGGCGTTCCAGCAGTACGTGCTGCAACAACTCCCGCTGGGTGGAACGGACTCCGTAACCGGATCAACGTATTCGCCGTCGCCGCAATCAGTCTCGTTCTACCAAAAGATGTTTGCTTTGTACGGAAACACCTATGGAACGCCTCTCGCGGTGCTCGGGTGTCCTTTCAACTCGGACGGCACGACCCCTTCGGGCAGTCCACCGAATGGAAACGGCTGCGCGAACCGGCAAAGCGTTTCGCACTCCAGCGATGACCATGAACAGGTACAGACGGTCCGCATCGACTACAACATCAATCCAAGGGACACTGCTTGGTTTCGTTTTCAGGCGGACACGGGCGTACAAGCTGCTTACACAGATCCCATCAACTCTTTGTTTGATGCGGTTTCTCCTCAGCCTCTCTACTCGTTCGCAGCGGGCTACACCCACGTCTTTTCGCAAAACCTGGTGAACTATTTCAATCCGGCGTTCTCGTGGTACGAGAGCTTGTTTGGGCCTGCCAACTTGCAGAAGACGCTCGCGGCATTCCCCCTCGTGTTGCAGGGCATCGGTGCGAATGCGCCATTCACCACAATTGGAGGGCTCGACAACACCTGGGTACAAGGCAGGCGAGCTTCTCGTTTTTTCATCAATGACAACCTCGCATGGAGCCATGGCGCCCACGAACTCCGGTTTGGCACGAACACCCGTATCTTTCGCTTGAATGACTATGACTTCGGGCAAGGCACGGTTCCAACCGTGGCCTACACGACATTGCCGCAATTCATCTATGGAGTGGCATCTACTGCAACCCAGACTTTTCCCCTGTCGGCGAACGAACCATTCCGCTTCCTCAATCTCGATTTATATGCCCAGGACACTTGGAAAGTGACGCGGAAGTTTACCTGGACATTCGGCGTGCGCGACACCTTCAACTCAAACCCGCTCAATCCCCACGATCAAATCGCTCGGCTTGGCGGTTCTTTCAGTTCGATCTCGCATGATGTGAATCAGCCGCTGAATGCCGCCATCCAGACTCATCTCGGCAATTTGTTTTCGTCCACACCGCTGGCCGTTCTGCAGCCGCGGACCGCGATTGCATGGCAGTTCGAGCCAAAGACTGTGCTGCGAGCCGGTTTCGGAATCTTCAGCGATATTTTGCCGGGCAGTGTGGCCGACCTGATTGGCACAAATCCGCCTTACGACAAAACCTTCCAGGGAGGTCTGCTGGGTACAGTGGGCGGGACTGCCATCGCTCCGGGGGCGCCGGACAGTGCAGTGGATGCAACGGTCTCCGCAAATCAAAGATTTAGTTCGGGATTCCCTCAAGGACAGCTTTCGTGCGCATCCCCGCAGGCAGATCCCGCAACATGTCTCCCACCCGTCGCAATCACAGCGGTGCCCACGGGCACTCTGCAAGCTCCGTACTTCATGGAGTGGAGCCTGGGAATTGAACATCAATTCGGAACCACTGCGAGTTTGTTGGCGCGATATGTGGGAACACGCGCGGTGAACCAGCCCTATCTAACCCAAGTGAATGGATACGAGACGGTGTGCCAGGGGTGCTTTGCGCCATTCCCCTACATGCAGCCAACTGATCCACGGTTCAGCGCGGTAACCCAGCTCGCCACTGGAGAGAACAGTCATTACAACGGCCTTCAACTCACCGCGATGAAGCGCCTGGGGCACGGTCTGCAGGGACAATTCAACTACACGTGGAGCCGCTGCATGGATACGGTTTCGAACGGAGGATTCCTTCAGTTCTCTGCCGGAGGGATTCTTTCTCCGCTGCCGGGAGAGCTGACCCGCGAGTACGGTCCTTGCGACTATGACATCCGGCACAACCTCAACGCCGAATATGTGTATCAGTTGCCCATCCACGTTCGGAATCACCAGTTGGCGCACGTGCTCAACGGCTGGCAGATTTCCGGGACCATGTTCTGGCACAGTGGGGTGCCGTTCTCCGTCCTGAGCACACCCTATTCGGCCAACGGCAACGGCATTGTGCAGGGCAGCGGACCGCAGTTCGCAAGCGTCGTTACGGGCGTCCCGCTCTATGAGCATCATCCCGTCGCTGGTGTGACGCAACCGGGCACCCTCCAGTGGCTTAATCCGGCCGCCTTTGTTTCCGCGGTTGATCCGAGTACTGGGCAGTGCGCCCATGGCGACGACCCGCAACATTGCCAATTCGGAAACCTCGGCCGCAACGCCCTCCGCGGCCCCGATTTTGTCTGGAATGACTTCTATCTCACGAAATGGTTTCCGGTAAGCGAGCGAGTGAAGCTCAGAGTAGAGGCCCAGTTCTTCAATGTATTCAACCATCCGAACTTTGGGCTTCCCAGCATGACGCTGGCGGGGATTCCAGGAAAGCCTCCCACGCAGACGGGGTTTGGGGCGCTCGCCTATACAACTTCACCGCCCACCGGCCTGCTGGGCGTCGGTTTGGGTGGCGATAGCAGTCCGCGAATGATCGCGTTCCAGGCGAGGCTGGAGTTCTGAGGATTGTCAAGACGTGGTGCACGCTCGTGTCGGATGAGCCAGGCGATGCGATGCCGTCCCGCCTTTACACCCCCTCCACTCGCATGTTAACCTCAATAACGTCACAAAGATAAATCGAAACCAAGAAGACAGGAGTGCACCAGGCAAGTGTTAGCCAGAGAGCACAAGAAATCCCTCATCGACCAATACGGCACGCATCCCAGCGATACCGGCAGTCCCGAAGTCCAGATCGCGTTGCTAAGCGAACGCATTGGCCAATTGACGGAGCACTTCAAGACGCACCAGAAAGACCACGGTTCGCGCCGCGGCCTTCTCATGCTGGTCAGCAAGCGGCGTAGCTTGCTCGACTACCTGAAGAAATACGATTCCGAGCGTTACAAGACCGTCATCACCAAGCTCGGCATCCGCAAGTAGATCGAAAGCAAGGTTTCAACTTGGCAATGTTTCAAAGTTTCAAAGACTTTGAAACCTTGAAACTTTCGAAACCTTCGAAACTTGCTTCTTTCTGATGATCCGTCTCCGGAGAGACGGTCCAGCATCGAGGAATTCTCCACACGTGCGTTTTTCAAGCGCTGATCCCTCGCCTCAACCCGGCACCTATTCGGTGTCCCGGCCCTTCCGCGCGTCTGTGGAGGGGTGCTGCAGCCTATCTCGTGGCTGCCTGTCTCAACTCAAAGGAATGAATCATTATGAAACCAGAAGCAACTAGCGTTACAGTCCATCTATCCGGCGGCAAAGAAATCTCATTTGAAACTGGAAAGCTCGCCAAGCAGGCCGGAGGCGCGGCTGTGGTCCGCCTCGGCGAAAACGTTGTGCTCGCCACCGCCACCGCCAATGCCGATCCGCGCGAAGGCATCGATTTCTTTCCCCTCACCGTTGATTACCGCGAATATACCTACGCCGGCGGACGTTTCCCCGGAGGCTTCATCAAGCGCGAAGGCCGCATGAGTGAGCGCGAAGTGCTCACTAGCCGCCAGATCGACCGGCCGGTGCGTCCCATGTTCGCCGAGGGCTTCAAGTGTGAGACCCAGATCATTGCGTTCGTGCTCTCCGCTGACAGCAATAATGACCCCGACGTTCTGGGCATCAACGGCGCCTCGTGTGCGCTGACGCTTTCCGACATTCCGTTCCTCGGTCCCATCGGCGCCGTGCGCGTCGGCTTGGTCGATGGACAGTTCATCGTGAATCCCACGTATGACGAAATGCGCGGAGGCCTGGTCAACATCATGGTCGTCGGAACGGCCGACGGGATCGTGATGATTGAGTCGGGCGCGAAGGAAGTGAAAGAAGAGACGGTCGTCGATGCGATCGAGTTTGGACACACCGAGATCAAGAAGATCTGCAAGGCGATCAGCGAGCTGCGCGACAAAGTCGGCAAGCCGAAGCGCAAGGTCGAGCCGCCGGTGTTCGATGACGCGTACTACAACAATCTGCAGAAGAAGGTCGGTGCCGAAGTGGCGGACGCACTCGACACCAAAAAGCATCCCAAGGCCGAAAGCTACACGCTGGTCAAAGAAATCAAGAAGCGCCTGGCCGCCGAGTTGCCGACAACGGGAAGCGAGAAGGAAGACGAGGTCGCGAAGAAGAAACTCTCGCAGTATTACGAGACGCTGCGCGAGCGCATCTTCCGCGAGGAGGTAATCAATCAGAAGCGGCGTCCGGATGCCCGCGCCTTCGACGAAGTTCGCGAGATCTGGATCGAAGCGGGCGTCCTGCCTAGAACCCACGGCAGCGCCATCTTCACCCGCGGCGAAACGCAAGCGCTGGTAACGGCCACCCTCGGTACCAGTGATGATATGCAACGCCTGGAAGGCTTCGAAGGCGAATCCAAGAAACGATTCATGCTCCACTACAACTTCCCGCCGTTTTCGGTTGGTGAGGTTGGGTTCATGCGAGGAGCGGGGCGGCGCGAGATTGGGCACGGAGCGCTGGCGGAGCGGGCGGTTTCGGCCGTGCTTCCGACAGAAGAGAAGTGGCCTTATGCGATGCGCGTGGTGTCTGACATTCTGGAGTCGAACGGGTCATCGTCGATGGCGACGATCTGCGGCGCGTCGATTGCGCTGATGGATGCGGGTGTTCCGTTGAAGGCTCCGGTGGCCGGAGTGGCGATGGGATTGGTGAAGGAAGGCGATCAGTACGCCATCCTGACCGACATCGCGGGCGCGGAAGATCACTACGGCGACATGGACTTCAAGGTCGCCGGAACGAAGGAAGGCATCACCGCGCTGCAGATGGATATTAAGGTGGCCGGCATCACGGCGCAGATCATGCGCGAGGCGCTGGCGCAGGCACAGCGCGGACGGATGCATATTCTGGGCAAGATGGAAGAAGTCATCACCACCGGGCGCGAGAAGATTTCCGATTACGCGCCGCGCTTCTACACGGTGCAGATTCCAGTCGACAAGATTCGCGATCTGATCGGGCCGGGCGGCAAGATGATTCGCAGCATCGTCGAGCAGACCGGAGTGAAGATCGATGTGGAAGATTCCGGGCTGGTGAAGGTGGCGTCGAGCGATCAGGAGTCAGCGGCGAAGGCGCTGCAGATTATCGGCGACATCACGGCGACGGCCGAGGTAGGGAAGACGTACCTGGGCAAGGTCACGCGGCTCGCCGACTTCGGCGCGTTCGTGGAAATTCTGCCGGGCACCGACGGGCTGCTGCACATCAGCGAAGTGGCGGAGCATCGCATTGCCGATGTGCGCGATGAGCTGAAGGAAGGCGATCAGGTGCTGGTGAAAGTGCTGGCGGTGGAAGGCAACCGCATCCGGTTGTCGCGCAAGGCGATTCTGAAAGAGCAGCGCGCGAAGATGGGAGGCGGGGAAGCACCTCCTGCCGATGCAGCGATGGCTCCTGCGGCTGAGGGGCAACCGGCCCTGACGGGTTCGCTCGTGATCGAGGGCGGCGGTGATTTCCCGGACGAGCCGGATTCCGAGCCGAACTTTAATCGCGACGGTCCGCCTCATGTGAGTGCGGGTGGCGGAGGGGATCGTCCGCGCGGTGGTGACCGTGGCGGAGATCGTGGTCGCGGCGGGCGTCCTGGAGGCGGCGGTGGGGGACGTGGTCGCGGTCGCGGTGGACGTCCGGGAGGCGGCGGTGGTGGTGGACGCCACGGCGGTCACGGCGGCGGTGGCGGGGGCCGGCACTAAACTTCTTGCCGCGGACGAACGCGGATCACACGGATTAACCAAGTAAGGACCGCGCACGACGCGGTCCTTTTTGTTTGTCGGAGCGGCGTGATATAAGTTCTCGGGCAGATTTCTGCCTGGGGTGAAAATCAGGCTCGGGAGAATAATTGGATGAGGAAGATTGGGATTGTGGTTTTGCTGGCGGTTTCAACCATGGTGCTTGCGGCGGTGCCTTCGGGGTGGAAGGTGCTGACGGATCGGAAGAAGACGTGTCAGTTTGCGGTTCCGGCGGACTGGACGGCGGACACGCTGCTGGTCGGCACGGCAACTTCCGCGGACAAGAAAAGCAACGTGGTGGTTCACGGCAACGAGCAATCGCTGGCGAACATCAAGCCGATGGTGCAGCAAATGATGCCGCTGGACAAGACGATCGAAGACAACGGGAAGCGCTACTGGTATTCGTACAAGCATCTGGCGAACGCCGGCGATCTTCCTGGGACGAATTGGTATGTGGCGGTGGCCGTACCGAGGGGAGTCTGCGCCGCACAAGTGAGTTTCAAGGATCCGGCGGGGGAGGCGGTGGCGAAGCAGATCGTCGATACGATCGGAGCGGCAAAGTAGGAGGTCTGGAGTCTGTAGTGCGTCAGTGTGACTCGACGGTCAGATGCACGCGAGATGGGCCGGGGTTGAAACCGGCCCATTCGCTGGAACGTCCATTCGTTGACTCGCCGAAACCTCCTCTTTAAGATGTAGCGACTCGACGGCCGGCCACTCTCATGATCGGGCAGACGATATCGCATTACCGCATCCTCGAGAAGGTCGGTGGCGGCGGAATGGGCGTCGTCTACAAGGCGGAAGACACGCGGCTGCATCGGTTTGTCGCGCTTAAGTTCCTGCCTGATGAAGTGGCGCGCGATCCCGTCGCGCTTGCCCGGTTTCAACGAGAAGCTCAGGCCGCATCGGTCTTGAATCATCCCAACATCTGCACGATTTATGACATCGGCGAGCAGGGCGACGTGGCGTTCATCGCCATGGAGTTTCTCGAAGGGATGACGTTGCGGCATCGCATCGCGGGGCGCCCGCTGGATCTCGAAACGCTGCTGCCGATCGCCATTGAAGTCGCCGATGCGCTCGATGCCGCCCACGCCAAGGGGATCGTTCATCGCGACATCAAGCCGGCCAACATCTTCATCACCGCGCGGGGAAACGCCAAGATTCTGGATTTTGGATTGGCCAAACTGTCGGTGCAGACCACAAGTGGGGCCGAACCCACTGCCGCGACGGTCGATTCGGCGGAGCATCTTACGAGTCCGGGGACGGCGGTGGGGACGATCGCCTACATGTCGCCGGAGCAGGTGAAAGGGCGCGAACTCGACGCCCGGACTGATTTGTTCTCGTTCGGCGCTGTGCTGTACGAGATGGCGACGGGGACGCTGCCGTTTCGCGGCGACACTTCAGCGTTGATCTTCGATTCCATTCTTAATCGAGAGCCAACCGCTGCGGTGAGATTGAATGCCGACACGCCGACTAAGCTGGAAGACATTATCAATAAGTGTCTGGAGAAGGATCGGAACCTGCGCTACCAGCACGCTGCTGACATTCGCACCGACCTGCAACGGCTAAAGCGGGATACGGAATCGGGGCGGGTGGGGGAAGCACGTGTGGGGACGGGCACTCCTGCCCGGACAGGCAGAGCAAAAGTCGCGTATGTCACCGCCGCAATCCTATGTGTTGCCTTGATCGCGGGCGGACTCTTCTACCGTTCCCGTCAGAAGGGAAAGCTGCTGACCGAGAAAGACAGCATCGTCCTCGGGGACTTTGCAAACAGCACAGGCGATGCGGTCTTTGACGACACGCTGAAAACGGCCCTCACCGTTTCTCTGCGGCAATCGCCATTTCTGAATGTGCTCCCGGACGCCGAAGTCGCGAAGACCCTGCAACTGATGACCCGGCCAGCCGGCGCAAAACTCACAGCCGAGGTAACCCGCGAGATTTGCCAGCGGGCAGGTAGCAAAGCCTACATCGCCGGATCGATCAGCAATTTGGGCAGCGAATATGTGCTGGGATTGAAGGCGGTGAATTGTCAGAGCGGGGACACACTCGCAGAGGAACAGGTAACCGCGACATCGAAGGAGAAGGTGCTGGATGCTCTGGGCGGGGCCGCTTCGAAGATGCGTGGCGA
Organism: uncultured Acidobacteriaceae bacterium; assembly: GCA_963709025.1. Lineage (GTDB taxonomy): Bacteria > Acidobacteriota > Terriglobia > Terriglobales > Acidobacteriaceae > Sulfotelmatobacter. The sequence continues at coordinate 195,900 of CAVPVE010000041.1, forward strand.
ACTGGGGGAATCGCTGGCGACGGTACAGAGGTTTGATGTTCCACTCGAGCAAGCAACCACATCCTCGCTCGACGCTCTCAAGGCGTTCAGCCTTGCTGCAAAGACTGTTCGTGAGAAAGGTAGCGCCGCGGCCTTGCCTTACGATCAACGTGCCATCCAACTTGATCCGAATTTTGCGATGGGATACCTGGACGTGGGTAACGACTACGAAGGTCTCGCCGAGCCAACTCAGGCGAGAGAGTATTTCAGCAAGGCGTTCGAGTTGCGGGAGCATGCCAGCGATCGGGAAAAGTTGGAGATAACCGTCGCCTACTACTCGAATGTCACCGGGGAGCTGGATAAAGCGGCCCAGGTAAATCAGCAGTGGATTGAGAACTACCCACGAGAATCTAAGGCGTATGACAATCTGGGCACGGTCTACGGCGCGCGGGGGCAGTATGAGAAAGCCGTCGAGATCACGAATCAAGCCGGGCGTCTTGCGCCGAATGATCAGAGTTGGCACGCGAACCTTGCCTACTACACCCTGGCCTTGCAGCATTTCGACGAAACGCGGCAGATCATCCACGAGGCGCAGGCGCGCAAATTGGATGATCCGGTCTTTCACGACGCTCTCTATGCTCTTGCTTTTGTTGGGGCAGATTCTGCCGCGCTGGCGGAGCAACAGCAGTGGTACGTCGACAAGCGTGACTTCGAGAACTGGGGACTTGCGCTCGCGTCCGATACCGAGGCGTACAGCGGCCACCTTGGCAAAGCACGGGAACTGACGAGGCGGTCTGTGGACTCCGCGGTGCGAGTGGACAACCAAGACAATGGGGCGATCAGTCTGGCGATTGCCGCACAGCGAGAAGCGGCCTACGGCAATCTTGCGGAAGCGCGGCAATTAGCGGCGGAAGCCTTGAAGCTTGCGCCCACGAGTCAGAGCGGCGAGGTCGAAGCCGCGCTTGCGGTTGCCATGGCGGGCGATACAGTACGAGCAGAATCTCTGGCGCAAGACCTAGGGAAACACTTCCCCCTCGACACCCAGATGCACTCGCTCTGGCTGCCTGCGATTCAGGCGCGGGTGGAACTGGACAGAGGCGCGGCGGCTCGCGCCTTGACCACCTTGCAGGCTGCCTCCCTCATCGAGTTGGGGCAGATTCCGTTCCTTTTCAATCTTTCCTGCCTCTACCCGGTGTATGTCCGCGGAGAAGCATACCTAGCAGCCGGGCAGGGCAACGCCGCGGTTGCAGAGTTTCAGAAGATTCTTGACCACAGCGGCATCGTCTGGAATTGCTGGACGGGAGCGCTGGCGCATCTGGGGGTGGCTCGCGCGAACGCCTTGCAGGCGCGGACTTCGCAGGGAGTGGATGCGGATGCCGCTCGCGTTCGGGCGCTGGCGGCTTACAAAGATTTCCTGACGCTCTGGAAAGATGCCGATCCCTACATCCCGATTCTGAAGCAGGCCAAGGCGGAGTACGCGAAGCTGCAGTGATGTGTTGCTCCGAAACAGCGCATGCATTTCTTGCTCGGGCGGCGAAAAGTATGCTCAGTGGAGTTGGTGTGAGGGCGAAGAATCACGTTGCCCGGGCTACAGTGTCTGCTGTATGTGGGAAGAAAAAATTGCTGACATGCCCGGCCGGCACTCCTGACGATGGCAGCTAAAGCGTGCAGTTACAGCGGGGATGCGATCCGCGTGAAGAAGTGAGTAATCGGATGGCAGACTGCTTGCTAAAAACTCCGCCAGAGCCGTTTGGCTCCTGGAGGATTTAGTGAAAACCAAGATTCGCTCTCTCTCGTTTCTCGCCACGGTGGCAGTCGTCCTCGGACTGATCTCCTGGGGCAGCGCGCTGAACGCGCAAACGACTCCGTCGACTCCGTCGACGCCGACAGACCAGACCACACAGCCATCGTCGACGCCGGACACTCCGCCTACACAGCAGACACCGCAGACGCAGCCTGCACCGACGCCGGACAACCCGCCGGCAACGCAGCAGGCTCCTGATGCGCAGAGCCCGAACTCGCAGACTCCGGATACGGCGCAACCTCCGGCCTCGAAAGACAGCGCTTCAACCGCAGCCACGCCCGGCGCTGGCGATAGCCAGGTTTTCTCGGGAACCGTTCAGAAGTCCGGCGACAAGTATGTGCTGAAGACCGATTCCGGCAAGACTTACGACATCGACCACCAGGCGGACGTGGCAAAATTTGACGGCAAGCGCGTCCGGGTGCAGGGTAAGTTGGATGATAGCGGCACGAAAATCCAGGTGAAGTAAGTCTTTCTCGATTGGACCAGAAGAGGCGCCGAGGACACCGGGCAAACCGCTCCGTGATCTTCGGCGCCTTTTGGTTTGTATCCATACGTAATTTTTTCTGCGATCGTGATCTGCCTGTGCTTTTGACAGTGGAGGGTGGGCCCGAAAGAGTGCTCCCCATCCTTGCAGAGGATGCAAGGATGGGGCTTCCCGCGACGAGGCAGGTGACCTGGCAGATAGGATTCCCCTTGCGTTTCAGGCGGCGGTTAGCAAGCGGGTAAGACGGGTAGTTCCGTGCAGAAAGTTTCCCCTTAAACTTGAAGCGATAGGGTTGAGTGCGGAGGTAGCTCCCTTTGCCCGCGGAGCTGTTCAATTGAAGTTCAGGGATCCGGTAGATTTCGCGGATGGACATCGGAGGCAACCTCCTAATCGAGATAGTGTGGGACAGGACGAAAACGTTTCGGAGGCGGGGACTAAAAAATTGAATAAGGACGCCAGGTATTGGATCGAGAAGTTGCGGCTCGAGCCGCATCCGGAGGGCGGGTATTTTCGGCAGAGCTACCGGTCGGAGGTTGTGATTGCGCGGGAAGCACTGCCGCCTGGGTTTACGGGAGGGCGGGCAGCGTCGACCGCGATTTACCTTTTGCTGGAAGGGAAGAACTTCTCGGCGTTTCATCGGCTGCGGTCGGATGAGGTTTGGCATTTCTACGCGGGAGAAGCGCTGATGGTGCATGCGATCGATCGGTCGGGGGAATATTCTTCGATTCGGCTGGGCCGTGATTCCGATGCAGGAGAGGTTTTGCAGGCGGTGGTGCCGGCGGGATGCTGGTTTGCTTCGCACGTTGCGGATTGGAAATCGTTTGCGGTGGTGGGATGCACGGTGGCGCCGGGATTTGATATTGAGGATTTTGAGATGGCAAGGCGGGAAGAGTTGGTGGCGAGGTATCCGCGGCAGCGGGAGTTGATTGAGCGACTGACGCGGGGGTAGACTCGCTCGGATTCGGTTCAACAAGGCTTGAAACACAGAGGATGCTAAGGACACAGAGGAACGAATTGGCAAGCAACTCGTGTCCCTGTGATTCGAGTATCACTTCACGGCGGCGGCTTTTTTGGGGAACATCTCGCCAATGCGGCGGATTTGGGCGCCGACTCCTTTTAACTTCTCTTCGATGTGTTCGTAGCCGCGGTCGATGTGGTAGACGCGGTCGATGATGGTTTCTCCGTCGGCGACTAATGCGGCGAGCACGAGCGACGCGGAGGCGCGGAGGTCACTGGCCAGAACGGCTGCGGCGCTGAGCGGAGTCTTGCCGCGGACGACGGCGCGACGTCCTTCAATCTTGATGTTCGCGCCCATACGGACCAGTTCCTGGGCGTGCATGAAGCGGTTCTCAAAAATGTTTTCGGTGATGATCGATGTGCCTTCGGCCTGTGTCGTCAGCGCCATGAATTGTGCCTGGCAGTCGGTGGGGAATCCGGGATGCTCTTCGGTCGACATGTCGGCAGCAGTGAAGGGGTTGTCGCCCATCACGCGGACCGAGTCGGCTGTGGCCTTGGTTTTGACCCCGGCTTCGTGAAGCTTGCTGAGGAGCGCGTTGAGGTGGGAGGGGTCGCAGCCGGAGATGTTGAGATCGCCTCCAGTCATGGCGCCGGCGATGATATAGGTGCCGGCTTCGATGCGATCGGGAATGATGCGGTGCTTAGCGCCTTTCAGCTTGCTCACGCCTTTGACGCGGATGGTCGGCGTGCCTGCGCCTTCGATCTTTGCTCCCATTTTATTCAGCAGGTCGGCGAGGTCTGCGACTTCGGGCTCGCGCGCGCAATTCTGCAGAATGGTCTCGCCTTCGGCGAGCGTCGCAGCCATGAGCAGGTCTTCGGTGCCGGTAACGGTGATCTTGTCGAAAACAATTTCTGCGCCCTTGAGGCGGGTGGTAGTGGCTTCGACGTAGCCGTGATCTTGCGTGATCTTCGCGCCGAGACGTTCCAGTCCTTTGATGTGCAGGTCGATAGGACGAGCTCCGATGGCGCAGCCGCCGGGAAGAGAAACGCGCGCGTGGCCGCAGCGGGCGACTAGAGGGCCGAGGACTAGCGTGGAGGCACGCATGGTCTTGACGAGCTCGTAGGAGGCTTCGGGGGCGTTGAGTTTGGCGCAGTGGATGGTGGTGCGGTGCTGCGCCCGTCCGTAGCCGAGTTCGACTTCGGCGCCCATCGCAGCGAGAAGATTGCGCGTGGTCTGGATGTCCCGGACCTGCGGGATATTTTCTAGGATGACGGGCTGGTCGGTGAGGAGTGCGGCGGCCATGCAGGGGAGAGCCGCGTTTTTTGCGCCGCTGACGCGGACCGTGCCGAGCAGGGGTTCTCCGCCGCGAATGACGAATTTATCCATGAATGAGTCCTTGCAGGGATATTGTAGCGGGGAATGTGCGGGCTGCTTGTTGATTCAGAGGGCACGGGAAGGGCAAGTCAACCACAGAGGACACGGAGGACACAGAGCACATCCCCGCTTCTCGCAAAGATCGCGAGAAATGGGACACCCGGCGCGACGTTAGGATAGGGCACTCTCTAGTTTTCTGCCATTGCGATTGCTTGCCGCACGTGGCCTTTGGATTTCTTCAGCGCGGCGGCGGCTTGCGATCGGTTCACAACTGCTGCCAGCATTACGACTGCGACCGGGGTTCGATTGCCGGCGGCTGCGAGAGCCTTACTGGCGGCTTCGTGATCGGCTCCAGTCGCCTGTTCCAGGATGCGGATCGCGCGCTGGACTAGTTTCTCGTTCTTGGTCCAGACGTTGACCATGAGGTTGCCGTAGACGTAGCCGAGGCGAGTCATGGCTCCGGTTGAGATCATATTCAGAACCATTTTGTGAGCGGTGCCGGCTTTCATGCGAGAGGATCCCGCGAGGACTTCGGGACCCACTTCGGTGACGATCGCGAAATCGGAGGCGCGCTCCAGCGGGGAATTGCGGTTGCAGGTAAGGGCGATGGTGCGAGCCCCACGACTGCGCGCGTATTCGACGGCGGCGATGGTGAATGGAGTGCGTCCGCTGGTGGCGATGCCGAGAACGATGTCGTGCTTGCGGGGCTTGCGTTTTTTTATTTCGGCGATCGCGAGCGCCGTGTCGTCTTCGCTGGCTTCGGTGGAGGCGGCCAGGGCTTTGGCGCCGCCCGCCATGATGTACTGCACGGTGCGGGGATCAGTATTGAAAGTCGGCGGGATCTCGGAAGCGTCGAGGGCGCCGAGGCGGCCGCTGGTTCCGGCACCGACGTAGATGAGGCGTCCGCCCTGCCGGAGTCCGGCGACGATGACGTCGGTGGCGCGGGCGATCTGGGGAAGGGCGCGGCCCACAGCCGCGGCCACAGTTGCGTCTTCGCGGTTGATGAGGGTCACGATTTCGAGCGACGACATGCGGTCAAGTTCCGTGGCGGCGGCAAGAATCTGTTCGGTGGGGAGCTGGCGGAGATCAGATTTCACTTTGCGGGATCGAGTCAAGTCGTACGCCTTTCGCGGTATTGGGAGAGCTCAACATTCTATTCCCTCGCGGAGCGAGCACAAGTGCCGAAGTCAACTCACTTCTGCGGAGAGTTACTTCGATTCGTGAAGAACTTCGAGGATGGCATCGTGGAATCTCGGCCGGACCTGTCGGATGGCCTGATTGGCGCAATCGGGCCAGGTGCGGTTGGTGAGCAGAGTGATCGAGAGTTGGCGGTCGGGGTCGATCCAGAGCGACGTGCCGGTGTAGCCAAGGTGGCCGAACGAGCGTGGGCCGAAATGTGTTCCCGACTGCGAGGGGGAAGAGGGAGTGTCCCAACCCAGCGCGCGGGATGTGCCGGCGGGCACGGACTCGCGGCGGGTGAAGAGCGCGACCGTCTCGTGGCGGAGTATGGGGCTTCCTGCTCGCAGCATAGTGTGAGCGAAGCGGGCCAGGTCTTCGGCGTTGGAGAAGAGACCAGCGTGTCCGGCGACGCCGCCGAGGATGCTGGCGTTTTCGTCCTGGACTTCGCCTTGGATGATTCTATGGCGGAAGGTACTGCGGGGTATTGGGACTGCGCCCGCGGCAGACTCGTTGTCTGAGCGTTCGTCGGCGGTGGGTGGAATCTTCGCGCGGGATTCTTTCGGAGGATTGAAGGTTGTGTTGATCATCCCCAATGGGCCGAAGATTTCGCGCTGGCAGAATGCGTCGAGAGATTCACCGGCGATGCGTTCGAGGGCGGCGCCCAGCACAATGAATCCGATGTCGCTGTATTCGGCGTGGGTGCCGGGATCTGCGGAGAGGGAAGTGGTGAAGGCGGCTCGCAGCAGGCCGTCGCGAGAGTGCGCTTTGAGGAACAACTTCTCGTAGGCAGGCAGGCCCGAGGAGTGGGCGAGGAGCATGCGGAAGGTCACGTCGCGGCGGCGGGCGTCGGATTCGGCACAGGTGTCGGCTATGAATTCCGGGACGACGCCGATTACGGGGGTTTCGAGTTCGAGCAGGCCGCGCTCATAGAGGATCATCGCCATGGTCGTGGTGGCGACGGCCTTGGTGACGGAGGCGAGGTCGAAGAGCGTGGCGGGGATGACCGCGAGATCATATCCCCCACCCTCTCGCGAAGTACGCGAGAAGGGTGGGGCACCCGCTTCCGACGACCCGGGAGTTGCTTCGTAGGTGAAACGGCCAAACGCCTTGAGTGCCACGAGTTTGTCCGCATGCGTGACCGCGACCGAGGCGGCGGGGAAGGCGCGGGCTACGATTGCGTTGTTCAGAACGGAGAATGCGGAAGAGAAGAGCTCATCCTGATTCTCGAAAGCGGCGACGAGAGTGGGTGGAGGACTGTTCAGATGTTCCGTCGCTCGGGAGAAATTCGTGACCTCAGCGGTTTATAGCAGAGTTGGCGTGACTGGTAAAGTTTACAGCGACTCCAAGCGGTCTACCACAGAGGACACGGAGGACACGGAGGTTCGGCTCTGGAGGGACATGCTACAGACGGCACACCTTACTTGAGTTTCTTGAGCCCTGCCGCCGAGTTGTGTAGAGTCAAGAGATCATCCTCAACATGAAATCACATTCGCGTTTTGTCAGAAGTGCGTGCACGCTCGTTGCAGCGTTTGTGCTGGCGTGCGTTCCTATCAGCGCCAAGGCGAAGACAACATCGGCGATGATGCGTCTTGGTGGGGTCGACTCGGTCATCGAGCGGGCGATCGCGGATGGAAACATCCCCGGAGCCGTGTTATTGGTGGGACACGACGGGGCGGTGGTGTATCGCAAGGCGTACGGGAGCCGGGCGCTCGAACCGCAGCGCGAGCCGATGACGCTCGACACGGTGTTCGATCTCGCGTCGCTGACCAAGGTGGTTGCGACTACGACTGCGGTGATGCAACTGGTCGAGCAGGGCAAAGTGCGGATGAACGATACGGTGGCGAAGTACCTGCCGGAGTTTGCGCAGAACGGTAAAGAGGACATCACGGTGCGGCAATTGCTGACGCACTTTTCGGGGCTGGCGCCGGATATCGATTTAACGCCAGCGTTTGATTCCAAGGAGTCGGCGTACCGGCTGGCGTTTGCCGAGACGCCGCAGCAGGCGCCCGGTTCCGGATTTGTCTACAGCGATACGAATTTCATTGTCTTGGGAGCGATGGTCGAGAAGGTGTCGGGCGAGACGCTCGAAGCGTACACGGAGCGACATATTTTTGTCCCGCTCAAAATGACGCATACGCGTTTTGTGCCTCCGGCGGCGTGGCGGGCGAAGATTGCGCCCACGGAATATGACGAGAACCAGCACATGCTGCGCGCGGTGGTGCACGATCCGAGGGCGCGGCGGATGGGTGGAGTGGCGGGACATGCGGGTCTGTTTTCGACGGCGGACGATCTGGCGAAGTTTGCCCAGACGCTGCTGAATGGTGGCGATGGAATCCTATCGGCGGTCACGGTGGAGAAGATGACGACGCCGGAGCAGCCGCCTTCGGCGCCGGTGTTGCGCGGGTTTGGATGGGATATTGATTCTCCGTTTTCGTCGAATCGTGGCGATCTGCTGCCGGTTGGCTCGTTCGGGCACACGGGGTTTACGGGGACATCGATCTGGATCGATCCGACGACGCAGACCTACATCATTCTGTTGACGAATGCGGTGCATCCGCATGGGAAGGGAAATGCGATCGCCCTGCGGTCGAAGGTGGCGACGGAAGTGGCGGCGGCGCTGGCGTTGAGTCCGTCGGAACAAGAGGCGCGGCGGTGGAAGAGTATTACCGGATACAACGAGGCCTTCAGCGCGGCGCGGCGGATGAGTTCGCGGAATGGCACGGTAAAGAGCGGGATTGATGTGCTCGAAGAGCACGGGTTTGATGTGCTGAAGCCGGTGGGGGCGCCTTCGGATGCAAAGAAGCGAATCGGGCTAGTGACGAATCAGACGGGAGTCGACGCTCAGGGCGTGCGCACGATTGATGTGCTGGCGAAGGCGCCGGGCGTGTCGCTGGATGCGATCTTCAGTCCGGAGCACGGCGTGACTGGGACGCTCGATACTACGGACATCAATAATTCGAAGGACGCATTGACGGGGGTTCCGGTGTACAGCGTGTATGGCGGGAGCGATGCGGCGCGGCGGCCCTCGGCGGATGTGCTGAAGAATCTGGATGCGGTGGTGTTCGACATTCAGGATGCCGGGGTGCGGTTTTATACGTACGAGACGACGCTGGGATATTTTCTGGAGGCGGCGGCGAAGGCTGGGATTGAGCTGATCGTCCTGGACCGACCGGATCCGGTGACCGGATCGTTTGTGCAGGGTCCGGTGGCCGACGCGGGGCGCGAGAGCTTTACGAATTATTGGGCCGTGCCGGTGCGGCATGGGATGACGATGGGCGAACTGGCGAAGATGTTCAACGCCGAGCGCGGCATCAACGCGAAGCTTACCGTGGTGCCGATGGATGGATGGCAGCGCGGGGACTGGTTCGATTCGACGGGGCTGGCATGGGTGAATCCGTCGCCGAACCTGAGGAGCGTGACCGAGGCGGCGCTGTATCCGGGCGTGGCGCTGATTGAGGGGACAAATGTGTCGGTGGGACGCGGGACGGACACTCCGTTTGAACTGGTGGGCGCGCCCTGGATCAAGAGCAAAGAGTTCGCGGCTTATTTGAACGCGCGCGGGATCGCCGGTGTGCGCTTCGTTCCGGTGACGTTCACGCCGACGTCGAGCGTGTATAGCGGGCAGGCGTGCTCGGGAGTGAATATCCTGCTAACAGATCGGAACGGATTTGATGCGCCGGAACTAGGCATTGAGTTAGCCGCGGCACTGCACAAGCTGTATGCGGCGGATTTCAAGATTGAGCGTATGGCGGAACTGCTGGTGAATCAGAGCGCGTTTGATGCGCTGGTGGCGGGGCAGGATCCGCGGAGGATCGCGCAGGAGTGGCAGGAGGGGTTGGAGAAGTTTGGGAAGGTGCGCGAGAAGTATCTGATTTACAAGTGAAGCCGTTGAACTGCCTTCATTGACGCAAGGGATCATCGCTTTCGTGGGGTCTGGAGTCAGAATCGGCACCCGACAGCTCATATTTTCCGCAGAGACATTTGTCCGTAAACGTTAGAACAACATTCCGACCGATACCCTCTACAAACAAGTAGTGCCAGGTCTCGGTCGGCGGCGCGAGTGTGGATTTTGAGTTGATGGAATCTGGCGGTCCGTACATGATGTAGAAACTGCCGCGGTCCGTTTTCCATCCGGGAACGTTGCTGGCTGCGAAGTGGGTATTCACATAGGCCAGCCTTCGATAATGTTCTTCTTTGTAAGCGTTTCGGGCGGCGCCTGGAGTCGTGTTGCGACGTTCCCAGAACGCGACTACGAATTCGTCCCTCTGCTTGTCGCTCAATAGCTTCTTGAAGTCAGCACGTTCGTCGTCGGTGATGATCCATCGCACGTCCTCATTGAGCCACTTCTTGTATTCCTCGGTAACGGAGGAATCTAGCCAGCCATGCTGCGACCGCCGGGAGGGAGCCTGATCCTGGCCAGATAACGGTGGAACTGCAAGGAAGGTGAAAAGAAGGGCGGGCAGAACACGGTTTCGACGATTTGTTTGGAACATGAAGCTACCTCTTAAGTCGTGTGGATGCGCGAATACGGCGAAGCGTTTGCTGGAAGCATTATTCCCTAGGTGGAACACTATCAGTGGGGTATTTCTTCTCCAGGTCCGTCCACTTCCAGCGGCCGTTTAAATACCCACCCAGTACAAAAATTGGGAGCATGACGAGGTTGGCGAGGACAATTGTCTGCAAAGTGGAACGCGAATGGTCCCCCAACAGATCCGCAGCAGGGCAGATGATCAGCCAAAACACAAAGCTTTCCACCATCATCCGCCGGATGAACCGAGCCCTTCCTAACTCCTTGGTGCGGAGCCAGTGCTCCCTCATCAGGGCGTTCTTCTGAGAGATCGTGAGCTTCTTGAACACACCGGAAAAGTACCACGGGGTAACTCTCATTGCAAACCTCGCATCCTAGCGCCTATGCCGTAGTAAGCTCGACTATACTGATCTGGAACTGCCGCCTCGGAGGTGTCGAATGCGCCTGATATTGGTAGTGCTTCTGGTGTCGGGAATGGCTTGGGGACAAGCTGCAGTTCCGGCGAAGCCAGCGGACTCCGCCGCTCCGGCTGCGAGCACGCCTTCGACGAACACCTCTGTTCAGCAGGCTGGACCGAGCTCCCCCGCTGCTGCAGTCATGCCCGCGCAGGCTGCCGATCCGAACGCCGTGGTGATCCCGGCCGGGACGAAGATTCCTCTTCTGCTGAAGCAGGCGATCTCGACCAAGAACGCTCGCGAAGGCGATGCGGTGTATGCCGAGACTGCATTCCCGTTCGTGGTGAACGACCGCATTCTGATTCCGGCAGGGACGTATATACAGGGAAAGATCATGCACACCGAGCCCGCAGGGCGGTCGAAGAAACGCGCCGAGATTCTGATCCACTTTACGTCGATGATCTATCCGACCGGCTATACGGTGATGCTACCGGCATCGGTGGAGAACACGCCGGGGAACGACACCAACAGCGTGAAGGATAAAGAAGGTACGATTCAGGCTGACAAGGACACGAGCAAGAGGGTCGAAGATGCCGCGAAAGGCGCGGCGGTCGGAGGTACAGTCGGCACGATCGCAGGAGCAGCCGCCGGAGGTTATAACGGAGCGCGCTATGCTGGCCTCGCCGGATTGGCGGGGGGCGTCGCGTGGGCGCTGCTGAAGCATGGTCCGGAAGTGAAGTTGGAGGTTGGGACGTCGCTCGAGATGGAGATTCAGCGGCCGATCCCGGTGGATGCCAGCCGGATTCAGGTGGCGCGGGCGGCGCAGTAGGCAAATCTTTACCACGAAGGACACGAAGGTTCACGAAGGAAACCAGACTAAACTCCTCCTTCATGAAATTGCTTGTCCCTCGTCGTTATCATCTGAAGAAATCCATAAAAGCAACCTAGGTCTGATCCAACCCTGCCTGTTAGACTTCGTCCATGCGGCGGGCGGACGTGTCTGCGATGCGGGGCATTCTGGAGCAACTTTGCCCTCGCTGCCGCACGGGGAGAATCTTTCGCAAATCGGTGTGGCTGTTTCCGCGGATGTATGAACGCTGCCCGGCGTGCGGGCTGAAGTTCGAGCGTGAAGACGGCTACTTCCTGGGCGCGATGTACATCGGCTACGGGCTCGGCGTGGGTGCCATTGCCGTGCTCGCGGCACTGGTGTGGGAAGTAACGAAATGGCCTTTGCTGAAGAGCGTGGTGGGAGGGATCGTGTTGTTTCTTCCGCTGGCGCCGGTGCTGACCTGGATGGCCCGCGTGCTATGGATCTATATGGATCAGGGCGTCGACCCGGACCGAAGTTGATCGTTGGTTACAGGCAAGTTGCACTGGTCCTTCGGCGCCAAGAACGTGCCTCAGGATGACACCGGGTCCAGTGGTTGCGCAGGCTACGACCGCCTGGCGCATCAAGCCAAGCAACGGTCCGCCCGACGATTTGCACGCCGCCTTCTTCTGGCTGCTATACAATCCGCGGTAGGAGTGTTCTTCGCACTCCGATCGTGGAGGCTCTCGTGGAACTCATAGGTGGCTTAGGCGCGGTTGGTACGATCATCGGAGTTATTTTTGTCATATACCTTCTCAGTTCTATCAAGATTTTGGCCGAGTACGAGCGCGGCGTCATTTTTCGGTTAGGCCGGTTGCTGGCAACTGCGAAGGGGCCCGGCGTGACCCTGGTGTTTGCGCCGATTGACCGCATCGTGCGGGTTTCGCTGCGGCAGGAGGCGTTGGAAGTTCCTCCGCAGGACATCATCACTCGCGATAACGTCACGCTGAAGGTGAACGCCGTCATTTTCCTGCGCGTGATTGATCCAAACAAGGCGGTGGTCGAGGTGTCGAATTACGTCTACCAGACTTCGCAATTCGCGCAGACGACACTGCGGTCGGTGCTGGGCGAGCAGGAACTGGATGAACTGCTGTCGCACCGGGAAAAGATCAATCTGCGGCTGCAGAGCATTCTCGACACGCACACCTCGCCGTGGGGCGTAAAGGTCACCAACGTTGAGGTCAAGCAGGTCGACATGCCGGAGTCGATGCTGCGCGCCATGGCCAAGCAGGCCGAGGCCGAGCGCGAAAAGCGGTCGAAGATTATTCATGCTGAGGGCGAATTCTCGGCCGCGCAACGGCTGGTGGACGCGGCGCATCTGCTGGCCACCGAGCCGGTCAGCGTGCAGTTGCGCTACTTGCAGACTCTGACCGAGATCGGCGTCGAGAAGAATACGACTGTCATTTTTCCGGTTCCCGTGGACTTTTTCTCAGGGCTGCAGAAGCTGTTAGGAAAAGGAGAGACGGCGCCGGCGAAGACTGCGTAAAGAGGCAGTCGCGCGCCGAAAACGGCTGGGAGTGGAACTATGGCTTCGTCACAAGACACGGAAATCACGTTAGGAACGGGCAAACTGCTGGTCCTGTTCTTTGGGTTGGTGGGCGTCTGCGCGCTGTTTTTCGCGCTGGGGTATTCGCTTGGGCGCAAGTCGGAACCAGCGATCACAACGGCGAGCGCAGCCGTCGGGCCGCAGACCGTTCCAGGTGGCAGCAAAGCGAATAGCGGTTCCGCAACCACGACGCCCATGACGTTCTACAAGGCCGTGGAGCAGAAAGACGCCAACCCCGAATTGACGCCAGCGGCTGAGGCGAAGGCGGATACGGCGACAGCGCCCGCGACCGCCCCGGGGCAAGCCGCACCGAATACTCCCGATCCGGCGACGACCCTTCCTTCGGCGTCGGCGTACTACGTGCAGGTGGCTGCGGTCAGCAAGCAGGAGGACGCGGATTCACTGGTGGACGCGCTCAAGAAGAAACAATATCCGGCGCTGATCGCGGCGGCGGTCCCGACGGACAAGCTGTTTCGCGTGCAGGTGGGACCGTTCTCCGACGTCAAAGACGCCGAGGCAACGCGTACAAAGTTGATCGCTGATGGGTACAGTCCGATTCTGAAGAAGTAGATTCCTCACAGACCGCGCGGCACAAGCACAAAGCGATCGATTGCTATCTTGGGGCCCGCGTCCGCCCGGGCGGCATCCAGTCGAAACACAACCATGATCTCATCGAAACGGCGGATGGACGCGCGTTGCGGAATGGGGAAATTCAGTGTCTCGCGGATTGGCTGGGAGTTCTCGTCATAGAGCTTCCAAGGTCGGGTCGACTTGACCATCAAGGTGCCGAGGGACTGTGAGGGTTTCCCGGGCGCGCTGGTATTGATCAGGACGAGTTCCAGTGAGACCGTTTCCGGGTAATGGTCCGCATTACGAATCGCGATCTGAATTCTGCTGCAGCAATCCAGATCGAGCATGCTACCGAGGTGATCGTGCGCTTCCATGGAGAGAGGCCGCCTGTCTGTCGAGCGAATATTCACCAGCTCGGGGCTGCCATGCGCCTGACGGGAAGTCCTGGGCGGATGCAGGTCGGGCGCTTTGAAAAACCAGTAGACTCCCTCGAAGGGAATTTCCAGAGGCTTCGCGCTCCCTTGGCCGCTCAGCAGAGCGTTTCCGAATACCGGCGCGGGGGCGATCAGCTTGGTTTGCGTCTGTGTCTCGGGCCACAGGACAATGCCAGGGTCGCTCTCGTCAGGATCTATGCCGCCACGGTCGAACGTTTTCTGAGCATGAGGCTGCCCGCGGCGGTCGCCTTGGAGATATCCCTGGTGTGCGTGATACGGCGACGGAACACCGAATCCACGAACCCTGAAAGAGAGCGGCAGATATCGAAGCAGGCCAGCCGCCGTGATCACGATCGCGACTATGACCATCGAAAATGCGCGGGATGAGGACTGCGACGAAGACGGTCGTCCGCCACCCGAGTGCTGGCCCTTCGTGAAGGACCATGTCCAGACGGCAGAAGCGATCCCGACCAAAAACGCAGAAAAGAACGAGTATCCGGCGAAAGCGGCGATCGCACCCGCTTCCGCACACAGCGTCGCGCTCGCTCCGAAGGCCTGCTGCCAGAAGGTTGAGGATTGCGGCGAGCCGAGCAGGTTTGGGCCGAAGGATGGAGGACTTGCCTCCTCGCCGCCTGTTTGCTCCGGTGCTTCTTCTCGCAACCGGAATGACTTCGCTACTCGACCGACAAACAGGGCCGCGAGAAGCATCGTCCACGGCGAGTTCTGGCGGATGAAAAGGGTGAGGGGTGCGAGCCAGAGCGCGTCGAGGGATGTTCGGAGGATGAGGCGGCGCGTTTCCAGTCTGGATGTGACTGGCCGGATTGCGCAAAGAACCCAAGCTGCCGCCGCGCTTGCTAGAAACACTGCGACTACGTTTTCGAAGGCGAAGCCGAGGATTTCGCCCGGGGAAAGCGTATGTACGAGCGGAGGGTGGCTTACGAAAGAGGCAACCACGGCCGCAGCCAGCAGCCCACCGGCGGGTGGAAGCCACTTGGGAAATGGCCCGGTCGCGGATGTTCCAACTAAATCAAAAGCGTTCATTCTGACTCAGCCTCGCAGAGGAGCAGGCAGAACTAGGACCCACAGCTATCAACTAACGTTGTTTGACACCAAGATACGCGGGATGGTTCCCCACTGGCGACGTACCCAAGACGGCAGCTAGGATCCTAACCTACATTGACAGCCATCGATTTTCGCGCTATTCCTAGTTCCTCCATGTCATCCAACGAATCATCACTTGACCGGGCGTTGCACGCCATCGCCGACCCTACGCGCCGTAGAATCCTACAGGCTCTGAAGGAAGGCAAGACGGAGGCAAAATTGCACAAAGCCGCGACCGGACCATGCCTTTGTGCTGGGGACATCGAAGAACGCGTGCGCCTCACGCAGCCCACGATTTCTCATCACATGGCTATTCTTACGAACGCAGGGCTGGTGGAGGCCGCCAAGAAAGGCCAGTGGCGCTGGTACCGCCGCAACGAGAAAGCGATTCGGCTGGTGTTGAAGACTCTGCGCGGGAGTTTATAGGCCATCCGCGGCTGACGTGTCGTCAGGATCGACACCTGCCGAAATACACGTTCCTTCCGCAGCGCGCGGTGGCTTGCGCTGAGAACTCCGGCGGTTCGGCGCGGACTGTCGCTACTGACAGTTCCCAAATGAACCCGGCTGATGAAAATGAAAGAACACCGATGAACTCTGTCGTATGTCAGCCCAATCGATTGCGGATGCGCGTTCGGAGGCGTCGGTGGGGCGTGAATGCAGCGTGACGGCGCCCGGCGGGCCTGAGTTGGAGCGCCATATCCTTCGCCACGCACGGAAAGCGCAGCATGTATAAGAAGCAGACAACTATTTGGTTCCTGGGAATTCTGACCCTCATTACCCTGGGATTTGCATTCGTTATTACGCGGCCATTTCTTTATCTATTTTTGGCGGCGATTATCCTCGCGGTGGTCTTTTACCCTGCCCATCAAAGAATCTTGGGATGGACAAAAGAAAAGCATGGGAAAGCTGCGCTGATATCGACCCTGATATTGCTCCTTCTGTTTGCAGTGCCGTTCTTTGTCATCATTGTGATGGTCGCAAAGCAAGCCGTCACCGCGGCCGAATATTTGACGCGTCAGAGTGCGGAGCAGGGTGGGTTCGCCTTGTTTGTGACCACCATGGCGGAGCGCGGTTTGAAATTCCTCGGGCGCTGGATCGATCTTTCCAAGTACGACATTCGGGCAGTCGTTACTTCCCACGTGCAACAGGCTGGAGTCTGGGTTCTGGGGTCTGGCGCATTAGTCCTCAGCAACTTTGCGAGCCTGATTGTGCAATCCCTCATGGCACTCGTGGTCGTGTTCTTCTTTTTCAGGGATGGCCGCCGCTGGATTCAACAGGCGGAAGAATCCATTCCGCTGCCTCCAGGGCAGGCCAGAAAATTGTTCAGCAACATATCCGACACCATTGTCGCCAACGTGTACGGAATTGTCTCGGTGGGAGTAGCGCAGGGATTTTTGACAGGCATCGCGCTGGTCATCGTAGGATTGCAGTCTGCTCTGCTGCTTGGCCTTTGCGCGGCGTTTGCGTCGATTGTGCCCGTCGTTGGCGCCGCTCTGGTGTGGGTTCCCGCCGGGATCTACATGATTTTTACCGGAGCGACCTGGAAGGGCATATTCGTTCTTATCTGGGGAGTCGCAGTGGTCAGCACGATCGACAGCATTATCCGGCCATGGGTAGTAGGCGGGAAGGTTCAACTTCATCCGCTGGTGCTGGTGTTTTCCATCCTCGGGGGCGTCCAGGCGTTCGGGTTCCTGGGACTGTTCCTCGGGCCTGTCATCGCGTCGGTGCTGTCTGTCTTGTTGGGAATGATTCGCGATGAAGTCCGCGTCGATGACGGAAACCCACAACCGGTCGCGGTAATCCAAAGGAACTGAAGCTCTGGTCGACAGCCGTCTCGCCGCTATCCGGAGGGTAACTGGCGACGCTGGCAGTTCACCTAAATCGCGGTCCTTTCGTTTATTGACGAGAATCCGGTCAGTGCTTTCTATTTCGCGGGCGCCGCGTCCGCGAGCCCTTTCACATTCTTCGTCAAGAACTCTCGAATCGCTGCCCACGCGGCCTGATTCTGTTCGTAGGAGAATCCGCCGTGATTCGCGCCAGGAACGGTATGAAGCTGATTGGGCACTCCGGCCGCGTCGAGTGCCTTGTGCAGGCGCACGGACTGCTCGTACGGAACGAGCGCGTCCTTGTCGCCATGAATCGTGATGATGGGCGGAGTATTCTTGTCGACGTAGTGGATGGGCGACAGGCGCTTCGCAAGCTCATCAGCATTCGGCTGATCGCCCAGCCACGCGACTGCGTATCCCTTGGCGTTCGGTCCGTGCAGTTCGTCCACAACATCGGCGATGCCAAACCAGTTCACGATCGCTGCGACGCGGGGATCTTTGTCAGTACCGGGATTCTGGCTCCAGACGTTGTCCTCGTCGGTGTAGCACTCGTGGTCAAATCCTGCCGCGGGCGTGAGCATGCCGGTGGTGAGCGCCAGGTGACCGCCAGCCGATCCGCCCTGTAGGACCACGCGGTTGGGATCAAAGTGGTACTTCTTGGCGTTGGCAAAGACCCAGTGCAACGCGCAGCGGCAATCTTCCACCGCCGCGGGAGCCAGAGACACGGGCGCCATACGGTATTCGACATTCACGGCAGCGAATCCCATCTGAAGGTAGGGCATGATTTCGAGCACACGCTCTTCCTTCGTGCCTGCGATCCAACCGCCGCCATGGATCACGATGACGACGGGCGTGGGCTGCGGCTTGCCGGCGGGCGTATACACGTCGAGCTTGGCCTCGTAGTTGTTCGCGGTGTGATAGACGATGTTGGGATGCACTTCGTACCGGAACAACTCGGTAGTGAACGCCGCCGTGTCGGATTGCGCTAAGGCCAGAGATCCAGAAAGTAGCAGGAAGGCAAGCAGGGGTTTTCGCACAGGGTCCTTTGAATGATTTGGTTTTGCGCCGGCGTGCAGCGCGAAACGGAATGATACTCCTCCGCGGGAAGGTACGGGGGAGCCATTTGAGGTAACCAGCTTGCAGGTCTTGAGCAAGGTGATCGTCACATGATGTTACCGCTACCGAGACTGCGTCCCTATTAAGTCTGCCAGTTGATTGAAGCGCTCAGTCCGGTAGATTCAACGAACAAGAGATCAATTCTGCTGGAATGCTTCAGAAGGAACAGCTATGGCAGCGCAACCGACGCCCCTCGCTCTCTCGTCCGACAACAAGAACAACCAAGACCTGGAAATTCGCAAGCGAGATGCGGTGTCCGAGGAAGGATGGCTGTACTCGGTCGGCGTCCAAAACTACGTATTTGGGCTGCCCCTGGTGATCTTTGAGCGGGAAAGGAAGCTTCGCCTGGATCCGGCTGCAGTGGAAAAGGCAAAGGTATTCGCGCCGGCTGCGCCGATCAATCAGATCGGCCACATGAAAACTCTGGCAACCGCCGATGATGTCATGCCCTATACGCCAAACAACGATACCGTCTACAGCGGTGCCCTGCTGGAACTTGTGGACGAACCGATGATCCTTACTGCCCCCGACATTTTCGATCGGTACTGGTCCGTGGAAGTTGCCGACTGCTACACGAATAACATTTTTTACATAGGAACGCGAGCGACAGGAGGCAAGGGAGGCGATCACGCTTTCGTGGGTCCGGATTGGACAGGTACGCTTCCGAAAGGTGTCGTCGTGCACCGGCTACCGAACAACAGCGTGATGTTTGCCATACGTATCGGCGTGCTCCCGGGCGATCTGGCGGATGTAAAGACTGTGAACGTGCTTCAGGAGAAGTTTTCGATCACTTCTCTTAGCAATTGGGGAGACCCGAGTATGGGAGGAACAGCCGCGGTTCCAAAACTCGCCAAGCGGCCCACTTATCAGGGAGACCTGGCTTTCTATCAGATTCTTGCTGACCTCCTCGCGGAGAGTCCGCCGCCGAAGGGACATGAGGCCGCAGTTATGCTGCTTAGCCGTGGAAACATTGATGTCGGGAAGCCATTCAATGTGGACAGGCTGAGCGAGGCGGCACACACGGGACTCGCCCGTGCCGCCGGCGATAGTCCGACTTTCATGAAATGGAAAGTAAAATACCGTGGTACCCCTTACCCGACCCGTTGGAATAATCTGCGTCCCGGAACTTACGGTGTCGACTACCTGGACCGCGCCGCGGGTGCGCTCGAAGGCCTTTTTGTGCATGACAGGGAGGAAGCCGAATACTTCAGTACCTATGAAGATGGCGACGCGGATCTGCTCGACGGCAAGGACAACTACGTTCTTCGCTTCAACAAAGAAGAAATTCCGCCTACATTGAAGAATGGATTCTGGTCCATCACAATGTACGGATCAGATTTCCAACTGGTGAAGAATCGAATCAATCGATTTTCGATCGGGGACCGGACTAAGGGAATCGTATTTGGGCCAGACACTTCGCTTGAAATCTATATCCAGAACAGGTCCCCGAAGGGGAAGGAAAGCAATTGGCTTCCGTGTCCACCCAGTGGGCTATTTCGTCTCAACTACCGAATCTACCTGCCGCAGGAAGTTGCGAGACAACCCGAAACGCTAGGCAAATACCTTCCGCAGATTACGAAGAATGGCTAAAACACTGCGGAATCTCTACCGGGTGCCGAGAGCCCATTTCTCCAAGTCTCCCGTGGACCGCATGACGCCCAGCTCACTGCGCTCCAGTTCAAACATCACATCCTGCAGCGCGATGAAGCGTTCGCTGGCCTGTGTGCGGGCATCGTCGAGATCGTGCAGGGTGGCGGTGCCGGCGTCGATGCGGGTCTGCACCGAGGTCAGAGTCTTTTCAGCGATCTCGTATTCCAGTTGAGCCACATCGCGCGCGGCCTGCATTTGCCCAACCGACCGCTGCAGGCGCAAGGTCTCTTCCGAGATCTGATTCTTGGCGGCTTCCGCCTGCTTCGTCGCCTTCACGGCGTCGGCATCGGCGGCCTGGGCGCGGGCGCGCTGCGGCGCGTTAAACAGCGGGAACCGGATACTCACGCCGACGGTGGCATTGTTCTGCTGAAACTGATTGGTCACGCACAGAAATTCTCCCAGCGAGGTGATGCAGGGTTTCGAAGGAATGTAGTAATTCTGGAAGTTGTTGAACTTGGAGAGCAAGGCATACTGCGCGGCGAAATCCAGGCTAGGCCAGAGCGATCGGTGCTCTCCCTGGGCGCGTAGATATTGCGCACGCGCATGTTCGACCGCAGCCTCGACCGAAGGGTTGGAAGCGGCCGTATCGTTGGGGGGCACTTCGTTTGGCGCGAGCGCGGGAGGCGCGGGGATGGATTCGGGATCTGTCTGAATATTCGCCGCGGGAAGCCCTGTAAGCTTCGAAATATGCTCGCGGAGGACGTCGGCTGCACCCTTTGCTTCGGCGATGCGCAGCCGCACCCGTGCTGCCGAGAGCATTGCTCGCTTGCCGTCAATTTCGCTATCCACTCCTTCTTTCACACGCTCGGCCACCGCGGCCTGCATCTTGTTCGCATCGGCTTCGGTTTCCTGCAGCTTCGCCAAGCGCTGCTCCCACTTGGCAAGTTCGGCATAGCTCAAAGCGGCATCCTGGATGATCTGGTTGCGCTCATCTTTGGTCTTTAGCGCAGCCACGGCAGAGTCCGCTTTCGCGGCGCTGATGAAACTGCGCAACGCAGGATTCAGCAGCGCGGATTGCGCGTTGACATTGAACAGGGACGGCGCCGATCCCTCGAGCGAGAGGGGGAATCCGTACGAGTACCCGAGTCCCGCTCCGGTGGAGAGCTGAGGAATGTAGTTGTTACGGAGTTCGCGATAGGCCTCGGAGGCGTGCCGTTCGTCGGCTGCGGCGATGGCTGCCCCAGTGGCGTGAGACAGCGCGAGTTCGACGACGCGCTTGAGCGAGACGGGTTCAGCCAGCAGCGCACTGGGGAGGAGCACGAGGGCCAGAATCCACTTTGCGGTGCGCGCACCACGGCACGAGGTTTTCATTGCGTCCCTTTCAGAGTGATCTGGAAATGATTTCATTCGTAATAGGATGCCAGCGAGATTTTAAATGTCCGAGAGGGGAACTGGGCGAGCTTTTCCGGCGATAGGGTTCGGCGACAATCGGCATGTCGGGAAAAATCGTCCGCCCTCGCAGACTCAATGCTCCACTCGCTTCAGATCCTCCTGAGCACGGAGGTAGGTGTGAGACAGGGCAAGGGCAGCGCGAAATTCCTCGGCTGCCGCGTGCCGGTCCCCCTGCTTCTCGATCAACTGGCCAAGATAATCGTGGGCTATGAAGGCAGGACCTTGTTCGACCGGAGATTCGAGATAGTGCCGCAGCAGACGAATGGCTAGGGGATAGTCGCGTCCAGCGCGGAGCAGTAAGCCGGCACCGTCTAACAAGGCCTCCCGCTGCGCGACGGGTGCGGATTCCAGGCCACGCAGTACTTGCTCCATATCTTCGATGCGACTGGCGTGAAGAAGTAGATTGGCGAGGTCAACCCAGGCGCGGCCGAGGGACGGGTTCACTGCGATGGCCGCGCGATATTCGCGCTCGGCCGAGGCGGTATCGTGGTTTTTCGCGGCAATGCGAGCAGAGATCCAATCGGCTACGGCCGGATTGGATGGCTCAACCGCCTTGGCTTGGGCTTGCGCTTTGTCGCGGCCGCCGCCGACAATGCCGGGCGCTTCGACATAAAACTCGGCCAGATCGGCGCGCGCCTCCCAGTTCCCGGGGTCCAGATCGACAGCCCGTTCAAAGGATGTGCGGATTTTTTTTGCCAGGCCCGCGGCTGATATGAATCCCGCGCGGTCTGCTTTCTCTCCGTACACGCGGCCCAGCCATAGGTGATAGAGGCTCTTCTGCGGATCGAGAGTTCTCGCCCTTTCACACGCTGTGATGCCGCGGTCCCACTGCTCAATCATGAAATAGGCGCGGCATAGGAGGTTATAGGCTTCGGCGTTCGTGGCGGAACGGGCGACCTGCTGTTCGAGCGTTTGAACGGCTTCGTCGGCGCGACCGGCCGCGAGCAGTTCCTTCGGAGACGTCGCTGCGTGGGCGGGAAGCCAGGGGCCGAGCAAAAAAAACAGCGAGGAAAAGATGCGCAGTTTCATGGCTGGTGGAGTCCGTATCCGACGGAAATCGTGCCTTCCGAGATGCTAAGGGACTACTTTGACGGCAGCACCGTCGACGAGCGGTTTGTCCTCGGCGGGTAGCGCGACCTCGTCCCCCTCGGAAAGGCCGGAGGTGATTTCGACCCGGGTCAGATTCTGCAGCGAGAATTCAATCGTCTGGCGCTTCAGGTGCTTGTCGACAATGCGGAAAACGTAAGGCTTGCTCTCGTCGATGCGCAGAGCGTCACGCTGCAGCGTGAGGACGTTGTTGTGTTCGGCAGCCACAATGGTGACACCGACATTGACGTTGGGCAGCAGGCGGAGATCTTTATTGTCGACGACGCAAGTCGTTTCACCCACATTTCTCGATCCGCGCAGCTTTACGGTAGAGGGCACGGTGAGAACGGTGCCGGTCCAGGTTCGGCCCAGGATCGCGTCCCAAGTGATCTCCACTCTTTGTCCGATCTGGAGACGGCCCACATCCGGCTCGTCGACGAACGCCCGGACCAAGACTTTCGAAAGATCGGCTTCCTGCAGCAGCAACTCGCCGGCCTGTACGAACGCTCCTTGTTTCACGGGAAGGGAATAGACCACGCCGTCGAACGGGGCGAGCACGCTGGACTTGCGGAGCGCATCTTCGGCAGCATCATAGGCGGCTTGCGCCTCGGTTGCCTGGGCTTCGATGCGTGCCGCTTCTGGTTTTGAGTAGCGATCCTTTTGTTTTTGCTCGGCCAAGGTGACGTCGGCTTGGGCGCGTTGCAAAGTGTCTTCGGCCTGGCGCACTTCGCCGGGAGAGGCTGCGCCGTCGTTCTGCAGCCGTCGCAGGGCGTCGAGATTGTGCTGCGCGGCATCGCGAGTGCTGCGCGCTTTGACCAGCTGCGAGTTCAGAGTCAGCACTTCTTCCTGGGTGCCTCCCTGGGTGAGCGCAGATTGATCGGCTTGCGCGGCTTTCACTTGAGCCTGGGCCCGGGCGGCCTGCGTGCGGATGTCGGCATCGTCGAGTTGCAGCAGCAGTTGTCCCTTGCGCACGTGGTCGCCTTCTTTGACCAGCAGGCGTTTCACCGTGGTAGAGATGGGAGCAGGTGCTTCAAAGTTCAGGATGGGTTCCACTTTGCCGTTGGTGGAGACCAGGCTGCGGATAGGACCGCGCTGCACGACCGCAACGTGCACTTTCAGCGGTGTCTGGTGAAGATACGAATACAGAACCGCCAGACCTGCCAGCAGAACTAATGCGAGCCAGATCCACCGTCCTCGGGACGGCGCGTTCGAATTTTTCGTCGATACCAACCGGTCGTCTTTCCAGGTTGCGGCAGGAATTACCGTAAGTATTAATTTACCATTCCAGCGGCCATGACAGATACCGCGGGACACACCAAGCACGTGTTTAATTGGATGCGGGCGGAGGGCTCCGGTTGCGTCACTGCAGGCAAGGCGAATCGCGAGTTCGGTTGAATCCTCTCAAACGCTACAATAGTCGCATGGCTAAATCGCCCCGTTATACGCCCGAGCATGCCGCCGCGGGCCTCGATGCGAAGTTTCCTGAGATTGAAATCTGGCCCAACCAGTTTCCCGGCTACGAGATTATTGTGGACGATCCCGAGTTCACCTCGGTGTGTCCGAAGACTGGGTTGCCGGATTTTGGCGTGTTGGCAATCCGCTACATGCCTGACAAGAGCTGCCTGGAGTTGAAGTCGCTGAAGGAGTATTTGCAGTGCTACCGGAATCTGGGAATTTTTCAGGAGAACGTCGTCAACCAGGTGCTGGAGGACGTGGTGAAGTGGGCGAAGCCGGTGTGGGCGGAAGTACGAGGGGAGTTCCGTCCGCGAGGCGGGATCTCGACGACGATTGTGGCGAAGTGGCCGCGGCCCAAGGGACGGACATCCATACGATAGATCGGTCCGGTTAGCGGGATGCAGACGCAGCTCGCGGCTGGATACGCTCAATCTCTGCGGCTTGTTCGGCCATCACGCGGCTGACTTCGTAAGCGCCCTGCAGGTTCAGCCAGAACTGTTCTGTGGTTCCAAAGAAGCGAGAAAGGCGGACGGCGGTATCGGCGCTGATGCCGCGACGCTCCAGCACGATGTCATTGACGCGAGGCGTAGGGACGAGAAGGCGCTTCGCCAGTTCGTAAGCCGACATGCCGAGCGGTTTGAGAAATTCTTCCCTCAAGATTTCGCCGGGGTGAACCCTCCAATGCGGCGCGCCTTTCCTTTGAACTTCTTCGTGTGCCATTTGGGTCACCTCATGTGCTTTTGACTATGATGTTTCCGACCACTAGTGATAGTCCGTGATTTCGACCTCGAACGCATCGTGGCCGCGCCATACGAAGCAGATTCGGTATTGGTCATTGATCCGAATGCTGTACTGTCCTTGGCGGTTTCCGCGCAGCTTCTCCAACCGGTTCCCGGGAGGAGATTTCAGGTCGTCCACTGCGACGGCAGCATCGACCATCGCTAGCTTCCGTTTCGTGACGCCAGTCGGAGGCGATCCCCGGGTCTTGCCGGTTCTCCAGATTTCCGCCGTTTGTTTGTTGGCGAAAGTTCTGATCACGTTGCAATGGTAACGAACATCGTTAATAACGTCAATCGTTACGGCTGTCCCGAATCCGGGCTTCGGCCGTGCTATATTCGCCTGACCCGTGTCTCAGAGAGATCTCCAGCCCCGCACCGCGCTGATTGTCCTGACAGCGCTTAATCTGCTCAATTATGTGGATCGCAACGTGCTGTTCGCGGTGCAGCCGCTGGTGCAGCAAGAGTTTCACGTCTCTAAGGAACAGATTGGGTATCTGACCAGCGCATTTCTCGGCTTTTACATGATCGCGGCGCCATTTGTGGGGCCGCTGGCCGATCGCTATTCGCGGAAACTCATCATCGTGCTGGGCGCGATCTTCTGGAGCGGCCTCACTCTTCTAACCGCCGTAACGCACACGTACACGGAACTGCTGGTGCGGCATACGCTGGTCGGAGTGGGCGAGGCCACATTCGTGACGATCGCCCCTACGTTTGTCGCCGATCTGTTTGCGGAGAAAGTACGGGGACGGATTCTCGGAATCTTTTATCTTGCCATTCCTGTGGGGTCGGCGGCGGGATATCTATTGGGCGGTTATCTGGCTCCGCATCACGGATGGCGGTTCCCATTCTATATTGCCGCGGCTCCCGGCTTCTTGCTGGCTATTACCGTATTGTTTTTGAAAGAACCGGAACGAGGGCGGCTCGATTCGCTGAAGGATGCTGAGTCGGGAGATCTGTTGCCCGAGGATTTCAAAGGCGGCCTGGTGAAGGAATTCTTTCTGATCATTTTCCTTTACCTGAAGAAGCTCTACCGGTCGACTCTTGTTCTATTGCAGAATCCCGCATTCCTGACCGCGACTCTGGGTATGGCTTTCATGACGTACTCGCTCGGCGGGATTCAGGTGTGGATGCCGCAGTTTCTGTACAGCGAACGCCACTACACGCTGGAGAACGCGAATCTGATGTTCGGCATCATCATCGTGGTCGACGGCGTTGTGGCATCGCTGCTCGGAGGATGGCTCGGCGACTACCTGCTGCCCCGGATGAAGAGCGCCTATTACGTGGTGTCGGCGGCGAGCATGTTGCTGGGGGTTCCGGTCATGATTGTGGCGTTGTTCGCGAGGGGGCCACTGATGATCCCCGCAATCGGCGTAGCCGCGTTCTTCCTGCTGCTGAACACGGCACCGCTGAATGCAGCCGTGATTAATTCGGTGGGAGCGCATATTCGCGCCACTGCGCTGGCGGTGAATATCTTCATCATCCATATTCTGGGCGATGTGCCTTCGCCGACCATGATGGGCTGGGTGGCCGACAGGCGCTCGATGCAGGCGGCGTTTATTCTGCCGGTGATCGCGATGGCGATTTCCTCTGCGATACTGTTCTATGGCATGAGATTTGCGCCGCCGGTTGCAGTCGGCGGCGGCCACGAGGCGGAACAATGAGGAAGCGAGCTAAACGCGCGATTTGTGCGTCGCAAAGAACGCGACGATTCGCGCAACTCGCTCAGGTCCTTCGGCGGGCAAAAGACGCCCGCCTCAGGATGACAACTTGATGGTTTATTTTTACTGGATTGCGGGAACGATTCTGGCCCTGGCGTGGTTCTCCCGCATTGTGGATGCTGCGCTTGGCATGCCCAGCGTAGCCGATGTTTCCCGTCCGGAGTGGGATCGCAATCCCGTTTTGCCATCCGGCAACCCTCGCGTTTCGATTATTGTTCCTGCCCGCAACGAAGAGGAGACCATCGAGCAGGCCCTCAACACTCTGCTTGCGCTCGACTACGACAACTATGAAGTGATCGCGGTCAATGATCGGTCGACCGACCGGACGGGCGAGATCCTGGAGCGGATTGCGGAGAATCAGAGTCAAAATCCCCACTTCTCGCAAAAGGCGCGAGAAATGGGGCACCCGGAATTTCGAAGTCTTCGCGTGGTGCATCATCGCGAACTGCCGGCGGGGTGGCTCGGAAAGACTCACGCCATGTGGACGGCGGTGAACCTCGCTACGGGCGACTGGTTGCTCTTCACCGACGCCGACGTTTTGTTCAAGCCGGACTCGCTGCGGCGCGCGCTGGCCTATGCAGAGTCGGTCCCGGCTGACCACGTGGTGTTGTTTCCGCAGATGATCATGCGGCGGCCGGGCGAGTACATGATGATCGCTTTCTTCCAGACGATGTTCATGTTCGGACATCGCCCGTGGAAAGTGGCCGACCCCAGCACCGACGATCACATGGGCGTGGGCGCATTCAACCTGGTCCGCCGCCGGGTGTATGACGCGGTCGGAACCTATGAAGCGCTCCGCATGGAAGTTCTCGACGACATGAAACTGGGAAAAGTCGTGAAGAAGGCGGGCTTCGCGCAGCGCAACGTGTTTGGCGGCGACCTGATTTCGATCCGCTGGGCCAAAGGTGCGATGGGCGTAGTCAACAATCTGACCAAGAATTTCTTCGCGGTGTTGTCGTTTCAATGGTGGCGCACAGTGATCTCGGCGTTTGGGCTCGCGTTTTTGAACTATGGTCCGTTTCTCGGAGTGTTTCTCGCTCACGGCTGGGCGCGCGTGCCATACGCGGTTGCCTTGGGTTCGATGTTTGTGATTTACATCGGGATGTCGTGGCGCTCGGCGGTGCCGGCGTACTACTTCCTCCTGCACCCGGTCAGCACGACGCTGTTCATCTATACGCTGCTGCGGTCGATGTTTCTCACGCTGTGGAATGATGGGATCGAGTGGAGAGGCACGAAGTATCCGTTGGACGAGTTGCGCAAGGGGATGGTGTGAGTGAGTGCGCGCCGAGTGCGGGAATTGGGTGCGCACGCCCGAGCCGATGCGTGCGATCGGATATTTCGCCAGTGATCGTTGGCTAGGTGCGTCCGATCCTGTCCTCTACAGTAGGCCGCCAGTCTGGATCGCCAGATCATTCAGCGCCATCTCCAGCTTCGTAATAGCCGCGCCGATTTCCGGATGCTCTCCGATCTTCTCCTGCAGCGCCTTGAGAATCTGCTGCGCACCTCGAATGTGTCCCTCTGCTTTGGCTGGATTTGACTCGGAATTGCGCTCGCTCTGCGTGTCCATAACCACTCGCTCCCTTGTGAAAGTTTCTAGCGTCTCACCCTATTCTACGCATCCGAAGCGGATTTGATGCATACCCAGGTCGCTGCTGGCAGCACCGGCTGAAACGAGAACGCCCAACCTGCACCGAGCGAAACTAATCACTCCTCGAGAGTGCGAATGGAAGCATGGCGACAGTGGCCACTCGGCGAAAGAACAACGATGGTCCACAAACCGCAAAAATCGACTTGACTCCGACCGGCCTTCTCATGGAAGGCCATTTCGCTCATCGACCTGTTGAAAATAGCCGCTGGGCTAGTTTCCATTCCATCTCTTGCGCAGATCACGAAAACATTCGGGACAAATCCAGCGATGACCGTCCTCGGTTACATATCCTTCCGTGAGTACTTCCGGCGAACCGGACTCCATGAACTTGGCCCAACAGCCTTCACAGTGGTCATGGTCCCAACCTTCGCTCGGACGGACGTATTTCTCGAAACGCAAGGCCGCGCCACGAGTCCACTTTGCGTTATCCACGCGCCAATCGGCCATATTCAAACCAAGGCTACCATGCTCAGATGGCACTTAGCAGGGCCTTCGCGCTCATCCTATGAGAGAGGATGTCAAGCAAAAACACTTCTCCACTTCTCTCCGTGAGACCTCGATCGTTGCTTGCATCCAGGCCCTTCTTCTTCGTGGAGAGGATTTTGGGTTCTAACGCCTGGAGCGCACCCAGAGTACAGGGATGCGGATCGCAGTTGCTGATCTCCCTTGAGTGGTTTCATGCAACGGTCCCGACACCATTCGTTGCGAAGCTGTGCAAGCCAACCGTTGGCTTAAGTGCCAACCATCATCCTATGGGAGGCTCGAGGCCTATGGCTTTTTTGGGTTATCCGAGGGGGCATAGGATTGACCCGGAGACTGGGTGCTGATTCCAGCACCCGAACGCCTAATGAGCGCATGGATACTCTCCCTCGAACCCGAGCATCGCCAGAACGGATGAGTCACCACCGAGGCGTGAAACCTGGGAGGCCACCTGCGTTCTGTGCAACGCTCAAGCTGCTTGTGGCTTCAGTTGTTCGGCGTCGAAACGTTCCTCCTTCTTCCAAAGTGTCAAAGCAATGGCCGCGATCTTTCGTGCTAAGGTCAGACGCGCCATCTCCGGCTTCATCCCTTTGTCCAGCAACGCCACGTAGAACTCACGCAACGGACCCGCCCCACAGCTGGCTCGGGTCGCGGCTCCTTTAAAGATCTCTTTCATCTCATGGTTGTGATTCTGATTCAGACCCCGAATCTGCTGCGGTTTTTTTGCATGTTGCAGTTGTCCGCCGACAAAGCGGTATTGCGCACTGTCGCGTGTTTCAATGCCGAGCCCACTGTAAGTCCAGAGTTGTCGCTTGCTCCGGAACCGGTGTGGCGTTTGCATCAACGCGATTAAGCGGGCGGCTCGAATCGGACCGATGCAGGGAATCTGACGCAGCAGTTTCGAGGCTTTATGTTTCCCGCTCTCCGCCAATAACTCGGGACGCAGGGTTCGTCGTAACTCCTGCAATCCATCCAACTGTCGGTACAGCAGCTCGGCTCGCCGGCGCACGCCGGCATGCTCGATCTTGCCTAACCATTCCTCGCGATAACGCGGAGCATACACCCGGGTGCCCGCACAAGGGATGCTCCAGGCGCGATACAGAGCTTTGATCCGATTCATCACTCGATTCAGATCTTGGCCGATGGTCTGATAACTGCGTCCCAGCTCGCGCAGCGTCCGCAGTCCGTGTTCCCCGTGATAGACCGGCCGCAACATCCCCGTGCGTAACAAGTCGGCCAGCTTGCGCGCATCGATCTTGTCGCTCTTGTTGCCTTCCTTTAATAAGGCATTGCGCCGCGGATCGCAGACCAGCACTCGCGTCACCTGGGGTTGCAGCAGATCATAGAGCCAAGCCGCCCAGGTCCCTTCTTCCCAGGTCACATGCAACTCGCCCCGCAGACCGTGGATGAACTGCAGAATACTGCTGGCTTTGGTTTCCACGATCGACTCCATCACCAGCTTGCCACTGTCGATCAGCACGGCGATCACGGTAGCTTCCTTGTGCACGTCCATGCCGATATACTGGATGTCGCGACTCATAAAGTTGCCTCCTTGGGGGAAAGAACATCGCGCTTAACGGAGTCTTTCCCTCAAGGTACAGTGCCATTCTTTCGTAGCTTTTCCTAGCTTCCTTCTGCCGCCCAACGGTCCTCGACTAGATATCTACGAGGCCGCTCTCTCATAATGCATTGATCGTTCCGATCAGGGCCTCTCAGTGATTCGGTCCGAGGCCTCCTATGGCGGCTCTTCCCCTTCCACATCATTTCCATAAGTGGCCGTGGGCGAAGGCGTGGCCTTCGTTTTCGCGGGCTTCTTGGTGGGGCGCAGGTGGCCGGCGCTGTAATGGCCACGGTTTGCTACATCGTAGTTCTTAGGCAGCGGAGGAATCATGGCGGCTCCGCCGGTGATCTGGCTGATGTGGTTGAGGATGATCTCGGCGCGGCCGTCATAGAGTTTCACGGCTCCGTGAATCTCGATGGTGCGGCCTTCCAGACGGCGTACATCACCAACATCTTTCAGTCCAGAGGCAAACACCACGACCGTGAACGGGCAGGCCATCTGATCTTCACAGAAGTCGAGGAAGTGAACGCCCTTCTCGCCCACTTTGATCCTGAGCACTTTTCCGGTGATGCACTTGGTTTCGCCGACGTGCTGTCCGGCCTCGTGAACAGGGATGCAGTCAGAAGCGTGGAGAAGAGGGGTGGCACCGAGAGCTAGGAGCGCGACCAGAGGGAGTTCCCAGGCGTGCAGCTTCGATCGCGCAGCCGGGCTTTGCCCGGCCGGACGGGCGAGGGCGCCCGTCCCCACATGAGTAATTTTTCGCTTCGTGCTGAATCCCAACATGTCTTAGATTCTAAGAACAACGGGGGCGCGGAGTGTCTTGATGGGGTAGGAAAAATCTGCGGGGAGTCCCGGAATGAAACTTGCAAAGTCCCCACTTCTCGCACAGGACGCGAGAAATGGGGCACCCGCAATAATCTCTGGCCAACGATTACTTGAACGACTTGACCGCGGACGCTTCGTCGTCTTTCACGTCGAAGACGGTGTATAGCTTGGTGATCTGAAGCAGGTCGTTCACCTTCTTGGTGAGGTTCAGGAGTTTGAGTTCGCCGCCCTGATTCTTGGTGGTGGTGAAGGCGCTGACCAGTTCACCGATCCCGGAGCTGTCGATGTAGTTGACGTCCTGAAGGTTCAGGACAATTTTTTTGTTGCCCTTGGAGAGCAGGTCGCGCACCGTGTCGCGGAGAATGACGCTGCCTTCGCCAAGGGTAATGCGACCGCTGCAATCCACGATCACGACTCCATCCACCTGCCGACTACCAACCTTCATGCTCACTGGGAAGCCTCCTTGCCGCCCGCGGTTGGCCCGTGGACGTGCTTGATTAATTTGAGTTCGGTGCCCGATTCGGTGGGCCGGATTTCGACCACATCCATAAACGAGCGCATAAGAAAAATTCCGCGTCCCGAGGTTTTGAGCAAGTTCTCAGGCGCCAAAGGATTGGGGATCTTGCTTAAATCCATCCCGCGGCCCTGATCGCGAATGGTGATGATCAGGTCGCCGCCCGAGCGCTCGAAAACCAGGGTTACTTTCTTGTCCGGGGCATACGCATTGCCGTGCAAGACCGCATTCACCGCGGCTTCGCGTACGGCCATGGAAATCTGCATGATCTCATCGTCAGGAAAGCCGAGTTCTGTAGCGACCCGTGTCGCCTTCTCCTCCGCATTGTCGATCGTCTCCAATGAGGAGTCGAGCGTGTACGAGACCCGTTGCTCGGTCATGGCCATAGACGAAGTGAACAGTGATTATACGGCTTGGACGGCGATATTGCTGTAAATCCGCAGCAGCCGGTCACCGGAAGCGATTCCCGGCGAATTCGGTAGTTTGCCTGTCGGATGGGCGGATTGTCAATGTTAGATGGGAATGTTAGATGGGAATGCGACCCGATCCGCTCGGAAACAGGCACTTCCCCTTGCTTTCTGGTTCTCGTCCAAACGAGCGTTCTACGCTGCGACCACCGCTGGCCAGTGATGGGTCAGGTCGGCGACCATCGGGTTCACCAGTCGCGCCACGTCGTCCCAATTCATGCGCACTACCTCGCGATGCGTGCCCGCGGAGAACGTGATCTCCTCGCACTCCGCCAGGCTCTGGTCGGCGTACACGCACATGTCGTAGAGATTGCCAAACGGAGGCATTGCGCCTGTCTCGCAATCGGGGAAGGCGTCTTTGAACTCGCGCTCGGTGGCGAGTTCAACTACACGCGCGCCCGTCAGTGCTCGCAGGCGGTCAAGATCGACGTGGTCGGGAGCCGGGACGACCGCCATCGCCAGGATGCCATCGATTTTGACGATCACCGTTTTCGCCAGTTGCTTGCCCGATAGATGCGTCAGGGCGGCGATACCCTGCGCGGTGTAGGCAAGAGAGTGAGAAATGACCAGGTATCTGATGTGGCGGGAGTCGAGGAATTCACGAAGCTTTGACAGCTGCATACGACCTCCTCATGCATGGAAAGAACTACTTTGAGGGGCCCACTTGCGTGGCTCTTGATTGAAAATCTAGTCGCCAGATGCAGGTCGTGCAGTGACGGGGATCACTTCAGCCTGGCGATGAGGAGACGCGTTCGAGCGGGGGAATGGAGATACGGCGAGTCCCGGGCGGGACCCGCCGGCTCAACTCTTAGTACTTCACAATGGCCGAGAACGACTTGGGATCGAGCGACGCACCGCCCACCAGCGCTCCATCAATTTCCTCTTGCGACATGAGTGCTTTAGCATTGTCAGGTTTTACCGATCCGCCATACAGAATGCGCAACTCCCCGGCGAATTCTTCGCCGAAAATTTCAGTTGCTTCGCGACGGATCACCGCATGCGATTCGGCCGCCATTTCGGGCGTTGCGGTTTTACCCGTGCCGATCGCCCACACTGGTTCATACGCAACAATCAACTTCGCGGCCTTCTTCGCCGAGATGGCGTGAAACGCCCGTACGCACTGGCGGCGCAGCACGTCGTCAGTAAGTCCGGCCTCGCGCTCCTGCAGTACTTCTCCCACGCAGCAGATCGGAGTGAGTCCAGACTCCAGGGCGGTTTTCAGACGCAGGTTCACGGTGTCGTCAGTCTCGCCGAAATACTGGCGCCGCTCGGAGTGGCCGATGATCACGTGGGTTACGCCCAGACACAACAACATCGGCGCGGAGATCTCGCCTGTGTAAGCGCCGTCCGCCTTCCAGTGGACATTCTGCACTCCGATCGCGACGTTGGAACCGCGAGCTGATTCCAGAGCAGCCGCGACGTCGGTGTAAGGCGGGCAGACCACGATCTCGTCGCGGTCATGGCCCGCCACGAGGGGCAAGAATTCGCGAAAATAACTCTGGGTTTCGTCGGGCGTTTTGTACATCTTCCAGTTGGCGGCCAATACTTTTTTTCTCATGAGTGAGCCCTTTCAATTCGGAATGGGGAAGTAGCGTTTGAACGATGAAGTATTTCGGCGGCGCGCTGGTAGGCGCGCACGCTTGAGATATCGAAGAGAATGAAGCGGCATTTGGTAACGTGCTTCGCAGCGGCTAGGGCCGCGATTGTGGCAGAAATGGCAATGGGCGCGGCGTCGTTTACAGGATAGCCGTAGGCGCCCGTAGAGATCGCTGGAAATGCCAAGGAGGTAAGGGCATGCTGGTTGGCCAGTCGCACGGATTCATGATGACAAGCAGCCAGTGTTTCGGCCTCGCCGAAGTCGCCGCCGCGATAGATCGGGCCCACGGTGTGGATCACGTGTTTAGCTGCGAGTCGACCACCCGTGGTGATGACTGCTTGTCCGGCGGGTAGAGTTCCGATCTTGCTGACAATCTGGCGGCATTCGGCGAGGATCGCGGGTCCTCCAGCGTCATGAATTGCACCGTCGACCCCGCCGCCACCCAGCAGCGATGAATTCGCGGCATTCACAATCGCGTCCGTGGTTTCCTCGGTGATGTTGGAAGGGCCGTGAATCTCGATTGCTTTGCCGTGATCCAGCTGCAGGCGAATCGTGAAGCCGTGCGCGAGACTATCCACGAATGTCACTTCTTGTCCGTCACTTCTTATCCGTGAGGGCCTCGACTCCCGGCAGTTTTTTCCCTTCCAGGAATTCGAGCGACGCACCGCCTCCGGTGGAAATGTGTGTGATCTTGTCGGCGACGTTGGCGGCATGCACGGCCGCGACTGAATCGCCGCCGCCTACAATCGAAATCGCGCCGCCATTGTCCGCTACCGCATGGGCGATCTTGAACGTGCCCCGCGAGAATCCCGGGACTTCGAAAACGCCCATGGGCCCATTCCACACAATCGTGCGTGCGGTCGAGATTTCCTCGGTGAACAGTTCGATGGTCTTCGGTCCGATGTCGAGCGCCATCTTGTCCGATGGGATCGGTTGGCCTTCGCCAATCTGCTGAATCACGGCGTTGGCCTCGGGTTTCAGCGCGACCACGTGATCGATCGGCAACAGCAGCTTCACATTCCGCTTTTTAGCATCCGCCAGCAAGCGCTTGGCGAGGTCAACCTTGTCGGCTTCGAGCAGCGATTTTCCAATTTCGTGTCCCTGAGCCTTGAGGAACGTGTAAGCCATGCCGCCGCCGATGATCAGCACCTGAACCTTCTTGATCAGATTCTCGATCACGCCGATCTTGTCGCTGACCTTGGCGCCGCCGAGGATCGCCACGAACGGTTCCTCGGGATGCTCCAACGCCTTGCCGAGGTATTTGAGTTCCTTTTCCATCAGCAATCCGGCGGCGGATTGCTTTGCGAACTTGGTCATCCCGACGGTGGAGGCATGCGCGCGGTGCGCGGTACCGAAGGCGTCGTTGACGTAATATTCGGCGAGGTTCGCCAGTTGCCGCGCGAACTTCTCGTCATTCGCTTCTTCTTCTGCATGGAAGCGCAGGTTCTCGAGCAGAAGCGTCTGGCCCTTCTCGAGCTGGGTGGCGACCTCTTCTGCTTCGGGCCCGACGCATTCGGGACAGAAGCCGACGTTTTCGCCGCGTGCCAGTTCCTTGTCGAGCAGCATGCGGAGCCGCTCGGCCACTGGCTTCAGGCTCATCTTGGGATTGGGCTTGCCCTTGGGACGTCCAAGGTGCGAGGCGAGGATCAGGCGCGCTCCATGGCGCAGAGCGTATTCGATGGTAGGCAGGGTTTCGCGGATGCGGGTATCGTCCATGACGCGCCCGTCTTCGAGCGGCACGTTGAAGTCGACGCGCATGAAAATCCGGTTCCCATTGAGCGGCAGATCACGAATGGAAAGCTTGGACATGGCTGATCGTCCTTTTGGAGGCAGTATTAAGGAAGCGAGCCAAACACGCGATTCATGCGTCGCAAAGAATGCGACGCAGCGCGCGGCTCGCCCAAGTTCCTTCGGCGGGCAAACTACGCCCGCCTCAGGATGACAAATGGTTCTTACAGGCCCTTACTCGCGATGTAGTTGATCAGGTCGCGCACGCGGCAGGAGTATCCCCACTCGTTGTCATACCAGGAGATCACCTTCACGCAATTGCCGCCGACCACCATGGTACAGGGCGAATCCACAATCGAAGAACGCGGGTCGCCCTTGAAGTCCGACGATACCAGTTCGTGTTCTTCGTAGCCGAGATATCCCTTCAGCGGTCCCGACTCGGTCGCCTTCTTCAGCGCTGCATTTACTTCTTCCTTGGTCGTCTTTTTCTCGACCCATACGACGAAGTCGACCACCGAAACGTTGGGCGTCGGCACGCGCATCGAGAATCCGTCGATCTTGCCGCCGAGTTCCGGAATGACCAGTTTCAAGGCCTTCGCCGCCCCGGTTGAAGTCGGAATCATGTTTATTGCGGCGGCACGGGCGCGCCGCAGATCCTTGTGCGGGAAGTCGAGGATCACCTGATCGTTGGTGTAGGAGTGGATAGTCGTCATGGTGCCGCAGACGATCTTGAACTCATCCTGGATGACTTTGGCGACGGGCGCGAGGCAGTTCGTGGTGCAGGAGGCATTCGAGATCACGTGGTGCTTCGAACCGTCGTATTTCTCGTGATTCACGCCTAGCACCAGCGTGATGTCTTCATTCTTCGCCGGAGCCGAGATGATGACCTTCTTCACTGGCCCGCGCATATGCTTCTTGGCGTCATTGGCATCGGTGAAACGCCCGGTGGACTCGATCACGACCTGCGCGCCTACGGACTCCCAGGGCAGAGCCGCGGGATCCTTCTCTTTGAATACTTTGATGGTCTTGCCGTCGACGGTAATGCTGTCGGGCCCGGCCGAAACTTGATTGGGAAGGTTGCCCAGCACCGAATCATACTTCAGAAGATGGGCCAGCGTTTTGGGATCCGTGAGGTCGTTGACCGCGACGAAGTCCAGGTTTGGATCCTTGAGCGAAGCGCGCAAAACGTTGCGGCCGATTCTTCCGAAGCCATTGATGCCAACTTTGATTGCCATGTTTCCTCCGTTAGTTTTATGAAGGCGTGATCAGGTTTGGTTGAGTGTTGAGTTGTAAACCAATGATGTTAGCAGGGAAGGGGAAGCGGCGTAAACGTTGACGGGATTACTTTTGGGGGAACGTCAGTTCCAATCACGGAATCGAGTGCGCTGAGTCACTGACATCCGGACTTCGATCCAGCAATCGATCGGCTCATTTTCACAGTGATGGCCGAACCCTGCGACGGATTTGGTTGAGGGGGCAAAGTTTCATTGTCGACTCTCCTCCGTTATACTTCCTTGTCTCTCGGGTGCGCCATGGCGTCAGGTCAGAATCCAATCGTTCGTTTCGGTCCTTTTGAACTCGATCCGCTGTGCGGAGAAGTGCGCCAGGACGGGGTCCGGTTGAAGTTGCAGGGCCAGCCCGTCCAAATTCTGGAAATGCTGCTGGCTAAACCGGGGCAACTGGTGACTCGCGAGGAAATCCAGCAACGTTTGTGGCCCGCCGATACGTTCGTTGATTTCGATCACAGCCTGAACACAGCGGTAAAGAAACTTCGCCAGGCGTTGAGCGACGAAGCCGACGCGCCACGCTACATTGAGACTCTGCCCAAGCGAGGGTACCGCTTCATCGGCAAAGTTGAGCCGGCCTCCGAGGCAGCCGCGGCGGTGGTCGCGCCCGAAACCAAGGTAGCTCCTCCCGCTGCGGGGACGAGGCGTATTCCCGGCATCCCTTGGCTGGCCGCTTGCGCGGTCGCCTTCCTCGCGGGCGCCGGAGTGCTGATCTTCTTGGGGAGCAGGCCCGCTCCACTGCCGAGGATTACGGGTTCACATCCGCTCGTGAGGAACGCCTATCCGAAGCTGTGGCCGTTGAAACCCTTGACCGATGGCCCTTCGGTCTATTTCCAGGAAGACCGCCCGGGCGGCTTGACCACGATGCAGGTTCCCGTGACGGGGGGAGCAGAATCGGCGATCGAAACTGTCAGAGGCACTCTACAAGACATTTCACGGGATGGGTCGCAGTTGCTTTTTGTCGTTCCCGACCTGACGCAACCAAGCCAAACGAATGTCTGGAGCCAACCTCTCCCTGTAGGACCACCCCGCCTGATCTTGAAAAATGCGGATTCGCCGATTTGGACCCAGGATGGCCGAGGCATCTTCTTCGGCCGCGACGGAAAGGAACTGTGTCGCGCCAGCGCTGACGGAACTGAAATTCGCCGTCTCGCATTATCTCCGAATGCCTTTTCCCCAACCTTGTCGCCAGACGGAACTCGCATCCGGTTTATGGAGTTTTCTTATTCCGCGACGATTGATAGGAATATTTGGGAGGTGCGTGCGGACGGAACCAACCCGCATGTTGCTGTTGCCGGGCAGAACTTCACATTCGGGGGGACTTGGAGTCTCGACGGAAAGATCTTTTTTTTCACTGCCTGGGACGGCGATAGAAACAGCCTGTGGGCGGTGGCGGACGAGTCGTCCCGTTGGGGCAGGAGCCCCTCTCCTCCCCAACAGTTGACTTTTGGTCCGACATCGATCGGGATACCCTCGATCAGCAAGGACGGCCGGCAACTCTTCGCCATCGGCGTGGAACACCAGGGCGAACTGTCGGTATATGATCGCGCCTCCCATAAGTTCGTTCCCTATCTCGAAGGGATTTCTGCTTCCTATGTAGACTTTACGCGCGACGGTCGATGGATGACCTATGTCTCCTACCCTGAAGGCACGCTATGGCGGAGCAAGATCGATGGTAGCGAGAAACGACAACTCACTTCGCCTCCAGTCGCTTTATTGAATCCTCGCTGGTCTCCCGACGGAAAACTGATCGTGTTCACCGACATGGCAAACGGCGACCGGCGCCAAATGAACGAAACGACTCCGAAACGAATGTATGTGGTCAGCGCGGATGGCGGGGCTCCGAATTTGCTCCTCGTGGGTACACCCGATGTCGGGGACCCGACATGGTCTCCCGACGGACACTCGATTGCTTACGCAGCCGGTTCGCAAGGAGGAGACCTCGAAATCCGGATCCTCGATCTCCGAAATCTCCAGTCGTCCAAGGTGCCCGGGTCGGAGGGCATGTGGAGTCCCCGTTGGTCGCCGGACGGAAGCCACCTGGTTGCGCTGAACGGGCCCTCGCAGAAGCTCATGCTGTTCACATTCACCGGCAATACCTGGCAGGAACTCGTCGCCAGCACCGGTTTAGGATGGGAGTCTTGGTCGCATGATGGCAAGTTTGTTTACGCCCAGGAAGGCAGTTCGCTGATTCGCGTTGATGTATCGACCCACTCAAGAGAACAAATCGCGTCCCTGGCAGGATTTAGAAGTACGGCCTATTATCTTGATCGATTCGACGGCGGCTGGTTCGGCCTCTCTCCCGATGACAGGCCCGTCACGACCCGCGATACGGGCATCGAAGGAATCTACGCTTTCGACCTGGAATATAAGTAGACCCCCAAAAAATGAAGCCCGGATTTCTCCGGGCTTCGCCTTAAGCCTCTGGCCAATCGGTTTATTTGTGGGATTGTCCCTCCGCCACCAGAACGGTTTGAGTCTGGTGCGCCGTTCGCGCGTATTCCAATTCCGTTGCCGAGACGTACAACTCGTGTCCTGGATTCACATCAGCGACCCACACTTGCGACAGGAAGAAATGGTCGCCATAAGTGTGGAAGATCAGTCTTTCCCGCCGGTCCTGATAGGGGCCGCCACCGGTATAGCTGGTCATGAACGATGCCGTCCCACGACCGTCCGTCCGCTGTATCTGCAACATTCCCGGCTTCATCACGCTGACCTTGTACTCTCCCGCAGCGAGGGTAGTGTTCCCCACGACGAACTTGAACGGCACATCCACCCGGATGCCGGCTGATTGCCCGAATACAGGGGTGAGCATAACCAACAAAGCGAAAGCGGCCGTGACTGCGAATCTCGTGTTTTTCATAACGCCTCCAGGAGCTGTGCTCCGTAAATTTTCTTGCTGTGCCGACTCTGCGGCCGCCGCGCAAAACCTTCAATGCACGCGCCCTGATTCGTAGATGGATTGCCGCCGAGGCGGGTGAATCGCGGGTGAGCCGGAGGTGATTGGGAAGGTAAGCCATTGAAAACACAAGGAATCGAGGAGGGGTCGATGCGCCCGAAGGAGTCGGGCGGCGGCAGCGATTTCGTCAAGTCTGTGTGCCCCGGTAGCAGGACGCTCCGAATCTCTCAACACGGACGACAGGCAGCCCGAGCGAAAGCTGAGGGATTCCATGCGACAGACTGGACGAGCCTGAAGATCAAACCGCATGCCTCGCGATGAGGGTGAGCCTGAATCTGTTACGGACGGGTGCTGAAAGCCACTCCTCACCACGCTCGCACATATTCTTGACAATTTGGACTATACTGTCGGGCTCCGGCGGGGAGGCGTGCAAGTCTGTTCCCGCGCGGCGCTGCCTTATGATTGCGGGCTTTCGATGAACGAACCCGCAACAATAATCCAAAAGAAATCAGGATCGCTCATGCATCGTCTTGGCGCTTGGCTGGCAATCGCCTGCTTGCTTCTGTCGATGTCCGCTTGTGGAGGAGGATCCAGCGGTTCGAGCACTATCGTACCGCCGCCTGTTACTTATCCTGTGTCTGTTACCGTTTCCGGGCTGGCTTCCGGCACGAGCGTTACCGTTCTCGATAACGGAACGGACACTCTCACGTTCCAAGACGATTCGACCCAGCAGTTCGCGACACAGATTGCTGCAAATGCAACCTACTCGGTTACGGTCAGCGTTCAACCTGCTCTTCAGTCTTGCACCGTCACCGGAGCCTCGGGTCAGGCGAATGGCCCGGTAGCGGTGTCGGTCGCCTGTTCGCTGCTGCCGCCGCCATCCACCTCGTATCCGGCTTTTAATGCGCCGTATCCTCTCGTTCAGGGGTTCCAAACACCTCCGAGCATCATTCCCAATCCCAGGATCATTCCGGTATTCTTCTCGAACACTCCGGACCAATCCGCCACGGTCGCATTCTTGCAATCGCTCATTGTCTCCCCCGAGTGGTCGGCTCTGGCGGAATATGGGGTTGGGCCGGCTACTATAAGCACGCCCGTCGCCCTGACCTCCGCGGCCCCCGCAACCACTACGACTGCTGGCATTAATGCCTACGTGTCAGCGAACGCGGTGTCGTGGGCGACCCTCGACGGCTCTGAGATTTTTGTCATGTACTACCCGTCGGCAACCACAATTACCGACGATCCCAATCCCTACCATTCTTATGCCCTGATCGGTACCACTCAGCAGGTTCCGTTTGTGGTGCAGCCGGCTACAGTGTGGCAAATCATGCTTACGCTCAATACCATGAACTTGCCGAAGCTTCCACCGACCCCTTCTTTAAGGGATATGGCGTGCTCAATCACGACCGTGCGGCATGGGGTTCCACCGGATCTGAACTCGAAATCGCGGATATGTGCCAACGGTTCAGTCAGTACTTTGATTCTTCTTTCTCCCAGTCGATGTACGGCATCTGGTCCGATTTGGCGGTAAATAGTGGTCAAGGCCCGTGCACGACTGCCGGTTCCTCGAACCTGGGAAATGGGTTTGGCGCTTATCCGGTTCTGCCTGACACCTATCTCGCGTCCACCTATCCTGGCGATACGAATGCTTCCGTGGGGATTGCGCCTGGCGCCAGTGTGACCGTCCCAATCAACGTTTTCAGCGATGGGCTCTTGACCGCGCCAGTTAACATCGCGGTGACGCAACTCAACTCCAACAGTGCAAACACGAACGTCCTCGGATTGAGCCTCGATCAGAATCTCGGACTCAACGGAAGCGTGGTTCACCTCACAATTACGGCTCCCACAGCGCCGCTGTCGAGTACCACGAACTATGCTGCGTTTATGATCACAGCCACCCTGCCGCCGGGGAATAACAATTCTCCACAAAGCGTCTTCCCGGGACTGGTGACGAACCCAGGGGCTTCCTGCAGTTCAATCAGTTCATCGAGCGGTGGGGAAAGTGTGTTGTACAGTTTCACTGGCGGTACTGACGGCGGGATTCCCGCTGCCGCACTGGTACAGGGGAGTGACGGAAACTCCTACGGTACCACCGCCGGAAGCTCAGGTTTGGGTGTCCTCGCGGGCGGGAATCAGTACGGCACCGTTTTCAAGATCACTCCTAGCGGCACGCTGACCCCTCTGCATTCGTTCGACGGTACAGACGGCTCTGGCTCTGGCACCCTCGTGCAGGGCACGGACGGCAACTTTTACGGGACCACCGGCCAAGGCGGCGCAAGTAGCGACGGCACTGTGTTCAAGGTCACTCCCGGCGGCACGTTCACCACGCTATATTCCTTCAGCGGCACCGACGGCAAGGGTCCGAGTGGCTTGGTAGTCAGCGGCGACGGGAACTTCTACGGCAATACCGCCGACGGCTTCAGCAGCAGTTGCGGCAATTGCGGCAGTGTGTTCGAGATAACTCCCAGCGGCACACTAACGACGCTGCATTACTTCGGGGGCGCCGACGGCATGGCCCCCTTCGGCAGCTTAGCGCTCGGCAGCGACGGCAATTTCTACGGTACCACCGACGTTGGAGGCGCCGGTAACGACGGCACTGTGTTTAAGATAACTCCGGGTGGCACGTTGACCACGCTCCACTCCTTCGCAGGTGCTGACGGTTCAAATCCCTATGCCAACTTGGTGCTGGGCAGCGACGGGAGTTTCTACGGCACCACCTCCAGCGGCGGTAGCAACAACAAGGGCACTGTGTTTGAGATTACTCCTGCCGGCACCCTGACTACGCTGTATTCTTTCAGCGGTACCGACGGTGCAAGTCCTCTTGCCGGCTTGGTACAGGCCTCAGACGGCAACTTCTACGGCACTACGTACTCTGGCGGCGCGAACGGTTATGGTACTGCATTCAAAATCACTCCGAGCGGCACGCTGACCACGCTGCATTCCTTCAGCAACTCCCCGGACGGTGCATATCCTGTTGCGGCCTTGGCGCAGGGTGCGGACGGCAGCTTCTACGGCACAACGTCCGAAGGCGGCGGATGCGGTGGCCCGGGCACCGTATTTAAGATAGTGCCTGGAAGCGACAACTCGTCGGCTTCATCCCGAGCAGTAACGGTTCGTCCGCGCCAGAACATGATACCGATCCATCATTGATTCGGGAGGGGACAGATCGTTCTTGGATTCCGCACCTCATCGCAACCTGTGACTCCCGTCACCCCCCCGAGCGACCAATGTCACTGCCCCAGAACCGTTCCCATCCTCTAATGGAGCGGCGGGAACGGTGCAGAGCGGCACGCCCGCGACATTCCCCGATCGTGAGGCCAGCAATGGTGAACGACGACGTTGTGAAATGTCCGCTGTGTGGCGGATTCACCCACATTGAAAAGAACGAACTCCGCGAGGCTTTGAAGAATCCTCGCCTCCGCGAGCAGGTCGAGCTCTATATTGCCGAACTGCTGAAGTCCCCCGTCGAGGACCTCGCGAGCGTGGGCGCCACCCATGCGGGCCGCGATTTCCAGAAAGACGTGCATAGCTGGAATCCCTGCGTGCCTATGTGGAAGAGGAGCCCGAAAGAGTAGCTCATGTCGCTGGTTTGGCGCGCGGGGCCCGTGATGCGGAACGAATTCTCCGCAACTCAACCCGAAGCTGACAGGAACCGCGGTCCGGCCGACGACTCTACGCTCACCACGAAATGTGATCGCAATCACAGCCCAGCTACGACCCCGGGCATATACCCAAGAGTGTGGGTAGCCTGGAATGGCCGCAGTTCGCGCCCGCGGACGCACGGAGGAAATCATGTTAATCAGCAAGCAGCAGGCCCTCGATTATCACAATGGGGAGCGCCCGGGAAAAATTGAAGTTACGCCGACCAAGCCCTGCCGTACGCAGCGCGATCTGAGCCTGGCTTATACACCCGGCGTCGCCGAGCCCTGTCTCGAAATTCAGAAGAATCCGCAGGACGCCTTCAAATACACAGGCCGCGGTAATCTGGTCGCGGTTCTGAGCAACGGCACCGCCGTGCTTGGCTTGGGCGACATTGGAGCCCTCGCCGGCAAGCCCGTGATGGAAGGCAAGGCGGTCCTTTTCAAGCGCTTTGCCGATGTCGACGTGTTCGACATTGAAGTGAACAGCAAGAATCCCGAAGAGATCATCAAGCTCTGCCAGTTGCTCGAGCCCACGTTTGGCGGCATCAATCTCGAAGACATCAAAGCTCCCGACTGCTTCCAGATCGAGGAAGAACTGCGCAAGACGATGAAGATTCCCGTCTTCCACGACGACCAGCACGGAACGGCGATCATCTCCGGCGCGGCGCTATTGAATGCTCTTGAAGTTGTCGGCAAAGATATCAGCCGCGTGCGGGTGGTTTTCAATGGCGCTGGAGCCGCCGGAATCGCTTGCGCCGAGCATTATGTGCAGCTGGGCGTGAGGCGCGAAAACATCATCCTCTGCGACACCAAGGGCGTCGTCTACAAGGGCCGCACGGCTGGCATGAACAAATACAAAGATCGTTTTGCGCAAGACACGCCCCTGCGCACGCTCGCCGAAGCGCTGGTTGGCGCTGACGTGTTTGCCGGACTCTCCGTGAAAGGCGCCATCAATCAGGAGATGATCCGCTCCATGGCACCCGACCCAATCGTCTTCGCCATGGCCAATCCCGATCCGGAAATCACCTACGAAGAAGCCAAGGCCGCGCGGCCCGATGTCATCATCGCCACCGGACGCTCCGACTATCCTAACCAAGTCAACAATGTTCTCGGCTTCCCGTTTATTTTCCGCGGAGCGCTCGACGTGCGCGCGACAGCCATCAATGAAGAAATGAAACTGGCTGCTACGCATGCGCTGGCGGATCTGGCCAAAGAAGATGTGCCGGATTCCGTGTGCCGTGCTTACGGCGTTGCCCGCCTG
Source organism: uncultured Acidobacteriaceae bacterium (assembly GCA_963709025.1). GTDB lineage: Bacteria > Acidobacteriota > Terriglobia > Terriglobales > Acidobacteriaceae > Sulfotelmatobacter. The sequence goes on from CAVPVE010000041.1 coordinate 240,049, forward strand.
CAGTTTGGTCGCGAATATCTCATTCCGAAGCCCTTCGATCCGCGTGTGCTGATGTGGGAGGCCTCCGCCGTCGCCGAAGCCGCCATGCGCAGCGGCGTCGCGCAGGAGCCCGTCGATCTCAAGACCTACCGCGCGCAGCTCGAGCGCCGGTTAGGCAAGGCCTACGAAGTTTCGCGCACCATGATTCATAAAGCGCAGGCCAATCCCAAGCAAGTGGTCTTCCCCGAAGGGGACAACGAAAAAATACTGCGCGCTTCTCGCGTGCTGGTCGAGGAGAAAATTGGACACCCGATTCTGCTTGGCGATCCGGCCACGATTCAGAGCCGGGCGCAGGAACTCGGCGTGGATCTGGAAGGCATGAAGATTGTCGATCCCGCAACCTCGGATCATCGCGAGAACTACATCCTTGAGTTATTCCGCTTGCGGCAACGCCGCGGGGTCACGCTGCACGAAGCTCATACGCTAATCAACAACCGCAACGTCTTTGGCTCGATGATGGTGCACATGGGCGACGCCGACGCGCTGGTCTCCGGGGTGACCCAGCATTTCCCGGACACGATTCGTCCAGCGCTGCAGATTGTCCGCATGCGCGAAGGGTTGCACCGGGTCTCCGGGTGCTATGCCGTGATCACGCGCAAAGGAGAGGTCTTCTTCCTGGCCGACGCCAGCGTGAACATTGAGCCCACCGCGGAAGACTTGGTCGAGATTGCACTGTGCACCGCCCACATGGCCCGACGCTTCGACCTGATCCCGAGAGTGGCCATGCTGTCGTTCTCCAGCTTCGGCGGTGTCGATCACCCCATCTGCACCAAGGTGCGGAAAGCGGTCGAGCTGATCAAGTTCGCCGACCCTACGCTGATCGTGGACGGCGAAATCATGGCGGACGAGGCTCTTTCTCCCGAGATCATCGAAGAGCAGTATCCCTTCAGCACGCTGAAGGGCGGCGCCAACGTGCTGATTTTCCCCGACCTCGCCTCCGCCAATATTGCAACTAAACTGGTGGCGAAGATTGGTGGCGGCGAACTGATTGGTCCGATTCTCATGGGAATGAGCCGCCCGGTCCACGTGCTGCAACGTTCCGCAACGGTCGAAGTCGTAGTGAATGTGGCGGCGATCGCGGTTGTCGACGCACAGGAAAACGATACATACGCTCACCCGCATGTTCATGTTTCGGTTGAGCCGGAACTGGTGGGCGAAGACTAAAGTAGAAGTTTCAAGGTTTCAGAGTTTCAAGGTTTCAAAATTTGTCGGTTTGAGTTTGAAACCTTCGAAACCTTGAAACTTTGAAACCTTGGGTTTTGGAGGCTTTCGCGATGTCCACGCTCTGGAAGTCGCGGTACGCGCAGCGCACGCTGGGAGTCAAAAGCTCAGCCATCCGGGAACTTCTCAAGGTCACCCAGAAGCCCGAGATCATCTCCTTCGGCGGTGGCCTTCCCGCGCCCGACGTATTCCCGGTGAAGCGCTTTGAAGAAGCCTGCCACAAAGTCCTGACCGAGCACGGTCCAGAAGCTCTGCAATACGCCGCGACCGAGGGTTATCCACCCTTGCGGGAGATGATTGCCCGCAACCTAGCCCGCTACGGCATCGTTGCCAGCGCAGAGAACGTCTTGATCACATCCGGGTCGCAACAAGCTCTCGATCTGATTGGCAAGTTGCTCATCAATCGAGGAGACCGCGTCCTGGTCGAAGCGCCCACATACCTTGGTGCCCTGCAGGCGTTCAACGTCTACGGCGCGCAATATGTTTCTGTTCCTGTCGACGATGATGGGCTGCTCACCGACCAACTCGATCCCAGCCTTCGAGCCGGTCCGAAGTTCATGTACGTCTTGCCGAACTTCCAGAACCCTGCGGGAGTCACGTTGTCCGAGGGCCGCCGCCACCAACTCATTCTGCTCGCCGATAAGTACGGCATCCCGATTGTCGAAGACGACCCCTACGGCCAGCTGCGGTACGAAGGCCAGCATATCGCGCCGCTGGTGGTGCTCGATCGCGAGAACCTGCGCCGCGACAACGGCTTCACGCTCGGCAATGTCATCTACTTAAGCACGTTCTCAAAGACACTGGCACCCGGAATTCGCCTGGCGTGGATCGTTGCGCCCGAAGACGTGATCAGCAAGTTAGTGCAGCTGAAACAGGCCGCCGATCTGCACACGTCGACTTTCAATCAGTACGTCGCCTACGAAGTTGCGCGCGATGGATTCCTCGACCAGCACGTCAAGCTGATTCGCCAGGTCTATCGCGAGCGCCGCGATGTGATGCTGAACGCTTTGCACGAATACTTCCCACCCGAAGTGAGTTGGACGCATCCTCAGGGAGGTCTTTTCCTGTGGGTGAGCATGCCAGAAGGCAACGATTCCCAGACGCTGCTGGCTGCGGCTCTGGCCGAGGATGTCGCCTTCGTACCCGGAGGCCCCTTCTACGCCAACAACGGTCACGAAGGCGGGCGCCACATGCGCCTGAACTTCTCGTACTGTCAGCCCGAAGTAATCCGCGAGGGCATCCGGCGTCTGTCGGTAGCGGTGAAGATGCAGCTGCGCGGAAGCCATCATCCGTCACCGATAGGTCATTGAAGCCGGGCGCAGCCCGGCTGGTGATGCCACCGCTAAAAGTGAGCCTAATCACATTTTCGGGTGATGCAAGGCACCGCATAATCCGCCTCTCGCAACGATCCTGTAGATGCCCAGAGTGCGGGTTGGTCAGCTCTTTTGCGGATGAATGATTCTGCAGGCTGCCTTCCAGGAGGTGCTCCATGACGGTTACATTGTTCGTCACGCTCATTGTGGTCGTGCTGGCGGTTGGTCTCTTCGTTTTTCGCGCCATCCCCGGAATTCGCGCATACTTCAACTACCGCGGAAAACGTCTGATCAGGTGCCCCGAGACGCACGAACCGGAAGCGGTCGATGTTGCCGCCGGCGAAGCCGCCATCGGTGCGTTTCTCTCCGAGCCCACGCTGCGCCTGAAAGAATGTTCCCGCTGGCCCGAGCGCGAGGACTGCGGCCAGGAGTGCCTGAGCCAGATCGAGGTCGGTCCCGCCAACTGCCTGGTATGGAATATTGTCGCGCAGTGGTACGAAGGGAAGAGCTGTGCGTTCTGCCACAAGCCGATCGGCGAGCTTCGTCACCTCGATCACGCGCCGGCGTTGTTAGGCCCGGATGCCAAGACCGCCGAGTGGAGGGAATTCCGTCCCCAGCAGCTTCCTGAAGTTTTTGCTACACATCAGCCAGTCTGCTGGAACTGCCATGTGGCCGAGACCTTCCGTCGCCTGCATCCGGAACTGGTGGTGGACCGGGCATTCGAGCCTAGGCGGATGATGTAGCGATACGGACCGAGCGGTCCTAGATGGCTTCGCGACAGCCGGCAGGATGCTGGAGACACGCTGGCGCTCCACAAGGCTAGTCTGAATCGCTACGGCGTTGCTGTTGGCGCCGTCCCGCTCCGAGCCAGCCCCTCGTATCGCGCCAAGCTAGCTTTCAGCCTCGCGGCCAGCGCTTCGTTCCGCTGCGTAATCGCCATTTCCAGAGCCCGCCGCGCCGTGCTCACGGCCTCCGCATATCGTCCGGTATCAGAATAGGTGGCCGCGAGCATCTCCAAAATCACCGGCTCTTGCATCGACGTAAGTTTCGCCGCCTCTTCGAACTGCACCACCGCTGCCGAAAGATCTCCCTTTGCGGCCAGGACGCGTCCAAAGTTGTAGCGATAGTCGGGGGCTTGCGGGGCCAGAGAAACAGCTTTCTCCATGTGCAGCACCGCATCGTCGAGCCGGCCTGCCCGCGCCAGTGCGACTCCCAGCCCATTCTGTGCACCTGCCGACTCGGGCTGCATCTCGATCCCTTTATTCAACTGTTGGATCGCCTCGTCCAGGTGCCCATTCTGTGCGGCCAGAGCATTTCCTAAATTCACTCGCGCCGCGCCGTTGTCCGGATTCAGCTCCACAGCCTTCTGGAATTCGGGCAGAGCTTCATCGACCCTTCCCATCTCCGCCAGCGCGCTTCCCAGATTGTTGTGCGTCTGTGAACTCGAGGGATTCAGCTCCAACGACTTCCGGTACTCCACGATCGCCTCGTCGTATTTGCCGGTCGCCACCAGCGCGATGCCCAGGTTGTTATGTCCCCGCGGATCCTCAGGCGCAAGAGTCAGAGCCTGCTTCCACGCGGGCACGGCCGCGTCATACTGCTTCTTGTCCGCCAACTGCACCGCAACATCGAACAAGCGATAGAACTCCGTTGCCGGAGCGTCGATCTTTTCCAACCCGCCCGGCGCGATATTCATGAACTCAGGAATGTTTACCGCGCGGTTCGACTCGGTTGCATGCTCGATCAGCACGGCCGGTGAGTCGTTGCCATTCTCGTCGATGTGCGTCAGATACATCTGCGTATAGAGCGAAGGAGTCTTCGACGAGAACACCAGCCAGCGTCCGTTCGGCGACCAGCTGTGCCACGAGTTCATCGTCTTCAGATTGCAGTTCAGCAGACGCTCTTTTCCTCCCGCAAACGGCACGATGTACAGGTGGCTGTCGGGCCGCATCAACAGACCATTCTTGTTGCGCACGAAAACAATCCACTTTCCGTCCGGAGACACTTTCGGAAAGTTATTGCTCATCCCGTTCTCCGAGCCGCCGATCAGCCTTTCTGTCTTCCCGCCTTTGCCGTCGTTGAACGGGATCTTGTACAGGTCGTACTGCATCTGCGTTTCGTTGGGATCGTTGGCATACAGCGCCCTCGGATGTCCAGTCTCGTACGGATCCTTGGCGACGCCTCGCGAGTACACCAAATATTTGCCGTCGGGACTCCAGAACGCGCTGGTCTGCACAAAGTTCGGATCGTCCGCTCCGGGTAGAACGTGCAGCTTGCCGGTATCTTTGCTGTACCACGCGAGCACTCCCCGGGTGGGGAAGAACACCTGCCCGAATCCGTAGTCCGTGAAGAATCCGTTGTAGAGCCGGTCCACCACCCGCGTTCCGTGCCCGCCGGGTACGTCAATCGAGGTGATGACGAATTTGCCGTCGGGCGAAACCTGCGACATGAATCCGAAGCGCTTCTGCGCCAGCTTGTCGCTGAACGCGCTCCAGTGAATGATGTAGTCGTTGCTGATGGAACTGACTTTGTGGATCGGGATCAAGCCGTACAGGCCTTTATCATTCTGCGGCCCGTCGACGTCGATCCCGAGCGTCTTCCCGTCGCGCGCAATGGAATGACAGTTCGCGCACGTGGGCAGACCGTCCATTACGACTTTGTTCTCGGTGCCGGAAATGTAGCGCAGCCGCCACTTGATCTTGGGAAGCACCGAATCCGGCAGCGGCTTGATCACTCCCCGTTCACCCTGCTCCGGCGGAGTCGGAATGAGCGGCACATCGCGATAGAAGATGGGTGCGCCCACAGGATCTGTCGAAGTTTGAATGTTGACCTGGCCCTGCGAAACCGGCTCACTCGCGCTCTGACTGCGAAACCCTGTTAACGTGACCGTGGCGCGTCCTTTCACAGAATGCTTCTTGATCTCCGCCCATGTCTTCGGATCCGGTTTCCAGATGTGATCCGCTTCTTGCTCGGGTGTCAGCGTGGGTGGAACGTAGCCCACCAGGCTCGTGTCGAGTTCCCCCAGCTTCATCTTCTCGCCCTGCGACCACAACTGCAGAGGGTGGGCACGGTCGGCGAAGGTCACATCAATGCGCCATGCGGTTGCGGCTGCCTCCGCGTCACGCCACTGAAATGTGGGGGCAATAATGTCAGGAGGAAACAGGGATCCTTCGGATGGATAATCGACGATGATGGTGCTCACTGCCGGAGCCGGTCCACCCGCATATAAGCCACCCGCAAGCACGGCGGCGGCAACCGCCACCAGCATCCATTTCATGAGCTTCTCCCAGCTGTCCAAGGTCGAGCTGGGGCATCTACGCAGCTCGACAACTGGAGAGATGTTATGGAGTCAATGGCGACCATGCTGTGATTCGAATCACAGGAGGTTGGTAAAAACGCGGGTCGGGATTTCGTTGCCCACGGTGCTACGGAGCCGGAGGTGCTGCAGGGTTGCCGGTGTTGCTTTTGTGCTTGCGTGACACAGCGCGATGGATGTCAGGCCAGAATTCTTTCAGGACGGTGGTGAACGCATCGAGGCCAACCTGCGTTCCCCACACCTGGGCAGTATTCTCCAGCGTCCGATCGGAACCGATGAACATGTGCGGGTTGGTCGGCGTGCTGATGTACGTGCCTCGCGGATGGTAGCTGTAGGTGGAGATGGCAGCAGCGGCGGCGCTGCCAACAATCTCGGAGTAGTTGAATTGGGAATGTCCGGAATCGCCGCGGGTGACGAACATCCGGCTGACAGCATAGCCCGTCCGGCGGGCATACCCACCCTTGCCGGACTGAAAGAATCGCGGGTCCTGATGCAGCAGGGATGGGAGTACCGCTGAGGCCATGAAATTTTGGATGATGCCGTCAGCGGCCGTAGTCGCGTACCGCTTCGCGTAGCCCTCCAGGCCCTGCCCGTAAGCAGGTTCGGAGTTGCTCGCCTGGCCGATGCCCGCCAGCAAGCCCCACCACGGAAACTGCACGGGATCGAACGTACTCCGCGCCACGACGGCAAATTTTTGCTTGGTCGTGAGTGGCGGAAGTTTCCCTCCCTTTTCCAACGTCAAGAAATTCGGGAGGGCAAAGAGAAGCCGGTCATTCGACGTACCTGGATGTTTGTCCTGAGTGGCCGTGTCTTGCGTGTCTTTGGCTTTGCCCGTTTGTTCGGCTGGAGGCGAAGATTCCTTCGGCGACGTGGTCTGTTGGGCCGCAGATGAAGATGCAAGAAAGGCCATCAGCAGGAGCAAAACACTGGGTTGCACTACAAACGTCATGAAGTTGCTCTTCTCTTCTACGGCTTGAACGGCATTCGACCACAAAGAATACTATCCAGGAGAGTCGAATTTCGTCGCTTCTGCTTACGGATGCCGGTGCAGCACGTGGGTGGCAATGTCTGGCCAGAACTCTCGAAACACGTTGGTGAGCGCGTCCCGTCCCATGGCCCATCCGTACTTCACCGCCAGTGCTCCGGCCGTGCGGTCTGAACTGGGATAATAGGAAATGGAAATGCCCTGGGCCGCGGCTCGTCCGAATACTTCAGAGGCATTGAAGGAGTTGTGCCCCTGATAGTTGGGCGTAATTAATATGCGGGAGGCGGCGTAAATCCCGCGCTTCCAAAAACCACCCTGTCCCATCGCGAAATATCGTTCGTCTTGATGAAACACGGTCGGCAAGGCAAAAATCACAAGGTAGTTCCCGTCGGTCTTATCGACAAAACCTCGCCAGTAATACTGTCCGTAGCCCGCAATGCCTTCCCCCAGCGCCGGATGCGCGTCGGTGGCCTGAGCCAGTCCTGAGGTGATGCCTACAAAGATGAATGAGGAATAGTCGAAACTGTTCTGGGTGGCGATCTTGAAAGCCTGTTTGGGCGTGGGAGGAGGAGGAATCGCCCCCGCGCTGACTGCCCGGTAGTTCGGCATGATTCCCAGGATGCGCTTCGGTTGCTGCTTCGAGATCGGAATCGTTGGCGCAACCTCCACAATGGGCCCGGGATCAGACGTGGGTTTCGGCGAATCCGCAGCTTCCGGATCCGCCGCCTGGATTGCGGGAGCAGGGTCCACCGGTGACCCCGTTTGTTGAGCCACGGACCCCGGCGTCAAGAAACCTGCAAAGCCAAAACAGACAAATAGTATTGCAGCAAATCGAGTCAACAGAAACTTCTCCTAAGAATGGGCACGAATTTTGTTATTTCCCCAAGCGTGCTGTCCCCGAATCACCCCTCCGACCCTCTTCGCTAGGGAAATAGATGCCTGGATTGCCCAACGGTTGCATGTTCGAGGGAGGATTGAGGTTCCGGGCAAAAACTATTGCGGGGGTGTTGTCTCCGGCTTGTTCTTCTTTTGCATCTTGCGATGGACGTCTGGCCAGAACTCCTTCATCAGGTTCGAGAGTCCGTCCCACATGTCCAACATTGCATAAGTAGTCAGGTTGCTGCTCCATGTGCGATCTTCCGGCGCATGGTAAGCATTCGAGATGCCCGCGGCCACAGCATTTCCGATCGATTCCGAGTAGTTGAAGCGCGTCCGTCCGGAATCTGTTCGGCAGACGAACAGCCGGCTCACGCTGTAAAAAGCGCGGTGAGAGACGCTCCCGCGTCCCAACTGGTAGTAGCGGGGGTCTTCGTGGAGCAGGCTAGGAAAGACGGCGGTGGTCATGTAGGTGCCGATTCCATTGTCGGCAAAAGACGAGCCGTAACGTTTCGCGTACGCGTCCCACCCTTGTCCCCAGGATTGCGGATTGTTATTCGCTTGTGCGATCGCCGCCAGAACCCCGTTGAACGGGAAGGTGAAATAGTCAAACACTCCTGCGGTGGCGAGCCGGTACTTCTGGCCGGTTGAAATCGGCGGCAAGCTATCGGCATTTTCGACGGTGCCGTAGTTCGGCATTACCGTGAGAATGCGGTCGTTTACGGTTCCAGTTTCCTTCTCTAGCTTGCTCTTGCCTTGCCGCGCGCCCTGCTTTGTCTCGTCCGAAGCGTCCGGCTCACCCGGTTTTGGTGGTATCGGTTGCTCCGCGGGGATCTGCGGAGGGGTATCCTGCGCCTGAGCCCGGGACGGGAGTGCGCCCCAGGCGGCGATTCCCACCGACACAACGATCGTCATCAACAACTGTTTCAAAAACCATTCCCCTTCCGCTGGCGAGTGGCGTTGTCACAGACGCCTCCTCCTTCATCTTAACCAAGAGCCCCTCTTTGCGGAAGGAACGGAGCAAAACTTTACATTACCTTTGGTGGAGGCTCCTGCAAAAAAATTGCATCGCGATCAGAATCCCCTTCGGACCGGCCAGTCTCCCGGCGAATGCGTCATTGGTCAGAGCCTCCCGTTAGAAGTGGAAGCCCAATTCCGCGGTCAGGGTGCGCGGCGTCACGTAATGCGTGCCACTGAACGTCGAGAGAAAGTTGTACAGCGCATACTTGTTGGTTACGTTAATCGCTGTGAGTTGCAGACTCACTTTGTACTTTTCTCCGTGGAAGAGATTGTCATGGCCCACTGCGAGATCAAATAAGCTCCGCGGTGCGATGCGCGGCGGGTTGTGATCGTCGTTCTCGGTTCCGGGTGCGGGGATCTGCAGAAGCGAAGATCCGTACTCGGAAGCAGGGCATAAGCCAGTGGGGCTGATCGGCGTTCCAATCGGATGGGCTGCGCTGGGCGGCGTGGCGCGGACTCCATTGCAAAAGAGCCCGGACTGGAACTGCTGGTCGGGGCTAAGACCCGAGACATCGACCACCGTATCGGTTCCCGCAGGGCCGTTGGCGCAGTTGCCGCCCGCACACGGCGCGGGGCCCGCCACCAGGCCACTGTCATACCTCCAATTGAAACCCATCCACGGCCCTTTTTTCCACGGCTGGTATTGCATGTGAGCCGTCATGTTGAATTTTTCATCGTGGTCGATGCGGAAAGGCCCTGCCGCAGAGGGCACAGCGCCCGCCCCTCCGAGCTGCGGAGTGAAGAATCGGGCAGCCACGCTGGAGAATACGACGAGTCCTGAGAACCCGTGAAGGTTCGGCACGCTCACGCGGCCCGCGTATCCCGGAATTTTGGAACGATCCCACTCGATGGGGAAAGTGATGGGTGTTGCTCCCAGCACGCTGAAGTCGTATGCGTTATGCGTGTACTTCCAGATATATTCGCCGGAGAAGACGAGGTATTTTCCGAAGGCCTGCTGAATTCCCGCGTGGAATTCGTTGCGCCACCCAGGACTAAACGGCGTTGCCAGCGGCGAAGAGCAAAGGAGAAGGGGATTCAAAACAGGATCCGCGCATCCCAGGCTCGAGAGGACTAGATTCTCATTGAAAGGACTCTCCATGGTTCGCGCGTAGGAAACCCGGAGGATCGTGTTGGTGCGTTTGATATTGTAGGCGACCCCGACGCGAGGCTCGGCCTCCCGGTGTGTAGTAAGTCCGTTATAGAAATCGCCACGCAAGCCCACGTTGAATGCCCAATTCTTTATAGTGATTGAATCCTGGGCGTAAAGAGCCAGTTGCTTTACGTCGGTGTGCCCGTGATACAAGTACTGCCCGCCACCCTGGGTTAGATCGTAGGGAAGCAAGGTGGTGCAGGGGGCGTCTAACGCGACTCCGCCCGCAAAACAGGGGAGGCCGTTCGCGTCCGTCAGCGAAGGCAGATAGGTCGGATCGACAATACCTACCGTGTCGTTCTCAGTCAGAAACGTCTGTTCGTATACCGCTCCGACTTTCAGATTGTGAATTCCCTTCACATACGACAGCGACGAGCGCGCGCCAGTATTCGCGAGCGTCCGATTCTGAGCCACAGTCTCGCTTTGGACACCTGGCGGCCCTAAATCCGCGAACGGATTCGCGCTCGGATAGTAGTGGTAATCGTCCCGGCGAATGAACGCGCCCAAAGTAAACACCGTGGTAGGACTGATCAACCGAGTCCACGAGGGCGCTATGTTGAACGTCTCAATCTTAGAACGCTGGTCGGCAGGGCCAACCACGGTGCCGTTTGGCGCCACGCCCCCATTGCAGACCACCACACAATTCCAAGGGGTCGCGTCCTGGGCGTCAAACGAATTCGGCGTTTGAAACCAAGATCGCGTATAGCCCAAGTTCATGTGAATCGAGTCGGCGGTTGAGACCTGGTAGTCTACTCGGTCAAACAAATTTTCTTCGTTGCCTTTGTCGTGCATCACGACAAACTCCGGCGGGTCAAGAAACCGGCCGCTATTCAATCCGCTAGCGGAGAGAAAATTCCCCCACTTCGGCCCTCCATAACCCAGGTTGAACCCGAAGTTCGAGGAGCCAAATGACCCGTACGAAGCCGTCACATCTCCGTGGGGCGTAGTCATGCCCTGCCCAGACCGCGTTGTCACGTTGATCACAACGCTTGTCTTGTCTCCATATTCCGCGGGCGGCGCCCCCGAGATCACTTCCATCGATTCGATGGAAGCGAGCGGAATCTGATTGGAGAATACTTTGCTTTGCTGGTCGGTAATTGGCTGGCCGTCCACCGAAAACGAGTTTTCCGCATGGTCTCCTAGTCCGTGGAACAGGCCGTTCGAATCTGCCGCGATCCCCGGCGTCGATAACGTAACCAGCGAACTCACCGAGGACGACTGGCTCTCCAGCGGAAGCTTGGCAAATAGATCTTTGTCCACGTCGGTGTGGAATACGGGGTCGTTCTCGACCAGATCTCCCGCCGCCTCCACCGTTACCTGCGTCGTCGAGCTTGCCACTTGTAGTTTGATCGCGAGGTTGACTGGCACGGTCGAGCGCGGTTCCACGTCCTGTACCAAGGCCGCAAAGCCCGCCGCCGTAACTACCAGGTGATAAGGATTGAAGGGAATATTTGTGAATGCGAATTTCCCGGAAGCGTCAGTGATCGTCGACCGATCAAAACCGCTCACTGGATTGCGGATTTCGACCTTGGCGCCGGCCACAACCGCGCCCGTGGGATCCGCAATGCTGCCGTTGATGGAACCGGAATTGCCGACGGACTGTGCGCCCGCGATCGTGACGGCCAGCAACATAGCGATGACGGCCAAAGCGCAGCAGCGCCTCGTATGAAAAATAGGCATATGCCCTCCTGTATGAAGACGAGAAGATCAATAGGGAATGGGCCCAGACCGAACGTTAAACGTTCAGCCGAAGCCATTAATTTGTGGGAATCCCTACAGGACAGGAGGACCGCGAATGCCCCGGTCAGCAAAATCGAACCGGGTCTTCGCGACAACATCTTCTTCTCGCAGCAAACCGATCGCGGCAAATACAGGACCGGTCTGGCTGGAACTTACAGTGGGGCTGGCGCTGTGCGCCACCACGCATATCGAGCAGGAAGCGGATTCCGTGCGGGTGGGGTGATTGTGGGTGGACTCCGCCGCTACTGTCCATAGCATTAAGGACAGGCACAGCCAAGTCGACCATCTTTTCCACGAACTTCCCCACAAACGCATTACGAACCCCAGATAGAGCTTTCCCGCTTTCGGGATTAGACTCTGTTCAGCATATATAGGTTATCCACCACCGCGCAACTCCGGGCAAGTTACTATAGAAGGAGTGCGCGTCCTGACCGACCGGGGGCGCGTCGCTAGAATTCCCGGCAAGATGTTGAAACCAAGTCCTAAGCCGGGCAGCTTGTTCATAGCGCACTCATATCAAACGCGAGGGAACGTATGTCAGAACCAACCTACGAAGAACTGAAAGCCAAATTATCTCAACTGGAAAAAGAGGTCGAAACCAAGAAGCGTAGCGGAGACCTCATCTTTAAAGTCGGCGAAAAGGGCGGAGTCAGCGTCTACGGCCTCGGCCGTTTCCCTGTCACCCTCTACTACGAACAGTGGAATCGCCTGCTCGGCGCCGCCAACGAGATCACAGCCTTCATGGAAGAGAACAAAGCGAAGTTGAAGCTCAAGGATCAGGGCTGAAATCCGGATGCCCCATTTCTCGCGCGCCCTTTGCGAGAGGGATGGGGCATCTTGACGCTTGGGTTGCCGAACTCAATCTTCGACCAGTGCTTCCTCCGCCGCTTCCCGCGTCTTCACCGGCAGCCCAAACCCGTTCACCAGGTTGCGGCGATGTTCCAGAATCTGCCGCATTTCCTCCGGCGTGCCCTTCACGGGTGGAACATTGGCGATGGCGTCATTGAGCATCGCCCAGCTGACTTCCGAGGCAATGACGCTATCCCGCGCCTGCGGGAATCCCAGGTTCGTTCCCGCCAGGATGGATCGGGCGAAAACGTCGACCATCACATCCAGCTTCTTGTCGTTGAAGGCGGCCGTTTTGCAGATCGTGTTGGACACGCCGTACAACTCCACCGTCGCTTCCGCAAAGTCATGCCGCATGCGCGCTACGCCCTTCGTGCCGATGGCATCCACGTAGCAATTGTGCGGTTGTTCCTTCGCTAGATGCCCGTAGATGAATCCCTGCGTAATGTCGAATACGACGCCATTGGCGAAGGTGCCGTGGGCCTGCACCCACCACGGATCCTTGTAACCCCACGCGCGAATACCTTGGGCATGCCAGGTTTTGTATTCGCTCTGCGCGTACCAGCGGGCCACATCAACATAGTGCATGCCGCAGTCGTGAAAGGGCGGGCCTTCGGGATCGTGCCCCTCGAGAGGCATGTGTCCCGGCGTCATGTGGCAGACACGGATCACTGCCAGGTCGCCAATCTCGCCGTCAGCGATAAAGCGCTGAATCTCCTTGTGATACCAGGCGTTGCGATTGAACAGATTGACGGCTACCAGGCGGTCGCTGGCCTCAATCTCGTGCACCAGTTGCCATTCGGTGACGACGTCAGGCCCAATCGGCTTTTCCGCCAGCACATGTTTGCGGTTCGCCAGCGCCTGCCGGATCTGCTGCGGCCGCGCATCCGCCAGCGTGAACAGCCCCACCGCCTCGATCGACGTATCCCCGAAGATGGCTTGCGGATCGTCGTAGATTGCGGCATAGGGCACCCGTTGCCGGGCCAGTTGACGAGCCTGCCCGCAGATGTCATATACGGCAGCCACGTCCCACAGCCCATTCTCTTGCATGGCGGTGACGAACTCGCGCCCCATCCGCCCATAGCCGAGAATCCCCACCCGAATTTTCTTTGGCATACGCCTCTTCGATCGCAGCCGCGACTCCACTCCAAGCCCATCGTAGGCAAAACTTTCCCATGACTCTGTGATTGCCATCACAGGACGGGGAATGTGAGTTTTGGCGATGAAAGAGGGAGTCGTGCACTACTGCAGCTTCGCGAACTCTGCCTTGGCTTCTTTCAGGATGGGGATATCGGGGTCGGCGTCTTTCCAGAGCGTAAGAAAATCCTGATAGGCCGCTTTCGCTTTGGCAGTGTCGCCGGAGATAACATAAGCACGGGCGAGTTGTACACGGGCGAGCGAACCGAGCAGGAAGTTCTGGACGAGTCCGGAATGATCCAGCAGCTTTTGAAATTCTGCCGCCGCCGCTGGGCCATTCTTCTGGGAGAGATAAGCCAAACCGCGGACGTAGGCGGGATAGATGGCTGCGGCGATTCCGGGTGGAGGTCCCCCGAGTTCGTAGGGGAGAGCGGGCTCGAGCGCTACCACCGCACGGTCGGGGGCTTGCTGCGCCAAGTCAGTGGCTGCCTCAATCACCGGAAACCAATACACTTTGAGGTACGTGTTAGCGGGGTCGGACTTTTGCAGCCCCTCAACCAGATTCTTCGATTCCGATGTTTCGCCGGCGCGCGCCAAAGCCAAAGCCGACAGGACTTTCACATCGCGCCCGGGAGAGAGCGCCAAAGCGCGAGCGACTAGTTGCCGCGCCATGGCTGCATTGCCCAGTTCAACCTCGCGGATCGCTTGAACGACAAGCCACTGAGCCCCTGTTTCCTTGGCGTCCGCCCGCACCGCCGAATCGGCGGCACGCCTTGCTAAGTCACGCGCTTTCTCGAGGTGGCCGTAATACGCCTCGGTATCGGCGTGGACATCAAACATCTGGTCTTCCTCACCGGGACGGCCAGCTGCCCATGCCACCTGACGTTCCATCTCTGCGGCATCCCCCGCAAGAAACGCCAGGGCATACTGATCAGCGCGAATCCCCAGTCCGTCAAAGTTCTTCTGTCGCGCTTCCTCGATCGTCCGGCGAGCGTCCTGGATCCGGTTCACATTGATGTATAAACCTGCCAGATTCCCGTAGCCGCCGACCGTGCCTTCCAGCTTTGTCTGAGTCTCGGTTTCTGCGATCGCTTTGTCATATTGCCCCAGAGCCGAGTGGATAACTCCCAGATTTCCGGGCGGCACCATGTCCCGCGGGTAACTCTTCGCCCACAATTCGTATGCTTCGGTCGCCTTTTCCACCTCGCCGGTGACATGTTGGAAGTAGAACGCGGAGATGCGGTACTTCTCGCGTTCACTCACGCGATCCCGCAACGCATAGGCTTTCCTCGCATTCTCCTCAGCCAGACTCGGACGTCCGAGGTTGGAATACTCCACGGCAATTCCGGCATAGGCCATGGCGAAGTTGGGGTCGAGTTCAAGGGCCCGCTTCATAAACGGAATGGCTTCCGCGTCGCCCTTGGTGCGCCCAATGGAAATGCCCATGCTGTAGGCTTTGAGGGCTTCGAGCGATGGCGTGGTCGCTTCCACCGGCACATCGAACTTCTGCACCGAAGCCAGCGATTCGCCGAGCTTGGTACGCAGGCTCGTTGCCGCCTTGTCCAGCGCTTTCAATACGTCTTGCTTTCCGCTTGCCTCTTCCTGCTCCTTGGCCAGAAGATCGCCAGTACTGCACCCGACAGCGTCCAGTCCAACCACGTATTGGCCGCCAAGGTTCGAAATGGAACCTAGCACGATCGCCTTGCTCCCGGTCCGCGTGCAAAGCTCCCGCGCGATTTCTGGGCCGATGCGTGTGCCGGATTGCCTGCCCATCAGCCCCATAGTTTCATTCACCCTGCGGTCGGAAAGAATATTGATGAATGGCGACTGGCCCAGCTGGACGGCCAGAGCCTGCTTGAGCGCATCGTCGAAAACAACGTCTCCGGTTTTGTTGTCGAAATCGGCTAGGACGACGGTGTCTTTCTCGGTAAGCGGGGCAGTCGTGCCCGTTGACGCCGTCGAACGCGAGCGCCAGTAAAGGCCGCCGGCAACCAGCGCAACCACGACCACCGCGGCTGGTACTACGATCTTCCAACGCTTGCCGCCAGTTGCCACAGGAGCGGCGTCTGCCGCTGGCACGGAACCCGAAGATGCGGCAGGGACGGCGGCGGGCGACGATCCAGATCCAGGAGCGGGCGCCGGCGCCGCTTGCGGGCTGCTGTCGCGGGCGACAGGAGTCGCTCCCGAACTCGCGGCCGAAGTTCGTCCCGCGCTCGTGTCACGCTTGAGCCGCATCAATTCGGAGCGCATCTCGGCGGCACTCTGATAGCGCATCTCCCGATCTTTTTCGAGCGCCCGGTTGACGATGTCTTCCAGTTTGGTCGGCAGATTCGGATTCAGCCGTATCGCGGGAACCGGGTCGCGCTCCAGAATCTCGTTGAAAATAACTGCCGAACTCTCGCCCCGGAAGGGCAATTGGCCCGTGGCCATTTCGTAGAGCACAGCGCCAAAAGAAAACAGATCGGTGCGGGCGTCGAGCTCTTTTGCCCGCGCCTGCTCCGGCGACATGTAGGAGACAGTTCCCAATGTCGAGCCCGGGCTGGTCAGGTGAGTTTCGACGGCCACGCTGCGGGTGTTCTCATTCTGTCCGGCGCTGCTCGCCGCTTTGACTTTGGCCAGCCCGAAATCGAGCACCTTGGCGTGTCCGCGCTTGGTGACAAAGATATTCGCCGGCTTGATGTCGCGATGCACGATGCCTTCTGCATGCGCGGCATCGAGCGCATCAGCGATCTCGATCGCCAGCGACAGCAGCACGTCCAATTCCAGTGGCCGAAACCCGATCAGGTGCTTGAGCGTCTGCCCGTCCAAAAACTCCATGGCAATGAAGGCTTGGCCGTCCTGCTCGCCAATGTCGTGGATGGTGCAAATGTTGGGATGGTTCAGAGCCGACGCCGCCTGAGCTTCGCGCTGAAAACGCGCGAGCGCTTGCGGGTCGCGGGCCACTTCGGGCGGCAGGAACTTGAGGGCGACGAAGCGATGCAGTCGGGTGTCCTCGGCCTTGTAGACCACTCCCATTCCGCCGCCGCCTAGTTTCTCTACAATTCGGTAGTGGGAGATGGTCTGGCCGATCGTTCGTGGCGAATCTTACGTGGATGAGCCTTCCAAGTCAATGAACCCCGGGGAGCTTCGGTGGTTCGCCCAAAAGGGCCAGCTGCGCTCCCGGTCAGCCCCACCCATAGGTACCCAACTGAGAACCGCGATCGTGAGACCGAGAACGGTTTTTCCGTCTATAATAAGAAGACTGTGCCCAAGTACTCCATTGTCGTCCCGCTGCATAACGAGCAAGAGAACGTCACCGACCTTTACGACCGCCTAAAAGCTGTCATGGAGGCGCACGGCGAAACCTTCGAAATCGTGCTCGTGGACGATGGCTCCGCCGACCACACTTTCGCCATGCTGCGCGAAATCGCAGCCGTCGACAGCCGCGTGACTGTGGTCAAGCTGCGCCGCAACTTTGGCCAGACCGCAGGCCTCGCCGCCGGATTCGACCATGCCCGCGGAGAGTACATCATCGCCATGGACGGCGATCTGCAGCACGATCCCAATGACATCCCGCTGTTTCTGGAAAAGATTGCGGCCGGCTATGACATCGTGAGCGGCTGGCGCAAGGTCCGCGTCGACAATTTCTGGATGCGCCGTATCCCCTCGCGCATCGCCAACTGGATGATGGCCAAGATCAGCGGCGTCGACATCCACGACTTCGGGACAACGTTCAAAGCCTACCGCCGCGATATTCTCGAGCAGGTTCCGCTCTACGGCGAGCTGCACCGCTTTATTCCGGCGTTGGCCTCGTGGCATGGCGCGACGATCTGCGAAGTGCCCATCCGCAACGTGAACCGCGAGCGCGGCGTTTCGCACTACGGCATCACGCGCACCTTCCGCGTGTTCTTCGATCTGCTTACGATCCGTTTCCTGCTGCGCTACTTGTCGCGCCCGCTGCACTTCTTCGGCACCTTCGGGATGATGAGCATCTTCGGAGGCAGCGCCCTCGTGCTGTGGCTCGGACTCGAAAAATTCCTGCGCCACGTCCCGGTGATGGCTGAACATGGCCCGCTGATGATGGCGGCACTCGGCCTGCTCATTGGAGGCCTGAATCTTCTGGCGATCGGCCTGTTGGGAGAAATGCAAGTCCGCCACTACCACGAACCCGGCCGCCGCGCTCCGTACTCGGTCGACCGCGTCCTGCGCTCTCAGAACGAAGAGCACAGCGTCTCGGAATAGCTACGCAGTCGGTGGCGACTGCTGTGCTTCTGCTGCCAAGCGCCGTACATTCCTCTGCAGATACCACAAGATCAGCAAGCTTGCGACGAGCGCAATAATCGTTCCACCTTGCAGACCGTTCAAAAGGCTGAGCAGGAAACTCAAGACCGCCCATCCAGTACTAACGTAGAGCAGTAGGACGATATTTTGCGATGAACCGCCGAGTAGCCCTGGGAGAACGGCACCCACATACAGGAAAGCGAATGCCAAACCGAGGCCTACAATCCCAATCGCTGCAGCCACGATCATTGCTGGAGAAAGCGCGCTTCGTAGATCAACCGCAAGTCCAAGAAATCCAAACCATAGCAGCCCGGGGTGCAAGTAGCGGATTTCCCGCAAGTCGGGCGATGTAGTCGGCTACGCGATCTCACGAAGCACTTGGCAACGGACGCGGAGATTCGGCTTCTGCAAACCGCTTCTGACTCATCCGACACGTGAAGAGTAAGTAGAGAGTCAAAACAAGTCTGCCGAAGCGGTTCTTCCACTCCCGCGGCGTGCCCGCGCCCAGCAGTTGGCGCAGGATCAGGCTTAGATTGAACGCACCCACGTGGATCAGTTGCCGCTTCCAAATGTTTTCCTGTCCGCGCAGATGGCAGCGCCGCATCGCGCCCGTCTCGTAGCAGTGCGCGAAGCTGCGCTCCACTAACTCGCCGCGCCGCCGCAGTAAACTCTTGCCATACGCACCCCGCACCCGCCGCCGGTTCGCATACACCGCTTGCTGCTCGGCCTGTTTGCCCGCCCAGTTCCGCCGTCCCTTTTGTTTCTTCTCCGGAATGTAACTGCGCACGCCGTACACCTTCATCCGCTTCACCACCGCGCCGCTGTGATAACCCTTGTCGGTCACCGTCTCTTCGATCCCGGCCACGTTCACCTTTGGCGTTTCGTTGGGCCGCAACTCCGCCTCCCGCCCAACCTGCTCCGCCACTGCCATTCCGGCTTCGCACAACGTCTCATCCAGCGTGGCCGTGTCGCCTCGGTCGGCGCCTTGCAGCGTGACCGCCAACACCGCGCCCGTGTCCAGATCGACGGCGTGCTCGGCTTTGTGCGCCAGATGCGTGCGCCCATCCTTCATCTTCGCGATCCGCGCATCGCCATCCGTGGGGCTCTTCCACTCCTTATTCGACGTCCGCTTCTTGCGCTTGCGATCCAACCGCGCCAAGTCTTCGCGCGTCGGTGTCGCGATACCTGAGGCCTTCGCCAGCCCCCGCAGAAACTCTTCGTAACTCTCGCCCGTGTCCCGCCGCACAATTGAGCGCATCGCCGCGTTCGCCTCCAGCGTCGTCGCATCTATCGCGATCCGCTGGCCTTTCAGCAACCCACGATCGGCCAGCACGCCCAACACCCAGCCGAATACTTCGCGATGCGTGTCCACATCGATCAGCCGCCGCGTGCGCGAAATCGTCGAGTGATCCGGCGTGTACTCGTCCAGCGCGATCCCCACGAAACGCCGCAGGGCCAGCGAGTCCGCCAGCCGCCAGGCAATGCCGCGCTCCGCCCCGATGCCCTCGAAATACCCGATCAGCAGCGCCCGAAAGTAAATCCCCGGCGTCAGCGACGGACGCCCGTTCTTCTCGGCATAAAACTTCGCGCACCGGGTCTCGACAAACTCGTCGAAGCCCTTCGGCCTCCAGCAACTCATTCAAACGCTGATAGAACGGATGTCCCGGAGCCGATGCCAACTCCGCATGCGCGATCCACAAATCTTCTTGTTTTTCCCGCTGCTTGCGCGTCCCCATCGCCATGTGCCGATTCTACAAACCAAGCCTGTGGATACCTCAACACTTTCCGCTCACGAATCCGAACTTGCACCACGGGCTGATAGGCTGGCTAGTCCGCTCAAGATGAAATAGACACGCAAACTGCGAACCGTTTCTTTCATTTCGTTCCTCATTTTTCTGATAACGCTGACTATGTCACTAACACGAATGCGACCATCGAAGTGGACTTACTGCTCGATTTCGCAACGATTCCCCTAAGACCACCGCGGTGGCGGCTGCCCGTCCTTCAGCCATACGATAAAGTCGGTCATCGGAGGCACGCCTCCCAGGTCCCGCAGCCGCGTCGCGTTCTGTCCGCGATGATAGTGGCTGTGCATCGCCGCCTGCGTCAGCGCATGGCGCACGCTGATCTTCGCGGGCGGCTTGAACCACGGCACCTCAATGATCTCTTCCATCCGGCCCTGATCCGTCTTCTTCAATAGTTCGCCAAACTCGGTGAGACCTTGCCGGGCATACGCTTTCAGATCCGCCATAGAAGGGAAGTCCTCCAGCTTCTTGAAGGAGAACTCTGGCCGATGCGGACTTGTGACCCACAAGAACCCGTGCTGCACCAGATGAATATGCAGTAACCGATCACGGATCGCCTTGTCGGCCAACGCCGCGGGATGCGCCTCGATCGCGCGCCAGTGTTCGGCATCGGCCCATTCCTGATGTGCGTAGAGTTCGTCGAGATAGGAATTCATGGGTACCTCGTTGTCGGTTGTCTCATTGATTCGGACGAATAGTAGCCCACGCCACTCGGCAAATGAAACCCTAAACCACCAAGGTCGCGAAGTAACATGAAGGTCTTTTTTACTTGCTTCCCTTCGTGAACCTTCGTGTCCTTAGTGGTTTATGCCCTCCCCAGCGGGCGTATAATGTGCCGTTTGGCTTCTCCAGGAGTTTCCTCATGGCGCAAACCACCCAATACGAATTGCATCTAGCCCGCCGCATGTCGCGGCTCGGAACCGAAACCGCCTTCGAGGTTCTGAACAAAGCGAGCGCGCTCGAGCGCCAGGGCAAGAGCATTATTCATCTCGAAATCGGCGAGCCGGATTTCGATACACCTGCCAACGTGATCGAAGCCGGTGTCGACGCGATGCGCAAAGGCTGGACGCACTACGGTCCTTCCGCCGGCCTGCCCGATCTCCGCCAGGCGCTCGCCGAATACGTCAGCCGTACCCGCGGCGTAAAAGTTGCAAGCGACGAAGTGGTCGTGGTCCCAGGTGGTAAGCCCATCATTTTCTTCACGATCCTGTCGCTTATTGATGAGGGAGATGAAGTCATCTACCCTAACCCCGGCTTCCCCATCTACGAGTCGATGATTCACTACGTCGGCGGACGCGCCGTCCCGATCCAACTGCGCGAAGAACGCGACTTCTCCCTCGATGTCGATGAACTGGCGTCGCTGATCAACGACCGAACCCGGCTGATCATTCTGAACTCGCCGCAGAATCCTACCGGCGGCGTTCTCGAACGCCGCGACATCGAGCAGATCGCCAGGATAATCGGCGACCGCAACGTGATGGTCCTGTCCGACGAAATCTACAGCCGCCTGCTCTTCGACGGAGGCCAGCATTTCTCCATCATGTCGGTGCCGGGCATGCAGGAACGCACCATCCTGCTCGACGGCTTTTCGAAAACCTACGCCATGACGGGATGGCGCATGGGCTACGGCGTGATGCGCCCCGATCTGGCCGCGCACATGACGCGCCTGATGACCAACTCCAACTCCTGCACAGCGAGCTTCACGCAGGTCGCGGGCATCGAAGCGATCCGCGGTGATCAGAGTTCTGTCGACCACATGCGCGACCAATTCCAGCGACGCCGCGACTTTTTTGTAGCAGGACTGAACAAGATCAAAGGCTTCTCCTGCCGCATGCCCAAAGGCGCCTTCTACGTCTTTCCTAACATCAAGAAGACCGGATGGAAGTCGAAGCCGCTGGCCGACGCTTTGCTGGAACAAGCCGGAGTGGCCGCGCTGTCGGGGACTTCCTTTGGAGAATTCGGCGAAGGCTACTTGCGCTTCAGCGTCGCCAATTCGCTGGAGAACCTGCAGCAAGCACTCGACCGCATCGACCAGTGGACGAAGAAGAACCTGTCATAGAAAAACGAGTGCAGCCAGAGGTTTCACCTCTGTGTCCTCCGTGTCCTCTGTGGTTGAAGATGGGGCGTTCATGCCATTGAAGAGAATCAGCCGACTTCCGAAACCTAGCCGTCCACAAGCCCCAGGCTACGGTTTCCCAGAAGGCACCAAGGGACTTCTGCCCTGGTCATGGGCCGAGCAACGCCTGAAGAAGTCGCACAACTACTGGATCACCACGGTCAAGCCCGATGGTTCCCCTCACACGATGGTCGTCTGGGGGCTCTGGCAAGACGGACGCCTTCTGTTCAGCACCGGCAGCCAGTCGCAGAAGGCCCGCAATCTGGCGCGGAACCCGAAGTGCGTCATCTGCACGGAAAAGGCGAACGAAGCGGTGATCGTCGAAGGCGTCGCCGAGGTGGCCGACGTTGCGGCCCGCCGCAAATTCCTGGCAAAGTACAAGCCGAAATACAATTTCGACATGTCTTCGATGAAAGACGACATCCTGTCGATGAAGGAACCCGTATTCGCGGTGCGACCGAAGGTCGTCTTCGCCTTCTGGGAAAAGCACTTCCAAACCAAGTCCACCCGTTGGAAGTTCGAATAACTTCATCCAGACATCGGTCCAGCGCATTCTAGCGACCGGAATCCTCCGTCAATTCGGCGCGTACCCACCCAGCGGCAGCCACATGGAAACGCCGACCAGTGTTATCAAAATGGCAGCGATCATGAACGGGATTGCCGTGAAATATCGCGTCTCCATGGTCAGCATAAGCACAATCGGCAGGCTCAGAATCGCGAGTGCATTCGTGATCTCAAAGCGCCAAGACCATCGTTCCCCTGCCCGAACGCCCGAGGCACAAAACAGCGTGGAAACGCCGATCGGAACCAGGAGGATCCCCATAATCAAAAAGCTCAGCAGGAACGGTGGCGATACGAACTGGAAGTCCGACGGAGAGATCTGACGAGCTACCGTGTTCTTCAGAATGGGCGTGACTGCCAAATGGATCGCCGCCACTACGAGGATGAGAACGCCTTGCATAGAGAGGATGCGAGCAGAGATAACCCGTTTGCGCATCAGACACCCCCAGACACCGTTGAGCCGATGCACGGCTGCTTAAAATTCTACGCCTCGCTCTGGCTGAGGCGCGTGAATCGAATGACGAATTCTCGTCACTTCCAGGTGTGACTCGCATCACAGCCCTGGCCTTCCTCCCTCGATACCTTCGTCACAGCAGGTCCGGTGGCCCGGGCCAACCTACGGCGCGCGGGAGGGATGTCATGCCTCTGATCGATTCCAGCAGCGGAAAAGTCCTCCGCCAATATTCCATCGAAGAACTCAAAGATGCCGCCCACCTGATGCGCGGCTACGATCTGGTCGCCCTGCACGCTGCCGGTTCGGGACACGCGGGCGGCACGCTCTCCATCATGGACATTACTGCGGCGCTGTACCTGAAGATCGCGAACCACGATCCACAGAAGCCGGAATGGCCCGATCGCGACCGCATCATTTGGTCCACCGGACACAAAGCTCCCAGCTTGTACCTCGGACTTGCCTTCGCCGGATTCTGTTCCGTCGACGACGTGGTCACCTTGCGTAAGCTGGGTTCGCCATTCCAAGGCCATCCCCATTGGCTGAAGCTGCCGGGCGTCGAGGCTTCCACCGGATCGCTCGGTCAGGGCTTGAGCATTGCCGTTGGCCTCGCGTTGGCCGCCCGCCTCGATCACCGGAAGCACAAGATCTTCTGCATCATGGGCGACGGCGAGCAGCAAGAGGGCCAGGTCTGGGAAGCCGCCATGGAAGCGGGACACTACCAGCTCGACAACATCATCGCCATCATCGACTGCAATCGCCTGCAGATCGACGGCCTAGTTAAGGACGTCATGCAGATCGAGCCCTTGGCCGCAAAGTACGGCAGCTTTGGTTGGGACGTGATGCGCATCGATGGCCACAGTATGGATCAGGTTGTCGATGCGCTGGAGCAGGCAAAGGCCGTACAAAGCCGTCCGGTGGTTATTCTTGCCGATACCGTGAAAGGCAAGGGCGTCAGCTTCATGGAGGATCAAGCTGGCTGGCACGGCAAGACGCCGAACTATGAGGAACTGACAAAGGGTCTGGAGGAACTCGCGTTGTTCGATCGGATTCCGGTGCGGCATCTGCTCGACAAAGCGCAGCACTACCAGGCAGAGGTCGATCGCAAGCTCGAAGCGAAGATGCCCAAGTTCACCCGCAGCTACTGGTGGAATGCCGGCGACACCATGCAAGTGAAAATGGAGCCGACGCGCAAAGGCTTCGGTCAATCGCTGGCCGAGAACGGTGACGACGAGCGCGTGGTCTGCCTCGGTCTAGACATTTCAGGATCGATCACCATCAGCGATTTCTATGCCGGCAAGCCCGAACGGAAGAGGCGCTGGATCAGCCTGGGCATCGCCGAACAGTCGGCAACCTCGGCCGCTGCCGGTTTGGCGCGGGAAGGGAAGTTGCCTGTGATGGGAACCTACGCGACGTTTGCCGCGGCCCGCAATCTCGACCAGATCCGCACATCCGTCTGCTATGGCAATTTCAACGTGATGATCGCCGGCGCTCACGGCGGCGTTTCTGTTGGTCCCGACGGCGCGACCCATCAGGCGCTCGAAGATTTGTTCGCCATGCAAGGACTGCCGAATATGTCCGTGGTCGTGCCGTGTGATGTCATCGAAACGCGCAAGGCGACCAACTATCTGCTGCTCCAACATAAAGGCCCGAAGTACATCCGCTTCGCCCGTGAGGCGACGCCGATCGTCACCGACGAGAAGACTCCCTTTACTTTCGGTAAGGCGAATGTCACTCGCTTGCGGCGTGAAGGTCCGAGCTTCCTGGAGGCATTTGAAACTGTGCTGGCCTCAACCTATAAGAATGAGAACGAAGACCTCAGCATCGTTGCCTGCGGACCGATGGTTCCCGAGGCGATGCGCGCCGCTTACATCCTGCAGAAAGAATTCGGCTACGAGACCCGCGTTCTGAATGTTCACACGCTGAAGCCCATCGATGCCAAAGCGATCATTCGCGCAGCGGGGGAAACAGGAGTGGTTGTCACCGCCGAGGAACACCAGATCGGCGCCCTCGCCTGGCGCGTCAGTGGCATCCTGACCGAGAGTCCGGAACTCTATGGCCTCCCCGTGATCACGGGGGCCATCGGGGTGAAAGACCGCTTCGGCGACTCGGGTGCTCCCTGGGAGTTGATTAAGGAATTCGAGGTCAGCGCCGAGCACATCGCGCACAAGGCCGTCGAATTGATGGCAATCAAGAACGGGCGTCTCGCGCCCACGGAGGAGCACGGTTCATTGACCGAAGCGCGCTAGCAGGAGCCGCTTCTTCCCCCGCAAACCTGTCACGGCGTCGTTACCTTCGTTACCTGCGCCGCACCCGCCAAGGCATGCTCGATTGCGGTTTGCCCGCCTATAATTTCGTCAAGCCACACAAGCCAGTAAGCACGACGGCACAAAGTGCCGCGCAGTGCAAGTCCTGTGGCGCTTGTTTATGGGAAGACCCAAACACTTGTCCAAGGAACCGTCCGCGCCGTGGATTTACGGCCCGTGGCTTGACCTGGTCGTTGGTTGCGGAGCGTGGTCGGCACCGCTCCTGCTGCTTTCCTATTTCGCGCTGCCTTCAAGCGCGCAGACTTGGGCGGTCGCGTTTTATGCGCTGGCACTCTTCTTCAACTATCCGCACTACATGGCGACGATTTATCGCGCCTATCATCGCGCGGGAGACTTTCAGAAGTACCGCATCTTCACCGTCCATATCACCGCGCTGATGTTGGCCACGCTGTTTCTGTCGCACTTCTGGCTGCGGATGCTGCCCTGGATCTTCACTATCTACCTGACCTGGAGCCCTTGGCACTACAGCGGGCAGAACTACGGGCTGTTCATGATGTTCGCGCGGCGGGCCGGAGCCGATCCCGACAAGAACACGCGCCGCGCTCTCTACGGCGCGTTCATCGCGTCCTATCTGATTCTGTTCCTCGGCTTCCACACTGGTCCGTCGACGGATTCTCTGTTCATCTCGCTGGGAATTCCCGCCGCAGTCAGCCGCTGGGAGCAAATTGTTCTGGGTGCTGCGTTTGTCATCCTGTCTGTTTACGGGATCTCGCGGCTGGCGCGCGCTACCGGATGGCGAAAGCTGATTCCGTCGCTCACGCTGTTCTCTTCGCAGTTCCTATGGTTCCTGCTGCCAGCGGCGATCTCGCTGATCAAAGGTTTGCAGATTCCGCAAAGCCGCTATAGCTCCGGCGTGTTGGCCGTAATGCACTCTGCTCAGTATCTGTGGATCACAAGTTATTATGCGCGGCGCGAAGCCGCGGGCGAGAGCAAGCCCGTACGCAATTGGCGGCCGCTCGCCTATTTCGGTGTGTTGGTTACCGGTGGCATTGCCTTATTCGTCCCGGGACCATGGTTGGCGAGCAAGGCCTTCCACTACGATTTTGCGTCCAGCTTCCTGATCTTCACGGCGCTGGTCAACATTCATCACTTCATTCTGGATGGCGCCATCTGGAAGCTGCGCGACGGCCGCATCGCGTCTCTGCTGCTCAACTCGCGCGACCAGATCTCCGACGCTGCCACCGAGGCTGGAGGTTCCGTCGCCGCCGCCATGAGATGGCTGGCTGGAAGCACCGCAGGAGCGCGACGAGTGCGGGTGGGTGCGGTGATGTTGCTGATGGCGTGGGGGAGTGTCGATCAGGTTCGCTATTACCTTGCTCTGAACACCGACGACTTGCACGATTTGCAGCGTGCGGCAAAGCTCGATGGGTTTGACAGTTCGTTGCAGATGCGGCTGGCGCGCAAGGAAATGGAAGATGGAGAACTGCAACAGGCGGAAGCGGCATGGAGGCGGGCGGTGCAAGCCAATCCGTCCGATCCGGCGGCGCGTCAGGGTTTGTTACGGCTGCTAATCGATCAGAATCGCTATGACGAAGCCTACAGTTTGACGGAATCTTCACTCAAATACGCCCCCAAAGATGCGAATCTGCTCGTTGATCGCGGGCTGCTGGCCCAGCAGAGTGGCCACGGCGACCAGGCTCTGGCAAGTTGGAATCAAGCTCTGGCCGTGGATCCGCATCAGTCGCTGGCGCATTTGTATCTTGCCGACGAATTGGATCGTGAAGGCAAAGCACAAGCCGCGGCCTCGCACTACACATCGTTTCTCGGAACACTGGCGCGCCAGCAAGCAAAAGATCGTCCGACGCCCGATCGCGTCATCGCCATTGTATTGCGCCTGGCGGATTGCCAGGCGCGTTCCTCGCAGCCGGGACTGGCGGTGCAGTCGTACCGCTTAGCCGAAGCATTGGCGGTCCAGACCAGCCAGCCGAAGTTCGAGAGTCTGGCCGATGTGAATGAGGCAGAACTGCAGGCGAAGAGCGGCAAAGTGGATGATGCGTTGCGCCTCTACCAACACGCGCTGCAATTGGACCAGTCGAATCACGATAACAGCGCGAGCGCGCCGGACTGGTTGGCCTACGGCCGGTTCCTGGACGATACGGGCTTTCCGGCGCGGCTAGCCTACGCATCCCTTTTGAAATCAGAAAATCTGACGAAGTCGCTTCCCGATTCGTCGGTGTCGGAGCCGCTGGTTGCGGCTCGGAAGCAACTGGAGAAGAAACTCGGTCCAGAGGCCGCGCTGATCCGGCGCGACCCGGAGCCGGCTCTGCGGGAGGCATTGGCTCTGCGGCAGTAGCGCATACCACGAGCCAATTGACACTGTAGCGATCCTGCTGAACAATTAACGTATCCCTGCAATCCATTCTTGAACTTCCTGAGGAGGAAGCGTGTATGGCCGATGAAGGCGATCAGATCGAACATCAGTCGAATGCTGGAAAGTGGATTCTGACGATACTGGCGGTGGCGTTCGTGGCGGTTTCCGGATACGCGCACTACACCACCCAAAAGCAAGTGAGTGCCCTGCAGGACGACCTCGGCAAAAGTCAGGCGCAGGTCAAAGAACTGACGAACCGCATGCAGACCGAGGAATCCCAGGGGGACGCCCTGCGCGAGAAAGTCGGACTGACCAAGCAGGAGCTGGCCCAGCGCGTGGCCGAGTTGAGGGCGCAGCAAAAGGCTGCCGAGAGCCGCTTGGAGAAGGAACAGAAGGAACAGATCACCGCCGTGTCCGGAGAAATCACGGGAGTGAAGAGTGACGTGGGCGGCGTGAAGACGGATGTCGCTTCCACGAAGGCCGATCTCGAAGCCACCAAAGCCAAGCTGCAAAGCACGATTGGCGATCTCGGCGTGCAAAGCGGATTGATCGCCCACACCGCAGGGGATCTTGAGATCCTGAAGCACAAGGGCGACCGCAACTACTACGAGTTCACGTTGCTCAAGGGCGCCAAGCCTCAGCCCGTCTCGACCGTCAGCCTGCAACTGAAGAAGGCCGATGCGAAGAAGGGCAAGTTCACCATGAACGTGACCTCCGACGACAGAACGATCGAGAAGAAGGATCGCAACGTCTCGGAGCCGATTCAGTTCTACTCCGGCCGCGATCACATGCTGTTTGAGCTGGTCGTGTGGACCGTGGACAAGAACAAAGCCACCGGATATCTGAGCACGCCGAAGGGCGCTCCAGTGCCGGTCACGGCGAATTAGTATGGTTCAGCCAGCATGAGCGGGGCGTTCTTCCCCGGCGGTTCCGTGCTGCTGCAGATTGTGCTGCGCACTGGCGTCATCTATTTGCTGGTGCTGATTGGTGTGCGTTTAAGCGGCAAGCGTGAGGTCGGGCAAATGACCCCGTTCGACCTCACGCTGCTGCTCCTGCTCTCGAACTCCGTACAGAATGCGATGACGGGGCCCGACACCTCGCTGCTGGGCGGCGCTGTCGCGGCCTGCACTTTGCTGGTGCTGAACTACGGAGTGGCCGCTGTTTCCGGTTCGAACCGCCGGCTTCGCCGCTTGATTCAAGGTGAGCCTTCGCTGCTCATTCACGACGGCAAGGTTATCGAAGCCCACATGGCGCGCGAACGCGTCAGCATGGATGAGTTGCATCGTGCTTTGCGGGAACACGGGATCAATAGCTCTGATCAGGTGGCGCTGGCTGTGCTTGAGGTCGATGGGTCCATCTCCTGCCTGAAATACGACGAGATCAAGCCGGACGCGGATACTCACCTGGTGCGGCGGAGATTCATCCAGAAAAAGCAGTAATTGGAAGAGGCAGATCGCGCGGCATCCGCGGTGCCGGGCGATGCAGTTCCTTGGGCAGGTCGGCGAGGCGCAAATGGATCCTCCCGTTGAGACCTTGGACAGTCACGCTGAAGAGAGTGGGAGCGCCCGACGGTCCCTTCTGGAATGTGCCAACTGAAACCAGGACGGTCACGTCAGTGTGGTCTTTCGTGAAGTCGGCCTCGACACACATGGGAGATTCGCTCGCCCGATCCGTTGCCGGATTGCCGGTCGGTTCGCCGCAGTCGTTCACTTCCCAGCGGATATCTGCGCCGCCACTTTCGTAGTTCAGGAAGAATTCGAGGGACACCTTCGGCAGGGAACTGTCGAGTGACGAGACGAGCGCGCTCTTCGCGCGCTGCAGGGCTGCCTGTTCTGTCTTGCCCAGGGACGGACCCTGCGCCCAGGCGACGCTGATCAGGAACGAAGACAAGAAGCAGATGATGCGCCACATGCCAGGATTAGACACCACATCAAAGGTTCCCGGTGGCATCGTCTCATTTGCCAACCCACAATTCCCGTGCCCCTACAATAATCATTAATAATCCTGCCATGCCGAAGGCGAGCTTCCCGACCCACTGCGGCGCCTCATTGTCTCCTCCGAACCAGCCCTTGATCCGATAAAAGTGTTGATTCAGAACGGCAGCGACGACGAAAGTGCATCCGAACAAAATGAGAAGAGCAGCCCTAGTCGGAGACACTAGGGTTGCTCCGCGAGGAACTTTATGCACACCGGCGAGCCAACTTCGAGAACCTTTCCGGTGGGCGTGAGTTGGCCGGTCTTCTGGTCGATGCGGAAGAGGACGATGTTGTCCGACTTCTGGTTTGCGGCAAACAGCAGCGTGCCGGTGGGATCGATCTCGAAGTTGCGCGGTTCCTTGCCTCCAGTGTGCGTGATTGCTACTTGCGTCAGCGTGCCCTTGGCCTGGTCGATCGCGTAGATGGCGATGCTGTCGTCGCCGCGGTTGGAGGCGTAGAGGAATTTGCCTGAGGGATGGATGCGGACTTCAGCGTCGTCGTTGCGGCCGGTGAAATCCTTGGGCAGGGTGGTGATCGATTGGATGGGCTGCAACTTCCCAGTTGACGCGTCGTTCGAGAATACCGTGACGGTGTGTCCCATCTCGGCGATGACATAGGCAAACTTGCCGTCGGGGCGGAGAACGAAGTGGCGCGGGCCGGCTCCGGCGTCGAGTTTGGCGAACGGAGGATCGTTTGCCGTGAGCGTTCCCTTGGCGCTGTCGAACTTGTAGACCAGCAACTCTTCGAGGCCGAGATCGTCGACCATGGCGAAGCGGTTGTTGGGCGAGAGGTCGATAGAGTGCGCGTGCGGACCCTCTTGCCGCTCGGGGTTCGTGCCCTTGCCGGTGTGTTGCACGAATGCCGAAGCTTCGCCCAGCTTTCCGTCGGCGAGGATTGGGAAGACCGCGACGCTGCCTCCGGTATAGTTCGCCACCAAGACATACTTCCCCGTCTGGTCGACGGTGACGTAGCAGGGATCGGCGCCGCGCGAAGCGACCTCATTCAAGAAGGTCAGCTTGCCGGTGGCGCGATCGACGGAGAACGCACTCACGCCTCCGCTGTTCGGGCCTTTGTAGTTGCCGACTTCATTCACGGCGTAGAGGAAGCGTCCGTTGGGATGCAGCGTGACCCAGGAGGGATTGGTCGTCTCAGCGGCGAGGCCGAGCGGCGTGATCTCAGACGTGGCGGCGTCGTAGCGGAAGCCGTAGATGCCTTTGCTCTTGCTGCCATCCTCGGTGTAGGTGCCGACGTAGAAGAGGTACTTGCCGGAATGATCCGCTGGCGCAGCAGAGACGGCCAGGCTGGAGAGAATAAGGGCAAGGAACAGAGCGGAGGAGCAAGCGGAACGCAGCGAGATCTTCATGCAGATATAGAAATCCATTCTGTTGAGTTTGTGCAAGCGAGAGCAAGATCACCACCAAGGACACGAAGGTTCACGAAGGAAACCTTTCCAACGAAAACACGGTGCGCCTTTGGGTGATGTCTTGTCACTTTGTCATTGTGACCGGCACCGTCTCGTTGTAGGGCCAGATCACGACGCTGGTTGAGGTGCGCTGGTTGAAGGCGTCGAGCGTGATGGGGAAGGCCACGATGATGGTTCGCGCCGAAGTCTCCCCGGGCTGGATCTTGGCTTCCGGCGGTAGTGCTGCCTGGGTACCGACTTTCAGCGCGGGGAAAGCTTGAAAGTAGCGGTCGAAATCGACGGCCGAGACGGCCTCTGCGGTGGAGTCACCGCTGGGGGTTCTGATGGAGCCCTCAACGGTGCGGACGTAGAGCATCTTCTCGCTATTGTTGTGGATGGTGAAGGTCAGGGCGACCATGGTTGAACTTTGGCCCGGAATCTCCACTGCAGTCACGTTGTCGAGGGAGCCGGTAGCTTGCGGCTTGGCCCGCTTCACGAACGAAGCGATGAGCACTACGACCAGCACTGCGCCAATGGCTATCAGGACAATCTTGGCGGGTGGCAGATTTTTCTTGGCGGTGCCGTACTCTTCTCCAATGTTGATCGTTGGGCCCGTCGGCTTGGCCGGAGGCGCGAGTGGTTTCGGGGGCGGCGGAACGGGCGTCTGATCGGGCATAGGTTTGTGCCGTAAGTTCGGAAGTACTGGCGACGATTCTACGCCACATCACACGTCGAAAGGAGATTTGGGTCCTCCAGTTGCTGAGGGAAGTCATGATACTCGGCGACGACCTCGTTGCCTCGAAGCTTTTCCATCAAAGCATCAAATGCAATCCTCGAGTGCACGACGCAATTCTCTCCCCCCTCCGTACCCACTACGCAACACCCTAGCACGTCTTTCGGATAATTCCCGATGTGCCAACGGATTGCCGTTCGGCCCGGGACACAAAGCACCTCCGGACAGATGTACCCCAGGTGCGGCGACATGGTCAGTACAACCCGGAAGGCACCCGCCTGAATGCACGGATGCCCCGGATAGTAAGGTGTGAAACGCGATGGCTCCAAGTAGTAGCATTCCATGAGTCCGTCCAGCCAGAACTCCCCAGTGATTGCTTTGCTAGTCTCCACCTTGCGGTAAATATCCACCTTCATTTCTGCTCCTTCGAAACTTCCTCAGGCGGTTCTTTCCCGGGGTTGCCTCAGTCTTGAACGTCCAGTTTTCTCGGTCAAGGTTGGATGAACATCAAAGGCCTGTGGAAAACTTCTGGTCTGCGGGGATTGGCCTATACTGTCGCGATGGACTGGCGCGAATACGAAGGCGAAATTGAAGCCCAATTCCGCCAAGCATATCCGTCGGCGCAAATTACGCACGACGCCAAAATCATTGGCAAATTCTCGAAGGTGGAACGCCAGATTGACCTGCTAATCGAAGAACACGCGGCCGACTTCGCTGTCAGGATTGTGGTCGATGCTAAATATCGCGGAAGAAAAATTGATGTTAGCGATGTGGAGGCTTTCATAGGACTAACGCGTGATGTCGAAGCACACACGGGGATGATGGTCGCCTTGGAGGGTTACACTCCAGCCGCCGTTAACCGCGCACATAACGATGACGTGGACATGATTCTCGACGTGCTCAACTTCGAAGAACTGAAAGCATTCCAGGGTTTTACAGCAATTCCCTATGCTGGAGACCGCGGAGTGTGGATTGCGGCCCCGTTTGGATGGATCGTCGACGCGACCAAGCGTCCTGGCATGGTGGCTACACTCTATGAACGGGGCCTAACGTTCGAGGATGCGGCGAAGAAAAAAGAGTTTATGTACGTCACTTTGTTGGACAAAAGGAACAACGAGGTTAATAGCATCGACGCACTCCTAGAATACCAAGAGGGATACATGCTACAGGGGTCTCCAGACGCTGAGATTCGGCTGTTGGAGAGAGCACGGAACAGGAGGGTCGGCGCTGAGACGCGTATCCGGCGTTTCAAGAAAAAGACCTACCCAACCCCCGAGTACACCGGCTTCGTGGACTTCGAGGATTTTATCTTCATGGGTGTGCTTTTCTCACCGGAGAGCTTGGAAAGGAAGAACCTGAGAAAACTGCGCTTTGTCATCGGAGACGCATTTCCCCTGACGGTGAAACACGACCACGCCGCGCAGATCAATGATGCCGAGACAAAGCTCAAGGGGAAGTCGCTTCCGGTCGCGGAAAGAGCCAACCTTCTCGTCCAGATTGGAGGTTGGCACAGCGAAATGGATCGGTTTGAGGATTCAAGGAAGGTGTTTGAGGAGAGCTTGGCGCTCGTTCCTAACCAGTACAAGGGCTGGAAGCTGCTACTAGCAGCGCTCATAAAGCTCGGCAATAAGGGGATCATGCTGGACGCAATGAGGCGCCTACTGAGCGTCGATCCGCACAACCCCACTGTGTTCGACGAGTGCATAGCTTGCACAAGAAGCAAGGTTGTGGCCTCGTCCGATCTGCTCGGCTTGCTGGACGCCCTAAGATCGAGCAACTCCGAGGACACCCTTGTCCAGGCAAACTGCGACTTCTATGCGTGCAAGATACTCATAGCTACCGATCACGCGTCTGCAAGGGAGCGCTTGCTCCTAGCAGAGGCGTCGTTCCAGAAGATCTTTCCTCCCGGTCACCAGTTGTTCTCGGCGCTGCGGTCGGCCCAACAACAACTGTTTCGAGCCGAACGGGCGTATTCGTCGCCGGGGACTGAACCTCTATAGGCTCGACTGAGTACCCGCTGATGGACCCCGGCGCAGTTGCGTTGCGCGCAGAAGCTGATACTTTTCCACAGATTAATCGGACTCTTGTGACGGACAACCTTGACCGAGGATACAGAAAGGGCAAGACTGACATTATGCGCAAGACATCGGCAATGACCATGACATCGGCAATAACGCCGTCACGACGGCCGAAGGTGGGGAGAATCTACCCTAAGCCCTTATTCCACAATATTTTACGTGCAAGCTATTTAGAATCAAGATCTTGCCGTCGCGATGGCATATCCAATTCTGTAAATCCAAGAGAATGAATATTTTACCGAGGAGCGAATAAAAAATGTGAGAGATATCCCAACCAGCCTCACCAGGTGTGCTTCATGGCTTTGGCGAATTGTTGGGGCGGGAGGGTGTTGAGGACGTCGTCTTTGGTGAGCCAGGCTCGCCTCGCTTGCAGGATGCCGTAGCGGATTTTTTCCATATGCGAGGTGTGGTGGGAGTCGGTGTTGATCACAATCTTCACGCCACGCTGCTTGGCTTGGCGCAGGTGAACATCGTTCAGGTCGAGGCGGTCGGGATAGGAATTGAGTTCCATTGCGACTTTATGTTTTGCGGCCGCCGTCAGCACTGCGTGCATGTCGAAGGGATAGGCGTCGCGGCGCAGTTGGATGCGGCCGGTGGGATGTCCGATGAGCGAGGTGTTGGGATTCTCAATGGCCTTGAGCAGGCGGTCGGTCATTTTTGCGGAATCCTGATTGAAGACGGAGTGCACGCTGGCGATGACGATGTCCATTTGCGCGAGCACGTCGTCGGAAAGATCGAGATCGCCGTCGGCGAGGATGTCGACTTCGATGCCGGCAAAGATCGTGATGCCTTCGATTCGCTTGTCCACGGCGCGAATGCGCGCGATGTGCTCGATGGCGCGCTTGTCGTCGAGTCCGTTGGCGAAGGCCAGGTTCTTGGAGTGGTCGGTGATGGCCATGTACTTATAGCCGCGCGCCTTGGCGGCCTCGGCCATTTCTTCAATCGTGTTCTTGCCGTCGGTTTCGACGGTGTGCATGTGAACGTCGCCCTGTAGATCATCCTGCGTAATCAAGGTGGGCAGGGCATGGTCTTTGGCGAGGTCGATTTCGCCGAGGTTCTCACGCATCTCGGGCGGGATGTAGTCGAGCTTTAGTTTCGCGTAGATCTCTTCCTCAGTTTTGCCGGCGACGGGCTTCTCGCCCTCGAGGGTGGCGAGGCTGTATTCGTTCAGGGTGTATCCCATCTTGAGGGCGCGCTGGCGGAGCGCGACGTTGTGGGCTTTTGATCCGGTGAAGTACTGCATAGCGGCGCCGAAGGACTCCGGCGGAAGCAGGCGCACGTCGACCTGCATGCCGTTACGAACGTGGAAGCTGATCTTGTTGTCGCCGCTGGCGATGACGTCCATGAGCGGAGGATATTGAGCGACGTAGGAGATGGCCTTCTGGCGTCCTTCTTCGGTGGTGCAGGCCTTGCCGGTGACGAGGATGTCGAGATCGCCGACAGTTTCGCGGCCGCGGCGGAGCGAACCCGCGGGAGTGATTTTGTCGATGCCCGCGTATTTTGTCAGGTATTCGATGAGCTTTTCGGCTTCGGTTTCGCCGGCGTCGATGAGGAAGCGGCCGCTGATGCGGCGGTAGTCCTCGATGGCTTTCAGCAACTTGGCTTCGTGCTTCTCGCCCATGCGGGGGAGTTCGCGGATCTTTCCTTCGCGCGCGAGTTTCTCGACGCCATCGACGTCGCTGACTTTGTAGGCGCTCCAGATGAGTGCGATGGTCTTCGGGCCGAGCCCTTGAATCTTCAGCAACTGCAGCATCGAAGGGTGATATTTCTCGAGCAACTCGGTCTGGACGGCGAGCCTGCCGTCTTTGAAGAGTTCCTGCAGGTTGCGCAGCATGCTCTTGCCGATGCCGGCGATGGCAAGGACTTGCTTGGGGTCGGCGATGAGTTCCTTGATGGACTGCGAGTGATTCTCGATGGCCTGCGCGGCGTTGCGGTAGGAGCGGATGCGGAAGGAGTCCTGACCGTCGATCTCGAGGAGGTCGGCGGTTTCATAGAGAATGTTGGCGATGGCCTTGTTGTCCATGTGTTTGATCAAACCGGGGCAAGGCTAGAGTAACGAAAGTTGGACGGGAGAGCCAGAGGCAGACGGGGTTGAAAGTACGGGCACACAACGGGTGGAAGATGAGACAAGGTTCGGGCGCACAAGTACACATCTGGCTCGTCGCACGAGACAATCACGGCGGGGCGCTTACGAAGCAGCTTTGGTTACGTTCGCTGCCTGCGGGCCTTTCTGTCCCTCGGTGATTTCGAACTCCACCGGGTCGCCTTCCTGCAGGCTCTTGTATCCCTCAGAGGTGATAGCGCTGTAGTGAACAAATACGTCTGGTCCATCCGCGCGACCAATGAACCCGTATCCTTTTGCGTTATTGAACCACTTAACGGTTCCTTTCAGACGTTCCACGTACACCCCCAACTTCCGCACGTCCTATATTGGGGGGGCCCAAGGACGTGCCCACAGTCAAATACCCGCAATAGGATGCATTTTGGAGCGCCAAGGGTAGGCTGTCAAGAGAATGAGACACAAAATGTCGCTAGCACATCAAATGTCCGGTCGAATTAGCAGGTGATATGTCCGCTTTTCCGGCGGTGGGTAGGAGACCATGCGAAGCATGGACTCATACTCGAGGGCCGCCATGGAGCGGGCGATGAAGATACAAGAAGTAATTTTGCGGGCGATGGCGAAGAAGATTACGTGGTGGCAGGCGGCCGAGATTCTGGGTTTTAGCGACCGGCATCTGCGGCGGATACGCGAACGTTATGAGCAGTTTGGCTATGAAAGTATGTTCGATAAGCGCCGCGGGCAGCCCTCCCCCAAGCGTGTGCCCTTCGCCACGGTGGAGAAAGTGCTGGCACTGTATCGGGAAAGGTACTTCGATTTGAACGTGCGGCATTTTCACGAGAAGTTAGGCGAGGAGCATGCGATTGCTCTGAGTTACACCTGGGTGAAGTCGGTCTTGCAAGGGGCGGGGCTGGTCGCGCGCCAGCGCCAACGCGGGGCCCATCGCAAGCGTCGGCCGCGGCGTCCCTTGCCGGGGATGCTGCTGCACATCGATGGGAGCCGGCACCAGTGGTTCCAGGACGAACGCTGGTACGACCTCATCGTGATCCTGGACGATGCCAGCAGCGAGATCTACTACGCGCAGCTGACCGAGGAAGAATCCACCGTGACGGTCATGGCTGGGCTGAAGGAGGTGATCGAAGACAAGGGAGTTTTTTGCGCTTTGTACAGCGATCGCGGCAGTCATTTCTGGCTTACCCCGAAGGCGGGAGGCAAGATCGATCGGCACCGGTTGACGCAGGTCGGTCGAGCCTTACGCGAGCTGGGAGTGCAGATGATTCCTGCCTATTCCCCGCAGGCGCGGGGACGTTCGGAGCGCAACTTCGGGACTTGGCAAGGGCGCTTGCCACAGGAACTGCGGCTCCGCGGAATCCG
This sequence comes from uncultured Acidobacteriaceae bacterium, assembly GCA_963709025.1. GTDB lineage: Bacteria > Acidobacteriota > Terriglobia > Terriglobales > Acidobacteriaceae > Sulfotelmatobacter. Next base: position 277,145 of record CAVPVE010000041.1, read on the forward strand.
CAGTCTGGAGGCGGCCAATCACTTCCTGCGCGAGCACTACATCGCTGAGTTCAATCGACGCTTTCAAGTAGCGGCGGCGCAGCGTGGCAGTGCGTTTGTGCGCCGCTCCAGCCGAGATCTGGATTTGATCTTCGCCCTGCAGTTCGAACGCACCGTCAACCGCGACAACACGGTGAGCATTCAGAACCTGCGCTTGCAGATTGAACCGGTGCGCTGGCGCGCCACCTTGGCTGGCTGTTCAGTCACGGTGCACCAGCATTTGGACGGAACTTTCACCCTGACGCACGGCCCCCAGCGTCTGGGGCACTACAGTACGGAAGGAGTGTCGTTGGCAAACGAAAAAATCGTGGCGCGCAAGGCTGTGGAAAAGACGCGAGGCGGAAAAGTCCAAAAACCGACTTTCCCGCCTCGCTTGGAAATCCCGCAAACCCCGCGGGATTCCCACTTTCCCACAGCCTCGGCGACGGCGGGAGATTAACCTATACCGGACATTTCACTTGCTACGAAAAGCGGACATTTTAACTTGCTACCGACAGAGAATGAGACACAAAAATCCGACGGGAGCTTGGCGCGGACCGTCGGGCAGCCAGGCCGAGGTATGTGGAGTTACTTGCGGGGGCGTCGCTTCCTCGTCCCGGTGGCACGGGCCGTGTGGTCGAGCCACAGAACGGAGGAGATGGTCTTGGCATCGCGAATCGTTCCGTTGAGGACCATGCGGACGGCGGTTGGAAGCGGCACCATGCGCTTGTAGATGATCTCGTCTTCTTCCGGTTGCGCCACGCCGGCGTGCAGGCCGGTGGCCAGGAAGACGGCCATGGTCTCGGCGACGAAACCGGGGCTGGCGTAGAACTTGAGAATGCGGCGCCACTTGGCGGCGGTGTATCCGGTTTCTTCGAGGAGTTCGCGCTTGGCGGCCGCGAGTTCTTTTTCGCCGGGATCGACGCGGCCGGCGGGAATCTCCCACAAATAGTCAGAAGCGGCGTGGCGGTACTGCCGTTCGAGGAGCACGCGAGGAGTGGCCGAGGAATCGTCGACGGCGAGGACCACGACGGAGCCGGAGTGACGGATGATGTCGCGGCGAGCTTCGACGCCACCGGGTTCCTGCACGTGGTCGGTGGTTACGGTGAAGACCGGGCCACGGTAGACGGTGCGGGAGGAGATGAGGCGGACTTTGCGGGTGGATTTCGGCATGGGAACAATATAAAGCACGGAGTCGACCTTGGACTTCAGCCCTCAGCCCTCAGCCCTCAGCCCTCAGCCCTCAGACGTTTGATCGCGGTGTCCTCGAGGTTGGCGGAAAGAATCCGAGGCCCGACGTCTGAGGTCCGAGGTCCGCTTCTGCTATGCTGCCGGGCATGGCCGGAAAGCCGCGCGTTGCGATTGCGGGAGCGGGGAATCTAGGGGCAGCGCTTGCCCGCTCGCTACTGCAGGCGGGATATGCGATTGAGGCTGTGGTAGCGCGGTCTCGACGGGCGTCGTTGCGAAAGGCGCAGAAGTTGGCTGAGCAAGTCGGCGCGCGGGCGGCGACGGATCTGTTGGACGTCGAGGCACGGTTGGTATGGTTCTGCGTGCCGGATGCAGCGATTGCGTCGGCGGCACAGTTGCTCGCGCCGACGATCGAGTGGAAGGGAAGAGTTGCGGTGCACTCCAGCGGAGCGCTTGGCAGCGATGAACTGGCGGCACTGCGCAGGCGGGGAGCGGCGGTGGCGTCGGTGCATCCGCTGATGACGTTTGTGCGGCGGTCCCGGCCTTCACTGGCAGGAGTTCCGTTTGCCATTGAGGGGGACGCGGGTGCGGTGCGCGTGGCACGTAGAGTGGTTCAGGACTTGGGAGGGCTTGCGTATCCCATTCGCAAGAAAGACAAGGCTGCTTACCATGCATGGGGAACGTTTGCGTCGCCCTTATTCACTGCTCTGCTGGCCACGACCGAACAGGTGGCCGTTACGGCAGGAGTGAAACGAAAAGCGGCGCGGCAGAGAATGATTCCGATTCTGCTGCAGACGCTGGCCAACTACGCCTCTTTCGGCGCGGCGGGGGCGTTCAGCGGACCGATCGTCCGGGGCGACGTGGATACGGTGAAGCGGCATCTGGGCGTGCTGCGTAGTGCGGGCGCTGCACGCGAGGTCTACCTGGCTTTGGCCGCATCTGCATTGCAGTATTTACCTGCCAGGAATAAGAGGTCGCTCAAACAAGTGCTGGACTCTTCGCGGAGATGACTCGCTGGGTCCAGACGAGCAGGATGAGCACCACGAAGGGAAGAGACGCCGCGGTGCGAAGAGGCAGCGAGAGAATCGCCGCGGAGTTGAAAGTCGCAGGGCTAAGCCAGGGATGCAGAACGATCAAGGAGAAGGCAGCGATCCAGGGCCAAAATAGAACGAGAATGCCTGCGGACCGCAGAGGGCGAGACGCGGAGCCGCCAGCGCGAAGCTCATTCCAGTAACGCGCCAGCATCAGGATTCCCGGAAGCAGAATGAGGTGATCATAGATCGCCTGGCCGGGAAGGATAACGATGGTGGTGATCGAGAGCGAGAGAGTCAGGGTGATCCAGAACGAGAACGAACCGAATGCGGCGGCGCGATTGCGCCAGGCCAGGGCGATCGCAATTACGATGGAGGCGGTCGTCAGCGCGAACGTGGTTGGTCCAGCAAGGCGTGGACCCATGAGCGAGGTGAGAACCTGCGTCAGGAGCGGGAGCGGGTTGTAGTGGCGGTAGGCGAGGATGGTGTGAATCCAGGACTGGATCCAGTTGGGGAGAACCGCTAGCGAAGCTCCGACCAGGAGCAGCAGAGTCGAAAAGAATCCGATGAAGAAGCGGCGGCGTACACGCCATTCTTGAACGCTCCAAATCAAAAGATAGACGATCGCCAGCACGGTGACTTGTGGTTTGATCGTAGTGATCGCCATGAGGATTCCTGCGAGGAGGAAGCGCTGGCGCTGGAGCGCGACCATGGCTGCGGGCAATAGGAAGGCGACGAGTAGTCCCAATTGTGCCGCATACAGGGCTTCGAGCGCGGGATAGCTGCACAGGGTGAAAAGAAGAATTAGCGCGAGCGAGATGGGCCTGAGTTGCCATTCGAATGCGCGCGCCCACAAGGGCACGCTCGCGATGGTCAGCAGGGCAAGCACACCGACGACCATGATGCGCAGGAGTGCAAAAGGAAAGTCCGCGGCAGGCCAGAACAGGAGATCCGTAAAGGCAGGATAGGGAAAGATGCGGCGGTCGATTGGGTCGCCGGGACGGGGCGGATCCAAGGGACGGCCGTAGAGTCCGATCTGGATTTCGCGGGTGATCTGCGGGCTGTAGGGATCGCTTCTGTGCCGCAGCAATTCCCGCGATGTGAGCCAGACCTGGTAGAAGTCGTTGCCGAAGGAATAGTCATTGCGCAGGCCTTGAGCAGTGCGCGCCGCGACGACGCTCGGCAGGAATAGTTTCTGGTGGTAGTAGAGCATGGACGGCGCGCCGATCAGGGCGAGACACAATGCAAGTCTGGGCGGGAGTCGCATCTAGCTCGAAGTGAACAGATGCCCGAGTTTCTCTTTCTTAGTCTTGAGATACTCCTCGGCGTGAGGGCTGGGAACGACTTCACAGGGGACGCGCTCGACCACGTGGACTCCGGCATGCTCTAGGGCGTCAACTTTTTCAGGATTGTTGGACAGCAGGCGTACGCGCGTGACTCCAAGAGCTTTGAGCATCTCCGCAGGGAGCGTGTAGTCACGGTAATCGTTTTTGAAGCCGAGGCGTTCGTTGGCTTCGACGGTATCGAGTCCGGCGTCCTGCAGTTCGTAAGCTTGCAATTTGGCCATGAGGCCGATGCCGCGGCCTTCCTGCTGTTCGTAGATGAGGATGCCGGCGCCTTCCTCGGTGATCATCGAAAGCGAGAGTTCGAGTTGCTGGCGGCAATCGCAGCGCAAGGAATGGAAGACGTCGCCGGTCAGGCACTGGGAATGAACGCGCACGAGGGGCGGAGTGGTTTTGACATCGCCCATGACCAGGGCAACAGCCTCTTCGACGCGGCGATTGCCGTCGGAGCCAAAGTGTCCGCGAAAGCCGTAGATACGGAACTTGCCCCAGCGGGTGGGGAAGTCCGCGGAGGCGACCTGCTGGATTTCATTTGCGTTCACTGTTTCATTATAGCGGCTCGACACACTACGAGCGGGCAGTCGGTCCAGCGGGTTACGCGGTGGTCAGCCGCGAGACTTGAAGGGGAAAATGGCGTCCTGCTTGGACGGGATGGGGGAACCGTTGCGAGTCGCCGGCTGGAAGCGCCAGTTTTCCAGTGCGGCCAGACACCTGGCGTCGATGTCGGGGCCGAGGCTGGCAAGCACAGTCTTGCGGACGATCTCGCCGCGTTCGTCGATGGTGATCTCGATAACTTCGTTGCCGGGCGAGTTGGGCAATTGCCACGGGTAGACCACCGGATCGGAGGTCGCGATCGGCAAAGCTGGACGAACTTCGTTGCCGAAGAATGGACCGCCGACGAGCGTGCCGTAGGTGGGACCTGCCTGCGCGCCGTGACCCTGAGCTGAGAGGGTCTGAGTCTTCGAGGCGTCTTCCGCGTTGACGCTGGCCAGCGTGTTCTCCGGCGCGGTGAGCTTTGGCGTTTGCGTGGGAGACTTGTACATCAACTTCTGATGGCTTAATCGCTGGTGACGATAGCGCTCGGTGGCAGTATCGGAGGAACTCCGGCTACTGTCGTCGGGAGATTTGCTGGGCCAGTAGAGGCGAGTGATGGACTTGCCGTTTTGACCTGAGGCGACTGAGACCGCAGTCAGCAGTTGAGGCTCGGGAGTGTGCAGCAGCCATGCCAGGACGACAGCGTGGAGCGCGAGCGAACCCGTCCGGAGCAAGCGCTGCCGGCGGGCGGTCGCGGGATTCAGTTGTGTGAACATCAGGAAGCGTTGCTGCGGGGGCACTTGCGGTCCGCCGCTTAGTGTTAGTTAGACGTAGGAACCGGGATTTCGTCAAGGGGATTTTGTCGAGGATGAGCGATAAGGCTTCGTGGGAACTTGCCAGAAGGAGGCTCCGGTTGGTGCCGATTCCGGATCGCTGATAAAATAATCGGGCAGTCGACAATCCCACCCAAACAAGGGGCTATAGCTCAGCTGGGAGAGCGCATCGTTCGCAACGATGAGGTCGTCGGTTCGAGCCCGACTAGCTCCACCAAATTTTCAACCACTTACGACGGATCGTGAGGCCGAAGTACGCGGCAATATCGGGGGTTTTCGACCGAAGACATCATCTTCTGCACCGCCCGCCGCTGGCTTTCCGCTACGTGCTGCCCATAGACATTCCTGGACGTAGAGGGGAGCGAGTGCCGCCTCTGGCAACGCATGTTTGCGCGAATCGACGATGTAAATTACCAGCGTCTGCATCAGGTCAGGCACAGATCCGCGTCGATTGGACAACATCCTGGCCCCGCCTAAAAAGCAGCGGCCCTATGGGTAGGCCATCATACCGCCTGTCACTTCTTGTGCACTACTCTTATGCACTAGCGATTCGCGAACATGTAACAAAGCTTGTGTATACTGCACGCTTGATGAGGGAGTGCCTATGTCGTGCCCATCATGCGGATCAATCAACCTGGCGGAATTTCCAACCGAGATACTGATCCATCTCGAAGGCCGCTGCGGACCACAGCAACTGCACTGCCGTGACGTCGAGATCGGACGCGCCCTCGAGATCCAGCTGTACTTCTTTTCCCGACGAAATTGCGGTGATCAGCATGTCTTTCAGTTCCGCAGCACTCGCAATGTCAACCTCGCCCTCAATTCGGATGACGCATTGCGTTTCGCCCTCAATCAATGCGGTCGGCAAACCTGGATCTCCTGAACAGAAAATGAAACGGAAGCTGGCACTTGCGGATTGTGACGTACAACTTTCATATCGACCCACGCCGAATGAACGTGAGTGGCGCCGCTTAGGTCCTGTCTAAGCACTCTTTAATCATCGCGGCGCGATCGTTCATCGAAGCAGTTCCAGGCGTGCACGCTAACCGCCAAGGTCGCTGCGGGAAGGGCAAGCTCGCGCTCGTGGGCCGAGCACGGAGGTATCGCGGCGGCGCGAGCGAAATGCAGCCGAGATGTTCATCACTTTGTGCTCCGATTTCTACTGGACGACAGGGGAAAGACAGGCGTGTGATATTCTTTCCTGTGAGCCTCCTCAAGCTTGATCTTCGCCGCTATGTCTGTGAACGGCTGGCGCCTTCCGGACTCTAGTCCTCGCTAACCCTCTGCATTCTGAGCCGTTGATCGCTGTGCGATCGGCTCTCCTATAACTCCAGGGCTCTTTCGATCCGCTCTACGGTCGTGTCTTACGCGCTGCGTGGCGGGGGTCTCGGAGCCCAGCAAACAGGTTTCTTCGAAAGGGAGTTTTATGAAATTACTAGTGATTGGTTCCGGCATGATGGGTTCGGCGGCGGCATTCGATATGGCGCGCACTCCCGAAGTGGAATCGGTGACGCTGGCCGACTGTGATTCCAAGCGCGTGCGCGAAGTAGCTGCGCGGGTCAATCGCATTACTGGCAGCAGGAAAGTCCGGGCCGTGGTGCTCGACGCCAGCAATGAGAAAGCGGCGGCGAAGGTGATGCGTGGACATGATGCGGCGCTGTCGGCGGTGCCATACTTTTTGAATCTCGGATTAGCGCGTGCCGCGGTAGAGGCGCGCTGCCACTTCGCCGATCTGGGAGGGAACAACACGGTCGTGCGGCAGGAGTTGGCGCTATCGAAGAAAGCGGAGAGCCGCGGCATCGCGATTGCACCGGATTGTGGGTTGTCACCGGGAATGGCGTCGATTCTGGGCGGGGAACTCGTGCGGCGGTTGGGAGGTCAAGCGGATGCTCTGCGGCTTTATGTTGGCGGGTTGCCGGCGCGACCGACGCCGCCCTTCCACTATCAGCTGGTGTTTTCCGTCGAGGGGTTGATCAACGAATATGTGGAGCCGGCGCGCATTCTGCGCAAGGGGAAGATGACGACCATTGATCCGCTGACCGAGCCAGAAGATTTCCAAATTGCCGGCTTCTCGCCGCTGGTGGCGTTTCACACATCCGGCGGCACCGCGACCTTGCCCGAGACCTTTGAAGGGCGAGTTGGCGAGTGTTTCGAAAAGACGCTGCGCTATCCGGGACACTACGACCTGCTGTGCGAACTCAAGGAACTGGGATTGTTCTCTGGCGAGAAGATGAAATTCGGCAAAGCGGAGATCGCGCCGCGGGCCATGATGTCGAAGATCTTCGCGGGTAAGTTTGCATCGAAGGGACCGGATGTTTGCCTCATGAGACTCGAAGCGCATGAATCGGTGAACCGCGCGGGCGTGCGTGGACTGCTCGGCGGGCGGCTCAAAGGGCGCGTGGCTTCCTTCACCATGGTGGACCACTACGATCCGAAGACCGATATGAGCGCGATGATGCGGACTACCGCCTTCCCCGCATCGATCGTGGTGCAGATGCTGGCGTCGGGAGCCATCGACAAGCGCGGCGGAGTCTTGCAGGAGCGCGACGTTCCCGCGGATCTGTTTCTCGACGAAATCGAGAAGCGGGGAATCAAGATCGACTACGCGATCGAGTGAGGTGCCGGGCGCCTTTCCCGTGCCCCGATGCACATCAGTTGCACATCAAAAAAAACGCCGCACAGCATGGCGCTGTGCGGCGGAGTGCGTTCAAAAGGTAAAGCAGGAGAAAAGTTAATTCTTACGCTTTTGCAAACTTGCGGCGAACGGCTCCTGCCAGGGCGATCAAGCCCGTACCGAGCATGGTCAAGGTGCCGGGCTCAGGGACCGCGCTGTAGCCGATGAACTCCTGTGGTCCAAAACCGGGTTTGTCGCCGAGAGGCGTGTAGAGGACGAGTCCGCTGTATGAGCCGTTGGAAGCAGTTCCCGCCAGAGCGAGATATGTTGCGTCCGTCGCGGCGCCACCATAGGTCGTGAAACCCGAGTTGTTCTGCGCGTTGGTGGAGAACAGTCCCCATACCGCCCACTGCGCCTGCAGAGTGGTCAGTGTACCCGCCAACATACTCTTGTAGATGAGGCCTGCCGCTTTGTAGTCCAGGGTCATGGAAGGTCCGAACATGCTGCTGGCAATGCCTTGCAGAAACGGGGTCGCGGTGGCAGTCCAAGTTTCGCCCTTATGGATGTTGTTGTCGAAGCTGTCGCACATCAGCGTGGTGAAGTTGGTGCTGCCGTTGACGGAAAAATAGTAAGCCTGGTTTTGGTATTCGTACGTGAGGGTGACGGATTTCGCGGAGGCGGCATTAGTCAGAGCCAGCGCCGTGAGTGCGACGAAGAGGGCCAGAGAAGTTCGGCTGAAACGCATAGGGTCTCCCGAAACGATAGTGGCTGTCTCCCTAGTTGCTGCGACAGCTAGCATTGCGCCTTCTTCTACCGGGGGATATCGGCTGATGACCTTAGGGGATGGTCCAGCTTGTTGGTAGCGCCGTTAGGGGCGGCGAAAACTAGTGTTTACGGAAGCCTTGACTCCCGTAACCAAGGTCATAGTACCAACGTTCGGATTTTCGAGGGAATGGCACTTCGGTGGTATTACCGAGGTCATCCGCCAGAAGTAAGCTTGCAATGAACTTATTTGCGAAGCTCAGGCAGTGTTTTTCTTGGTGCACTTATAGCGGAATTCCGACGAACATATTTTGTGCAAAGGCCTGCACTGTCTGGTAGCATGTTCGCATTCAAAAAACATATCCCCTGCATTTTGTGGGGGTTGAGCGTCCGGTGATGGGTCTTCGACCTGCAGTGGCAGAACGCAGCGAAGAATCCATTCAGCCGATAGCCCAGTGGCGGGCCGCAAAAGGCAGGTAGAAGTTGTTGAATCAACCCGGAACGGGGAGAGAACACAGGGGAATCCGGCGCCGCCGGACAAGTCGTCATCGCCGGAATCGTAAGATTCGGGGTATTTTGGCAGCGGTTTTCTGCGTGGGTCTTCTCATCGGATTCGCAGCCGTCGCCATTCAGAATCGATCCTACTCCAATGCATCCCGAGCCGTGGAGCGCGAGCGCCAGGCTGCCGCTGCCAGCCGGAATATTCTCGCCATTACCGAGCAGGAATCGTTGCGCCAGATGGAGCAGCGGCCGGTGTATCCATATTCTGTCGTCCCCGGCGGAGTGAGAGATGTGGAGGAGTTGAAGTGGGCGGCGGATCATGATCCGGTGGTTGCGGCTCACTACGCGGGATTCGACTACAAGCATGCGCACGTTGAGGTGCTGAAGGCAACGCTCAGCGTGTACGTTTCGTATCGCATTGGAAAAAAAGTCTATTGGATGCGCCACCCCATCTCGCTCAGGAAGGGCGAGAAGGTGATAACCGTGGGCGACAAGGTCAAGGCGCGCTCGCGCTGCGGAAATCGGGTCGAGGAGATTCCGCAGCAGGCAACCTCGTCGTTGGAGCCCCCGGCCGCAAAGTTTGAGGAGCCCATGCAGCCGGCGACGGGGACAGCCGTCGCGGGTCCTCCACTTCCTTTCGAGTCCGCAATGCTGAATCGTCCCGTGATGCCCGCTTTTGGACCGGCGCCACCGTTGGGCCTGTATGACCCGTTGGGCACGGGCTCATGGGTCCCGATCGCTCCGCCTCCGCTTCCGAGTGTTTGCGGAGTTGGGAAGACGAAGAACGGCACTACCGGCAACGCGCCCGTTGGAACCGGCAAAAAGGGCAAGGGAGATCCCTGCGGCAACGGGCCCGGTGGTGGAGGAGGCGAAGTTCCGGAGCCCGGCACGTGGGTGCTGATGATTTCCGGACTCGCCGCGATCTACTGGAAGAGCCGCCAGAGATTCGCGCGCACCTAGACCGATCGATCTCGCTCTGCAGTCCGGGCTCATCTCAATTTGTTCTCTCCTGATTGCATCCCCTCTTGCGTTCACTCGCTCGGGTTCGATAGCCTTTTCGCGCCGCTGTGCCAAGGGAGGAGCGATTGCATTTTGCTGGTCTGCGCTGGTCCGGTTCTTCGAGCGTACTGATTTCTGTCTTTTTCCTGATTGCGTCGAATCTGCGTGCGCAATCGATCCGGCTGCATGTTGATTTGAGCGACGCTCCCCGCAACATCTACCACGCGCACTTGCAAATTCCTGCGCACGCCGGAGAAATGCGGCTCGCGTTTCCTAAATGGATTCCTGGGAATCACCGCCCCAGCGGGCCGATCGGGGGCCTGACTGGCATTCACATGGAGGCCGCCGGACATCCGCTCGCGTGGCAGCGCGATGCCGTGGATATGTATGAGTTTCACGTGAACGTTCCGCCTGGCGTCGAGACGTTGGAGGTCTCGCTGGATGCAATCACGACTCTGAATAGCGCCGGAGGCGGTGGTCCGGCGGCGTCAAGCAACATTCTCGACTTGAACTGGAATGCGGTACTGCTGTACCCGCAGGGCGCCAAGTCCGACGACGTGAGTTTCACAGCTTCCGTAACTCTACCCGCAGGATGGAAATTTGGTACCGCGCTTCCGGTGGCGCGCACGGCTGGGGACGAAGTGGAGTTCGCGCCCGTCTCGCTGACGACACTGATTGATTCGCCGCTGATCGCGGGAGCGCACTACCGGAGAATTGAACTCACCCAACCGGGAGATGTGCCGATCCATGGGATGGATCTGGTCGCCGAAGCGGAACCCGACTTGGCCATCACGTCGCAGGACGTGGCTGCCTATCAGAAGCTGGTTGCGGAAACCGGAGCGCTGTTTGGCGCGCGTCACTACGGTCAGTATCATTTTCTGCTTACGTTGAGCGATCAGGTGGGCGGACACGGACTCGAACATCACGAATCGAACGACAGCGTTGAAGCCGAGCGCGGGCTGCTCGATCCTGATCTCCACATGCTGTATGCCGATCTGGTGCCGCATGAGTTTACCCATTCGTGGAATGGAAAATACCGGCGTCCCGCAGGACTGGCCACTCCCAATTATCAGGAGCCGATGATTGCGGATCTGCTGTGGGTCTACGAGGGACTCACGCAGTATCTGGGCACGGTGCTGGCGACGCGGAGCGGATTGTGGACCGACGAGCAGTATCGGGAGGCGCTCGCCGGGACTGCCGCGGAACTCGATCATCGCGCCGGACGTACCTGGAGGCCGCTCGAAGATACGGCGCGGTCGGTGCAAACTCTGCGCATGATGGGATCGCAATGGCAGAATTGGCGGCGCGGCCTCGACTACTATCCAGAGGGGGAACTGATCTGGCTTGAAGTGGATGCGATCATCCGGCAGCAGAGTCACGGGCAGCGCTCGCTGAATGATTTTTGCCGGAAGTTTCACGGCGGCGAGAGCGGCGTGCCGAAGGTGGTCCCGTACAACTTCGATGACGTTGTCCGCACGCTGAACGAGGTTGCGCCCTACGACTGGGCAAGCCTTTTGCGCGAGCGTGTGTCCGCAACCAGTCCGCATGCGCCTCTTGGAGGAATTGAGCGCGGCGGCTGGAAGCTGGTGTACAACGACAAGCCGAACCTGTTTACCCAGGCCGAGGAGAAGCTCGCGAAGTTTGGCGACTTCACCTACTCGCTCGGTTTCACTGCGAGCGAAGATGGCAAACTCGATGACCTTGTCGTGGGATCGCCTGCCTACCAGTCGGGCTTGGGGCCGGGCATGCGGCTGATCGCGGTCAACGGGCGCAAGTGGTCGCCACCCGTGCTGCGGGCGGCGGTGAAGGCCGCGCAGGGAAGCGGCCAGCCGATCGAATTGCTGGTCGAGAACGCGCAGTTTTTCAAGACTTATTCAGTGGCTTATCACGACGGCGAGAAAAATCCTCACCTGAAAAGGGCTGCGGATCGGCCTGATATTCTGGGGGAAATTCTGAAGCCGCTTACTCACTAGTGCATACCCTGTTAGTTCTAGTACCAACGTAAGCTCCCCCTCTGGTAATCGCTGCTACAATCGCGCTAGAACCATCAAAAGACCGCCCAGGCGCAGGCATTCATGCACAGTTTTTCGCGAATTATTCTGAGTCGGCTCATGCTGGCCGGACTCTGCGCGCCTTTGGCTGTGTCATTCTCGCTGGCCCAGAGCTCTGTGAAGTCGGTGAAGGTGCTCGGCAGCAAAGACGCCGTTGAAATCGAGGTGCAAGCGAGCGACCGGATCGTCCCGGAGACGCGAGTTCTGACCGGGCCGGATCGCCTGGTGGTCGACTTTCCCAACGCGGTTCCCAGCAGCCAGTTACGCAGCCAGTCAGTGGATCGTGGAGAAGTGAAAGACATGCGCATTGGACTTTTTCAATCGAAGCCCCCGATCACGAGGGTTGTCCTCGATTTGAAGACTGCGCAGTCGTACCAGGTTTTTCCGTACGGGCGAACGGTCATCATTAAGGTCACGGGTGGCGGGGCAGACGTTTCGGTGGGCGCCGTCAATTATTCTTCGCAACCGGCGGGGCGACCCAGCCTGGTGACTGCCAATTACACGACCAGCGCGGAACCCATCGCCGTTGCGGCTGTCCCGGAGCCGCCGCTCGACGTTACTTATCGCAATGGACTACTCGGGATCAGGGCCAACAAGGCGACGCTGTCGGAGGTTCTGTACGCGGTGCAGCAGCGCACCGGCGCCGAGGTTTCGATTGCCGCCGGAGCCGAGCAGGAAAAAGTCGTGGCGGACCTTGCGCCCGGACCTGCGCCTGAAATTCTGGCGCGGCTGCTGAACGGATCCAAGTTCAATTTTCTGATTCTCAGCGCGGTGGACAATCCGCAGAAACTGGATCGTGTGATTCTCAGCGTCCGGCCGGACGGCGCATTGATGCCGCTGGCTCCGGTGCAAGTGCAGACCGCTGATGATTCTGAGGACCACGAACCCTCAGCCATGAACCTGCAGCCGGGAAACCGGGGCCCAGGGCCTGCTCCGGTGCCGCAGCCGCCCGAAGGACAAGCGCCGGGCAACGAAAACACGCCCGACCAATAATCACTCTAATTTTAGGATTCCGCCGATCGAGAAGGTCTTCCTGCGCCTACTCAGGAGTGATCAGGCGGATCGGTACCGGGGAAGAACCGATGACGGGATTACCGACATTGCCGCCAGCCCCGTTGCTGCACCCTGCCACGTTCAGAACGGTGACATCCACGTTGCCCCACTGATCGACCGAGTTGATGAAGACTTGCAGGAACCCGATGATCGTGACGGGGGATGTTCCGTTAGGGTTTATCGATACCGTGTCGTCGTAGATGGGCAATGAAACAATCGAAGCACTACTGGTGATGGTGCTGCCTGTGGCTAGTCCACCGCTGAGCAGGGGGTTGCTTGTTCCGGCAAGGATCTGGAATGGATATGACGAGACGTTCAGCGTGTCCTGGCCGTCGGGTTGAGCACCCGCTGCGTCTCCTTCATGGATCAGACAGGTGATGCCATTCATGGTGTCGTTGGTGCCGGCGCCGGGGTTCTCGTTCAGGTCGACAGCATTCTGAGGCGAAGCGGAAGAACTTGGCACGCCGCACTGGTAATTCGTCGATTGGTCGCAACCCCCGACCGCCTGTTCATAAAAGCTTCCTGCTGAACACGATGGAACGGCGACGGGAGCCGAAACAGGATCCTCGCCAGGGAGGTATTCCATGCTCGGAGGAGGTTTCAGCCACGTTCTCGCTAAGTTGGGATAGTAGTTGCCCTGAGGCGAAGGAAGCCGGGTGGTGCATGTGCTGCCAGTGTGACGGCAGTCGGGCGCCAGCCAGAATCGTTCGCCGATTGCACCGTTGGGCGAAATCCCAGGGCTTGTGATCGATCCGTCTGTCAAGCTCACCCACTTCGAGCACGGCAGACCACCGCCCTGGTCGCAAGACCCAATTGGGGAGGGATTCAGTGGATCCCGGTTCGGTATGATCCATGGCTTTACGCAGCGCGGCTGGACTGGAAAGATGGTGCCCGTGGTCTGATTTCCCACGGTGCCCGAATTCGAGGGGTTGAAGGCTTCGGCCGTGGCAGTGGCGCTCACGCTGTTTCCCCTGTTTCCCCAGATGCGCGAGAAAAATGTAGGCAGGCTTGCCCGGTTGAGTGAGACGGTAACCATCGGGTTGACGCCGAAGGCGGCGGGCAGGGAACGGCAGTCCGCTGTTGGCGCGTTCCCTCCGGCGGAGTACAACACACTGGGCGCCGCCACGGATGCGCCTCCAACAGCGCCTCGGGTTGCGACTGCGATTGCAGCTTGCGTAGCGGGACTTGATGTTCCACCGCAAATCGCCTGCCATGACGATGCGGAGTTGCTGGGATCGCCGGTCAAGCCTGAGATCGAGATGACTCGAGCCGCCGCCAGCGCGGCCGCGTCGGCGGTGTGTTGGGCCTCCTCGCGTGCCAGGTAGAGCGTGATGACATCGATCGAAAGAGCGGCCATGGCAATGATGGCGACCAGAGCCAGCGCGACCAGCACCATGGTGACGCCGCGCTCGGGGTGGCGACTGGGGCGAGTGTGCGAAAATTTTCGAATGGCCGGCGGCTTCATACTGTTCTTCAATTCTCGTTCATGGCGACAGAAACTACGGTGATCGCATTGGGCAGGGTCGAGGTTGCGCCGATCAGGGTCGCGACCCGGCCGAAGCGCCAGTCATAGGCATACTGAATGCTGACGCAAGTCGCGATGACGGCGGTTCCCACGCCCGGATTCTGCCCCGTACAGTTCGCAGACGGGAGGGCGGCGCTGGTTGCGGGAAAATAATAGCCGCGGTTGATGATGATGACCAGCCCACCGGGAGGGCAGCCCGTGGTGGCCGTGTAGGTCCAGGTCAGGCCCGCGGAGGCGGGCGAGGATGTGCTAATTCCGCAGTCGTTAATCTTATTGGCGATTAGATAGTTGTCGATATTGAGAAATGCGTCCACGACCGATGCGGGAACTGGCGAGGGTGATTGCAAATCATTCGCCGGATCGGCCGCCGCGGTTCGGGCGGCATCGCGCGCGACGTTGGTCAATTTTTGCTTGAGAGTAAAGGCATTGCTGAAGTCGAAGATTCCCACCACAAAGAGGACCAGCAGGGGCAGCGAAACGGCAAATTCCACCAACTGTGCAGCCTGATCGTTGCGCCACGCCCATTTGACCAGTCGGCTAAACAGCTTTCGCGGATGAAGGAAGAAAATCACCGGGTCTCCATGCGTACACGCGCCGATGCCGCAATCCAGATTCGCTGTTTGCTCAGAGAGGTGAAGGGCAGCCAGAACTGAAACGGATACTGGAACGAAACTGAAACGCCGCAAACTCCGGGCACGCTGCCAGAAGCGGAGAAGAATTGAACAGGGGCTTGGACACAGATCTTACCGCTCGCAGTAGAGCATAGAGTGGAAGTGCCGTTGCAGGTATTAAAAACCGGCGGCGACGCGGGCCACGCAGCCCGACTAGGATCCAGCTTCGATGCGGTCAGGGCCGATTGCGTCGCGGTGACGGCATTTGCCGCATAGTTCGAAAGAAGGTTGTTGTTGCACGTTGTGCAATACGGGGCCGCTCCGGCGCGGGCGCCCTCTTGGGCAGCGCGCGTGATCGCGCCATAAATGCTGAAGGCCTGGCCGAACCAGAAAATTCCGAGCAGCATCATGAACATCAGGGGCAGGACGGCGGCGGCTTCAGCAATTTCGGCGCCGCGGACCTCGGCGCATAGCCTCTGCAGCGTTAATCGCAAAGAGTTCCGCATTCTAGGCTGCCATCCCGACTTTTCGGAGAATCCCATAAAGCACCACCGTCAACGCCAAGGCCACTCCGTAGGGAACTTTCAACGACTCCGGATTATCCAGCGACACATGGGTTCCGGGCAATCGGAAAGTCACGAGCGAGATCAGGATGTGGCCGATGTTGCGCAAGGTTTGACGCACGCGTCCTTTGAAAATGATCAAAGCCACCGCCATGAGTCCGGCGACGAATACCGATGCGATCAGCAGATCCATCAGCAGGGCCGGCCCGGTGAAGCCGCCCAGCGCGATGGCCAGTTTCCAGTCGCCCGCGCCCAGGCTGCGCAGCAGGACGAATGGGAGCAGAAAGGCCAAGCCCACGAGTGCGCCCAGCAGGGAAGTCTTCAGTCCGCTCCAGCCTCCGAGTACTGTGTTGGCAACTACGCCTACAGCCAGTCCCGGCACGGTCAGCCAGTTCGGGATGCGGCGGCTGCGCAGGTCGGTCCAGCCTGCGATCAACGAGAGCACCACGGCGCCTGCCAGAATGACTGGTTTCAAACGAGCCTCAGGCCGCGCCGGCAGGCGAGCCGGATTCCCGCGCCGTTCCCGTCATATTGAAAATCGCAATCTTGAAAAAGATCCATTTTGTGACGGTTCAGAAAGCGCCAGCGCGAAGGGTCGCCGACTTCGGTTCGCCCTCGTCCATACGCCCCGCAAAAGCGGCCTCTTGCGCGGATTCTCACATAGCAGTGAGGCGAAGTCAATGAAGCTCTGGATGCCCTTTCCGGCCTCGACTTCTCGCTCTGCCGGTGTCGCGTGCCGGGCAAAAGAAGAGGCCCGGAACGCGTCCGGGCCTTGGCAAGACTGGTGCTCTTACTGCCGGTTGAAGGTCGGAGCCGCGTTGTGCTCGGCTATGACCTTCCGGGCATTGTCAGCCAGCGCTTTTGCCTGAGGCAGCAACTCGAGGGCTTTGACGACTTGCGGATCCGACTCGGCGCGAACCTTCATGCCTTCGTCCTGCCCGAACGCGTCGACGAAAATCTCAGACTTGATGCCCGACTTGATCCACTCATTGTTGTCGAGCAGGTCGGCCTGCGTGTACGCAATGTTGGCCTCGTCCAGAGACTTGCGGAATTCCTGCAGGACCGCGTCATCGACTTCGAAGCTCTTGGTGGGATGGTGGTCGACCACGTAGCGCTTGGCAAAGTTGAAGAACGCGTAGTGCTGCAGCAGCGTGTCCTGGAAGTGATTGCTCTTGATCGGGAGAATGTTGACGTCGGGGGTAATGCCGCCGCCGCCGTACACGGTGCGTCCGCTATCAGTGAGCTTCACCTCGCGGTTGGCGGTGTTAGTGCTCTCGGCAGAGTCGCGGTTGTAGTAGTAGTCGTAGAGCGAGATGTTGCTGTAGTCGCGCTGGATGAGGCGTCCGCTCGGCGTGTAGTAATGAGCGGTCGTCAGCGCGAGGCCGGTGTTTTCCGATAGCGGATACACCGTTTGCACCAGGCCCTTGCCAAAGGTGACTTCACCCGCGATCAGGCCCCGGTCGTGATCCTGAATAGCGCCGGAGACGATCTCTGCCGCCGACGCGGTGAGCCGGTTCACCAGAACTACGATGGGATAGTCTTTGCCGCCGTTACCATGCTGCGCGATGTAACGCTTTTCGGCAGAGGCGCGGCCGTGATGCGAGACGATGAGCTGTCCCTTCTTCAGGAACTTGTCAGCGACGCCGACGCCTTCGCTCAGCAAGCCACCAGGATTGCCGCGCAGGTCGAGGATCAATCCTTTGAGGTCGCCGAAGGAATCGAGAGCGTCGGAGACTTCATGCTCGGTGGTCTCGTTGAAGCCGTTCACGTGCATGTATCCGACGCCCGGCCTGATGAGGAAATGAACGTCAACGCTGTAGCGCGGAATCTCGTCGCGGACGAGAGTGAATTCCATCGGCTTCTCGACGCCATCGCGCGCGATGCTGATATGAACCGTGGTGCCCTTGGGGCCCTTCAACAGGTCGGCGACATCGGTGGTGCTCATGTTTTCGGTCGACTTGCCATCGACTGCGATGATGACGTCCCCGGGATGAATACCGGCCTTGTAGGCGGGCGTGCCCGTGAAGGGATAAATCACGATCACTTTATTATTCCGCGGGCCGACGGTCATACCCACGCCGTAGTACTTGCCGCGCTGATCTTCGCGCATGAGCGCGTAGGACTTGGGATCAAAGAAATTCGAATGCGGATCGAGCGCGTGCAGCATGCCCGGGATCGCCCCGTTATAGATGGCCTTGTCCGGGTTCACCGGCTCGGCGTAGTTATCTTCCACGAGCGCGTAGACGTCGGTGAATTGCTTGAGGCTATCCTTGACCTCGGAGTCGCCGGTCATGGACGACTGCTGGCCGGAACGCTGGGCAAACAGAATGCCCAGGAAACCACAGGCAAGCAGGAAACAAACTACCAGGAAGAGCGATCGGCGTGAACTACGGGCCATCTTGAGATTTCCTTCGTTGAGGGCTGCTTTCACCCCAGCTGCGGGCTGAATATCCGTCAGTATATCACCAGCTTAGACTCGCCCGGACCGGGATTGTCACTATGGTAACCCTGGCGAAACAGAGCTCTCTATGAGATGCGGCAGGATGGCCTTGGGGTTCCTTGCTCGGGAGCAAATCGTTCAATTTAGGGAGCTTCGGAGGAGAGGGCCAAGCAGGAGCGGAGATTCCGAAGGCTGTCTGAACTCATCCTCGTGAGAGAGCGTCACAACGACTCAATGGGTTGGTTGATGAACGCCTCGTAACGCCGCAGTTCCGCGATGGATGCTTCTGAGAGGAGCGGGAAGGCGATTGCCCGGCAACCTGCGGGAAGCCCCGCCGCCGTGAGCAAATCGCACACGACGGCTGCGGTCTGCTTCAGGCCGCGCTGCCAGTGGGGCTCGCGAGCGTCGCGGAAGACGAGGCTGTCAGGATGGAATCCGGCGGCGCTCAGAACCGCGCGCGCCACTTTCAGAAATTCCGGCCAGCGCGAAGCCACGCCGACCAACGCGCCGGACGGCGCAGGTAAGTAGCTGGCGAGCGAGGCGGGCACGGAGCGCACCTGCAGCGTGATTAGCTCGGTGCCGGCCGGGAGCAACTGTCGCGCCGTACTTTCGCGATTCGGTAACACGACCGGAATTCCGCCCACCGGTACTTTGGGACAATCCTGCGGCGTGCATGACTCGACTGGGAAGGTGACGGCGCGGGCGATCTCGGCGGCCAGGATGCGCCGTAATTCTTCGTCCGGCTCGATCAGGAGAAAATGATCGGGAGGCTGCAGCTCCAGCCACTGTCGTAACCGCACGCGCAGCACAAGCAAAGTGACTCCCAGCTTGCGCGCCGACCGGAAGAGGCGCGCGATCATTTGATCGAGCGCTAGGGCCGGAGTGGGCGAGACCTCGGGCTTCCGGGCGCGTACGTACACGCCGCTGCCACGGCGAAACTCCACCCAGCGATCGCGCTCAAGCTGGCGGTAGCCCGCGCTGATCGTGTTGGGATGCAGGTGAAAGCGCCGCGCCAGATCGCGCGTGCTGGGCAGGCGCTGACCGGGCGCCAGGTCGTCGCTCAATATGCCAAGGACGACCTGGGTCACCAGTTGTTCGCGGATGGAGACCTCGCTGCCGCGGGCAAACCAGAATTGCATGGCGGCAATATCATAGCGCGTGCCAAGCCGCCTCCAATCGATTTTCGGCTCGACCGGCCGCTAGGCGGTGATTGAAACAACATTCGCATTCGATGTTGACGTCGAAGCAGATGCCAACTCGTTGCTTTGCCCGAGCTGCGGAATATCCTGCAGCAGCGAACTATAGGCCGTCTGCGCAGATGAGAGGTTGCCGGACTGCAGCGCCTGGCCCAACTGCTCAAACAGTTGACTCATTTCGCCGCTGTCGCTGCTGCCACCGGTGTGAGACTGGTGATGATGATGAACCCGCGTGTGCGCGGAGTTTTGGAAGTCCTGTTTCAGGTTGGTGTAGTCCTTTTGCGCGGCGGAAAGATTTCCAGACTGGAGATCCTGCCCGAGCTGGTTGAGGGCCTGCGCCGTGGGATCGCCGGTCTGCGTGGAGAACGTCGAACTGGCTTGCGGCCCCAGTTGCTGCAGCGTCGCGAAGTCTTGCTGCGCGGCAGAGACGTTACCGTTCTGCAGATCGTGGCCGAGCTGCTGAAACTCCTGTTGAAACTGCTGTTGGTTGTTTTGGATGTTCTGGTTGCTGTAGTTGAAGAGACTGCTGCTGGAAATACCGGATACGGACATTGCAACTCCTCTATCGGAACGCGTCGTCCCGATTCATCGCCGGTGTGTCGCCAGATGAGCCGGTGACCGTTCATCGCCGGCAATTTCTATTTGGAGGAGGGCACGCGTCGGGCCAAACTCACGCTGGCTTTGCAACGTCCGAGTCTGCACATTTCACTATGCTTTGTGATCCGTTCCTGAGCGGAACGGATTCTCCGACACACGCAGACAGAAAGACCTGCCTACTGCGAGGGGCAAATCGTGCCCAGTCGGCTCCCTCCATTGCCGCATTTCCGACTCCGGCAGTATGATGATCCGCATGAGCTTTTCCGAGACGGTCTTCCTTTTCTTTTTGGCCCTCATCATCTTTGGGCCCAAGAAGTTGCCGGAGATCGCACGCCAGGTAGGGAAGTACATGAACGAGTTCAAGCGCGCCTCCAACGAGTTCAAGGCGCAGATTGAGCAGGAAATCGCTCATTTGGAGGTAGAGAAGCCGAGCATCCTTCCTCCCAACCAGCCTCCGACAGGGGCCACCAGCCGTACGTTGAGCGCATCTTCTTCGACGCCGTCCACTTCTACGGCTCAACTGCCCGCTTCGACACCCCCGGCGACGCTGGCGGTTTCTGAGGACGAACCCCTCTTCGCGACAGCCAGCGCGAATGCAGCCGACGCTATTCCGGCAACCGAAGCCGCCGCACACTCGAACGATGTAACCTCCTCCGGTTCGCAGGAATCGCATGTCTGAAATTGGAGCCGCGGGAAGCAGCGGCGACAGCGCAGCAAAAGAGGCCATGCCGGTCATGGGCTTCCTCGATCACCTCGAGGAACTGAGGAAGCGCGTCGTCTATTCCATCGTCGCGGTGGGAGTTGGCTTTGGCATCTGCTGGTGGAAGGTCGAGCGCATTTACGACTACATGCAGCGGCCCATCATCGATGTGTTGCACAAGCACCAACTGCCAGAGCATCTGGGATATTTGAATCCCACGGATCCTTTCAATCTTTACTTGAAGGTTGCGGCGCTGGCAGGGCTGTTCCTGACTTCGCCCTTTGTGCTTTACCAGTTGTGGATGTTTATTTCGCCGGGACTGTATCGCAACGAGAAGAAGTACGTCGTCCCGTTCATGGTCTCGACCATCTTTCTGTTTCTTTCGGGCGGGTACTTCGGCTACCGGATCGTCTATCCGCGCGCCCTGGATTTTCTGATCGGCTTCGGCAAGCAGTTTCAGCCGATGATCACGATTGGGGAATACACGCAGCTTTTCCTGAGCATCGTTCTCGGCATGGGCCTGATTTTCGAGCTGCCGATTCTGGTTTTCTTTCTGGCGCTGATGGGGATCATGAGCCCGAGTTTCATGATCAAGAACTTCCGCTATTCGATTCTGGTGATTTTCATCATTGCGGCCATCGTTACGCCCACTCCTGACATCGTAAATATGTGCGTTTTTGCTGCTCCTATGCTGATTTTGTACGGGCTGAGCATCGGCGTGGCCTACATGGTGTATCCGAAGAAGGACCAGCCGAAAGAGGAAAAAGCGTAGATGACTGGAGCGACGGTGGCGAGGGCAGCGAAATTTCCCTTGTGGATTCTGGTGACGGCACTCGCGCTGGCGGGCCTGGCGTGTGATCCGAGCAAAGATGCCGCTCAGGAGAAGCAGAAAGATAAGACCCCGCCCGCCGTCAGCGCCGCCGATGTTCCTCTACCCACGCTTTCGCTGCCGCCTGATAGCGGCTCCCTGCCGGCATTTAACGCCGATCGTGCCATGCAGTATGTGAACGAAATCATAGCCCTGGGTCCGCGCCCGATCGGCAGTGCCAATCATAAAAAGGTCGAAGATTACATTACCTCGCATCTAAAAGGCGACACGGTCGAAGACGATGCGTTCACGGCCGATACCGTCGAAGGCAAATTTCCGGTACGGAATATCATCTCGAAATATCCGGGGACGAAAGACGGCGTCATCGTCATCGCCAGCCACTACGACACGAACTATCCGTTGCGGAATACGTCGTTTATCGGAGCCAATGATGGCGCCGCCACCAGCGCGCTTCTGCTGGAATTCGCGAACCAGCTGCGCGGCAAGAAGCGCGACGGTTACGCCGTCTGGCTGGTGTGGACGGATGCTGAAGAAGCGGTGAAGACGTGGTCCGACACGGACAGCGTCTATGGCACGCGCCACCTCGCGCAGAAGTGGCAGCAGGATGGCACCGCCAAGCAGATCAGAGCATTTCTGTTGGCCGACATGATTGGCGACGCCGATCTCGACATTGACCGCGATACCAACTCGACTCCGTGGCTGGAAAGCGTGGTGTACGAAGCGGCCACGCGCGCCGGCTACCAATCACATTTCTTTGCGCGCACTAATACCATTTCTGACGATCATCTGCCGTTCATGAGTATCGGTGTCCCTTGCGCCGACATCATCGACATCAACTACGGATACAACAACGTCTTCCATCACACGGTCCAGGACACGGTCGACAAGCTCAGCACGAAGAGCCTGGAGATCAGCGGCATTGTTATTCTCGAAACCGCGCGCATCCTCGACAAGATGGATCCGTTGCCGCCGAAGTGATCGGATGCTGGTGATTTTGCGCTTTTCCAAGAATTCGTTTCTAATGCACCCCATATGCAAATTGTGAAGACCCGGTTGTGTGCGTGTGTGATCAGCTTCACCTGCCTTGCCGCAACGACCCCAGCCGACACGAACGAAGCTAACCAAGTGATTCAAGCCGCGCTGCAGCCTTCGACGCTGGAAACGAATCTGCACCGTTTGACTGATGAGATCGGCGGCAGGGTCCCAGGAACGGTTGGCATGCAGCACGCCGTGGCGTGGGGCGTTCAAGCCTTCACGGCCGCCGGCGCGGATAGCGTGCATACCGAGGGATTCACCATTCCGAATTCATGGGCCGAAGGCAATACCGAGATGAACGCCACGACGGCGTACCAGGTCGATGCTTCGAAGTTGGGCGGAGGAACTGTGCTCTCTGCCTTCCGCGTGCGAGCAGTATCGGTGGCATGGGCGCCTGCTCTCGCTCCCGTTAAGCACATTCCGATTGTCGATGTAGGCCCCGGAACGGCGGCGGATTTCGCAAAGGCCGGCGACGTCAGCGGCAAGATCGTTCTGGTTCACACGGCTGTTCTCAAGACCTGGGACGATCTATTCGCCGAGTACTCGAACGCTCCGCCGGTGATCGATCTGGCAGTGAAGAGCAAGGCACTCGCGATCGCCTTCATGGCGACCCGCGAGCATGACATTCTTTATCGCCACACCAACTCGTCCGCGGGAGAAATCGACAAGCTCCCGATGGTCATCGTTGCGAGGGAAGATGGCGAGCGGATCGCGCGTCTGTTGGCCGCCGGAAACCTGGTGTGGGCCGATCTCTCCATTCCCAATCAGATTGGCGGACCGATCAAGAGTTCTAACGTCATTGCCGAGATCCGAGGGAGCGAGAATCCCGACGAGTTCGTTATTCTCGGGGCGCATCTGGATTCGTGGGAACTGGGCACCGGCGCACTCGATAACGGATGCAACGCTGCGCTCGTGGTCGATGCGCTGCGCGCCATCAAAGCGTCAGGTGTGAAGCCACGGCGCACCATCCGCTTCATTCTTTTTTCTGGTGAAGAACAAGGACTGATCGGCTCCCGCCTTTACGCCTACAGCCATCGCGCCGAGCTCGACAAGGCCGTGGGCGTCATCATCTATGATTCGGGTACGGGAAAGACCACGGGCTTCTCCATCGGGGGACGCAAAGACATTTACTATGCGGCGAAGGAACTGATCGCACCTCTCGCTCAATTTGACGTGAAAGAAGTAAAGGACACCATGGAATGGGGCACGGACCACTTCGATTTCATGCTCGAGGGGGTGCCGACGTTTGTCGCCGATCAGGTGGAGGCAAACTATCTGGAGAATTACCACGCCATCTCCGACACTTACGACAAGGTAGACTTTCCGCAATTGAAGAAGCACGTGGCGGAAGCGGCCGCCCTGAGCGTCGAACTGGCGGATCGGCCGACCAGGATTGGACCTCGTCTCACCCACGAGCAGATCGAGCAAACCATGCGCGATACCAACAGCGTCGAGATGTTCAAGGCCTTCGGCATCTGGGATGAGTGGACCAGCGGACAGCGGGGACGACAGAAGTAGCGAACCATTGTTGGGGCCGCCAGGATTTTCCAATTGCTCTATTTCTGGATTCTCTTCAACGTTTTCGCGATCGGCATGCTGGTCCTGGACCTTCGGGTCTTCCACCGGCCAGGGCACGTCGTCAGTTTCCGCGAATCGCTCGGATGGACGACGATGTACGTGGTCCTGGCCGCGGGATTTGCAATCCTCCTGTACTTTTGGCAAGGTCACCAAGTCGCGCTGGAATTCGTCACCGGTTATGTTCTGGAACTTACGCTCAGCGTCGACAACCTTTTCGTCTTTTTGATGGTGTTCAACTATTTTGCCGTCCCCGACGAGCAGCAGCACCGCGTGTTGTTCTGGGGTGTCATCGGCGCGCTAGTCATGCGCGGCATCTTTATCGGCACCGGGGTCGGCCTGATTTCCCGATTCCACTGGGTGCTTTATATCTTTGGCAGTTTGCTGATCTACAGCGGCATCCGCTTCTGCGTGATGGGGGACCACAAAATTGATCCCTCGGCGAATCCCGTGGTAAAGGCGCTGCGCCGTTGGATGCCGGTGACCAACAATTATCACGCGGGACGATTCTTCGTCCGGACCTCCCCGGACAAGCGCCTCTACGCGACGCCGCTACTGGCGGTGCTGGTTGTGATTGAGACCACCGACATCCTGTTTGCCGTCGATTCCATCCCCGCGATTCTTGCCATCACGCTCAATGCGTTCGTGGTCTACACCTCGAATGTGTTCGCGATCTTGGGACTGCGCTCGATGTTTTTCGCCGTCTCCCGGCTCATGAAGGCGTTCCGCTTCCTGCACTATGGACTCGCGGTGGTACTCATCATGGTGGGACTCAAGATGCTCGGGGCAGATTACTACCGGGTGCCGATCACTGTAACACTCGGGGTCGTCGCCGGAGTTTTGCTGACGTCGATCGCGATTTCAGTGCTGATTCCAGAAAGAAACAAAGCCTGAACGCGGCTCTTATCCGAGCGGGACGGAACACCTTCATCGATGAAAATCCGGCTCCTTGTTGGGGGCAGTTCTTCGAGCGCATACGCTATCATGGAACCGCATGCCGCAAGCGACTATCCACGTATTGCCGCGCCCATATCAGGCCTGGATCGAGAACGGACTGCTCACCCGAGCAGGCTCCGTGTTGAGCGAACTTCTGCCGCAGGCGAGCCGTATTTTTATCGTCACCGTTCCTCCAGTGCGCAAGCGGTGGGGTGCGAAGCTTGTCAATTCGTTGAAGGCCGCCGGTTTCACTCCGCAGGTGATTGCCATGCCCGACGGCGAGCCCACCAAGCGTCTCGCGACCGTAGAAGCACTGGCCGACAAACTGGCTCGGCTAGGTGCCGACCGCAAGGCCGTCATCATCGCGCTGGGCGGGGGCGTTGTCGGTGACGTCAGCGGACTGCTGGCTTCGCTGTATATGCGCGGCGTCGAGTTTGTGCAGATTCCTACGACCGTGTTGGCCCAGGTGGATGCCTCCATCGGCGGAAAAACGGGAGTTAATCTCGTGGCCGGCAAGAACATGGTGGGAACATTTCACCATCCGCGGGTGGTGCTGATCGATCCCACAGTACTGAAGACGCTGCCCGATCGTGAGTTTCGCGCGGGACTTTACGAAGCGCTGAAGTGCGGCATCATTGGAAACGTTGAATTGTTTCTGCGCTTTGAGCAGAATCGCGCGAAGATATTGAAGCGCGATCCGGTTGAACTGGAGTGGCTGATCGCCCAATCCGTAAAGCTAAAAGCGGAAGTCGTTTCCGCCGACGAGCGCGAGGACGGCCTGCGTCGCGTGCTGAATCTGGGTCATACCATTGGCCACGCGCTCGAAGCCGAGACCGGTTACCGTCGGCTCCTGCATGGCGAAGCCGTGGCTTGGGGCATTATCGCCGCCACCAATATCGCCCTGAGTGTGGGCCGCACCGACAGTGTAACGGCCGGCCGCATCGCCGATGCTGTTCTGAGCCTGGGCCGCCTGCCGGAAGTGAACGTCAGCCCGCGCAAGATTCTGGCCCGGCTGCAGTCCGACAAGAAGACACAAAACGGCGTGGTGCACTTCATCCTTCCGCGCGAGATCGGTAAGGTGGAAGTGGCCAGCGATGTGCCGGTCAACCCCGTGATTGACGCGGTCGAAGAACTGCGGCGACTGTCGCACGGCGGCTGGGTTTGGAGTAAGTAGAAGGGAGATTGCGAAGATGCAGGAAACGGCGCAGCAATACATCCACCGGATCTTGTCCAACGTTGAGGGGAAAGACGCAGTCAGCGTTCAGAAGGCGACTCCGGGGAAGCTGAAGAAATTGATTCGTGGACTCAGCCCAAAGCAGCTGAAGGGGAAGCCGGAACCGGAGAAGTGGTCGATTGCGGAAATCGTGGCGCATTTGGCCGACGCGGAAATTGCTGGCAGCTGGCGCATGCGGTTGATCGCTGGAGCCAGCGGGACCTCCGTTCAGCCCTTCGATCAGGACGTGTGGGCATCGCTATTTCAGTATGGCAAGCGCGATGCCAAACAGTCGCTGGAAGTCTTTCGCGTACTCCGCGAGAACAATCTTACGATGCTCAAAGCGCTTCCTCGCGAACGCTGGGAGAACTTCGGGATGCACGCGGAGCGCGGTAAAGAAACGATCGCGCACGTGGTTCGCATGTTCGCCGGGCACGATACCAACCACGTGCGGCAAATTGAGGGCATCGTCGCGCAGTTGAAGAAGAAGCGGAAGTAGGCCGCTACGTTGCCAGCGATCAGCAAATCCAACGTAGTGGGCGCCGCGCCGGAAGGCGCTCGCGACCCGCAGTCCGCCGCACGCGCGGTCCGCGAGATGTTCACTTCGATCGCGCCGCGCTACGATCTGCTGAACCACGTACTATCCTTCAACATCGACCGCGTGTGGTGGCGACGTACCGCTCGGTCGTTCCGGCATATTCTGGGGCGAGACGATGCCCGCGTTCTCGACCTGTGCTGCGGAACTGGCGATATGACGTTTGCTCTGCGCCGTCTGGCAGGGAAATCGTCTTCGCAGATGATTGGCGCCGATTTTTCGCACGCCATGCTGCAGCGGGCCACCGCGAAGTCATCGTCGGCGAACGGATCAGCCACGGGATGGATCGAAGCCGATGCTCTCAATCTTCCATTTGCCAGCGCGCATTTCGATCTGGTGACCTCGGCATTCGGCTTCCGCAATCTCGCCGACTACGACGCCGGCTTGCGGGAGATTGCTCGAGTGCTGCGTCCCGGAGGAGAATGCGGCATCCTCGATTTCGGCGAGCCTGAGGGCGTGATGGGAGCGCTCTACCGCGTCTATTTCAAACAAGTCCTGCCCCGCGTCGGCACATTGATTTCGGGCGTTCGCGGTCCTTATGCGTATCTTCCTGCGTCGGTCGAGCGGTTCCCGCCACCGCAAGAAATGTTGGCGAGAATGAAGCGCGCTGGATTTGCCGAGGCGACTTGGACTCCCTATACATTCGGAATCGCAGGACTGTATCGCGGGAAGAAATAGCGAAGAGGGAAATGCCCGACTATCCTGTGGACTGCAACAGTTTACTCAGGGCCTGAATGTCGTCAGCGCTGACGTCTCCCACCACAAAGTAGCGCAATCCATCTTGTGTCCAGTTCTCTGCATGAAACGACGCGGCGCGCACCGGGCCCGACGGCAAACTCGCCGTTTCCTCTCCGCGATCCTGAAAAATGAAAACTGAAACCTCGTGTTTGCGAATCTGGTAAATCAAGTGCGCCCCAGGCGTCTGCGCGAGATAAGTGACGCGCCCGCCAAGCAGTGTGAACTCCGAGCCTTGCAACTCCGGGAGATTGAAGGCGAAGGGGATCTTGCCCTGAAACCACGGCTTCACGGTATGACGGTCAGTCGAGACCACGTCGACTGGCGTTGTGCTAGCCAAGGCGGCGATGTGCAGGTCGGCGAGTTCGCTGTAGACCCTTTGCCTGCGGGCGCTCTCGCGGCCCACGTACCAATTCACCGCGACTGAGAGGAGCAATAGGGAGAGCGCCGGCAGCGCAAGAATCTTCCAAGGACGTGGTTTTGCGGCAACAGTTTTATTCACGCGATTCCGGAAGTCCGCGGTTGGCACGTACCGCCTGCCAGCGATCTGCAATGAGCGCTTCATCTGTACCCGATCGAGTGCATCGGCGGCGCAGGATGCGCAGCTTCGCAGATGCGTCGCCAACGCGCTGGCCTCCGACGGTTCCAGTTCACCATGGACGTACGCATCGAGTTTGCCGCGCCATTGCTCACAAGCCATGCCGGTCCCCCTGGTTCTTGATCAGCAAATCGCGCAGAGCTTTTCTCGCGCGATACAGGCGCGACATGACCGTGCCGGTAGGGATGGCCAGCGTTTCTGCAATTTCCTGGTACGACATTTCCTCGACTTCGCAAAGCAGCAAGATCTCGCGGAACGGCACGGCCAGCTCCGCCAACGCCTGCTGCACCGCTTCGCGATCGGCCTGCGCCATCAGGATGCTCTCAGGCGTCGCACTCTCGGCGGGCAGCAAGCTTTCGTCTGCTTCTTCATCGATTGCCACCATAGCCTTGAGCCCGGCTCGCGAACTTAGGAACGCATTTCGCAGGATGCGGTACATCCACGCCCGGAAATTCGTGCCGATCTGAAACGAAGAAAATCCGCGCAACGCCTTCGCGTAGGTTTCCTGCACCAGATCCTCCGCCTCCGCGGTGTCTTGCGTGAGCCAGCGCGCGAAGTTGTAGAGCTGGTCGAACAACGGCATTGCCAGGTCTTCAAATGTGGTCGCGGGCAAACGATGTTCCGGCACCTTCATAGGTAAACCAGTTCCACGCTAATTTATTCCCTCGTTCGCAGCAAATTTGTGCGGGAATAAATCGCGGCCTTTCCAGTTATCACGTGCAAGACGGAACGATACAACCAAAGACGATACCCAAGGAGGCACGATGAAAAACACACTTGACTGGCTCACGAATCCACCTACGGAAGGCCCGAAGTCCACTCTAGTTCTGCGCCTGATGGCCGGAGGAGTCTTCCTTTGGGAAGGAATTCTGAAGTTCGTCTATGCGAACCAGGGAATTGGCCGCTTCACAAAACTGGGGATGCCCCTGCCGCATTTCACCGCTGATTTCGTGGCGTGCCTTGAAATTGTCGGTGGACTGCTGATCCTCTCCGGATTGCTTACCAGGCTCATTGCGATTCCGTTCATCGTCGAGATGATCGTCGCTATTCTCTCCACCAAGATCTCGCTGTACCTCGGCACTTCGCCGCTGCCGCTTCCAGCCGCGCCTCCTAAGGTGGGAATGTGGGCGGTGCTGCACGAAGTCCGCTCCGAATATGCGCAACTGCTAACGGTTGTTTTCCTGATGATCAACGGCCCGGGAAGATGGTCTTTGGATGCGTTGCTGGGCAAGCAGAAAGAAGAAAACCCAGGTCAGGTCGTAGGCGCGTCGCGCCGGAAGGAATCGGCAAACGCATCCGCGATGGTGTAGCGCATGACATGCTCGTACTCCGGCCCGAGAAACCGGCGCAACCGGTCGGTGTTCATGATGTACTCACCCGTCATGTACGGTAAAGCTTCGGGCGGAATGGCCGAGATCTTCTGCTTCCAGAGGAATTTGAGCACTTGCCGCATCGCCCATTTTCCAGGGACGCGCACCAGTTTCGCCTGCGCCATCTCTACGCAGCTTCCTAAGGTCAAAGGCTCGCCGCGGCCGGCCACGTTCAGCACGGTGAGCCGTTGCGGTTCGGGCTCACGCTGCAGGATGTGCCGGATCAGCCGCGCCATGTCGTCGACGTGGATGAACTGAATCTTGTGGTCGAGGTACTGCTGGCCACGGGGGAACATGCAGGGCAAGCGCTTGCCCTCCTGGCGCATTTTTTCGGCGCGCGCGCTCTTCCCGTTGGGCGTTCCGCGGAAGGCTCCCATCAGGTAGTTCTCGACGCTCGCGCCGGCAAAAATATGGGGACGCAAAATATAGGCGCTGCACCCCCGCAGTGCATGCGAGCGTGTTTGCACTACTTCATCCGATTGTTTTTTGTGGATCGCGTAGGGCAGGGTGTGCGCCGCCAGCACGGATTCTTCCGTCGCGGGAGCCGGCAGATTGGAGCCATATGCGGAGACGCTGCTCGGAAAAATGAACTGCTTGACGCCGTCGTCGATCGTGCGATTGGCCTCGGTGACCGCTTCCATCACTCGCGCCGTACCCGCCACGTTGATTTGCCACATTCGCTCCACATCGACCACCCCCGTGCGCACGGGATCGATGACAAATGCGAGGTGAATCACGGCGTAGGCATGCGTATCGCGGAGCAGTTCGTACAACGGCCGGGTCGACGATTCCTGCCCGAGGTCCAGGCTCTCGAACTGCAACTCGGAGTCGGTGCGGGGTGGACTGACGTCCACCCCAATCACCGAATAGCTCCCCAGCAACGGCAGCAACCTGGAGCCAAGGTTGCCCGATACACCGGTTACGACGACGACAGGTTTGGCCATCAGTTCGGTTTCGCGGCCTGAGGCTGCGCCGGCGGCGCGGTTTGGGGCTGAGCTGGCGGCGCGCCCTGAGGCATCTGCCGCGGATGCGGAAGCCGCGGCGGCGGCGCAGGACCCACTCCGCCCGGACCAAAGTACGCGTCGTTGGTTTCCGCCTTGTACGAGCTGTTCACCTTTTCCATCATTTCGCGCGTTCGGTCATTCTGCAACTTGCTATGGATTTCGTTCGTTGCCTGCTCGAGCGTCAGGTGGTCTTTGCTGTTCAGCTTGTAAATATAGTGCCCGCCGGAATCGCTGATGACTTGCGAAACTTCGCCCACTTTCAACTCGAACACGGCAGCATGTGCCGGAGGCAGCCCGGTGCGGCGCACGCTGGGAAGATTGACCGTGGGAGATTCGATCTTCATCCCAGCCGCTTCGAAGGCTTCTTTCTGCAGCTTGGCCATATCCTCTCCCGCCGCAGCCCGCGCCCGCAGGCTTTCGGCCAGCTTGGTCATTGCCTGCTCGGCTTCCTCGGCCTTTGCCTTGTCCTCCGCTTCCTTAGCCTTCTTGGCTTCGTCGCTCAGCTTTTCGTCTTTTTCTTCTTCTTCTTTGGACTCGGCATCCGGCTGCTTGGTGCGAGGCACAAACAAACGATCCAGGTTGAATTGTTCAAAGGTCTCGGCGTGATCTTTGTAATAGGTTTCGATTTCTGCAGGTGGAATGTTTGCCGCCTGCTCCTGAATCTTGCGCTGCAGTTCGGTGGTCAAGATCTGCATCTTGGCGAACTCAACGGTCTGCTTGAACTGGTCAGTCTTGTCCAGACCTTCCTTCTTGGCTTCGGTCGACATCCCGATGAAGCGTGGCAGGACGCCGGCGAGCTGCTTCTTGACCTGCGGCGTTACGTTCGGCGCCACGGCGCTGGCCAGCTTTTCAAA
This sequence comes from uncultured Acidobacteriaceae bacterium, assembly GCA_963709025.1. GTDB lineage: Bacteria > Acidobacteriota > Terriglobia > Terriglobales > Acidobacteriaceae > Sulfotelmatobacter. The sequence goes on from CAVPVE010000041.1 coordinate 308,448, forward strand.
CTGCGCCTTGGTGATGACGGTCTTGCAATCGGCCGCCGGAGTTTTCGTCTCCGGAGCCTTCGCGGCAGCCGTGGCGGGCTTCGCCGCCGTTCCTTTGGCCACTGTCGTTTTCGGCAGGGCCGGACATACGCCGATCACCGTGATTACCGCCGCATCGGGCGGAACCGAGGCAGAAGTATCCCCCGGTGCCTGGGCAGGCTGCGGCGAGGGAGGGGCGTTCGGGGCGCCTTGTCCCCAGGCCAGCGTCCCCAACAAAACACACATCAGCCAACTCTTACCCATAAGTCATTTCCTCCAGGATTGGTCCATCAGAAAGTTGAAAATGCCAAGCATCAAATCCTAGCACAAGAGGCCATTTTTGCCCTGTGTGCCGGTCCGCATTGGAATTGCCGAAGATTGTTCTCTCGGCGCCGATGCGCCTCGTGGTGGCAGCCGCGATTTGCTTGGCGCTTTCCGCTGGCAGCGGCGATAATTCCTGCATGTCGGGAAGTCCAGCCATTTCCTCGCATGATTTGATGCGCAGCGAGAAGCGCGCGGCGGCGGGGAGTTCCGTGGTGGCTGCCGTGGTGATTACTGCCCTCAAGGTCGTGGTTGGATTCAGCACCGGAAGCTTGGGCATTCTCTCGGAGGCGGCGCACTCCGGCCTCGACCTGATTGCCTCTCTCCTCACGTTTTTCTCGGTAGGGGTCTCCGACAAGCCCGCCGATGCCGACCATCAGTACGGCCATGGCAAGGTGGAAAATTTCTCGGCATTTGTTGAGACTGGCCTGCTTTTGTTGACCTGTGCGTGGATCATTTATGAAGCCGTACTGCGCCTGTTCTTTCGCCGGATCGACATCGAACCCTCCATGGCTGCATTTGCGGTGATGTTGTTCTCAATGGGAGTCGATTGGTGGCGCTCGCGGGCCCTGGGTCGCATTGCTCGCAAGTACGACAGCCAGGCTCTCGAGGCCGACGCGCTGCATTTCTCCACCGACATCTGGTCTGCCGGCGTGGTGGTGCTGGGATTGGTGCTGGTTCTCATTGGCCGCGCCTATCGTGTGGATTGGCTGCGTGATTCCGATCCTATCGCCGCTCTGTTCGTGGCCGGCGTTGTGGTTTCGGTGAGCTGGCGCCTGGCCCGCCGCACCATTGACGCTTTGCTGGACGCCGCTCCGCCGGGAGTGCGATCCAAGATCTATGACGCGGTTTTGCATGTCGACGGCGTTCTCGAAGTCGATCGCATCCGCATCCGCCGCGCGGGGAACCGGTATTTCGCCGATCTCGCTGTGGGTCTCGCGCGCACGGTTACCTTCCAGCGTTCGGGCCAGTTGGCCGCCTCCGTTACCGAGGCGGTGCGTAAGATTCTTCCCGACGCCGACGTGACGGTGCAGCCCCTGCCACTCGCGCAACGTTCGGAGAATATCTTCGATCGCATTCGGGCCGTGGCCACGCACAAGAACCTCAACGTCCACGACATCAGTGTTCAGGATCTCGCCGGCCAACTTCACGTCGAACAGCACATCGAACTCGATGAGCGTATGTCGCTCAAGGACGCCCATGATCAGGTGACGGAACTCGAAGCGGACATGCGCCGCGATGTCCCAGAAATTTCCGACATCCTGACGCACATCGAGAGCGAGCCGGCAACCATCGAGAAGCCGGAAGAGGTGTTCAGCGACGCGGAACTCGAACACCGGCTGAAAGCCGTAGCATCGCAGTTTCCCGAGGTTCTCGACGTTCACGAATTCGTTATCAAGCGGGTGCGCGGACGCATGTATCTCTCGTGCCACTGCACATTGTCGGACGATCTCTCGTTAGCCCGAGTGCACGATATTCAGACGGAATTGGAAATTCGCTTCAAACAGGACGCGCCAGAACTGTTCCGGGTTTTGATACATCCCGAGCCCAGGACCGATAACAGGAGATAGCAGGACAATGATCACTGCGAAGGCAATCTGGACGGACAAAGAGCGTTACATTGGCGAGGCCAGTTCGCACCACGCCATCGTGATGGACACCGCGACCGAGAAGACCGCCAGCACCCCGATGGAACTGGTGCTGATCGCGCTGTGCGGGTGCACCGCGTCGGATGTGGTCGGAATTCTGCGCAAGAAGCGCGAGCCATTTATCAGCCTCGAGGTGAGCGCCACAGGTGAGCGCGCATCGGGCCATCCAGCGGTGTACACGGAAATCAACTTGCTTTATCGCATCGTTGGCAAGGTCTCGCACAAAGCGGTCGAAGACGCCGTCCGTCTCTCGAAAGAAAAATATTGTTCGGTCTCGGCCATGCTCGAAAAGACGGCCAAGATCACGTCGAAGATCGAAGTGGTGGAGTGATGACGTCGGTCAGAGTGTTGTTTTTCACCCAACCCGGCTGCCTCTCCTGCGAATTGATGAGGATGGTCCTCTCGGCGAAAGAAGTCGCCTTCGAAGAACGGGACATCAGCACCGACCCCGAAGCCCGCCGCGAAATGACCGAACAGCTTGACAGCACCGAGACTCCAACGCTGGTCGTCATCTCTGGAGAAACAACCGAAGTGATTGTCGGCTTTGATCCTGCCCGCCTTGACCAGTTGCTCGATCCGGCTCCATCATCGGATTCGGTGACTGAATCCTGAACTCCGCTGATTCCAGCCAGAGTGTCCCGCATCCCCTGCGCGGATATTTCTTTATCGGTGCGGCCGCATTCCTCTGGGGAGTCTCCGCGGCGCTCGGCCGCGCCGTTTTCACCGGGAAACTCGCGCTCGCAGGAGAGGCACGGCACCCGATTGATCCGCTCATCCTTTCGCAAACGCGAACGTCGTTCTCTCTGCTCGTGCTACTCCCACTGCTCGTGGGACGGCCTGGGTGGCAGCGCATCAAGTTGCCCAGGCCCGATCTGATCCAATGCCTCGTGCTGGGAATGTTCGGCGTGGCTGCGTCGAATTACTTCTATTATGTCGCCATTCAGAAAACGAGCGTCGCCATCGCCATCATCGTGCAATACACAGCGCCGGTTTGGGTTTTGCTGTATGTGGTAGCCCGCCGGCAACAGAAACTCTCTCTGCAAAAAGTTGCCGCGGTAGGGGTCGCCATTGCTGGGATTGCTCTGACGATCGGAATCGTCGGCGGGAAATCCGCAGCGCTCCATCTCGATTCTTTCGGATTCCTGGCCGCGCTGCTGGCTTCCTTCTCATTCGCGTTCTACAACGTCGGCGGACACCGCCTGTTGGCCCGCTACGACCGCTGGCGCGTCCTGGTCTGGACGCTGACGTCCGCCGCGGTCTTCTGGCTGTTCGTAAACCCTCCGTGGAAAGTGGTCGCCGCGCACTATGCGCCCGCGCAGTGGGGATTCCTGTTCGTCTTCTCCATGATTTCGGTCTTGGGATCCTTCTCGCTTTACTTCCACGGCCTGCAGCATCTCGAGCCCACGCGCGCCATCATCGCCAGTTGCCTGGAGCCGGTCTTCTCAATTCTTCTGGCTGCCGCGCTATTGGGGGAGGGCCTGCGACCCGTACAGACACTGGGGATCGTGTTAGTGCTGTCTGCGATTGTGATCGTGCAGTTGCCGGGGCGGGGCGCGATGGAGCGAGAATCAGTGGTAATCGACCCGATTGATTAGAAAGCAACTTGACTGAGATCTCTCTTCTAAGTCCCGATCGGCGTTGATCCTGGCAGAATCGTTCGCGTGGCGTCGATTTCGGGCGGTTACCCCTGATTACTTCGGTGCCGGGGTTTACTTCTTTTTGACAACATGTCTGAGGATGGTTCGCTAGGCTTAGGGCATCCCCTAAAGACATCTTTTGAGGTTCAGGCGATGAGTGTCCGCTCTACGATCTACACGCTCGCAGTTCTTTCCGCGTGCCTTACACCTTGCTTTGCGCACCATACCGCAGTGGTGGTCAATAAGGACAATGCTGTCGAAAACGTCACCTCCGCGCACCTGGCGAAAATGATTCGCGGAGAAATCAAGAAGTGGCCTGACGGGAAGAACATCGTTCTCGTGCTCCACAAAGATTCTGCCGGAGAGTCCGAGACTCTGGAACGGCTGAACAAGATGTCGGCAGCGGAGTGGAGGAGCTTTATCGGCGCACACAAAGATTCGATCCTGTTTGTGGATAGCGATGCCGACGTGCTCAAAGAGGTGCAGAGCGAGCCGAGTGCGATCGGCTTCGTCGAGGTCCACTCCATTGATAACAGCGTCAACGTGGTGCACGTCGACGGCAAGCTCCCCATGGAATTTGGCTATTTGCCTCACTAAGTCGAGGAGTAGGCCGCTCCGCTGGCTCGTCGCAGCAGATGAAAATAGCGCCGCGCCTTTTTCACGTCGCGCGCGATCTGTTCGCGGAGAGCGTCGACGGACGGGAATTTGATTTCGTCCCGCAGGCGCTCGAGAAAACAGATCTCCACTTCCGACTCGGGCAGCAGTTCAATCGGATGGAAATTCAGCAAATGCGTTTCAATGGCAAAGGAATCCGATCCGAACGTCGGACGATTGCCCACATTCGTCACTGAATCGAAGCGCTCTTTCCCCACGCGCGTCCACGTAATGTAAACGCCATCCTTCGGTACCAGTTCTTCATAGCGAGCCAGGTTAATGGTGGGCACCGTGTACTTCGATCCGTAGCCGCGTCCGCGCCCCGGTGCGCTTAGGATGCAAAACGGACGAGCCAGCAGATGCCGTGCTCGACTGACGCGGCCGGCAGCCACGAGCTTTCGAATCTGGCTGCTCGACACGGTCTCACCCCGCAACCTCATTTCGGGATAGACCTTGACCTCGAATCCCATCTCGCGTCCGAACTCGGCAAGCAAGTTCATGTCTCCCGCGGCTTTGTGACCGAAGCGGAAGTTGAATCCTTCATGCACCTCGCGAGCGTGTAGCTTCTTCTTGAGTATCCGCTCGGCAAATTGCCGCGGCGTCATGAGTGAAAGATCTCGCCCAAAAGGCAAAAGCAGCACGGCATCGACTCCCGTACCCTCCAGCCAGCGCAACTTTTCGGGAGTAGGCGTCAGCAGCTTGAGCCCGGCCTCGGGCCGCAGAATTCGCGTGGGATGCGGTTCAAACGTAACCGCAACGGCCTTGCCTCCGCTGGCTCGCGCGCGAGAAACGATCTCCCGCAACACGTGTGCGTGCGCCCGGTGCACTCCGTCAAAATTGCCGACACTGACCAACGCAGGTCCGAAGTCTGCAGGCACGTCCTCGAGTTTGTGAAAGACTTCCATGAAGCGCGGTTATGAGGGTGCGAAGTGCCCGGTCAATTGCTGATTGTTGATTCTTGATTGTGGATTAGAGAGCCATGGCTGTGGCGGCGAATCGGCGTCTTCTGAATCATCAATCAGCAATCCGCAATCAATAATCAAAAATCAAATCTCAAGCTCCAGTTTCATCCCATCATGCGACAACCGCACATGGCGCGGCAGGGAAGCGTTCGTGGCTTCGTGCGCCAGATCGTGGCAAATGTGCGTGAAGAAGGCCCGCTTCGGTTTCAGGCGGTCGACAATCGCCAGCGAATTCTTGACCGTCGAATGGGTCGGATGGGGCTTATGCCGCAGCGCATCCAGAAACAGAATGTCGAGCCCCTCTAGTTGATGTAGCGACGATTCCGGAATCTCGCTGTGGTCGGTCAGGTATGCCCCCGAGCCAAACCGGTAGCCGTAGATCTGTGTTTCACCGTGGATCAGGATGATTGGCTCGAACTGCACTCCGAAAATATCCACCGGCCCATCGATCGGCCGCAGTTCCAGCAGAGGCAATCCGCCGAATTTGTAATCGGCGTCGAAGATGTAGCTGAACATCTTGCGCAGAAAGGCCGCCGCATCGGGCCGGGCGTAGAGCGGCAATTTGTTCGGCTTGTGCCGGTAGCTGAGAGGCCGCAGGTCGTCGATGCCGAGAATGTGGTCGGCATGCGTGTGGGTGTAGAGCACCGCGTCAACGCGGGTGATATTCTCGCGCACGGCCTGCGCGTAAAAATCTGGTGTGGTATCGATCAGCACGACTTTGCCGTCGTACTCCAGCATGATCGAGGGACGCGTCCGTCGATCATGCGGATCGGCGGAGTGGCACACGGCGCAATCGCATCCCAGCGTCGGGACGCCCATCGAAGTCCCACTTCCCAACACGGTCAAGGTTGCTTTCATCTTCCGCTGGTTCCGGTGGCAGGACCGGCCTGAGGCGGCCGGGCCAACGCATTGGTTACCTCGACATAGGCCATCCGCAGCTCATATAGGCTGTTTTGCAGGAAATTTTCTTCCGCAGCGGTCAGATTGCCCTTCGTCTTTTCCGCGATCAGGCTGAGCGTGTCGATGGTCTGCCGTGCGCCGATGATGTCGACTTGTGGTTGCCCGCCCTGTTGCCGCATCAATCCCAATTGCATCATCGCCGTCATATAGAGCGAAGCCATGAAGCGCTCGAAGGTGATCTCGAAGTCCTTGGCGGAATGCCCGCTCAGTTCTACCTGCACATCGAGATCCTTCGACGACTGCTTGTAGGCGGCGGCTTGCGCCTCCTGCTCGGCATTGGTGGGGGGCGGCGGCATTTCACGATCCGGAGCCGCGCCGGTCTCGACTCCACTGGCGTCTACGGCCGCAGGCTCGGCAGCCTTCTCCGCGGGCGCTGCAGCTTGAGGTGCGGGAGGCGCCGCTGCTTTGGGCGCTTCAACTTCCTCGGGAACGTCGGCACGCAACTCGCCCTCCGAATTGAACAGACGCCGGTCGGTTACTTTGAATCCAGATTGCTCGTGTTTCTTCTCAGCCATAGACCCTTTCCTCAATGAGAGCGCGCGATTTTCTAGGCGCCCTTCGCGATTTCCTCTGCGACCTCTGCGGTCAAAATCTTTTCGTTACGCGGGGCGCTGCTCCAGCGAACTCTCGTCCTGCCGCAGTGCGCTATCAGTCACGGGCAACTGCGCGACCGTTGCCTTCGCTGTGCCAATCATAACCTCACGGCCCGGCACTCCCACTTCCCGCCGAATGTATCCAAGAGCCACGGTCTTCTCTTGGCCGGCGAATCGCACGGAAGCAACGCTGGTGATTTCTCCGACTTCTTTTTCCCCGGCAACGATCTTGGTGCCTGCCGTGATCGGCTGGCCGGTGTCGGCGACAAATCCAGCGAACTTGCGATGCACCGCACCGCGCGAGCGAATGCGCTCCACGATCTCCTGCCCAACATAGCATCCCTTGTTGAAATTCAAGGCGCGTGCTTGCTCGGTCTCCTGCGGCAAGTCGCGCTCGCGGATGTCCACTCCATAGCGCGGAATCCCCGAGACGATGCGCTGCAACTCCAGTGCCTCGGAGCCCACGGGCGCGGCGCCAGCCGCCACCAAAGCGTCCCAGAGTTGTTTCACGCTGGCAGGCTCCAGCCAGATCTCGTAGGAGAGGTGTTCCTCGTCCTCACCGCGAACGAGTGCGCATTCTGCACCTTGCCACTTCACGGATTGCACTTGCAAGGACTGCATCTCAGGAATCACAAATCCAGCCGGCGCCAGCACTTCGCGCGCCTTCGGTCCAGCGATCCCCAGCGCAGTTAACTGTTCGCTGAGATTCGTCACTTCAACGTCGTCCATGATGATGTAGTGGTCGAAGGTCGCCAGAATCTTCTCGGCCTGCGCGTAATCCGTATCGACGGCGATCGACTCCCCGCGATTGTAAGCATAGAGGTCGCCAAGAATGTGCCCCTGCGGGTTGAGCAAAAAGGCGTAAACGCCCGACCCTGCAGCGAGATCGCGGATGTTGTTCGTGACCATCCCATTCAGCCATCGCACGTGATCGCTGCCCGTAAGTGAAATCTTGGCCCGGAATCCGAGATCATAAACGCCACAGCCGCTGCGCAAAGCCGCAAATTCCGCCTGTGGATCATTGAAGTGCGCCGCCGTAGTCGCGCCGCGATACTGGCCGACGCCGGCCGCTCCTAATCCTTTGCCATGAGCGTTGCTCTGAGTTTGGAGTGCTGTAAGCCCCATACTGGTAGTTCGATTATAGCGATTGTGTTAACTTTTCTGCCGTGGACTCAAAAGAGCAAACCCCAGGACCCACGCTAGAGGTTAGGAAAAAGCGCATCGCCGTGATCCCCGGAGACGGCATTGGCCAGGAAGTCATTCCCCAGGCGGTGAAGGTGATTCAGGCCTCGGGCGCCCCCGTTGTGCTGACCGAGTTCGACTGGGGCGCCGATCGCTACCTGCGCGATCAGGTCACGGTACCTCGCGATGGCTTTGCCATGCTGGGCCGCGACTTCGACGCCATCCTGGTAGGAGCCTTCGGCGATCCGCGGGTCAAGACCAACATCCACGCCAAGGAGATTCTGCTTGGCATGCGCTTCAAGATGGATCTCTACGCCAATGTGCGCCCGGTGCGGCTGCTCGATGCCGCGTTATGTCCGCTGAAGGGAGTCGAGCCCAAAGACGTGGACTTCGTAGTGTTCCGCGAAAACACGGAAGGCATCTACACCGATGCGGGCGGCGTGTTCAAGCAGGGCACACCAGACGAAATCGCCACCCAGGAAGACATCAACACGCGGAAGGGAGTCGAACGCATCATCCGCTACGCTTTCCAATATTGCGAGCGCCACACCAAGCTCGACGGCTCGCAGCGCAACAAAGTTCTGATGTGCGACAAGTCGAACGCGATGACCCACGCCGGAGGCCTGTGGCAGCGCGTCTTCAAGGAAGTCAGCGGCGAGTATCCGCAGATCGCAGCACAGCATATGTATATCGACGCGCTCTGCATGCAGATGGTGCGCGATCCGCGCCAGTTCGACGTGATCGTCACCAACAACATGTTCGGCGACATCATCACCGACCTCGCCGCGGGATTGCAGGGCGGGCTAGGGATGGCCGCCAGCGGCAACATCCATCCCGGCAAGACAGCGATGTTTGAGCCGGTGCATGGTTCGGCTCCTCCGATCGCGGGCAAGAACATGGCGAATCCCCTTGGAGCGATCTTAACCGCAGCCATGATGCTGGCTCATCTGGGGGTGGTGAAGGAAGCCGAGAAGATCGAAGCCGCCGTCCTCGAAGCTGTCCGCCAGAAGAAGACTACCCAGGATATTGGGGGCAAGCTGGGGACGAGGGAAGCGGGGGAGTGGGTGGCAGAAAAGGTGGCCCGTGTCTGAGGCCGATTGGAGGCAGTATGTACAAGGTGGACGAACGCGATCGAGTCGAAACCCTCGAGGGCGTACCGCCGTCCTCGGTCGGAGCACCAATTCCATTTCTGATGGCTGACGAACGCCGAGTAGTCCTGGCCTATTACATGGAGGTCCGGGAGCCCGGCTGGGAAGGGACCACGGTACGAGTTGTGAGCCCGACAGACGGCGAGGCACCCGTAGCGCTTGTTCGACTCAACGGTTGTTCAGTTCACATGTTCGGCCCACCAAATGACGAGGCGTTCAGAGGACACCCACTAGCCGCTCGCGGATTGCGTCCGTACAAATCATTTCGGATCATCGATTCGTCCTGGATTCGTCGCCTGGAGGTCATGAACTCGGTCCACTCGCGTCATCGCCCTGAAAGATATCGGACTTTGCAACATCTTGTATTTGCGTTCCATGATTCGACCTTTGAGTGCGTTTGCCAAGGGTTCGACGTCAGAACGACGCATGGGTCGATTGGCAGTGTCATCCCGGAAATGGTCGAGCTTTTGAACTGGGAAAGAACCCGAGTATCGTAATCCTGACCGCTGAATCGAACACACCGAGACGCATCAGGCTCCGTGCCGTCCCACGAGCAGCGCCAACTCCCGCCACTTCCACGCGCAATCTACATCTACAAAGCCAATCTCGCGCAACCATCCCAGCTGGGTTTCCACATCTAACAGCTTGTTCGACGGATCTTCGGTCTCGACCGTAAATCCGATGCGCTTGAGAAACTCCTCGTGCAGCCGAGCGGTTGGCGAGGCCACGTGCTCCAGATTGCAGAAGACGCCGCCCGGATTCAACAAGCCGTGAATCTCCGCATACAGCCCTCGTTTTCGCTCGTGGACGAGATGATGAATCGCAAAGCTGGAGATGACGGCATCGAACTTCCCCAGCGTGGGTAGCGGCTCGTCCATGTTGTGAGCGACAATGCTCACGGAAGATTGCCCAGCAAAGCGCCTGCGAACCGCATCCAACATCGCGGGGGAGAAATCGACCGCTACTGATTCGGTATCAGGGCGCTCCCGCTGAGCCAATTCCGTCCGAGCCAATTGGGCTTGCACCAGAGCCAGCAGGCGTCCGTCGCCGGTGCCCAGGTCGAGGATGCGCCGCGTGGTCGCCGGAATGAACTCGAGCAGCGCCGACTCCCCTTCGCCACGATGGGAAATGGAGTTCGCGCGCTCCAGATAGTCGCGAGCGTGGTCGGTCGAGGTCCACAGATTGACGGGCTTGGTAGCAGTCATGAGGGAAAAGTATACGGAAACGTATAAACTCAATCTCAATGAATAAGACTAAAGGGCATTCTTCAGGGATTGGTTGGTGGCTTTCTGCGGTTGTACTGGCTGTGGCGATGTTCGCGCCCAATTTCGTACGCACGCAGGACGCCCAGCCCGCCAACAAGCAACAGGATCAAACATCCCAGCCGGCCCCGCCCTCAGCCGTGCAGGAACCGGCCAAGCCTTCTCCTCCGAAGGAAGAACCCCCCAAGGACGAAGTCAAGATTACCCCCCGCCAGGCCGAGGAACTGTTTCACTCCGTCGACGAAATCCTCGAATTCGACAGTAAACAGACCGGTCTTCCCATCAAGCGGGAAATCAAGCGCAAGCTGACGAGCCGCGATGAAGTCGTCTCCTTCCTCACCAAGCACCTGAATGACGAAGACACCAAGCGCCTGCGCCGTTCGGAACTCGTTCTGAAAAAGTTCGGCTTGCTGCCGCACGACTTCAATCTGGAAACATTTCTGGTTGCTCTGCTGCGCGAGGAAGTTGCCGGCTACTACGACCCCAAAACAAAAACTGTGAACCTGCTCGACTGGGTACCCATGGAAGAGCAGGAGCCGGTCATGGCGCACGAGTTGACCCACGCGCTGCAGGACCAGGCGGTGGGGATGCAGAAGTGGATGAAGCGAGGCGAGAAGGATCTCGGTGAAATAAAAAAAGACCCAACTCCCGCCGATATTGAAAACGACGAGATGGACGACGCCCGCGAGGCGGTCATCGAAGGCCAGGCCCAGGCCATGATGTTTCAATATGCCATCGCTCCGACCGGGCACACGATTACGGATTCCCCGGTCCTGGTCGACGCCATGGTCGAGGAGACTCTGACGGGTACGCCCGGCACGAAAGTGTTCAACGAAGCGCCCATCTTCATGAAAGAATCACTCACCTTTCCCTACAGTTACGGCATGCAGTTCGTGGTGAAGGTGATGCAAAAAGGAGGAAAGGAAAAGGCATTCGCCGGCGTGCTGCAGAATCCTCCGCACACCACGCGCCAGATCATGGAACCCGAGACCTATTTGTCCGGCGAAAAGATCGAGCCCATGCACATGCCCGACTTCAAACACGATTTCAAGGATTATCAGAAGTTCGATATCGGCGCGATGGGCGAGTTTGACGTGGCCGTGCTGATCGAGCAATACGCGGGGAAGCCATTGTCAAAGAGGATGTATCCGGAGTGGCGTGGCGGATACTACTATGCCGCGAAGCCCAAGCCCGATCCTCATTCCGACGTGGTGGTGAGCGCGCCTTTAGGTCTGCTATACGTTTCGCGTTGGTCGAGCGCCGACAGGGCTGCCGAATTTGCCGAGATCTACGCGCAATCGCTGAAGCAGCGCTACAAGAAAGTAGAAGGCCCGGGCGATCCCATTCCGAATCATGCCGCCCAGGCGGACGATTCCAAGATCGATCTGCTGAAAGGCCGCCACACCTGGACCACCGAAGACGGCCCGGTCGTGATTGAGGAGCAGGGCGATACGGTGTTCGTCAGCGAGAGTCTGGACGCGGCCACGACGGCTACTCTGGAGAAGGAAGTCTTCGCAGCAACTCTGCCCGCCGCAAATCAGTGAAGGAATCTCTACTTCTTTTTCTTCTTGTCCTTCTCGTCCGGTAATTCTGCCAGGAAGTGCTGGACGGTTGCGTTCACCATGAAGTCCTTACCCGCTCGCTCAATCGTTAACTTCCGCTCCTGCCCCTGTGTGCCTCCCAGCCCAGCCCAGACCTGTCCCATGGTCGACCCGCGCACCGGAATGCCATCGATTGCAATCAGTTGATCCCCTGCCTGGACTCCGTCCACTTCTTCGGGCACGGAAGGTTTTTCGTCGATGTCCGCGACGCCGAGGATCGTAAATCGGCCGTCATCCTCAGGCCGCAACGTGAGCCCGATGACATCAAAGTCCGGAAAGCTGGACGTTCGGCCAAATTCGAAATAGACCATCGAGCGGGCATAGTCGAGTCCCACCCGGTAATTAAGCAGGGCGTTCGCGCCGATCAAGCCCACGGTTGGAATGCCCGCTCGCTTCTCGAAGAAGTCCATTCGGTCTTTCGGGAAGTCGACGAAAGGTATGTCAGCCAGGAACAACGGCCCGAACTGCACTCGGTCCAGCCGCATCACCTTCCACTTCGACTCGTCGTCCAGGCCCCAGATGTTTGCGGAGCCTACGGCGCCTGTCATGTGCGGCCAGTCTGAATGCGCGCTCGCTAGTTTGTCGAATAGCTCGCCGGAAAGAAAACTGATACTTGCCCCCAGGTCGAGAGCGAGATTGTATTTCTTGTTCTCGATCTGGCCCGGAACCTGAATGAGCCCATTCTCCGCGTTGATCTGAACCTTTCCGCTGGATCCGCGAAAATGAAGGGTGCCCGGCGCGCCGATCGAAAACTTGTGTCCCGGAAAGTCGACGAGCACGTCATAGTGGCGCAAGATGCTCGAGGGCAAACTGATCTCGGCGCTCATGCCAGGAGCCAACACCGAAGCCGCATTGACTGGCTTCAGTGGAATCTTCGCCTGCTTCACGCCCGCGAGTGGGATCTTCATCCCGCCGACGAATATCTCTCGCGGTGCAGGCGATGAGCACTCCTTATCGTTGCAACTGACTGCCAGCCCCAGCAGACCGGTCACGCGGCGCGATAGGTGGAGATCTGGATCTCCGTTATCGACCCAGACGGGCACGCGCTGGCTCGAGCCGTCGGGCAGTTGCACTTCGGCATTAATTATGACGCGGTTGTGATCGATGGAGGCGGGGACGGTCACCGAAGTCGGTTCTGACCGAGGCGCAGTTTTGTCCTGCGCCCGAACGAGACTGCACAGCAAGAACATGGCGCAGACTGCGGCACAAATCCTCATATTCTGGATTGTAGCGCCAGTCGCGGTGCGGCTTTCCCGGGGCATTCCAACGATTCTCGTCCTGTATAATCACGAGTTTGACTTGCGCATCGCGCAGTCCTTCTGGAGGGTGATTGGCACAGGCGGAAATCGGAATCATCGGCGGCAGCGGGCTGTATGCCATGCCCGGACTGACCAGAGTAAAAGAAGTGCGCGTGAAGACGCCGTTCGGTGCGCCTTCCGACGCCTATGTGTGCGGCACCCTCGAGGGCCGCAAAGTGGCATTCCTGGCGCGCCACGCCCGCGGCCATCGGATCCTGCCCAGCGAACTGAATTTCCGCGCCAACATTCACGGTTTCAAACAGCTGGGAGTCGAGCGCATCGTCTCGATCTCCGCCGTGGGATCGCTGAAGGAAGAACACAAGCCGCTGGACTTCGTGATCCCCGATCAGTTTTTAGATCGCACCCGCCATCGCGTCGATACATTCTTTGGCAACGGCGTAGTGGCGCACATTGCCTTCGCCGACCCCATCTGCGGCGAACTTGCCGGTGTAGTCGAATCCGCCTGCAAGAAAGTTGGCGTCGTAGGTAAGCATGGCGGAACGTACCTCTGCATGGAGGGTCCGCAGTTTTCCACGAAGGCCGAGTCAAACGTCTACCGCAACTTGGGCATGGACGTGATTGGCATGACCAATCTGCAGGAGGCTAAGCTGGCACGCGAGGCGGAACTTTGTTACGTCACGGTCGCCATGGTGACCGACTACGATTGCTGGCATCCGCATCACGATTCGGTAACGGTCGATCAGATTATCGCTGTGCTGCTCAAGAACGCAGAGAACGCCGCGAAAGTCGTCCGCGAGACGGTAGCCGCCATGCCCCACAGTCGTTCCTGCAAATGCGGATCGGCGCTGGCCCACGCGATTCTGACCGATCGCAAAAAGATCCCCGCCGCAACGAAGAAAAAATTAAAACTGATTCTGGGAAAGTACTTGCGGAAGGCGAAATGAAATGAGGGTTTTCCTTCGTGAAGCTTCGTGCCCTTCATGGTCGACGCCCCTTCATGCATCGGCTGACACTCCATAACTTAAGAAGGAACACTATCCACAATGAGCATTCTAGTAGTCGGTTCCGTTGCGTTTGACGACGTCACCTCGCCCTCGGGCAGCGTCAAGAATATTCTCGGTGGCGCTGCGACCTACTTCTCACTCGCTGCCAGTTACTTCACCCAGGTGCGCGTGGTGGCCGTAGTGGGTGAGGACTTTGGTCCTGACCAGGAAAAAGTCTTTCACCAGCACAGCATCGACACTCGCGGCCTCGAGCGGTCTAAAGGCAAGACCTTCCGTTGGGGCGGCTCCTACACCGACAACCTCAACGAAGCGAAGACGAACTTCACCGACCTGAACGTCTTCGAGACCTTTCAGCCGCGCATTCCGAAGGAGTACGAAGATACCGAGTTTCTCTTCCTGGCGAATATTCAACCAACCTTGCAGGCCGACGTACGGCGCAAGATGCATGGTGTCCGCCTGACCGGGTGCGACACCATGAATTACTGGATCAAAGGCGCGCTTCAGGAGCTCACCGAAACCTTGAAGCTGGTCAACGTCCTGCTGATTAACGACACCGAAGCGAAGATGCTGGCCAACGAGACAAACCTGCCGCGCGCCGCGAACAAAGTGCTCGCCATGGGTCCGCAGGCGCTGGTCATCAAGCACGGTGAATATGGCGCCACGATTTTCTTTCGCGACGGCGCGTTCGGCATCGGTCACCATCCGTTCCGCGCTCCGGCGCTGCCGATTGAGGAAGTGAAAGATCCGACGGGGGCAGGCGATTCTTTTGCCGGTGGATTTATGGGCTACCTGGCGTCGCAAAAAGAGTTGAACCGCGAAGTCCTGAAGCGGGCCTTGTTCCATGGTGGAGTGATGGGATCATTCGCGGTCGAGCGCTTCGGTACCGAACGCCTGCAATCATTGACCCGCGAAGAAATCGACGATCGCTTCCAGACCTTTCGTGAACTCACGCATCTCGAGTAGGCTGCCCTGAAAGACCCAGTCGTCTTCGGGACCATCGCTCAAGCCCGAGAAGATCTCGTGTCCAAGAAAATCAAGAACGCGCCAGAGAGTTCGCCTTGGGATTCCGAGGTGCGGCTGCTGGCGTGGCTCGCAATCTGTGTTTCCGTGTTTTCGTTTCTGTTCTACTTCCAGCGCGGCAATGTGTTGCTCTACGGCGATGCGATCGCTCACATGAACATTGCCCGCCGCGTCTTCGATTCGAAGACTCCCGGCCTTCTGCAACTCGGAACCGTGTGGCTGCCATTGCCCCACCTGCTGATGATTCCTTTTCTGCTTTCCCGCGAGATGTGGCAGCGGGGCGTCGGCGGTTCGATTCCATCGATGGTGGCCTACGTCTTTGGAGTGATCGGGATGTTCCGACTAGTTCGAGGCGCCCTCTCGCGCGGTCTTGAGCCGGACGGTGCGTCCCGAGTTGCCGCCTGGATTGCGGCGTTTGCCTTCGCCGCGAATCCGAATCTCATTTACCTGCAAACCACCGCCATGGGGGAGTCACTCTATCTTGCCTTCTTTATTTGGGCAGTCGTTTATTTCAGCGAATCGATGCGCGGAGATTCGAACGCCCTCGCGAAGTGCGGACTGTGTCTCGCCGCCGCTTGCCTCACTCGTTATGACGGATGGTTTCTGGCTGTGGCGATGGCGGCCGTCGTGATTCCGCTCAGCGTAATCGCTCGCAGCACGGTGGCGCAGGAACCATCCTCATTCACGATGCGGCGCTCCACCGGACTCAAGTTTGTTTTGATCGCAGCGGCCGCTCCCGCACTCTGGCTCGCCTACAACGGAATCGTCTATCGCAATCCGCTCGAATTCGCGAACGGACCCTACTCCGCGAAGGCCATCGAACGCCGAACGCAGAGCATCGGCAATCCGGGACATCCCGGCAGCGGCAACCCTCTTCTGGCAGAAATGTATTTTCTGAAATCTGCCGAAGCCAATGTGGCAGAAAATGAGTGGCTGCAGCGAACCTGGATTTTCCTCGCGGTTGCGGCGATCGCGGGCATTGCGTTCACATGGCGCCATAACGAGGCGACACCCAAATCCTTTCCCGCTCAGTGGCCGCTTCTCTTCTTGCTGATTCCATTGCCCTTTTACGCGTTATCCGTGGCCTACGGCGGCGTTCCCATCTTTATCCCTGCGTGGTGGCCCTTTACCCACTACAACGTTCGCTACGGGTTGCAGCTGCTCCCGGCGTTCGCCGCGGCGATCGGAATTCTTGTGTGCCTCTCAGTTCGCTACGAAAGATGGAAGCCGCGTGTGCGCTTGATGTGCGTGTTGGGCTTTCTGGCCTTTGTCTCCACCAGCTACGCCTCAATCTGGCGCGCCACGCCGATCTCGCTGCGAGAGGCGCAGATCAACATGCGCACCCGCAATCAACTCGAAGCCCAACTCGCAACCTGGCTCGAGAAACTGCCGTCC
This sequence comes from uncultured Acidobacteriaceae bacterium, assembly GCA_963709025.1. GTDB lineage: Bacteria > Acidobacteriota > Terriglobia > Terriglobales > Acidobacteriaceae > Sulfotelmatobacter. The sequence continues at coordinate 325,113 of CAVPVE010000041.1, forward strand.
GATTCCATTTTGCTCATGTACCTGGGAGACCACGTTGGAGCAGTGCAGAAGGCCGGGATCCCACTCAAGCAGGTGATCAACGAAGGCAATCACCGCACCTGGAAACAGCCGTCGGATCCTCAGGGTCTCTGGGAGCATGCTCTCGCCGATCCCTCGCACTATGCCGATTTCGTGGCTGCTTCCGAAGGTGACCCCGTGTGGCAAGCCGTGCAGGGCCGTCATCTTTCGGAGCTTGTCGAGATTCATGTGACTGGGCAGGCGCGAGTCATCCTGTACCGCGCGCGGTAATCACTGAGGTAACACTGGAGCATTCAAATCGAATGATAGAATCCGGCCATCGGAAGCCTGCTTCGGGCAGGCGCAAGACTTCATGAACCTGCAACACCTCATCGATTTACTGCACGGGGAGATGGCGAGCGGAATCGTCGGCGCCTCGATTTCACGTCTTGTCCTCGCAGCGATTCTGGGTGGCCTGATTGGCCTCGAACGAGAGTTCAAGCACCGCGCTGCCGGACTGCGCACCAATATGTTCATTTGTTTCGGCGCCGCCATGTTCACGCTTCTCTCGCAGAGGTTGGCGGGGGTACCTTCCGACTCAGCCAGGATCGCAGCGCAAATTATTCCGGGCATCGGCTTCATCGGCGCTGGCTCGATCCTGCATATGCGCGGACTTACTACCGGTCTGACCACAGCCGCAACTCTTTTCGTCGTAGCCTCGGTCGGGATGGCCGCGGGTGGCGGCTTGTATCTGACCGCGATGTTCGCCACAGGCCTGGTGATCCTGTCGCTATTCGCCCTCGGCCACATCGAAGAGACGTTCAATATCAAACTGTTGATGTCGAGTTATGAGGTGACCGGCGCTAGCGTCGAAGAAATCAGCAACGAGGTCAACCGCATTCTCGAAAGTCATCACCGCATGATGCAAAACACACTTACCGGAAGCACGGGCCAACACGTCCGCTTGCAGTTTGACGTCGAAGGCTGCAATCACGAGCAGAAGCAACTCCTACAGCAATTGAAGGCCTCGACTGTTTTGGGGAGTGTGACGTCGCTTGGCCGGGTGGACCACGAGTGAACTCCGGCATCCGCACCATTCCATTCGTCAAGGCCAGCGCCTGCGGCAACGATTTTCTTTTGATCGACGGCGCGCTGGCTCCGCAGGACGTCGCTGGATTCACGCGTCAAATCTGTGACCGGCACAACGGCGTGGGTGCCGACGGTGTCGAGTGGATGGTTCCCCACTTCACCGCCGACGTGGAAATCCGTTTGATCAATGCCGACGGCTCCGCGGCAGAAATCTCCGGCAACGGCACACGCTGCGTGGCAGCTTACGTTTGCGCTCAGCTCGGGAAAGAACGAATTTCGATCCTGACTGGCGCAGGCACGAAGATTTGCCAGCTGACCTCTCGCCAAGGCTCCGAGTACGAATTTGAAATCGAGATGGGCGACGCGGTCGTCGAAAACGAAGTCGTCTTAAAGGTTGCTGGCGGAGAAGTGCGAGGTATTCCGGTCTCGATGGGCAACCCGCACTACGTCATTTTCGTGCCTGAGTTTGCCACGAACTGGCAGACGCTGGCCGCGGAAGTGCAGCGCAATCCCTATTTCCAGCAACGCGTAAACGTGGAACTGGTTGCAGTCGACAGCAAGTTCGATGTCAGGGCGCGTTTCTTTGAACGGGGCGTCGGTGAAACACAATCTTCCGGGACCGGTTCGTGTGCCTCGGCAGTCGCGGCCATGGCAAGCGGGCGAGCGTCGTCGCCGGTAAAAGTCCAGGCGCCCGGCGGAACCCAGACCGTCCGCACCAACGGCAGTAAAGTTTATCTGCGAGGCCCGGCGCGACTGGTGGGCCGCGGGGAGTTCTTCCTGAGTTGATCTCTGACGAGGCCGTTTCGCCAGTGGCGACGGCCTGAGCCCTATGTCTACATCTGATCTTCAACCCGTCAAAGCGCCCGCCCTCCGAGCCGGAGACACGATTGGCATCGTCGCGCCCGCCAGCAATGTGAAGCAGGCGGAGTTGGAAGCGGGCTGCAGCGCTTTGCGCTGCGCAGGCTACCGGCCGTTCTATCTCGACTCGATCCTGCAGCAGGAACTCTATTTTGCCGGATCGGTCGAGCGCAGGGCGCGCGAATTGGAAGAGATGTTTGTACGCGACGAGGTTCGCGCCATTATTTGCGCGCGCGGCGGTTATGGCGCCAACTATCTGCTCGAAGCGCTTGACCTGGAAAAGATCAGGGCGAATCCCAAGATTTTCGTTGGCTACAGCGACGTCACCTCGTTGTTGACGCACTTCACGGATGCGACTGGACTTGTCGTTTTCCACGGACCTATGGTCGCGAAAGACTGGGCGAACGAATACGGTGTAGATCTTGCATCGTGGCACGCGGCTCTGTCGGGCGGTGCGCCCTGGGATGTTCCGATGGGCGCGTCGGTTCGTGGGTTGGTCGATGGCGAAGGTGAAGGCGTTCTATATGGCGGATGCCTCTCGATCCTGGTCGCATCGCTGGGCACGCTTTACGAAATCAAGACCGCCGGTACGATTTTGTTTCTGGAAGATATTGCCGCCAAGCCCTATCAGATCGACCGCATGCTGATGCAATTGAAGCTGGCTGGTTGTCTCGACGATGTCCGCGGCGTTGTCTTCGGAGAAATGCGCGACTGCATCCAGACTGCAGATCAAGCCTACACTTTGCAGGAAGTCGTCACTCGGATCGTCGGCGATTTGGGTGTTCCCGTCGCCTTCGGCGTTAAATCAGGCCACGCCACGTCGGGCAACATTACACTTCCATTCGGAGTGCAGGCGAAATTGACAGTACGAAGCGGTCAGGCAGCTCTGGAAATATTGGAGTCGGCGGTCAGGCCGTGACGCGTTGGTTGAGATCAATTACAAACAAGATGAACGAGAAAAAGCACATACACTTGATCGGCCTCTGCGGCACCGCCATGGCCTCGCTGGCGGGCATGCTCAAGCATCGCGGATTTCACGTCACGGGCTCCGACGCCGCGGCCTATCCTCCCATGTCAGACTTCCTGCGCGAGATGGGCATCCCCGTGGCTCAGCCCTTCGACGCCAGGAATCTCGAGCCCAGGCCTGACCTGGTTGTCGTCGGCAACGCCATGTCGCGTGGCAACGTGGAGCTCGAGCACCTCCTCGACCAGCGCATCCCGTTCTGCTCGCTGCCGCAATTGCTGCACGATGAATTCCTGCGCGGGAAGGAAGTTCTCGTCGTCGCCGGAACTCATGGCAAGACGACTACGACGTCCATGCTGGCTTGGATCTTCTCCTCCGCCGGGCTGGATCCTTCTTTCCTCATCGGCGGCATCGCCGAAAATTTCGGCTCCAGTTTTCATCTTGGAGCAGGGAAGCATTTCATCCTCGAGGGCGATGAGTACGACACAGCGTTCTTCGATAAGGGGCCGAAGTTCCTGCACTACTTCCCCGATTCTGTGATTCTGACCTCGGTGGAGTTCGACCACGCCGATATCTACAAAGATCTCGACGCAGTTGAGACTGCATTCAAGCGTCTGGTGAATTTAATCCCGCGTCGCGGGCGCATCATCGCCTTCGATGGAGTTGCCGGCGGGGCCACCGAAAGTCCAAGCCTGGAGCGCTGTTTAGCCAAAGCCTTCTGCCCTGTCGAACGCTACGGCGCTGGCCCGCTCGCAAATTGGAGAGTCACGAATCTGCGCTTTGAGCCCGCGCGCACCACATGGACCGTCCTGCACGACGGCGAAACATGGGCCGACCTTGAATTTCCGCTCGCAGGGGAATACAACGTGTGGAATGCCACCGCTGCTGCCGCGCTGGCGGCGTCCTCCGGAGTTTCCAAAGATGCAATTGCGGCCGCGCTGAAAACCTTCAAGAGCGTGAAGCGCCGCCTTGAAGTGAAGGCGCAGGTCAACGGCATCACCATCATCGACGACTTCGCGCATCATCCCACGGCGATTGCGGGAACTCTGAAAGCGTTGCGGGCGCGCCATCCCGGCGCGCGATTGTGGGCGATCCTGGAACCGCGTTCCAACACGCTGCGCCGCCGCATCCTGCAAACAGACTTGGCGCGCAGCCTCGCGCAGGCCGACGAAGTAGTTGTGGCAGGTGTCTTTCGTTCGGAGGCTGTCCCGGAAAATGAACGACTCGAGTTGCCGGCCCTAGCCGCCGAGGTCGAGCGGAATGGGCGCCGCACACGCCTTCTCGCCGATGCGGATGCAATCGTGCAAACCGTCGCCCCTGAAATGCGCAGCGGAGACGTCGTCGCCATTCTTTCCAACGGTGGTTTTGGTGGAATTTATGAAAAACTCCCAGCACGTCTGCGGGAGCTGGCCGGGAATCGATGACGATCCGCGCTCGAAATAAACGCAGCATTTTGTGCGGGCTTGCCTTCGCACTCTGCCTCTCCGCGCTTTCCCTCGCGCAGATACCATCCTCAATCGGCTACACCGTCGCTCTCTCTTCTCCCGAACAACATCTGGTCGAAGTGCAAATCATACTGCCTGCCGGTGCAGAACAGCGCGATCTGCAACTTCCCGTGTGGAATGCCCTCTATCAGATTCGCGACTTCGCGCAATTCGTGAACTGGGTGCGTGCGAAAGATCGCTCAGGAAAGTCTCTGCCGGTTCACGAACTCAACAAGAGCCTCTGGCAGATTGAAGGTACCGCACAAGGCGCGATTGTTGAATATCAAATCTACGTCGACTCTGCCGGTCCGTTTGGCGCACAGGTAAACCCGCATCATGCATTTCTCAACCTGGCGCAGGTTCTGATGTATCCGGTCGACGCCCGATCAGCCCCGCAGAATGTGCATTTCACCAGGATTCCCGCGGGTTGGCACATCGCCACGCCTCTCGCCTCATCCTCGGACGACGAGTACAGCGCCCCGAATTACGAACGTCTCGTCGACTCTCCCGTGGAGATCGGCGACTTTCAGGAATCCGACTTCGACGAAGCGGGCGGCCACTTCCGCGTGATCATTGACGCCGATCCCGCCGACTATGACATGGCCAAAATCGTCGCTGCGCTCCATAAGATTGTCGCCGCGGCCACCAGCTGGATGAACGACCGTCCCTTCGATACCTACACGTTCTTCTATCACTTTCCGCACGGCCCCGCGGGCGGTGGTATGGAGCACGCCTACTCCACCGCCATCGAACTCAATGCCGAGGTCATGAAGCAGTCGCTGGACTCTTTCACCGGCGTCACCGCGCACGAATTCTTTCACCTGTGGAATGTGAAGCGCATCCGCCCGCAGACACTCGAGCCGGTGGACTACACCAAGGAAAATTACACGCGTGCGCTGTGGTTCAGCGAAGGTGTTACCAGCACGGCCGAAGGCACCATCCAGTTGCGCGCCGGGTTGCTCAATGAACCGCAATATCTCTCGCGGCTCGGCCAGGAAATCTCTGAGCTCGAGCGCCGCCCAGCGCACCTCACGCAGTCGGCCGAAGAATCAAGCCTCGACGCCTGGCTCGAGGGCAACGGCTACTACCGCCGTCCCGAGCGCAGCGTCTCCTACTACAACAAAGGCGAACTGCTAGGAGTGATGCTCGACCTCGCGGTGCGCGACGCCAGCCACGGACAGGCGTCGCTGCGCGAAGTCCTGCAATGGATGAACACGAACTACGCGAAGAAAGGGCTCTTTTTTAACGATTCCGCTGGAGTTCGCGAGGCCGCAGAGGCCGTCAGCCACGCCGATCTCGCTGCCTTCTTCGCCAAATATGTAGCCGGGACGGACGAAATTCCGTGGAACGATTTCCTGCGCTCGGTTGGCATGCATGCGGTCGCCATCCCGAACTCCGTGCCTGATGCGGGTTTCATTGCCTCTCGTAACTTCGATGGCCCCATGTCCGTTGCAGGCGTCACGTCGGGCAGCGACGCAGAGCATGCCGGCCTGCAAGTCGGCGACACCATTGTTGAATTTCAAGGCAAGCCCGCCGGTCAGGAATCTCGCCAGGAATTGCTGCGGATGAATCCCGGCGACACGCTGGTCGTGAAAGTGCGATCGAGACGCGGAGCTGAGCGCGAGCTGAAATGGAAGATCGGCAGCCGCGAGGAAATCACGTACGATGTAAAGGATCTCGACCAGGTCAGCGCCGCGCAGCGTGCTCGCCGCAGCGCGTGGCTCAAAGGGGAAGCTCAGGGCGCGCCCGCGTCAAGCGCGCAAGCCGCGCACACAGAGCCGGCACTAACTGGGCCAAGCCAAACTGGGGCAAGCTTGCAATGATTCGCACGATCCTCATGCTGATCTTCTGGGCGTTGGCCGCTCCCGTCGCGGCCATCATCGGCTTTCCCGCCAGTTTCATCATGGGCGACGTTCGAGTGCTATACCGTCTCTTCATGTGGGGCGCATGGGCCGGAGTGTGGATCACCGGAGTGCGCGTTCAGGCCATCGGACTCGATCAGTTCGACCACTCGCGCAGCTACATCTTCATGACGAATCACGTCTCCAACCTCGATCCGCCGATTCAAATCCCGCTCATCCCCAAGCGCACCTCCGTGATGGTGAAGAAGGAATTGTTCAAAGTCCCTATCCTCGGCCGCGCCATGAGGATGGGATCGCTGGTGCCCGTCGATCGCGGCAACCGCGATGCCGGCATCGAAGCCGTTCGCGCAGCGAAGTCGGTCGTCAACCAGGGACTCAATATGACCATCTACGTCGAAGGTAAGCGCTCGTTCGACGGCAAACTGCTCCCTTTCAAAAAAGGCCCGTTCTATCTCGCGGTCGAGTGCGGAGTTCCCGTAATTCCGATCACCATCGTAGGAACTCACTACACGATGCCGAAAGCAAGATTCGCAATTCATCCCGGACTTGTGAAAGTGATCTTTCACGCACCGATTGAGCCGAAGGATTTCGGCAACCGCGAGTGCCTGATGGAAAAAGTTCGCGCCGCCATTGACAGTGGCCTGCCAGAGGAACTTCGTCAACCCGCGTCCGAACCGTCCGAGGGCCGAGAGCCTCAAGGCGGCCCAGCATATGCCTAACAGCCCGGGGTGCAAGTAGCGGATTTCCCGCAAGTCGGGCGATGTAGTCGGCTACGCGATCTCACGAAGCACTTGGCAACGGACGCGGAGATTCGGCTTCTGCAAACCGCTTCTGACTCATCCGACACGTGAAGAGTAAGTAGAGAGTCAAAACAAGTCTGCCGAAGCGGTTCTTCCACTCCCGCGGCGTGCCCGCGCCCAGCAGTTGGCGCAGGATCAGGCTTAGATTGAACGCACCCACGTGGATCAGTTGCCGCTTCCAAATGTTTTCCTGTCCGCGCAGATGGCAGCGCCGCATCGCGCCCGTCTCGTAGCAGTGCGCGAAGCTGCGCTCCACTAACTCGCCGCGCCGCCGCAGTAAACTCTTGCCATACGCACCCCGCACCCGCCGCCGGTTCGCATACACCGCTTGCTGCTCGGCCTGTTTGCCCGCCCAGTTCCGCCGTCCCTTTTGTTTCTTCTCCGGAATGTAACTGCGCACGCCGTACACCTTCATCCGCTTCACCACCGCGCCGCTGTGATAACCCTTGTCGGTCACCGTCTCTTCGATCCCGGCCACGTTCACCTTTGGCGTTTCGTTGGGCCGCAACTCCGCCTCCCGCCCAACCTGCTCCGCCACTGCCATTCCGGCTTCGCACAACGTCTCATCCAGCGTGGCCGTGTCGCCTCGGTCGGCGCCTTGCAGCGTGACCGCCAACACCGCGCCCGTGTCCAGATCGACGGCGTGCTCGGCTTTGTGCGCCAGATGCGTGCGCCCATCCTTCATCTTCGCGATCCGCGCATCGCCATCCGTGGGGCTCTTCCACTCCTTATTCGACGTCCGCTTCTTGCGCTTGCGATCCAACCGCGCCAAGTCTTCGCGCGTCGGTGTCGCGATACCTGAGGCCTTCGCCAGCCCCCGCAGATACTCTTCGTAACTCTCGCCCGTGTCCCGCCGCACAATTGAGCGCATCGCCGCGTTCGCCTCCAGCGTCGTCGCATCTATCGCGATCCGCTGGCCTTTCAGCAACCCACGATCGGCCAGCACGCCCAACACCCAGCCGAATACTTCGCGATGCGTGTCCACATCGATCAGCCGCCGCGTGCGCGAAATCGTCGAGTGATCCGGCGTGTACTCGTCCAGCGCGATCCCCACGAAACGCCGCAGGGCCAGCGAGTCCGCCAGCCGCCAGGCAATGCCGCGCTCCGCCCCGATGCCCTCGAAATACCCGATCAGCAGCGCCCGAAAGTAAATCCCCGGCGTCAGCGACGGACGCCCGTTCTTCTCGGCATAAAACTTCGCGCACCGGGTCTCGACAAACTCGTCGAAGCCTTCGGCCTCCAGCAACTCATTCAAACGCTGATAGAACGGATGTCCCGGAGCCGATGCCAACTCCGCATGCGCGATCCACAAATCTTCTTGTTTTTCCCGCTGCTTGCGCGTCCCCATCGCCATGTGCCGATTCTACAAACCAAGCCTGTGGATACCTCAACACTTTCTGCTCACGAATCCGAACTTGCACCACGGGCTGCTAAGCCGTTCCTCTGTGTCCCCAGTGTCCTCTGTGGTTACTCAGAGTTTTTCTTGGTTCGAACCGCGTTAGTCCGCACCGCGCGCGCAATCTCAGGCAGTCGGGGCAAGATCGCGGAATATTTCAGCCACAGCTTGTGATCGACGGCGGGAGCTCCGCTGACCAGCGCGCCCGCAGCGATGTCGCCCGCGACGCCGCTCTGCGGTGTGACAATCGCGTCATCTCCAACGGTGCAGTGCCCCACCACGCCAACTTGTCCCGTAAGAATGACCCGGTTTCCAATCTCCGACGATCCCGCAAGGCCAACCTGCGAGCACAGCAGCGCATCATCGCCAACCCGCGATCCATGGCCCACCTGCACCAGATTGTCGACCTTCACTCCGCGTCCAATATGGGTTTCGCCGACGCTCGCCCGGTCGATGCACGAGTTCGCCTGCACCTCGACATCGTCCTCGATCACCACGGGCGCCGGCTGCGGAATCTTGTGCCATCGACCCTCGGCGGTTTTCGCAAATCCGAAGCCATCCGCGCCAATGACGACGCCATTCTGCAGAAGCACGTTGTTTCCGATGCGGCAGTTCTCGCGCACGATCGAGTGCGCATGCGCGAAGAAGTTGTCTCCGATCTTTACTCCGCAATAGATGACCGCATGCGCCAGCAATACCGCGTCGGCTCCGATCTCGACGTCCTCGCCGATCACGACATAAGGTCCGACATGCGCATTCGCCCCAATCTGCGCGCTGGCATGCACAACGGCGGTCGGATGTATTCCCGCCGCATACGTCGCCGGCTGATGAAACAGCTCCAGCGCCCGCGCAAACGTGAGATAAGGATCCTTCGCCCGCAACATGGCAGCCGGAATAGCAGGGAAGTTGTCCCCCACGATGACGGCAGAAGCCTTCGTACTCCGAGCCGCCGCCGAGTACTTGGGATTGGACACGAACGTGAGTTCCCCCGGCCCAGCCTGTGCAATTCCGTTGAGGCCAGTGATTTCGGTGTCCGGGGAGCCGTTTTCGAGACGCACGTCGAGAGCAGAAGCGATAGCAGAGAGTTTCATGGATCTCGATCGTACACTAGCCTGTCGGCGGCTAGATCAGGCTGTTCCCCTTTCTCGGTGATCTCAGATTGCAACACAGACCAGTTCTCACTGTATGTTCATCGACAACTGTGTGCTGTGGGTAACTGGCCCAACGGTGGCATTCATGTTCGCGGTGAAGTACCCAGTTGGCGTGCCTGTCACGACCGAGAAGTTCGTTGGAGCCGACGAGCCTCCCCCGGGACTAGGATTCGTAACGACTACCGGGTACGTACCAGTCGTAGCCACATCGCTTGGTCCAAGTGCAATTTGGAGTTGCGTGGGGCTCTGCAACGAGCTGTTGTAAGGTGCCCCGTTATAGGTCACAATCGAGGTGCTCATGAAGTTCGTGCCGTTGATATAGAGACTCTGGATCTGCGAACCCGCCGCTACTTTCGTTGGATTGAGCGACGTGACCGCGGGGACAGGGTTTCCACCCCCACCGCCGCCTCCACTCCCACCGCCACTCCCTCCACCCCCACCGTTCCCTCCGCCGCCTCCGCAACCCGGCAGGACTACCAGAAGCGCGACCAAAGTGAAAGCAACCGTAATCCGTCCGCCACGGCGACGTGAGAAATGTACTCCGACCAAACACGTGCCCAGTAACATCATCGTCCACGCGATTCCCCAATTCGCACTTCGCAGACCGAGCAATGCTCGATTGCGTGATTGGCCAAGCGCGGTTGTGGTGACCGTCAGGGTTGTTGTAACTGTTCCATTGCTCGGTAGCGTAACTTGGGTCGGATTGAAGGTGCACGTCGTTTCCGCAGGCAGAGCGGAACAACTAAAGTTGGAGACCGTCCCGCTGAGTCCGCTCAAACTGGTGAATGTGATGGTCAGGTCCTGCGACTGGCCTGCGGTCATTTGCACCCATCCCGAGGCACTGAACATGAAATCAGGCATGTTTATATAAGCCCATGTGTACGAAGAGGGATAATTTGTATCGCCGCTGTAGTTCACGAAAATCGAGTCGCCAGAGCTAACCGTAAATGTACCGGCGGCCTGGCAGGCGAAGTTCCCGCTCGTGTCCTGTGTATTGGTGCATGTAGTCGGGCCAGCTACGATGGGTCCAAATTGTCCGCCGTCGCGGAAAGTCACCGTTCCTGACGGATATGTGGACTTGTTGGTCGTGTCAATCAGGGCCGTAATGGTTGCCGTGCCGCCGTAATTGACCGTCTGCGGCGGAGTCACGACTACACTCGGAGTTGGATACATCACCGTGATGTTGAATGCCGCAGAAGTGGAAGTGCTGTAATTTGCGTCGCCGTTATAGGTCGCAGTGATCGAGTAGGCTCCCGCTTTTGGAAACGCGTTCGTATCACTGGTGAAACTAGCATAAGTGTAGGCCGAATATCCCGGTCCTCCGTTGGTCGGACTGTACGAGGTTGTTCCCGTAAGTGCTGTACCGTTGGCATAGAACGTGACGGTACCAGATGGCGCAGTGCCAGAACTCGTGGTGTTTACATAGGTAGAGATGTTGATCGACTGCCCCACGCTTGCCCCGTAGAGATAGGGCTGTGCCATTGTGGTACCCGCGGGGGTAATCGTGATCGTATTCGTCCCCGTACTCGCATTGAAGCTGTTATCTCCCGCATACGCCGCCTGCACCGAATCCGTGCCGCCTGGCAGTTGAACCGCTATATCCTCGGTGTACCCGTAACTGTTCAGGGTGTAGGTTCCGGCATCGAGCGTCGTCCCGTTATTCGTGAGCGCGACGGTGCCCGATGGGCATGCGGTGGGACCGGGGCCTACGGGCTTACAAAGTTGACCCGCGGAATTTTCTATGTTTACCCGCAATATATATGGGGACCCGTATTGTGCCGTGCTGGTGTCAGGGTTTACTACATTTCCGCTGCTGTCGAACGTCACAAGAAAAGCCTGAGGCTGGCTGTTCTCCTTGCTGACTGTGACGCTGACTGGACTGGAATAGCTGCCACCATAATTTCCATCGCCCGCATAGTGTGCGATGACGCTATAGGTTCCTCCCGGAAGCATGCTCGTGGTTGCGCCCGGAGTCGAACCGCTGCTGAGAGTGAAGGTATCGATTGCTTGTCCGGTGGTGGTGCCCACGCCGGTGCTGACCAGCAAGGCGGCTTGGCCCGTCGCGGAGGCCGAGGTCACGCCGATATTCACCGGAACCGCAGCCCCGTGCGTCACGTTGACGGCATTGCCGGAGTTCAACTGCAGAGCCGTGGTTGTGGGGATAAACGTAGCTTTCGCCCAGTTGCTCACCAGGTTATTGGCGTCGACCGACCCCAGTCCCGTCGCCAGATCGTATGCCGTGCCGGTGCTGTAACCGGTAAGAACTCCATAAGCATCGTTGTTTGCGGCAACATTGCAGTTCGGGCTGCCGTTGTAACAGGGCGTTGCGATGGTCGATCCGGTTGGAATGTCGTGAAACGCATTCGCCTGCTTGGTCACCAGTTTGTACAGGGCGAAGCCCGGAACACCTTGTGGTGTACCCATCTTCTGATTCACCAGCGACATGATTCCGGCGAAGGCTGGCGAGGCGACTGAAGTGCCACCGTAGCCGAGAACGTCGTTCAGGTCGCAAACGCCGGTCTGGTCCTGTTGGCAAATGACGTAGAGGCTATTCATGAAGCCGTTGCTGGCAAATAGCGAGATGTCGGGTAGGTCACGCACATGATCGTTGGGAACTCCCGCGCCGCTTTGCCAGGAAGGCTTCGCATACGCCTGCGTGCAACTGCCCACAACCCCCTGAGTATTGACGATACAGTTGCTGGGGCCGCCACTGCCCGCCTCGGAGAGCGTATCTCCGGGGTTCCCGTTGCAAATCTGCTGGCTCGTTGTGCCGTAGCCCAGCGTGATCCAAATGCCATTCGTGCAGGTGTCGTTCCACGTGGTTTCCGGAATGTATCCGATAGCGGATTCTTGCGTCGTGGCGTCGTTCGTCGACTTCCAATAGTTAGTCCAGGTGTTGAACTGGCTGAAATCCGTTCCGCCTACCGCAGCGTTGAAAGCAGTCGAAGCGATCCCGTTCACATTGAGTCCGTACTGCGCCGGCCCGCCAGGATTGTCGCAACCGGCAGAGCCGTTGTCGCCCGAGGATACGAATACGCTAATGCCTTGTGCCGCCGCCTGCTCCCACAGGGACGAAAAAAACTGGTTTCCGGCAGTGCCGAGGCCAAGCTCGCACTCGCCGTAACTTTCGCTCATCACAGGAGCAAGATTGTTGTCGACGATGTAGACCGCGGAGAGGTCGACTCCATCCGTGGTCTCGGTCGTTGCTGAGGTCACGAAATCGATGGTTGCCTGGGGCGCGACTGCGCCCGACCACTGGACGTCAATGTCGGCCTCCGGTTCGTCGCCGTTGATTCCGGGATCAGCGCCGTTCAAGATGATGTTCAGCTTATTTGCGGGGACAGTAAGCCCGAAGATTGACCAGAAATCCGTCGCATCCAGCGGATTGATGTTGGTTCGCCCCACGATTGCGATGGTTTGTCCGGTTCCATTAATGCCACTGTTCCAGAGCGGTAGTACGTCGTAGATGGTGGCAAAGTCGTAGGGTGACACTCCATAGAATTGGTAGTTCTGGTAGATGTAGTTGAAGTCGGGATTGGTGCCAGTTAACTGTTTCGTGATCTCGGAATACTTCCCCACGTACGTGTTCATAGCTTTCTTTTGAAAGTTGTGCAGGGAATCAATCCCCGCCACCGCTCCGGTCAGCGCCGTCGGAATCTGCGGATCGCTGGCATTCGCCCAGTGCTGCTCTCCGTTCACGACATACTTGTGAATCGTGGTGTGAAATGCTTCCTGCACCTGACCCGCTGTGCCGGAGAACTCCAGCACGGTCCGTCCTTTGGTCGATCCAACCTCGAATCCGTGGGACTGCAGCCATGCCGTGATCGTCTGCAGATCTGTGTCGGTGGGGCCGAACTGCTGGCCGTACTGATCGGGCGTGAGCCACTTGTGGTAACTGGCGGATGACTTGTCTTGCTGATCGTCGAGCAGCGTCCGGAGCGCGATCTCCTGCGCGGGCGCGCGCTTCAGCACGAGCAGCATCCGCTGCATGGGCAAACTTGCGGGAGCCGTCCCCAGATCAAACTCCGGCCGCGCCAGCGGATGCGTGTTGCCCTTCAGCACGGTGAGCCGGTACTCATCGATGCTTTGTGTGATCAGCGCTCGCGGAGTTACGCCCGCTGTCGGCGCAGTTTGCTGCGCCTGCAGCGACACACTGATCAGCAGCATCAGGAACATCACCGTGGCAAGAACGGAATAGGCTGCGGAAGATACAAAACCGGGACGCGACTCTGGGATCGCTTGCATGGCGGGCACCCTGTGATCGAAATAGACGGCATCCACAGGAAGCGGTCAGCGGAGGAAGGAAGGGGCCGACTCGTTTCTTTGGCAGGCTCCAAGCCTGTGTGGACTTCACACCCTACATCAACTCCTGCTCGATTTCAACGCATTTCAGGTGACTTCGCCGTGGCTCCCTCGGATTCACCCGTGCACAGGATCACACCTGTCACCAACCACTTGTACTAGTGAGACTTGGCGCGGCATTCCCGATGGCATACTGTTTACGACATCCGAAAGAAAATCTGGGGGCTTTATGACAAGCAGGTTCGCGGGAGCATTGCTCACCATCGTTTTGGCAAGTGCCACTTGGTCAAGCGCGCAGACGTACACCGTCACCGATCTCGGTGTGCTCAAGGGCGACAACGAAAGCAACGGTTTTTCGATCAACAACCTCGGCGAGGTCGTAGGTTGCTCCGATACCAAGAACTCAGAAGGCTATCCGTGCACTGGACTGGTTGCAGGCCAGCACGCATTCTCCTGGACCGCAAGCGGCGGCATGAAAGATCTCGGCACACTGTCGGGGGCAACGGTCAGCGGTGCGGTCGGCATCAACGATGCCGGCACGGTCGTCGGCTATTCGAACGTCAAGGGACAGCTCGCCACCAACTTCAACGCGGTGGAGTGGTCGTCAGCAGGAGCCATCAGCAACCTCGGCACGCTTTGGGGAGGCTCCTCCAGCGCGGCGTTCCAGATCAACTCCGCCGGAGAAGTCGCCGGCGATTCGTTTCTCAGCACCGGAGTCGTCAACGCTACGAGTTGGACGAACAAGAAGATCAAGAACCTGGGCTCGCTGTCGAAGGCAATTTTCAGCGCCGGGTTGGCCATCAACGACAGCGGCAAGGTCGTGGGCGAGTCCGTATTCGGCTACGGTCCGCCGTTCACCTCGCACGCATTTCTGCATAACGGTTCGACAATGAAAGATTTGGGGACGCTCGCGGGTGGTGTGACCAGCATGGCCAACGCCATCAATACCGCCGGAGTCGTCGTCGGCCAATCCGATGGTTCCAGCACAAGAGGGCACTGGCACGCCGTCCTGTGGAATACGTCGAACAAGATTCAGGATCTGGGCGTGCTTGCCGGAGGCACGTACAGCATCGCGTTCGGCATCAACGATTCCAGCGTGGTCGTCGGCTACGGAAATATTTCAAACAACGCCGCGCATGCCCTGGTGTGGACTTCAACGGGGAAGATGCAGGATCTGAACTCGCTGATTCCATCGAGCTCGGGATGGGTGCTGATCAACGCGAATGCCATCAACAACGTCGGCCAGATCACCGGATACGGCACTAAGGGCGGCAATAACCACGCATTCCTGCTCACGCCGGTGAACTGAGGGGAGCAGGCAAGAATGGCCTGGCAGGGTTCGGCGTGCAACTGACCAACCCTAGGTGATCTCTGGATGTGCCGTTCACGCCGCGGGTGCCCCATCCTTGCGTTTTTTTTGCAAGGGTGGGTGCCGATGCGGCCTATGCCTATTTGATTCGTTGCGGCGCGCGGCATGGATCAACCCTCTTGCGCCGGCATTCCCGAGTCCCGCCCTCGGCAAAAAACCGCGCGAAGGACGGGGACCTGCCCTGTTACTGGCGCCAACGTGATTCGAAGCGTGAGGCCACTCGCTAGTTGCCGATCGACTTGGGGCGTAGAATTATTTCGCGAATGCGGGTTCGTCCCTAGTGTTTCAGGACCTCAAGTACGCTCTTCGGCTTTGGTCGAACCGTCCAAGGCAGACGGCATTCGCCATCGCGGCTCTCGCCATCGGCACTGGCGCGAACACGGGTGTGTTTAGCGTAGTCAACGCATTGCTGTTGCGCTCCCTCCCATTTCAGCAGCCCGACCGGCTGGCGCTGCTGCATCAGTTCATTCCGCCACACAGTAGCGCGCAGGAGTTTCACGACTGGCGGCAGCAGAGTTCCTATCTCGCCGATGCCGCTCTTTTTGAAGAAGGCGATGTCAATCTTGGCGGAATCCGGGTTGGGACCAGAGCACACATCGCTCAGACATCGTGGAATTTCTTTTCGGTGCTGGGCACACAGCCGGTGCTCGGCAGTGGATTCGCCGCGGATGAAGATGTGGACGGAACGGGCTGGGGCCTACCTGGCCGCAATGCAGTGGCGGTGATCGGTTACGGACTTTGGCGACAGCTTTATGGAGGCGACCCAAAAGTCCTGGGCGCCACGATTCGAATCGACGGGCAACCGCTTACCGTCGTGGGGGTTGCGCCGCGGGGATTCGACTATCCGGGCAAGGCGATTCTCTGGAAGCCGGCAGCCTTCAGCCCCGGCAATAATGGCTGGGGAACCGTTGCGCGGCTGAAACCGGGCATTACGTTGGCGCAAGTGCGTGCCGCATTTGCCGTAGAGGCAAAGCGCGAGTCGTCGCAATCGGGAGGAATCAACGATTCCACCTTGCGCCCGAGCATAACGTCGCTGCAGGAGGGACTCGCTGGCCCCGTCAAGAACGCCTCGCTGCTGTTCATGGCTGCAGTTGTGTTGGTCCTCCTGATTGCGTGCACGAATGTCGCAAATCTCCTGATCGCGCGGACGACAGATCGCGCCGGGGAACTCTCCATACGGGCGGCGTTGGGGGCAAGTCGTGCCCGGCTCGCGCGGCAGTTGCTCACCGAGTGCTTGCTGCTGTCGATCGTTGCAACCCTGGCCGGATTGTTGATTGCGCTCTGGATCACGGCGCTTGCGGCGAAGGTTGAGCCCCCACCGCTCGGAGCGCAGTCGTATTCACTCATGGATGGACGCGTGCTCGCGTTCACTATGATGGTGTCCACAGTTGCTGCTTTGGGGTTGGGCACGGTGCCTGCGCTCCATGTCGGACGAGTCTATGCATTCGCACCGCGAAGCTTCAGTGTAAACCGCAGTTCGCGGCTGCTTCGCCAGAGCCTGGTCGCTGCGCAGGTCATGCTTACAATGATTCTTCTCGCGGGGTCCGTATGCCTGGGACGCGCGTTCGTCCACTTGATGCGAATGGACCGCGGCTATGACGTGCAAGGTGTCGTGACCGCAGGTGTCTCCTTGGACGGCACATCCCAGCAGTTGAATAAAGGGCAACTCGCGTATTTTGAAGAGGTGCTTGGCCGGATCCGGAGGCTTCCAGGAGTTCGCGCCGCCAGCGCCACCGAATTCCTCCCGCTGTACGCTGCGGCGTTTGTCGGGGGACCGTTCGGAATGGATGGGCGTCCCGCGAAACTCAGTTCCACGCTGGTGCCCGTCTTGTCGGACTATTTCCAGACTATGGGCGGACGGATTCTGTGCGGTCGCGAATTCACGGCCGCCGAAGTCCGCTCGGGCGCCAAAGTTGCCGTTGTCAATGAACGATTCGCGGCCGAGTTCGGCGTGCCGCAAGATGCGCTCGCTCATCAGCTCACCATCGAGGGGGACACTCCGCGGAAAATTATTGGCGTGGTCGAGGGAATGGAGTATGAGACCGATCCGACAACGGCAAAAGGCAATGAGGTTTTCGTTCCCTCGGAAACTCCCGGCAGTTTTTTTTCGACGTTCGTGGTGCGAGTGGACGGTCGAGCCGAAGACCGAATCGCCGCGATCCGCGACACGATTCAGTCGGTCGATCCCCAGGTACCTGTCTTCAGCGTGAGGACCATGGAGCAGCGTCTGGATGAAGTCTTCGCTCATCCCAAGTTCTACCGGGCCGCGGTTTGGATTTTTGCCGGATTCGCCCTGCTCTTGGCGGTGCTTGGCATTTACGGCATCGTTTCCTACGCCGTGGTCCAGAGAACCCAGGAAATGGGCATACGCATGGCCCTCGGAAGGACGCCGGTTCAACTGCGAGGCATGCTGTTGCGGCAAGGCATGCTGATGGTCATGGCTGGGGCCATCCCCGGAATCGTAGGAGCCCAATTGAGCGGCCGCCTTCTCGAAAGCCTGGTGGATGGAGCGAAACCTGCGGGGCTGGCAACGTCTGCCAGCTTGGTTTTGCTGTTCGCCGCAGTGGCGTCGGCGAGCATCTGGTCCGCCACCCGCCGCATTGCCACGCTCGACATCACGGCCATCCTGCGCTGCGAATAGCTGGAGCCGACGGCGCGTCCTACTCCTCGAACATGGGCACTTGACGCTGATCCTGCGTACCGCCGCGTTTCTGGCGTCGCGTGGCGCCGATCACCGCCAGCACGGTTAACGACTCCAGCGCCGTGCGCGGCACGAAGATACGTTGCGTGTTCGATCGCTGGTCGGGCGGGTTGACCAGAAATCCTTCGGGCGTGGTCTGGGTCAGGTCGGCGGGCATCAGGCCTTCGAGGATCTCGCTATCTTTAAATCGCAGGCGCACCCACAATCCCTCCGATCGCGGACGGGAAGTAAATGTCTTGCGACTCAGCGATTCGGAGTCGCCGAACTCGCGCACAAAATACACGCCCTTGATCTCGCGCAGGTCCATGGTGATGACCGTGCCGGCAGTATTCAGGAGTTCGAGTTTGCCTTCGTGGACGAACTGCGCCGGCGACACGTACCCGGAGACGGAATCCCGATCCATCTTACGGACGATTACCTTCTTGTGGGTCGACGGCATGAGAGTGGGGCTTCCGCTTTTCGGCTTCCGGCTTCCGCAAAATCCGAAACTCTTACGGAACTTGGGATGCGGAAGCCGGTAGCCGAAAGCGGGACGCCGCTCCTGATTCTCGCACCTTTTCGCGGGAAACGACCGGAATCCGCCTTGGCAGTAGCCAAAATGTAAACGTTGTGTTATTTTCTTAAGCTTGCCGCAAAGTTTCCGCTTCGTATAAGTACTTTATATTAAGCCACTTGCATTCGGGTGGCTGAGGGGCTGGAGGGTGCGGTCCCTGTGGCTGTGGAAATCTTGTGGAAAGCGTTACTGGGTTCTTGGTGATATCTGGCCCTCCCCGGTCGCGATTGCACTGCAAAATCGCATCCGAAGAGGGTCCCGACCGCCGCTTGAAAGCGAATGGCTGATTACATTTACACGATGGAAATCCGGTTGACGCCGGACCAACTGAAGAGCGTCGGCCTGGTGCAAGACGTAGCCCGCGCCGCAGGTATGAACCTCTACCTCACGGGCGGCGCGATCCGCGATATCATCAGCGGATTCACCATCCGCGACCTCGACTTCACCGTCCAGGGCAATCCCCTCAAGCTCCAAAAAGATCTGGAGAAGGCCGGCGCCAAGATCACCGCCGTCGAAGAGGACAACCGCACCATCTTCATCTCGCTGCCCGGCAATGCCCGCGCCGAGATCAGCATGGCGCGCACCGAGCGCTTCGAGAAAACGGGCAAGCCTCCGATTGTGACGCCCGCTACGATTCACGAGGACCTGCGCCGCCGCGACTTTACAGTCAACGCCATGGCGCTGTCGCTGAACGAAGGATCGCGCGGCCTCCTGCTCGATCCCTTCAACGGCGTGGCGGATATCGAACTCAAAGTCGTCCGCATCCTGCATAACTATTCTTTCCTGGAAGATCCTTCGCGCCTCATCCGCGCCACGCGCTTTGCCGCCCGCTTCCATTGGCTGCTGGAAGAGCGCACGCAGGCGCGCTACGACGCCGCCAAGGAAGGCAAGTACATCGATCACATCTTGCGCTCGTCCATTGGGCACGAGATTGCGGCGCTGGCGCACGAAGACGATCCGCTCCACGTGGTGAAGATGCTCGAGAAAGAAGGCTGGCTCTCGATCCTGCACGACCACTGGAATGTCGCCAAGGTCGACACCAACGGCATTACGCAGTTGATGAAGACCCGGCAGCAGATGGTCGACATGGGATACGCCCCCGACGCCGGCCCAGCCGTGATGTACTTCCTCACCTCGCACTTTTCCGAAAAAGATGTTGCGGACATTCAGAAGATGATTCCGCGCAAGGATCTCGTCGAGGCCTGGCGCGACATTGAAGATCACGCCAAGGAATTGGCCAAGCGCTTGATGGGGAAAGAAGCAGCGACGCCCTCGCGTACCTGGCAGCTGCTCTCATCGGCGCGTCCGGAGATGGTGCTATTCCTCGCGGTGACGGCGAAGCAGCAGTCAGTCGATCAGAAGATCAAGAATTATCTGACGAAGTGGCGGCAGGTGCAGCAAAAGATTCCCTTGCCAGAGATGACGGAGTTGCTGATCACGCCGCAACTGCCGGAGTATCCCAAACTCGCGCACGATGTGTTCATGCTTTTGCTCGACGGCAAGCTGCGCTCGCGAACCGAGACGCTGAAATTCCTGAAGCCTTTTGCGCCACCGCCCCCACCTCCGCCTCCCGCACCTCGGCGCGGACGTGCCGCGAAGGCCGCCGCTGAAGCGCCCGCCGCCGTGGCGGCTGCAGCCAAGCCCGGTCCAAAAGGGAAGAAGGGGAAAGCGGCGGCTGTCGCTGCGCCACCTCCGCCTCCCGCACCCCCCGCGAAGGCAAGCGCGAAAGCTCCGGAAAAATCTAAAGCTGCCACACCTGCGCATAAGGCTCCAAAGCCCGCGCCGAAGCCGGCGAAGAAGCCGGCGAAGAAGCCGGCCTATAAACCCGCGCCGAAGCCCGCCAAGGGAAAGAAAAAAAAGAAGTAGCGGAATTCGTCGACCGGTAGCAGGAACCCATTCACGCACGACATGCGCGGCGGGTGTCCACTCGCGGACATCACCTTTCGAAATCCGGACGTTTTCACCCCCGACTCATTCACGTTTCACCTCGTAGGCATCGAGCAAACAATCACTTAGGCAAATCCGCCATTTGGACGCTCAGGTGCTCTCCAAAGCGACAACTCACACCGTTCACGAGGATGCCTCATGCCATTCCATGACCTCCGGATCACTGCCCGCCATCTGTTGAAGTCGCCGGGCTTCACGGCTACAGCAGTGCTGATGCTCGCCCTTGGAGTCGGGGCCACGACCGCAATCTTCTCCATCGTCGAGGGCGTGCTGTTGCGGCCGCTGCCCTTTCCAAATTCCGAGAGGCTCGTGCAACTCGGCGATATCTTGCAAGGCGCGGATGTGGGAGGGAACGGTGAGGCCGGGGTGACGGCTCCCGACATTCAGGCCTACACGCGAGACACGCATAGCTTCGAGAGCCTGGGCGGGTACACGCAAACGGGCTACGAACTCTCAGGCATTGGCGATCCGGCGCAGGTGACTGCGGCCCGGATCACTGCTGGAGTGCTCCCGACCCTGCAAGTCGCGCCTCTCATGGGGCGCTTGTTCACGCAGCAGGAAGACGAGAAAAGAGAGCAGGTGACGGTGCTCAGCTACTCGCTCTGGCAGAACCGCCTGCACGGCGATCCACGGGTGCTGGGAACCAAGATCCTGCTGGACCGTAAGCCCTATGAAGTGATCGGCGTGATGCCGTGCAACTTTGAGTTCCCGCTGGTGCCGGGACACATGAACAGCGCCGAGTTGTGGATTCCCATGAGCTTCCGCGAGCAGGAACTCGGAGCGTCTGGCGCCGCGGGGTGGAATTTCAACATGGTCGGACGCCTCAAACCCGGAGTTACCGCGGCGCAGGCGCAGAGCGATGCGCAGCGCGTAGCGGTAGAGATCATGCGCAGCTATCCGCCGTTCATGTCGAGTCTGCACATCCAAGCCGTGGTGCGTTCGCTCCACGAGGAAACCGTGGAGCAGGCACGGCAGCTGGTGCGCACATTGTTTCTAGCGATTGTTGTGGTGTTGCTGATTGCCTGCGCAAATCTTGCCGGGCTGTTGCTGGTTCGCGCTATCCGCCGCCGCCGCGAAATTGCTATGCGGCTGGCGCTCGGAGCTCGCGCCACAGCGCTGCTGCGGCAAACTATTCTCGAAAGCCTGGTGTTGAGCGTGAGCGGAGGCTTGCTCGGTCTGGCCTTGTCCGCCGTCGCGCTACGCGTCGGCGTGAGCTGGTTGCCCGAAACGTTGCCCCGCATCAATGAAATCGGCCTCGACTGGAAAGTCGTGGCGTTCGCGATCACTCTTGCCGTCATCACCGGCGTTGTTTGCGGTCTGGCTCCAGCCTTTGCCGCCCTGCGCACCAGCGTGAATGAGGTTCTCAAAGAAGGAGGACGGTCCGGTAGCGCAGGTGGTGGCCACGCCCGGCTGCGTTCCGCGCTGGTCATCGGTGAGATCGCCATTGCTCTGGTGCTTCTGGTCGCTTCCGGCTTGCTACTGCGCAGTTTCGAGAAGATGCGTGCGGTCGATCTCGGATTCCGCCCGGACCACATTCTGACGGCTGCGTACTCCTTGCCGCGCGCGCAGTACGGGACGCAAACGGCCGTCGATGCATTCAATCACGAACTGATTCGCCGGCTGGAGCAACTTCCGGGCGTGACGTCTGCAGGGATTACTTCCTACCTGCCAGAGGCGGGCAACTTCAGCAACTCCACCTTCGTCGCCGAGGGATATGTCGCTCCCAAAGGTGCCAACATGAACCTCGCCACGTTTATCGCGGTGCACGGGAATTATCTGCAAGCCATGGGAATTCCATTGCTCAGCGGACGTTTCTTCACTCCGTCCGACACATCGGAGACGCAACTGGTCGCAATCGTCAACCACAAGCTTGCCCAGCACTACTGGCCCGGCGCCGATCCGCTGGGAAAACGCATACGCCTGGGGACGCCGGAGGTGCAGACGCCCTGGCTGACCATCGTTGGAGAAGTTGCCGACGTCAAAGAGATATCGCCCGACGTTCCGGCCAAGGAAGAGTGGTACCAGCCGGTCGAGCAATTTGAAAAGTCTGTAGGACCGATCGGCTCACCCGAGGATCTGAATGGCAACAATGGCTACGTCGCCCTACGCACGGCCATGGATCCCGCGCTGATGGGCAACGGACTGCGTGAAGTCGTGCGCTCCATCGATGCGCAACTGCCCCTGTCCCAGGTTCAGACGATGGAGCGCGCGGTCTCCGATAGCGAGGCGCCACGCCGCTTCAACACGGTACTGATCTCCGCCTTCGCCGGCGCGGCGGTGTTGCTCGCGGCGCTCGGCATCTACAGCGTCATCGCGTTCTCGGCTGCTCTGCGTGTGCAGGAGATGGCCATCCGTATGGCCTTGGGCTCGCAACGCTCAGGAATTCTCAGCCTGGTGTTTCGCTCGGCTGCGAAGCTGGCGCTCGTGGGTTGCGCGGTAGGATTGCTGGCCGCTGCGGCAGCGTCGCGAGTGATGCAGTCGTTTCTCTTCGGAGTGAGCCCGTTCGATCCGCTGGTGCTCACACTAGCGGCCGCACTCGTATTGATCCTGGCCTTAGCGGCGGCATTTCTACCGGCGCACCGAGCTGCGTCCATCGATCCGATGAAAGCGCTCCGGATGGACTGAAGAACCGCGAATGCCACCGTACCGATGATGCAGCGCGAGCATGAGGATACTCGAAACGTATTGATCTAATCTGGTTCTCCCCTTATCATGTGGCGCGCGCGTGGGGCGTGCTAGAAACCGTGCCAGGAATCTATTTCTCAAAATGAAAAAGCTCGGCAGAATCCTGCTCATCAGTGTGGCTGCGCTCTGCGTTGTCGCAGCCATCGCCATTACCTTCACCATTGGATGGAGGCCATTCATTGGCCCCAGGAAGCGCGCTCTGACCAACCGACAATTTGAGCGCACGCCCGAGCGATTGGCCCGCGGCCGCTATCTGGTACAGGGATTGCTAGGCTGCGAAGATTGCCACTCTCCCAAAGACTGGACGCAGCGTGGCGCTCCCGTGCTGCCAGGCATGGAACTCGTCGGCCAGCCCTTGCCGCTCCCCGGTTTTCCCGGCAACATCTCTGCGCCGAATCTCACGCCCGATCCCGAGACCGGCAGCGGACACTGGACCGATGACCAGATCGCCCGCGCCATCCGCGAGGGCGTCAAGCACGACGACACCGTCTTGTTTCCCATGATGCCGTACAGCGAATACAAAACCCTCTCCGATGAAGACTTGGCCTCGGTGGTCGTGTACTTGCGTTCGATCCCCCCAGTTCGGAATCCGCTGCCGCGGACAAGCATCAACTTTCCCGTGAAGTATCTGGTTCGCAGCGCCCCCGAACCGGTGCTTGAACCTGTGCCCGGTCCCGATCCTTCCGATGTGCATGCTCGGGGAAAGTATCTGGTCTCGCTCGGCTGCGGCTGCCACAATGTTGTCGACAAGCTGGACTATGCTGGCGGAGACCATCTGGTCGGACCGTGGGGTGACGTCACTAGCGCCAACCTTACGCCGGATGCGTCCGGCATCAGCTATTTCAACGAAGCCACTTTCATCACCGCGCTTCGCACGGGATACGTCGGTGTCCGTAAGCTCAACTCCATCATGCCGTTCGGCGCATTCAAGGGCCTTACGGATGAGGATCTGCAAGCCATTTTTGCTTACCTGCGTACCTTGCCGCCGGTGAAGCATCGCGTCGACAACAGTCTGCCTCCGACTTACTGCAAGCTGTGCAAAGAGAAGCACGGAGCTGGGGATCAGAACTGAACGCAAGAAGCCGCGCGGATCGAGACAAAGCGGATCGGGACGAAATTTGACAAAGTTGCCCCGTGCGATCGGGCGTATACTTTGCGTATGCGCCGCCTGACGGCCATCTCGGCGTTCGCGCTTTTCCTAGCCGTACCCTTGTGGGCGCAGCACGGCGGCGGTCACGCTGGCGGCGGCTTCGGCGGGCACGCAGGTTTTAGCGGAGGCCACGGCGGAAGCTTCAGCAGCGGCGGTCACATGGGTGGCGGCCACGTCTCCAGCGGAATGCGCTCCGGCCCAATTGCTTCGCGCGGATTCACGCACAGTCCCATGTACTCCCAACGCAGCTATTCTCACGGTCCCTATCTGCACAACGGGTATCATGGCAATCATCACCACGGCGGATATGGCACGCACACGCACTTTTACACTTACGGCATCCGCAACAACTGCTACGGCTATGCATGTCGCGGCTATGGATACAGCGATGGTTACCCGTGGGCCTACGGCGGATACTACGATCCATCGTGGTGGTGGGATTCGGGTTCGTCCTACGACCAAGATTACGAGCGTGATCGAGCCACCGCCAACGAGATGAACCAACAGAGCCTGGAAGAGCAGCAGATGCTGCGCCAGGAACAGGACGACGGCGATCGGGATACATACGCGCGTTCCGATGACCCTGCCCCGCGACCTGCACAGCATGATGCAGCGGACGGCTCGATCGTTCCCGACACAGTGTTGGTCTTCCGTGATCAGCACAAAGAGGAAGTCGAGAACTACGCCATCGTCGGCCAGACGCTGTGGAACTTCGCGCCTCAACATACACAAAAAATTCCGTTATCGGATTTGGATCTACCAGCCACCACGAAAGCGAACGATGACCGCGGCGTGACTTTCCACGTTCCCACCAGCGGCGAAGCCCAATAACCGCTCCGAAACTAGCTGTCGTTATTCCCGCTTAGCGCACCGTTTCCCCTTTCACTGCATCCAACTGTGCATTCACCCCATCGACATTCCTTTTTCGTCGCTGGGCTAGTACATTGGAATCAAGCGTTTAGGTCATGTACCAGGGTTAGCGGGAACCTCCAGAAACACGGGGTCGAAACCCGGAATATCCCTGTCCGAATGCTAGAATTAAAGAATACCCACTATGCCTTTAAAAACACTGTTTCTCAATCCCCCATCGTTTGAAAACTTCGACGGAGGCGCCGGCTCTCGTTGGCCCGCCACCCGCGAAATAGAAAGTTTCTGGTATCCCGTTTGGTTGGCTTATCCGGCGGGGATGCTGGAGGGGGCGCGGCTGCTGGATGCGCCTTCCCATCACGTATCGGGCGAAGAGACCATCAACATCGCCAAGCAGTACGAGTTTCTGGTGCTGTTCACGTCGACGCCGGGATTCCCGGGCGACATCCTGCTGGCGCGGGCGATCAAGCACGCGAATCCGACTATCAAGGTTGCGTTTGTGGGGCCGCACGTGACCGTGCTGCCAGAGAAGTCTCTGCGCGATTGTCCGGAGATTGATTTCATTTGCCGCAAGGAATTTGACTACTCGGTCACGGATTACGCGAAGGGCAAGCCACTGGCGGATATTCCCGGAGTCTCGTATCTGAAGGACGGGAAGATTGTGCACAATCCGGATTCGCCGCAGATTCAGAATCTGGACGAACTGCCGCACGTGACCGAAGTCTACAAGCGCGATCTGGATGTGAAAAATTACAACGTGCCGTTCCTGCTGAATCCGTACGTGTCGCTGTACACGACGCGCGGGTGTCCGGCGCAGTGCACGTTCTGCTTGTGGCCGCAGACTTTGAGCGGACATCCATGGCGAAAGCGCTCGGCCGATGACGTTGCGGCGGAGATGGCGAAGGCCAAAGAAATGTGGCCCGAAGTAAAGGAATTCTTCTTCGACGATGACACATTCAACATTCAGAAGGCGAGGACGATCGAACTGTGCGCCAAGCTGAAGCCGCTCGGGTTGACGTGGTCGTGCACCTCGCGTGTGACCACCGACTTCGAGACTCTGAAGGCGATGAAGGACGCGGGATGCCGTCTGCTGATTGTGGGTTACGAGTCGGGAGACCAGCAGATTCTGAAGAACATCAAGAAAGGCGCGACCATTGAAAGGGCGCGCCAGTTCACCAAGGATTGCCACAAGCTGGGGCTGGTGATTCACGGCGACTTCATCATGGGCCTGCCCGGTGAGACCCACGAAACAATTAACAACACCATCGCGTTTGCCAAGGAACTTGACGTCGAGACCATTCAGGTTTCGGTTGCGCATGCGTATCCGGGTACAGAGCTTTACGACTACGCGGTGAAGAACGGATTCATGGTGGGCGATAACAAGATGGTGGACGAGGGCGGACACCAACTTGCCCAGATTCAATATCCGGGCCTGCCGGCCGATGACATCATGACGGCCGTGCACCGCTTCTATGACGAATATTATTTCCGTCCGAAGGCGGTCTACCGCATCTTGAGAAAAGCGGTCTTTGACAGCAACGACCGCAAGCGGCTGTACAAAGAAGCGAAGAGCTTCTTGAAACTACGGGCCGCGCGCAACAAGATGGTGCGGAAACACCATAGCGAGGCGGCGGCTGCCGAGCCGGTGAAGGCGTAGCAACAGGTTTCAAAGTTTCACGTTTCAAGGTTTCAAGGATTTTATGATCTTGAATCATTGGCGTCTTTGAAACCTTGAAACTCTGAAACCTTGATACCTGAGCCCAAGTGACCTTTCGCAAGTATCTGGTGCTGGCTGGAGTCACCGTCTTTGCAGCGGCGGGTGATTCCATGCTTTCGCACGGGATGAAGCAGACCGGCAACATTTCCCTCCATCATCTGCAAAGCGTGATTCTGGCAGTACGAAATCCATGGGTTGCCGTAGGCATCGTTCTGCTGCTCGCTTTTTTCGCTTCGTACATGAACTCGCTCTCCTGGGCAGATCTCACCTATGTGCTGCCGGCCACTTCGTTGGGATACGTTCTGCTGGCGCTGGTGGCGAAGTTCGCGCTGCATGAGAATGTGAGCCCGACGCGATGGCTGGGGATCGCATTGATCTCGGGCGGCGTTGGATTTGTGGCGGGAGGTCCGGCGCTTACGGAGCAGGAACATTGTGATCACGAAAAATCCCCATGCTTCGACGCCGCTCAGGACAAGCTTCTGGCCGCAAAAGACGCCGCCGGAGATGGGGCGACCGCTGAGGAAGTAATAACCGGTGGGGTGCGACGATGAAGAGTGCCTACACCTGGGGCGGAATTCTGGTCATCGTCTTTGCGTCGGTGGTCGGCGACGTACTACTGGCTCGCGCCATGAAGCAGGTCGGCGACGTGCACGCGCTGTGGCGCCGTGCTGGACTGTGGACGGTGGTCTCGCGCATCCTGGGGAATCCGAACTTCTTTCTGGGCGTAATGGCCATGGCGGTAGCATTCTTCAGCCTGCTGTTCTCACTGTCGTGGGGAGATGTGAGTTTAGTGGCTCCGGCGGCTGCGTCGCTGACGTTCATCGGGAACGCATTTGCGGCGAAGATCTTCCTGCATGAAAAAGTGGACCAGCGGAGATGGATCGCAGCCATGCTCGTGGCGGCGGGAGTGGCGCTGCTGGCGGGGTAGGGCTGTCTATCGAACGTCGGAGATCGAGTTCTCCCTGTCCTGAAGAGCATGGTTAGGCGGCCAATGCTTTCCTGAAACGCATTTCTTGGATAGCATTCTGTGCCTCCTCGCTGAGATTGGATTTGCCGACCTGGATGGTCACCTTGTTAATCTTGCCGGTGAACTTGTTATCACCCACCTTATAGTCGTCGCTGACGACGGTATAGAGGTTTTCGCCCACGTCCGTTGTTTCCGCACCAAACGCGTTCGGATGAGTGTGCTCGATCCGCCCCGTGGCAACCTTTTCGCCGTTGACGAAGATCGAACCGTTGCCCCCTGCGCCGGGCCTACCACCATCGTAGGCAAACTCGAAGCGGAGTATCATCTTCCCCGCCGCCAGGGAAGCGGGGCCCACGATCTTATAGGTCTCGCGACCGAGAAAGTTGTAAGCGAACCTGGGTGCGCCGTCCTTCAGATAGAAACTCCAGCCGCCCATCTCCCCGCCTTGAGCGATGACCACCCCTTCAGCGCCCCCCTCAGGGATTTCGATGTCGGCTGTAATCACGAAGGAGCGGTTCTTGACGTTGATAAAACCATTCTCGGGTATTCCTTTCATTCCTTCATAGACCGTCATCTCAGTGCGGCCTTCCATCAGATCCGGGCGGCCCGCAAGAGCTGCATTGAAGCGTTCCCAGGCGCGGTCATCGAGCGGAAGCACGTTGTACTTGACAGCCTCCTCCAGAAAAACTTTCTTTAGCTTCTCAAGCTTATCGGGATATTTCGCGGCAAGGTCATGCGCACAACTGAAATCCTTCTCTACGTCGTAGAGTTCCCACTTGTCGTTTTCAAATGTAGCCCGCGCCTTAGCCTCCCACGGCGGGCGGTGAACCGTCGTAGCGAACCAGCCGTCCTGGTAGATGCCCCGGTTGCCTGCCATCTCGAAGTATTGCGTGGTGTGGCGCGACTTGGCCTCGGCATTCTTAAGGGTATCGAGCATGCTCACGCCTTCGACGGGTTTCTGCTTAACTCCATAGACGACGTCTGGTTGGGGCACGCCAACTGCCTCCAAAACAGTTGGGACAATGTCAATCATGTGGTACCACTGCGTGCGCAGGCCGCCCTTCTCGTCGATGCCTTTCGGCCAATGGACCACAATGGGTTGGCAGACGCCGCCGTAGGAGGCCACTTGGTGGCCCCAGGCAAAGGGCGTAGCGCCAGCGAAGGCCCAACCATTGGGATACAAAATGTGGGATTGGGGTCCGCCGAACTTGTCCAGGTTTTTGAGCGCTACCTCAAGCGGTTCTGGCAATCCGTTGAACACGGATAGCTCATTGAAGGCGCCGATGGGGCCGCCTTGGAAAACTGAGCCGTTGTCGCCGGTAATGTAAAAGACCAGCGTGTTATCCATCAGCTCCAGATTTTCGATCGCGTCCAGAAACCGTCCGATTTCGTAGTCGGTCACTTCGCCAAAAGCGGCATAGATTTCCATGTACCGGGCAAAGACCTTTTTCTCGTCGGCCGTCAACTCATCCCATTCCTGAATCCCCGGTGGCTTGGGGGCGAGTTCCGTGCCCGGGGGCACGACTCCCATTTTGAGTTGGCGGGCCAGCGTTTCCTTTCGCACCTGGTCCCACCCCTGGTCGAACCTGCCCTTGTACCGATCGCGCCAATTCTCGGGCACTTGAAATGGGCCATGCGTGCCAATGGCCGAGTAGTAGACGAAAAATGGCTTGTCGGGGGCCAGTGAATGCTGGGATCGCACCCAGTCGATGGCCTTGTCGGTGATGTCAGTGCTGGCGTAATAATCGGCGGCGGGATGGAGATCCATCCGGTTCATGTTGTCGTAGATGACCGGATGAAACAGGTCAGCCTCGCCAGCCATGAAGCCGTAGAACCGCTCAAACCCGCTATGCATCGGCCAGCGGTCGAAAGGTCCGACAACGCTGGCTTCCCAAGGCCCCAGCTCGTGACATTTGCCGAACATGGCCGTGTTATAGCCGTTGAGCCGCAAGATCTCGGGCAGCATCGTAACGCTGGCAGGACGCATCGCGGTGTACCCCGGGAATGCTGTGGCAATTTCCGAGATCACACCGAAGTTTGCGCTATGGCTATTACGTCCGGTAAGGCAAGCCACGCGGCTGGGCGAACACAGCGGAGGGACTTTGAAATTGTTGTAGCGCAGCCCGGTCTCGGCCAATCGGTCCAGCGTCGGCATCTGGATTGGTCCCCCGAACGTCGATCCATCGCCGAAGCCGAAGTTGTCGAGAAGGATGACTACCACGTTGGGCGCGCCTTTCGGCGCTTTCACCTGGAACCGTGGCGGGGCTTGTGCATTGTGTACATCAAGCTCGGTGATTGGCGGATACTGAGGCTCGGGGATTGGCAGCACGGTGCGGTCCATGGACGTGGCCCTGACTGGCCCGCCGGTTTGGGCCTTCGATTTGTTTGTTAGTGAATCATGCTTGACTGCTCTGTCATCGGCGCTCATTGTTTTTCCCACAATCGAAAGAGGATTCCGCTTGTGCGCAAAATTATCAGCGCGCCGTCGAACCCGACAACTGACAGAACTGCCAGTCGGCCGCCGGAAATCGTCTGTGTTGGGAGGCATGGCCGCATCTCGCCCCTGTCACTTGTGCCAGTAGGAAACAATCCCTGAACTTCATAGGATGCCCAACTATAGCCGCCTTCGCCTGTGCGGGGTTAAATATGCACATTCCAGGGTCAAGAGTTCGAATCTTGATCATGCCGTTAGTTGGTTCTCTTTACGTTGCGATCCTGATTTTCAACCTACATGAAAGCGAAAGGCGCTCTTTGCGCCTTCGGGAGGCGAAAGACGGAGACCGTGTCGGTGTAAGTATCAGAGTGATGGAAGCGAATCTGAACCGTTCAGAACTCAGAGTACAGATACGCCTTCGGCCAGTCGGAAATCTTACAAAGGATGGAGTAACTCCGGCGCGTAACTTGAAGTTGTTTCTCAACGCTTCTCAGGGGTCTCAGGAGAGCGATTTTCCCGTCGGAGAAATTATGAGACCTTTTGAGGCGGAATTCTCCTTGGACGGAGACACGAATCGATACCCCTTTGACCGTCATCAGACGACCTTGGGGTTCCTGCTAACTGCGTCCGGACGATTTGATCGGTCTCCTACACCCTCATCACACGCACTCACCGCGCCTTCGATCCCCAATCTCGCGATCGACCCGGCGGCGTTGGAGCAAGATCACGTTCCCATCTCTATTGATCTGACAGCGTCCATCCCGGGAGTCAAGTTCAGTGGGCAGATTTCAAGGGCCCAGAGCCACGAAGTCACCGGCATCGACCTGTCCATAAGACGAGCCGAATGTAATAGGTGTCACGATTGTCGTGATGCTCACTATGATGTGCCTGGCACTGAGCCTGCTCGCCATGGTCCTGCGTGCAACGGCAGTCAAGGGACAATCTACCTTATTGCCGCTCTCATTGTCGGTGTCTCTTATCTTTGGCTTGCCGGCCCTGCGGAATAGTATGGAGCCAGGCGTGCCTCCGGTCGGCGTGTTTGGCGATTACGTTTCCTTTACTTGGGCGGAACTTATTGTCGCTGCCTCCACCGTTGTAGTGGTTTGGACTTGGATTGTGAAATCGGAGAACGGCGATTAGAAATTGGGACCTACCCAACCGGGGGTAGCGTTTGCCCCTCAGGTCATAGTTCCCCCTCTTCGGTTTAACCCTTCTTTTCTTGCGCCTCTAAGATCAAGAGAGCAAGCTCCTGTCCTGATTTTTCTGCTGCGTCAGTAGGGTTTCTTTCGCCCCTCCGGGGCTTGCTAGTCGTGCTTCAGGGGCTCACGGCTTGCGCCCGTTCGGCAGCGGCTTTCGACTTCGCTCAGGGCAGCTTTGGGGGATTGGGGGGATTGATTTGTCGTCATCCCACTTCGTGCGGAGGGCGCGCTTCTCCCTGACTACGCAAGAGTCAAAATCCCCACCCTAACGTCGCAAAAGGCGCGACGTTAGGATGGGGCACCCTCGGGATATGGAATCGATCTGCCCGAAATCTTGTCAAGACCCCTCAGGAGTGTTTTTCGGTAAGCCTCTGATTCTGGACTGAATATAGATTTTGGAAAATGTCCAGATTACCCCGTGTGATTTGGTATTCTAGAAATAGAGAGAGAAATTTGGTGGCGCAGAGCCCAGTGCGGGTGCTGCGCCATTCTTGTTTGAGGTGGGTTGGGGAGGGTGTCAGGAGGGCGCCGCCGAGCTTTGCTCGGCCTGTCCGGGTCTGAGACCCGGACCCACAGGAGATCGGAAACAAAAGGCAGCGAGTGTGAACTCGCCGCTTTTTTTTTGCGCACAGCCTTAGCCTGTCCTTGTATTCGTGGGTCTGAACTAGTGTCCAGCGGATGCCTTTGCCGTTAGATTCGGTGGCGTGTTCGCTGGGGGTGTTGGGGAAGCGCTTGCGGTCGGTGGGGGATCGCTGACGGGCGCGGGAGCGGGTTGCTTGGCGCAGAGTTCGATGACTTCGGAGATGTGCTGGCTCTCGTGCTGCTTGGCCATTTGCCAGTTGCGCAGAGTTTCTTTTTCACGGACGACCTGCTCATCGTTTTGCTTAATGCGGTCGGCGTAGTGAGAGGTGACGCGGTCGAGTTCCGCCTGGATCTTGGTATTCTCCTGGGCTTTCTGGGCTTCGAATTCTTCCAGCTGTTTCTGCTGGCCGGCTTCGTAGGAGTTGAGAGCCTGCTGGCGGTGGGTGGCGTCCTTGAGCAGTTCGTCGGGAGAAGTTCCGGCGGCGTCGAGAGCCATGAGCACGGAGGCGCGCTTGACGTCCTTGGAGAGTTCACGGATGCGGTCGCTGTTGAGCATGTCGACGACTTTGTGGACGCCGTATCCGGAGCGCGGGGCGAGGATTCCGGCAGCGTGGTAAATGTCGTCGTAAGAGAGCAGATTGGGTTGCGAACCGGTGAGGCTTTCGGCGGGATGGGGCTGCGATTTATTCACTGGAGTCTCCGTCTGAGTAGCTTTTTCGGGTGGATTGGCACCATCGTGCTGGGGGCGCCAGAAATTGGAAAAGAAATTTTTCGGTGGCATAACCTTCCTTTCGTGAGGAGGGAGCGAGGCTTGAATTGGAGCTGCGCTGCGCGGAGCGGAGGAGCGTCGCGTATTGATCGCGGGAGTAACGACTGCGGGGGAATCGACTGCTGGAGAATCGAATGTCCGAGAAGCGACTTCCCGGGAATCGGCTTGCGGGAGAGCTGTTCGGGCCGGGACAGTCGGAGCGGGAGCGGCGGCAGCGGCCTCGACCTTGGCAGAGGGCGCGGCGGATCTCGGCTGCTCGGATTCGAGTTGCGCGGATTTGAGTTGTGCCGGGGCAGGCAAGGCGTCCTTGGGTGCGGTGCGGGCGGATTCGAGCGGCGTCTGGAGAGGGTTCGCGTCGTGGCTCGCATTCATCGCGGCGGCGCCCTCGCGTCGAACGCCGAGAATAAAGTCGCGGCCATCGCGGCGGCAGTTTCGGGCCACGGCAGAGAAATTTTCGCGGTGCCACTTCACGATGAGGCGCGCGCCGATGGAGATGGGCGTCTTCACACGCAGACACGCACCCGAGGGCGAGGTGTCTTCGAGGGTGGCGGGAGCGCGGATCGGCTTGCCAGCCGGGTCGTCCCACCAGACCTCGGCGACTGCCCATAGGGTCGTTCTGGGCTCGATGTGAGGGCCGTCCATGGCATGAGTATCGGCGAGGGAGGAGAGGAGTTTAGTTACGGGAGGCTAAGGGTCGATCGCGGAGGGTTCCATGTTTTCGTGACCCAAAACAGGACATTTCCCGGGGCTGGGATATGAAAAGCAGCAGCCGAGCTTTGCCCGGCCTGTCCGGGTCTGAGACCCGGACCCACACGGCGCCCGGGCTCGAACACTCTATGAGAACAGGCGCATGAAGCCTGAGGCTGAGAGGTCGGGGGAGAGGAAGTGCCGGTCGTCGAATCCGGCGGCGCGGGTGAGGGCTTCGGCGGCGAGGTATCCGCTGCGGACGGCGCCTTCCATCGTTGCGGGCCATCCGGTAGCAGTCCAGTCGCCGGCGAGAAAGACGCGCGGCCAAGCTGTGATGGAGGTGGGGCGGTAGGAGTCGATGCCAGGGCGGGGTGAGTAGGTAGCATTGACTTCCTTTATGACGGCGGATTTTACGAGATTGGCTTCGCGAGCCGCCGGGAAGAACTCGCGGACCTCGGCGAGGGCGAGGTCGACGATTTCGGATCTGGATTTGTCGATCAGAGACTTGGAGGAGCTGACGACGAGTTCGATATAGCTGCCGGATGGTGCTCCATCGGCGCCTTGTGTGCGAATCGGTTGGAGACGGGATTTGTGGAACATCCACTGGATGGTGCGGTCGAGAAGGACGGCATGGTCGAGGGAGGAGATCTGACGATCGAACCAGAGGTGGATTCCGGTGATGGGAGCGGTTTCGAAGTGGCTGAGTTGCTCGCGGATGGGCGCGCTCTCGGGGGCTTGCGGAAGAACTTTATCTAGCGCGTCGAAGGGAAGGGCCAGGATCAGGAAGTCAAAGTCCCCACCCTCTTTCTGGAGATTCTCTTCCCGGTTACGGAGTTGCAATTGAATGCGCGAGTCGTCGGCGGTGAAACCTTCTACCGGTTGACGGAAATGCAAGTCGCCGCCGCGGGCACGGATGTAATCTCCGGCTTTGTTGTAGAGGTCGGTCAGAGGGACGGTAGGGACTCCCATTTGGCGGGCGTCGGGGGACTTCATCGATTCGCGGACGACCTGAGCGGCCGCCGAGACTGAGATCAGATTGAGTTCCTCGCTGAGAGCGCTGACGAGGATTGGGTTCCAGAAGCGGTGGATCGCGTTTTGGGTTTGACCGTGTTGGTCGAGCCATTCCTGAAAAGACTTGCCGTTGTCGCGTTGTACGGTGAGCGTGAGTGGAACCAGGGCGCGCGCGATTGCCAGTTTGTCGACGGCGTTGAGGAACGGAAAGTTGAAGAAGGAGGGCGCGGTGTGGAGTGGCGCGGGGAGCAGGGAAGACTTCATGACTGAGGTGCGGCCGCCGGGCTCGATGAAGGTCATTTGGTCGTACCAGCGGATTTGATCGGCGACGCCGATGCGGTGGTAGAACTCGAGTAGATTCGTGCAAAGGCGAAAGAGAACGTGCTGGCAGTTGTCGACGACTTCGCCGGTGCCGGGATGTTCCCAGGAGGAGGCGCGTCCGCCGAGAAAGGGACGCTTCTCGAAGAGGGTGACGCAGAAGCCCTGGTCGGAGAGGGCGCAGGCGGCGGCGAGTCCGGCGAGACCGCCTCCGGCGATGGCGACTGTGGGTGGGGGAGTGGAGGGCATGCTTAGTTCGGAATCAGGCTTCGCTTAGAGTCAAATTTAATTCAGAGTCAAAGTCCCCATCGTCTTTCGCAAAGGGCGCGAAAGAAGAGTGGGGCACCCGCTCAACACAGGGTTCCTCCACTTCGCTCGCTCGTGCTCCGCTCCGGTCGGAATGACAAAGATAGGATTCATTGGAAATCCCCACTTCTCGCGCACAGAACGCGCGAGAAATAGAGCACCCAAATGGAAGCGAGCCAGACGCGCGAATGATTGCGTTCGCTAAAAGCGCGAACGCTGCGCGCGGCTCGCCCGGGTCCTTCGGCGAGCAAAATGCGGGCGCCTCAGGATGACAAAGACTCTGAGGTACGGGCCGGCTCATGTGATGCGCTTGAGAAAACCTTTCGCGAGGATGCGGAGCTTTTCGGAGGTGCTGAGGGTGACCTTGGCGGTGAAGACGTCGTACTGTTTTTCGGCGATTCTCTCGAGCAGGCGGCGGTAGATGGTTACGAGAACCCACAACGCGGGCTGGCTGTCTTCCGAGATGTAGGGGAGCAACTCTTCGCCGGAGGCGTAGAACTCACGGGCGCGGTCGGCTTCGAGCGCGAGCAACGGGCGAAAGCGCGCGGGATCGGGCGTGGCGAGCAATTCCGAGGCAGAGAGGTTGAACTTCGCGAGGTCTTCTTCCGGGAGATAGATGCGGCCCATGGAGGCGTCTTCTTTGACGTCGCGAATGATGTTGGTGAGCTGGAAGGCGAGGCCGCAGCGCTCGGCGAGAGGCTCGGCGGCGGGATCGCGGTATCCGAAAATGTGGATGCAGACCAGGCCGACGACCGATGCCACGCGATAGCAGTAGAGGCGTAGGTCTTCGAAAGTTTTGTACTGGATGGAGAGGCCGGGAGCGCTGGTAGTCTGGGCTGAGGCCTCGGCTTCTTCGACATCCATGGCAGTGCCCTGGGCGAGTTCGTCGAGCAATCCGGCGGGAATGGAGAAGCGGCGTTGAGCGTCGGTGAGAGCGAGCAGGATAGCGTCGTCGGTGGGTTCGCCTTGCTGGGCACGGTGCAAGGCCTCGAGCCAGCTCTCGAGTTTCTGGCGACGGTCGGGGAGGCTGAGCGCGGGATCGTCAGCGATATCGTCGCAACGGCGCATGAAGGCGTAGACGGCGCAGAGGGCTTCGCGCTTGCGGCGCGGCAGGACCAGGAATGCGTAGTAAAAATTCTTTGCTGCCGTGCGCGTAATGCCCTTGCACACGGAATACGCCATGACGAGCTGCGGCGGTGCCGGGGTCCAGGGGATGGGCA
Organism: uncultured Acidobacteriaceae bacterium; assembly: GCA_963709025.1. Taxonomy (GTDB): domain Bacteria; phylum Acidobacteriota; class Terriglobia; order Terriglobales; family Acidobacteriaceae; genus Sulfotelmatobacter. The sequence continues at coordinate 361,498 of CAVPVE010000041.1, forward strand.
CTTGCTGAGTACTCGCGCTCATTCTTGCCTAGCTCCTAAATCCGCCTTGCGTTTCGGCGTAAAAAGCTTGCCCATCGTGGCGCGCGCGACGAGCGCGAGTTTGCGAGGCTTGGAGATCGACGGACGATTGCCGAGAACGGCATAGTGTTGCTTCTCGATGGCGTTGAGGATTTCCAGTCCACCACGGCTGAAGAGATCGAGGTCGATGGCGAGTTCACGATCGACTTGGCTGATCAAGGGAAGGCCCTTACGAAACCAGTCGCGAGCGCGCTCGACTTCGAACTTCATCATGGAGCAGAAGGCCGGCGTGTTCTGGTCGCGCGCGATGTCGGCTTCCGTCACGTTGAAGAGATGAAGATCTTCGAGCGGGAGATAGACGCGTCCCTTGGCATAATCGGGGCTGACGTCTTGCCAGAAGTTGGCCAGTTGCAGCGCTGTGCAGGTGAAATCGGAGAGTTGCTGGCGCTCGGCATCGCGGTATCCGCAGAGGTAGAGGACGAGATGGCCGACGGGGTTCGCGGAGTATTTGCAGTAGGCCAGAACGTCGTTGAAGCTTGCGAAGCGGGTGACCGTTTGGTCCTGGCGGAAAGCGATGAGCAGGTCAGAGAACTCGTGCTTAGGAATGTCAAACTTGCGCACGGTGTCGGCGAGGGCGACGAATACCGGATGTTTCGGAGTGCCGTCATAACAGGCGTCGAGTTCGTGCTGCCACTGATCCAAGAGTTCGAGCGAGGCGGCGGTGTCGCCGACTTCGTCGCCAAGGTCGTCGGAAATGCGGCAGTAGGCGTAGACATTGAAAAAATGCTGGCGCAAGCGGGTGGGGAGGAACCAGCTGGCGACAGAGAAGTTTTCGTAGTGGGTGCGGGCGAGGCGAGCACAGTATTCGCGGGCTTCGGTGAGGGAGGGTGCGGTGGCGGGAATGGCGTAATGCGCGGGCAGACGGGACCAGCCGAGGGCGGCTGGGTTGGTTGCGGGATGTTCTTGCACGGATGACAATTCAGTATTCTTCCACGATCGCGCGCTTCCGTCTGCTTCTTGCCGGATAGGGATCCTTCGACTGCGTAGACGGTTCTCATTCGCGAACCCTCTACTTCGCTCAGGATGACAAACTCTTGAACCCTGGTGGGCACGACTGAAGCCGTGCTCTTCCCAACCTCGCCAAATCAGTGGCCGGGGATGATTGCGGTTTTGATGTCGCCTCCGCGGTTTAGCATGTGGCGAAGAACCTGCTGCAGGCGCGACAGTGGCGCCTCCCCGGTGATGTAGTCGGTGGGGCGAATTTTCTTGGCCGCAATCAAACCGAAGGCCCGGCGAACCGTTTCCGGCGTGTGGTGGAACGTAGCTTTCAGGGTGATTTCGGAGTAGTGCAGGCGGTTGGTTTCGAGCTGAACTTTGGTGCCGCTCGCACATCCGCCGAAGAAGTTGACGGTGCCGCCTTTACGGACCATATCGACGGCCCACTCCCAGGCTTCGGGCCTGCCGACGGCTTCGATGACGACGTCGCAACCGCGCTTTTGCGGAGAGAGCGCGCGGACAGCGTCGACTACGTTGGGGACCTTGGTGGTCTGAATGATTTCGTGCGCGCCCATGTGCTTGGCGGCTTCAACCTGGCCGTCGCGCTTGACGACGGCGATCACATTGCAGCCGATGGCGCGGGCGACCTGGACAAACATGAGGCCGATGGGGCCTCCGCCGAGGATAGTGACGGTGTCGCCGATCTCGACGCCGGTTTCGTGAAGGCCGCGCAGTACGCAGGCCAGGGGCTCGGTCATGGCCGCCTCTTCGACGCTCACGTTAGGCGGAATGATGAGCATGTTGGCTTCAACGATGCGGCGGGGCACACGAATGTATTCAGCGTAGGCGCCATTGTTGAAGAGCAGATCTTCGCAGAGGTTCTCCTGATGTTTGGAGCAGTAGAAGCACATCTGGCAGGGGGCGGAGTTGAGGGCGACGACACGCATGCCCTTCTTGAAGCCGTTGACTCCGGCGCCAACCTCCTCGATGACTCCGGCCAACTCGTGGCCGAACAGGGCAGGCGGAACGATCATGCGGGCGTGGTAGCCGCGCTGGTACACCTTGAGATCCGTCCCACAGGTCAATGCGACCTGGACTTTGACCAGAACCTCGCCGTCGCCCACGCGAGGGATGGGGACTTTTTCAATCTTAAGGTCTTCTTTGCCGTACAAGACGGCAGCGGTCATTTTTCCGTTCACTGCTGGCTTCCTTCCAATTACCGAACCACACGGGCTAAAGCCCCGCTGAAATTGTTGCCCTTAACGGCACGACTAAAGTCGTGCCCTTCCACCGAAACCGCACGGCTAAAGCCGTGATCTTCCACGAAAACTTATCCGAGCCACGTACTGCCGGGCTGAATCATGATCTTCATCGATGAAGGTTGCGGATGGGCGGCCAGATCCAAGGCCTGCGGGCTCTCGGAGAGCGGGAAGCGATGGCTGACCAGTCGTTCCAGATCCATCACGCGGTTCATCACAAAACGGACCGAGTCATCCTGCAGGTCGACCGAAGCACTATAGGACCCCACCAGGGTTTTCTCATCGACACAGATGGCTGCAGGATCGATCAATGCCTCTCCGTGCTGCGTTTGCGCAAACAGCAATACTCGACCACCGGGACGGACCGCATCCATCGCGGTGCGAATGAGGGAGTTGCCCCCAACCGCAAGAACGACCGCGTCGGCGCCACGCCCCTCAGTCAATTCGCGGACGCGCTCGACCACATTTGTCCGCGATGCATCAATTGTATGCTCTAACCCGAAACTTGATCCTATTCTAAGCCTCTCGGGATACAAATCGGAAGTAATTAAGGTGACCCCTGTCTGTCTGGCCAGGACACTCAATATGATGCCGATTGGGCCCTGCCCGATGGCCAGAACGGTTTCGCCAGGGCGGAGGTGCAGAGCGTCGATCCCTTTCATGCAAGTGTTTACGGGTTCGACGAAACAGGCTTGCTCGAAGGAGACGCCGTCGGGGATGCGGACGGTGCCGTGCTCGACGATCCAGTCCATGACGCGGACATATTCGGCGAAACCACCGCCGGAAGGCTCGAATCCAGCGGTGCAGCCGACTTTCTTGTAGGTGGAGCACTGCGCAAAGGTCTTGTTCCGGCAGTAGAAACACTGGCGGCAGGGGATGTGGTGGAAAACCATGACACGATCGCCGGGGCGGTAGCTCTGGACGCCTTTGCCGACGGCCGCGACCACACCGGAAGTTTCGTGTCCGAAGATGCGGGGGGCGGAATGGGAGCCTGTGGAAATCTTCTTGAGATCGGTGCCGCAGACGCCGCAGGAGTGGACGCGGACGAGCGTCTCGCCGGGTCCGATGTTGGGGACGGGGACGGTCTCAAGGCGGACGTCGTTGACGCCGCGGTAGACCGCGGCTTGCATGGTTGCTGGGATCGAAAGGGATGAATTTTCGACTGAGAGCTGTCCGGCAATGGCCATCGATCTATTTTAGATGATGTTGGAGGCGGGTTCGTTTCAAATCAAGGGGATGAGGGTGCTCGATGGTAACGAGCCACGGCGGTTGGTGCGGTGGCGTACGGTTCGCGGTGAAAGGAGGGATGCCGGCAGGATCCAGGAAGGGCACGCACGAGGTCGGCACCTCTGATGATGCGCGCGCCACCCAGCAGCTTTCGTGCTATGCTGCGCAAAACTTCGGGAATCCAGGACTGACTTGTGCTGATTGAAATGCGGCTCGAGAACTATGCGGTGATCGACAACCTGGTGGTGGAGTTCGGGCAGGGGTTGAACCTGCTAACGGGCGAGACTGGGGCAGGGAAGTCGATCCTGGTCGATGCACTGGCGCTGCTGCTGGGCGATAAGGCTTCGAGCGACGTGATTCGCACTGGGACGGAACGGGCGGTGGTGTCGGCAGTGTTTGAGGCTGAGGGTACGGCGGAGAAACCGCTGGCTGGAATTCTGGAAGCGAATGGGTTGGATGAGTCGGATGACGGGTCGCTGATTCTGCGGCGGGAGATCGCAGCCGGAGGGAGGGGACGCGTGTTCGTGAATAATCAGCCGGCGACGGTAGCTGTATTGCGGCTGCTGGCGCCGCATCTGGCGACGATTCACGCACAGAATGAGTCCATTCTGTCGTTTGATGGGCCAGCGCGATTGGAACTGCTGGATGCGTTTGCGGGCAGCCAACTGGAGTCGGTGGAGACAGTGTTCGCGGCGTGGAAAGAGATCCGCACGCGGATTGAGGAACTGGAGCAGGGAGAGCAGGATCGGCTGCGGCTGGTGGATCTTTGGATTTTCCAGAAGCGCGAGGTCGAAGACGGCCGGCTGCAGAGTGGAGAGGACGAGCGGCTGGAAGGCGAGAAGCGAGTGCTCGCCAATGCGGAGAAGATCTATAACGCAGCGATGAATGCGTTTGATCTGTTGTACGAGGGGAACGGGTCGACGGCGTCGACTCTGAGGGCGGCGCAAAAGCAGGTGGAGGAGTTGACGCGTTACGAGCCCAAATTTCAGGATGCGCTGGCGGCACTGGAGACGGCACGCATCAGCGTGGAAGATGTGGGCGGGACCGTGCGCGACTATGCGGGAGGGATTCATTCGTCGCCAGAACATTTGGCGCAGGTGGAAGACCGACTGGCGCTGCTGGACCGGCTGAAGCGCAAGTACGGGCCGACCCTGGATGAAGTGATTCAGTTCGGCGAGGACGTTTCGCGGAAATTGTCGGAGGTGGAGAACAAGGATGAGATCCTGCGGGGATTGCGCGCCGAACTGGCGAAGGCGGCAGGAGAGTATCTGCGGGCAGCGCGGGCGCTGTCGAAGAAGCGCGCGGAGGCGGCGCGCAGGTTGGAAAAGCTGGTGGAAGCGGAGATCAATGATCTGGCGATGAAGTCTGCCTTCCGGATCGAGATGACGAGTTCGGAGGAGGAAGGGAACTGGAGCGCGACGGGTACGGATCAAGTGGTGTATATGATCTCGACGAATCCCGGGGAGCCGCTGCGGCAGCTGGAACACATTGCTTCGGGAGGAGAGTTGGCGCGGGTGATGCTGGCGCTGAAGGCAAGCGTGGAGACGGGGAAAACCCCCACTTCTCGCAAAGAACGCGAGAAATGGGGCACCCACGATGGTGCGTCTCGCAAGAAAATTGCGCAACGGACTCTGGTGTTTGATGAGATTGATACGGGGATTGGGGGCAGGGCGGCGGAGGCTGTGGGGAAGAAACTGAAGTCGCTGGCGCGATCGAATCAGGTTTTATGCGTGACGCATTTGCCGCAGATTGCGACGTTTGGGGATCATCATTATGTGATCGAGAAAAAGGAATCCGGAGGGCGGACGCGCACGAGTATTCGCGCCGTGACTGGCGACGAGCGCACCGAAGAGGTGGCGCGGATGCTGAGCGGAGCGAAGCTGACAGAGACTTCTCGGAAGCATGCCGAGCAGATGATCAAGGCGAATGAGTGAAGTGGAAGGTAATTGCTGTGGAGATCCGGCTCAGGCTGACTGAGACTAGCGGGTGATGATCAGGTCGTTTGAGCCGCGGCTGTCGGCCAGAGTAGTGTTGGCGGCGCCATCGGCTACCTTGATGGTGAAGTTGACGGTGATCCTGGCCTTGGTTTCGACGGGCTGGCCGTCTTGCAGGACTGGCTTGAAGCGCCACTCGAGTACCGCTTGCCGGGCTGCCGAGGAGAGGATGGCGGGGCCGCTCACTACACGAAGATTCTGAATCACGCCGTCGGTGCCAATCACGGCTTGCAACACAACCGATCCCTGAACATTCATGTGCTGCGCCAGCGCCGGGTAGGTCGCACTCGCACTCGTCGCTTCGACGGACATATGCTCGCGCTCGGCTGCGTTGGTGGCTGCGGCAAGGGTGGGTTGCTCGGGAATCTCCACCTTCGCTGCGTTGGTTCCGGGGTGAATGCTGCTGTGCTTGTCGCCTGCGATGACTTCAACATCGAGCGGAGGTAGCACTGTCCGATTGGTGGTGACGGCGGGTGCGTCCGCGGGGACTGGCTCGGCGGTTGTCTGAGCGGCCGGGATGCGGGCCTTGGCGGTGCTGGACTTCACATGCGGAGTGGCTGCGGGGGCCGGGGTGGCTACGGTCTTGGAGGCTACGGAAGTCGCGGGCCCATCGTATTCGAGGGTCGATTGATCGGAGCCAAACCAGAATTGCTGGTCTTTGAGGATGACGGCGACGAGGGCAACGACGAGGAGAAGGAGCGCTAACAGGAGGCGGCGGCGCTGCGGATTCGGTACAGATGCTCGAAGCTGCGGGCTGCCTACCATCGATCTTGTTTTGAGCTCTAACATGTCGCTGACCTGGGAAGTCTCGCGATGACATTACTATGTTGCGTCAGATGGACCATGATCACAATGGCCACGGGGTGGGGGGTGGTGGCACGAGGGGGCCATACGAAGAAAACGGGCCAAAATGGGCGGGACATGTGATCCGGGGACAATGCCTTTGTGATTTGCGTCATTGAGCGGACGGGGTTCCTCCGATATAGGCAGAAGGATGAGCCCAGAGAATGGGAAAGATCGAGAGGCGTGGCTGCAGGGTCCGTCGGCGCAATGCGAGGACCTGCCAGCGAATGGGCTGACTCCGTGGCGGCTAGTCCTGTTGGGAGCACCTGGGGTCGGCAAGGGAACACAGGCGGATCTCCTGAACCAGAGACTGGGGGCTTGCCACCTCTCGACTGGGGACGTTTTCCGTGCTGCGGGGAGCCGAACCGATTGTAAGCCGAGCCCTGCCATGCAGGAGGCCTTGGGATATATGCGTCGGGGGGCCCTGGTGCCGGATTCGACGGTGTGGGAGATGGTGCGGGAGCGGACGGAATGCTTGCGCTGCGGAGGAGGGTTCATCCTGGACGGATTTCCACGCACGCTCGGGCAGGCTGAGTCTTTGAAAGAGCTGCTGGACAGCGAGAGGCTGGGACTTACCGCGGTGGTGAATTACGAGCTGCCGACGCGCGAAATTGTGGAGCGGCTGAGTGGGCGGCGCACGTGCGAGACGTGCAAGGTGGTGTTCCACGTGACGGAACGGCCTTCCACGGTCGCAGGAGTGTGCGATCGCTGTGGCGGAAAGCTATTTCAGCGGGAGGATGACCGGCCGGAATCGATCACGGTTCGGCTGGAAGCGTATGAGCGGAGCACGGCGCCCTTGATTGAGTTCTATCAGAAGGCTGGGTTGCTGGTTCGGGTAGCGGCTGCGGGGTCTCCAGACGAGATCTTCGAGATTACGCTGACGGACTTGAAGTCGCGTCGAGCCCGGCAACTGGCCAACTGGAGGGATGGGGGAGGATCTCTCCCTGACTAATTCGCCTTCACCGTTTGCCTGGCCTGTTCGCGGATGTCGTGCTGCTCGATGGTCATTTTGTTGGCGACATAGTATTTATAAATGTTGCTGACATATTGAACCGTTTCCTGGCCGATGTCTTTGGCGGCAATCAATTCCACATTGCCAAACCACTTATTCGGATCGAGGCCCTGTTCCTGGGTTTCCTTGCGCAGGCGCACGATACGATTCTGGCCGGCATTATAAGCGGCAAAGGTGAAAAGAGTTTTGTTGGTTTGGTCGATGCCGGGATCGTTGAAGTAAGTCTTTGTGATCTGCGCGAGCATCTTGGTGCCAGCGTGGATGTTGTTCTGCGGGTCGTGAACGTTGGGAATGTTAATGGGTTTTGCGGCTGCGTACTGGGGCATAACCTGCATGATGCCGACGGCGCCGCGGGGGCTGACGCGATCCTGATTGAGCATCGACTCCTGGTAACCTTGCGCGGCCAGCATGAGGTAATCGAAGTTGTACTCCGTGGCATATTGCTTAAAATACTTCGCGTAGGACTCGAACTCCCGAATTTCCGCCTGCGAAGTTGAATCCTTGAGGTAGTTTGCGTTCTTCAGATAGCGCTGGATGAGCGTGTTGCCGAAGGCGGTCCCTTTGCGGTGAGTCTTAAGAAAATCATCCATCACCGCTTTCAATTGAGGGCTACCTTTGCGCATGGCCCATGCGACGTCGGAGTCCTGGGTGAGTGCGACCGGCGTCACCGACAGGTTGGGTAAAACCTGGGACCAGAGCTGGGCGCGATAGTTGAACGCCGAGGTTGCTGGAATTACTCCTGCGTTGACCATCTGGAGCAAGTCTTCTTCGGTCAGATTAGGATCGACGGCCTTGAGAATGATCTCGGGTTTACCGGATTGCTTGAGGTTCTGATTGATCTTTTGAATCTCTGCCGTGGCAACGCTCACGGAGTTTACGTAGATGGCTTTTCCGCTCAGGTCGGCGACGTCGGCGATGGGAGGAACGTTCTTGGTGGTGACTACCACCAGTTTCGCCCCGGCAAGGATGGGGAGGGTAAAGTCGACGAGCTTCTCGCGCTCCGGGGTGATCACGATATTTGTGCAAATGATGTCGCCGATGCCATCGTTCAAAGCCTTCTGTAACTGGCCCGGAGGCATGGGGATGAAGAGGACTTTGAATTTTTTGGCACCGGTTTTGACCTTTTTGTTGATGACATTCTCGAATTCGGTCATGGCTTCAGAGATGGCACCGCGCTGACGGCCCCGGTCGTAGAAGAATCCCGACTTGCTGTAAACCACGAGAACGCGGAGAAATCTGCGCTTGAGGATTTCGTCCCAGTCGCCGGTGCGGCGTCCGAAAGTCGTGGGGAGCGAGAGGGCTGTGGTTTGCTGGGCGGCTCCGGCATCAGTGGTTTCCAGGGCAGTAGCAGCAGGGGTCGCGACCTGCTCTTTGGGAGCGGACTCTGCCGGCTCTGGAGATTTCGGTTTTGAAGCGCATCCAGTCAAAGTGAGAGAGAGAATTGCCAGCGCGGAGGCGGAGCGCAGCTTCGCTGCGAAGGGGAATACACGAGTGAGTGGCGACATGTCTCCTCCCAGTCTTCCGTCAACCATGCGCGTCAACCCGCTGAGCAAGAACTGTCAAATCTGACAGTTGGTGCAGGTGCCATACGCACTTGCCAGCAATCCATAGACGTGGGACGGGGCTAGACGGGGGTCGGCGCCTAATGCGCAGTCGCCGATGTATCGCGCGCGTCGCTGCGTTCGATCCCGATCGAGCAGGGGTTCACTATTTTTACGGGACGGACGAATGCGTCCGTCTGTGCGGCGGACACGCCTGGGGGCGGTTCAGTTCAATGCCCGATTTCGCCGTTCGCTGCTAATCCCAACGCTTTCTGTGGCTTACGTTGACCATCCCGGCACTTTCCGGTAGTTTATTAGTATCGCGACAATGGGGATCGTGTACCCTGAAGGCAGGGGTTTTGTGGCAGTTCTTGCATCTAAACTAGTTGAGCGCGGCCGGTGAGGGCGAGTTGCATAGATCCTTCGGCGCCAAGAGCAGGCGCCTCAGGATGACATGGGTGCCAAGAGCAAGGCGCCTCAGGATGACATCACAGAATTTAATAGGCGGGGTTCAATGGCTGGAATGCTAGGGAAGACTGACGGAAAAACTTTATTGCTGCTCAAGCCGAGGGGGTTCTGCGCCGGGGTGGTGCGGGCGATTGATGTGGTCCGCATTGCGCTGGAGGCGTTTGGGCCGCCGATTTATGTGCGCAAGGAGATCGTCCACAACAGCTTTGTGGTCGAGGAGTTGCGGGGCAAGGGCGCGATTTTCGTCGACAGCGAGGACGAAGTCCCGAACGGCGAGCGCATCATTTACAGCGCGCACGGAGTTTCGCCAGACGTGCGGGAGCACAGCGCGAAGCGCGGGCTGCGCGTGATTGATGCCACGTGTCCGCTGGTGACCAAGGTCCACGTGGAGGCGGTGAAGTTCGCGAAGGAAGGGTTTTCGCTCATCTTGATCGGCCACAAGGATCACGATGAGGTGATTGGGACGCTGGGCGAGGCTCCGCTGGTGACGCAGGTGGTGGGATCGCCCGAGCAGGTGAAATCGCTCAAGGTACCGGATCCGGATCGCGTGGCGTATCTGACGCAGACGACACTCAGTCTGGATGAGACCAAAGACATTATTGCCGCGCTCAAGAAGAAGTTCCCGAATATCAAGGGACCCGCTGCGCAAGATATTTGCTATGCGACCGAAAACCGGCAGGTTGCGGTGAAGCAGGTGGCGTCCGAGGCCGATTTGCTGCTGGTGGTGGGATCGGAGAACAGTTCGAATTCGAACCGTCTGGTCGAGGTGGCGCGCAACCTGGGCACGAATGCGCATCTGATTGATAGCTGCGACGACATTGAGGCGGAGTGGTTGAAGGGCGTGAAGACGATTGCGCTGACCGCCGGAGCCTCGGCGCCGGAACATCTGGTCGAAGAGACGGTGACGTTTTTGCGTAATAAAGGGTTCGACAACATGCAGGAACTCGAAGTGATGCCGGAGAACGTGCGCTTCGGGCTTCCGCCGGAGATCGTGGAGGCCATCGCCGCCGCTCCGGCCAACGCAAGCGCGGATTAATGGAGCCGCCAATCGATGAATATTGACTCCCCCGATGCTCATTTAGCTTCCTCTACTTCTTTAGGTTCAAATCCCCAGCTTCGCTTTGGAAAGATTGAAGGGTTGGGCGCCCGAGTGGGCGCTGCGATTGCGGCTGCGCGGAAGTGGCTGTTCTCGCAGCAGCATGAAGAGGGCTACTGGTGCGGGGAACTCGAGGCGGATACCACGCTCGAGTCGGACTACATTCTGCTGCACACGCTGCTGGGAACGGGGAACCAGGAACGGTTTCAGAAGTGCGCGAACTGGATTCTGCGCCATCAGAATGAAGACGGCGGGTGGAGCATTTATGCGGCGGGGTCGTCGAACATCAGCGCGTCGGTGAAGGCGTACTTCGGGTTGAAGCTGGCGGGGTATACAGCGGATCATCCGGCGATGGAGCGCGCCCGCAAGAAGATTCTGGAGATGGGCGGCGTCACCGAAGTCAATACATTCACCAAGATCTATCTGTGTTTCTTCGGGCAGTATGACTATGACGCGGTTCCGGCGATTCCACCGGAGATCGTGCTGTTCCCCAACTGGTTCTGGTTCAATATTTACGAAATCTCGTCGTGGTCGCGCGCCATTCTGGTGCCGCTGTCGATCTGCTACGCCAAGAAGCCGTTTAAGAAGATTCCGCGCGAGATGGGCGTGGAAGAGTTGTTCGTGGGCGGGATGCAGAAGTCGCGCATGCACCTGCATTGGGCAAAGAAACTGGTGTCGTGGCGGAACTTCTTTTTAGTGCTGGATCGCATGACGCACTGGTTGGAGCGGGTCCATGTGCGGCCGCTGCGTTCGATTGCGTTGAGGAGCGCGGAGAAGTGGATGCTGGAGCGCTTCGAGATGAGCGACGGGCTGGGGGCGATCTATCCGTCGATGATGAATGCGATTATTGCGCTGCGCTGCCTGGGGTATTCGCTGGATGATCCGCAAGTGATTCGCGCGCTGGACGAGTTTGAGAAGCTGGGGATTGAAGAGGAAGACACCTTCCGCATGCAGCCTTGCATGTCTCCGGTTTGGGATACGGCGTACGCGCTGTTTGCGCTGGGCGAGGCGGGAGTTCCGGCGAATGACCCGCGGATGGTGAAGTCCGCCGACTGGATTCTGCAGAAGCAGGTGCGGAATGTGGGCGACTGGCAGGTCAAGAACAAGGCGGGCGAGCCGGGCGGATGGTACTTCGAGTTTAACAATGAGTTTTACCCCGATGTCGATGATAGCGCGATGGTTTGCCTGGGGCTGAGCCGCGTGGAACACCCTAACGGGCGCTACCAGCGGGAGTCGGTGCAGCGCGCGATAGACTGGATTTTCTCGATGCAATGCAAGAACGGCGGGTGGGCGTCGTTTGATAAAGACAACGACAAGATGGTGTTCCAGTACATCCCATTTGCCGATCACAACGCCATGCTCGATCCGCCGACCGTGGATATTACGGGGCGCATTCTCGAGATGCTGGCGACCTACGGGTATGACAAGAACCATCCGGCGGTAAAGCGGGCCATTGATTTTGTTCGCAAGGAGCAGGAGCCGGATGGAAGCTGGTTCGGTCGCTGGGGCGTGAACTACATCTACGGCACCGCGCTGGTGTTGCGCGGGCTGGAAGCGATTGGAATGGACCTGCACGAGCCTTGCGTGCAGCAGGGTGCAGAGTGGCTGCGCATGGTGCAGAACGCCGACGGCGGATGGGGCGAGACCGTGGGGTCCTACGATGATCCGACGTTGCGCGGGCAGGGCGAGAGCACGCCATCGCAGACGGCGTGGGCGATTCTGGGATTGCTGGCGGCCAACGACATTCGCAGCGACTCGGTGGCACGCGGCATTGCCTATCTGCTTCGCACACAGAGAACCGACGGATCGTGGGACGAGCCGTTCTTTACGGGCACGGGATTTCCGCGCGTGTTTTATCTGATGTATCACCTCTATCGCGACTACTTCCCGCTGCTGGCGCTGACGACGTACGCGAAGATCATGGAGAAGGCAGGGAGTTAGCGCGCAGTTTCAACCGTACTGCCATATTCCAGGTGGTCGCGGCTTAGACTATGGTCAGTCAGCGTAATGATGTTTCGCCAATCGGCGAATCTACTAGGGTCGATGTGTGTCGGCTGGGCTAACTGGCAACACCTTAATTCTGACGTTCCCGCGTGCCTCGGCCTCGCCCGTGTAGGTTCGGAAGTCAACTTCGTCAGCCTTTACCAGCACACGTCCGAGGTTTACCTCACACTCGTTGCGGCAGCTCAAAACTCCGTCTTCCTGGTAAACACTGCCCCTCGTGACCTCGATGCTTTGTACTTGCGGCTTCTGATCTGTTCGCACAATGTACGTACCTTTGAACGTTGATTTGTTGCCTGCGTCAGTCGGATTCGCTTGGCTGAATAGGTAGGAACTGAAGAGGATCACAACCAGAGACAGAGCTTTGCTGTTCATGACAGGGCCTCCAGCACGAATCGTATCAACGGGAACTTAGGTATCGCTGTGACTAGGCTCACTTAATGTAACCAGACTCTTTCCACTCAGAGCCCCACGCCACCGAAGCCGAGGGCGCCCCCGCTGGGGGCTCTTCCTTCCACGTCGTTTATCCGCTGATCCCGTCGCCCTTGCTTTAAACTGAGAACTGAGAAATGCCTTTGAAAGCCTTCGTCACTGGTGCTACTGGATTCCTTGGTTCCCACGTCGCGCGCGTTCTTGCCGATCAGGGCGCGGAGTTGCGACTGCTAGTGCGTTCTACGAGCAACCTGCGCAACCTGGAAGGTCTGAAGGCTGAGACTGCTACCGGGGATCTGCGCGATGCTGCTTCTCTCGAAAAAGCGATGGCGGGTTGCGATACCGTGTTTCACGTCGCGGCTGATTACCGTCTCTGGGTGCGCGATCCGGAGGAGATGTACCGGTCCAACGTCGATGGGACGCAGGCGATTCTGGAAGCGGCGCGGAAGAATGGGGTGCGGCGCGTGGTGTACACCTCGAGCGTTGCGACCATGGGGTTCACCAGCAACGGACATCCGGCGGATGAGGACTCTCCGGTCGCCCTGGCCGATATGATCGGGCACTACAAGCGCTCGAAGTTCATGGCGGAGCAGGTGGCGCTGCAGGCCGGGCGCAGCGGGATGCAGGTGGTGACGGTGAATCCGACGACTCCGGTGGGGGAGCAGGATGTGAAGCCGACGCCGACCGGGCGGATCGTACTCGATTTCTTGAAGCGCAAGTTTCCTGCGTATGTGGAAACGGGATTGAATCTGGTCGATGTGAGGGAATGCGCGCTGGGGCACGTTGCGGCTTTGGAAAAAGGGAAGTCGGGCGAGCGCTATATTCTGGGCGGAGAGGACCTGACGCTGAAGCAGATTCTCGACACGCTGGGAAGAATCACCGGGTTGCCTTCGCCGAAGATCGAGCTGCCATATTTTTTTGCGTTTGCCACCGGGGTCATCGACGAGGCAATTACGGGAAAACTCTTGAAGCGGGAACCACGAGCGACGGTTGATACGGTGCGCATGGGCAAGAAGAAAATGTTTGCCAGTTCGGGCAAGGCCGAGCGCGAACTGGGCTGGAAGATCGTTCCCGTCGAAGGGGCGCTGCGGCGGGCGGTTGAATGGTTCAAGGGCAACGGATATGTCTAGAGTGGCGATCGTCGCGGCGCTGGAACGCGAGGTGCGTTCGTTGGTGCGGGAGTGGCGGGTCAGCGAGAAGGAACTCAACGGGAGGCGATTCCGTTTTTTTGAGAAGGATGATTTCGTTCTGGTGTGCGGCGGCATTGGGGCGGAGGCGGCGCGGCGGGCGGCGGAGGCGATGATCGCGTTATACGCGCCCAAGGTGATTTATTCGGCTGGTTTTGCCGGAGCCCTCGATCCGGGACTGAAGGTGGGAAGCATCGTGCGGCCGAGGCGGGTGGTGAATGCAGGGGATGGCAGCAGCGTGAATCTGAATCACGGAGAAGGTGTACTGGTCAGTTTCGGATCAATCGCGAGTCCCGAGCAGAAAGCGAGTCTGCAAGATTCGTTTGGGGCGCAGGCGGTTGACATGGAAGCGGCTGCGGTCGCCCGGGCGGCGGAGGTGCGAGGAGTGGAGTTCGCGGTGGTGAAAGTGATATCTGACGAATTCGATTTCCGGTTCCCGTCGACGGAGAGCTTCGTCGATTCCAATGGGCAGTTTCTGGAGGGGCGCTTCGCGTGGTTCGCTGCATTGCGGCCGTGGCTTTGGCCACAGGTGCTGCGGCTGGCCATGAATAGCAATCGTGCTTCACGGGCTCTTTGTGACTGGCTGGGCAAAGTGAATCCGGTTACGACGGGTTCTGGTGTCGGCTTAGCGGAAGAGGTCAAGCGCGGATGAATAGGATCGTGCTTGCTCTTCTTGCTTTGTTCTTCACGATGGCGGTATTCGGCCAGAATAATCCGCCGACCGTCTATGCGGAGAGTTTCCGGCACGGTTCTACGCGCATCACCGAGGAAGGGTTCGATCTCAAGCTCACCCCAGAGAATGCTTCATACCACGAGATCCTCAAGGATTCGCAAGGCTAAGGATCGTTATGAACTGACGATTACGCCGTTTATGCCTGGGGGAGACGATAAGGTTACTTCCTGGAAGCTGACTCTTAAGGATTTGCAGCACAGTTTCTATCGCAACCTTCTGATGGCGGAGCAGGAGCCGTCGGAGGAGGCGAAGAACAATGTCTTTTGGCTGAATCCGAACCGGAATGCCGCGGTGCCGGTTCGCGCGCGGCGGATTATGAAGGTGGAAGATTTTTATATGTCGATGCAGGTGAAGGATGTGCACTTCACGCCGCTGGATTCGCCTTATTTGGATTCGATGGCAATCTCGTTTGAGCTGACCAATAGCGATCCACGAACGATGCACTGAGAGCGCATGCCTGCATCCAAATATTTCATTGGCGGATTGGGTACATGCGGAGAGGTGCTAGTCATGATTCATCTATACTCAAGAGAGGCATTCTCCTAAAACGCGATGCAATTCTTCCCCTTGCCAGCAGTGTTCGTCGGCGGCGAAATCGTCGACATGATTTCCAACAGCGGCGCGGTGGCCAAGCTGGTTTTGCTGGGGCTGCTGGCGTTCAGCCTGGTTTCCTGGTCGATCATTCTGACCAAATGGAGCCTGCTGCGGCGGGCCCGCATGCAGAGCGGGCGCTTCGTGCGCGCGTTTCGCAAGGCGCAGCGGTTGCAGGATATTGCCGCCGTGGCCGAGCAATTCAAGCCCAGCCCGCTGGTTGGCGTATTCGAAGGCGGGTACGAGGAGTACAAGCGACAGGCCCAGACATCGGGCACAATACGAAATTTGCTTTCGATTCAGCGTGGGATGCAGATTGGGGCCTCGGAAGAGATCACGCGGCTGGAGCGGAATCTGCCATGGCTGGCGATTACGGCGGCGGTGACGCCATTTGTGGGGCTGTTTGGTACGGTGTGGGGCATTATTGATGCATTTCATGGCTTAGGCACGGCGGGTGCGGCGACGCTGCGAGCGGTTGCCCCCGGCATTTCAGAAGCACTGATTACGACGGCTGCCGGATTGGCAGCTGCGATTCCGGCTGTGATCGCTTACAACCTGATTGGGGCCTCGATCCGCGAGTTTGCCTCGCGCAGCGATGACTTTGCCCTCGAAGTGCTCAACGCGGTGGAGCACAGCCAGGCGCAGGCTCCAGTGGCAGAAGTGAGGCGCTGATGGCGTTCACGACCTCCAACGGACGCACGCAGACGGCGCTGGCCGATATCAATATCACTCCGCTGGTGGACGTGGTGCTGGTGCTGCTCATCATTTTTATGGTGACGGCTCCGGTGCTGCAGTCGGGAATTGACGTCAGCGTGCCGAGGACGCGGACGGTGAAGCAGATTACCGAAGAGCGGATGGTGATCACCATCAATAAGGATCAGCGGGTGTTTTTAGGGAATGATGCCGTAAACATCAACGAGATTGGGGCCAAACTGCGGCAGAAGATCCGCGATCCGCGCAACCAGTCTGTGTTTGTGCGAGCCGATGAGAATGTTCCGTTTGGCGCATTTGCCACGGTGATGGACGCAGTCAAGCAATCGGGGATTTCGAACGTCAGCATTGTGACGCAACCACTCGAGCAAAATGGCAGCAAACGCTGATATCTACTTCAAGCACGAACGCTGGGGCCGCGCGCTGCTGTGGTCGGCGGGGCTGCACGTGGGCCTCACCGTGGCGTTGCTGATCTACTCGGCCGTCGTCTACCGGACCAACGGCGACACGTGGGGCGCGGGTGGAGGTGGCGAAGCGATCGGCGCGACGCTAGTAAGCACAGTGCCGCTGCCGGCGAATCCGGCGCAGACGCAGAACGTGCTGGCGAACGAGTCAAAGGGCATCACGCAGTCGCAGCCCAAGATTGAAGAGAAAGCTCCCGATGCGATTGAGATTCAGGGCAAGAACGCGAAAATAAAGCCGAAAAAGAAGCAGGAGACGGCATCCAAGGAGAAGCCGCAGGCCACGCCCGAAGAGGAAAGCAATCAGGTCGCGTTTGGAGAGGGCGGCCCGGTCAGCGGCCCATACGGGACGTTCAGCGCGGCCGGTGCCAAGGGTGGATTTGGTGTCACCGGAGGCGGCGGGGATTTCGGGACAAAGTACGCGTGGTACGTGCACGTGATTCAGCAGAAGGTTTCGGACAACTGGCTGAAGTACGAAGTCGATCCGAGGATCACATCGGCGGAACGGGTGTACATCACGTTCGATGTGGCGCGGGATGGCCATCCCATGAACGTGAAGGTGGAACAGTCGAGCGGCGTACCTTCGCTGGATATTTCCGCGGTGCGAGCGCTGCAGCGCATTGATACCTTCGGTCCGTTGCCGCCGGATTATTCCGGTGGGAAGATTTCGGTGGAGTACTGGTTCGATTACAAGAAGTGAACCAAACGAGTAACTACTAAGCACTTCCGGTTGACTCTGTGCTTCCGAATAGAGGCACAATGCGGGAGAGAGTGGGAGAGGGAAGAAGCCTTGCAAAGCAATACATATCGTTATACGATATTGTCGTACGGAGTATGTTTTACCCCCACACGGATGGACGAAGGCGCTAGACCTAATTTCCGGCGATGGCCCGGCAAGTATCGCGGCACGGCGATGGCGCTCGTTCTGGTTTGCTGTTTCCTTTCTTCCACGCTTTTCGCTCAGGACTGGGTGAAGACGGGCACGAGCCTGGGCGTGGAGAAGGTGCGGCTGGCGGTTCCGGACTTTAAGCCTTCGACTGGCGACCCGCAAAACACTGCGCTCCTCAAAACTTTCAACGACACGCTGTGGAACGATCTCGATGTTTCAGGTGTGGTTGAACTGGTGTCGAAGAGTTTCTATCCATTGCAGATTCCCGGTCAACCGGTGGACGTCAATTTTCTGGCGTGGAATGCGCCGCCTCCGAATGCGGCCGTGCTGGCGTTTGGAAACCTGGGTGTCGCGAGCGGAAAGCTGACGGTCCAGGGTTGGCTATACGACGTGAAGAACACGCAGTCGCCGCAGATTTTGGGCAAGCAATACACCGACACCTCAAGTGACGCGGCGGCGCGGGTGATGGCCCACAAGTTTGCCGACGAAATCATTTTCCGCCTGGGCGGCGGGATCACCGGCATTGCCGAGACGCAAATCTATTTCGTGAGCGATCGCACGGGACACAAGGAGATTTGGGCCATGGACTACGATGGCTCGAATCAGCACCAGATCACACATCTGGGCTCGATTTCATTGTCGCCGCGTGTTTCTCCGGATGGTTCGCGCCTCGCGTTCAGCAGCCTGACCAAGACCGGTTGGGAAATCATGATGTATTCGCTGGAACTGAGCCGGGCGGTGAGTTTTCCGCACATGGGCGGGACGAATCTGTCCCCGGCGTGGTCGGGAGACGGAACGAAGTTGGCGTTCTCGTCGTCGCGCGGAGGAGAGCCGGAAATTTATGTGTCGGACGCGTCGGGCGGGAATTTGCATCGCCTGACGACGGCCAAGGGGCCAGACGTATCCCCGGTGTGGAACCGCAAGACGAATGCGCAGATTGCGTTCGTGAGCGGGCGCACGGGGCTGCCGCAGATTTATACGATGGAAGGCGATGGCACGAACCAGCAACGCATGACGGACCAGGGGTACGCGGTATCGCCGAACTGGGCACCCAACGGGCAGTTTCTGTCGTTTGCCTGGGTGCGGAAATATGGGCCGGGGGAACCAGGATCGTCCGATCTGTATTTGATGGATATCGCCAGCAAGCAGTGGGTGCAGCTGACGCACGATGGCGGACGGAATGATTTTCCGTCGTGGTCGCCGGATAACCGTCACATTGTTTTTCAATCGAACCGTTCGGGCAGTCTTCAGATCTGGACGATGCTGGCCGACGGGAGCAAGGTGCAGCAACTGACGTTTACGGGGCACAACACCCAACCGAATTGGAGTTGGAAATAGTAAAAACGCTTCGTCTGACCCGAGCTTTTAGGGTCGTAGGGAGGAAATAAAAGTGAAGTATCAAAGCATGAAGTGGTTTCTGCTGATCGTAGCCCTTAGCGCTCTGCTAGCGCTTGGAGCGTGCGGAAAGAAAGCGGTTCCGCCACCACCACCACCACCGCCGCCGCCACCCACCCCGACCGCATCGATAGCGGTGACGCCGAATTCCATTCAGGCGGGGCAATCGGCCTCGTTGACCTGGCAGACCAGCAATGCCACTGACGTCTCGATCGACGGCATTGGCGCAGTGCAGCCGAATGGTTCGCAGAGCGTGTCGCCGACGGACTCCATGACCTATCATTTGACGGCCAAGGGATCGGGTGGAACGCAGGAAGCGACCGCGCGACTTACGGTGACGCCAGCGCCGGCGCCGCCGCCACCTCCGCCGCCATCGGTCTCTGAGCAGGATCTGTTTAGTCAGAATGTGAAGGATGTTTACTTTGACTATGACAAGGCCGACATCCGCGGCGACCAGCAGGCATCCATCCAGGCCGATGTGCAGTTCCTCAATCAGCACACGGATATCAGTTTTACGGTTGAGGGGCACTGCGACGAACGCGGTTCGACCGAGTACAACCTGGCTCTGGGCGACCAACGCGCCAGTTCGGTGAAGAATGCTCTGACAGCGGGCGGCATCAGCGCCAGCCGGATCAAGACCATCAGCTACGGGAAAGAGAAACCGTTCTGCACGGAAAGCAACGAAGCTTGCTGGCAGCAGAACCGCCGTGGCCATTTCGTGTATCAGAAGTGAAACTGGCCGGGAGGCGCCGTTTGGCGTCTCCCGTTTCTTCTTGCCTGGAATCAGTCATTCGTGTGCGCCGGCGGATGTTCCCATTGAGGCTTCCGGTTCCGGGTGAGCCTTTCTGTGCGGAATCATCCCAGCCTGTGGGACAATCAAGGCATCTAAGCTACGGTTGGTTTAGGGAATCTCTATGAAATCACATCGTATTTCCGCATTTTTCGCAGTAGGGCTGATGCTCTGGCTAGGAGTGGCTCCAGCTTGGGGTGTGAGTAAAGAAATGGTGCAACTGCAGACGCAGGTGCAACAACTGCAAGAGCAGATGACGGCCATGCAGCGCAGCTTTGACGAGCGCATGGGGGTCATGAAGAACCTGGTGGAGCAGGACACGGACGCGGTCAATAAAGTGGCGGCGGCTCTCAATGGGCTGCAGGCGACGCTGGCGAAGCAACAGGGCGACTCGGGCGGGAAGATCGACCAGCTTTCAGGGCAGATCCAGGCGCTCAACGACACCATGGATGAACTCAAGGCGCGCCTGGCCAAGGTGAGCAAACAACTCGAAGACATGCAGGCGACTCAACAGAGTCTCGGGGCGCAACAGGCCACGCAGCTAGCGGCGGCCGACGCCGCAAAGAATGCTCCGCCTCCGGATGTGCTCTACAACAATGGCTTGCGGGATTACAACGGCGCGAAGAACGACTTGGCGCTGCAGGAGTTCTCGGACTACGTCAAGTTCTATCCCAATACCGATCTGGCGGGGAATTCTTATTTCTATCTGGGCGAGATTCAATTCCGGCAGGGAAATTACCAGCAGGCGGCGCAGAGCTACGAGCAGGTTCTGCAGAATTTTCCCAGCGGGAACAAGGCGGCTTCGGCGCAGCTGAAGAAGGGATTCGCTCTGATTGAACTGGGCAAACAGGATGACGGAGTGAGCGACCTACGGCGAGTGATTCAGCGTTATCCGCATTCGCCGGAAGCTCTGCAGGCACGGGACCGGCTGCGGAAGTTGGGAGTCGCGACTACGGGAAGGTAGACTTCAAGAGATTAAGAGTTGAGTTCGCGAGGCTAGACGCTGTGGTGGGATCTCTTGGGCGTGTGATGCTTGCCGGCTTTGTGGGCATGATGTTGCTGCACACGGGGATCGTGGTGGTGGTGGCCCCACCACTTAGCCGGGGTGAACGTCGCCCCGGTCGTCGTCGCTGCGAGTGCGAAGGCAGTCGACAGGAAGCACAGCAGCAGTACCGAAAAGCACCGTTTCATATACCATCTCTCCGGCGAACTTCTCCTACTTTATAACTATATTTTTCTAAAAGCTACAGGACTAGACTGGTTCGGTCGGCATTATTGTATGAGGTGGAATCGTGACCTATAGCACGAACGATCAGGATACGGCGAAGGGGGCCACGGAGACCGAGGATCACAAGATCCCAGGGAATGTCGGCCTTCAAGAACAGCTAGGGCATCGCGACCAGGACCCGATGCTGAAAGATGCGGACTCCGATTTTCCCGAACCTGGGCAAAATCCAGAACATAGCGGCGAGCCGGAACGAAAAACTGCGTAGAACGGCCAGCCGAGGAGTCAAAGTGGAAAGCCCTCTCTTTCAGAGAGGGCCTTTTCCTTTTAGGGTGAATCCGGCCTTAGCGAAGCTCTTCCATCACTGCGTCCAGCACTTCCTTGCCGGGACGCGTCATAGAATCGGGCAGGGTGGCCAGCGGTTGATCGACGACATTCAGCATGTCGATGAAACTGGGAGCTTTGGGATTCACGTAGAAGACACCGGTCAGCACTTCGCCCTTGTCGTGGGCTTCGGTGAGGCGGGTGATGGCGCGAATCTTATCGGTGGGGTCGTAGTCCTCTTCCAGTTTGCGCAGGTGTAGGCGGGAGCCGTCGTGCATGGTAACTTCGACGGTCGAGCCTGGATCATATTCGACGGCAATTTCCTCGAAGTGGGGGACGAAGCTGACGTCCTGCAGAGTTTCTTCGTGCTCCTTCACGTATTTGTAGGACTTGGTCGAGCCCTCGTGATCGTTGAAGGTAACGCAGGGCGAGACCACGTCGAGCATGACGGTACCGTTGTGAGCGATCGCAGCCTTGAGCATGGCGCTGAGCTGTCGCTTATCGCCAGAAAATGAGCGACCGACGAGAGTAGCGCCGAGTTGAATGGCGAGAGCGCAGGTATCGATGGGTGGAAGATCGTTGACCACGCCGGTTTTCAGCTTCGAGCCCAGATCGGCAGTGGCTGAGAACTGGCCCTTGGTGAGGCCGTAAACGCCGTTATCTTCGATGATGTAAATGATCGGCAGATTGCGGCGCATCAGGTGGACGAACTGTCCAATGCCGATGGAGGCCGTATCGCCGTCACCGCTAACGCCGATGCAGACGAGTTTGTGATTGGCCAGCAGGGCCCCGGTGGCGACCGAGGGCATGCGGCCGTGCACGGCGTTGAAGCTGTGCGAGCGGTTCATGAAGTAGGCGGGAGTCTTCGAGGAGCAACCGATGCCGCTGGGCTTGATCAGCAGTTCGGGCTGCACACCCATCTCGTACATGGATTCGATGATGCGCTCGGAGATCGCGTTGTGGCCGCATCCGGCGCACAGCGTGGTCTTGCCGCCCTTGTAGTCCATGACGGTGAGGCCGATGCGGTTAGTCTTGGGTCCCGGTGTCGCTGTTCCGGGCTCAACGGGAGTGGTGGCCATCTATTTACCCTCCATGCTGGTCAGTTCGTCGGTGATGGACCGCGCGTCGAGCGGGAGTCCGGTGATATGGGCGATGCTGCGCAGGCGCGTGGTCAGCTCGGGCTTGAGGTCGAGCTTGAGCAGAGTGAGCATTTGCGCGTCGCGATTCTGTTCGACCAGATAAATACGGTCGTGCTGCTCGACGAACTCGTGCACTTCGCGCGTAAAGGGATATGCCTTGAGCCGCAGGTAGTCGGTCTCGATGGCGTATTCATCGCGTAGCTGGTCGCGGCTCTCGGTGATGCCCCAGTGCGAGGTGCCGTAGCCGATGATCCCGATCTTGGCGTTTTGTCCTTTCGTGATTTCGGGGCGCGGTACGAAGGAGCGCGAAGTTTCGAACTTGCGGTTCAGACGCTCCATGTTGTTTTCGAAGTCGTCGGCACGCTCACTGTATTGAGCTTTTTCGTTGTGGCCGCTGCCACGGGCGAAATAGGCCGAGGCCGGATGAATCGTTCCCGGTAGCGTACGGTAGCCGATGCCGTCTCCATCCACGTCTTTGTAACGCGCGAAACCGCCCAAGCGATCGAGGTCTTCCTTGCTGAGCACTTTGCCGCGCTTGATGGGCGTGGTGGGATATTCGAACGGATCGGACATCCAGTTGTTCATGCCGAGATCGAGATCGGACATGACAAAGACCAGCGTCTGGAACTGCTCGGCCAGGTTGAACGCTTCTGGGGCCATGCTGAAGCACTCGGTGACGGAGCAAGGAAACAGCATGATGTTCTTGGTATCGCCATGCGAGAGGAAGGCGGTGGAGAGGATGTCGCCTTGCGAGGTGCGCGTGGGCAATCCGGTGGAAGGGCCGACGCGCTGAATGTCCCAGATGACGCCGGGGACTTCGACGTAGTAGGCGAGCCCGGCGAACTCCGACATGAGCGAGATGCCAGGGTCCAGCGGTTGCGGTCATGCTGCGGGCGCCTGCCCATCCGGCTCCGATGACCATGCCGATGGCGGCGAGTTCGTCTTCGGCCTGGACGATGGCGAAGGTCGCTTTTCCGTCGGGACCGATGCGGTACTCCTTCATGTACTCGATCATCGTTTCGACGAGCGAGGATGAGGGCGTGATGGGATACCACGTGACGACGGTGCATCCGGCGAACATGCAGCCGAGCGCGGCGGCAGAGTTCCCGTCGATGATGATCTTTCCGGCGGTCTCATTCATGCGCTCGATGTAGAACGCACCGCGCTTCTGTAGATTCGCTTTGGCGTAATCGAAGCCCGCCTGGGCTGCGGCGAGATTCAGATTGGCGGCCTTTACTTTCTTGGCGAACTGCTTGCGGATCGCTTTTTCGACTTCAGCCATCTCAATGGTGAGCAGGCTGGCGACGACGCCAACGTACACCATGTTCTTGACGAGTTTGCGCAGTTTGGCTTCGGGACATACCGAGGCGACGAGCTTGTCGTAAGGAACCGAGTAGAAGATGAGATCATCGCGCAGTTTGTGCAAGGCGAGCGGTTCGTCGTACAGGACTGCCGCACCCGGAGCCAGCGACATGGTGTCTTCCTGCGCGGTCTCGGGATTCATGGCCACGAGGAAATCGATTTCCTTCTTGCGGCCGATGTAGCCGTTCTTGTTGGCGCGAATCGTATACCAGGTCGGAAGCCCGGCAATGTTCGAAGGGAACATGTTCTTGCCGGAGACCGGAACGCCCATTTGGAAAATGCTGCGCAGGAGTACAGTGTTTGAGCTCTGAGAGCCGGAACCATTCACCGTCGCGACCTGAATGCTCATGTCGTTGACGATGCGCTTGTGTCCAGGGCTTCCGGCGGATCCCCGGGGCACGACATCCGTAGTGGCCATCCCTACACCTTCCTTCAGTTAGCGGGCGGAACCCAATAGCCCGTGATTTGTGGATTGCAGAGGAGGAAACACATCATTATAAATGCAGCGACAGTGCAGCGTCGCGTCAAAATGCCCGTCTGAGGCCGGAGGAACCTGTTTTTGAAACGTGGAAGAAGTTCGCGGACTCAGGATTCGGTCGTATAGAACTGAGCGATGTTCCTGAACTTATTATATCGTGATACGAGCAATTCGGCAGGGGGAGTTTTCTTCAATTCGGCATAGTGCTTCTGCAGACTGGCATCGAGCAGGTTGGCGGCGGCTTCGTGGTCGCGGTGGGCCCCGCCTTCGGGCTCCGGAACGATGTCGTCGATGCAGCCGAGTTCACTCAGGTCCGTGGCGGTGATCCGCATGGCCTCGGCAGCGAGTTCCTTCTTCGAGGCATCGCGCCACATGATGGCCGCGCAGCCTTCGGGTGAGATCACCGAGTAGATGGAGTTCTCCATCATCAGCACACGGTCGGCGACCGCGATGGCCAAGGCTCCGCCGCTGCCGCCGACGCCAATCACCGTCGTGATGATGGGAACTTCGAGCCGGGCCATCTCGCGCAAGTTGTAGGCGATGGCCTCGGCCTGGCCTCGCTCTTCCGCATGAATGCCGGGATAGGCGCCGTCGGTGTCAACCAGGGTGAAGATGGGGCGGCGAAACTTTTCCGCAAGCTGCATCGTCCGGATGGCCTTGCGGTAGCCCTCAGGATGGGGCGTGCCGAAGTTACGGTGGACGCGCTGCTTCATGTCGCGGCCCTTCTGGGTGGCGACGATGAGGACCTCGTCGCCGTGAAAACGGGCCATGCCGCAGATGATAGCGGCATCATCGCCAAAGCCGCGGTCGCCGTGAACTTCGCTGAAATCGGTGAAGATGCGCTCGATGTAGTCGAGCGACTGCGGACGCTGGGGATGCCGCGCCAGTTCGGTCTTTTGCCACGCTGTGGGGGGCGCGTTCATTTCCTGCCTGAGAGCCTCGATTCGCTCCTGCAGCTTGGCGATTTGACGGCGGGTGGCATCATCGGCGCCGGGAGATTCGAGATCGGCGACCTGACGCTCGATTTGCTCCAGTTCCTGCTGCGCTTTTTCGGTCGGTGCCATGCGTGGGTTCAGGTGATGATGCGGACGCTGCCTCGCCCGCACAACTGTTCGACGCGGGCGATGAAATTGCGGTCCGGGATGACATTATAGCCTTCCGCCTCCATCACCACCATGAAATCGCCCTGGCGTTCCACGTCAAATAACACTTTCGCCTCGCCTTTGCGTTCGAGAAAGAGCGTGTGGAGGTCGTCGACGGTGGTCTCGGCGGAGTTCTCGAGCGGGATGCGGATCCGAATGGCGCGCGGCAGAGGGACCTTGGCTTCTTCGAGAGGTTGGATTTCTGCCGCGGTGATTTTGGGATTGGCGCCTTCTTCGATGCGAACGCCGGCCTTCAGGAGAACAGGAACTTCGAGCTTCACCTTCTCGCCAATGCGCTTATAGGCTTCGGGGAAGACGATCATGTCGATGGAGCCGGACATGTCTTCGAGCGTGGCCTGGGCGTAGAAGTCTCCGCGCTTCGATTTGAGCACGCGCACGTTGCCGATGATGCCTGCGGTGACGATGGTTTCGTCTTTGCCGGTCGACTTGGTCATAGCGGCTATTTCTTCGATGCTCAGCGCCCGCAGGTCAGTCAATTTGTCTTTGTACTTCTGCAGGGGATGACCGCTGATGAAGAAGCCGAGGATTTCTTTTTCAGCGGTGAGGCGCGTGTGCTCATCCCAGTCGGGAGCATTGGGCAATTTGTCGTTGTGCGACTCCGCGTCTTCCTGCTGAAAAACGCCAAACAGGCCGTGCTGGCCCGATTCGGCGTCGCGCTGGGCTTTCTGCGCTTGTTCCATCGCCTTGTCGAGCACGGCCATGAGCTGGGCGCGGCGGCCCATGGAGTCCATGGCGCCACTTTTGATTAAGGATTCGAGAACGCGCTTGTTGAGCAGGCGAAGGTCGACGTTCTCGCAGAATTCGAAGATCGATTTGAAGCGGCCGAGTTTTTTGCGCGCGGCCACGATCGATTCGATCGCATTGCCGCCGACGTTTTTTACGGCGGCGAGACCGAAGCGAATCGATTCGCCGTGCGGTGTGAAGTTGGCGTCGGAGACGTTGATGTCGGGAGCTTCGACGGCAATGCCCATCTCGCGGCATTCGTTGATGTACTTGACGACGTCGTCGGTTGAGCCCGTGACCGAGGTCAACAGGGCCGCCATGAATTCCACGGGATAGTGCGTCTTCAGATAGGCCGTGTGATAGGCGAGCAGGGCATAGGCCGCGGAGTGGGACTTGTTGAAGCCGTACCCGGCGAACTGGGCCATGAGGTCGAAGATCTTTTCGATCTTCTTCGGCGGATACTTTTGCCGCGCCGCGCCTTCCACGAAGCGCTCGCGCTGCTGCGCCATCTCCTCAGCCTTTTTCTTGCCCATGGCGCGGCGGAGGAGGTCGGCTTCACCCAGGGAGTATCCGGCCAGGCGGTTGGCGATCTGCATCACCTGTTCCTGATACACAATCACGCCCAGCGTTTCTTGCAGGATTTCCTGCAGCTCCGGGAGTTCGTATTCGACTTTCTTGCGCCCGTGCTTGCGGTCGACAAAGTCGTCGATCATGCCGCCCTGGATTGGGCCGGGGCGGTATAGAGCGTTCAGAGCCGTGAGGTCTTCAATCGAATTGGGCTGGTACTTGCGAAGAACATCGCGCATGCCGTTCGATTCAAACTGGAAGACGCCGGAGGTGAGACCCTTGTGGAAGACTTTTTCGTAGGTCTCGTTGTCTTCAAGAGGAATCTGCTCCAGAGTGATCTTTGTGTTACGGGTTTGCTCGATCAGTTTCAGAGCGTCGGTCAGAATCGTCAGTGTGGTCAGGCCGAGGAAATCCATCTTCAACAGGCCCATCTTTTCGATGGCGACCATGTCAAAGGCGGTCACGATTTCGTCGTTCTTAGTGCGGTGCAGAGGGACCAGGTCTGTGAGAGGGCGCGGCGAGATCACGACTCCGGCTGCGTGAACGCCGGAGTTGCGGACCATGCCTTCCAGCTTCTTGGCAGTCTCGAACAGTTCGCGGATCTGGCCGTCTTTCTCGATGGCCTCGCGCAGTTGCGCGGAATCTTGGATGGCCTGTTCCAGCGTGATGTTGAGCTGGGTCGGAACCATCTTGGCGATGCGGTCGACGTCGGCGTAGGGAATATCCATGGCGCGGCCCACGTCTTTGATCGCGGCCTTGGCGGCCATGGTGCCGAAGGTGATGATCTGCGCGACGTTGTCGCGGCCGTACTTCTGCGTCACATATTGAATCACTTCGCCGCGGCGGTTCATGCAGAAATCGATATCGATGTCGGGCATGGACACGCGCTCGGGATTGAGGAAGCGCTCAAAGAGCAGTTCGTGTTGCAGCGGGTCGATATCGGTGATGCCGAGAGCGTACGAGACCAGGGAACCGGCGGCGGATCCGCGACCCGGGCCCACCGGGATTCCGTGATCTTTGGCGTAGCGGATGAAGTCCCAAACGATCAGAAAATAGCCGGGGAACTGCATCTGCTGAATGATGCCGAGTTCGCGTTCCAGGCGCTGCTCGTAGTCGGTGATCGAGTGCTTAAGTTTGCCTTGCTCGTGCGATGGGCGCAGAGTTTCCAGGCGGCGGGCGAAACCTTCGCGGGTGACGTGGACGAAGTAGCTGTCGATGG
>CAVPVE010000042.1:0-145100 GCA_963709025.1 uncultured Acidobacteriaceae bacterium
CTTCTCTGCAACCAGATCCGGCCAGATTGCAAAGGTACATGTGCGGCCCGGCAGAAGGTCACTACACCGATGAATAACTCCTTAGACTACTAGATCTTGCAGATTGTTGGAGACGCTCATTTTCACCTCTCGGAGAAGCACCCAGGCAGCTTGGCGGCTCGGCCCCCGCTCATCATCAAATCGAGGGGATCGGATTTGTGGATTGCATAACCGATGGACTGTCGGGGTTTCCCCTGTATACTTACTTCTAAAGACCAGCAGCTTTTCACAGGTTTCCCGGGCCAAGTCCCCAAGGGTTAAGGGCCATGTACGAAAATCGCACCTTGCCGCTGGACCATTTTCCCCGCTGACTTTCCGTGAGTGTGCCAAACACTGATGAAGTCAGGTCTAGGTTCGAATCGGAGATTTCCAGGGCTATCGATGGTAGGAGGTTACCGTGCCGCGCGTCCATCAGACCCAAGCTCTTATCCGGGTATTGGTTGCCGACAGCTCGCGGTTTCATACGCAGCTGCTCGTCGGAATTCTGAGCCACGACCCCGATTTACGAATAGCCAGTTCGGAACTCGACAGCGGCGGCGTGTTGTCCGCTGCCCTTGCTGAGCAAATTGATGTCTTTGTGCTGAGCGCTTTCGGGGACGAGGATGCTCATCGCGGATTCGGAATAATGGAAAGGCTCTTGGAATCCGACCCTAAGGTCCGTGCGGTCATGCTGCTCGACGCATCGAAGCCAGAAACCGTGTTAGCGGCCTTTCGAGCCGGAGCCAAGGGAGTTTTCGATCATCAGGAATCTCCAGACATGCTTGGCCAATGTATTCGCAAAGTACACCAGGGCCAGGTTTGGGTCGATAACGAACATATGGCCGCGGTCCTGGATACACTAGCTTCGGCGCCCAGGGTTCACGTCGCCGCTGGAAGCGGAAAGAATCTGCTCTCCAAGCGCGAAGCCGATGTCGTGAACGGCGTAGCGGAGGGCCTCACCAACCGTGAAATCGCCAGACGTCTCGGGCTGAGTCAGCACACGATCAAGAATCACATGTGCCGCATTTTTGACAAGATGGGAGTCTCCAGCCGAATCGAACTGCTGTCGATGACACTCGGTCAAAATACAGCTGCGCCTTCCCCGCTGCAGGCCCTTTTGAAAGATCCTGCCCGCGATTATGACGCAGCGACTCTTGCCTTATGCGAAAAGGCCGCAGGATACGGTGTTCTTGCCGCCCAGTTGATGCTGGCACGCATTGCCTGGGCTGGTCGGCCGGGGGATACTGATGTGATCCGTGCGTACGTGTGGTACTGCGTGGCGTCCGAAGAACTCGCCCGCACGAAAAACACGGTGAAAAACGCGATGAGCAAGGCCCAACTGGCCGATGCGGAACGCATCGTCAATGAGTGGCTCAACCAATCGCAGCGGAGCATCCCGTCTGTATCCCAACCAGCCGGATCGGTGCAACCACGTAATGCAGTCGCCTGACCCAATCTATTAATGATAAGCCCCCAGGTATCAGGATTCCTTGGTCTTCACCACCAGGAATGGACCGATTGCCAGCACATCCATGCGAGTGCGCCGAAAGCAGTCGATGGCCTCTTCTGGCGTGCAGACGATGGGTTCGTTCTCGTTGAAGCTCGTATTCAGGATGACGGGAATCCCAGTCTTGCGATGAAACGCCGAGATCAGGTCGTAGTACATCGGATTCTCTTCACGGTTAACGCTTTGCAGGCGCCCAGTATCGTCTACGTGGTTCACCGCGCATAGTTCCTTGCGCTTTTCCGGTCGGATTTTGTACACGTGCAGCATGAACGGCGATGGATGATCATGCTCGAAATACTCGTGCTGGTGATCCGCCATGATCGAAGGAGCAAAAGGTCGGAACCATTCACGGTGCTTGATCCGGGCGTTGAGGACATCCTTCATGTTGGGCAGGCCGGGATGGGCAACGATAGAGCGGTTGCCGAGGGCGCGTGGCCCCCACTCCATACGTCCCTGAAACCAGCCGATCACGTTGCCAGCCGCGATCTGTTCAGCCGTGGCCTCGAGCGACTCCGCGCGTTCTAATTTGCGAGATTGCAGACCAGCAGCCTGCAGTGCCAATTGAATCCGCGAGTCGGAAAATTCCGGGCCGAGATATGAATTCTTCAACTCATGACGTCGCGGCTGCTTGAGCACGGAATGATATGTGTGCAGAGCGGCCCCGATGGCCAGGCCTTCGTCGCCAGCGGCTGGTTGAATGTAGGTACGCCGGAATGGCGTCACATCAAAGAGCTTGCCATTGGCCACGCTGTTGAGCGCACATCCGCCCGCCATCGCCAGGTCTTCACATGGAATACGGCGGTGAAGCTGGTTCAACAAATGGAAGAAGATCTCTTCAAAACGATGCTGCAGCGCGAAGGCAAGATCCATGTCGCGCTGCGTAATCTCGGAATGCGGACGGCGCGGCTCGCCGAATAATTTCTCCATGCGGTCCGAGAAGTGGCGTGCAAGTTTCACTGTGCCATCTTCCAGTACCTGCATTCCCTGATTGCTGCCGAGCGGCTTGAAATAGCTGAGGTCCAGCTGAAAGCTGCCATTCCTGGGCGCGACAACTTTGCTGATCTCTTCGCAGAAGGTGGGTCTCCCGTAAGGAGCCAGGCCCATCACTTTGCCTTCATCGCCGTATTGGCTGTAGCCGATAAACTCGCAAATCATGGTGTAGACGCTACCCAACGAGTGGGGCAGGAACACGCGGTCGAGCACTTCGATCTCATTACCTTCGCAACGGGCCATCATCGTGGAAACGAAATCGCCGGAGCCGTCATAGCTGAAACCCGCAGCCTTCTCCCAGGTTGAACAGAAGTAAGCGCTGGCGATGTGGGCGAGGTGATGTTCGAGATGGTGCTCCTGAAAACGCAGCTGCGAGGAATCAATATCGAGCGCCTTTGCCAGCAGCGAGCGCACGTCGCGCATCGCTTCCTTACGCCGACGAAGCCGCAGGAAATTGAGGACCTTGGCCGGGTTAGCGAGTGCGTATTGCACTTTCTTTGCCAGGTTGGCGTCGCTGTCCTGGCCGACCGCCACATGTTCGATGTCCGAAATCTTTGCACCAACTGCGTCCAGGCAAGCTTTCACCGCGAGCGCAGGGAAGCCGCCGAAGTGTTTATGCCGGTTCAGGCGTTCTTCGGCAATGGCGAACTTTATTTCGCCGTCGAGCACGATGGCCGCCGACGCGTCGGCATGAAACATGTTGAGGCCCAGGATGAGCATGAACTACGTTCGTCTCCTCTGACGTGGCAAGCGTGATTGGATCATTCGTTCAGGCTGGAATTCGCACTGGATGTTCTGCGAGCGGTGACAAGAAATGCGGCGGCATCCACTCCGAGCCGCTCTCCCGTAGACACCGACTTGTCGATGCGGAGTGTCGCAAGAGTAGAGCACACCAACTCTTCGAATCGGATCGGCCCCCCGGTCTTCTGCTGGACGGCTTGCGCAAAAGCGTCCCACTCGGCGCGATGTCCTTTATCCTGGCGCCAGCGCGAATGGATAATCTCTTTGCGGCCGTCGCGGACGAGTTCGAGGCTGCGAAAATCCTCGAGGACTGCCGTGCTGCCTCCACCAAACACCTCGATGCGTTCCTTGGAAAAAGCGCGGTCCCCGTTCGCGAGGTAACTGATCGCTCCTTGTGACCCGTTGGCGAAATGCAGCGAGATCAGCACATTGTCGCCGCTGTAACGTCCCGAATTCGCGAGAGCCCGGGCCTCGACCTCTACGATCGGCGAGCCCGCAAGGAACATCAGCAGATAAACGAAGTGACAAACCTCGCCAACAATGCGGCCGCCGCCCTGCTCGCGATCGTTCACCCAATGGTCGGGTGGAAGATATCCGGCATTAATCCGATAGTGCAGCGCAAGTGGTTCGGAGATCGGCGTGAGAAATAACTTCATCCGCGCCGCCATCGGAGCGAACCGTCGATTAAAGCCGACCATCAGCACGGGCCGTTGGGCGGGGACAATTCCGAGATAGGCTTCCGAGATCAAACTTAACTCTTCTTCCGACAGGCAGAGCGGCTTCTCGCAGAAAACGTGCTTCCCTGCCGCAAGTGCGGCGAGAGCCTGCCTCGCGTGCAAATGGTGCCGAGTAGCAATCACAATGGCATTGACTGCCGGATCATGGATGAGTCGAGTTTCATCAGTAGTGCAAGATCGGAATCCGAATTTGCGCTCGACATGTTGCGCGTGAGATCCAGTCGCGGCACACACGGCGACCAGCTTCGTGTTCGAGGACTCCTTCATCGCCGGTACAAGTGTGCCCGTTGCGAACGCTCCTGCGCCGAGCAAACCGACGGAAACTTCCGTGGCAGTTACCGATCGAAGACCACCTGCCTCGGTTGCGCGCTCTGGAATAAGTCCAAGTGCCCGCGGTTCGACTGCAGTTTCCTCGTACTGAATCACAACTCCCAAGAAAGGCTCTCGCGACTTGCCCGTAATCAGGTCGTAGGCGCTCTCGGCACGCTCGATCGGGAAGCGGTGCGTGATCAGCGCGCCGACGTTCACTTTCTTCTCGGCGAGAAATTGCACGAACGCTTCCATGTTGCGGGTTTCGGTCCAGCGCACATAGCCGATCGGATAATCGCGGCCTTTCTGCTCGTAGGCTGCGTCGTACCGGCCGGGACCATAGGAACGCGAGATACGGAAATCGAGCTCTTTCTCGTAATAAGCCTTGCGCTCGATATCCATGCCGACAGTGCCTACTGCGACGACGACCGCCCGGTCACGAGCGATCGCGCCAGCCAGATTGACCGGATCGCTACTCGACGTTTCAGCAGTGATCAGAACGGAGTCAATCCCTGCGCCATGCGACGCTTCCACGCAAAGTTCGCGAAAAACTGACGCCGAACTGGCAATTGCCTCGGCACCCATCTGGAGTGCAAGGTCAGCGCGTGATGGATCGATATCCATCCCCAAAACACGGCAGCCTGCCGCCTTTAGCAATTGCACGGTGAGTTGCCCGAGAAGCCCCAGCCCAATCACCGCAACCAGATCGCCCAGCTTGACGTCGGAAGTGCGGATCCCGTGGAGTGCGACTGCTCCCAAAGTTCCGAAAGCGGCTTCATCAAATGGAACCTGTTCGCTGCCCGAGGGACGCTCAGGAATGCGTGCCACCAACAGTCGCGGAATGCACGCGATCTCGGCATGAACTGCAAATCCCGCGCCGGCACAAGCGACTCGGTCGCCGGGATGAAGATCTACCACTCCCTCGCCGACTGAGAGGACGGTCCCCGCGCTGCTATATCCCGGACTCTGTGGTTGGTCGAGACGGCTCCGCACCGCCTGAATTGCCGAAAAGAGTCCGTCGCGCTGAACTTTGCTGATGACTTCCCGCACCAGATCAGGCCGGGATTGCGCCTTCTGCAGCAGGCTCTTCTGCGCAAATTGTGCCGATGCACGCTCGGTGCCCGCCGACACAACCGACGCCGCGATCCGCACCAGCACACACCCCGCCATACGTTGTGGCGCAGGAACCTCTGCCACTGTGATCTCACCCGAACGCGCATCTTGGAGAACTTGCTTCAATGATGCACCTGTTCTGCAACTGGAGCCTGCGGAACCGATTTGAGTTGCGAGAGCACCGCCCGAAATTTTCCGTTCTGTCCTCTTGGAATTTCTTGAACGTATTCGAAGCGCACAACCAGCGACGGACTCAGCCAGCTTGCGATGTCCCGCCGGACCTCAAGTTCGTCTCTTACGCCGTATGTGCTACGCCGCACGAGACGAATCGTGATTTCCCCTAGACTCTCCTGGATGACCTGCGCTTCCTTCACATTGAGAGCATCCTTAAAGAGATAGTCGAGGCGGGCAATTCGCGCACCTTCCGGCGTAACGATATAGTCGTCACACCGTCCCTCGACGCGCTCGATTGTTCTGGAGTTGCGCCCGCACGAACATGCCTCGTCTCGCCAGACTGCGGTGTCTCCTACCTCGTAGCGTATGAACGGAAAAGCATCACAGGCAAATCCGGTACTCACGATTGTCTTTCCCGGATCGCCCGGTGTACGTTCGATGCCTTCCATGATTCCAAACTCGAAGTCTTCATGGTAAACGAACTGTGGGCATCGAGAGGCATTGCAGCAAGCTTCGGTGCAGCCGTAATGGTCGGTAAGACCTGCGCCAGTAAAGGCCTCTATGTCGCGTCGCTGAAAGTCGAGCATGTTCTCGGCCCCCGTGAAGATCACGCGAGGGGGAGATGTGAGGCGAAGTCCGGCTTCAGCCGCGTTAACCGCCAGCATATGGATGAACGACGGATAGCCACAGTAAAAATCAAAGTTCTGCGTGTTGAGCATCTCGACGATGCTTGTGATCTTGCTCGGCGTCAGGCTCTGCATGTTGATCAACACTTGCCGCATCGGACGATTCCAGCGCCAGTAGGGGGGAGTACGCTGAGTAATCGGAACCACCCGCTGTCCCGTAAAGTTCGCGTGCCAACTCCCCGGCGTCACACCAAACCGGCCGCGATGGCGCCACCAGACAGCCCACTGAAACGCAACCGCCTCTTCCGTCATATAGAAGTGCAAGGCTTTGCCCGTCGTCCCGCTGGTGTGCCTCTCCAGCAATTCGCGCCTCGAGGCTTTCTGTGAGATAAAGCGGTGTGCATTCTGGCGCACTTCTTCTTTGGTCACGATCGGCAACTTGTGCAGATCGTTGCGGCTGCGGACATCATCAGGAGCGATCTTCAGTGCCTTCCAGCGCTCCCTATAATAAGGAACATTTTCGTACGCATGGCGGACGAGCGATCGCAGCTTTTCATCCTGATACGCTTCGATCTCGCTCGCGGTCCACTTTTCCGAATCCGTCAATTCCCGCAAGCGCTGCTCGAACGTTGGCCCCAAGCGTACCCGGGCTTCTTTCCTTCCGTAGTACCAGCACGCGGCGTTTTGCAGAAAAACCGGCAGGCGAGGATAGATTTGTTCGGCGAGAAGCGACTCACTCATCGCCGTGCCGCCTCTCCTGCCCCATCCGTAATATAGTCGAGCGCGGAAGACAGTTCGATGTGCCCTTTCCAGCCAAAGTGTGGTGCGAAGTGAAAAGTCTCCTGCGCGGAAATTTCCCGCAGGCTGCGATTCCAAAGAGCGTCGTTGCTCCGCACCACGATGTCGCGCCAACCGTGATCGGCCAAAGGAAGATGCCGACACTGAAACGCCCGCGATACAATCGGGATTTTCTCGGGATCAAATCCCATGAGATAGGCGCAGGCCGCGTCGACACTCGGGGGATGCACGCCAAACAGCAGCACGCCCGCCGGGACCGGATCTGGGTTCAGCGGTCCCCTGCCCTCACCGGCAAGAATTCCATCCACCAGAACGAAGTGCCTCTTCCGGCCCTTTCGAGCGTCGCGCAGCGTTCCGTCGGCATTGCCGTAAAACACAATCTTGTTCAGGTCCAGGCACATGCGCCAGATCGTGTCATTGCCAAACCAGTTGCCGCTGCGCACGGTGCTTTCGGTATCGCCAAATACGGGCTTTCCAGCGCTCCGCGCCATTTGATGGACCCAGGGGCCCACCACCGGAATCCGATGAGAGAGTCCGCGAATCGCAGCTGCCACCTTTCGCTCGGTTCGATGCTTCCAATCGGGATTCGGGTGTTCATCTCCTCCGCGTGCCGGAGCGCCTTCGGTATGATGCGGCAGCCAGTTCTTATCCGCGTTGACCCCGACCAAATTTTTGAGGCTCGCGGTTATGCCTGCCTTTTTGTGCGTCTTCCACTTCGGCAGACTGAAGACGACGTCGCACTTAATCGCGCATCCGGCGATCAGATATTCGTGGAGCCCTCCACTGTGATGCCGATTGACGACGCCGGAATCGTAGTCCGCGCCATAATAGTTGCCAGCGCCGCTGTGATCCACGAACTCGCTGGCCGATCCCAGATCAAAGGCGATCGATCCGTAGGGATTGGGAGGAAGCTTGCGCCGCTCCACAATCACATCACCCCGCGTGCCCCACTCTTCCTGGCGCAAATCGATCAGTTCGAACGACAGACCGCGAGCCAGATAAAAATCGCGAATCACGTCCAAGCCAAGAAGACGCGACATATCCGAGAAGGATGCGTCCGTCTGAGGCGCATCGGCGAGAATGATCTTCCCTTTGGGACCAACCGCCTTCCAAACATAGTCTGCGACGGCTCGAATCACACTGCCATGCGTAATTACATACCGCCAGCCTCGAGGATCACGCGGATGGCGCTGATGCACCATGTTCGGCTTCAACAGGACGGTCTCGCCCGGGTGAATCAACTCGCCGAGTGGGTTCCACTCGGGCATCCCGAAGTTGACAATATCCAGACCTGCAGTTCGAAAACAGCCGCGCACCCCATCGTAGGCGACGTTCAGTTCGGATGAAGCATCGCCATAAGCATATTCGGGATAATCCTGCGACGGCGAAAACGGCACCCCGGCGGGATACTCGCCACCTTTGCCACGCCAGGCCACGACCGTATTTTCCGCCAAGCCGCTCATCTTAGATCTCGCCCCTGCTTTATCTCTTCGTTGCCTTGAACCCTTCGCAGTTCATAGATCTTCGACTTCACATGAAACACCTGTACCGCCTGAAATCCGCAATAGATCAAGCCGGGAACGCCGTCCAGAAATCCCAGGCTGAACAGATATTTGAATAAGAAGAACCACAACGGGGCGCCAGGAATGCCGAGAAACTTGGCCTTGAGCCAGCGACGCCGCTGGGCCTGTGTGCCGAAAAACGAAGGAGCGATTTGTCCATTCGATTCGCTCTCCAGCCACACCTTCGCTTCCCAGTTTGAATATTCATCGTGCTTCCGGATATAGCGCGACAACGAGTCGACGTTGCGGTGCGCCAACGGGTTCTTCAGCCGGGCGGTGGCTCCCTCCACTGCGACGTGTTCGTGAATCTCCATGTCGGCCATGGAGAGGTCCTGATCTTTCAGGCGGCATTCGTACCCGCCTTTGCCCCGACGGAAAAGTGACAGCTTCCAGAAACCTGCCCCGCCATGCCGAAGGAGTCGCCCCAGGAAATACATCCGCAGAGAGATGTAATAACCGTTGATATTCGGGTCGCTGAGGGCTCCGCGGATTTCCTCTTCCAGTTGCGGCGTCAGCGCTTCATCGGCATCGACCAGAAAAATCCAGCCAAACTCCAGCGGCAGATTCTCCATCGCCCACTGCCGCTTCTTCGGCCAACCACCCTGATAGTGGAACTGCACCAGTTTGGCTCCGAACGAGCGCGCGATTTCGGGTGTGGCATCCGTGCTCCCCGAGTCGATGACATAGACCTCGCCGACATTTCGCAACGCCTCCAGGCAACGAGGCAGATTCTTCTCCTCGTTCCGCGCAGCTACGATCACGCTAACTGGCAGTTTCCCCGTCGGCGTCACAGGCTGCAACCTGGCGATCTCTTCAACCTTTGGCATCGGTAAGCAATCTACAGGTGCAGTTCGCACCAGCGTTGCAGGACGTACAAAGACCACGGGCGCGACCACGAGGTCTCGCCATTCAGAAAATCGCTCCAGACTCGCTCCACTTGATTGCCGTGCACCAGTTCCCCTAAGGGGCCCTCGCTGATCCGCTTCTTCCCCAGCACTGGCTCGATTTCAGATCGCAACTCCTGCCGCATCCAGTGTTCAAAAGGCAGCGTAAAGCCGCGTTTCGGGCGGTGGACAATCTCGTCGGGCAGCGATCCCGCGAGTGCGTTTACCAGAAGTTTCTTGGGCGTACCGTTCAGTTTCCATGCGCCTGGAAGAGCCAGGACGGTCTTAGCTAGCTGGTGATCGATCAGGGGAACTCGGACCTCCAGACCCTGCGACATGCTCATCCCATCGGCGTCGCGCAACAGTGTATTCAGCATATAACAGCGCGACTCGAGATAGGAAACACGATTGATCGGATCGAGTGCGAGCGCGCGCAGCAGCTGTTCGCGCTGCGACGCGGTAGCGATTTCCGTCTCCCGACCTGCGTCGCGGAAAAGGAAATCGCGCTGGCCAGGCGTAAATAACATTCGACTCAAGAAGTATGGATGCAGAACGCGGCCGTTATCGCCAGCCAGCGAAGCCAGTTTGCGATTCTGATCATTGACCGCAGAGAACGCGGCAAACACCGAGGAGATCTGTCCGCGAACCAGCCGGGGCACCATGTTCCAGAACTGCGCGAAGTGTTCCATCCGCGGCACGGTGTGGAAGGAGGAATATCCGGCGAATACTTCGTCTCCACCCAGTCCCGACAGCGCGACTTTCACTCCGGCCCTTCGCGTTTCCCGCGAGACGAAGTAGGTATTGATCCCGTCCATGGTGGGCAGGTCCATCGCGCTCAACGCACCCGGAATTGAGGCCAGAACGTCTGTCTGCGAAACATTGATCTCGTGATGATCGGTATGAAACCTAGTGGCGATGGCACGCGAATGTTCCGCTTCCGAAAACTCGGCTTCCCGAAAAACGATAGAGAACGTGCTGGGAGTCACGCCGCCACGGCTGAGAATGCTCACCAGCGCGCTTGAATCAATACCTCCGGAAAGAAATACTCCCACTGGCACATCGCTGACTAACTGCAGACGGACGGCTTCTTCCAAAACCGGCTGTAGGCGCTCGGCCGCCTCCTTTTCACTCAAAGCAAAGGCGTTCGATGCGTCTCGCCCAGAAGTTGCCGGTGCGTCTACCAGATTCCAATACAAGGATTCGCGCATCATTCCGCCTTCCCACGTCAGAGTGTGCCCTGGAGGAAGCGCGCGAACACCCTCCACAAGAGTGAGCGGATCATAGGCGGAGCCAAAAGTCAGATAGTTGATGAGGCCCGCGGGGTCAATTCGTGGTCGCAAAAGGCCAGTCCCAAGCAGCGTGCGGACTTCAGAGGCAAACACAAAATAGGAACCTGCCTGCGCGTAGTACAGCGGTTTGATGCCCATGGGATCGCGCGCGAGGAATAGGCGATGAAGTCGAGCGTCCCACAGGGCGAAGGCAAACATGCCGCGGAACCTGGTCAGGCAGCCTTCTCCCCAGCCCGCATATGCCTTCAGGAGGACTTCAGTATCGGAATGGCTGACAAACCTTGCGCCGGCTTTTTGGAGTTCGTTCCGAATGTCGCGGAAGTTGTAGATCTCCCCGTTGTAGACGATCCAGTTCCCCGTTTCGGCATCGTGCATGGGCTGGTGAGCCAGCGGCGAGAGATCAAGAATGGCCAGACGGCGGTTACCCAGACCGACTTCGACTGAGTCAGGCGTCGAATCGCGCAGCAAAATCGTCCCCGAGTCATCCGGCCCGCGATGCGCGAGCGACTGCGTGCCCCGTTCGAGAACACTTTCCGGGACTCGGGCGTTCCGCGCAACAATGCCAAAGATACCGCACATTCAGAATGTCATCCTCGATCGAGCGTACCGATCTTGAAGCAACCATATTAAGGCAGAAACAGGTCGCAGCAGAAACAGGTCGCAGTTGATACCCGCACTATTCTGTTGTATCGTGCGATTTGCTGTATTTAAGACGCGGAGGAACTCCGCCGCGTACGACACTTTTGCTACAAGGAACAAACCGAACACAACGGTCTTCATGCCAATTTCTGCCAACGTAGTCCTGGGCCGCGAAGTCAAGATTTTCCACCCTGATTTGGTCAATCTCTACGGCTGCTCCGTGGGCGACGACACCAAGATCGGAGCCTTCGTCGAGATCCAGAAGAATGCATCCATTGGGAGCCGCTGCAAGATCTCGTCGCACACTTTTGTTTGCGAAGGGGTCGCCATCGAAGACGATGTATTCGTGGGCCATGGCGTCATGTTCATTAACGATATCTACCCGCGGGCAAGCGAGGACGGCCGCCTGCAGACCGAAGCCGACTGGAAGGTTGTTTCCACACATGTGAAGCGCGGTGCGTCCATCGGGAGCGGAGCGGTCATCATGGGTGGTGTCACGATCGGAGAGGGAGCGCTGGTCGGCGCCGGAGCTGTCGTGACGCACGACGTGCCAGCAAACACTATCGCCAAGGGTGTTCCCGCACGACTCGGTCGCGCTGTCCCGCAGAAATGAGGACCCGGCAAGTTCACGGGAGGAACTTTGATTCGGATTGGTGTAATCGGGTACGGCTATTGGGGTCCGAACCTGGTACGAAATTGTTTTGAAACCCCGGGCATGCACGTGGCCTGTGTCAGTGATTTGCGGGCGGACCGGCTCGCCCTGGTCAACAGTCGATACCCCTCGATCCAGACCACGCAGAATTTTCGCGAGTTGATTCAAGACCCAGCGATCGATGCCGTAGCCATCTCTACGCCCGTCTCCACCCATTACGACCTGGCTCTGCGCGCGTTGCAGGAAGGTAAGCATGTGCTGGTCGAGAAGCCCTTGGCCTCCAGCACCGATCAAGTCCAGCACTTGATGGACCTGGCGCAGAAACGAAACCTCGTCCTGATGGTCGATCACACCTTCGTTTATACGGGCGCCGTCCGCAAGATCCGCGAACTCGTCGACAGCGGCAGTCTCGGGGAGATTTACTACTACGATTCAGTCCGTGTAAACCTTGGGCTGTTTCAGCACGACGTGAATGTGTTGTGGGATCTCGCGGTGCACGATCTCTCGATCATGGATTATGTCTTGCCGTTCCGGCCCTGCGCGGTTTCCGCCACTGGACTCAGTCACGTACCGGGGGGACCGGAGAATATTGCGTACCTCACTCTCTTCTTTGAAGGCAGCCAGATTGCACACATCCACGCCAACTGGCTGGCACCGGTGAAGCTTCGGCGCACGCTGATCGGCGCCAGCCGCAAAATGATCGTCTACGACGACTTGGAGCAAAGCGAGAAGATCAAGGTCTACGATAAAGGCATCACCCTGAACAATCAGCAGAACCCAGAAAAACTTTATCATTTGCTGGTGGGCTACCGAACGGGAGATATGCTGGCCCCGCAAATCGATGTTTCCGAAGCCCTCCGCCACGAAATTGACCACTTCGTTGATTGCATTCAGCAGCAACGGGAACCGATCACCGGTGGCAACTCGGGACTCCGCGTGGTCGAGATTTTGCAGGCTGCGTCGCAGTCGATGGCGCAACATGGCCGTCCCGTGGATTTGCGCCTGACGGCGCTTGAGGCCACGGCCTAGCCTGGATAGTGAGAGAATAGACGTTCGATCCGCAGACATTCATGGCCAACATCAAAGTTCCCTACCTCGATCTGAAAGCGCAGTACGAGAGCATCAAGCCCGAGATTGATGCCGCGATTGCTCGCGTGCTCGACAGCTGCCAGTTCGTGCTCGGCTCCGAGGTTGCAGGTTTCGAACAGGAGTTTGCCACCTACTGCGGCACCACGGAATGTATTGCCCTGAATTCGGGCACCAGCGCGCTGCATTTGGCCTTGCTTGCTGCGGGCGTTGGTCCCGGCGATGAAGTCATTACCGTCCCGTTCACTTTTGTCGCGAGCGTCGCTGCGGTCTGCTACACCGGAGCGCGCCCCATTCTCGTCGACATCGATCCCCGATCCTTCACCATGGATCCCGCCGCGATTCAGGCTGCCATCACGCCCCGCACCAAGGCGATCCTGCCGGTGCATCTCTACGGCCAGCCCGCCGATATGGACCCGATCATGGAAGTAGCGCGCCAGCACGGACTAGTTGTCATCGAAGACGCCGCGCAAGCGCACGGAGCGAAATATAAAGGACGCTCCGTGGGCAGCATCGGCGATATGGCTTGCTTCAGCTTTTACCCGGGAAAGAATCTGGGAGCCTACGGAGAGGGGGGGGCCGTAACGACCAACAATGCGGAGTATGCCCGCAAGGTCCGCATGCTGCGCGACTGGGGGCAGGATCGCAAGTACCACCATATTTTGCGCGGATACAACTACCGCATGGAAGGCTTTCAAGGCGCAATCCTCCGCGTGAAACTGCGCTATCTCGAGCGGTGGACCGAAGCGCGCCGCACGGTCGTCAGTCAATACAATCAACACTTAGCGGACGCGCGGGTGGAACGTCCCGCCGAGATGCCATGGGCGCGACACGTTTATCATGTTTACACGCTGCGGACCGATGATCGCGACGGCCTGCAATCCGCCCTGCAGGCGGAAGGAATTCAGACCGGCATTCATTATCCCGTGCCGGTGCATCTCCAGCCGGCGTATGCTGATCTGGGCTACCGACGGGGTGCTTTTCCGGGCTCAGAAGAAGCCGCCGCGCGGGTTCTCTCGCTCCCCTTGTATCCCGAACTTTCATCCGTGGCAGTCGCTGAGGTTGCCGGCGTGGTCAAAAAGGCGGTTGCCAGCAGAACGCAGACCGTCGCTTCGCGCTAGAGCAAGATTGCGCTAAAACCGTACCGTAACAAGGCAGCGTCAAAGGCTTGTCATGGCTACATTCGAAGTCATTCCTGACATTCTCGAAGTGACCCTCCGCGATGGCTCCTACCTCATCGACTTCCAGTTCACCGCGGAAGACACGGCGACAATTGCCGCCGCGCTCGAGAGCACCGGATTCCGCTGGATCGAGGTCGGACACGGCTTGGGTCTCAACGCCTCACAATCGGGCAAGGGCATGGCCGCTGCCACCGATGAAGAATACATGGAGGCCGCAGCGCAGGCGCTCCAACATGCGAAGTGGGGGATGTTTTTTATCCCCGGCATTGGACGCGAAGAAGATATTCGTCTCGCCGCGCGCTATGGAATGTCGTTCCTCCGCGTTGGCACCAATGTCACCGAGGCGATCCAGGCCGAGCCCTACATCGCGTTAGCGAAAGAATTGGGACTGATCGTCTCTTACAATGCGATGAAATCGTACGCAGTTTCGCCTGCGGAGTTTGGCAATGTCGTGGCGCTTGTGCACAAGCGGGGCGCAGATATTGCGTGCCTGGTGGACTCTGCGGGCAGTATGGATCCGGATTCGGTGGCCGCCTACCTGCAAGCCGCAAAAGCGCAGAGCCCATCCCCTCTCGGGTACCACGGGCACGACAATCTTTCGCTGGCCATGGCCAATACACTGCGGGCAATCGAAGAAGGCGCGGTCCTGGTCGACTCTTCTCTGCAAGGCATGGGACGCTCAGCCGGCAATACCGTCACCGAAGTGTTGGTCGCGATTCTGCAACGCCGCGGAGCCCTGTCACATATCGATCTCAAGGCCGCCATGGACGTGGGCCAGGGCCTCATTCAGCCGCTCCTCGGCAAACGCGGCGTAGATCCCATGGCCGTCACCGGCGGACTCGCCAAGTTTCATTCGTCATTTACCGGTAAGGTGCAAAGTTACGCGCGCAAGCATGACATCGACGTGCGTGACTTGATTGTGCGACTCTGCCAGGAAGACCAGGTATCAGCGCCGGACGAGTTATTAGAGCGCTTGAGCCACGAACTAGCTGCGCTCAAGATGCCCCGCGTGCTATCGATCCCGGCCTTCCACGTCGAAACCGGCAAGGACAAAACGCCGGCAGAGGCACTGGACATATTGTTGAGGGAACTTCGTGCGCGTGCGGTGAAGGCGGGAAAGTTCTCAGCACTGAACGTTGTGACAGCAGAGAAACCGATGGCTGACTTTCTGGTTTCGGGCAACATCCATTCAACCCAGTCGCACGTAGTAGGGTCGTTGTCGCTTTCGAGCGGTGAGCATCTCACCAGCGTTCTGCTTGCCGTCGAGGGCCGCGTCGACGTCGTGCTCCTCGACGTAGACCGGAAGCTCTTCGGTCAGGCCAATGCCGCCGAAACATCGAAGACGATCCTGAAGAAGACAGCCCTGCTCACTTATCTCGACAGCCGCGTGTGGGTCGAGGCCGTGGAGGACCAGGTCGTTCGTCTTCTTCATGAAGTACTGAACAACTCCGAGATCGTGATCGCCGGGGATCATCCCCGCAGCCGGTTTCTCGCTTTGAGGTTTGCCGAGCGCGGCGCACGCATCACCGTGTTGCGAGACCCTGGACGGCCGCCGGCGGTGACGCCGATTGACGGGATGCGCACGCTGTCGCTCGAAGGGGAAGAGTTGAAACTCTCCTACATGAAGGGAGACGCTGGTGGTGCGTTCGAAGCGCTGTCGAAAGCCAATGCCGTCGTCGTATGGCCCGACGGGGCGCCCTGGTTTAATCAGCGCTTCGCAAAGCGCCTCTCCAGTAAAACCTACGTACTCGACGCAGGCATCGGAACGATCCTGCCAGACGGAATTGCCGAAGCGCAGCGCAGCGGATGCCTCTTATTGCGGGTGAACATCTGGCCAGCCTTGACTGGAACTCTCTCCGCCGCACACGATTCGCTGCTGAAAACCAGCGAAGCCCTAGGCTGGGAAGTTCTCGATGGCGTCCCCGTAGTGGCCGGAGGGGCGATGGGACAATCCGGCGACGTGCTCGTCGACAGCGTGCACCGTCCGACACGGGTCATCGGGGTGTGTGACGGCCAAGGTGGCGTCCGCTTTCGCTTCGGCGACGAAGACACAGCCCGGGTGCGCCGGGTGCAGGCGGAAATCAACCGGCGCCTGGTCGCTCCCCAGTTTGCCGGCTCGAGCGCGAGTTAGACTACGTCCGTGCCCCCCCATTCCATGCACTCCAAGCGAATTCTTATTCTCGGCGCGGGACGCTACAACGTTCCGTCCATTCATGCGGCTCGGGAAGCCGGATTTGTCACGTTCGTTGCCGACAAGAATTCTCTCGCACCGGGGCTCAAAGCAGCCGATTACGCACTGCCCATCGATCTCAACGATTGCGAAGCGCTGACGAA
This sequence comes from uncultured Acidobacteriaceae bacterium, assembly GCA_963709025.1. Taxonomy (GTDB): domain Bacteria; phylum Acidobacteriota; class Terriglobia; order Terriglobales; family Acidobacteriaceae; genus Sulfotelmatobacter. The sequence goes on from CAVPVE010000042.1 coordinate 16,641, forward strand.
AGCAGTCACCGCGCAAGGTCGCATCGACGGCGTTGTCAGCATGGCGGAGGTCGGTGTCCGCGCTGCGGCCAGCATTTCAGCACGGCTCGGCCTTCCTTCCATCTCGGAAGAAGCCGCCGCAAATGCCACCAGCAAAGCCGCGATGCGCCGCAATTGGGAACGAATGGGCAAGTACTCCACAGATTTCTCAATTGTGAGCAGCTCAGATCAGGCTCGCCGCGCTGCCGACAAACTCGGGCGGTTCCCTCTCGTCTTCAAACCCGACCGAAGCTTTGGCGGTTCGCGCGGGGTCACGCGCGTCGAGCGCGCAGAGGCTGTCGCCGGTGCCTTTCAGGCGGCTCAAGCCGGTGGTCTTCCTGACTCCGACGTGGTGATCGAACATTGCGTGGAGGGCAGCGAGCACAGCGCCGAGGTGCTCATCTGGAATGGCAAGACTTCGCTTCTCTGCATCGGCCAGAAAATCAAATCATTGCGCCCCTATCGCGTCGACGTCAGCGTCCAATATCCGGCCCAACTCACGACCGAGCAGGAATCGGCCATAGCCGACATGTGCCATCAGGCGGTGGCCGCGCTCGGACTGACGCAGGGCGCCGCCCACGTCGAATTCGGTCTTACCGACGACGGTCCTGTTCTCTTCGAGCTCGGCGCGCGTTGCGGTGGCGGACACACTCCGCAAATCGCACACCATGTGAGTGGCGTGAACGAATTCGTGGAAGCCTGCCGCATGGCCTGCGGGATGCCACCGGTGAATTTCACGCCCACTCGTCGTCGGGGCGCCGATTACCGCTTCCTTGTATTTCCACCCGGATTCGCGCAAGAAATTGACATACCCGAATCTCTGTTTGCGGACGGCAGCATCTTGGATGTAGGCGTCACAGTGCAACCAGGCGAAGAGATTCGCGCTCTGCGCAGCACCTCAGAACGAGCCGGATTTCTGGTCGCAGTCGGCGAAAATCTGCGCGAGGCCCTTGAACACGCCGACCGCGGCTGCCGCGAGATCTCGATTCGTTATGCCGACGGCACGACACACCACGCGGCCGAGTTGGTCGAGTTCCGAGAGTTGGCGCATTCATGATGACGACAGCGGTGCTCAATCTGCGGAGGCTTCGTCAGTGAAGAAGCACTTATTGTGTTTGACGCTCGATACCGATCCCGATGGCCTGAATGGCAGGAATCCCAACCGGCGATCCTTGGAGTGGAATGGCCTGGAGAAGGTGCAGCGTTTGCCGGAAGATCTAGCTGCTCTTGAAGGTACGTTGGGGCGAGTGCCCATGACTTGGTTCGTCCGTGCGGACGGCCAATTGGAAAGCATTCTCGGAAACGCGGCCTATCTGCTCGAAACCTACGACGCGTTCTGGACGAACGTGAAAAAGGCCGGCGATGAAGTCGCATGGCATCCACATCTATACACTCAGCGCAGCCCGCAGGACGCTGCCGTCATCATCTCAGATCCGCATCAGGCGCAGGAAGAACTTGAACGCCTCTGGAGCATTCTGAAAATAATCGTCCCACCAACAGCGTTTCGCAACGGCGAAGGTTGGCATCTGCCCGAGACTTACGCCACCGTCGAGCGCATGGGATTTCGCTGCGATTCGACCGCAATTCCTGGACGCACCGGCGGCCCCGGCCATCCCATGAATTGGATGGGCGCTCCCAACCAGCCCTACTTCCCTGCTTCGAATGACCTGTGCAAGCCCGCTCAAGCACGCTCTCTGCTCGAACTACCCATGAACACCTGGCAGTTGCAGGCTCCCCACGATGCATCGCCGCGATTGCGCTATATGAATCCCGCCGTGCATCCGCATCTCTTTGCAAACTCACTGAGGAACTGGGAGAATGCCTGCAAGATTTCGCCCGCCGATTTGCTGATTTGGGTCATGATTTGTCATCCGGACGAGGTGCTGGCTACTCAAGGGGACGACGCGCTTTACTCGCGTTCGACGCAAGCGCTTTGCAAGAACTTGATTTCCATGGTGGAGAGTCTGCGGCGCCTGGAACACGATTTCGAGTGGGTGACCGTGTCGGATGCCGCGGAGCGTTGGAGAGGAGATCAGCAACGTCTGAGTGCATGAGTTCACTGCTGCAAAAAGCGGAGACCAGCGAGATCCTGCAACCAGTCGAAGCCGACCTGCTGCGCGAAACCGGAGGCACGGCCATCGAATGGTACGGCAGGGCCGCGACCGCTCTCTACCGCGCATACACCATCGCCCGCAAGTCAGCCGACGCCAGCGCTCAAGAAGCCGAAGTGATTCTGCCCTCAATTTCCTGCGCTACGCCAGCGAATGCCGCACTGCTGGCTGGAGTCACGCCGCGATTCGCAGACATCGATCCTCACACTGGGATGCCGACGCTGCAAAGTATTCAGGCGCGCTGGACTCCGCAAACCTCCGCCGTAGTCTTCATCCACTTGTTCGGTCAGACCGCTGACTTGCGCTCCTTAGCCGAATGGTGCCGCTCTAAGAATCTTGTTCTCATCGAAGATGTCGCCCAGGCCTTAGGTGCCCGCCTCCCGCATGGCGCCGCCGCAGGCTCCATCGGTGATTTATCGGTATATAGCTTTAATCCCACCAAGATTCTCGAGTGTGGCGGCGGAGCGCTGCTGGTCCGCTCTCCGAAGTTCGTTCCCATCTGCGCAGATTTGGCCGACTCTGATCCCATGCCATCTGAGATTGATGAGGCCCAAGCCAAAACGCTCGCTCTCAGTTATCGCAATCTGCATCACTCTCTCGTCGGCTTATTGAGGACTCGCGCTGTAGATGAGGTCTCGAGCGCGTTTCTGAAATTGCAGCCCGCGTTTCGTCCGCTTTACCTGCGCCGCATGAAGAATCCCGCGGCACTGGCTGGCGCCTGGCCTCGATTGCAACAGATCGTTCAGCATCGCTACCGCAATGCGCAGCAATACGACGAAATTTTGGCCGACGGAAATTGGCAACGGATGAGCCAGTGGCAGCAAAGCGGTGTGTGCTGGCGTTATTCCCTCTTGTTAAATTTCCCTGAGCACTTGGTCGATTTCAGCGATGCCATACGGCGCGACGGTTTCCACGTCTCGAACCTGTATTGGCCAGTGAACGATTTCTTCCGGCCTGCCGATGCCTGCCCGCATGCAGGTGAATTCGCCCGCCGTATCGTCAATCTCTGGGTGGACCCAACCGTTGACCCGCTCTGGGTAGAGAAGTGCGCTCGAAGTCTAGTCAGTAATTCTGCGAGACTTCCGGCCTGACTCCGATACACTAGATGCGAATTTTAATGAACTGTATGGGTGACCCCGAACTCAGCATCGTCATTCCCGTTTACAACGAAGAGGCCGTACTTCCGGCTCTCGTGGAACGTCTGCACTCGTTTATGGCGCGACTTGCACCCCTCGAGGCGGAAGTAATTCTGGCCGACGACCATTCCTCCGATCGTTCTCCAGAACTCTTGAAGGAAATCTGCCGCGGCGATCCGAGATTCCGCTTTGTCCGTCTCGCCAAAAATAGCGGGAGCCACGTAGCCATCCTCGCGGGGCTGTCGCAGGCTCGCGGCGAGTGCGCCGTCTTCCTGGCGGCCGATTTGCAGGATCCTCCGGAGCTCATTCTGCAAATGCTAGATCTGTGGCGAGCCGGCAATCATGTGGTGTGGGCCGTGCGAGAGGAGCGCGAAGGAGTCTCGAAGGCCGACTTGTTCCTCGCCAACTCCTTCTACCGCCTTCTGAATCTCCTGGGAGAAGTAAATCTTCCTCCGCGAGGCTCGGACTTTTCCTTGCTCGACCGGAAAGTCATGAATGCCTTGCTGCAATCGGCGGGATCCAATCCCAGCCTCGGTGGCGAGGTTGCCAGGCTTGGTTTCTCTTCCGCGCAGGTGGCCTATACGAAAGAGAAACGTGCGGCGGGCACCACTAAGTGGACGCTCAAGAAAAAGTTGACGGCATTCGCGGACGCATTCGTTTCTTTCTCCTACGCCCCGCTGCGGGCCATGTCCTACCTCGGAATGCTCTTCAGTTTCCTGGGATTTGGCTATGCTCTTGTCGTGGTCGTGCTGCGGCTGATGACGCGCACTCCAGTGCCAGGCTGGTCATCGCTGATCGTAGTAGTGCTCGTGCTGGGCGGCGTCCAGATGATGATGCTGGGGATCCTGGGCGAATACCTCTGGAGAACGCTGGAAGCCGCCCGCCAACGCCCAATCTATTTCCTGGAAGACTCGTCGGAAATGGACGCCAGCGCCGATACGAAACCGCAGCACGCGGGGCGGCGCTTTGGGACGTAGGTTCCGCGTCCAATCGGCCGTGGTGGGCGTTCTCATCGGCCTTGGATGTCTCGCCCTTCTCCTCCGGCAGGTCGACCTCAAACAATCCTGGAGCGCGCTCGGGCGGCTGAACGGTCCGTTCCTCCTGGTTCCACTGGCCGTGTTTTTTGTGAACTTGCCGCTGCGGGCGTGGCGCTGGCAGTTGATTTTTCCTCCCGCCTCGCGGCCTAAACTTGTCGCTTGCCTAACCGTTCTAGGCATCGGAAACATGGCTAACTTTCTATTGCCGGGACGCGCAGGTGACCTGGCGCGTTGCGTCCTCGTCGGACCCGCGGGGTCACTCAGCGAAAGCAGTCGAACCCTGGCGACTCTCGCAGTCGAGAAGGTCCTTGACGGCCTAGCTCTGGTGGGGATGGTTCTGTTCGCCATTTGGGCATTGCATCCGCCCAATTGGCTGCTCGACCTGTTGCGCGTGGCAATTCTTGTTTTTGGTGGCGCACTGGTCTTGCTCGTCGTTCTTCGCTATCAGACTCGCCGGCTGATCACCTTCGTGCGTCGCGGCTTCCGCGCCGTGCATCTTTCAGTACTTGAGGAAAAGTTCGACGGCCTGCTGAGTTCCTTTGCCGATGGACTCAGCGCCGTAGATTCCGCAGGACAAATGCTAACCTTGCTGTTACTGACAGCGGCAATCTGGACTACTGAAGCCGCCTCCATATGGGGTCTGGCGAGAGCCTTGGGACTCAGTCTGTCGCTAAAATCAGCAGTCGTCGCCTCGGCGATTCTCGGTCTAGGCCTCATGATTCCAGCCGCGCCGGGTGGCTTAGGCACCTACGAACTATTTGGGACGGAGGCGTTCAAACTGGCAGGAATCGCCGCCAGCGGTGCGCTGGCCCTAACGGTGGTCATCCACGCCTGGGTATTCGTCGCGAACATTGTGGCGGGAAGTTGCCTGCTTGCCGTCAAAGGCATCAGCCTGAGGCAACTCCGAAACCGATTGGAAGTCGAGTCCAATTCCGGATCCACGATTCAATCATCCGGCTAGTTCTTCCGGCTGATAGAATCATCCTTCCAATTTTCACCTTCCCTGGGGGTTACGTTCCATGCAGCGTGTTCTCGTGACTGGCGGCGCCGGATTCATTGGCTCCGAACTTGTGCGGCAACTCGCCGCACAGGGCTTTGCCGTGCGCATCGTCGACAACCTGGTCAACGGACGGCGCGAGAATCTCGACGGCGTGCTCGGCGAGAATGTGGAACTAATTGTTGCGGATATCCGCGACACAAAGTCGATGACCTCGCTGGTGCGTGATGTGGACATCATCTTCCATCTGGCCTGCCTCGGGGTGCGCCACTCCATTCACTCCCCGTATGAGAATCACGAAGTCAACGCATCGGCTACGCTCGGACTTCTCAACCTGGCGCGCCGCATCGGCGTGAGTCGTTTTGTCTACGTCTCCACTTCCGAGGTCTACGGTATGGTCGTTACATCCGAGCCCCTGACGGAAGAACAACCTACATTTCCAATGACCGTGTATGGCGCTTCCAAACTCGCGGGCGAGTGCTACACTCGCGCATTTTGGAATACCTACCAGTATCCCACTGTGATCCTGAGGCCGTTCAATGCCTACGGGCCACGCTGCCATCACGAGGGCGATAGCGGAGAAGTGATTCCCAAATTCATGCTGCGTTGCCTGGCCGGACAACCTATGGTTATCTTCGGAGACGGAACTCAGACCCGCGATTTCACCTATGTCGGCGATACTGCCAGCGGAATTATTGCAGCAGGTATTTCCGCATCCTCCGTCGGACAGACTTTCAACCTGGGTACGGGAAAAGAAATTCGCGTCCTCGAATTGGCGAATACGATTAAGCAGGTTCTCGATCGCCCGCAGGCAGAAATATCGCATGCCGATCCCCGGCCGGGCGACGTGCCCCGCCTGATGGCTGACAGCTCGAGGGCTCGCGAGCTCTTTCAGTTTCGGCCCACGGTCGGCCTCCGCGATGGACTCGCAAAAATTCGCGATTGGTATGCCAGCCAGGACAAGTCCCCGGAAGAATTACTGGAGGAAGAAGTCCTGCGCAACTGGGAGGGGCGGGTTGTGCCGATCCATGCCTAAAGATTTTGTTCCAGTGGCGCGCCCACATCTCGGCCAGGAAGAAGTTGCGGCGGCGGGCCGGGCGATTCTCTCAGGCTGGGTTACGCAAGGGCCGGAAGTTGCAGCCTTTGAGCGTGAGTTTGCCGCCTACGTCGGCTCGCCGCATGCCTGCGCAGTGTCCAGTGGCACCACAGCCCTGCATCTCGCACTACTCGCGGTCGGAGTGCGCCCCGGCGACGAAGTCATCACAGTAAGTCATTCCTACATCGCCACTGCCAACAGCATTCGCTACTGCGGCGCGAAACCGGTCTTTGTCGATATTGATCCGGCAACGTTCAACATTGATCCTCGAAAAATCGAGCCCGCCATCAGCGAACGCACTCGTGCCATTCTCTGCGTTCACCAGATGGGAATGCCTTGCGACCTGAAGGCGATTCTCGAGATCGCGCGTCGCCGCGGACTGCTTGTGGTGGAGGACGCTGCCTGCGCGATCGGAAGCGAAATTCTCTGGCAAGGCCGGTGGGAAAAAATCGGCAAGCCCCACGGCGACGTCGCCTGTTTCTCTTTTCACCCGCGCAAACTGTTGACCACCGGTGACGGCGGCATGTTGACCACCGCGAGTGCCGAAATTGACGCCAAGTTCCGACTCTGGCGACAACACGGCATGAGCGTACCTGACACCGTGCGGCACTCGTCGCCAACCGTAGTGTTCGAATCCTATCCGGAACTCGGATTCAACTACCGTCTGACCGACATCCAGGCAGCCATCGGACGCGAGCAACTGAAGCGCCTTCCCGAAGCGATCTTGCACCGACGCCGGCTAGCCAGCCGCTACAAGCAATTGCTGAGTGACATTCCGGGGCTGATCTTGCCCGACGAGCCGAACTGGACCCGTGCGAACTGGCAAAGCTTCTGCATCCGTCTGCCGAGAAACATGGACCAGCGCACCGTAATGCAAAAGATGCTCGACGCGGGAATCGCCACTCGCCGAGGCATCATGTGTTCGCATCTGGAGCCAGCATACCGAGAGGCAGGAACATGGCGCTGCGCGCAGTCTGAGTGCGAGCCTGGCGGAAGGTGTCCCAACCTGACCGAGAGTGAGCATGCCCAACGGGAAGGAGTGATCCTTCCGCTTTTCTCGGACATGACTGATGAGCAGCAGGACCGAGTTGCGTCTGTGCTTCGCGATGCCTGCTCTTCCGGGAACCAAGGCTGAATGGAAGCCATCTCAGAGCGTCACCGTCCCCAGAGCCCGGCCTTCGGGAACCTAAGAATTATTCTCTGGATCTTTCTTTTCCTGGCCGCCGTCGAATTCGTCGTGCGCGGGCCCGTGAGGTTTCTGAGCTGGCCAGCGGAGTGGAACGATCTGTCGCAGAACTACACCGCGTCAAAGCTGTGGCTGCAAGGACTGAGTCCAGCCGATCCGGCAAGTTTTGTCTCCCTCTGGAAACAACAAGTCCACAGCCGCCTGGAACTCTCCGACGTTCGAACCCACTTGGCTCCGCCGCTGGCCGGACTGGTTGTGATGGCTCCAATTGCAGCCTTTCCCTGGAAGATCGCCAAAGTTCTGTGGTTAGCCGTCTTGTTGATCGCCTTTGGCGCAACCGTATGGTCTTTGTCGCAAGTAGCGGGCTTTCGCCGGGATGATCTCAGCACCGTGGCCTTCGTCGCAGCCTCGCTCGCGCTTGCTCCTTTTCAAACCGGCATCTCCAGCGGAAACCCGACGATCCTCGTGATTGGCCTATGCGCCGTTGCCATCTGGGCCGCGCACTCCCACCTCGATATTGCCGCAGGAATTCTCTTCGGAATGGCTTGTAGCCTCAAGCCGCAAATCGGAGCGTTCCTGGTTCTCTACTACCTCTTGCGCCAACGCTGGCGCCTCTTCTTCACGGCGGTGAGCACCACCATCGGCTTAACCTTGGTGGCTGTCGCATACCTGTGGCTTCGGGGTACAGCTTGGCTACAGGGCTACTTGAACAATGCCCGAGGATTCGTTTCGGCGAACAACATTGATGATTTCTCCTCGGCGAACCCCGGCCGCTTCAATTTGATCAACCTGCAAGTTCCTATGTTTTCGATGACCGGGCATTCTTCGTCGGCGAATCTGCTTGCGTTTGCCGCGGGCGGTTGCCTGATCTGTACTTGGCTTTACCTGGTGCTCAAAGCCAACCGGTACGACTCCGAATTGTTGCCGCTTGGGGCCGTCTCGATCATCAGCCTCCTGCCGGTCTATCACCGCTTCTATGATGCCGCGCTCCTGGTTGTGCCGCTGTGCTGGTGCATCGCTCGCGTCGGGTCACGACCGAACCGAATCCCCAAGATCGCTGTGCTCCTCATGGTTCCGTTCCTCGCACCTGGAACCGCACTTCTCCAGCAACTCGTTGCGCGCGGACAAGTGTCCGGCGCGGTCACAAATTCGTGGTGGTGGAACCGAGTTGTGATGCCCCATCAAACGTGGACGCTGCTATCGCTCTGCTTGGTCTTGCTATTTGGAATGAGACGGGAACAACCTATTTGAGCGAATCAGGATTTCGGCACCGCAACTCTCCGATCTAGGCGTTACTCTTTGAGTCGGGATCAATCGCGCTGCGGCACAGTTCCAGAATCTTCTCGACGTGCGTTTTCCACGAGAATGCTCGGGCCCGCTCCGAACCGGCAGCCACCATGCGTCCCAATGTCTCCGGCGATTGGGCGATTTGCGCCACGGTTGCAGCCAACGACTGCGGCGCAAATCGTGGAAAATATGTCGCCGCCTCTCCGCAGATCTCGCGATGCACCGCGAGATCCGAGGCGACCACAGGTACTCCGCTCGCCATCGCCTCTACCAAGGGGTGCGCGAACGTTTCCGTGTAGGCCGGTGTGATGTAGATGTCGGCGCATCCGTATAGCTGGTGAAGCCGTCGGTATGGGATGGCCCCCAGTTCGACCACCATCCCATCGACGCCGAGTTCCTTCACGAGCTTCGCTGCCGACTGAGGTCGATAATCTCCCGGATTTTCCCCTTCGCTCAATTTGCAGGTCAGAAAGAGTGTGACCGCTCGATTCGGCAGCATCTGCTGCAATGCGGGTAACGCGCGAATCAACGTCTCGAAGTTACGGTAGTAGTTGTAGTGGCTTACAAAAAGCAACCGCAACGATCCTTGCGCACGCGCCAGTTTCGCCTCCACTTCCGACGCAAGAGCAGTCGAATCGCGGAAAAAAGCGTCCCCATCGAAACCGTGGTGAATCGCGCGGACCTCCCTGCCCGTCCAGTGCCGCAGTTCGGCGGCAAACGCCTCGCTGGGCGCAACTGTACAATCCGCCCAGAAAATGGACCTTCTCGCCAAGGCTGATCGAAAGTGAGTATCCAACCACATGCGGTATTCCCCCCTGGCAAGCAGATCCCGATAGAAATCGGCAGAGGTATACACGGAATTGCGTGAAAGCAGGACTTGCGGAACCGGCGAATTCCGCAAGGCAAAATTTCCCGCCGACAGTAAAATATCCGCCCCGCACCTGCGAATCAATCCCGGCAGCTTGGATTGCTCGAACCAGAAGCGTTTCGCAGGAGGAGTATCGAGTTCCAGAAATTCAATATTGCTCAACGCCGGAAATTCTTGCCGAAGACTCGGACTCAGAGCAACCGTCACGCGCAAATCCGGGCTGGCTGTCAGGTGCGGAATCACATTGCGAATGTAGGTCAGTCCCCCGCCCGCCGACGCCGCCAAGGAGTTGATGAACAGGTGCATCATCGGCTCGGAGCCGCGCCGTCCAAACGCTGGGCGCTTACATAGAGGCTATCCGCAAGATAACTGAGCGCGGGAACGTGCAGACTGAGACGCCGCAACCACTCAGAGGTGTAAACGATCGCTCGGTAGTGAGGGGGCATGAATTCGACATCGCTGACTTGGGCATTGAGCGAGAAGTAGCCATCCACGGAAACACGGACCGGTCCAATCAAGTGCGCAAATGTTGACCTTAACTCAGGGATGGTCCAGTACCGCACCTCAAAATCTCGCGGCTCGCGGAAGCCTCTGCGGATCTCGTGATACAAAGACCGCAAGCCAAGAACATTGGGTAATTGGACCATGGCCTCGCCGCCTGCCTTCAGCACTCTGCGAATTTCAGGGAGCACAATCTGCACATCTTCCTTAGAAAGATGTTGCAGCACACTATACGAGAAGACGCGGCAAAATGAACCCTCGTGAAACGGCAGGAAGCGGCCATCCGCAACCAGGAAGCGGCCTTCGACTCCCAGCTGCTGGCATACCCGCCGCGCCGCCAGAACTCCCTTCAGCGAAGGATCAATCCCTACCACACGATACCCTTTGCGCGCAGCCGCAATGGTCCAACGCCCCCAACTGCAGCCAATCTCGAGAAAGGAAACTCCGTCCCCGGGAGGAATGCGAAGGTCCGGAATCGGATACGCCTTGAGATTTCCGACCAGGTTCTGGTACAAGCCTCCATTCGTCGCACCAATACTATTCTTCACAAAGGGATCAATCTCGTCAGGACCCAGCGTCAATTTCAGCAGTGGCGCGTGCGATAAGTCTCCTCCCGCGACCAGCAGGCTTCGATCGCCCTCGACGTGGGTCTGGTGTGCCTCTGATACCAACAGAATCGGGATCCCTTCCACCACGTGGTAATGATGCTCGTTCGAACAGACGAGGTACTCCCCGTCCTCGCGCATAGGTTGCTTGTCGCGAGGGCACACAATCAATTTCAGAAGTTCGGGATCAGTGCGGTTCATGAGAGAGTACATCCACGTGACAGCCAGCTCTGACTTCAGCGCCTGCTGACGCGGCGTTCACGACCGAGTCACTCATCGAGTTGAGACAATCCCACCAAAGTCGGGCCGTGCTGCCCTGAGGGGCCATGCGAACGCTGCCCGGGGAGCCCGCGAGGGAGCCAGGTCGGAAAAAATAAACGCCAGGCCCCAAAACCATATGCAGAGGTAATTGCCCGAAGCGAATAGCCAGTCTTCGAACCCCGCGTGGAGCAAACCCGTCACCATGACCAGCGCGAGCGGGACGGCCGGATGACACGGATTCCCCGTCTTCACCAGCCAGGAAAGAGCACGAACAACTTTGCCTAACAGCAGCAGCAAGAGCAAAGAAAACGACAATGCTCCAAGAATTCCGACTCCAGAAAGAATAGACAAATAACTACTTCCGTTTTCCGTGCTCACGGTCGAGTTCGAAGAAAATATTCCAGTCTGCTCCGGATTGCTCGTGGTCTCAATTGTTCCCAGCCCCGTCCCAAACCAGAAGTGGGTGTGAATGCTGTCGATGGCTCTCTGCCATGGAGATTGTCGCGAGGCCAGCAAGCCGCCTTCGCCTCCGCCCTTGTAGATCACGGACGTCTTGAACGTCGAGAAACTGTGTGACACCGCTTCCGGCCGCAAAATCGCGCTCGCCGAGGCCAGAATCAGGATGACGCTGACGCCCTTCGCCACCGCTCCATACTTGCGCAAAGCGAGACACAGCAGTCCCGAAGAAACGAGAGCCGCTGCCATGCCGGCCCGCGCGTGACTATGGTACGCCAGATACATGCAGACGACGTAAAGCACGAATCGCCTTCTTCGGACAAAAGCAGTCTCCTCCAGAAATGCTCCCCACAGAAGAATCGGCGCTCCAAAGATTCCTGTGACCGCACCCAGTGAGTTCGGATTACCCATCATTGGGATGCCGAGCGCGTAAAATCCAGCGAGGACTCCCACAAAAATCTCGCACCCAAGGAGGAGTCCTGCAAAGAATCGTGGCTCGCGTCCGGTCACCGCAACTCTTGCTCCCGTGCTCGCGTAGACGAACAACAGCAGCAGGCTCAGAGCCTTCAGCAACGCCACCTGCGGAAATTGCGAAACGGCGGCCGAAGCCACTGCCGACAGAACGGCAAACATTGCCACCAGATGAATCAAGCCGAAATGGTGGCTTCGTTCTTTGAGCATCAGAAAGGTGCCGGTCAGTGCTCCCACGGCAAGAAACACCCAGCGCAAGATGGCCCAAATTCCTCCTACTGGCAGATCCACACCGGCAAGCAGGAACACCACCACAATGAGCGGAAAGAAAACCTTGCGATACATCCAGACCGCTGCCGCTAGACACTCAATCAGGAGGATGCCTCCCAAATAAGTTTGGCTGGTGAAATAGCCTGGCCGCGAATATGCGAGATAGGCCAGCACCATCAGGCCCAGAACTACAGCTGAAACGATGATGCTCTTGGGAATCCGCTCAGTCACGCCCACCTGCCTCTGCTTCCACCATCTTTACGATCCCGCTCGCCCAATCCTTCGGCGAATAGTGGGCAATATGTTTCGCACTGTTCGCGCCCATCGTCGCGCAAAGTTCGGGTTGATCGGCAAGACGTCTCATCGCAAGCGTCAAAGACGGCACATCCCGCGGTGGAACCAGCAACCCGTTCCAGTTCTCCCTCAGCAGTTCTGGGGCGCAGCCCGCCACCTGGCTTAGAATCACCGGCAAACCACACGCCATCGCTTCATTCACAACTAATCCCCAGGTGTCCGCATACGTTGGCAGAACAAAAATCTCGGCAAGCCCATAGTAAATCGCTAACTGCTCCCGCTGCGCGAAGCCCACAAATCGTATCGCCCCTGGCGAAATAGACGCCGCCTCCTGCTCCAACCGCTGCCGAGATGCTCCGTCTCCCACGAATACGAGGCCCACCTGCTGGCGCAGCGACTCCGAAAGTGTGGCATAAGCAGCCAGCAATTCAAACACGCCCTTTTCGCGCACCAGCCGTCCCGCAAAGAGAAAATAACGCCGCGGCAAATCCAGCTCTCGCCGCAGGGCGTCCTCATTTCGGCGGGCCGCGGATGCGCCCGCGGCAAACAGGTCGTTATCAACTGCATTCGGCGACGTGAACAGCGCCCTTTCCGCAATTCGCTTGTCGGCGCAAAGATATTCCTCTGCCGCCCACCCTGGCACCACAAATCCGCTGCACCTCCGTAGGAATGAACTTTTCAGAAACTCTACTACTGCGTGACCTCGCCGCAGATCCTTCGCATTACTCTCCGACCAAAGAACGAAAGGGATCCTGTGGGCCCTGGCCCACCTCAGGGCCTGCCAGGACGCCACATAATTGTATCCGCCACAGAGTATGACGTCGGGGGCGCTTGCAGTGAGAGCATGCGCAACTCCGCGATTCAGTAGCACGTTGTATCGCCCCAAGCGCTGCCGCCACGATGGCAGCACCTGACAAGAGAACTGAATCTCATCCTTATAGACCTGCCATTGCCGCAACGTCGGATCGGTCTCCGCCAGGAAAATGACGTGCAAATCCACGTTCGCATTCTGGGCAAGCGCATTAAACAATGGGATCCGATAAGGCGAGATGATCTCCGTTAGGATGACCAGGCGGTGCTTCATCCCATTGACTCCCGGTAAACGCGGGCCAGGCTCTTCGCCTGTTGCTCGAGCGTGAATCTGTCTAGGATCGTGTCTCGTGCAGCGGCCCCCAGACTGCGCCGGCGTGGTTCGTCCCGCAACAGCATCGCCAGCGCGAGCGTCAACTCCTTCTCATTGTCTGGCCCCACCAGAAATCCGTTCGACCCGTGATGGATGATCTCGGCAATGCCCTGTCCGCGGCAGCCAATCACCGGCTTCCCCACCGACATCGCTTCCAGATAAACGCAGCCTAGACCTTCGTACCGACTGGGCAATGCGAACAGTGTGCAACATCGCATGGCCGCCGCCACTTGCTGCCGTGACTGGAGCCCGAGAAAGCGCACGGAGTTGCCGATCCCAAGCTGCTGTGCCAGAGCTTGCAGCCGTGCTTGCTCCGGCCCACGTCCAATGATGTCCAGCGTGAGTTCCGGAAACTCACTACAAAGCGCCGCCGTCGCGCGGACGAGCAATTCGTGCCCCTTGATCGGAATCAGGTTCCCCACGCTCAAAATCACCGGAGTGCCAGTAGAGGGCTCATCGCCCGGCGAAAATGGCTCCGGATCCACACCGTTGTACACAACCGAAGTCCGGCAACTTGCCCCCGTACCTTCCAGAACCTGCTCGCGGACGCGTTCACTAATACAAATCACTCGCCGCGACGATCGATACACGCGCTGTGAGATTCGCCGGCACCACGCGCCCGCCCGGCCTCTGACTTGCTCCGTCGAAAACGCATCGAGCCCGTGCACCGAGACGACATACGGCATTCCCAGCTCCGCACTCAAAAGCATGGCGGCATGCCCGCAGGGCAGGGGACCGTGCGCATGGATAAGGTCGATCCGTTGTCTACGATGAAGTTCCCGCACCCTTCCCACGATGTGGGCGAACAGGAACGCTCCGGCCGTCGGAAGTCCAAATCCTCCTGGCAGGGAGAAATACCGAAGCCACTCCGCCTTCGCCGTGGAAGCGCTCGCGCGGAATCCAGCGCGGTAAAACGGCTGAACCGCAAATACCGTGTTCCGCACCCCAGTTTTCGCCAGCCAATCCAATGGCTCAGAGATAAAACATCCGTTGGTGGCATCCTGCTCGTTCGGATAAAACGGTGTGAGCGTCAGGACGTGAGGACTGCTTCCCGTATGCGGCCTCGGAAGAGTGGCGGCAAGGCTCGTCATTTCCCGCGGTTCGAAATCTGCAATCGAGCCCTCCCCTTTCCCTGTCGCATGACTCTCAGAAGTCCGAATGATCTCCGTTATTCTCTGTGATCACGCAGGCAGCCGCAACCCGCGAGCGGCCGGGCTATCGTGCAGCGCCGATTTCCAGATAAGCCTTCTCCCACTGCCGGCTCACCAGATCCCAATCAAAGTCTGCCATGTGCTTGCGTGCCGCTTCTCCCATGCGCCGCCGTAGAGCACGATCAGCGATTAGTTTTGCCAGTGCGTGCATCATCTCCTCGGTGGTCGCCACCTGAAATCCAGTGACCCCGTCCATGACCGATGGAGTTTCGTAGTCGCGAAATACAACGCACGGCAAACCCGTGGCAGCCGCTTCCAGCGTGACCTTCGGAATTCCTTCCAGCCGCGACGGCAATAGAAAGATGTCGCTCTCGCGCATAATCTCTAGCATCCGTCCCTGCGTGCTGGGCCCCTCAAGCGTCACGTTCTTCAAGCCAGCGCTAGCGATCTTTTGCCGCAAGACTTCTTCAAACCCCTCCCGCCCGGCACCCACCAGGCGGAAGATTGCGTTTGGAAACTGCGCAGCCGCATCGAGAACATATTGCGGCCCCTTTCGTTCAATCAGCGTTCCCGCAAAAAGCACGACCGGCGAAGCCTTGTTTCGCCTTTCGGGCGGAGTGAACAGGTTCGTATCGACGCCCACCGGAAGGATATAGCTCGCCCGCTTCTTCGTTGCGCCATAGAACTCGTCGGCAACGAACCTGGTGATTCCCGTGTAGACATCGCAGCGAGAACGAATTCCCTCGTAAAGCCGCCGCAATTGGGGTGATGGACTTGTCAACTGAGAGGTCGGGGCCTCCAAATGCATCACGGCCTTCGCCCGTCGCACCGGGTGCGGAACCCGAACGAAAAGATAGCTGGCAGGGCTATAGTCCATGTAGGCAACCAGGTCGTAGCCGGCCAGCATTTCCTTCAAGATCCGCAGCGTCTTCCCCCTCGACGGCAACTGCAACAGCTGCACATTCGACAAATTCTGTAATCGCGGCTCCGGTTCGCCCTCGTGCCAGAGCGTGCAATGAAACTTCTCAGGATCAAGCCGCGGAACAATCTCTCGCACATTCAGACTTTGAGCATTGGTATTGCCACGATCCACGTCCGGCATAAACAACACTCGAAGTTTGCTCATCGTCTGGAATTCCGTTCTCGGACGCAACCTATGGGAGACTCGCGACGTCGCCGGCAATTCTCGCCGATTGCTGCAGTTCCCGAAGACGTGCTCGCAAGCGCAAGTCCG
Source organism: uncultured Acidobacteriaceae bacterium (assembly GCA_963709025.1). Taxonomy (GTDB): domain Bacteria; phylum Acidobacteriota; class Terriglobia; order Terriglobales; family Acidobacteriaceae; genus Sulfotelmatobacter. The sequence continues at coordinate 32,803 of CAVPVE010000042.1, forward strand.
TCCCCTGACTGTCGCCCTTCCTGAGCAAGTGCCTGCGCGCGATTTGCAGAAGGTTCGCGCGCGCACGCGTTCGCTGCCCGGGCAACAGCGGCACGCGCTCTCCCGGATCGCTTTTCAAGTCGTACAAGTAATCCCGGTTCTCACGGAAATTGACGACCAGCTTCAATTCGTCATCCCGAACCGCCATTAACCGCGGGCGGACGCGGTCAGCCGTCTGCGCCGGATTATTGCATCCGTCAAGACACTCTGTAATCGCAGGTTCTCCGTCCAACTCTCCGGCCGAAATCTGTTCCCAGGCACTTCGTCCCTGAAAACTAGCTGGTGCGGAAACACCCACCGCATCCAGCAGCGTCGGAGCCAGGTGAATCAGGCTGAAAGGCTTCCGCTGGGAACGCCGCCCCGTCAATCCGGGCGCGCGTATCAGCAACGGCACACGAATCAGATGCTCCGGCAAACTCGTCGGAGAGTGATAGCGATCGCCTTGTTCCAGGAAAGCCTCTCCATGATCTGCCGTCACTACAAAAACGGTTTCATCCCATAGCTGTGAATTCTGGAGAGCCTGCACGAGGCGGGAAAGTTGCGTGTCCGCCCAATATACCCCGGCATCGTAAAGAGACAGAACCTCTTCCCGGTGTCGTTTTAGCCTCTGCGGCCCAACGTCCCCTCGGTTCCAAAAGGAGTTCAGAAACCTCGCCCGCCGCGCAGTCATGTTGCGCGCTCCCAATGCCGCCAAAGCTTCCTCAGGCGGATAGTAAGGATGGTGTGGGTCCATCAAGTGCAACCACAGAAAAAACGGCTGCTCCCCGACGTCTCTCAACCAAGACTCCGCCTGATCCACGATCACATTCGCAGCCGGATACCGCCGCAGAATATCCATCGGAACATCTTGCTGGGCACTCCGCCACTGGCAATACCAGAAATAGAGTTCCTCATAAGCGCTCGCCACCAGCCCACTCTGGCGGGATCCGGCTTGGATCATCCGATTCAACTTCGAAAATCGTCCGGGAGTCGTGCCCAATGGCGAAGGTCCGTCGCCCGCTGAGTCCAGAAAATCCTGGAAGCTATCGAAGCCCTGGTCATAACCATAGCGTCGACTCAAGTACGGGTTGCCTGCCAGAAACGCCGCCGTTGTGTAGCCTGCGTCGTGTAGTGCCGTCGCTATAGTCGGCTCCTGTGGCGCGATCCCCAGCACATCCCGCCCCAACGCAAGCGGATAGCGCGACGCGAGAATGGCGGGACAGGAAAAATACGTCGGCGCGCCCGCCACGATTGCGTCCGAAAAAACCGTACTGTTCTCCGCCAGCACATCTAGGTTTGGCGTCACAGGGCGGGAGTACCCCAGAAAACCGACATGATCGGCACGCAGGCAATCGACGGTCACCAGTACCAGCGAACGTTTCTTCATTGCATTGCGCTATGGATCAAGAAAATGGCAGGCACAACCAATACTTTCAAATGTAGCCCAGGTCTTTCAGGCGTTGCTCGATCATCTGTTCCTCCGCCCGATCGAACTTGCTTACGTCGTCTTTGACCACTTCCTGCAGCAGAAAACTGATGAACGCCTCGAGGCTCTCGAATCGGCCTGCCATAAACTTCTCCGCCGTCATGCACAGATCCTCGGGCAACTTAACTGTGCGGTACTGGTTCATCAGGCTTTCGCTCCAAATTTCTGCATGCCCGCGCGCAGTTGCGACCAGACCCCTCTTGCAAACATCCGATCATCGGGATCGAACGCAAATGCCGCGGCAAATCCCACGAACACCGCGTACCCCAGCAGCAGCGACAGCGCCACTACAAACCAAGGATTCGCGTTCGGGCCGGCTAAATATCGCACAAATAACACCGTCGATAACGCAGCCACGCCGGGAATCGAAAGCGCGAGGTAACTTCGATTATAGGGGGAAATTCCCAACGCCTTGCGGACTTCGTACAAATTCCACAGGTTCCCTCCCACATTTACGCCAGCCGCCGCGATCGCAGCTCCAACAATGCCTAGTGTGGGAATCAAAGAAAGGTTTGTCACAACCGAGACAATCGTCATTGCGAACTGCACCTTGATCAGCCGCTTCTGGTTTCCCGACATCAATAGAAGATATCCAACCGAACCCACTCCGCAGTTGACGAGCTGACCCACTGATCCGATGACAAGAACCGGCCATCCGCTTTCAAACTCTGGCCCGAAGATCCGCATCAGTCGCGCGGCAAAAACAATCATTACACAGGCCAGAGGAAACGTAAGCCCGACAACCCATTTCGTAAGGGTCTGAAACAGCTTCTGTAATACCTCGCGCTTTCCTTGCGCATGCAACTCCGCAATCACTGGAGCAAAAATCTGATTGACCGATTGCAGGATCATTGGGATGAAAGACGAAAGCGTCGATGCCAGAACATAAATCCCCACTACGCGAGGATTCAGAAAGAGCCCGATAAGAATCTTGTCCGCCTGCGTTACCAGGAATTCGAGTGCGCCCATTCCCAGAAATGCCAAGGCCATTGACTTGACCTCGGGACCGAGCGGCGGCGCGGTCGCAAATGAAAAGCGTGCTTCTCGCGGCGTTAGCTTCCGCGCAGCCGCCAGGAGCAGCGCCACAACCACCACGGAGCTTGCGACCTGCGCACTAAGGTAGCCCCACATCCCCGTCCCTAACATCAGCAACAGGACGGTCAGCGCAATCACCAGTGGGCTGCCGACAAAGTTCGCGATGACCGTGCGCTTCGCAATATCTTTGAACCCTGCGAGAACCTGGCAATAAAAAACATTGACCGCGCCGAGAACTGCCAAGACCGCGAAAAGAGGGATATACTGCGCCAGATCAGACGCGTGGTATAAATTCCGCGCAATCCAGTTTCCGCCTGACACCAGGCCAACCGCCCAGAGCAGGTTCAGCAGCACGATTGCGCCGGTGCTTCGGGTCAGGTAGCCGCGCAGCTCATCAAATCTCCCGGTCGCGTTGTACGCTGCAACAAAGCGCGGAGCCGTTCCGTGCAGCCCGAGCATCCCTGCCAACTGAACAAGACTCACCATTGTCATGCCCAGTGCGTAGATGCCCAACTGCTCCGCACCCAGCACGCGGGCTACGTAAACCTTAACGAGATAACCCGCACCCATCGTGAACAGGGTGCCAAGAAAAAACACCGCAGACTGGCGGAATATTTGTCCCATATTCCGGCTGAATTCCGGGCCCAGCACGTCGGGCACCGCCTCAGGCGGCGAAGTTGGGAGCACAGCGGCCTCGTCGAAAGGAACCTTCATTGGGCGTTGTGTAGACCTGAAATCGGTGGGAGCTCAACACGCTACGGGCATTTCCGTTTTCATGGTGCTCCCGGTGCCATGCCGGCTCAGCCGTTGCCACCACAAGAACTTGCGTCGGACCATCGAGAAACGTCTTGGAAATCCCATCTTTTCTAACCCGCGTATCGAGGATCTGTTCGTAGCCGCGCTGAAGCCCCACGCCTTCTTTCCTTGTTGCTGGATTCTCTCCGCAACCAGCACGAGAGTTGGGGCGTAATACCCACGCCCGCGCTGGGAGACCGGAGTCCACGAGTCGAAGAGTACCATCGCATCTGGCGAGGGGGACGGCAAAGTACAATTCAGCTCAGACCAATGAAAACCGTCAAATGGTCCCGCCCAGGTAAAGTGGACAGCTTCGCCGTCGCCGTTCACTAACGCGAACCCCGCATATTCTTTGACATTCAGGCGCTTAGCGCAGCGCAACAGATACGCCAGCGTACCCTCATCATCGGAATATTGCATCGCCGAAGTTGCTAACAAATCAAGGTCGATCGGGCTCAGAGACAGGGCATTCGCCTCGAAGGTTGGCTGACTGCGAACCAATTCATAAAAGAAGATCTCATCTTCTGCCCAGAATAGCCGACGTACACGACTCGCCGCCCAAGCCAGCGTTCCTTGCGCACCGTCCTTGCGCAAGCGATCCCGGAAAAAACGGAACTTCGTCCGGAGCGACTCCGCAAACTTCTCTAACTGCGGGAAGGCTCTCACCGCGGCAGCGGCGCGGTAGCGAAGCACCTCCCTCAAATGCTCCAGGAGAGAACTGTGCAGGGTCACGTAAAGCGTCTCGCGCGAACCGTTCGCGAACTTCGCTTTATACACTTCCGCCCCCAGCCCTAGATCTACCGTTGTTAACGCAGGATTCTCCGTCGCCTCTTTGATCACATGGGTCAGTAGACAGAATCCCGGCCAATGCTTCTCATAAGTGCTGTCAAACGTTGGCTGATACAAGAACCACGATCCGCCGAATTGGAATCCGTACTGCCATGCAACCGGTCGCCCCCCCACGGTCATGCGGCTCAGTACTAACCATTGAGCATCAGACAAAAGCTTTGAAAGTTTCTCAAGAAATGCCTTGCGGCTGGCGTGGGCGTAGTTACTGATTCGCCCCACTTCCAGAAATCTCGCCACATGTGCCTTGATGAACTGCGGCACGATCGGCTGCACAGCATCCCAGCATCGATTGTGGTCAAACTGAATCGGGATCTGGCGCCCGATCTTCTTGGCAAATCGGCTGATCCGTGACAAGCCTGGAGCGATGGGCTTGCCGTCCTTTCCCTTCCCCAGCCGGTCGATCAAAACTCGAGCGCACTCATACGCAGTACGCGCGAAACAGAAGTAGCCCTGCTGTCGGGCGGCCTCGCGGATCTCGGCGACCGTGCCCGAATCAGCAGGTAGATTCGTCAATACCACGTTTTTGATTCCTTGCCTCTTCAACTCGGACAGAACCGAGGCAACAAAAACGGGACGATCCTCCGGCGCACTGAGAAAGTCGCAGTAGTCGCCGGTCGTCGCGCAGAGGAACGAAACATGGTCTTGCGCGACACTCTTCGCGAGTGCAACGACTCCGCAGAGAGCGTCCTGACCGTCATAGGCGAGGCAAATCAGAGGGTTCAGTGAATCTGAATATGCATGCTGTACCGCCAGCGCCCACTCATAGGTATAAAAGACCTGGGGGTCGCCACTTCGCTCCACCAGTGCATTCCACTGGCGCTGCAGATTTTCGTCTTCCCCTATTTGCTTCAGCAAAACCAATCGCAAGGTTTTCAGCCCGTCCACCTTTAAATCACCGCGAAATATATAACCAAACCTGTTAGCACTCTACTATGAGTGGAATTGCTGCACTCACCGGTCGTTCTCTCTTCACCCTAGCCGTTCCCACCTCGGCCTCGGAGCTCTGTCCGAAACGCATCATGAAATCCGGAGACATACGCCTCGTACACCGATAGCGACATCTCCGCTGTAACGTGAACGCGCGGAACTTTGAATCTGGAGGATGCCCTGTCGAGCACTCCCTCCACATTCACGAACCCGCACTCGTATCCTGCCTCTTCGGCCAACTTAAATTCACGCGCACCCAGCGAAGCCGGATCGCCAAAAGGATACGCGATGGCCCACACCTGCCCCCCTACCGCCTTTTCCAGCGCTCTGCGAGATCCCGCAATCTCGTCCCGAGCCAACTCAACGGATTGCTCCGCCAGCATCGGGTGGCTCAAACTGTGAGCCCCGATCGTCATTTCTGCGGCCGCCAGTTGCTTCAATTCCGGTAAGCGCAGCATCTGAAAGCGGTCCCGCAACGATGGATCGTCCACGTACCGCAGGTTCCAAGATGGTTCTAAGCCCGATGCTGCCGCCAATTCGCGCGAGAAGCCGCGCCTCGCATTCCAATCTAACCGAGAAAGTCTCTTGAGCAACGTCAGCCACAGAACCCGGCGCTGCTCCCTCTCGGCCGAGGTCTCCGGAATGACGATCCCTTGCACCCAAACCGGCTCAATCCGGACCGGCGCCTGCATGAGCAAAAGATACAGCTCAACATACCAAAGCACCGTTGGGCTGTTCTCCAGAAACGATCCAGTCACAAAAAACAGACACTGCAGTTTCTCTTCCCGCAAAATTGGAACCATGACCTTGAGATGATTGAGCAGTCCATCATCACAGGTTAACAAGACCGCCCTCTCCGGCAGGTTCCCGCCCTTGCAGAGCCACTGCCGAAACTCGTCGGGCGAGATGACGTTGTAATGTTTCTTCAGCAATCGCAGTTGTGAACGGAACGCCCCCTCCGTGACGAGTGTATTGTCCAGAAACGCATCTTCACTCCTGTATTCCGCCGGCAAAACGCCGTGATAGGTAATCACGGTGACGGGAGCGACCCGGCGCGCATGAAAATACCCCGCCGCTCCCAGAGCCGGATAAATCACCCGATGAAGAATGGGACTTAGGACGCGCATTTGGTTGAGGTGGGAACGCCACTCGTTCCAAACAGAAGATGGTCCAGACGCTGCTCGTCCGTGGGATGCCAGAATCGACCTATGCTCGCACTATCCGGCACAAACTCAGCGACGCGCTGTGGGATGCAAAGGATCTCACCGGGCGTATTCAGCAGTACCCCGATTCCAAAACGAGCAAACTGTCGCATGTATTCGCATCCGTTGATGTCCAGCCAGCCGCACATAAAGTATGGAATTCCCCGCTGCGCGCACTCAACCGCGACACTCGAATCCAATCCGATTCCAAGCAACGTCCGCGGCAAAATCTCCGAGGCGGGCGCTCGGCTGACTTCGACGGTTTCAAGCTCGCCTGGCGACAAAAAGGATTTCAAGATCCGTGTCCGTCCCCGAATGCTCTCAAACGGATGGAGCTTCACAATGATTTTGCGATTCAACTGCTTTGCAACCGCGACCAGCGGACGAAGAATCTCTCGATAGATTTCTCCACAACGTCCGCCCACCACTTCGTAAGGCTGCGAAAAAAAGACGATTTCGGTTGCCGCAGAACCGGCAAGATTCACGGACCCAACGTCGCGGCCCTCCTCCACCGGCGCTGCAATCTCCACTTGTTCCGGTTTGATATCGCTCGCCCGGAGCATGTAGTCGCGTTCCATTTCGCCCTTCACCAGATGGAGATCCGCGTACGACGTCTTGAAGAGCAATCCATCATCGAGAGCGCCATGAGAACAATAAACGGCCCGCAAGCCCATATTCTTCGCCAGAATCAACGGGAGACGCGTGCGGTAATTCAGATCGTCACCGCAAAGAACTCTGGTCACCGGCTCTGAGGACATCAGCACGCGCCATGCATTCCGCAGCCGCAATCCGATTTCCAATTCAGGCGCGATGTAATCCCAAACACCCGCCCGAATCCTCTGACGGAGTTCGTCGATCTCTCCCAATTCTTTCTGTAACGCGCTCCAGCCCTTGAGCATTTCCTTAGTCTCCATCGTAGTCTCGGCCGAAGTCTCGGCATACGCAGATAGCGGGACAGAGACCACATTCGTCGGCAAAGCTTTCGTCTCTCCGCTGCGCCGGGTCGTGGCCAGCAAAAACCGTCGGTCCCGCAACTGAGCCGCGTACGCAAGCACCGTTCTTGTGACGTTGGAATAGGCCGTAGGCAACAGCATCACGGGGTCATTCAACCCCGCTCGCCGGCCCTTCGATACCTTGCTCCGGTAGGTATACGCCGCGTCCCACTTGTCGAACGCGATCTCGACCATTTGGGAAGGGCGCAGGTCTTTGGCGGTGACAAACAATCGCGAAATAGGATTCGACCGCGATGAAGCCGCGGACAGGATGCGCACCGGCCTCCCGGTGACGAGGCTGATCAGTTGTAGGCGCGAGTGCGCGCGGGTCGCAACCAACTCGACCGGACCTGTGCCAAGCTCTCGTCGCAACTGCTCAACCAGATAGACTGCCCGTTGCTCCTGATACAAGCAAGGAGACAGAATCTCCCACCAATCGAGCCCCTTCCGGTCCAGCAGTCTTCCCCGCCCCAGCGCGATTGCTCGCTTGACCCAGCGGTAGCTTTCCTTATCTGCAAACTGATAGAGGCTGATGACTCTTGATTGAGTCTGACGAGACCACTCCTCGTATACGCTCGCACCCGCAAAGCCCAGATCAACAATCAAATCCCAGTGCGAACGGCTGCCCTCGCCTCGCAGCGGCACATCCTCGGGATGCAGCAAAAGTACTCTCATCCAACGCCAGACTAGCTCTGATTCCGGGTTCTCGCGGTTCGTCCTTACCGGATCAGCCGTACTGCCTCAAAGGCCTCGGCAGCCTTCCGGCCCACTACACTGCCCCACCGTTGAGCAATCGCCGTCAATGCCTCGGTCGACCGTGGATGGGGATATTTTCGCGATTCGCTCTCGTACTGTCGCATTCCTTCCAGCTTCAGCGAGAGCGTATCTTCGATATCGACGAACACATTCGGCTTGAACACCGGGGCGAATTGTTGAAACGCCCACTCCGTCGAGGAAGCAATCTCGAACATATAGAGTTCCTGCACGGGATGGCCTACCGTCGGCCGCGTCGCCGTCAGCACCGCGCGGCTCACCACTTGGTGATCCACATTCAAATCGCCCCCATGATGCGTGTAGATTGCAGTCGGGCGCCAGCGCTCGATCAGCCCTTCCACAATCTTGATCACCTCCAGCAAAGGCAGCGTGTCGAAGCGGTTATCGGGCAATCCATGCATCGACAGTTCCTTCACTCCCAAAAGATCTGCGACCTGCTGGCTGCAGCCACTCAAGCTCTTCAAGGCTGCGGGCGCAACATCCGCCCGCTGCGCCACGCGCGAGGTTAGTCCCTCACCGAGAATCGCCATATAAACCGAATGCCCTTCCTTCGCCAGCCGCGCCGCCGTTCCACCGCACCCCAGCAACTCGTCATCCGGGTGCGCAGCCACCACCAGAACATTCATCGCGAGATCTTCTCCTGGTTCTGCAAGATGATCGCCAGACTCTCGGGCCCCGCATTGAACAAGAGATCGAGCGCCGCCATATACGGCTCAAAGCTGGGATACACCTGCGGATATTCCGGATGTTGGTAGTCATCATACCGGACCGCAATCTTCTGATCGCGAAACAACTCTTCCCGAAGGTAGTTCCTCCCCAGCGGACCGGAAAGATATTCCGTCGCTCCCAACTCGCGGCACAAGTTCAAAACCAATTCGTCCTTCTTCCCTGAGCTTTTCATCCGCGTACCCAAGTACAACTTCGTCCGGATGCCGAACGCGTCCAGCAGGTACAGCGTGATCTCTCGCGTCAGGTCGGCAAGGTTTCCCCACTGCCGGGTATAAACGCCCTCAAAGAATGCAGCGTGCTGCTCGAAGAACGGAGCCTTCGCGTAATTCAATCGCAACGTCTGCCAGTGTTTCGTCGCCCACTGCTTTTCATTGGCAATTTCAATTTCCGCGATCGCCAGATCGCCGAACTTGCCTGCGGTCTTGACTGGAACCGTCAGCCAGCACCAGCCTTCCCGGGTGCGCACCTTGTTGCGATTGATGAAGCTGTTTTTTTCGAATTGCACCTGGTCAAGCACAATGTGCGCATCCGAAATGGCAACGCGATGAAAGTAACCCAGCCATGGCAGGTAGGCGGGCTGATTGATGGAAACGATCATGTCCTGTCAGTCTTATACAGATAGACCGTAAAGTCGCGCGAATGATAGTCGTGCCGCAGCACGACCCAGGGCGTAAGCCGGCGGCAAAAATCAATCACCTGCAGCGGGTCGGCGTAAAACTCACCGGCCTCCTGATCCGTCGCCCACGCGCTGAGCGAGTTGAAAGCTACGGCAGTTGTGGCGAGAGCATACATCCGCTCGATCATCACCTGCATCATTGGCCACGCCTGGTCGCCCAATAGATAGAAAATTCCATTCGCCGTCACCACATCAAATGTGCGCGTGAACGATGCGTCAGAAATATTCGCGACCCGCAGATCGAGGTCAGGATGATTGCGCCGCGCCTCATCCACCATCGCAGAACAAAGATCAATCCCCGAATACCGAACTCCAGGAAAGCGCTCTTCCAGGAACGTAGCGAAGTCGGCGAATCCACAGCCCACATCGAGCAAACTGGAATTCCCCAGCGGTAGCACCTCGCTCAGCACCCGAAACTTGGTCTTCTGCGATTCGACGCGCCCGTAGTCACACGCCCGCGGATCATGCCCGTATTTTCGCACCAGATCATCGTAGTACTCGGCAATCTGTGCAAACCGATCCGTCATCTCCTCAGGCACGGCCGTACTCCTCGCACACCTTGAGAAATGCCGACACTACGCAGTCCCGCTCCTGCTCAGTGAGGGTTGGATAAAGCGGTAGCGACACCAACATCCGATACGCTCGGTCGGCTATGGGCGCAGCCGGGCTGTCCGCCGGACGCCAATCCGTGACCGGACAGGCTGCGTGAACACCCAGACGCTCTAGTCCAAACACCACCTTCTCTGCCGAAGTCGTGAGCATCTCCACTGCAAAACGATACCAGACGCGCGCTTTGATCTTCGGTGGAAGCCGATACACACGCTGGAATCTTCCATCCGACAGCCGCTCCAGATATCGATTCGCAACCGCCTCCCGGGCGGCGATCATCTCCGGCAACCTCTCGAGTTGCGCCAGCACGAGCGACGCTTCCAGGTCGTTCATCTTGTCATTCATGCGATGCCCATCGGCCGGCCGGTCTGAGTAATCGCGTGCCGACCGGACAAAGTCTGCAATCGGGTCCGAATTCGTGAGCACCGCGCCCCCTTCCCCGCCGCCTATCAGCTTCGTGGCATAAAAAGAGAGCACGCCAATTTGCCCGCGCGAGCCGAGCCACTGCCCGCCGCTCTTCAATCCGAAACCATGGGCGCAGTCTTCGATGACAGGCACGTCACCGGAAACGATTTCCTGCACCGCCGCCGGCGCACCAAAAGTGTTCACCGCAATCGTGGCCCGCGGCCGTCCTCTCTCGGCATGCGACCGGCAGAGCGCAGCCTCGATGTTCCAGTGCGTCGCATCCACATCGACCGACACCGCAGCAGCGCCCCATGCCAGAACAGAATTGGCCAACGCCACGCAGGAGTAGGCCGGCACCAGCACTGCATCTCCCGCCCGAATTCCCAACGCGCCCAGGGCGAGCCGCAAAGCCGCAAAACCAGACGCCACGCACACCGCGTGCCGCACGCCGCTCATTCGAGCCAGCGCCGCCTCCAGTTCCTGTACCCGCGGACCCTGCGCCCATTGCCCGCTGCGCACGGTGCGCAATACCGCGTCGCACTCGTTTTGTCCGAAAGTCAGACGATTGTGTGGAATCTCGGGCATCTCAGAATCACAAGGCTATCGATTCAAGACCATTGAATAATGTTCCGCCGGACACATACCGGACGCATCAGCCTCTCGGAATCCCGCTTTCAGAAACGCCGAGCGGCCTGCCGGATTATCTCTTCTCACACAGGCAACGATCCTCGCCACCTCCCAGGCTTCAAAGATCGCGGCACATCCGAGGCTGATCGCCCGCACTCCCAAGCCTCGGCCTGTAAAGGCTCGCAGCAAATATACCGAAACCACACAGTCGTGTTCTTGGCGATCAAATCGAACTTGCCCGATCAGTCGGTCGCCATCCTGCACAATGAACATTTGCCTTGTGCCCGACGAGATTGTGTCCGCAAACCATTTCTTGTGCTCTTCCCACCCAACTTCGCGCCGAGATGATCCGTGCACCAGAATAAACGGATCGTTCCTCCATCCAAAAACCAACTCGGCATCCGCCGTGGTCGCCGGACGCAGGGATATCACTCCCTCTTCTGCGCTCACGCAAAATCCTCGCGTGCAAAAACGTGGCCTGGTGGAACGTTCTTCAAGAGTTCGCGAGCAATCAAGCTCTCAGCTTCCTTCGGGGGAAATCCGAATCCTGGCCTGCGAAACGCAATGTCATCCGCGACCAGGCGATGCCCCGAAGGAAGCTCGCGCGCCGCCACGCACGAAAGCCTGTAATCACGCCGCCCCAGTTCTTCAGACGCTGCGGGTCTTAATTCCGCACTCCCAAGGCTTTTTTCCATAGTGCGCACCGACTCAACCAGCGCACGAAATTCCGCTGGATCAGCCGAGAACCGGTGATCCGGACCGGGAAGATTCTTGTCGAGCGTGAAGTGCTTCTCGATCATGCATGCGCCGAGCGCCACCGAACCGATCGCAGCCACATTGCCGTCCGTGTGATCGCTCAATCCCACCACGCAATCGAATGCCGCACTCAACGCACCAATCTTCCGCAAGTGCACATCCTCGGGCCGCGTCGGATACGAAGACGTGCAGTGCAACAGGATCAAATCCTTGCCCCCAGCGGCACGAAACGCTTCGACTCCGTCCTTCACTTCATCATGGGTCGCCATTCCCGTGGAAATCACCGTCGGCAGCCCCGTACGCGCCATGGCACGGATCAAAGGAAGATTCACCAGGTAATCCGACCCGTTCTTCAGCAGGGGCACGCCCAACTCAAGCAGCTCTTGAATCCCAGTTCCCGACGTCGGTGTGCTGAAGAAAATCACGCCGCGCCGGCCGCAACGCTCGCGCAGTTCCCGCAACTGGGCCGGCCCCAGCTCGCAGCGCTTGAACATTTCATATTGCGACTCGACGACCGTCTTTCCCTGTGACACATACTCGTGCGTTAGGGAGCGATCGGAAATAAAATCCTCAGTGCGATAGTTCTGGAACTTGACCGCATCTGCTCCCGCATCGACGGCCGCGTCAATCGACCGGAGTGCGAGATCCATGTCTCCATTGTGATTAATGCCGACCTCGGCCACGAGAAAACAGGGCTGCCCCTCGCCCACCCATCGTTTGCCGATTCGCACGACTTTCATACGCAGTTCTGCAGAAACTCCACGACCCGGGCGGCGCCCTGACCATCTACTAACGTCCGCCCGCTCTGGCTCATCGCACGGCGCGCTTCTGGATCATGCATCAACTTCGTGATTGCATCCAGGATTTCCTCTTCGGAAAGGTTAGCATGCCATCCCAGGCTCAATGCCGCGCCCGTCTTGGAGATCGCTGCTGCATTCCTCTCCTGATCCCGGGACACCGTAACCAAAATCATCGGAACTCCAAGATATGCCAACTCCCAGCAGGTCCCGCCCGCGGCCGAGATCGCGACATCCGCCCAACGCATGATCGCAGCCATGTTCGTAAAGCTTCGCTCCAGTCGCACGTTGCCCTGCACCGTCTTCACTAACTGCTGTAAAGACTCAAAGTGCGGATTGCCGCCACCCGCGACAACGAGGGCCTCAAAATCGCACTCCAGCCTCGACAAAGCGCGTACCATGCTCGACGCCACGTTCTCCGGATCGCTCCCTCCCATGGTGACGAGGAGCCTGCGCGCAACTCGGGCAACTTCTCGGCGCGGCTGCTCCGCCAGAAACTCCGGACGAAGTAGAACATATTTCGTCCCCAGAAGAAGATGCGTGGAACTTCCGTGTCGATAACTTTCAGCCCTCGCGTCGATGTTCTGATTCAACACGATGTCGGCCTCATAGAAGTCAAAGCGAGCATCATCATCCAAGACCAACACGCGCTCACCAGACATCTTCAGGTGATGGATGTAGTCCGGTGTGAACCGGTATCCGTCCACGACAACCCAACTCGCTCCCAGGCGGCGCGCCCACGCCACCGTCTGCTCCGCATCTTCCGAAGTACCGGGTTGTACCGTCGCGCTCTCGTGCCGAATATTCTCCTGCGCGAACCGCTCGTCCAACGCACGAATGCTCTCCGCCGCTAAGAAGCAAACCCCGCCGCCCGTCTGCTGCCAAGCCTTGGCCAGCGCCAGGCAGCGCATCACATGCCCGCTGCCAATGGCGCTGCTGGCATCGGCGCGAACCAGCATCAAGGGTGAGTCTCCAGGAAACACGCGTTTTCGGGGCTATCCAAGAGTCTTCTGGCGCACGTTCCGGTTGATCTCAGTCCATTCCGGATGCTTCTCCAGGAGCGGCAGAACCTCTTCCCAGGCGAAGCGGTCGTTACCGAAATGTTGAAAAATCAGCCTCACCAGTTCGAGATCCTCTTTCGTGTCGACGGTCCAACGCAGGTGTGAGAGATCGACCGCATGCAGGACATGATCGATCTGAAACCACTGTGGTTGCTCGTAGGCGAGCGTAGTGACGTGCTCTTTGAGCACGTCGGTTTGCGACATCCTCTTCATACGGGTGAGCACATCGGCCGGCATTGCCTCCACCGCTAAACCCACCGGATAGGTTTGCTGCACCATATTAGTCACAAAGTCCACTGTCGCCCATCGAGACACTAGACGGTTCACGTGTTCATCAATCAAGTGCGGATCAGTCAGCGGACAATCCGACGTAATCCTTACGATCAGGTCCGCCCCGTATTCAACCGCGGCACGGTAATAGCGATCCAATACGTCCGGTTCACTTCCTCGATAGCAAGGCCAGCCGCGTTCGGCGCACACCTGTTCCACGATATCGTCATCGGCCAACTGGGTGGTGGCAATGACCACTTGGTGGACCGTTCTCGCCCGTCTGGTCCGCTCCACTACCCGCTCAAGCATCGGTTGTCCAGCCACATCCTTCAGAATCTTGCCCGGCAGGCGGGTACTGCGCATGCGGGCCTGGATGATCGCAACTATCTTCAACGCTTCCCCATTCCGTTCGTGAAGTAGCACCCCTAGCCTTTCCGCTCCAGCAGGAACATAGAGTCGACGTTACCGCCCTCGAGGTAGGATATGTCTTCCTCCCGGACCAATGCCAGGCCAGGACAGTGATGTTGGTAGAGGCGCGCATAATCCGCTTTCCAAAGCAGATTGTGGTTATCGCGATAGACGATCTCTTCCATCTGCGGCGCATAATACTCCATCCCCCACACCCACTTTTTGGTGCAACGATGGATCTCCCTCATGGCGATGGGCAAATCTGCGGGGGCAATGTGAATCAAGACCCCAGACGTGAACACCAGTTCAAACTGCTGGTCGGGGAACGGAATGGATAGGGCCGAAGCCTGCAGGATCTTCCCATCGCCCAGACGTTCCTGAGCACGCTGAAGGGCGTACTCTTGAATTTCCACCCCCGAGAGATCAGTGAAACCCATCTCTTTCAGCAGCAGTAGTTGGGTGCCAACGTTGCAGCCCACTTCGAGGATGGGGGCATTCCTAGGAAGGTTCTTCAAGAAGCGCTGATTCAATTCGCTACGGGTCTTGCCGTAGGTATTCTGGTAGAACTTGTCCAGCTGGCGCGGGGTATGATCGTTCCGATCTGTGTATTCACGCCCAAAAGTACCTGTCCACCGGCTAATCTGGTCCGTCATCTCGTGAGTGTTTCCTGTCATCAAGGTACTCCCCGCAGGTCATCGTCTGAAGTGCGCAGCTATCTTGCTCACTGCCTTAACAACGTCGTCGATATCCTGATCGCTCATGCCATGAAACATGGGCAGGCTGATCAGCCGCTCGTACGCATCTTCTGCAACCGGAAACTCTCCGCCCTTATATCCGAAGCGCTCCCGGTAATACGGATGCAGATGCACGGGAATGTAATGCACATTCACGCCGATGTTTTCCGCACGCAATGCGCGAAACACTTCCGCGCGATTCGCCGTCAACTTCTCCAAATCCAGTCGGATCGGATACAGGTGCCACGCCGGGTTCACCTCAGCCCGCACCGCAGGCGGAATCACACCGGGGGTTTCGCGGAACGCCTCGGTATAGCGCGCGGCAATCTCCCGCCTCCGCGCCAGATTCCTATCCAACTTCTTCAACTGCTGGATTCCCAGCGCACAAACAATATCGGGCAACCGGTAGTTGAACCCCAACAGCACCATCTCGTAGTGCCACTGCCCCGCACTCTGCCGCTGCCGCGCGTCGCTCGAAATTCCGTGATTGCGGAAGCGTCGCAGCGTCTCGGCGAATTCTGCATCGTTCGTCGCAACCATTCCGCCTTCCCCGGTCGTGATGTGCTTCACCGGATGAAAGCTGAACACCGTCATATCGGCGATGCTCCCAACTCGCCGCCCACCGTATTCTGCGCCAAGAGCATGGCAGGCATCCTCGATCACAACTAGATTGTGCCGTCGCGCAATCTCAACAATCGGCGTCAGATCCGTCGGATGCCCCGCATAGTCCACAGGAAGGATCGCCCGCGTCTTCGCCGAGATCTTCTTTTCGACTTGTTCACAATCAACATTGAGCGTGTCTCCGCAAACGTCCGCGAACACCGGAGTCGCTCCCTGATACAAAACGCAGTTCGCCGTGGCCGCAAACGTCAGGGGTGTCGTAATCGCTTCGTCACCTGGCTTCAGTCCCGTAGCGAAAGCCGCCGCATGCAAAGCAGCGGTCCCGGAACTGAAACTCACCGCATGACTTGCCCCCACACGTGTGGCAAACGCCTCTTCAAATTCCGCAACTTTGGGTCCGGTGGTCAGCCAATCCGAACGCAAGACTTCGACCACTGCCTGAATATCGGTCTCGTCCACGGACTGCCGCCCATAAGGCAGGAACGTCGCGCGCACCGGCGATCCTCCGTTAATGGCAAGGGCCTGCGGGCTGACCGGCGTCGTTGTCATGAATGGCGACCCTAGGCTGGAACCCGCGCCGGGATGGGCTGTTCCTCGGGCGCGGCCGGAGAAATCAAGTCTTGCAATTCACGGTTCGTTAGCCAGCGCTCATTGGTCTCGCTGGCATACCGGAATCCCTCGGGCAGCGGCCTGCCGTTCACCCAGTTCGCGCTCTGCCACCACGGATGCGATGGCTGAATGATGTATCGGTCCTCGATCTCGAGCGTATTCCGCGCTTCATCCTCCGAGACCAGCACTTCGTGCAACTTTTCTCCCGGGCGAATCCCAATGGTCTCGATCTCACATCCCGGCGCAATCGTTTCCGCCAGGTCCACCAGTCGCATGCTGGGAATCTTCGGCACAAAAATCTCCCCGCCGTGCATCTGCTCAATGCTGCTCACTACAAATCGTACGCCCTGTTCCAGCGTCAGCCAGAAGCGGGTCATCCGCGCATCGGTCAGCGTGATGCGCCCGCGGAGCTTTTGCTCCTGAAACACTGGAATCACGCTCCCCCGGCTTCCGACCACATTTCCGTAGCGAGCGCAGCTGAATCGCGACTCCTGCAAGCCCGCATATGCATTCGCCTGCACAAACATCTTCTCGGCGCACAACTTCGTTGCGCCGTACAGGTTGATCGGATTAACCGCCTTATCGGTACTAAGTGCCAGAATGCGGCGCACGCCCTGATTGATGGCGGCATCAATCACGTTGCGCCCGCCCATGATGTTGGTCTGAATCGCTTCGAAGGGGTTGTACTCGCAGGCGGGCACCTGCTTCAGAGCGGCCGCGTGCACCACTACCGTGATCCCCGCGAACGCCCGCTCCAGTCGTGACGCATCGCGCACATCACCCAGGAAATATCGCAAGCTGGGATGGTCCAACCCTGAGGCCCGCATGTCATGCTGCTTCAGCTCATCGCGGCTCAGAATCACCAGACGCTTCGGCCGGTACTCCTTCAGCATGATTTCGACAAATTTCTTCCCGAATGAGCCGGTCCCGCCGGTCACCAGTACTGCCTGTTCCGACCAATTCATCCCATGCGCCTCGTCATCAACAAATCAGACCACCGCGCGGCACAACCGCGCGAACACCGCTTGTTTTCCATGGGCACAGTCATCCCGCACGCTCCTGGAATAGACGGCCACCGGCTGGGTCTCACGTTGCCCGCTAGTATAGCGAAGTTTCCTCGCCATCGTCGCGCGATCCCGTCGTCGCCGCGGTTCGCGGGCGCGAAAATTGGACGCGGGTTTTCGCCCATCCAATGCTAAAATGTCCCACGAACTCTTCAGTTACTCAGTGCGAAAACAATCCCTGCGCGACGGACCAGCCTCTTCGACCCGGGACTCAGTTCTAGGTGTGTGCAGGACAGCCCCTGTTCGGGCTTTGATGCGGCTCAAGATCGTTGAGGAGTAGGCATGGATTTCGGACCCCTGGTACCGGCGAATAACCCCGTCGTTCGCGAACTACAGCCGTCCCAAAACTCGGACTTGGGACGCGCCGCCGGACCGCGCCTCTATCCCGATCTTCCTTCTTCCCAGGAATCCCCCGTTGGCGAAACGATTCGAATCCTGCGCAAGCGCATATGGATCATCGTGGGATGCCTGGCCACAATTTTTTCGGTCGTCGCCATCGCCAGTCTGAAGATGCCCAAGGTCTATGAGGCGGGTGGAACCATTGAGATCAACAAGCCCGATGCCAACCTGAATTTCCAGAACTCCACCACTTTCAGCCTGGATTACTTCGATCCTACCGAACTGGAGACGGAACTCAAGATTCTGCAAAGCGACGTTCTTGCGCTCCATGTAATCCGGGAGTTGAACCTCGACCGGAACTCCGATCTCGCCAATCAGGCGCCTCCTTCGCCCAACGGCGATCTCGCACCTGACCCCATGCAAGCCGACCCGGCATTAGCCGCTGGAATGGTCGGCAGTTTCAAGGCAAATCTCAGAGTCGCGCTCCTCCCCAACACACGCATCATCGAAGTGCATTACAAAGGCGCCGATCCAGACCGGGCGGCTGCTATTGTCAACACCCTGATGCAAACCTACGTCGATGAAAATCGCAAATCCCGTTACGACGCCACTATGGATTCCTCCAAGTGGCTGGCGGGACAGCTCGTCGACATGCAGATGAAGGTGGAATCTTCCCAGGAAGAACTGGTGCGCTATCAGAAAGAGCACGAAATCCTGGGCATCGACGAGAAGCAGAACATCACGATGGCGAAGTTGGACGAACTCAACAAGCAGCTCACCTCCGCCGAAAGTGAGCGCATGGACAAGGAAGCTCTCTACCGGCTCGTGGAAACCGGAGATCCCGACGCGATCGCCTCCGGCACCGGCGGCCTCGAAGACTCAGGCTCCGGCGGGCAATCTGGCTCAGGGCTCCTCGACAATCTGCGCGGCAAGCAGGCGGAACTCAAGATTCAGGCGGCCGACCTCGGCACTCAGTTCGGCCCGTCTTATCCCAAGCTCACTCAGCTGAACAATCAGCTCAAGGAAATCGATTCCCAGATTCAGGGGGAAATGAAGAAGATCGCGGGCAAGGTGCGTGGCCAGTACACCACGGCCTTGCAGCGAGAAAGCATGTTGCGCGACGCCTTCGATAAGCAGAAGCAGGAAGCCAACAAACTGAACGAAAGCGCCATCAAGTACAACATGCTGAAGCGCGATGCCGATACCTATCGCACGCTCTACGAAGGCATCCTGCAGAAACTCAAGGAAGCAGGCGTTGCGGCAGGGCTGAAGTCCAACAATTTCCGCATTGTCGACAGGGCTACGCCGCCGGGTGGGCCGGTCGAGCCCAATATCCCGCGAAACCTCATGTTCGCCGTTGTCCTCGGCCTGGCATCCGGCATTGGACTGGCCTTCTTGCTCGAAGGGTTGGACAACACGGTGCGCACGACCGAACAGGCTCAGATGATTTCCGGCCTCGCCTCCCTTGGCATGATTCCCCTCGGCTCCAAGTCGGCTCGCGAGGGACCGAATCCCAAACGCCTCGTGATCGCCACTTCCAAAGAAGCAGTCGAACTTGTGACCCAGGTCCGACCTCAATCGCAAATGGCGGAATCGTACCGCGCCCTGCGCACTTCTCTTCTCTTGTCGAACCTGGGAGCTCCGCCCAAGGTCATTATGATGACCAGCGCTCTTCCCCAGGAAGGCAAGACGACGACCAGTATCAATTGTGCCGTCGTGCTCGCGCAGAAAGGCGTGAGGGTTCTGCTGATCGATGCCGATCTCCGCCGTCCCAGCATTCACAAGACCTTAGGCATGGGACCGCACCGCGGCTTGAGTAATGTTCTGACCGGCAGCGCCACGCTCGAGGAGGCAATCACTCGGACCTCGATTCTTCCCAATCTCGATGTGCTGACCGCTGGGACGCCCCCGCCCAACCCGGCCGAGCTCTTGGCCTCCACGAATATGCGGGACCTGCTGGCTCAACTGCGCGAGCAATACGATCACATCGTCATCGACACGCCGCCGTCGCT
The DNA here is from genome assembly GCA_963709025.1 of uncultured Acidobacteriaceae bacterium. Taxonomy (GTDB): domain Bacteria; phylum Acidobacteriota; class Terriglobia; order Terriglobales; family Acidobacteriaceae; genus Sulfotelmatobacter. The sequence goes on from CAVPVE010000042.1 coordinate 52,598, forward strand.
GTCGGTCACCGACGCCGTGGTCCTCTCGCCACGCGCCGACGCCGTGGTGCTCGTCATTCGTTCCAGCCAGACCACCAAGCAGGCGCTTCGGCGCTCGCGCGATATTCTCACTCAGGTCAACGCCAAGGTCGTGGGAGTTCTGCTCAACGCCGTAGACCTCAGTTCTCCCGACTATTACTACTATTACGAATATCAGGGCAAATATGCCCGCTACTACCGTGAGGGTGACTCCCCAGAGCACGATGAAGAGACCGACGTGCAAGAAACCACGCCCTCGTCAAGCAGCGCTTAACGAGGATTGCCGTCCCACAGCATGAAGATTCCTTTCAACACTCCCGCCCGCCGGTGGCTGGTTGCCGTCGTTGCTGTCGCACTTGCGACGGCATACCTCGGCCTCGTCACCAGCCAGTTTGCCGCCTACTGGTTGGGAAATCCGAGGCGCATTGAGCTGACGAGTCTCACCAATCTCAAGCGGGCCGCCTGGCTTGATCCGGGAAATGCAGAGTATCGCAATCGACTGGGCCGGTTCTACGACTTGGTTTCGCGGGATCCCGCCTCGGCCGTTGGGCAGTATCGTGCGGCCGTACAACTCAATCCCCATTCTGCGACCTACTGGTTCGATCTGGCCAGCGTGTACCAGGTGCTCGGAGATACGGTTAATCAGACATCCGCTTTGGAGCGCGCCATCCAGGCTGACTCCATGACCCCCGATGTCGCATGGCAGGCGGCCAATCTCTACCTGGTTCAGGGCGAGAATGAAAAAGCGCTGCGGGAGTTTCGCGTTGTCCTTGCCAACGACAGCTCTCTTGCCCCAGCTGCCATCCAGTTCTGCTGGCGGATCCAGCCCGATGCAGACGTCCTTCTGCGCGACGTCGTGCCTCCCCGCGGCGATGCTTACATCGCGTTCCTTTCTCTTCTCCAGGACGATGTCAATCGCCAGATTCGCGAGATTACCTCGCCACCCGCCGACGCGGTTCCGCCATCACCGGAACAATTGCAAAATAAGGTCACCCAGATCCAGAAGGAAACCAACGCCACTTTCAAGGTTTGGAACGCGTTGATGGAAAGCCGTCAAACGTTCGAACGCCGCTACGCCTACGACTACTTTCAATTCCTGATCCGGCAAAAAGAAGTCGATCAGGCCGTGATGGTTTGGCAACAGACCGCCGATACCTTCGGTCTTACTCAGTATTTGCCGTCGTCAAGTAATCTGATCGTGGATGGCAGCTTCAGGCTTCCCGTCCTGAATGCCGGATTCGATTGGCAACATCAAAAGCAGGACGGCGTCCAACTCACTCTCGACTCCAACGACTCTCATAGTGGCCAGCACTCCGGACGCTCCCTCTTAATTGCTTTTGACGGTCCCGGCGTTCTCGATGCTGGAATGTATCAACTCATCGCGGTTCAGCCCAACACCACTTACAATTTCTCGGGCTATTACAAGAACGACGAGATGGAAGGGGCCGGCGGTCCCCGTCTCACCATTCAGGACATGTACACCCAGGCCATTTATTACGAGAGTGAAGACTTGAAAGAGGGCGGATTCTGGAAATCGATGGAGGGCGAATTCACTACCGGCAAGGATTGCAAGCTGGTCGTACTGCACGTCCGACGGCTTCCAGAGCGCAGTCCCATCCGTGGTAAGCTCTGGATCGACGACTTGCACCTCACTAAGAAACCGTCCTAGCTGGCAGACTGCTGAACGAAATACTGCACCCCATGCCTGTACGAGGAAGAAACCGGACGAAGGCCAGCCGCCAGGAGCGATCGGCTCAGATCGATTCCATCCTGCTGTATGCCACTTTCGGCCTGCTGATGTTCGGCCCGCTCGCTTTTGGCGCCGTCGAACCTTGGTCGATTTACATCCTCGAGACCGGCTCCGTTCTCCTTACACTTCTCTGGCTCGCCAAGCAATGGTTAGACGGCGAACTCAACGTGCAGTGGAATCCTCTGTTTCTTCCGATGGCGGGATTCGGCGCTCTGATCCTGCTCCAGCTCGTTCTTGGCGCCACCGCCTACCGTCACGACACCGTCTCGGGATCTCTTCTCTACTGCGCGTATGCCATGCTGTGCTTTCTGGCTGGGCAAACTCTGCTGCGCAGTTCCCAAGCTCGCAAGATCGCCGCGATCGTCGCTCTCTACGGTATTGCGATCGCGGCCTTTGCCCTGCTGCAGGGCATCTCTCCTAACGGCAAGCTCTACTGGCTCCGACGCCCTGCGATGGGTGGCGCCATCTACGGCCCTTACGTAAACCACAACCACTACGCGGGCCTGATGGAACTGCTGATGCCCGTTCCCCTCGTCCTGTCGCTCACGCGCCTGACCGGTGAAAAAGAGCGTATCGCTGCCGGCATCGCCGCCGCCATCATGGCTGTCACCGTTTTTCTTTCCGGCTCGCGCGGCGGCATGATTGCCATTTCGATCGAACTGGCACTTTTCTTCCTCTTCTTCCTCCGCCAGGGAGTTCCCCACTTGCGGCATAAAAAAGGCATACAGGTTGTCGTGGTGGCCACATTTGCGGTTGTGCTTGTCGGCTTGTTGTGGTGGCTTGGAGGCAAAGAGTTGTCGTCGCGCGTTTCCAGCATCGCCACCGAAACTCACACCGAACTCTCCGGCGGCATGCGCGTCTCCATCGATCGCGATGCTCTCCGGATGTTCCGCAACAAGCCCATTCTCGGGTGGGGCCTCGGCACTTTTCCCACCGTGTATCCCAGGTTTCGCAGTTTCTATACCAATTTCTTTGTCAATCAGGCTCACAACGACTACCTGCAACTGCTATGTGAGATGGGCCTGCTCGGGTTCGGAACGATGGTGTGGTTCCTGATCGTCCTCTATCGCCACGCCCTTCGCAAGATCGGAAACTGGACGTCTGACGTGAGCGGCGCCGTCACACTGGCCTGTATTCTCGGCGTCACCGGAATCCTGGTGCACAGTCTGCTCGATTTTAATCTGCAGGTTCCCGCCAACGCCGCGCTCTATTACGTCCTGTGCACCATCGCAGCAGCGCCACCGCTGTTGCAACGCTCTCGCAAGCGCCGGCCCGTATCCACCGGAGAAGAAGACCTCTTCCCTGCCTCGGAAGTCGTCTAGGTTACGCCGAAATCGGCACACCTGGGCAGAGCGCACGATCGCCGCCGCGCAGTTCCTCCGTGCGACAGTTGTTGAGTGAAGTTGATTTGGGTGGATTTGGGTGGATTTGGGTGGATTTGCGTCGACTACGGCTTGGTCGGGCTGGCCGGGTTGTCGTTCTTTACTAGCACCCACGTCGTCAGACCAATCACTGCTCCGGCGCCAATGCCGACGGCATACGGAGAGTTCATGATCCCTCCCCCCGCTGCTGGTACAGCTCCCGTCTGCGCCTTCTTGTTTTTCTTCTTCTTGCTGTTCTCCGCAGAAGGATTGGACTCGTCGCGGGTTGTGTCCTGACCTTGCGCCAGCGTCACCACATCCTTGCCGTCATTGACGGTGAGGTCGCCTTTGCGAGCAAATATCCGGACTGTGCCATCTACGTCCGTCACGTTGAATTCCGTCCACGCATTCGTCGCAGGCGCCACTCTTACGTCACCCGCGGTGGCCGCAACTTCCTTCGACGTCGAGACCGTCACACTCCCGTGTTGAATATCCACCGATACCCCTTCAAACTGCACGAGAGAACCAGCGAGAACGGTAATGCTCGAGCCCGGTTCATTAATGTTTGCCACAGAATCAGAACGCGTCTGCAGAAGGTCACCAGAGAAAATAGCTGAGGACGAGCGAGGAACGTGCGCACCGTTCACCCAGGCCGCACCGTTGGTGTTTACGTACAACATGGCCGCATTGGAATCGGCCGCAAACAACGAACCGGGGAACAGAATCAGCAGCACGCAACTTACCAAACCGCGAAACGCGGACTTGCCCATTCCCACACTCCGTTAATAACTGTTTTGGTGACCTGCTCCGAATCGTATCCCTCCTTCTTGTTGTCAGTCAATGCCTTTTGTGCTAACGAAATCGTTTTCCGGTGGAAATCTCGTCTCTCCACTGCGCGCAATTCCCGCTCTACGCAAGCCCTTCTGCTCAATGCCACCGGTCCACCGTTGTCCACCACACAACCTTCATCCATTCGTCCAAGCACGTCTTGGCCCATTGCCGATGAGTCCACCACCGTGTTCCGAACTGTGTTCCATCCTTCGCCGCGGCCACGGAGAACGATCTTCCAGGAACCTCTTCGCGAAAGATATTCAGCGCACGCCGGGTGTGAAAGTCCGAGGTCACGATCAATACTCTCCTCGCTTCCTCTCCCGCTAGACACTTCTCTACGTCATGCACTTCATCCCGAGTCGAGAGCCCCTCAATCGGACAGATCTGCACCAAGGCTCCCTGCGGAAGCCCTCGAACATACTTCTCGGCTAATTCCACTTGGGTCGAGTTGTAGATCCTGGCCATCGCTGGAACGTCCATCACAATTCGACGTCCATATCCCTGATCCAGCAACTGTAGGGCGCGCTCCGGACGCCTTTCTGTTTCCCCCGCCAATACCAGAATCACATCCGATGGCTTCGGATCGTCCACCACCAGCATTCGGCCCCCATCCATCGCAAATGCCACCAGCATGCCGACCAGTAAAACAATCAGCACCCAGAGGAGCCATCTCTTCGGCCGCGAACTCCGGCCCTTGACCCTGCCCCCATCAGCTTCTCCGCTTCCCGCGGGCTCCCTCGCAAAGTTGCCGCGCCCATGCATGCTAAAATCGAATGTTTTCATGCTCCACACTGCGCTTTCATACTGGAAAATTTCATGACGCCGAACCCTGCCGCAGATACGTCTCTCGATCTACTCAAGAACAGAATTCAACAGCACCAGGCCCGCATCGGCATCATCGGCTTGGGATACGTTGGCCTTCCCCTCGCCCTGTTGTATAGCGAGCAGAAGTTCCCGGTGACCGGGTTCGACATCGATGCCCGCAAAGTCGATACCCTCGCCAAGGGCGGTTCCTACATCTTCCGTATCGCCCCCGACGAGATTCAAGCTGCCAAGGCGCAGGGCTTCTCCGCCACGTCCGACTATTCCCAAATCTCCGACATGGACGCCATCATCATCTGCGTCCCCACTCCTCTGAATGAATACCACGAGCCTGACCTCAGCTACATCACTGACACTACGCACTCCATCGCTCCCCATCTGCGCGCCGGACAACTGGTCGTGCTTGAGAGTACGACATACCCCGGCACAACGGAAGAAGTGATGATCCCGATTCTGGAAAAGGAAAACAAGGCCGGGTTGAAAGCCGCTCGTAACCAGCCTCTCACGGGAAAAGAATTCTTTGTCGCCTTCTCCCCGGAACGCGAGGATCCCGGCAACACCACCGTGGCCCGCCGCGACATTCCGAAGGTGGTCGGGGGATTAAACCCGCAGGCCTCTCAACTCGCCGGCGCCCTCTACGGATCCATCTTCAACCGCACCGTACCGGTCTCTTCTCCCGCCGCCGCGGAGATGACCAAGTTGCTGGAAAACATCTACCGCTGCGTCAACATCGCGCTGGTCAACGAACTGAAGTTGCTCTGCCTCCGCATGGACATCGATATCTGGGAGGTCATCGCAGCCGCTTCGACCAAGCCGTTCGGCTTTCATCCCTTTTATCCCGGACCAGGCCTGGGCGGGCACTGCATTCCCATCGATCCCTTCTATCTCTCGTGGAAGGCGAAAGAATTCGATTTCCGCACTCGCTTCATCGAACTGGCCGGAGAGATCAATAACAACATGCCCTACCACGTTCTCTCTTCGGTGAGCCACGCGCTGAACCGTCATAAGAAATCGGTAAACGGCGCGAAGGTTCTCGTCCTGGGTGTGGCCTACAAGAAAGACATTGACGATTTGCGGGAGTCGCCGGCGCTCACCATCATCGAACTGCTGCAGAAAGACGGAGCGCAGGTCAGCTACCACGATCCCTACTTCCCGTTCATCGGTAAGGGGCGCAAATACGACCTGCAGATGAAGTGCTCCGAACTGAAAGATCTCGGCCAATACGACTGCATCGTCATCGTCACCGACCACTCCGACTACGACTACGGCCGGATCGTTAACGAAGCCAAGTTGGTGGTCGACACCCGCAACGCCACGAAGGGGATTCAGAGCTCTAAGGTCGTTCATTGCTGATCGGACTACTTCGCCACCCTGAGCGTCTGGCCGTCGGGAATTCTGTCTCCGTATAGTGTATTTTTTTGCACGGTGCCTGCCATTAAACTCCCGCTGCCTCGGGGCATATCCAGCAACCCCCTGACATTGAATGATTTGCACGAGATCCGAAGCCATGGAAAGTGGCCTCTATCGTGCATATCTGAAGCTGGAATAGTACACTTTGGTTAAGCCCTGCCTTCCCAGGTCCCGAAAAGGGCAGGGGAAAACTTTTAGACTCGATCCCGGGTTTGCAGATTTGCGCCCCCAGAATGGATATGTCTTCGCAGTCTAGCGAATCGAACCTGTTCTCATCTCTCCCGCAATGGAAGATGCCATGGTCCGAGTTTGTCTTGAGCTACGGAGTGCAGGCCGTCGTCATCGCGATTCTGGTTTGGATCCCGGTACTCCACCCCGAGATCCTTGAGGGCCCTAAAAAGGATTACCACGCGATTGAACTGGTTCCAACGCCCGTTCCTGAAAATCACACTCCGCAAAAGCAGCTGAAGCCGATATTAGTCGCAAGACTCGATCCTCCGCCCGCGGCTTTGCGCCTTCCCACTCCTCAACCGCAGCCCAAGCCGAGGGTGGAGGATGCTCCCGCGCCCGAAGTGAAGATCGCGGCCAAGAAACTGGACCCTCTTCCTCCGACTGCCGCCATCATCCCGAAACAAATCGTGCGCACGAATGTTTTCTCCACCGGAAGCTCAGCCCCGCAGACCATCGAACGCGCTCCCGACAAGGTTCAGACCGGCGGCTTTGGCGATCCCAACGGCGTGCCCGCCAAAACGACTCAAACCCGGGCTGTGAACATCGCGCAAGCCGGCGGATTCGATATGCCCACCGGACCCGGCTCCGGCAACGGAACCGGCGGAGCCAAGGGCGCTCGCGGCGTGGTTGCCAGCACGGGATTCGGAGGGGGCGTCGCCACGGGCAACGCATCCTCTTCATCGCCTCGCGCTGTAGTTCATCAGGCAGGATTTGGCGACGCCGACGTCCCCGCTCCTCCCACTGTCCAATCGCGGCCCGCTACTCAAGCCGCGGCAAAAATTGTCCCCGCGGAAATCCTTTCCAAGCCGACTCCCATCTACACGGAGGAGGCTCGCACCAAGCGCATCGAGGGTGAGGTGCTACTCGAAGTCGTTCTGGAAGCATCCGGCAAGCTGCGCGTGTTAAGAATTGTTCATGGTTTGGGGCACGGTCTGGATGATGCGGCTGTACGAGCCGCCGAGCAGATCCGCTTCAAGCCCGCTCTGCAAGACGGCCAACCCTCAGACTCGACGGTCGTTTTGCATATTATTTTTCAGCTAGCGTGATCGACTCCCAGAAGGTCTTTATGCGAATCGTTCGTTCGGGCTCCGTTGTGGTTCTTCTTTTGCTGGTGTGCACATTTTCCGCCGCCGCGCAGGACTCTCCATCTACCCCAGCGCAGCCGGCCGTAAATCCCGCTACCGCTCCGGCCGAACCCGCCACGGCTCCTGCGCAGGCCACGGAATCTCTTCCTGCCGCCGCTCTCACCCTCAACGACGTCCTCGACCGCGTCGTGCAGCGCGAACACCTCTTCATGGCGCAGATGCGCCACATGCACCCCATGGTCGAAACCTATCTGCAAGACCTGAAGAATGATCCCAGTGGAAATGTAACTCCCGTCAAAGATCAATACTTTCTCGGCCGCCTCGATATGAGCGACGGACCCGACGACGTTTCTTTCGTGGGCCAGCCCGGATTCGGTCACCGCATGCTCACTAAGCTGACCGGAGTCTACTCCCTGCACTACCTCCCTATGGGCTTCGCCCAGATGATCATTCTCGACTCCGATTTCCAGAAGAAGTACTACAACTTCACCTTCGTGCGGCGCGAGTTTCTTGGCGAACTCCGCTGCCTCGTCATCGACGTTCAGCCCAAGGAGGGCCAGAAGACCTCGCGCTTCAAGGGCAGAATCTGGGTGGAAGATCAGGATTACAACGTCGTCCGCTTTAACGGCAGCTATTACCCGCAGCCCAAAATCAACTTCTTCTTCCACTTCGACAGCTGGCGCCTGAACATGCGCCCCGGCACCTGGCTTCCCGCTTACGTTTACACCGAAGAATCGAACCTCAAGACCGGACTGAGCAAGAGTCTGCACTTCAAAGCGCAGACCCGGCTCTGGGGCTACGACTTGAAAGGCTTGACCAAGAACGAGGAATTCACCCAGATTCTGATCGACTCCCCGCAGAACGTGAATGATCAGAGCGCTGCAGCCGCCGACGCTACTCCCATCGTCGCCGAGCGCATGTGGGAAAAACAAGCGGAAGACAACGCGGTCGACCGTCTTCAGAAGATTGGTCTGCTCGCGCCCTCCGGAGAAGTCGACAAGGTTCTTGCCACGGTCGTCAACAATCTCCTGGTCACCAACAATATTGACTTGCAGAGCGACATCCGCTGCCGCGTCCTACTGACCGCGCCTCTCGAATCGTTCACCATCGGCCACACCATCGTCATCAGCCGCGGACTGCTTGATGTGCTTCCCGACGAAGCGTCCCTGGCCATGGTTCTCGCCCACGAACTCAGCCACATCGTCCTCGGCCATCACTTCGACACCAAACTCGCCTTCAACGACAAGCTGTTCTTCCCCGACGAAGAGTCCTTCCAGCGCCTCGACTTCAAGCGCTCTCCGGCCGATGAGGAAGCCGCTGACGCCAAGGCTCTCGAGCTTCTGAAGAACTCTCCTTACAAAGACAAGTTGGGCAATGCAGGATTGTTTCTAAAAGCCTTGCAGGTGAAAGGGCCCGACCTGCCTCACTTGATTCGGCCTCACTTGGGAAACAACTTTGCCGGTGGCAAGAGCATGCGCATGTCGAGCCTGCTCGCCGCCGCTCCTCCGCTCGATGCCAAGCGTCTCGACCAGATCGCGGCTCTACCTCTCGGCGGACGTATCAAGATCGATCCTTGGACCGATCAGGTGGAACTCTCCAAGGCCAAGCCGGTTGCCTTGACCTCCGCCCGCGAGAAAATGGAGTTTGAGATCACTCCGTTCTTCCCCTACCTCACCCGGTTATCTACCGGGGGTACGGACAAAGTGGCTCTCACAACACCGTCATCCTCACGAACAGAACAAAAGTAGTTACATCGAGATCAGCAGGTAGGGGAAATCACGAAGACAGGATTAAGAAGGCTGACGCCTTCCTGGGACTGCGGAACTTGGCGGGATCAACGCCTCAACTCGCAAGCAAAGCCGGGCGTCGCGGAGTGCGGGGCTACTGAATCGCGCTGCCGACTTGCGAGAACACGCTGTTCGCATTCGATCCGATGAGCCGGATTGTTCCTACGACAATCACCAGAATCACAGCCAACATCACCGCATATTCCGCAATGTCTTGTCCCTGCTCATCGTTCCAGAGCTGCTGCAAACGTTTTGCCACGGGGCTCCTCATTTCTTTCTTCTAGCTGTACCCACTCCGACTCGGGCACCACGGCCTCATACTTAACCCCTTTACCCACAGTCCTACCGAGGCTTTGTAAGTTCTTACAATTCTAGTGTTCGCACTTTGGACCGCCAATGGCACGGAAGTGCCACCGGATGGCACCCTTCTAGAACGGCCCTTACGCAATGCTCTTCAGCGGTAACGCCTGATTCACCGCAAACAGCGCCAGTTCCAGACGAGTCGAAACCCCCAGCTTGTCAAAGATATTGCTGAGATGGTGCTTGACCGTATCTTCGCTGATCTTGAAGTATTCCGCTATTTCCTTGTTGGAGTACCCCGCCACCACGGCCGAAACGATCTCCAGTTCCCGCGGCGTCAACCCGAACTTCTTCTGCCTCGCCTCGTCATGCGAAGACTGCATCAGTGTCCGAAGGTACTGCACCAGATTCGAAACGCTCTCCCGCCCCACCCAGTATTCGCCCGCCATGACTGTGTGAATCGCCTTCAACAGCAACTGCGTCGCGGAATCTTTCAGTACTACTCCGCGCGCTCCCAGTTGTAACGCTTCCACAATCTGGCCTTTCTCCGCCGCCGCCGTCAGCAGGATCACCCGCACCGGAGTCGCATTCGCTGGCATACTCAGGTCCCGCAGCGCTTCCAGTCCCGGATGCTTCGGCATCGCAAGATCGAGCAGCAGGATGTCAGGCTTCAACGATTTCGCCAACTTGACCGCCTCCGCCCCATCCGACGCTTCTCCTAGAACTCTGAGGTCAGCCTCGGCCTCCAGTAAACGCCGGAGCCCATCGCGGAAGATCGGGTGGTCGTCCGCAATCACCAGACGAACCGGCTGCGATTTCTTAAAGTTCATGTGGCACTTCCCCGTTTCGAGGCACAATGATTTCCAGGCGCGTTCCCTGTCCGGGATTTGATTCTACAGTGAGTTGCCCGGCAATCAAACGCACCCGTTCCTTTATGATCATAGGTCCTTTCCCCGCCTCCTCCAATTGGTCCTGGTTATAGCGCCCCCCAAAGGAGAATCCTCGTCCATCATCTTCCAGTGTCAGGCTCCATTTTTCGGAGTTTGCTCCCAACCGCACCAGTACGTGCCGCGCACCACTATGCTTCCTCACATTGACCAGACCTTCCTGCACAATACGCAGGATTTCGCGGCACACTCGTTGCGGCATGTCGAGAACCTCAAGATCGGTCACGAATCGCGCGCTGATTCCAGTCTCCCGCTGAAAGCGTTCCACCGTGTCGTTCAACACCCCGAGCAATCGCTGCGCATCCACGTCGATCGCTTTCATCTGCTGCATCAGTTCCCGCAGCTTCAGCACTTCTTCGCGCAGCAGTCCCTGGATACGCCCTAATTCGGAGCCGATCGGCTTGCCCGCATCGGATTGCCGCCGCAGCACGTCGACCTGCATCTCCACCGCGATCAGCGATTGCACCGCACCGTCGTGCAGTTCCCGCGCAAACCGCGCGCGCTCAGCCGCTCCCGCTCGCCGTCGTAATCGATGCAGAAGATAAACGTTGTACACCGCCGGCCCCACCTGGTGTACAAGATCCAGCAGAAAGCGCAGTTCCTCTTGCTTCTCGCCTCGCCACGATGGGTTGAACAGAAAGACTCTTCCTCTCCACTCACTGCCAAACAAAAACGCGACTGTGATCAGCGAATCAAAAGCCTGTACCTGACGCAGTTGAGAGAGTGGCGCCAGATTGTCCACCGCCACCGGATGGCCGCCCTCATCCAACGCCAGCGTTTTCCACTCGGCCCCGTCGATCGCGGCATAACACACTTCCCCAGGAAAATCATCAAGGTAGATTCTTGCGTCGCGCGGTCCGGACTCCAGCCAACGGAATTCCGCGGCCGCACGCCCACCGGCTTTTTCCAGTTCTCCCAGGAAAACACGCTGGCTGTGAGACTCCTGCGATGCCAATACCACCCGCGATGCCCCGTACATCGACATCGCCTCGTGGAAAATCTGCTCAATCGTCCCCGTCAGCCCCGCTTCCACCCGCACCCGCGACAGAGTTCCCGTCAGCACGGCCTTTTCCGCCCGCAGATGCTTCTGTTGCTCCGCCAGATATCCCAGCAATAAGCCCATTACCAGCAGGTATACCGACAGCATGAACAACCGCTCTGGTTCGAACTCCCGCAAATTCACCCGCAATCCCAGCAATCCCGGCGGACCCATCGGCTTCAACCAATGGTGGACGAGAACAAAGCGTTCAATCCACAGCAACGCGACTTCCGCCGCCGCAGTGGCCAGCGTTTCCCAAAGTCCCCAACGATAAGCCGCCGCTGCCAGGACGAAAAAAAAGAAGAGATAAAACGGCGCCCGCGGCCCTTCTGCAAAGATCGAAATCAAAGCGGGCCACACCACATCCCCAGCGTGCACCAATAGCCGAAACCCGGCAGTTGACTGCTGCCTGCGCTTCAGCAGCATCAGAATCAGAATCCCGTTCGCCAAATAAAAGACGAACAGCCCGTACGCCGCCCACGAATTCCCGAGTTCGGTAGGATCCATGCGGATCGCCACCAGCGTTGAGACCGCGAGAAACACGCGCGCCGTCGCCAGCCACCGCTCAATCCGGCGCGTTTCGCCCGGATCCGGCGGAATTCTCAATCTCCAGGAGTGTTTGTAGCGCTCTACGCGAAGATTCAATGGATTCGATCTCCAAAGGCGCGGCGACTTTGCGGCATATTATTGAATAGGGAAAGCTTACCAGCAAGTAAGACTCTGGGGTACCCTGCTCGCCCTTTTGAGAGTGATGTTACAACAATGCCGGTCTCGTTGCTTCCGTCGCACTTTCGCTGCCTACGACTAGTGATGCTCATCACAGACGGAAACGCCGGGAGGGACTCTAATGCTCCGCAGGAGGTCGACAAAACTGGATACCGTAAACTGCGCCCGGCTCCCGCAGATGGGCGAGCGCATCTTGTCCGGCCGCTCCACAACGGCGAGGAGTCGGGCAAGTTCTCATTCGACGCCCACCAGCAATGGGTCTCGAACAAATCCTTAAAGGGCAGTTCCATGCCGTCAGGCTTCAGCTCCCGGCAGGCGACCCTGAGGAATTCATCGGCAAGTCCTTCATCGAAAAACGTTGTGGAGGTACGCATGCATCAGCAAGGACGATGGTCGCTGCTACTTCTGAGCCTGCTTCTTCTACCGGCTCTTCTCCTGCAGGCAGTCCCCAGGCAGAGGGGCCCCATCTTGTCGGCGTCTAACACCGTCGACGGAGCGAAGATTTTTCAATACCGCTGCGCTGTCTGTCATGGAATGGATGGACGAGGGCACGGACCAGACTCGGTTGTCCTGACGCACCCGGTTCCCGATGTGACGCTAATCTCGAAAAGAAGTGGCGGGAAGTTTCCCTACGAACGCGTGCACGAAATCATTGAAGGCAGAGAAGGCGGACTGCCCCCCCACGGAGATCGAGAAATGCCAAATTGGGGACCAATCTTTCATGAGGTCGATTCGGATCAAGACTGGGGACTAGTAAGGTTGGACGCAATCACCAAACACCTGGAGTCGATTCAGCACTGAATCCGCCGGTGGCTCCGGAATCATCCGGATCGTATTCCCATTTATGACTCCCAGCCACATTGCCCAAAAGCCGCGCCCCTAGTAGCATCTGGGCCACGACCGTTTGGCTGCTGTGGGCCAGGCGCAAAAGGGGGAGTCATGAAAAACAGATTCGCGTTGGTCGCTCTGCTCATTCTCAGTTTCACCGCTGTGCAGGCGGCTTGGGGACAGTGGTCACCCGATCCTTCGGTGAATCTCCCACTGGCCGATAAGCTCAACAACGATCAGGTGCAACCAAAGCTAAAGCCTCTACCCAACAACCAGTGGTACGTGAGCTGGTTCGACTACGATCCGAATGCTCCGGGCTATTCGGTTTATCTCCAGCGTCTGAATAGCAATGGCGTGGAGCAATTCGTGCACGATGGTCTCCTCGTTGCCGCTCTGACCAACTCCTCCACTGAAGACTACGGCCTCGATGTTGATACCCAGGGCAACGCCTTGCTGGCCTTCCTCGACACACGCGAGGGCAGAAATCAGCAGGTGACCGCAGCCAAAATCAGTTCGTCCGGCACCGCCTTGTGGGGACCTGGCGGTGTGCAGCTTACCACCAACAACAATCCTCACTATGCTCCGAAAATTACGGGCACTAGTGATGGCGGTGCGGTGGTTGCCTGGACCAACAACACCAGCGTGATGGTTCAGAAACTCGACAGGCAGGGCCGCAAGGTATGGAGCCGCCCAATTGTGTTCAGTGAGTCCGGCTACAACTACAACCTCTCGGACCTCCACGCCGCGGATACCGGAAGCGTGATTGTTTCCTGGGAGAGGGACAACGGCTTCAGCAGCAACCACCAACTGCGAGCCAACAAGATTTCGGCCCAAGGAAAAATATTGTGGGGTAGCAGCAATGTGGTGCTGTTCGATTCGGGCTCCCTGCAATTCGGTGAGTTTCCCTACTTTCTCTACGACGGCAACGGCGGCGCGGTGTTCTCTTGGTACACCAGCAGTCCGACGTTGCAGGTGTTCGCGCAGCATATCCGGGCGGACGGAAGCGAGGCTTTCCCGCACAACGGCTCTGCTGGCTCGAGCAATACTCTCAATGTGCATGTGGAGCCCTCAGTGTCGTACCGCGCAGCCTCCGACGAAACTTTCCTGTTCTGGACCGAGGAGGACAGCAACCAGTTCACCAACGGCGTCTCGGGGCAGAAGTTCAATGGAAAAGGCGCGTCCGTTTGGAGTTCGACTGGACTAGTGATTATTCCGCTGGGCCCGGACACACAGACTTTCGTGGAGAATGTTCAGATCGGCACCGGAGCCTTGGTGTTCTGGGTCGATTCGCCGGCCTACGGACAGGACACCATGCAGGCCACCCGGTTGGACGGAAATGGCAACGTCACGTGCGCGCAGTTCCCTGTCTCCTCGGCTCCGGCAAGCAAGTATGGGTTGTCGGAGAAGATTGTCCCCTTGGGCATGGCCGCTGTCGCCTGGGCAGACGATCGCATTGGCAACAACTCGATCTACATTCAAAACGTGAACCCCGATTGCACACTGGGGCCAACTCCGTAGATTTTTTTCAGCATCGCTTGCAAAGAGAGAGCGTCGAGGTCGCACCCTCGAGGCTCTTTGCTTGAGAACTGCGTCATTCTTCTTCAACCCGTTGAGCGCGCGATTCGGATCACAGGTGCGTGGGAAACAGACCCAAGTGAAAACTTTGTGCTAAGTCCATGAAAACAAAGTCGACACGAACGGGGAACCGGTAAGCCCGGTTACCACGGTAACCAATGCCGGACTGCGATCCCGTCTAAAATCACTACTGAGGCATGTCTTGAGCAAGCGTTCCCATTTCTGGTTGCTGGCGGTCGCCGCCTTGTTGGCGGTCTTCGTTCTTGCTGCTCTCTTTCTACCTCGCTCGTTTGAACTGACCGCGTTCAGCGACATCTTGCAGTGCCTCCTCTTGGGCTCCGGGGCTGCCGCCTTCGTTCCCCTCGTGCTTCGCTCTCAAGGCCGCATGCGCCTCTTCTGGGCCCTCATCACCCTTGGCATTTTCTTCTGGCTCATCTATCAGCTGTTTTGGACCTACTTCGAAGTCATTCTGCGCACCGACGTCCCCGACCTTTTCGTCGGAGACATCATTCTGTTCCTGCACATCGTCCCTTTCATGGCCGCCTTGGCCATCCGTCCTCACGTGCCCCGCGACGAATACGCCGCCCGCGTAGGACGCCTCGATTTCGCGCTATTGCTGACCTGGTGGTTCTACCTCTATGTCTTAATCGTCATCCCCTGGCAATACGTCGTCGCCGACGTGGCTGCTTATAACCGCCACTTGAATGCCGTCTATTCCTCAGAGGAGGTCGCCTTCCTGCTCGGTCTTTGTGCCTGCTGGATCACCAGTAAAGGAGAATGGAGAAAACTCTACGCAGGGCTGTTTGGGTTGAGCCTCTGTTATGCCTCCAGTTCTACAGTGGCCAACTGGGCCATCGCTCGTACGCTGTATTACAGCGGCAGCCTCTATGACATTCCCATGGTTGCCTCAATGGCATGGCTGACTTGGATCGGCCTGAGAACAAATCCCGAGAAGCCCGCCGCCGATGCCCGCGAGGTCTCCACTCTCTACGGCGTGTGGGTCGCTCGCTGCAGCATGATTGCAGTGTTCTCGCTACCGATATTCGCCGCCTGGGCCCTCTCCGATATTCGCGTGCCTCCGCGGGTTCGCCTGTTTCGCCTCGCCCTCACTCTGGTGGCCGCGTTCTTCATGGGCGTCATGGTCTTCCGCCGTCAGCATTTGCTCGATCGCGAACTCATCCGTCTCCTGAATCTCTCGCGAGAATCTTTCGAGAATCTGAACCGTCTGCAGGCCCAGATCCTTCAGTCGGAAAAACTGGCTTCCATCGGCCAACTGGTCGGCGGCGCCGCTCACGAACTCAATAACCCCATCACGGCCATGCTCGGTTATTCCGACATGCTTCTCAGCACGCCGCTTACCGACGATCAGAGACCCCTTGCCGCCAAGATCGGTCAGTATGTCCGCCGCACAAAGTCGCTGGTCGCCAGCCTCATCAGCTTCGCCCGCCAGGCTCCCGCTCCCAAGAGTCCCCTTGATCTCAATACCCTGGCGCGCACCGCTGTGAAGTTAACGCAGGCCCAGTGGGAATCCCTCGGCGTCGATGTTCGTACCCACTTCGATCCTGCTCTCGCTAAAGTTTTGGGGGATTCCAATCAGCTGCTTCAGGTTTGTCTGCAGCTTGTCGCTAGCTGTCTGCACGTGCTAAGCGAACGTGGCGGCCGCGTCCTGACCATCAGCACCGTTGGTCAGCGAGACACTTCCGTCCTTCAAATCGTCACCGACGCCATGCCGTCCGCGACCGACCCGCCAATCGTCTCACCACTCGACGCCGATGACGGCCTCGGACTGAGCGCATGTCAAGGCATCCTGCAGGAGCACCGCGGCCAGATCTCACTCGAACGCCGGGACGACGGCGCCATCTTACTTCGTGTGGAACTTCCCGCTACCGCCTCGGCGCCTTCCAAGCCCAAGGAATCTACGGTGCCGGTGCTGTGGCAATCTCGACCGTACGCTTGAGCTGCCCGCAGGCCGCATAAATGTCCCGCCCTCGCGGACGCCGCACAAATGCCGGAACCCCACTCTCCCTCAGAACCTTCTGAAACTCCGCCACCCGCTCCACGTCCGGAGTCGTAAACTCGATCCCCGGCCCCGGATTCAGCGCGATCAAATTCACTTTGCACCGCATCCCGCGCAGCAACTCCACCACTTCTCTCGCATTCTCCGCACCGTCGTTCACGCCGCCGAGCAGCACGTACTCAAACGTGATCCACTCCCGTGTTCGCAGCGGATACTCCTTCGCCGCCGCCATCAGCATCTCCAGATTCCATTTCTTGTTCAACGGCATCAGCCGCGTGCGCAGCGCGTCGTTCGATGCATTCAACGAAATCGCCAGCTTCGGCCGGATCGTCTCCCCGCCAAAATCATGGATCCGCGGCACAATCCCCGCCGTCGACACCGTCATCCGCCGCTCCGCAATCCGAACTTCCTCCACCAGCAACCGCGCTGCCTTCACAAAATTTTCATAATTCAGGAACGGCTCGCCCATTCCCATGAACACCAGATTGATGCGATCCTCTGGCGGCGATACTTGCTGATCCTTCAGCACCGCGCAAACCTGACCCACAATCTCGCCAGCACTCAGATTGCGCTTCACTCCCAGCAGCGCCGTCAGACAGAACTGGCAATCCACCGCACAGCCCACCTGGCTCGAAATACAAATCGTTGACCGCCCCTGATTCTGTCCCTGCCTCGGCCTCTGATCTCGTTCTTGCTTTTGGATGGCGCCGCGCTTCAGCGCTGCGGGCCTCTGCTCGGATGTTAGGGATTCAGCCCCTGAAGGATTCATGTCCTCAAACCGCTCTGCCAACTCCCCCGCCTCACTCCCATCCCCCGCTTCTCCTCCATCCCCCTCCGGCATCCACACGGACTCCACCGTCTGTCCGTCCGCCAACGCAATCAGATACCGCACCGTGCCATCCTGAGACACAAATCTCTGCTCAATCCGTGGCAGCCCCACCACTACACCCCGCTCCGCCAGCTTCCCGCGAAGTTGCTGCGACAGCGTCGATATCTCCTCCACCCCCTCCACCCGCTGCCGGTAGACGGCATCCCGCAACTGCTGCCCGCGATACCCCGGTTCGCCCAGGTCCTCGACGAACGAGGTGAGTTCCGCCCGATCCAGTCCGAGTAGCGCGACTTGTACCGAATCTGCCATAGCTCTCTCTAGAACACTATCGAGGATCGGCTTCCCGCCAATGTTCCTCCACTTGGAATTTCATCCCGACGGCCATTCCGATCATCCCCTTAACCCGCTGATTCTAAATAACTAAACTATTCTCGCACACCCACCGCCCCTATGTCAGAATAGTAAAAGATCCTTCCGCACCAGATTCCCTTTGTCTTAACTAGTTAGTGTTTAATACCAGGAAGTGGCAATGGCCAAAGAAGTCCGCAATATTCGTCGTCAAAAGCTGCTCAACGGCCTCACCGTTATTACTGAGCAGATGCAACACATCCGCTCTGCCTCCATCGGAATTTGGCTCCAGACCGGTTCGCGCGACGAAGACGCTGAATGGAACGGCATCTCCCACTTCATCGAGCACATGGTCTTCAAAGGGACCAAGCACCGCACCGCCGAAGAAATCGCCCGCCAGGTCGACTCTATCGGCGGCAACATGGATGCCTTCACCGCCAAGGAATGCATCTGCTTCAACGTCAAAGTCCTCGACGAACACGTCCCCACCGCGCTCGACATTCTCAGCGACCTGGTCCTGAATCCCGTCTTCGACGCAGCCGACATCGCCCGTGAACGCGGCGTCATCCTCGAAGAAATCAAAATGGACGAAGATAATCCCGACTACCTTGTCCATGAAATCTTCACCCAGAATTTTTTCAAGGATCATCCTCTGGGCAAACCGATCCTCGGCACGAAGGAAACCGTCAAGCGCTTCGAGCGCCCTTCGGTGGTCGAAGCTTATTCTCACCGCTTCGCTCCCGGCAACATCATCGTGTCGGCCGCCGGCAATCTCGATCACGACCGCTTCGTCGAACTCGTTACCAATGCCTTCGAGCACATGAAGCCGACAAAAAACGGCTTTCACTCGACCGCGCCAAAGACCGTCTCGCGCATCATCCTGCGCAACAAGAAAGCTCTCGAACAAGTGCAACTCTGCCTCGGCGTCCCCGCCTATCCCATCGCGCATGAAAAGCGCCACGCCGGCTACATCCTCAACACCCTGCTCGGCGGTGGAATGAGTTCCCGCCTCTTCCAGAACATCCGCGAGCGCCAGGGCCTGGCCTACTCCATCTACAGCGATCTCAACCCTTACCGCGACACCGGATGCCTCGCCGTCTACGCCGGCACCTCGCTAGCCTCTGCGTCCAAAGTCGTGCAGTCGGTAGTCCAGGAATTCCGCAGCCTCAAAGCGGAGCCCGTGCCCGAAGAAGAACTCAAGCGCTCCAAAGCCCAGCTCAAAGGCAGCCTGATGCTCTCGCTCGAATCCAGCACTGCCCGCATGTCAAACCTCGCGCGCCAGGAAATGTATTTCGACCGCTTCTACGATCTCGACGAACTGATCGAAAAAATCGAAGCGGTCACCGCCGAAGACCTAGCCAGCCTGGCCAACGAATTCTTCAAAACCGAATCCGTAGCAGTCACAGTTTTGGGGAATCTGCCCGGTCTAAAGATCACCCGCGACCAACTAGCCTGCTAGGGGCGATGTCCCTCTGTGTCCTCCGTGGCGAATGGCAGTTGCTGGATTCCTAGTCCTGAAATTCCAGTCAGGATTACCTTCGTGAACCTAAGCGTCCTTAGTGGTTCAAGATTTTTCCGGGGGCCGCTTAGCCGGAGGGACAAGTGGAAGAGCGGCGCTTCAGCGCCAGCAATTGGTCATCGGGCTTCTACCGCCCCGTAACGCGAAGCTCCGCTTCACCATTCGCCTCCGACTCCAGCGCCACATGCCCCGCCTCTGCTGTATGCAAGTACTCCCGCATGCACCTTAAGCACGGAACATACCCCTGCTCCATCGCCTCCTTCGCGGTCAGCGTCCGCTCCGTCGCTTTGTTATGAATCACGCCGCATCCGGCCACGTGGAACACTTTGGCATCCGCCGTCACCACCACCTGCATTTCAGGCGGAATCCCCCACCCCGGCTGCGCGTGCTCGGACTTCAACTCCGGCGTCGTCGCCAAAGAATTCGCCACCCGCAATCCGCCCGCAAACAACAAGAGCGCCGCCACCGGAACCAGCCATGCCGACAACGTCGACCACCTCGTCCCGCCTACCCGTGCACTCTGCGCCAGCCGTCTCTCCAACCTCCGCCCAAATCCCGCCGGCACCTCGATCATCCGCTCGTCGCCGTACAACTGGATCACATTCCGGGTCCCCTGCAGCACCGACGCGCAATGCGTGCACGTGCGGAAATGCTCATCCATCACCGAGCGCAGCGTGAGGTCAACCTCTCCCTCGATATAGTTCGAGATCTCGATCCACACCCGTTCGCAGTTCACGGACCCTCTTTCTACCATGGCTTGCTTCCCTTCTCGAATGGCAACCGGCTGAACCAGCCCTGCTTCCACCCAGCAGCCAGCAGATCGCGCAACATCAACCGCGCCCGCAGCAGCCGCGTCTTCACCGACGCCACCGAGATTCCGAGCGCCTCGGCCGTCTCCTGAATATTCAATTGCTCCATATCCCGCAGCACAAAAACTTCACGATACTTTCGGTCGAGCGTCGCCAGCGCCTCGGCCAGCCTCTGCCGGACTTCTTTCCTTTCCAGCGATTCGGAGGGAATCTCCCTCCAGTCGGCAAAGTCGCGCGGTGCGTAATCGCTCTCTTCCTCCCGCCGCTCGTCGATGCCTTCCATCACCACCGCCCGTTCCCGTCGCCGCCGCATCAATGCCTCATTCACCGTAATCTGAATCAGCCAGGTACTGAACCGCGCCTCCGCGCGAAATTGCCGGATGTTAGCCAGCGCCTTCAGCATCGCTTCCTGCACCACATCCTCCGCATCGCTTTCGTTGCGCAAAATTGCCAGCGCCGCCGCATACACCCGCCGCTCATAGGGCTTCACCAACTCATAGAACAACTCGTTCTGCCCGCGTTGCACCCGCGCGATCAGGTCCTGTTCGCGCATCATGCCCGCCTGCTCCGGATTGTTCCAAGCCACATTCGGTTCGGCCATCTTGCCCCGACAGAAAGCGTGCGTCAGTACTCCGGATCCTTCTTCCAACCCGTCAGCATCGACACAAAGTTATTCCACCCGTGCAGAGCCACCATCACCAGATGCCCGAACACGAATGCCAACATCGCCCACATCACCAGAAAGTGCCACAACCGCGCCCAATGAAATCCGCCCATCAGCCACGCCAGCCAGGAAAACTGCACCGGCTTCCACACCGCCAGTCCCGTCAGCACCGACAGCACACCCAGCCCGATCACCGTCGTGTAAGCATGTTTCTGCAGCGGGTTGTAAGCCTCGTGCTGCTCCGGCTGCGGACCGAAAAAGAAATAGCGCCGCACCATCGGCCACACGCCCGGAATATCCCGATGCGCAAACAACACTTGCCGGTAGTTCCCACTGAAAATCTCGTACCCGAGATAGATCACTCCAGTCGCGATATAAATCCACATGAACGTCAGGTGCCATTGCAGCGCGCCACCCAGCCACCCGCCAATGGCAAACGCCTTCGGCCAGTTCAGCAAATCCCTCTGCGGAATTTTCGCCCCAAAGCTCGGAAACGCCCGAAAAATCTGCAGCCCGCTCCCCACCATCACGAACAACGAAATCGCGTTCAGCCAATGGCACAGCCGCACTACGAGCGGATGCTCATACACCGCCCGACCCACGACCTCAGTCTCGTCGCCCTTCGTCCGCGTAATCTCGATTACCGTACCGCTCATGTGTGCTCCTACGTTTCAAGGTTTCAAACATTCAGAGTTTCAAGGTTCTAAAACAAATCGCGTTGCACCTTGAAACCTTCGAAACTTTGAAACCATTGAAACCTCTCCTCTACAGTCCATAAAATTCCGAATACCCCTGATCCTCCCAATACCCGACCTTCTCCAGCACATTGGTGACCTTGAGGTCCGTCAAGTACTTCGCCTGCTTGTATCCGATTTTCGTCGGAATATTCAGCCGCAACGGAGCCCCATGCTTCCGCGTGAGCGGCTGATCGTACATCTCATAGCAAAGCAGCGTCTGGGGATGCAGCGCCGTCGCCATGTCCAGCGATTCGTAATAATCGTCCGCGCACGCCACCGTCAAAAATCTCGCAGAAGTATCTGCCCCAATCATGTTCAGGAAATCCGACAGCCGTGCTCCCCCGAACCGCCCGATCACATCCCACCCCTCGACACACACATGCCGCGTATTCTGCCGCACCGGCGGCAGCGCCTGGATCTGCTCCAGTTTGTAGTCTCCTGGCTTCTGCACCGCGCCACTCACCGTCAACGCCCAATTTTCAAAAATCACTCCTGGATCATCCACGTCGTAATCATTGATCGGAAACTTCTCGAACGGCGTCACCTCAGCATCGGCAAACGTCGGCGCCAGATGCCCCGTTCGGAACAGCTTCTCCGACGCCCAATCGCTGAATCCCAGCCCCTTTTTCAGCACCGCGTCCTGAAACCGCGGAATCGCAAACGCTCCCAACGCCAGCACCGGCATCACCTTCAGCAATTCCCGCCGCGACACCTGCGCAAACCTGCGCTCAGTCATCCCCGGCCGCACAATTTGTGCGGGCGCAACTCGAGGTTCAGCAGCCTTCCCCTCAACAACCTTGGCATCCGCGACCGCCTGCTCGCCCGCCGTCGGATCTCCCGTCGCTTCGCTCGGCTTCTCTTTTTCGTTCTCTGGTTCCATACTCCTCCCACCGCTTCCCCATCATGGGATTCCACAGGCCCGCAAAAGTTACGCCCAACATATCACGATCAATGGTCCCAGCGGCCTGCCCCTTCGAGTGCGTGCTCCGCCGCTTCTGCTGGCCTTTCGCCACTTTTGTAGGCATACTATCCGCAGAATCAGGAGCGGACTCCTCCCCGCATGTTTGATCTCGACACATTCGTCGCCAGGGCCAATCGTCGCCTGCTGGGAAACCCGCGCTCCAGCCGCCCCGAAGAACCCAAGCAGCGCCGCATGATGATCATCGCTCTGACTCTGCTTGTTTTGGCTTTGGGATTCGCGCTCTACCGTGATCGTGATTTCTGGTTCCCCAACCCACCGGAAATCGCTGATCAGCCCCTGGAACAGCCACAACTCCAATCCGCTCCGGCGGTTGCCGTCAACTCCGATTCCGCCGGAGGCAAGAAGCCCCACAGCGGGAAGACAAAACCGAAACCGAAGGCGGATTCTCCAGCATTCGAGGCCACGGAGGCCACCGCTCCTCCCGCCTCCTCGACCATCAGAACCGTCCTGCCCCCTCTCGAAGTCGAAGTCGTTGCAGGCGATATCCACCGCGTGATCCGTCCTGGCACCAACTCAGTGCGCGTCGATCTTCAACCCGGCACACCTCCTCATCCGCTCTCTCAGCCCTCGACTAGGACGGCCGACACCGCGGCCAGTGTAACCACTGCAGCCGCCGAGCACGTGCAGATTTCCTCCGACACCGCCGAAATTGTCAGCCAGCCGGTGAAGCCCAGCTATCCCTTGCTGGCCCGCCAAATGAAGGTTCAAGGTTCAGTGATTCTGCAGGCGATGATCGGCAGGAACGGCTCGATCCAGGATCTGCGTGTCGTCAGTGGTCCGCCCATCCTGGCCAGCGCCGCCCAGGAAGCCGTCAAGCAGTGGCATTTCAAACCACATTTTCAGGGCGCCGAGCCCGTCGAGACCGAGACCCGCATCACCGTCAACTTCACCATTTCCACGAACTGAATCCCCGAGTCTTCCAGCGAGAAACAGCGAAGCCGGGCCCATACCCGCATCATCTGCGGCCATCACCTGTTGCAGGAAAGAAAACCGAGAAAGAAGAAGTCGGCAAGAACAGCGCCCGATCGCGTTCGCCTCGCAGTGAAAAAGAGCCCCAAAATTAATGAGCGCCCCAAACTCTTTCGAGTCCAGGACGCCCGGGCAGCCCTCTCCCAGAACTGCTTATCGACGAAAATAAAATGGGCCTGACTGACCTGCCTATGGCACTTCCGCGCAGTATCCTCCTTTCCCGCCACCTCTTTCTTCATGAAAAATCTGTATTTCCCATTCTCCGGCCAGGACAATCTCGGCTGCGCCCTCTGAAGTCCCTTGTGGATTTTGCCGATGTCCCCCATAGTCGCGGATTTTCCTGCGACCCCGCATGTCCCTATTCCATGATTCCGACATCTGCCGCAGCATTCTCGAGAGCCTGCCGGCCGGCCTCTGCGTCGTCGACATGCAAAAGAAAATTGTCATCTGGAGCGACGGCGCCGAGCGCATCACGGGACACTTGCGCCACGACGTCATCGGCCACTCCTGCGTCTCAGAAGCTGTGCTCCACTGCGACCAGCCCGGCTGCGAATTCTGCAAAGAAGACTGTCCCGTCGCCCGCGCCATCAAGACCTCACACCCTTCCGAATCCGTCGGCTTCCTTCAGCACAAGGCTGGATACGAAATCCCGGTCCGCATCCGCGCTCTTCCCGTTCACAACCATCACGGCTCCATCATCGGCGCCGTCGAGACCTTTGAAGAACTTCAACAAACCATTCCCCCCATTCGCTGCGACGATACTCTGAAGCCTCCCGGCTGCATCGACGAAGTTACCAACGTCGCCAGCCACACCTTGATCCTGGCTCATCTGCGCCGCGTTCTCGCGGCCTTCATCGAGTTGCAGGCCCCCTTCGCTGTGCTCTGCCTGCAACTCCAAGGCCTGCCCCACTTTCGCGCCAGCCTCGGACCCGAAGCAGCCTCCTCCTTGTTACGCGTCGTCGCCCGTTCTCTCGAAAGCACCCTCTGGTCCACCGACTTCATCGGACGCTGGAGCGACGACCAGTTCCTTGTCATCCTTAACGGCTGCCGCGAAGAAACCCTTTCCGCCGTCCGCGAACGTGTCCGCCGCACGCTCTCCGGCGACGGCATCGAATGGTGGGGAGAACGCCGTTCCCTCCCAATCGCCGTCGGCGAAGCCTCCGCACAGCCCGACGATTCCGTCGAGTCTTTGACGCAGCGCGCACAGAAATCACTGGAGTCCGCTTCCGCCTGGCGAACCAGCCCGGTCTCCGCTTCCAACGGATCTCCTCCGAAAGGATCATCCGGGAGTTAGCATGTTTGCAATTATCGGCATCGTCGTCGTCTTCGGTTGCATTGTGGCAGGGTACCTCATGGAGCACGGCAACCTCCGCGTCCTCATTCAACCAGCCGAATTGATCATTATCGGAGGCGCCGCCCTGGGCACGCTTTTCGTCGCCAATCCGCTCCACATCATCAAGAAGATCGCGGGCGGAATCGGCGGCGTGTTTGGCAGTTCGAAGTTCGGCAAGCAGACCTACATCGACACCCTGAAAATGATGTACGACTTGCTCAACAAGGCCCGCAAAGACGGACTCATGGCCCTGGAAGCTGATGTCGAAGAGCCCGACAAAAGTCAGGTCTTCCTCAAGAACCCCTCCTTCCTCAAGAACCATCACGTTCGCGATTTCGTCTGCGACTCGCTCCGCATGGCCATCACCGGCGTCGACGCCTTCGATCTCGATCAAATGCTCGACCTCGACCTCGAAGTTCATCACCAGGATTCCGCCGCGCCCACCGCTGCCCTCAGCACTGTGGCCGATTCTCTTCCCGGCCTCGGCATCGTCGCCGCCGTACTCGGCGTCGTCATCTGTATGGGCGCTCTCGGCGGTCCGCCAGAAGAAATCGGGCACAAGGTCGCCTCCGCTTTAGTCGGCACCTTCCTCGGCATTCTCTTGTGTTACGGATTAGTCGGTCCCATCGCCGCCAACATGACCAAGGCCGCCGAAGAAGAACACGCCTTCCTCTACGTCATGCGCGTCCTCATGGTCTCTTTTCTGAAAGGGACTGCTCCCATCATGGCCGTTGAAGTGGCCCGTCGTGCCGTTCCTGGCCACGTCCGCCCCTCTTTCAAGGAACTCGAAGCAGCTTGCCGTGGCGGAGGAACGGCCGCCGCCGCTGCCCCCGCCGCCTCCTGAAAAACCATGGACAAGACTCGCCCCATCATCATCCTCAAGAAAAAAGGTGGCCATGGCGGCCACCACGGCGGCGCATGGAAGGTCGCCTATGCCGATTTCGTCACTGCCATGATGGCCCTCTTCATCGTCCTCTGGCTCCTCAACTCCAGCAAGCAGGTCCAGGAAGCCGTCGGCGGATATTTCAAGGACCCCACCGGAACTTCCAAAAAGGTTGGTTCCAACATGATCGGATCGGGCGAGAATTTCACCCTCACCCGCGACAACATGCCTCGCCTGAAAGAACAATTGCAGATGGCTATGAGGCAGATGTCGGATTTCGAAAAACTGAAGAGCCACATCGAAATGACGGTTACCGCCGAAGGCCTCCGCATTGAACTCTCCGAGTCCGCCAGCGGCACCTTCTTCGATAGCGGCAAGGCCAAATTGAAAGGCGATGGCAGCGACATGCTCGTCACCCTCGCCCAGGAGTTAGGCAAACTTCCCAACAAACTCTCCATCGAAGGTCACACTGATTCCCAGCCTTACACCTCCGAAGCCTACGGCAACTGGGAACTCTCCGCCGATCGTGCCAACGCCGCCCGCCGTGTCATGCAGGCCAACGGAGTTCGCCTCGACCAGGTCACCCAGGTCCGCGGGTTCGCGGACCAGCGTCTCCGCAAGGCCGACGCTCCTCTCGACCCCTCCAATCGCCGCATCTCGCTCATCGTGCAATACGTCGTGAAGAATAATGACGACGAAGATGCCCGGCCCGCCTCCACTGAGCCAGCCGCCGGTACTACCAAGTCCGCGTCAAAGGAATAAGTCCTTGCACGCCGGGACTCGACTTCGGTTGTCGGTAGCAAGTTAAAATGTCCGCTTTTCGTAGCAAGTGAAATGTCCGGTATAGGTTAATCTCCCGCCGTCGCCGAGGCTGTGGGAAAGTGGGAATCCCGCGGGGTTTGCGGGATTTCCAAGCGAGGCGGGAAAGTCGGTTTTTGGACTTTTCCGCCTCGCGTCTTTTCCACAGCCTTGCGCGCCACGATTTTTTCGTTTGCCAACGACACTCCTTCCGTACTGTAGTGCCCCAGACGCTGGGGGCCGTGCGTCAGGGTGAAAGTTCCGTCCAAATGCTGGTGCACCGTGACTGAACAGCCAGCCAAGGTGGCGCGCCAGCGCACCGGTTCAATCTGCAAGCGCAGGTTCTGAATGCTCACCGTGTTGTCGCGGTTGACGGTGCGTTCGAACTGCAGGGCGAAGATCAAATCCAGATCTCGGCTGGAGCGGCGCACAAACGCACTGCCACGCTGCGCCGCCGCTACTTGAAAGCGTCGATTGAACTCAGCGATGTAGTGCTCGCGCAGGAAGTGATTGGCCGCCTCCAGACTGCGGATTCCGCGGAGCCGCAGTTCCTGTGGCAAGCGCCCTTGCCAAGTCCCGAAGTTGCGCTCCGAACGTCCCCGCGCCTGCGGGGAATAGGCAGGAATCATCTGCACTCCCAGCTCGCGTAAGGCTCGACCGACCTGCGTCAACCGGTGCCGATCGATCTTGCCTCCCGCCTTCGGGGTAAGCCAGAAATGACTGCCGCGATCGCTGTACAAAGCGCAAAAAACTCCCTTGTCTTCGATCACCTCCTTCAGC
Source organism: uncultured Acidobacteriaceae bacterium (assembly GCA_963709025.1). Taxonomy (GTDB): domain Bacteria; phylum Acidobacteriota; class Terriglobia; order Terriglobales; family Acidobacteriaceae; genus Sulfotelmatobacter. The sequence continues at coordinate 79,976 of CAVPVE010000042.1, forward strand.
CCAGCCATGACCGTCACGGTGGATTCTTCCTCGGTCAGCTGCGCGTAGTAGATCTCGCTGCTGGCATCGTCCAGGATCACGATGAGGTCGTACCAGCGTTCGTCCTGGAACCACTGGTGCCGGCTCCCATCGATGTGCAGCAGCATCCCCGGCAAGGGACGCCGCGGCCGACGCTTGCGATGGGCCCCGCGTTGGCGCTGGCGCGCGACCAGCCCCGCCCCTTGCAAGACCGACTTCACCCAGGTGTAACTCAGAGCAATCGCATGCTCCTCGCCTAACTTCTCGTGAAAATGCCGCACGTTCAAATCGAAGTACCTTTCCCGATACAGTGCCAGCACTTTCTCCACCGTGGCGAAGGGCACACGCTTGGGGGAGGGCTGCCCGCGGCGCTTATCGAACATACTTTCATAGCCAAACTGCTCATAACGTTCGCGTATCCGCCGCAGATGCCGGTCGCTAAAACCCAGAATCTCGGCCGCCTGCCACCACGTAATCTTCTTCGCCATCGCCCGCAAAATTACTTCTTGTATCTTCATCGCCCGCTCCATGGCGGCCCTCGAGTATGAGTCCATGCTTCGCATGGTCTCCTACCCACCGCCGGAAAAGCGGACATATCACCTGCTAATTCGACCGGACATTTGATGTGCTAGCGACACGGGACTCGACTTCGGTTTGACCCATGACTGCGACTGTGCCACACTCCCCCCAAGGATCTGTTCATGCTCCGCCACAGCGCCATTCGATTCGCATCTTCCGCGCTGCCTCTCTTCGCCTCGCTTTTCCTCGGTTGCTTCGTCCCCGCCGCTGCCTTCGCTCAGAGTCACCTCGACCGCGACTCCCAGCCGATGACAGTCGTCACCACCTACGACACGCCCCCTGGCACCGGAGTGATCGTCTTCACCGTTTATGCCGAACGGAAAGGCGTTCATCTCGATCGCCAGGCCTTGCTAAGGCTTGTGAACCCAACTAGTCAGGCCGCCACCTGGCAGACTACCGAAGATACGTCCCGCGGAGTTTTTACGGGCATACCCTTCGGAAGTTATGACGTAGAAGTGAGCGCCGTCGGCTATCTCAGCACTCATAAAGAGGTGCAGGTTGTCGACTCGCTCGGTCCATCCTTCTCTGACGTCGTACTGCGCCGCGATCCTCAAGCGGTCAATCTCGACGTCTCCGACGGAGTCATGTCGCCCCAAGCGCGAAAGCAAACCAAGCATGCAGTTTCCGCACTCAAGTCGGGAAAACTCAAAGACGCGCAAAAGCATCTCGACGACGCGTATAAGTTGTCGCCCTCCAGCCCGGAATTGAATTTCCTTCTTGGCTATTTGTATTTTCAGAAGAGAGATTTCGCGCAGGCCGGAACCTACCTGGGGACAGCAGCGAATCTGAACCCACACAATGCTCAGGCCCTCACGCTGCTCGGCCGAACGGGCCTCGAACGCAAGGATTACCCGGCAGCGCGATCAGCACTCGAGCAAGCCATACTCGCCGATAACGAAAACTGGTTACCTCACAACCTGCTCGCCGACACCTACCTTCACCAGCAGGACTACGAGAAAGCACGGGACCAGGCGCAGATCGCAATCACCGTTGGCAAGAACAATGCCACGCCGGCCCAACTCGTCCTCGGACAAGCGCTGGTAAACCTGGGTCAGGATCAAGCCGGGATTCAGGCTCTGAACGTCTTTCTCGATCAAGCGCCTCAGCATCCCATGGCGCCCCAGGTCCGCTCTTTGATCGCGGACATCGAGCAGCACCCATCTCACCCTGCCTCCACCGCCGACGCATCTGCAACCGAAGCCCGCCTTTCCGGCGTTGATCCTTTAGCGGCGCTGGCCGCCCCCAGTCTCTCCCTGAAGTCCTGGATGCCTCCAGGCATCGATGACCTCACGCCCTCCGTCGCTCCCGGAGTGCCGTGCCCCTCCACGCAGGTGATTGAAGAATCCGGTAGACGGGTACAGGAGTTGGTCGACGACGTGGCGCGCTTCGCGGCAGTCGAAGATTTGCTGCATCAATCTCTCGACGAATTTGGCATTCCCATCCGCACAGAAACTCGCAAATATAACTACGTCGCCTCCATCTCCGAGCCCCAGCCTGGATTTCTCGCCGTCGACGAATACCGCACCGATAAAATCACCCCCGAGGACTACCCAGACCACATTGCCAGTACCGGCTTCGCAGCTCTCGCGCTTGTCTTCCATCCTCACATGCGCGACACCTTCGCCATGACCTGCGAAGGCCTCGGAGACTGGCACGGACAAGCCACCTGGCTCGTCCACTTCCGCCAGCGTAACGACCGCCCCAACCGCATCCACAGTTATAAAGTCGGCAATCAGGTGTATTCCGTGGATTTGAAAGGACGAGCTTGGATCACCGCCGACAAGTTCCAGATCGTCCGCATTGAATCCGAGATGCTCAATCCCATGCCCGAGATCCGGCTTCTCAGTGAACACGAGGTCGTGGAGTACGGCCCAGTCGCATTTCCCCTGAAGAATACTTCCCTGTGGCTGCCGAAAAGTGCCGAAATCTATTTCGATTTCCGCAAACACCGTTACTACCGCCGCCACAGCTTCGATCACTACATGTTGTTCTCTGCCGATACCGAGGAAAAGCGCAAAGAGCCGACGGTGCCACCTGCCGTCGAGAAGAAATCTTAGGCCCCCATGATCCGCGTCAGTAACATCGAACACAACATCGCCCACACACTCTGGATCCTGTTGGTAATGTGCACTCTCATGGTGAACGTGCTCGCCCAGATCCCGGCAAACGGCCCGGGCGAACTTACCAGAAATCCGAAAAACATTCCAAACATCGCGAGTTACAACACCGCTCCGGGCACCGCAGTGTTCGTCTTCCATGTGTTCGCCGAGAAGGCAGGAGGCGCTCGCATCCGTGGCCCGGTCCGTTTGGAACTCATGAATCTCGCTAATCACTTGGGCGTGTTCCAAACCATCGAAGGCGACGCAGACGGTGTGTTCGTCGACACAGCGTTCGGAAACTATGAAATAGAGGTGAGCGCGCTGGGATACATCACCGCTCGTCAAGAGGTGCAGGCGGTGAGCACAATTCACCCGGAACCGATCGACATCGTGCTGCAACGCGATCCTTCCGCTGTCAACCTCGACGTCACGGAAGGCATCCTCTCTGCGAAGGCGCGAAAAGAAGCCAGGCACGCTGTATCCCAACTCAAAGCGGGCAATCTCGCCGATGCGCAGAAGCATCTGGATGCCGCCTACAAATTGGCCCCCTCCAGTCCAGATTTGGATTTTCTTCTCGGGTATCTCTACTTCCAGAAGAAAGATTACGCGCAGGCGCAAACACACTTGACTGCCGCCACATCCCTCGGCCATCACAACGCCCAGGCGCTGACTCTGCTGGGCAGAACCGAGTTGGAACAAGAAAACTATCCCGCGGCTAGATCCGCTTTGGAGCAAGCCGTTCTAGCCGACGACGACAATTGGCTGCCTCATAACTTATTGGCGGCCGCGTACCTTGGACAGAAGGACTACAGCAAGGCCCGCGACGAAGCGCAAATTGCGATCACGAAAGGCCAGAAGGATGGAAAGTCGATTGCCAGTTCCGCCGAACTGGCCCTTGCGCAAGCCCTCATCGGTCTCGGGCAGAACCAGGAGGCGATTCAAGCCCTCGAACTCTTCCTGAAGGATTCCCCCCAGAATCCCATGGTCTACCAAGTTCACAACCTGATCGCAGATCTCAAGAAAACTAACTCCGGCTCCGCGGCAGATCGAAACGCGAAGCAGTCAGATCTCAAGCCATCGCGCGCCAATCCGCTTGGAGCCGTTCCCGATCCTGCCCTCACCACTCAGGCATGGCGGCCTCCCGACGTCGATGACACCAGGCCAACCTTCGTCCCCGAGGTGGCCTGTCCTGCAGCACAAGTCATCGACGAATCGGGGAAAAGGGTGCAGGAGTTAGTTCGGGATCTTACCCGCTTCGCCGCTAACGAAGAATTGTTTCATCAGTCGATCGACGCCTTTGGTTTCGCAACCAACACCGAGACGCGAAAGTACGACTACGTCGCATCGGTGTCCGACTCCGACCCGAGTGCTGCTTTGATCGAAGAATATCGTGCTGACCGACCCGGTCAGAAGGGTTATCCGGACGGCATCGCAAGCATAGGTTTCATGACGCTGGCGCTGGTCTTTCATCCCGACATGCAGAAAGACTTCGATTTGGATTGTGAGGGACAGGTCGACTGGCACGGACAGCCCGCTTGGTCCGTACATTTCCGCCAACGTCACGACCGTCCCAATCGGATGCACAGCTATGCCGTCGGTGGCCAGGCTTTCCCCGTCGATCTCAAAGGTAGAGCCTGGATTACCGCCGACAAGTTTCAAATTGTGCGCATCGAAGCCGATCTGATCAAACCCCTGCCCGAAATCCAGTTGCTCAGCGAGCATCAGACCGTGGAATATGGACCGGTGCCTTTTCCCAAGAAGAATACAACTCTCTGGTTGCCGAAAACGGCAGAGATATACCTCGACCTTCGCAAACACCGCTACTACCGCCGCCACAGCTTCGATCACTACATGCTCTACTCCGTCGACACCAACGAAAAACGCAAAGAGCCCGTTGCCCCGCCTGTCGTTAAAGAGAAAGAGAAAGAGAAGGACCCGTCGTAAAGAGAGCCCTAGTCATTCCCTGAGTGCGCCGGAGCCTGCCCCGAGTCGAAGGGTGTCTTCGGTGGTTGATGCTTCCTCCTCCATCTTGAAATAACTTTACAATTTCACGACCCGCTGCACGCGACTCCCGGCTGTATAATCCCCGATTGATTCCCACTCAGGAGCGCTCCATCATGCAGAGGTCTACGCGACTCGTCTGTTCACTCATCGTTATTTTGCTGTTCGTTCCCGCCCTGTGGTCCCAGGAGAAAGTCGATCTGGAAGCCATCTCCCGCATTCGCTATGAAGGCTTCCACAATTCCAAAGTCATGGAATATGCCACGGGCCTGATGGATTCCATCGGCGAGCGCCTCACCGGATCTCCCAACATGAAGCGGGCCAACGAATGGACCCGAGACCAGCTGACCGCCGCCGGGATGAGCAACGCCCACCTCGAATCCTGGGGTCCGTTCGGCCGCGGATGGGCGAATCAATACGTCAACGCCCGCATGACGACTCCCGACATCGTTCCTCTCATCGTCTACGCCAAGGCGTGGACGCCCGGCACCAACGGTGTCGTCACCGGTAAATGCATTCGCGTCACCATCGAAAAGAAAGAGGACTTCGACAAGTACAAGGGCAAGCTCGCCGGAATGATTGTTATCACCGGACCCGACGCCGACGTAAAGCCCATCGCCGAAGCTCCCTATAAGCGTTACAGCGATGAAGATCTCGCCAAGACCTCCGAGTATGAAATCCCCGGCGAGCGCCCGCCCTTCCGCATGGCCGAGTTCGCGCGTCGCCGCCAGTTCCAGAAAGATCTCAACCAGTTCTACGCCGATGAAAAAGTTCTCGCGGTCATCGACCACAGCCGCGGCACCGCCGGCGGTGGCACTGTCTTCGTTCAGTCCGGCGGATCCTACAAGCCCGGCGAAACTACCACGGTTCCCCAGCTCACGCTGGCCTCCGAGCACTGGACCCGCATCGCCCGTCTCCTGCAGCAGAAAAAAGATGTCACGCTCGAACTCAATGTCATCAACACTTTTTACGACGACGACCTCATGCAGTACGACACCATCGCCGAAATCCCCGGCACCGACAAGAAAGATGAAATCGTCATGCTCGGCGCCCATCTCGATTCCTGGCACGCCGGAACCGGCGCCACCGACAACGGCGCCGGCACTATCGTCATGATGGAGGCCATGCGCATCCTGAAAGCTATCGGCATCACGCCCCGCCGCACCATCCGCATCGGCCTGTGGAGCGGCGAGGAAGAAGGCCTCCTCGGCTCGCAAGGCTATGTCGAACAGCACTTCGGCTCGCGTCCGCGCTCCGATGATCCCAATATGAAAGACATGCCCACGCTCCTTCGCCGCGACGCCGGGCCGGTCACCGTGAAGCCCGAGCAAGCCAAAGTTTCCGCCTACTTCAATGTCGATAACGGCACCGGAAAAATCCGCGGCATCTATCTTCAGGAGAACGAGGCCGTGGCCCCCATCTTCGAAGCCTGGATGCGTCCCTTCAAAGATCTCGGCATGACCACGATGTCCATGCGCAACACCGGAGGCACCGACCATCTCTCCTTCGATGCCGTCGGTATCCCCGGATTCCAATTCATTCAAGATCCCATCGAGTACGAAACCCGCACTCACCACTCCAACATGGATGTCTACGACCGGCTTCAGCCCGAAGACCTGAAACAAATCTCCGTCATCGTCGCCAGTTTCGTCTATGACGCCGCGATGCGTGACCAAATGCTCCCCCGCAAGCCCATCGAAAAGCCGATCACGAGGGAGCCAGAAAAAAAGGAAGACTAGAAAAGATGTAAGAGAGACGAGGGCGCTATGTGGCGCGGGCGCCCCCGCCCGCGCTTTCGAAACAAAGAAATCGCCTAGCGGGACCGCCGTGGAAGAGCGGCTCTTCAGAGCCGCGTGAGAACGCAGGAATAAGTCGACTTTAGCCCTGAGGGCCGCTTCCTAAAATCGGAAGCGGCCTACTCGTAGCGCAACGCCACCATGGGATCGACCTTGCCGGCACGGCGGGCCGGGATGTAGCACGCGGCCAGCGCGACCACCGTCAGTAGCACCGCGACTCCGGCAAACGTCGGTAGATCAGTAGCTCCGACTCCATACAGCAGACTCGCCATAAGCCTGGTGACGCCCAAGGCAGCAGCCAGTCCAACTGCGACCCCGAGCCCGACAAGTTTTCCGCCACGGCCCAGAATAAGAAGCAAGATGTCCCCCTGGCGCGCTCCCAGGGCCATGCGGATGCCGATCTCGTTCGTTCGCTGTCCAACCACATAAGAAACCACGCCATAAATTCCCACGCTCGCCAGCAAGAGCGCCACCACTGCAAACACTGCGAGCAGGATCATCGAGAACCGCCGCGTGGCCACAGAATCGGAAACCAGCGAGTCCATCGTTTGCGCGCCGAAGATTACCTGCTGGTTGCTCATCTTCGCGTTGATCTGTCGCAAAGAATCGAGCAGCCCGGCCGAGTTCCCCTCGGATCTCAACACTACGGCTGAACCTGACGGAGTCATCGCGATAAACTCATCCGGCATTTGCATGCAAGGAATGTAAAGGCCCGATCGGAGCGATTGCTGATCATCGGTGGCCAAGCCCCACTGATTGACGTGCCCCACCACGCCCACGATCTCCGCCAGTTGCGCTGAACGGGCTATGTTGATCCTTTTGCCGAGCGGACTCTGGTTGGGAAAATATTTCTGAGCGAAGACCTCATCGATCACGACCACTAGAGGCGCGTGTTCATCGTCATGGACGGTAAAGAACCGGCCCTGCAGCAACGGAATGCCCATCGTCTTCAGGTAGCTGGGTTCGACGATGTAGTCGATGGCCCAGTTCATGTCGTTTTCGTTAGCGGGCTTGGGCTGGCCCTCAAGCCAGAAAAGCTGCTCGTCATCGTCGCTGAACGGAATTGCGCCCCATGTCTGAGAAACGGCCTGGATGCCCGGAACGGAAGCGAACTTCTCATCGAACTCCCGAAACGCGGCGCGGATCGCATCCGGCTTTGCATGCATCATCGTGGGCGGAAGCGAAAGCCCAAACGTGAGCACATTGTGCGGATTGAAACCGGGATCAACGCCCCACAGCTTCGCCAGACTGCGGATGGTCAATCCCGCGCCGATGAGCAGCACAAGAGCGAGCGCGATCTCGGCCACCACGAATACACTCTGCATGCGCTGGCGGGTTCCGCTTGTTCCCCGGCCACCTTGCTTGAGCATTTCATGCAAGTCCGGTTGCGATGATTTGAGGGCAGGCGTCAAGCCAAAGAAAATTCCCGCCAGCAACGAAATACCGGCAGTAAAGATCAGTACGTGGCCGTCAACTCCAACTTGCTCGCCGCGCGGCAGAGCCGCGGGCAGCACACTCAGCGCCGCGCGTGTCCCCCACGATGCCAAGTACAACCCCAATCCCCCACCAGCCAGCGCCAGCAGAATGCTCTCCGTGAGCAATTGGCGAACGACTCTTGCCTGGCTCGCACCCAGCGCAGCGCGGACTGCAAATTCGCGCGTCCGGCTGGCTGCGCGAGCGAGCAGCAGGTTGGCGACGTTCACGCAGGCAATCAGAAGCACAAATCCAACCGCGGCTAGAAGCACCAGCAGCAGAGGCCGGATGTGGCCGACCATCTGTTCCTTGAGCGGCGTCAGCTTCGCGGTGATCCCTTTGTCCGTATCCGGAAAGGCTTCCGCGAGACTGCGTGTGACTCCTTCCATGTCCGCCCGCGCTTGCTCCATGGTCACGCCGGCCTTGAGCCGCCCGATCCCATGGAATCCCAGACCAGCGCCGCGTTTCAGCAGCAGCGGATTGCTCCACTGCCCGACGGGTGCATACACCTGGCTGTCGCGGAAGCCTGGAATATCCAGGTGAAAGTCTGCCGGAATCACTCCTACGATGGTGTAGTCTCTTGCATCGAGCGTGATGCTCTTCCCCAGGATGTCGGGGTCCGAACTGAACTTGCGTCGCCACAAACCTCCGCTGATCAGCGCCACCGGGCCAGCGCCAACCCGCTCTTCTTCTTCGGCAAAAGTGCGGCCGATTACGGGCTTCACTCCCAACACCGTGAAGAAGTCTGAGGAGACAAACTCTCCACTCACCTGTTCAGCGTCCCCGATGCCCGTCAAGATAAATTGGGATGGTCGAGCCAGGCCCAGAGAAGAGAACGTGTGGTTGTCTTTCTGCCAATCATGAAAGTTAGGATAGGAGACTGACCCGCCTTCGAAGTTTGGTTTGTTCTCATGCAGCGTGACCAACTGATCCGGTTGCGGAAAAGGCAGCGGACTTAACAGAACTCCGTTGATCACCGAGAACAGTGCTGTATTCGCACCGATCCCGAGCGCCAGCGTCGCGACTGCGACCGCCGCAAACCCGCGGCTCCTCGCCAGCACGCGCAAGCCATACCGCAGATCCTGAATCAGAGTCTCCATATTTTGCCTTAGCTCCCACCCGTGACGCGATCGTCAAGCGATCCTATGGCAGCAAACTTCGGACCAAAGCTAGTTCAGGGTAACTTGTTGATTGTGAAAGGACGGTCGAAGGCAACTGCGGGTACAGTGTGAGCCATCCTGTCCACCCATGGATTTCCCTGTCCGGAAGCGAACAGCCGACAATCAGCAATGCATGCGACAGTTTCTAGAAAAGATCGAGAGAAAATAGGGACCAATGTGGCGCGGGCGCCCCCGCCCGAGCTGCCCGCTGAGAGGCCGATTTACGCAGCCCGATTCGACGTGGAAGAGCGGCCCTTCAGGGCCGCGTGAAAACGAGAAGGAGTCGGGCTTTAAACCCCTGAGGAATCGCGCGCGGACCATAGCGCAGTTCCAAAATTCTCCGTGTGGCACGCACGCAATAAGAGTGAGAAACTCAAAGAAGAAACCGAACACGCACCGACATTAAGGAGGGACCACTATGTTTTCTCCGCAACCCATCGGACACATTCAAAGTCCATACAACAACACCAAGCAAATCCCCAAAGGCCCTGGCGCCAAGCACGATGCCGAAGGCGTCCTCGAAATCCTGCCGGAATTCGCTCTCGGCCTCACCGACATCGAAGGCTTTTCGCACCTGTTTGTTCTCTGGGTCTTCGATCGCTCCGAAGATTACGAATTGCTCGGCACTCCTCCCCTCGACGACCGCCCCCACGGTGTTTTCGCGACCCGCTCTCCTCGCCGTCCCAACCCCATCGGACTGACCGTCGTCGAACTCCTCCGCCGTGACGGCAATTCCCTTCACGTCCGGGGAGTCGATATGCTCGATGGAACGCCCATTCTCGATCTCAAACCCTATCTGTCCAGCATCCCGTCCGAGCAAGTACGGCGCGGGTGGGTAGCCGAAGCCGACGCCCGTCGCGCAAGCACAACCCCCGCGTAAATATGCAATTTCCTTCATCTTGCGGCCCCCATAAGAGTGATGTAGCGTTCCAAGGCAAGGTGCGCCCCACCCCCGTTTGCGCACTGGAATAGCACTGTTCCGAACCCAGGAGGATCGTCATGGAGTTCCACCGCACTGCGGGATTGGTCGGCTCGCATCAGAAGTCCCTGCGCACTTCTTTCAGCTCCCTTTTTAGAACCACCATGCTGGCCGCCGCAACACTGCTCTGCACGGCCGCGCTCGCGCAGGCCCAGACGGTCACCACCATCTATAACTTCGCCGACAACGGGATCAGCGGAGCCAACCCCTGGTACGTCACTCTGGTGCAGGGCACCAATGGCAATCTCTACGGAACAACCTACAACGGCGGCGCGAACCTCCAGGGCACCGTTTTCAACGTGACCACTTCGGGCCAACTCAAAAACCTCCACAGTTTCGGTGCCACCACCACCGACGGTGCCAATCCCACCGGCGGACTCACGCTCGGTACCGACGGCAACTTCTATGGAACTACCATGCAAGGCGGCAACGAAAGCATGGGCACCATTTTCAAAATCACCCCCACCGGAACCCTGACCATCCTGCACAACTTCAACACGTTCAAAGACGGAGCCTTCCCGTGGGGTCCGCCCATTCTCGCTTCCGACGGCAATTTCTACGGCACCACCAGCGGCGGCGGCGAAAACTCACGCGGCATCGTCTACAAAATCACTAGTTCGGGCACTTTCACCGAGGTCTATAAGTTCGACGTCAGCCTTACCCACGGCTATTCTCCTATCGCCGCTCCGACCCAAGGCACCGACGGATATCTCTACATCCCCGTATCCCAGGGCGGCACTTCGTTCTGTGGAACGATCGTCAAGATTTCCACCGCCGGGGTGCTCAACAACACCTACAGTTTCCCCTGCGGTCCCGGCGGATCGTTCCCCATCGGCCCGCTCGTGCAGGCTTCGAACGGAAATTTCTATAGCACCACACAAAACGGCGGCACTAACAACGAAGGCACCATTTATCAAGTCACGCCGGGCCTCGCCGTATCTGTTCTCCACAGCTTCGGCGCGACCTTCGGGGACGGGACTCTTCCCGCAGCTGGCCTGCTTCTCGCCACCGACGGCAACTACTACAGCGCCACCTCCGACGGAGGCTCGAGCGGCGACGGCACGCTGTTCAACACTTCGACCAGCGGAACCTATGCCAGCCTGTACAGCTTCAACAACACCGTGAATCTGACGCAGACGTCTCCACTGGCTCCGCCCCTGCAAGCCACCAACGGACTCCTCTACGGCATGACCGAGTTCGGCGGTCCCTCCAACAACGGCACCATCTACAGCCTCGACATGGGCCTCGCACCTTTCGTAAACACAGCTCTGTTCGCGGGCAAGCTAGGCACCACGGTCACGCTCCTCGGGACGCACCTGAAAGGCACAACCTGCGTCACCTTCAACGGAATCGCTGCCAGCTTCAAGGTGCTCTCCGACACGCATCTCGCCGCGACGGTTCCTCCCGGCGCGACCACCGGCCCGATCCGGGTCGTCACTCCAGCCGGCGCCCTGCTGAGTAGAAAAAACTTTGTAGTGAAACACTGACGAAACGACGCCGGCAACCTCGGGTGCCCCATCCTTATCTCGCGGTTGTTTGCGAGATAGGGCGGGGCATTTGACTTTTGACCATCGAGGGTATGGCGAGACAACCGGCATAATGCGATGTCTCACACCACATTTAGGCGGATTTGTCGGCAAGAGTGGAGCAGGTCACGAGGACGCACAGAAACCAATCACCCTCGCGCAAGAGAGGCGGAGCGCGCTAACGCGCTCCTAGACATGGATTAACGAGAAGTCAGCTTGTCGAGCGTCATCGACACCCGGCGCTACTCTGTGGATCAGTTCGACCTTGACTTCTACTTCCCTGCTCCCGGCGCCAAAAACCACTTCGACGCCGTATCGTCTGTCTTCAGGAAGTTCAACAACTGCGTCGACACCTTAATTCGTCCCGCCGGATTCGACGGATGCGTTCCATCCACATCCAGGTCCTGGCAGCTCCACACGAGACCATCGCTGCGCGGAATCATTCCGTTCGCCCAATAGTATGGACCCCACGCAATCCACGGCGCCTTCACCGCTCCGTTCGCCGGATTGAAATTCATGTTCGGATCCCCATTGATCTGATCCTGAATCGTGTTCTTCACCGCCATGCCGCCCTCATATCCGTACGGCTCTGGATCCAGATTCGCCGCTCCGTTCGAATAGCCTGTGTAGTTCACGCTGGAGTAGTACGCCACTTTCATGTTGGGAAATTTCGCCAGCATATTCTGCGCGATCGTCTGCAGTTGGGACTGCAGGCTGTTCATGTCCGCCGGAAACGTCCCACCCGGACCACCGTCCACATCCAGCACCCACGCCCCCACCACCTGCGCGGGCGTCACACCCGCATTGGGCAGGTAATCGTAGATGATCGCATTCCAGAAGTTGTTGGTCGGGGATGCCAGCAAGGCCGCCGTCGCCCCGCCCGTCGCTCCGTCCACAATCACCAGGCTAGGATTCTTCGACGGATCGGTGTTGACCAGATCTACGAACTCTCCAAACGGCTGCTGCGCCAGCGATAGTCCCACGGAAATGAAAACATACTTTCCCGTCGGACTGTAATTCCCGTTCGAGTCGAGCGGCACAATCGCCCCGGCCGCACTCTGCCCGTACGCGTCGTGGCTCGCATCGTCTACATTGCTTCCATTCGCGTACAATCCACCCTCTTCTGCTCCCAAGTACGACTTCGTTCCCAGATCGGTGATCGGAATCAGCGGCCCGGAGCCGTCTCCCGCATTCCAGCTGATGTTGTTGCAATTCTTATATCCCGAATACGCCTGCACCGGCAGCGTGAACAGCTTGCTGAACCTTTCCTGAACCTTCGACGAGTCGGCTACCCGCGCTGTGAACGTATAGTTTGCCACGCCCACCGTCGACCCAAGCGACCCCGTAATCACTCCCGAACTCGACAACGTCAGCCCGGTCGGCAACGTAGAACCCGTCGCCAGCGTCCATTTATAGGGAGGTGTGCCACCCACCGCCACCAGATTCGCCTGATACGGATAGCTCGGCGTGCCCGCGGGAAGCGTAGGGAACGTATCAATCCCCAGCAGAGTCGGACTCACTCCATTTCCCCACAAACTCACGCCATTCGGCGGCGCCACATCATACGTCAACGAGATCAATCCCGGTTGGCTGGCTTCTGCGGTCGGCACGTACCCAAGCGTCAGCTTCATCGACTTGCCCGGAGCGATCGCGGTCGACTTCGTCCATCCCGTCTGCGCGTAGGGATACGTCACCACCACTCCCGTCACCGAAAACGTCGACGTCCCGGTATTCGTAATGGTCAGCGTCTGCGGATGGCCATTCGTCCCCACCGGCACGTTGGCAAAAGTCAGCGAGCTTGCGCTGAGCGAAGGAATGGCCGTCGTGACCGTGCCATAACCGGTCACGTTCACGGCTTGACTCGGCCCGCTCGCCATCACGAAAGTGAGGTGCCCTGTATAACTCTTGGCTGCCTCCGCGCTGAACTGAATCCCGTAGTCCGCGCGCTGTCCCGGCCCCAGCGTGATCGGCAACGTCCCACTCACAACCTTCAGTTGCGTGATGCTGGGCGTGATGGAATTGACCGTGACACTCGCCCCGCCGCTGATGTTGTAGACACTAACGGTTTGCACCAAGCTGGTTCCCGCAGGGATATATCCAAACGCCAGCCCCTCCGGGAAAATCGCTGGATTTTGTTGTGCAGCCAGCGGCATCAAACCCACCACCAGCACTAGAACAAGCAATAGCAGCGCGTTGACAACCAATTTCTCTCTCATTCTCGGCCCTTCGTCGCCCCACAAAGCGAAGCATATTCTAGGAGAATTCGGACGCTGGCGGAATGATGAAAGAATTTGCACCTACCTCCCCAAGCAGGTGTAAAACTCGGCTAGAACGAATACGGCGTAGTGTGCACACGGGAAACCATCGAAATCCGAACCAGATGAGATAGTTGCTTTCCGCTTACGCGGGGTCGCCGCCGCAGGGTTCTGGCCCCTCCCCCGCGGCTGTCACTTCTACCAGTTACCGCGCCATCAACGCGCCCATAGACTACATGGTCCGCTGAATCTTGGCCTCGAATACCCTCGGGCGACAGCCTAGAAGCCCGAGTAACGTGACCGTCGCGCTTGAGGTCACTGCGAAGGGCACCGCGTAAGCAAAGAGATGGCGATCTGACCTAAGTCGCGGAAACACACCCGGCAATGAGGACGCTACCGTTCGGAGCACGTGAAATAGCCGTAACCAATCGAAATCAGAGAGGAACACCATGATGAATACCTATAAACGCACTCTACTCGTTGGCGCCGCTATGCTGGCGGTGGTCGTCCCCGCGATCGCCCAGGCCGGACCAGAACTCCAGGAAAAATTGGCCGCGGTAAAGCAGTCTGTCGCCGAAAACCAGCAGAAACTCCACGGGTATCAATGGACCGAAACGACCCAACTCACCCTCAAGGGTGACCCGAAACCTCCCAGCCAGTCCGCGTGCCAGTACGGTCCGGACGGCAAAGTCCAGAAGACTCCGCTCACTCCCCCTCCCCCGCCCCCGAGCGGAGGACGGCTGAAACAGAAAGTGATCGCAAACAAGAAAGAAGAAATGCAGGACTACATGGGAGGAGTGAAGGCCCTGCTTGCCAAATACGTCCCACCCAATCCGCAGAGCATGCAACAGGCCTATCAGGCGGGGAAGGTCTCATTGAATCCCAACGCAGGCGGCCTGGCCCAGATCGTATTCAAAGACTATGCCCTGTCGGGCGATCAGATGACGCTCTCGTTCGACCCTGCTACCAAAAAGATCGCCTCAATCAACGTGAACACGTACATGGACAATCCCAAGGATGTGGTCACGCTGGCGATTCAGTTTGCCAGTCTGCCCGACGGCACCAACTACGTGCAGCAGACCGTCCTCAACGCCACCGCCAAGAGTCTCGTGGTGACCACCACAAATGGCAATTACAAGCCGCTCGGGCAGTAATCGCACCATCCCGCTCAGGAAAGGGCACTGACTGAAAGTGGTTTCGAACTTCGTAATTCGACACGTCTTCGGGCTCGGAGCGGTGGCAGTTTTCCTGTCATTCGCGTCGCCGCTGCTCCGGGCCCAAGACCTTGCACCCCGCGCCTATCTCATTACTCCACTCCATTCCAACGCTGTCTCGTTTACCTATACCTTCTACGATGGCAGCATCAATTTCAATGGCGCACTCCCTGTCAGCGACGCCAAAGGTAGATACAGCGTCCCCCTCGTCAACTACTACCACTCCTTCGGACTTTTTGGCCGCTCGGCCAACATCGTCGTTGCCCTGCCCTATGGAATCGGAAACTTCACGGGAACGATAGCGGGAGCGGGGCAGAACTTGTACCGCTCCGGCCTTGTCGATTCCGTCTATCGCTTTTCGGTCAACCTCAAAGGCGGCCCTACGATGAAACCGCAGGAGTTTGTCAAATGGCATCAGAAGCTCCTGCTCGGCGCTGGCCTGAAAGTGATCGCTCCGACGGGCCAGTATGACCCCACCAAGTTGATCAACTGGGGCACTAACCGCTGGTCCTTCAAGCCCGAATTCGGCTACTCCGAACGCTGGGGACACTGGGTTGTCGATGGCTACGCGGGAGCTTGGTTCTTCACCACGAATCACGATTTCTGGTCGCGCAATTCTTACTACCCGGGCACCAGATCTCAATCGCAAAACCCGATCGTGGCCTTCGAAGGACACCTCAGTTACGACTTCAAGCCACGCCTCTGGCTCTCCCTCGATGGAAATTATTGGATCGGCGGAACCACGAGCGTTGCCGGCATCGAAAATCCGCTCACTAAACAGGAGAATTCTCGTCTCGGAGCAACCGCCGCCATCCCCGTCACCAAGCACTCCTCCTTGAAGTTCAGCTATAGCAACGGCACTTACATCCTTTACGGCGGAAACTACCAGAATGTGTCCGCCGCCTGGCAATACTCCTGGCTCGGACGACCCAACTAAGTTGCCCCGCAACACGCTGAGGGAACAAAATGCCCGACCCAGAACCCAACCAGGAAAAAGAAACCACCGGCGTCGTAGTCGAAGAGCAGCAGCAGTTCACTCAAGAACTGAAACTCGCCGACAGGCTCGCCATGGAACGGACCGTTATGGCCGCCGACCGCACCATGCTCGCCGGCGTTCGCACTTCCATGGCCCTCATCGGTTTTGGCTTCACCATCTTCAATATCCTGAAGTACGTGCAAGACCACTCTCCAGTGAAGGTCCTTATGCGCCCTTATACCCCACGAAATATCGGGGGCTTCATGCTACTGGTGGGAATCGTCCCTTTAGTTGCCATGATCGCTCAGTATGCTCGCATCCTGAAGCGGATGGGCAGAAAAGAAAGCATCTTCCTCAACCCGAATTTCCAGATGGCCGCCGCAATTCTCTTGCTGGGGATCATTCTCCTCGCGACTCTCGTCGGTAACATTCTTCTGCTGTGAAGACCTTGCCCCTTGCCGGGCGTGCAACTCATTCCCACACGAAAGACCCAAATGCGGCACGGCTGAAAGGGCATGGGTAAGGTCGTTACCTATGCCCAGTTTGTGCGAAATGACAGGATAGATATGCACTTCGGGCACCTCAACTCCGCCCGCATTGGCTGGTAACCTCCTTCTATGCCGGTTATCGTGAATGACCCAAAAGCCTCGGAAATCCAGGCCAGCGAGCCCGCCCAGACTTCCGACAAAGTGTCAGCGCTGGTCGATGTCTTACGCAACCGTTCGTATGCGGAGATCCGCCAGCGGATGTACGACAGCCCTCCCGGGAGTCCCTGGTGGACGGCGTGCCGGGCTGAACTGGATCTCCGCAATGGACAGCAGTTCGGTGAAGCTGCCCTCTCCATGTCGCGGACCTCCGACAAAATGAGGGCATCTCTGCAGCACTTTGAGCAGTTGGCGGATACTTTGCAACAGTCCACCAAAGACGTCGCCGACCTGCTGCGTGGAACTCAGGAGGCTGGTCGACGGCTCGAGATCGCCGTCTATGTGACCATCGGAATCACGCTCGTTCAATTCTTCAATCTCGTCTTCGAAATTTTCCGCAAGCGCTAATCCGCCCCATCCGCAACTCCCAACATTGTCAAAGTTCACCATGGCGCTAAAGCCTCCCTTGCCCGCCCGCTTTCTCACTGATCAGCCCATAACTTGCGCATCCTGATGCCGAAGGCCCATTACGTGCATCCGATAGGCCTTAGCAGCCTCCCCCGGAGGTAGCACATGACCGACCCAAGGATCGACCCAACCGCTTACACAGATGAGGAATTGAAACAGGCATTGGCTCGCGTGGTCGCCCTCGCTCGTAGCGAAGCGCTGGACGACGCCGAAGTGCAGAGATTCTGGCAGCTCTATGCAGAGATGGTGCGGCGGCGCGAGGCAACAGGAAACGCAGCGTAACGGCTAGACGAGGTGCCCTGGCAGAATTCGCCGGTTCTAACAAAAGCGTTTGCCCCTAACATTTGTGTTAGGTGAAACCGAACCAGCAGTTGCCCCCAGGCACGCTTCGTGCGCCAACGTCAGAAGAGCGTAATCGGAAAATGGGGCCTGCCGTTCCCTGGGTCCACTGATCTCGCCAGCACGACCTTAGAATCTCGGGAGGCGCCGATGACTTGCGAAGCTTGCGGGTCCACCAATGAGTCAACCTTCGTCGCGGAGGCTAACATCCATTTGTCATTTGCCCAGATGAAGAATCTGGACATGCCCGGTGCATTGGTCTTCCTGAAGCTCACGGTCTGCTTAGATTGCGGATTCGCGAGCTGTATCCTTCCTGAACCCGGATTGTGTCTGCTAAGGAAAGGTCACGCCGCCGGATCTTAGCGGCTTCACCGCTCCAAGAAGCCGGGTTCGTGCTAGAGGAACTGCGCCAGCCGATTCCTGTCGATGGCTTACCGTGACCTCAGTCGCATCCCCGCAGGTAGAATCGCGTAAGGATGAAGAGCAAAGCCTCCATCGGCATCGACTTTGGGACCACTAACAGTTCCATCGCCTGTGCCGACCACTCAGGTCAGGTTCAACTCGCCCAATTCCCCTCCTTGAGTGGCCTGACGGATACTTATCGGTCACTGTTATATCTTCAGCGGACGAAGGAAGGCGGTGTGAATACTCTGAAATCCTGGACCGGCCCGGAGGCCATTGAGCAATATCTCTCCGCGGATGTGAAGGGGCGTCTGATCCAGTCTCTCAAGTCCTTCTTAAGCAGTCGCACCCTTCACAGCACAGAAGTTTTCGGTCGAAGGCTCACCCTGGAAGAGTTAATCGCAAAAATTCTCCGGGACCTCCGCACAAAGGCGGAACATCAGTTCGACATCAACATCAGTTCTGCGGTGGTCGGCAGGCCGGTTCATTTCGTGGGAGCAGAAAACCCGGAAGATGACATTTATGCGGAAGGTCGACTTCGAAAAGCCTTCGACTCAGCCGGATTTGAATCCGTGCAGTTCGAGATGGAGCCGATCGCGGCCGCACATCATTACGAGTCCACCCTCGATCACGACGAACTCATCCTCATTGGCGATTTTGGGGGTGGCACCAGCGACTTCTCTTTGGTTCACGTCGGTCCCACCGTTCGAAAGGAAGGAGCCTCGGGCACCATCGTCGGCAATGCCGGAGTGGGCATCGCGGGAGATGCCTTCGATGCGAAGATCATCCGCCATCTCGTATCTCCAGCTCTGGGCGCGGGATCGCAGTTGCGTTCTCTCGGCAAGCTCCTCACGGTTCCCAACTGGGTCTACATCAAGCTCGAGCGCTGGCACCATCTATCGCTCTTGCGCGGCCGAGACGTGCTGCAAATGCTGAAAGGCGTTCATGCCCAATCGCTGGAACCAGAGAAAATCGCAGCGCTCATTCATTTCATCAACGAAGATCTCGGCTTTCACCTTCATCGCGCTGTACAAAAAGTCAAGAGCGACCTGTCGAATGCTCCTCAGGCCACCTTCCAATTTTCGGACGGATTTGTGGATCTGGTAGCGGCCGTGGAACGAGCATCTTTCGAGGACTGGATTTCCGAGGAACTCGCGCACATCGCCCAGTGTGTCGATTCCCTTCTCAGCTCATCGAATGTTCTGCCCAAGCAAGTCGATAAGGTCTTCCTGACGGGTGGCTCTTCCTTTGTGCCAGCGGTAAGAACAATCTTCGAAACACGATTCGGAAAGAAGCGAATTCGGGGAGGAAACGAATTCACCTCGGTCGCTCGCGGCTTGGCCTTGAAAGCGCTGAACTCGCGCTAACGAACAAGGGCTTCTGGCTTGTCCTGCGTCACTCGGGCTCGCCCCCACCTGGCCGCGTATCCTCTTCGAGTCGCGGGTTACAGACAATCGGACGCCATCTCCCGTACCTCCGGCTGGCACTCCACTGGCGTCGTCGCCATTGGCCCACGCAGTTCCGCTTCCAACGCCGCCAGTCGTGCCTCAATTTCCTCGGCCGCTTTGCGCTTGCGGATAACCTCGTCGCGATAACGCCGCAGGAAATAGTCGATCGTCTCGACCCGAATCTTGATCGAGCCCGAAGGTTTATTCTCGTCCAGATCCTTGAAGCAGAAATACGGTGTGCCCGATTGCTCGATGATTCCTTCAATCACTCCATAAATGGGCGCGTCGTGCCCGCACTTGAAGCTCGATACCTCCAGAGCCACCAGGTTCGGATGCCGTGCCGTGAATTTCGCGGCCCACACTTTGTGGTTCGTGCTGCAGGAGTACGAGTTCTTCCAGGCGTCGCCTATGTCGAGAGCGTGGCTGATCGCCCCTGCCCGCACCTCGTCGCCGAACAACCGCTCCAGCATGTCCTCATCCAAAGGCAAAGTGTTCTGCGAGAAGATGGGGTAGCCCAGCTTCTGGAATTCTTCCATGATCTCGTGATTGAGTCCGGGGTCATGGTGATACGGGCGTCCCAACATCACGATGCCAATGCGGTCCTCGCGTTCCAGCTGGTCGAGTACCTGGCGCGCCTTGCGACGGATGCTGCTCTCATAATCCGCCAGCGCCTTGAACCCGACCTCAATCGCGCGATCATTCTCCTCCTGCGACAATCCGAGAATGGGTTGCCACGCCTGCAGCATCTGGTGGGCGAATAGCTTGCGATCGGCGAAATTCAACACCGGATCCACGTACTTGACGTCGTGCTCGGCGAAGACATCATTTTCTTTGGTGAATGCCGCCTTCACGGTCTCAGGAGTTGCGGTCACTGTGGGGCAGGCATTCGCGCCGACAATCTTCACCAGCGGCGAAGTCAGCACGTCGTACATCGGGAAGAAGATAACATTCAGCGGCTTCTTGCGATGCTTCTCCTGAATCAGGTTGTAGACGTGAGAAATGCCGATCTTGGCCGGGAAGCACGGATCGATCGCGCCGCGGCTTGCTCCCGCTCGATACAGGTCGGAACTGGTGTAGTCGGAATAAACAATGTTTTCGGGCTGTACTCCCAGAGTCTCCAGGTATCCATTGAAAAGCGGCGCGTAAGTGTAGATGTTCAGCACGCGCGGAATGCCCACACGGATCTTTTTACGATTCTCCATCAGCGGGATGCGCTCTTTCGCTGACTTGTTCCAGAATTTCACCACGGGAATGGGGTCGGCAACGCTCTTTGCATTCACCGGCCGGAAAACTTCGCGCGCGGCGATATCGACAAAGTTGGGGTGCTTGTCTTTGATCTCATCCAGGCCTGCCTTGATGTCCTTCATGTCATTCAAATCTTCGACCAAGCCCTTTTCGCAGGTTGCGATGATCAGTCGCTGCTCCCCATGCATGAGTGGAACCTTGGTCACCTTCTGAACCGGAACGACGCTCATCTCGTCCTTGGGAGCAGTTCGGATATCGATGAAAGTCCGCAGACAATTGTTCTTACAGAAATTGCACCGGGTCGCTTCGTTGCGTGTCGTTCGGTACTGAATCTTTCGCACCGCGTCCAGACCGACGAATGTGGTCTGTTGGCCGTTGCGCCACAGCCGCAGAGATTCAGCCGCTGCCCCAATCGCACCGGACTCGCCGCAGAACTCGTGCACGATAATCTCTGGTTTCTTGCCGGCCGCGCGGAAGCTGTTGTGGATGAAGTCCACTTCCGCCTTCACAACGGCCATATTGTTTTGCGTTCCGCCCTGCAGCACGAAGCGCGTTCCCAGCGCCGCGAGATTGGGAATACTAGCCACGTACAGGAACACATTCTTGGGCAGGACTGCTGCCAAACCCGCGAGGATCTCCTCGGCTCGCCATCCCTGACGCTGAAAGTTGACGATGTCCGATTGCATGAACACTGCGCAGCCATAGCCGAACACCGGCATGGACTGGGCCGAGAAGGCCAGATCGGCGTATTGCTCAACGCCTAACCCGAATCCTTCTGCCGTGGACTGCAGAAAATAGCCGTTGCCCGCGGAGCACTGCGTATTCAACTTGAAATCCTTTACCCGGCCGTTGTGCAGGATGATGATCTTGATGTCCTGCCCGCCCACATCCACGATTACATGCGGATCTTCGTAGAATTTGAGTGCCGATTCGGTATGCGCGACAGTCTCGACCAGCGCCACGTCCGCGTGCAGAACGTCTTTCAAAATGTCCTTGGCGTAGCCCGTTGTGGCGACACCCAGCACCTCGAGCCTGGCATTCTGCGCTTCGACCTGCCCGCGCAGATTCTCGAACATCTCAATCGTGTCCTGGATCGGATTACCGTTTGAAAGTTGGTAGGCCTTGCACAGAATGTCCCCGCGATCATCGAGCAATACCGCCTTGGTGGACGTCGACCCTCCGTCGATACCGATAAAGCCCCCGACCGTCTGGCCCTTCTGAAATGTTGCCGGCGTGAACTTCTTCCGGCGGTACGCTTCCTTGAATCCGTCGAGTTCTCCTTCCTTCGAAACCAAACCTTTCGCGCCGGACTTGGCCTTCTCCTCCTGCCGCCCGAACTCGATGTAATACTCCAGCTTCTCGTAGCCCCAGTAGCATCCAACGCAATCGTCTTCGCTTTTGCCAAATTCGATGGCGCCCAGCGCCGCGAAGTATTGCGCGTTGTTTGGAACCTTGATCATATCTTCGGGCTTGGCCCCGTCCGGAATGGCAACTTTGCGTTCCTGCCACATGCGGGGAATATTCGCCTGCCACGCCTCCCGCATGCCCTTGATGAAGCTGTTCGGTCCACCCAGCAGCAACACGTGAGGCCGAAGCGTATGGCCGCGAGTTAAAACACTCAGGTTCTGCAACACAATGGCTTCAAATAACGATGCCATCAGTTCGTCCGGCGGCGTCCCCACCTTCTGCAGGCTGTTGATGTCGGTCTCCGCAAATACTCCACACTTGCCGGCCACCTTGTGCAACTTGATCCCGTGATAGCCCTGCAGAGCCAGTTCGGCAGTGGGAATCTTCAGCTTTGCGTTGATCTTGTCAATGACCGCCCCAGTGCCGCCCGCGCACTTATCGTTCATCGACGGAATCTTCTTCTTGCGTCCCGTCTCATCGTCATCTTTGAAGACGATGATCTTCGCATCCTGTCCGCCCAACTCAATCACCGAATACACTTCGGGATGCAGTTTCTCCACAGCCAGCGACACCGCCGTAACTTCCTGCACAAACTTCGCGCCAATCTGCTCGGCAATGCCGCCGCCGCCAGAACCCGTCATGAACATGCGCGTGTTGTGCCGGTTGATCCCGACCTCGGCCTCCATCCGGCGCAAAAATTCAAGAGTCTTCTCCGGCTGCTTGGTTTCATGACGCTGATAGTCCTGCCACAGAATCTCATCAGTCGCGGCATTTACAACGGTCGCCTTCACGGTAGTGGACCCAACGTCGAGCCCAACCAGATACTGCGTGTGATGGTCGTGTGGCTTTTGATGCGGAGCTGCAGCAATCTGAACTAACTGCGGCGCTTTTTGCTCATTTCCAGCAAGATGATCGTGCATTTACTTCTCTCCGATCGCGTTCCGCGTATGAATAATAAGTAGGTAAATGATGGACCGGCGGCGATGCTCTCACCGCCGGCCTGATGCGCTAAGCAGCCTTGGGAAGAGCAATCCCCGGCACACGCGTGCGGCGCCCGAACCGGCTACTCTTGTCCATCCGATCGCTCACATGCAGGATGAACTGCGCTGCGGTGCCCGCGATCCCTTCACGATGCGGCACATGGTAGAAAGGCCGCTTCAATTCAGGATGCTCGCCAATGTACTCGCGAATCTGTTCCATGGTTTTCCCGGTGGAACCCAGACACTGCTCGAACTCGAGCTTCGCTTTTACCTTTGCTTCACCCAGCGCCATCTGCACCCGGCTGTGCGCGTTGACCTCACCCTCACCGGAGGTCTCGATGGGAAGGAAGATCATGTCCTTGAACTTATTGATGACGGCAGATTGCACTCCGTCGGACTGCGATGACGGCATGCACCCGAACGGTTTGAGCGCCAGCACCATGTGGCACAAATGATGCACCGTGTAGTACACGTTCTTTCCCACCTCAAGATGGCCTTCCCCGCCGCGCGCAAATTGGTTGTAGAAAGGATGAGCCATTGCGGCCAACTCGGTCTGCGGCACAAGGTGATGCGTAATTCCGCCCAGATGCTTGATCGTCCGGTGGTATAGGCCATTCCACATCCACTCCCCGACGCCCAGCCCCATCAGCTTCTTGCGCAATCCCAAATCGTTGGCCAGATGTTTTTTCAGTTCCCACCATTGCGGATTTCTGTGCGGACGATTCGCCGGCCACTTGGCCTTAGCGTGCGCCTTCGCCTGATACAGCAAATAGGCCACCCACGTCGCGATCGGCTCGACCAACACCTGTGCCCCTTCCCGCTCGAGGAATTCGAACATGTGGAAGTTGCCGTCGCCCTCCGTGAGCTGTGCCCAGAATTCGCCCGTGATCTTGACCAGTGGCTTCACTCGCGTGCGATCGACCTCGATGGAATTCATCGTCTCCTGAGCATCATCAAGGGCCTTCAAGTAATCTTCGCCCCACATGTGCTCGTGCCATTTGCCGAAGACGTTGAACGTATTGCGCAGAATCTTGTTGTTCTTGAATTTCGGCTTCGCCCAATCCGGGGCGCTTTTTTCAATCTCGAAAGACTTCCGGGTCCTCAAATCCTGACAAAGATCGCCGACCATCTCGCGGAACGCGCGATCCGTCTCACCCTTTTTCACTTCGTATGGCCGAATCTGGTAGATCAGGTCGTTGATGATGTCGCCCAGGTGCATGGCGTTCAGCATGCCGAATCCGAAGTCGATGCTGAACTTCAATCCCGGCTCGCCCGAAGCGGCCTTGATGCCGTCGCTGTCCTTGAACAGCAGCACTCGGAAGCCGTCGAAGCCCGCGTTCTTCAACGCAAATCGATATTCGGCCTCATACATGCCGAAGCGGCAGGGACCGCATGAACCCGCCGTAAAAAACACATAGTTGTCCAGGATGTCCTGGCGCGGAATGCCTTCCTTCTCCAGAAACTGCAAGTACTGCACCAGGTTTCCCACCGTGAAATACGTTGGGTTGCACTGCCCATTGTTGCCGTATTCCTTGCCCATCTGGAAGGCAGGCACATCCGGCACAGGAAGCTTTTCGCAGCGATATCCGCAGCCCTGGAAGACCGCGCGAATCAAATCCTCGTGCTTCCAGGTAAAGCCGCCGAACAGGATCGTTACGCGGCCGCGTTCTTCTGCCCTAAAGGCGCGCTCCATCGGACGGTGGAAATGTGTCGGACGGTCGAGTCCGGCAATCTTGCGTAAGCGCATCCGCTCCGCTTCCAATCGCTGCTTGATTTCCGTGTCGTTTTCAATCTGGACGAAATTCGTCGCCATTGGCTCCTCCGGCGGTGTATGAAATTTGAGGCGTGGCTGTGAACATGTCTGCGGGACGGTGGAAGATTCGCCGATTGCGTCGCAGTCGGACGAAACCCACAGAAGGTGGGAAACCTCCGGGATGAGAGGGCATCCCGGTTACAAACGGCTTAATACCGTACAGCATCCGAACTCCAACAATTGGCTAGGAGCTTCGAGGTCTTACACCGGCGGAACTGCTGCGAGGGAGTCCCGTAGGCGCCGGATTTAGCAAAGGACTAGCTAGGGTAGGGATGCGGACACTCATGAAAGAGTTGCGTAAGTTTTTTCACGTATCCCACCCACGGATAGAGTAGGGCCCACTTTGTACAAGTTTTTATCAAATCTCACCTCCCAGTTCAAGTGGCCAGGGATGTGGTCGCAAGATCAAGAGCAACATCCCGCCCGATGGGCCCTTGCATCAACCCGCGGAAAAAAGCTCCCCGCAAGCGCTACGCCGCATGTTCCCCCCTATTGCGTAGCGGAATCGGAAGCATTACGGTAATCGGGTGATCTTCCCCCGCCGCAGTGGAATCCTGCTCCATGTCACCTCTTTGCCTGGCATTCACGGCATCGGCGATTTCGGAGATTCCGCTTACGAATTCGTCGAATTCCTGGCCGGCTCGCGGCAGAAAATCTGGCAGGTCTTGCCGCTGAATCCCACCGGATACGGCGATTCTCCGTATCAATGCTTCTCTGCGTTTGCCGGAAATCCTCTGTTCATAAATCTGGAAGCCCTTCGGGACGAAGGACTTCTATCCGCGCAGGATCTCTCCAATCCATCAAATTTTCCGCACGAGCAGGTCTCGTACGGTCAAGTAATCGCCTTCAAACAGAAGCTCCTTCGCAAAGCTGCGCGCACTTTTTTTGCAGACACAGCAGAGGCCGGCCGTCGGGACTTCGACACCTTTTGCGACAAGCACGCGGCATGGCTGGAGGACTATGCGCTCTTCATGGCATGCAAGAAAGTCCACAATGACTTCTCCTGGGTCCATTGGGACGCCGGATTACGCCAACGCGATCCCGCCGTTCTGAAATCATGGCGGAGCGAATTGTCTTCTGAGTTGGACTTTCACCGGTTTGCCCAGTTCGAATTCTTTCGGCAATGGGAAAAAGTAAGAAGTCTTTGCAGGCGTCGCGGTATTAGCATCATGGGCGACCTCCCAATCTATGTCGCTCACGACAGCGCTGATGTCTGGGCTCATCCCGAGTTGTTTCGCCTGGATGAACGAGGGCAACCCACTGCCGTTGCGGGCGTTCCGCCGGATTATTTCAGCGCCACTGGTCAACTTTGGGGCAACCCTCTCTATCGCTGGGATGTTTCCGCGTCTTCCGGTCACCGTTGGTGGATTGATCGTTGCCGCGCATCCCTTGCACTGTTTGACCTTGTGAGACTCGATCATTTCCGCGGCTTCGAAGCTTATTGGGAGGTTCCGGCTACGGCTTTAACGGCTGCTGAAGGAAAGTGGGTCGAAGGTCCTGGTGCAGAGCTTTTCAGGGTTTTGCAAACTGAATTGAAAGAATTGCCTTTTGTCGCCGAAAATCTCGGCGTAATTACTTCTGGGGTGGAAGCTCTACGCACCAGTTTTGGTTTCCCGGGAATGAGCCTTCTGCAGTTCGCCTTTGGAAACGATCCCCAGGGCCCCAGCTTCCGCCCGCACAATTATTGTCGCGAACTGGTCGCGTACACGGGCGGACACGACAACGACACTACTGTAGGCTGGTGGACGAGTACAGGAGTCGGCGAAAGCACGCGAACCGATGAGGATATCCGCGCAGAACGCGACTTCACTCGCAGATATCTTGGATTTCAAA
Organism: uncultured Acidobacteriaceae bacterium; assembly: GCA_963709025.1. GTDB lineage: Bacteria > Acidobacteriota > Terriglobia > Terriglobales > Acidobacteriaceae > Sulfotelmatobacter. The sequence goes on from CAVPVE010000042.1 coordinate 106,631, forward strand.
ACGAGGAGGTCAACTGGGTATTCATTCGCGCCGTTCTGGCCTCTGTCGCGAATACCGCCATCGTTCCCTTGCAGGACGTATTGGGCCTGGGCAGTGAAGCTCGCATGAATTTGCCGGGTACTGTGAGCGGGAACTGGAAGTGGCGCTATCAGGCGAATAGTCTCACGAAGGAGATCCGTGAAAGACTATTAGCTCTAACACTTCTCTACGACCGTTGAAGTCGGACCTTTTGCTCCGCGGCCGGAGAAGCACGATGCGCTAGAGTGGCGAAAGTTCATCTTCATCCTGCTCTTTTTTGTTACGCACGAACTTCTCTTCCAGGAAACGCCGTGCCAGATCCCTGCCGCCGATGCCAAATGCGATGGCCAAGCCAAGCATAAGGGCCCCGAAAGCGATCCCGAAGGCAACCAGCATCGTCTGTTCCGCCAAGCCCAGTTCTTCGAAAACGATCGACAATACGAAAACCATAATGATGCTGCGGACGGCAAGACTCAGAAGGCGAGGGGATGGAACATTCGCATTCACTGCGGCCAGCAGAGCGGCGCGAGCAGAAAATCCGGCGGCAAGCATCCCGAAAAACAAGATCACCACCGCCACGAACAGACGCGGCAGGAACAGGAAAAACCTTGCGATTTGCTCCTGCAGGCCCAGGATTCCCAGCACGCTCACTCCCAATAGAATGAAGCCAAGCCATGTAACCCAGAAAACAAACCGGCTCAACATCTCCGTCGCCGAAGGGAGTGCCGCTTTGGCAAGCAGTTGAGAAGCGCCGGCATTCTCTGACAGCCGGTCGAACTTGATGAGCCGCAAGATGCTACGCAGAATCACCTTGACTACATATGCGATCAGCCATCCCACGAATGCGAGGATGAGCATTACGATGAGACGTGGAAGGTAGTGGGCGAAACCTCTGGCGAGGTCCTGCACCGCCTGAGTCAGTTCGTTGATAATCATTTCCCGCATATTTGCCTCACTCTTTCGATTTCCACATCTCCAGCAGATATGGTTTCAATCGCTCGAACTCAAGGCACAAAGCTTCGATATTATTCGCGACGTCATTTGCGGATCCGTTGCGGTTCTCGACGACAAACGTGAACACTCTCCCGCGAAACAGTGGCGCCAGTGCCTGAATAATGTGATCTCGATTGATCACAGATTTTTGATAAGCCGCAGCAAACTCATACACCGTCTTGACCCATAATTCCGCAGGGTAACGAAACTGCTGTTCCAGGCCAGCGATCCGCTTCAGCTCCGCCAGAGTGGATGGAGAGAGGATCGACTGAAAGACTGACTCCAATTCTGATACTCCACGAACGAACATCTCCCGCAGACGTTTCCGATTGACCCGCAAGGGATCCAGGACCAACTCCTGGTCGCTCCCGTTTGTAGGAACCTGTTGAGAACCAGAAACGCCGCTCCACACCTGGAAGTCCGCCTCTAACCCGGAGAACAACACTCCAACCGATTGCCGCAATGCGGGGACCAGGTCAGCAGCGCGCCGTTCGACGGGATTCTTCTCTCCGAGAAAGGACTGGCAAACGCGGAATCCGCCCGTGACCGCAGACAGAGTAAAGCGGAGTTCGATCCCGTCTTCGCCGATTCCTTCGTTCCATCGATTTTGGCCAAGGAATTGGCTTCCGAGACGACCGGAAAATCCGAACTCCGGCATGTAGGCTTCGCGGATCCTCACTCCATAGAGCGCGCGAACCATCGGGTATAGCAGGTTCGTCATCAAGAGCCCATCAAACTTGTGCCTGCGATAGGTGGGAGAGACTAGATCGTAGCCGTCGTAGTACACCGGTCGGACAAGGTTGGAGACCCATTCGGGGGTGATGCTTTCCGATTCAGGGGAGATCACAACACATGCCTTGGCTCGAAGCAGCTCGGCGGCCGCCAGAATCGTTCGCAAAGCAACACCGCTCTGCGGAGTACTGGCATATTTTGTGCTGATCGCGTGCAGCGTGCGCAGCGCGTACACACTCGACGCTCGACGCACATCATCGATGGAGACGCCAGTGATCAGTTCGGGAGTGCCGTCTCGCGATCCTCCGTCGGCATTGATGATGACCGCCCGCTCTCGCGGAAATCCACGCAGGATGCCGGTTCGAATCGTGTGCACGATCGAATCCACAGTCTTGGCATTGTTATGTGTAGGCAGGCCGACAAGGATATCGACCTCGCCAACATTAATCAGCTGGCGGAGAAAATCATCGGTAAGAAAATTTCCGTCTTCCACTTCAAGATTCCGTTTGATTTTCCTGAGTCTCCGGCATTCGACCTTCCGTCATCGTTCTCATTCCCCTAGACTCGTCGCAGCCGAAACCAATAAGACTGGTAAGGCCCCAGCGTCAGGAGATATGGCAGCTCGCCGACGCGGGGAAACAGATTATTGCCGAACATTTCGATCGGAACATTTCCCTTGTAACGTCGCAAATCCAGTTCGACGGCCTGCGCGGCGCTCGAAAGATTGTTGACGAACAGGACGGTTTCATTTCCGAGTCGCCGTAAGTAAGCCAGTATTCTGTGATTCGCCGGATAGAGAAACTCTATCGACCCCCTTCCGAACACAGCACTGGATTTTCGGACCGCGATGATGCGCCGCATCCAATGAAATAGAGAATGTTCGCTCTCCTTTTGAGATGCGACATTTACGGCGGGATATCCGTATACCGGATCGTGAATGATCGGAGCATAGAGCCTTTCCGGTTCCGCCGCTGAAAATCCAGCGTTCCATCCTCCACTCCACTGCATGGGTGTCCTAACTCCGTTGCGGTCGCCGAGGCTAATGTTGTCGCCCATTCCAATCTCGTCACCGTAATAGATGATCGGGGTGCCCGGCAGCGACATCAGCATCGCGTTCATCAACTCGATCCGCCTGCGGTCATTATTCAATAATGGAGCGAGCCGCCTCCGAATCCCCAGGTTCAGCCGCATCGTTTTGTCCTGCGCGTACACGTCGTACATGTAGTCGCGTTCCATATCAGTGACCATTTCCAGGGTCAACTCGTCGTGATTGCGCAGAAACAGCGACCACTGGCACGATGGCGGTATCTCTGGTGTCTGCTGCAGAATTTCGGTGATCGGCTTGCGATCTTCGAGCTTCAGCCCCATGAACATCCGCGGCATCAGCGGAAAATGAAACGCCATATGAAATTCGTCGGAGTCCCCGAAATAGGGACGCAAGTCCGCTGGCCACTGGTTCGCTTCCGCTAGAAGCATTCTCCCCGGGAACTGTTCATCCAGTCGTCGCCGCAATTCCTTCAGAATCGCGTGGGTCTCCGGCAAGTTCTCACAATTCGTTCCCTCGCGTTCGACCAGATACGGCACTGCGTCTAACCGGAAGCCGTCCACGCCCATCTCCAGCCAGAACTTCATCACACTCCACATGTGCTCCCGCACTGCCGGATTGTCGTAGTTGAGATCAGGCTGGTGGCTGAAAAAGCGGTGCCAGTAAAAGGATTTCGAAGTCGGGTCCCATGCCCAGTTCGATTTCTCGGTATCGAGAAAGATAATTCGAGTGTCCGCATACCGCGTGTCGGTGTCACCCCACACGTACCACTCGCGCCGGGGATTCTCCTGCGAACTTCGCGCCTCTTGAAACCACGGGTGTTGATCGGAGGTGTGGTTCAACACCATTTCGATGATGACCCGGATCCCGCGCCGATGGGCCGAGTCAAGAACTTTGCGGAAATCCTCCAGGGTCCCGTAACTGGGATGGACCGTGTCGTAATCCGAGATGTCATAGCCGTCATCGCGCAGCGGCGATGGGAAGAACGGCATCAGCCAGATCGCGCTGATCCCCAATTCCTGCAGGTAATCGAGCTTCTGTTCGAGCCCGGGAAAATCACCAATCCCATCGCCGTTGCTGTCGTGGAAGGTGCGGACATGAACCTGATAGATGATCGCGTCCTTGTACCAAAGCGCATCTTTATTTACGTTCACCCGCGTTCTCCTGGCGACGCGTCATATTTCCTCGCAGAACCGCCTCAAAAGGCAGTTTAAATGAAGTGAGGTGTTCATCCCCATCATGGCGAATTTTTGGGCCGTTGAGAGTGGCGAAAGACCCCGAAATCCGAGGAGGATCCTACGGGCCGAGCTGAAAGGCTTAGCCGATCAACGAAGCAACTCCGAATTCGGACGCGTCCTAATTCCGTGTTCGAGCCACGCCGAGTTCTGACCAGAGGTCGAGGCGGCCAACAAAACCACAAACGTGAGCAGCGCGGGAACGATGTACTGGCACAGGCGGATCACTTCACTTCAAAGCTATACGAGCCCGACCCAACCCTCACAACATACGATCCGTCGATCTGCTGTGCCTCCACCGGATTCCCGTCCTCCGTAAGGTGCGATGCCCCCGTGGCAGGTAAGAACACCTTGGCCGACGTATTCGCCGGGATCGTGACTCTTAACGAAAATGGACCGGCAGGAGTTCCCTTCCAATCGCTGATGATCGTGCCGTAGACCGATTCATATTCCGCTCGCGCCGACGTCATGCGCGCATCGAGATGCGGATGAATCACGATCTCCTTAAATCCCGGTGAATCGGGCGTCGTGTCAATCCCGGCAGCATAACGGTAAACCCATGCGATCACCGACCCGAACGCATAATGATTGTAGGAGTTCATCGCTGGATCCCCCGTGTCTCCATTCCACCGTTCCCACCAGGTCGTCGCTCCCTTCGACAGCATGTATCCCCAGGACGGATACGTGTCATTCAGCAACAGACGATACGCAACATCGCTGCGTCCATGATCGGCGAGCGTGAACAACAGGAAGGGCGTGCCCAGAAATCCCGTTGAAAGATGCCAGTTGCGCTCTTGAATGTCCTTCACCAGTTTCTCGACCAGCAGAGGTTCAAGCGCGGCTGGAGCCATCTTCGTGTAGAGCGCGACGACATAGGACGTTTGCGTCCCCGTTCCGACCGTTCCGTCACCTTTAATGTAGGCCGTCTGGAACGCCACACGAATGTTCTGCACCAATTCGTCGTAGCGCTTCGCATCGGCATCCTTGCCTATCGCGTGTGCCATCTCTGACATCATGTTCGCGATCAGAGCCCAGTACGCCGTCGCTAGCAAATCTTTATTCGTATTTTCGTCTGGGGCTAGCCAGTCCGCGAAGTTAGGACCGACTCCTTTCGTCCGCAGGAAATCTGGATTCCTGCTCGCGATGAATTCCATCCAGCGCTGCATCGCTTCCCAGTTTTCATCAATGGCGGCCTTGTCGCCGTACTGTACCCATGTGGTCCAGGGCACGATCACTCCCGCGTCTCCCCAACCCGGCGCTCCTATCTTGTCACTCTCTTGGGAGAGTTCGTCCGGCTCATCCGCACTGGATGGAAGAGTGTTCGGCGATACATTTCGAAATGCGCCTTGCCGGCTTTGGGCGTCGACGATGTCCTGAATGAACTTCTGCGAAAACGCAGCCACGTCAAAGTTATAACTTCCGGTTCGCCAGAAAACTCCCGCATCTCCCATCCAGCCCAAACGTTCATCGCGTTGCGGGCAATCCGTGGGGATGCTCAGAAAATTGCCTCGCTGACCCCACAAGCCAATCGACCACATCTGATTCACCAGAGCGCTCGACGTCGTAAGCTTGGCTGCGGGATTCCCGCTCACGCTGCTCACAACATTTCCCTCAATCGCCTTCAGGCCCGGCATTCCGGGATATCCTGTTACCTCGACGTAACGGAAACCGTGGAATGTGAAATGAGGAGCAAAGGTTTCCTCCTCCCCACCTCGCAAGGTGTACACATCGGTCGCGTCGGCATTCCGCAGGTTTGCCGTGTAGATCGTCCCATCCGGATTCAGAATCTCGGCAAATCGGAGTCGGACTCTGCTCCCAGCTGCGCCTTTCACCCTCAGAGTCACCCATCCCACCATGTTCTGGCCCATGTCGAAGATGTACGTTCCGTTCGCTAACGGAGTCACACCTTTGGGGTCCACGGTAGCGATCACTCGCGCTGGCGCCGTGATCTGGCTGGAAACGATAATCGCCGGCGCATCGGCAACTACTGCCGGCTTCCACTTCGAGTCGTCGAAACCAGGCTTGTCCCACCCTGTCTGTTCACGCCGTGCGTCATACACTTCGCCGCCGTAGATGTCCGACCGAACGATGGGTGACTCCGCCGCCTTCCACGATTCATCGGTCACAACCGTGTCATGACTGCCGTCGGCGTAATCAATTTCCAGTTGCGCCACAAAGCGGTCCGGAGGCGAGAAAAAGTGCATCCCGACCCAGGTCAAACCGCTGCCATACCATCCATCTCCCAGCAATGCGCCGATCACATTGTTGCCGTTAACCAGCAACCCGGTCACATCGTAAGCCTGGTACAAGACGCGCTTGCGATAGTCGGTGAAATCGGGGGTCAGGACATCGTCTCCAACCCGTTGCCCATTCAGAAACACGCGATAGCTGCCGAGAGCAGTCACATAGAGCCTCGCGCGTTGCACGCTCTTCGCAAGTGCCAGCGTCCGCCGGAGGTAAGCCGCTGGCTGCGGCAATTCTCCCGGATCTCCCAGGCGCTTGTCCGTTAAGTCCGCGACAACATGGGCTGATTGCCAACTCGATGTCTTTTCCAAGCTCGCCTTCCAGTGTCCATCAGTGGGAAGACGCAACGTGCTTCCGTTGGAGCGCGTGATTTTCACCAGCGCTGCTAGCGCGGCCATCGTCGTCTTAGCCTCAGCTTTCGGCCCGTACTCGGGCGGCGCAGGAGCCGTTACGGTCACTTCGATTGAGTTCTCGCCCAGGACCAGTTGGTCAGAAATATCTCTCCGCTCGAACGTCGTCCATCTGCTCTTCGCATCCACTTCGTGACCGTTTACTTTCGCGACAAAGTCTCCACGTGTCGCAAGTAACAGAACGGCTTCTTTTGCTTTCTCAGAAAGCTTGACCGTGACGCGAAATCTAGCAACCGTGTTAGGCACCACCGACAGCGCATCCTGGCCTGGTACCCAAATCCAACGGATTCCCCGGCGGTCCGCTTCATCGTCCGGATTCTTCCACCGAATCCATTTCGCCTTCCAGTCCCCGGCATGGAGCAGGCCCGTCTCCCACCAGGCTCCTGCCGCCGGTTCCGAAGTCTGTCCTCCCGCATCCCATACCCGAACCTTCCAGTAGTATCTCTTCCGTGATTCCAGCGCCGGGCCGCGATAGACAATTCCAACCGAATCCGACGAATCAACTTTGCCGCTGTCCCAGATATCCGCTTTGTCGGCTCTCAGGCTCTCCTCACTGCTGGCGACAAAAATCTCATAACGGATCTGTTTCCAATTGCGCTGTCCGCTGTCGCTCTGCCACGACAAGTGCGGAGCGGCGACGTCAAGGCCAAGAGGATTTTCCAGATACTCGCAGCGCAAGCGGACCGGCCTCGCGGATGCGACCGACACCAGAATAATTATTGCGATGACCATGCTTCCTAACTTGCGACGGATCACCTGATCCTCCTGGGATGGGTTTGCAATGCCCGCATCGAGTCGATCGGCAAAACTCTCCGTTCTCTCCCGCAACCACTGAACTCTGTCGCTCGGACTCTTATCGCAGACGGCGGGGATGGTTTCACTTGAGCGATACCGCTGTCAATCGGCAACCTTAAACCGTTGCGCGTTTTCAGCACACCCGTTCTGGATTTTACGTAAGCGGCAGGAAACGCAGGGCCAATAAAATGGCTCCTCAGGCCGGGTTAGAATGCGGATCTGTGCCAACGTTGTCCCACGGACAGCAGCGAGGTCGAGCTCGGTGACGCACGGTGCAGGTGATCCAGGAACGGTTGGCCGAATCCGTGCCGAACTATTGGCTGCCGAGGAGTGTACTCCTGGTAACTGGTGCGTCTCTCTTGTGACTACTAGACTGCCGACAATGCCACTGGTCACCGGGAGGGATGGACCTCGCTGGGGACTGGGTGCTTGGCCAAATAGCACTGAGAACACAACTTCACTCGATGCCAGAGAACGGAATGCCAACTTGCATCTGGAGGAACATAGTTCGTGCTTCGTCGTTCGGAGCAACCGTTTTTCTTCTGTTCGTCGGTTTGGGTATGTCGCCGCGCGCGGCCTCTGCGCAGATTTCTCCCGGACCATTGTCGCGGCCGCACCAATCGTTAAACGGATCCACCGACTGCGCGAGTTGCCATAAGTTTGGCGGGCAGGCGGCGCTGAAATGTCTGGACTGTCATGCCGAGATCGCTACCCGGCTTTCTGCGCGCAAGGGGCTACACGCGACGTACAACATTCCTACCGGCTCCAGCCAGGAATGCGCCCGGTGCCACTCGGAGCACAACGGGGAAGACTTTCCTCTGATCAAGTGGGACATTAAGACTTTCAATCACAAAGACACGGGATATCTGCTGGAAGGCAAGCACGCGGGCTTGACGTGCAATAAGTGTCATAACCCCACTCACATCTCGCCCCAGGAACGCGTTTCCATCAAGACCAAGGACCCGAGCCGAACATATCTCGGTTTGTCGACGGGGTGCGTCAGTTGCCACGAAGATCAGCACAAAGGGCGCCTGGGTCAGAACTGCCTGCAGTGCCACAATTTCGTGGACTGGAAGTCGATCAATGTCAGCCCCTCCGGCCAATCTCAGTTCGATCACTCGAAGACGCGATATCCGCTGACCGGCTTGCATACCCAGGTGCAGTGCGCCAAGTGCCATACGAACGGAGCGGACGGCAAGCCGCAATACGTGGGCATTCCGTTCAACCAGTGCGCCGATTGCCACAAAGACCCGCACCATGGAAGCTTCCCGCAAAGCTGCCAGTCGTGCCACAGCACTAGCGGATGGAAGAAGATTTCTTTGCAAGCCGTGAACGAGCGCTTCGATCACTCCAAGACGAAGTTCCCGCTGGAAGGCAAGCATGCCAGCGTCGATTGCGGACAGTGCCACGCAGGCGGCGATTTCAAAAAGCCGCTCGTATTCCAGAAGTGCATGGACTGCCACAAGCCCGATCCGCATAATGGGCAGTTTGCCAAGCGTCCGGACGGCGGCGAGTGCGCTTCCTGCCACAACGTGAAGGGATGGAAGCCTTCGACATTTACGGTGAAGGAGCACGCCTCGAGCGCATATCCATTGCAGGGTGGGCATGCGCGCCTGGAGTGTGCGCAGTGCCATATTCCAAAAGGGAAGGACACTCTATTCAAGGTCAAGTTCGAGCGCTGTATCGACTGTCACACCGACAAGCACGCTGCGCAATTTGCCGACGCTCCTTACTTCAACGCTTGCGACCGCTGCCACAATCTTGAGGGTTATAAGCCTTCCACGTTCAGTTTGGCGAAACACAAGCAGACGCATTTTGTGCTGACGGGCGGGCACGTTGCTGTGCCGTGCTCCGACTGTCACAAGGAATCAGCGGAGTTCCAGCCAAAGCCGGCGGTCATTTATCACTGGAAGAATCTGAATTGCACGAGTTGCCACGCAGATCCGCATAAGGGACAGTTCAAGGAGCGCATGCAGCAGGCTCGAGCCGACGGTTCGACGGTTGGCTGCGAGGCTTGCCACACCACCAAATCGTGGAAGGAACTGTCGGGCTTCGACCATGCGAAGACGAAGTTTGCCTTGCTCGGGGCGCATCGCGCGACGGCGTGCATCGATTGCCACAAGCCGCCAAATCTTGAAAGCAAACTCATGAATGTGGACTTCAAGGCTGCGCCTACCCAATGCGAGGACTGCCACCAGGACATTCACGGAAAGCAGTTTGCCAAAGATGACATCACGAGGTGCGCTGAATGCCACACCAGCATGAAGTGGAAGCCGTCGCTCTTCGATCACGAGAAGCGGACGACATTCCCCTTGCGCGGTGGCCACCAGAACGTGCGCTGCGCGGAATGCCACAAGCTGACGAAGGTGATCGCGACCAAGACCGTACTCTTCTACAAGCCCACGCCGAAGGACTGTGCCGCATGCCACGGGCCTACAAATCCCGCACCTGCCGGTAAGAAAACCGGATTTTAACCGGTGAAACGCGCACTTCTGGGCGCTTGGAGTTGTACAACTTCCGGTTCTTAACGCAACTTGTCCGGTATATCTCCAAGAAGTAGGCAATGCTCCGCCGCACGGTCGCTCTATTTTGTGTACACGGTTCAAGTGTCTGGACGCCTCTAGTCCAGAGCAAAAACTGCAGGGCAGAGCGCAGAACTTACATTTGACTCAGAGTAATACTGACCTCGAAGGGAATCCGAACAATGAACCGGTCGCCGCTTCGAACAGGACCTTGCGTAACTTTCGAAGAGAGCATTCGGATCGCTACTCTATGTGGACAGAAAATTGCATCACTCGTCGTAAATCTTCATACCAGTTCTTTTCTGATGCAGCGCGGGGTAAAGCAAGGGGCGAGTCATGTCGGCGTGGGGGGGCGTACTCAATCTAATTGCAGTACTGCTGTTGTCGTTTCCCGCACTTTCGGGAAGCGCGCCGGCGCAGGCCTCCGGAGGTACACACAGTCCGCACGGAAATTTGAACGTGCCTTGCCAAAACTGCCATACGGCGGCCGGATGGAAGCCGGTCCGGGCGGTTCCTGAGTTCGATCACAATCAGACGCGATACCCGCTGCGCGGCATGCATCAATCCGTGACGTGCATTCAATGCCACGTCAAGCCCGTGTTTTCCAACGTCGGACAACGATGCCAAGACTGCCATGCGGACATTCACAAGCGGCAATTGGGAGCGAATTGCGAGCAGTGCCACACGGTGCGTGGCTGGCAGGTTTCAATCCAGCAGATCCAGGAGCATAACAACCGCTTCCCGCTGACCGGAGCGCACGCGGCAGTCGACTGCGATTCTTGCCACAAGGGCATGGCCAATAGCAAATACGTGACGATGTCGACGCAAATGCTATTCCTGTCACGCGGCTGATTTCACAGGGACGTCCAATCCCAACCACGCGAGTGCCAAGTTTTCCACCACGTGCGACAGTTGCCACTCCACCGACAACTGGCTCAATGCAAAGTTCGATCACTCTTCAGTGGGATTTCCCCTGACTGGCGGGCATGCCGTGCCGCCCCGACAATGTGCCGATTGCCATACCAACAACAACTACAACCTGACCAGCACCACCTGCATTAGCTGTCACCTGAAGGACTTCCAGGGCACTACGAACCCCAATCACGTCTCGGCAAACTTCCCCTCGACCTGCCAGCAGCGCCATACGACGGTTGCGTGGACCCCGGCGACCTTCGATCACTCGATGGTGAACTTCGCGTTGACCGGTGCGCACACGGGCAACGCTCAAGCTGCTTGCGGCTTCAGTTGTTCCGCGTCGAAACGTTCCTCCTTCTTCCAAAGTGTCAAAGCAATGGCCGCAATCTTTCGGGCTAAGGTCAGACGCGCCATCTCGGGCTTCATTGCCTTGGCCAGCAGAGCTACATAGAAGTCGCGTAACGGACCCACGCCACAGCTGGCTCGGGTCGCGGCGCCCTTGAAGATCTCTTTCATTTCGTGGTTGTGATTCCGATTGAGACCACGAATCTGTTGCGGTTTCTTCGCATGTTGCAGTTGCCCGCGGACAAAGCGGTATTGCGCACTGTCGCGGGTCTCAATGCCCAGCCCGCTATAGGTCCAGAGTTGCCGTTTGCTGCGGAAGCGGTGCGGCGTCTGCATCAACGCGATTAAGCGGGCAGCTCGAATCGGACCGATGCAGGGAATCTGACGCAGCAGTTTCGAGGCTTTGTGTTTCCGGCTCTCCGCCAATAACTCCGGGCGCAGGGCTCGTCGCAACCCCTGCAATCCATCCAACTGCTGATAGAGCAGCTCGGCTCGCCGGCGCACCCCGGCATGCTCGATCTTCTGTAGCCACTCTTCCCGATAACGCGGAGCATACACCTGGGTACCTGCACAAGGGATGCTCCAGCCGCGATACAGAGCTTTGATTCGATTCATCACCCGGTTCAGGTCCTGACTGAGGGTCCGATAACTGCGCCCTAACTCGCGCAGCGTCCGCAGTCCATGTTCTCCGTGGTAGACCGGGCGCAGCATTCCCGTGCGCAACAAGTCGGCCAGCTTGCGCGCATCGATCTTGTCGCTCTTGTTGCCTTCCTTTAATAAGGCATTGCGCCGCGGATCGCAGACCAGCACTCGCGCCGCCTGGGGTTGCAGCAGATCATAGAGCCAGGCCGCCCAAGTCCCTTCTTCCCAGGTCACATGCAACTCGCCCCGCAGGCCGTGGATAAACTGCAGAATGCTGCTGGCTTTGGTTTCCACAATCGACTCCATCACCAGCTTGCCGCTGCTGTTGAGGACAGCGATCACCACCGCTTCCTTGTGCACGTCCATGCCGATATACTTGATGTCGCGACTCATGCAGTTGCCTCCTTGAGGGAAAGATCATTCGCGCGTAACGGAGTCTTTCCCTCAAAGTAAAGTGCCATTCTTCAGCCGATTTGCCTATCTTCTCCTGTGATTCTTGCCCTCCATCCCGCGCTATATTTCACTCAACAGGGCCGCTCTCTCATAATGCATTGACCGCGCCTCCTCCGGTCTCGGCGTCAAAACGTGTAATCGCTGATTTCAGTATCTGACGCCGTTTCCCGTACCGCGCATAGTGCTCATACAGGAAACACTGTATGGGGCGGTTGGTGTGGGTCCTCTAGCCTCTAACTCTCAGTGTCATGAAATGGAGCGGAGTGGCAGCAACTGAACCAAAGAACTCTCTTCAAGTGTCGGCTCGGGCCAGCGATGAGGTTTTCCGCCTTCTCATCGAGAGTGTGCAGGACTACGCCATCTTCCTGCTCAGTCCCGAAGGCAACGTGATGACATGGAATGCCGGGGCAGAACGCATCAAAGGCTACTCGACGTCTGAAATCATTGGCCAACACTTCTCGCGCTTTTACTCGCGTGAGGCGAAGGAAAGCGGTTGGCCGCAGCGCGAACTGGAAATTGCGTCAGCAATGGGACGCTTCGCGGATGAAGGCTGGCGTGTAAGGAAGGACGGAACTCAATTTTGGGCCTCCGTTGTCATCACGGCATTGCGCTTCGATTCCGGGGAACTGCGTGGCTTCTCGAAGGTCACTCGCGACCTGACTGAACGAAGAGCACTCGAAGAACGGACGCAGGAACTTAATAAAGAACTTCGAAGCAAAATGGTGCTGTTGACAGAATCCCGAAATCAATTAGAACTCAGGAATCTGGAATTGCAACGCCTGTCTGGACAGTTAGTGCGGATACAAGATGAGGAACGACGGCGTATCGCGCGAGAATTGCATGACGACCTGGGACAGGTGCTCACGGCCCTGAAGTTAAATCTGGACACCGCCCCGCAATTTGGCTCGCGCTCTGACGCTATCGCCTTAACTCAGGATGCTCTATCGAAAGTCCGGAACCTTTCCTACCTGATGCACCCACCGCTTCTTGATGAATCAGGATTGCTTGCAGCTTTGCATGTGTTTTTTGAGGGGCTCAAGAAGAGAAGCAAGCTGCGGATCACTTTTGACTACAAGCCTTCTACATTTCCCCGGCTAACCACTGAAATCGAAACCAGTATTTTCCGAGTGGTTCAGGAAGCGTTAACGAACGTTCATCGTCACTCGGGGAGTGACGACGCTCGCGTAGAAGTCCATCAACTGGCAGACCGGGTGTATGTGCGGGTCCGCGATTTCGGCGTGGGTATGCCGACCGCCGGACCAATGGGTGCGCCGATTCAGTGTACAGGAGTTGGAGTAAGTGGAATGAGGGAACGCATCAAACAGATCGGTGGCGAAGTAAACATCCTTCGCGCTGAACCGGGAACGCTGGTCGAAGCAATAATTCCGCTCTTCCAGTAGGGCAGTCATAGCCCTCGTCAGGTGGCGAAAAATCTCCATTGCAGTGCGCCGGGATAAACCGGCATGAAGCAGAGGATGAAAGTTCCTTACGAGAAAGGAGTAGCGATCCGCTCGGCCTCGAGTCTTGCGCTGGGTATCGCGAGGTACACAGCGAAGCGTAGACAGCATTCGACCGCGCCCTGGGTGCGGTCACCGGGGGCAGAAACTTGGCGGGAGGCGGCGGATTTGAGAGCCTGCTGTTGGACGAGGTTCGGCAAGCTAAAGCCGATTCCCCATTGGTGCTGAGTGCCCGATAGACAGCATGGCTCCGGTCATTGCGATCACTGGCATGGTGGCGGCCCGTTGTCCTGAACGACGTGCCGACCCCGTTGGAGAGATTCTTAAACCAATCGCAGCCGGGCCGAGCCTGGTCCATTTTCCAGGAAGGAGAACGAAGATGGGAGCAGGCAAGATGAACCGAAAGCAGAGGAAGGAGTTGGGACGGCGATTACAATCGGCGAACCCCGGTCTGGAGGTGGTACATCCGCGCGCCGCAGGGATTGATGTGGGCAACGGCGCGCATTACGTGGCAGTACGCCCGGAACAAGATGCAGAGCCAGTCCGTAGGTTCGAGTGCTTCACAGCGGACTTGCATCGAATGGCGGATTGGTTAGAGGCCTGCGAAGTCAAAACAGTAGCGATGCAGTCAACGGGTGTCTATTGGATTCCACTGTACGAGATCTTGGAACAACGTGGCTTCGAGGTCTACTTGGTAAACGCACGACACACTAAGAATCTACCTGGGCGCAAGAGCGACGTGCAAGAGAGCCAATGGCTGTTAAAGCTTCACACCCATGGCCTGCTCAACAACTCGTTCCAGCCAACGGCGGAAATCCGGGTGGTGCGGACGTATTGGCGGCAACGGGGAGAACATGTGCGCGGTGCGTCGACCTGCATCCAGCGCATACAGAAGGTGTTGACTCAGATGAATGTGCAATTAGCGAACGTGATCAGCGATCTGAGTGGACTGACCGGACAAGCCATCGTGCGCGCGATTCTGGCGGGCGAGCGCGATCCGAGGAAACTGGCGGAACTGAGCCATCCTCGGATTCGGGCGGGGCGAGAACAGATCGCCAAGAGCCTGGAAGGCAACTGGCGCTCCGAACTACTGTTTGTGCTGAAGCAGGAAATGGAGATGTATGACACCTATCAGCACAAAATCGCCGAATGCGACCGGGAACTGGAAGCGACATTGAAGCAGTTTGCCGTACCTGAGCGGGCATCGACGGAGCAACCAAAGATACCCAACGCCAAGAAGACGAAGCGGATCCAAAGGAATGCGCCTGGTTTCAACCTCACCAGCGAATTGCATCGAATCACCGGAGTGGACCTTAGCAGAATCGATGGCGTCAACGCGATAGTGGCGCAGACGATTATCAGCGAAGTGGGACTGGATATGACCCGCTGGAAAACCGAGGCGCACTTCGCCTCGTGGCTGGGATTGTGTCCAGACAATCGCATCAGCGGAGACAAAGTCCTAGCGAGAGGCACGCGCCACGTAATCAACCGTGCGGCGACGGCATTGCGAATGGCCGCCACCACATTGATCAAAAGCCAGAGTTACCTGGGCGCGCAATACCGTCGCTTGCGAACCAAGCTGGGAGCGCCGAAGGCGATCACCGCGATGGCTCACCGGCTCGCCCGGCTGGTATTCCGCATGCTGAAATACGGTCAAGAGTACGTCGACAAGGGCACTCAGTATTACGAGCAAAAACATCGTGAACAACAACTTCACTTGCTCAAGAAGAAAGCTGCAACCCTAGGCTTCCAAGTCGTTGAAACCGGAGTGGCGTGAAGGGGAGTTTCTGGAGAGAGGATAGGTGGGGTGGGTATTCAGCTCCGAAAAGATGCAATCCGGACGCCGACGTCCTTGTAATGCGCGGAAGGCAACATGAACAGGCGCGATAGCGCGAGCTCCTGCTCAGTCCGGCGTAGTCGAAGACCCCAGACACGCCTAGAAACTTCATGCACGAGAACCGGGAGACCTCGCAGACGCCTGCGGCAAAACTGCGTCGCAGGACGGCGGGAGAAGGCTTAGGCCACACGGCCCGCGTGTACGTCGGCGAGGAGTCGGACAGCGGCATAGTACCGATGAATCATTCGAACAAAGACGGAAAGCACGTCGGCGGAGAGTGAGGAGGGAAGGCTGCTGATCAAAGAGAACACTCTCCCACTCGACACGTACCCGACATAGAGCGGGACCATGCGTGTCCCACGGGTGGGCGAGTGTGCGGACAAGCAGCACGCTTGGCCGTTATTCATCTGCGATAAGAGCCGCATGCGCTAATGAGCGCTCGTGCGGATCCGCGCGGGGGCGATCAGCAATGGTCGTCCCTACCGCGACCTCTTTGACTACCCGTCTCCTGCTAGAATCGCCGCGAGGGGGGATTCAAATGACGAGCCTGGGTGGCGTAGTAAAGATGTTGAAGAAGCAGCATGATCGGCTGAGCAAGGAGATGAAGGCGGTTGGCGCAGCACTCTCAGCCTTCGGAACGACATACGGGAAAGGGACAGCGCGTCGGGGCGGAATGTCTGCGGCTGGACGAGCAAGAATCGCGGCTGCCCAGAGAGCACGCTGGGCGAGAGTGAAGGCAAAGGGCGGGGAGGCAAAAGTCGTCACAATGCCTAAGAAACGAACAATGTCTGCCAGCGCCCGCAGGAGGATTGCTGCCGCACAACGCGCTCGGTGGGCGAAGGTGAAAGCCGCCAAAAAATCGGCCTGACGGAAAAGCTGAACCTGAAGGTGCCCAGACTCGCCGGAATGAGTTTGGGCATTTTGATTTAGTGACACTACCACCCTTGCACTCGGGGACAACGAGTGTTATGCCTGTGGCTGTTGAAAAACTCCATTTTCTCGGAAACAGCCGAAATTTGGGGGATAGAAAATGTCTAGGAAAGTTGAGAAAGTCGTTTGTAGGGCTTCCTAGCGCAAAGTTTTTTCGAGCATTTTCCAGAGCAAGAGTTTTTCAACAGCCACGCCTGTTTTCGCCAATTATCAATTTCCACTTCGGTGAAACCCCGACGCACCCAGCGGTTTGGGGGTAGAATGCTGCCCGGCTGAGTTGTGTTTTACCACTCGTTCAGAGAGGACAACATGCGTTACTTCACTTGCCTTCTCGCTGCACTATGCATCGCCGCCGGTACGATCTGTGCTCAAGACCAGCCGAAGTTCTCACCCGCCCAACAGGAAGTGCTCGATGCCCACAAAGCACGTGTGGAGGCTGGGGAAAAACGGGATTATGCGACGTGGTCCCGCTACGTTGCGGACGACTGCATCTACAGCACCGACGACGGCGAGATTGATACCAACGTGAAAGCCCACACCGTGGAGCGATGGAAACTACCCCTCGCGTACGACCACGGAGTGAATCCGCGTGACTACGTCGTCCACATCTACGGCAGTACAGCCGTACTGAATTACCGAGTCACCATACACGAGCAGTTTACGGATACCGACATCATCAGCGAACAGCGTGTCACGGAGACTTACATCAAGCAAAACGGCGCGTGGCTACTCATTGCGAGGCAGTGGGGTAATCTGCCCGCAAATTTCCACAAGCCTGTTGCCGTGGATACCAGCGTTTATAAAGATTATGTTGGCCAATATCAGTGGCGTCCTCTCGATGACGTGGAGACCATCTCTGTGAGGGACAGGAAGCTATGGTCACAATTCCCTGATATGGTGTGACCCTGTCAACATCTTCGAATCGTTGGGGTGGTTTTTGCATGTGTCTTTTCGAGGACAGGATCAGCAGCAGCCGAGGCAGGTAATGGCGACGATTGATCAAGCTGATATTCGCGGGTCGGAACCGCATAATCATGATCCGTCGGGAGCTGCCTCTGACTAAGTGCGCGAATCCGGCTAGGCCTGTCGCATAGGGAAGCCGAGGATTCTCCTTCGTGCTTGCTCCGGCTGCGGCTGACCCTGTCCTCGAATTGGAGAGCGTTGTTCATGGGTTGAATCGTTTTTGCTTTTTCCTTATTTGGAAAGTCTTTGCTTTTGTTCTTTCGGTCCCCCTCATGCCGCCAGTTGTTGTTGTTTGCAGGACGCTTCGGCCTTGATCCCGATGGCCCAGATGAAGCCCAACAGCTCGCGGGCGACTGCCGTCATGGTCTTTCTCTGCTCCTTGCCTCGAGCCATCAGCGTCAGGTAGCGCTTGTGCAGGCGGTTCTGTGCTTTCCATGCAATCTCGGTAATTTCTGCCGGAAGTCCTTCCTGTCGCTTGCGCAACCGGGCTCCGATGGCAGGCCGGTGTCGATAGCTCCAGGCCGATTCGACCACGATGCGTCGGAGGTGCGCGTTACCTGACTTGGTAATGCCGCCTCTTCGAATACGCTCGCCGCTGGAGTCTTCGCTGGGAAAGGCTCCGCTATACCCCATCAGATCCCGCGCGCGCTCGAAGCGGGAGGTGATGTTGCCCAGCTCGACAGCAATCGTGACTGCCGAGATATGCGCAATGCCGCGCAATGCCTGTAAACCGCGAACCACATCCTGCATCGGCACCGGAGCCAGCTGAATCACTTCCACAATCGACTGCTCCAACCGTTTGACTCGTTCTTCCATGTGCTGAACTTCGTTCAGACAATCGAGCAACGTGGCCTCCTGCGCCGGATGGGTGTAGCGCACCTGCTGGACCCACTCCACGTAACGTTCCGTCCACGCCTTCACTCCCAACGGAGGACGCTGGCCCGTACGGAGCAGGAACTTGGTCAGCCGATGCTTCGCGCGCAGCTGATCCTGCTTGGCTGCCTCCCGTTGCCGGACAAGATCGCGTAAGGCTTCCGATGCCTCATCCGGCACCCACACTGCGGTCAGATCGCCGGAGCGGTGACTCCGTGCCAGCTTCAAAGCGTCCCGCCGGTCGGTCTTTACCTTGTCCCCGGGCTTTTTCGGAACCAGCGACGGCGCCACCACATCGCACTTGATTCCCAACTGCGTCAGCTGCCAGTAAAGTACGAACCCCGTCGGGCCGGCTTCATAGCAGGCCCGCAGATGCTCGACCGGTCCAAGTTTCCTGATCAACTTGCGGATCGACTCTTCGCGGTTAGCAATCGTTCCCAGGCTGCGAACCTCTCCATCCGCCTCTGCTACTGCCACGGTTATCGTTTCGGCATGGACATCCAAACCCAAAAATCGTAACTTCTCTATCATGACCGGTTCCCTCCGCTTGTGGCTCTGGACTAAAGTTCTTCAAACAAACTCAGCCTAACCCACGACCAGCGCATCGAGCCGGTCACACCATAATGACTAAAGATGAGGATGAGTATCTGCCTCTGAGTTCCGACACGTTCTTCGTCAAGGATGATATTGGAAGTGTCACGTTTGTCCGTGATGCTCAGGGCCATGTCACGGGCTACACCTACCATCGCTGGGACGGACAGGAAATCCACGCCAAGAAGATCAAGTGAGCAGCATCGGGAAACTGGTTGATGGTTGGCGAAAAATCGCCATAACACTTTTTGACCCGGATGGGTTGTCGGGCGATTCTCGGTGAGTGTAACCGCCTGTGGCTGTTGAAAAACTCCATTTTCTCGGAAACAGCCGAAATTTGGGGGATAGAAAATGTCTAGGAAAATTGAGAAAGTCGTTTGTAGGGCTTCCTAGCGCAAAGTTTTTTCGAGCATTTTCCAGAGCAAGAGTTTTTCAACAGCCACGCCTGATAGCATGAAGAACCGAGAAAGCTCGCAAGTAATCATTTTTTCGTGATAGGAGTCCATTGCGCAGAGGCTATCTTCCATGCGCCTCCAGACCGCACGAACACGACAGTTGTTGCGAGGTTCCCGTTACTACTGCTTTCTGTTGCCCCACTGGTTGTCACAACGCCCGTAAGGACAGCCGTATTGTCGAATTGCCGCACGGTCACGTTAGATAAAATGCGCTGAGCCCCAACATCGCCCTTGCCTTGCTTGTTCCCCCTCGCTCCCGTCTTGGGCCAAGTTTGTCCATCTGGGAGAATGAGCACCAAATTATCGATTTCCAACTTATCCATGGTCGCACCATCCCCATCGTCAAAAGCCTTGAACCATTTGCCGTGGATTGCTTCGAGTTGCGACTGAAAATTTCCGCCGGTTTGTTGCGCAACCATTGGCATCGAATAAAGCAGAGCGCACAGAAGAATTGCTCCCGAGTAGAACATATGTCCTCCGTTTGCAGCGTGAATGTGTACTGTTTGCTGACGCGAGATTGTAGCTTAGGTTTCTGGGCAATTGGCGAAAAATCCCGATTTCACTCGTTGACCTTTGGCGGGGGAGTCGTGATTCCATCAACCGCCGAATCTTGGCAGTCTCACCCTTTTCTGAAATGTATCCACACGTATGTGAACAGAGAGAAGATGCCCAGTCCCAGCGTCGAAATGACTGTAGCTGGAGTCCAGAACAGAAGGATTCTCAGCGGCTTGCTGCTGAGCCGACTGGCGGCGAAGAACAGAGCAAAAAACGAGAGAGCGAGAATCCAGAACAGAGGAGAGACAAGGCTTTCCAGAAAACCCGCGGCGACGGCAGCCAAGCCTGTTGCTTTTGAATTATTCACAGCCCTGAAAGCAACAACCAATCCGGGTCCAAGCAGCGCGACCACTATAGCGGCCACTGCGCTGAGGGACGCTCGCAGAGTCGTCATTGTTTGCCTCCCTATTCACTGCGCACGTATTTTACGCTGAAAGCCCGGCTTCTTTTGATGGGTAACTGTTGAGAAATCCCGATTTCACTCAAAATGTCTTCGACCGGGATTGTGAGTGAAATGGCCAGTCATCGCGATATGTCCTCAAGAATCCCTGCCAGCATGAGCAAAGCCCACAGGATTTTGTAGCGAACCCAGAAATCGCTGCGGGGAGTTGGAACCGACGATCTGAGGCTTGTTACCAGCCAATTCAGAGATAGCAGGAACATGACGGTCCAGACGACAAGACTGAAGAGCCGAGAAAGGCCATGCCTTTCTATTCCGAAAATTAGACAGATAAAAGACAGGACGCCGTGAATGCTGTACGTTAAAATCGGCACGCCACGATCCAGCGGCGGCTTAGACTTTTCAACCGCGTCCTCTAGGGTCTCAAACATATTTCTCAACACAAATGCTAGACGATTCTGAACCCGCGATGCACGTTACCTCCGGTCAACTGGCGAGCACGGTAGGGACACCCATCGCTGAGTGCCCCCCGTACAGACCCGGACGTGCGCTGATTAGCGCATCCGGTTCTTATCTCGGATGAGTGGCGGCGAAGCGAGCATCCGGAAAGGGATGGAGTGCACGCGGTTGAGGAAGCCATCTCGTAGCCAATACAAGGGTGCGCGTCCAGTTGATCCGGCGCTTCTGGCTCCGGTGGCGTAGAGTACGCCACCAGTGCACCAGCGCCCGATCCCTAAACACGCCCAGACTCGCGAGGTTCCCTGGGACCGCATAGTAGTTGAAGTGGCCCTGTACGACCGACTTGAGCCATTGCCCGGTTTGGCGCACGGGATCGTGCATCCGCTGACGGAGTTGCTGCTTAATCTCTCGCAGCTTCGCCCGCATGCGTTTGCGAATCGTCTTGCGCCTCACCATGAATCGCCCTAGGCTGTTCTTACCGCTGAGATGCGTGAAGCCTAGGAAATCGAACGTCTCGGGCTTGCCTTCTCCTCTTCGTGTCCGGTTTTGTTCGGCAAACCTGCCGAACTCGATCCGGCGCGTCTTATCTGGATGCAATTCCAGTCCAAACCTTCCCAGTCGTTCTTGTAAGTTCTCCAGAATCGATCCGCGTCCGCTTGGTGTTGGAATCCCAAAATGATATCGTCCGCGTAGCGGATGACAGCCACCTCGCCGTGTGCCCATTTCTTGCGCCACACGTTCACCCAGAGATCGAAAGCGTAGTGCAGGTAGATATTCGCGAGAATCGGTGAAATCACCGAACCTTGCGGACTACCTGTCTTCGTGTTCGACCATTCGCCTTCCTCCATCACCCCAGCGTTGAGCCATTTCTGGATCAACCGCAGGATGCGGGGGTCAGCGACGCGATGCTCCACGAACTTGATCAGCCAACTCTTGTCGAGGTTATCGAAGAATCCTCGAATGTCGGCGTCAAGCACGTAGTTCACCTTCTTCTTCAGGAGCGCATATGACAACGCATCCAGCGCCTGATGCTGGCTGCGCCCCGGGCGAAACCCGTAGGAAAAGCCGAGAAAGTCCTCCTCGTAGATCTGGTTGAGGATGGTGACCACGGCATGTTGGACAAGTTTGTCTTCGATGGCCGGGACCGCAAGTGGACGGTGCCGTCCATCTGCTTTCTCTATGTACACTCTTCTCGAGGGCGTCGCTCGATAGGCTCCGCGATGAACCCGGCCATGAAGATCGGTCAGCCGACCCTCTAGTCCGTCTTCATACTCCTGCCAGGTAACCCCATCTACTCCCGGTGCAGCTTTCCTCTTCAGTGAGTAAAAGCTTTCCCGCAGCAGATCGACGGTCAAGTGGTGGAGCAAGGCGGTGAACTTCATCTCCTTATTGTTCCCTGCTGCTTTCCGCACGCCCGCCAGCCCCTGTGACACGCGCTCCCCGCTCTGTGTCGGGGACGTGTTAGGTTGACGAACGTTTTCCTTGATCAACGGCCTTCCCTCCCCACTCTCCGCCGACGAGTTCCCACCTTTGTTCGAATGGTTCATCGGTACTATGCCGTTGTGTGACTCCTCGCAGACGTACATGCGGGCCTTGTGGCTCTGGCCTTCGCCCGCCGACCTGCGGCCTGGTTGGACCGCAGGTGTCTCCGAGGTCCGAGGTCTCCCGGTTCTCGTGCTTGAAGTTTCTAGGCGTGCCTGGGGTCTTCGACTACGCCGGGCTGAGTAGAGGCTCGCGCTATCGCCCCTATTCATGTTGCCTTCCGCACATATTAAAAACGTCGGCGCCCGGGTTGTATGTTTTCGGAGCTCAATTGCCCACCCCGCCTATCCTCTCTCCAGAAACTCCCCTTCACGCCACTCCGGTTTCAACGACTTGGAAGCCTAGGGTTGCAGCTTTCTTCTTGAGCAAGTGAAGTTGTTGTTCACGATGTTTTTGCTCGTAATACTGAGTGCCCTTGTCGACGTACTCTTGACCGTATTTCAGCATGCGGATACCAGCCGGGCGAGCCGGTGAGCCATCGCGGTGATCGCCTTCGGCGCTCCCAGCTTGGTTCGCAAGCGACGGTATTGCGCGCCCAGGTAACTCTGGCTTTTGATCAATGTGGTGGCGGCCATTCGCAATGCCGTCGCCGCACGGTTGATTACGTGGCGCGTGCCTCTCGCTAGGACTTTGTCTCCGCTGATGCGATTGTCTGGACACAATCCCAGCCACGAGGCGAAGTGCGCCTCGGTTTTCCAGCGGGTCATATCCAGTCCCACTTCGCTGATAATCGTCTGCGCCACTATCGCGTTGACGCCATCGATTCTGCTAAGGTCCACTCCGGTGATTCGATGCAATTCGCTGGTGAGGTTGAAACCAGGCGCATTCCTTTGGATCCGCTTCGTCTTCTTGGCGTTGGGTATCTTTGGTTGCTCCGTCGATGCCCGCTCAGGTACGGCAAACTGCTTCAATGTCGCTTCCAGTTCCCGGTCGCATTCGGCGATTTTGTGCTGATAGGTGTCATACATCTCCATTTCCTGCTTCAGCACAAACAGTAGTTCGGAGCGCCAGTTGCCTTCCAGGCTCTTGGCGATCTGTTCTCGCCCCGCCCGAATCCGAGGATGGCTCAGTTCCGCCAGTTTCCTCGGATCGCGCTCGCCCGCCAGAATCGCGCGCACGATGGCTTGTCCGGTCAGTCCACTCAGATCGCTGATCACGTTCGCTAATTGCACATTCATCTGAGTCAACACCTTCTGTATGCGCTGGATGCAGGTCGACGCACCGCGCACATGTTCTCCCCGTTGCCGCCAATACGTCCGCACCACCCGGATTTCCGCCGTTGGCTGGAACGAGTTGTTGAGCAGGCCATGGGTGTGAAGCTTTAACAGCCATTGGCTCTCTTGCACGTCGCTCTTGCGCCCAGGTAGATTCTTAGTGTGTCGTGCGTTTACCAAGTAGACCTCGAAGCCACGTTGTTCCAAGATCTCGTACAGTGGAATCCAATAGACACCCGTTGACTGCATCGCTACTGTTTTGACTTCGCAGGCCTCTAACCAATCCGCCATTCGATGCAAGTCCGCTGTGAAGCACTCGAACCTACGGACTGGCTCTGCATCTTGTTCCGGGCGTACTGCCACGTAATGCGCGCCGTTGCCCACATCAATCCCTGCGGCGCGCGGATGTACCACCTCCAGACCGGGGTTCGCCGATTGTAATCGCCGTCCCAACTCCTTCCTCTGCTTTCGGTTCATCTTGCCTGCTCCCATCTTCGTTCTCCTTCCTGGAAAATGGACCAGGCTCGGCCCGGCTGCGATTGGTTTAAGAATCTCTCCAACGGGGTCGGCACGTCGTTCAGGACAACGGGCCGCCACCATGCCAGTGATCGCAATGACCGGAGCCATGCTGTCTATCGGGCACTCAGCACCAATGGGGAATCGGCTTTAGCTTGCCGAACCTCGTCCAACAGCAGGCTCTCAAATCCGCCGCCTCCCGCCAAGTTTCTGCCCCCGGTGACCGCACCCAGGGCGCGGTCGAATGCTGTCTACGCTTCGCTGCGTCCCTCACGGTAGCCGCGCAAGACTCGAGGCCAAGTGGATCGCTAGTCCTTTCTCGTAAGAATCTTCCATTCTCTGCTTCAAGCCGGTTTATCCCGGCGCACTAACATCTCCATAGCACTCACTGACCCTTTTTGGCGTTCTGACCGCTATGGCCTTGATTTCAACAATTCAGGCAAACACGGGCTTTCATTCAGACGAGCTACCCCGACGACGGGGCACCGGCTGGTTCGCGACAATCAACCCAGATAATCTCAGTCAGTGCGCAGCGCCTTCATTGGATCCGTCGAAGCGGCTCGACGTGCCGGGAGAATACTGGCGGCCGCGGCGCAAACCGCGAGCGCAAGAATTGAAAACCCGAACACGGGCGGATCCCAGCTGCGTATCTCGAATAACTGCGCGGCCATGAGGCGTCCCGCGCCGATGGCCAGAGGAATTCCAATCAATAAACCGATAGCCACCAGCAGAAATGCTCCCCGCAGGACCAGTCGCACAATGTTCAGCCGGTCGGCTCCGAGAGCCATGCGCACTCCGATCTCGCCGGTTCGGCAGGCAACCATGTAGGCCATCAGCCCATAGAGACCGATGGCCGCCAGCAGCATGGCGATGACGCCGAATGTGCCGGCCAACTGCGCGACCATGCGTTGTTGGTCAAAATTTGAGGCCACCTGCTCCTTCATGCTCTGCACCGTAATGATAGTAAGGTTGGGATCGATATCGGCGAGAGCCTTACGAAGCTGCGGCTCGAGATTGCGCGTATCGCCGCGGACCAGCAGTTGGATAGTGCCTACGAAATGCGTTTGTATTTCGTTACGCTGTATGTCAACGTCGGAATAATGGACCCTCTGCTCCAGCGGTAGGAAGAACATGGGCCCTGCGGGCTGGTCTGGATCGTTGTACTTGGCGTCACGCGCCACGCCGACGATCTCAAACGTGCCAGCATATCGGGAGTTGTCCATGCCAAAGTGTTTGCCGATGGGATCTTCGTTGGGGAAGTATTTCCTGGCCAGCGATTCATTCACAATCGCCACGGGGCGCGAGGCGGAATCGCTCTCCGCGAAATCACGCCCGCGCACGAGGCGCTGTCCGACTATCGAAAAATACTGACGGCTCACCCGGTCCCAGGACACAATCTCCGCCTGTGTAGCCGTTGGCTCGCCCCTCCCTTCTATCGCGATGAATTCACCCCAGTTATTGCCGCTGAGCGGACTGTAGCCCGCCAGGCTTGCGCTCTGCACATTCGGCAAATGCACCAGCCCATCTTCGATGGCGCGATAAAGCGCGTCGAGGTGTTCGGGTGTGTAACTGTCCAGAGGCGGATTGATTTGAACACTCATGCGATTTTGGACGTCAAAGCCAAAGTCCTGACTCTCCAGATTCCGCAAGCTCACCGTCAGCAATCCGGCGCAGGCCAGCAGAACCAGGGAAAGCGCCGCCTGGCTGACCACCAGTGCCCTTTGCGGCAACGATGCTCCGGCGCGAGTGCCACGGCCTGCTCCGTGCAGGGCTTCTGCCGGGTCGGAGCGCGAAGCCAGCCACGCCGGCACCACGCCAAACAGCACACCGGTCAGGAGTGAAAGCGCAAACGAAAATCCCAGAACCGGCAGCGAAGGTGCGGCACTGATGGGCGTAAAGGTGGCGCTGTGAAATGCCAGGGCAAGCATGAGACGTGCTCCCACGTATGCAACCCCTAATCCCGCGGTGCCGCCTAGCACCGACAGCAGTACCGCCTCCGTCAGTTGCTGGCGAATCAGTCTTGTTCGCGAAGCCCCGAGAGCTAGGCATACCGCAGTCTGGGCGCGGCGGGCCGCTCCGCGCGCCAGCAGAAGATTGGCAATATTGGCGCACGCGATGAGCAGTAATGTTCCGCAAACCATCAGGAGAATTCGTAGACTCGCACCGTAGTTTTCCCTTAAGGAGGTGACACCGCCTCCCGCCGGAGTCAGCCGGATGAATTTTTGAGGAATCGTAGGTTCAATCTGCGGTTTGAATTCGGCGGGTATCTCATCTTCGTCACGGAGCCAGTGTTGAAGCACCGGCGTCAGCCGGGCGGGAAGTGCTTGCACGCTGGCACCCGGCTTCAACCTGCCAATGGCATACAGCCACTGGGACTGATTCGTTCTCATGCGCGCATTCTGGCCGTCAAACAAGATCTCCTGTTGCAGGGGCAGCCAAAAGTCCGGCGGATCGCTGCGTAGTGTCTCGCCAAAAAATCCCGGAGGCGTAATCCCAATCAACGTGACCGGCTGTCCTTGCACGAGGAATGTGGAACCGACCATCCCTGGATCTGAGCCATAAGCCTGCTGCCAGGTGCGATAGCTGATCATCGCCACCGGTGGGGCTGACCGTTGATCGTCCGAGTTGTTGATGACCCGTCCGGCAAAGGCCCCGAGGCCAAAAACATGAAAGTACGTCCCGCTCACGTACTCGGCCCGCAAGGGACGTGCCTCGCGGTCTTTGGCTTCATGGCGAATGCTGTAGATCCCAGGCGCGGCCTCAAAAGCCGTGGTTTCCTCGAACTCGGGTGCGGCTGCCGCGAGACGCTGGTAGAGGGGATAAGAGAACAGGCTCCAGTCATCGTCCTCCCAACCCTCGACACAGCACTCCCCGGTATCGCCAATGCGATACAGCTGAGCGGGATCGGCGACCGGCAACGACTTCAGCATGATGGCCTGCGTCAGGGTGAAGATCGCGGTGGTTGCACCGATGCCGATCGCCAGGGTGAGTAATGCAGTCAACGTAAACGCAGGAGCATGGCGCAGCTGCCGGAGAGCGTAGCGGATGTCGTGTAGTAGAGTTTGCACGCGGGGTACCCTCCGGCGGATTATACGTCGACCCAAGAGCGTTGGTTCCGCGAGGTAAACTGACGAGTTTTCAATTTGTCCACTGTTGGCGAAACATCCCCTGGCAGTTGAAAGACTCCTGTTTTGTCAAAACAGCCGAAATTTGGACGATAGCAAATGTCGACCAAAACGGAGATCGTCGTTTGTAGGGCCTCGTATCGCAAAGTTTTTTGGCGATTTTCCGCCGAGCTAGTTTTTCAACAGCCACTCCCCATTTCGCTCATTAACTCGATTTCTGAGTCTGTCCAGACACCCACCCTGTCGAGGTAATGCTCTCCTAGTCGGGCGGCAGACCGCATCGTTGCGAACGAAGGAATTGACCACAGCGGATGTTTGGATTCAGTAGCTTAGAGGGAGTTCACGTAGCATAACGTAGCACAATTCAACCGCGCAGACGGACATGTGATCGCCAAATCAACAACCGTCATCGCTCTCGGGCCGCAGTCTTCCCCGGCACGAACACTCTGACATCTCGGACATTTCATCTCAGTCGTGCTGACCCGCGTACCCGCAGCCTGGGCAGGTGGTAGTCTGAGCGGCCATGACAGCGGCGCGGTTTGATTTTGTTTTTGGGCATTCGCGTCATCCTAACCTGCGCGCGATCAACGACGACGAGAACGACCTGGACGAGATGGAGGGCAGGCGGGAAGGATCGAGAACACAGCCAGCACTCCACTGACAGAACTGACAGGTTCCAACTGAACCTCAAAGCGCGAGAATCGCTTGAGATGTCCGGGTGTCGCGCCTGCTGTTTGTGTTCCTTCCCTAGAAATGCCTCAGCAGAAAGGAGGAGGTCCGAATGGAACCGAGACGTGTCATCTACTATCTCGCGGTTCTCTTCCTGAGCATGATCCCGCTCTGTGGCTGTCAAGACCTGGTTCCACACGACACGCCGAGCTTACTCGACCCCAAGTTTCACCGGTCAGATGTCGTTGGCATTGTGGCGGGGTTTGGAACGACTTTTGCCGCTGTGCCGGACTTGGTCGCGATGCTCAGGCGACGTTCAAGTGCTGGCATGAACCCACGGATGACGGCAATCATGGGTGCCTTTCAGGTTCTATGGGTTTACTACGGCTTGCTGATTCTTTCGCGTCCGGTGATCGCATGGAACGTGGTCGCAGTGTTGATCAATTTCCTAAGTGTCGGCGCATACTTTCATTTCGTCCGCAAAGAAAAGGCCGAATCGAAGCTGCGCTAACGCCACCGAACGTGCCGGAGTGTTCAACCAACATGCCACTGACAACCTGTGCCAGTTCACCAATATTGTTCGATAGCGTACCGACAGCCAGACGGCCCGCGGTTATGCTCACAGCATCGGCCGCAGGCAACCTGTTTCTGTGAGGAAGGTGTTCTGATGGCTAACGTCTCCCGTGCTGTTCGGGTTCTCGTGGTTGAGGACTTTGAACCGTTCCGCCGACTCATCTGCTCCATGCTGGGCCAGAGACCCAACCTACAAATCGTCGGCGAAGCGTCTGACGGGTTGGAAGCGGTGCGTAAGGCCGAAGAACTACGACCGGACTTGATTCTGCTGGATGTCGGCCTGCCAACGCTGAACGGAATCCAAGTCGCTCGACAAATCCGCACACTCTCGTCCCGGTCAAGAGTCATCTTCGTCACCCAGGAATCGTCTGCCGATATTGTCGGTGAAGGTCTCAACATCGGGGCGATGGGCTACGTCGTGAAGACCATGGTAGCCAGCGATCTGCTCACCGCTGTCGACGCGGCGCTTGACGGCAGGCAGTTTGTCAGTCCGGGATTGTCGTGTCACAACTGCACCGTAGAGAGGGCCACGCCTGCATCCGGATTTACGCTGCGAACCGGGTTTCCGTCTGTTAACGCGGAAAGAAGGAGTGTCCCCCGCAACCACCAGGTTCACTTCTACGCCGATGATACGTCCTTCCTAAGTGGATTTCTTCGCTTCATCGAAGGCGCACTGAGCGACGGAGTTCCCGTAATCGTCGTCGCGACCGAGGCACACCGGAACAGTCTTTATCAACAACTGCAGGCACAGGGCCGTAATGTGAGAGCTGACATCGAACAAGGGCGCTACATTCCATTGGATGTGGCGGACACACTCGCAACGTTTATGGTGAATGACATGCCTGACCCGGTTCTCTTTCTCAAGGTTGCCAGCGATCTGGTGCGCTCAGCCGCGAAGGCATCGAATGGAGAACATTCCCGTGTGGCAGCTTGTGGCGAGTGCGCGCCTCTTCTGTGGACTCAAGGCAAGGCAGATGCGGCGATTCTCCTCGAACACCTGTGGGACCAGGTCGCACTGACACACGACTTGGATATTCTGTGCGGCTACAGCGCGAAAGGATTTCTGCGGGAACAGGATAGCCAGATCTACGAGCGAATCTGCGCGGAACACTCAGCGGTGTGTGCTCGTTGATCCGCGCCTGTCGCACACGCGGGGCGAGCTCAGACCACCAGTATCTAGGCAGCAGACGGTTTCATCCGCTCTCGCAGCATCCTCAATTCAGCGTCTGGCGTAGTAAACCGCGAAGTACCGCAATCCAAGCAGATCGAAACCCTGGGAAATGCCAAGACGCCGGAATTGACTACGTGCGCGATCCCGCTGGAATGGATCATCATCTCACTAGCAAATTCCGCCTGGTTCAGTGATGCGCATGATGGGCACGACATAAGGTACTCTCTCATCAGGCGAGCAGCATATACAAGTTTTATAACGTGTTCGCGAGTGAGGGCGGTATGATGGCCTTACCCTTGGAGGCGTGGCTTCTTGGGGCGGTGCCGGGAATGTTGCCTGATCGCCAGCGTGGACATGGTCCCGTCCAGAGGTCACGACGCAAGCCCAAACCGCCGTCAGCTGTTAAGCAGCGGCAGTAGCAGTTGCTGCAGTCTCTTCTCTCAGCGCCCATAACTCAGCTTCAGTTGTGATGAACCGCGAAGCGCCGCATTCCATGCACACTGAAATCTTCGGGAACGCCAGGACGCCGGGATCTTCGATGTGCTTGAGGCCGGAGAAGTGGATCATCATCTCGGCGGTGAACTCGGCTTGGTTGAGTGATGCGCATGATGGGCAGGACATAAGGCACACTCCGTGGTATTCGCAGGATACGCAAGCCTCAAAGCGCCGTCTGTTCAAAATTGAACACCCTCGTTTCGCCCAGCGCTTGAATGCGTTGTCGCCGAGAGTAAGAGAAGGTTCTTGAGCCTGGACTTACGGAGGTCACCAGGAGTACTCGTCCCACACTAAGGCCCTTCGCAAACGAGAGAGACAAGCCCAATTCCCTGTGTTGTGCCTTCTTCTTATGCCCGCCCGCGTAGACAGTTGGCGGTAGAATCGCGGGATGCCAAAACCATTCGACGTAGTCGCATTCCTATCTTCCGCCGCGATGATGGCGCGTAAGGCTGAGAGCTATCACCCGGAAACATACGTCATCGACCTGGCCGAACTGAGGCAGATCATCTCCGAGATGCAACACGAGAGCGAGCGGGAAGCAAGTTGATCGCTTGGAAGAGGCTGCGGGGGGCGGCGGTCGTGAGGGTCGGGAACGTCAGAGGTCGCGGAAGGACGCTAACCCATGACCGCCTAGGGGCTGTTCGTGTCACAGTAAACGGACTATGCGTTAACAGACAATACAGCAAATACCCGACTATACGTGTTTCGCCTTCCATTCGCCCATCGATGTACAATACTCCACATGGCGCGCCGTCCCGATCCGCGCGAAGTGGAGATGCTGAGCAAGGAGAACATCGAAGAACTGCGGCACAACCTGGCCCATCTCAGCATCGACGCCGTCCAGCGATTCTACGAGCGCGCACACCAGGACTGCCGCCTGATCCAGGAGCTGCCCAACCCGAAGAAGATTCAGACGCTCGTCACGATATGGAAGCAACTTTGGAGATGGCGTTGAGCTGGGCCGAGTCTGATAACCAGTCTGGATCTCAGCCGAACCACTGGCCGAGTTGGAGACACTCCCTGGCGTCACGGGTGAGGGACGTGTTTTTGTGATCTTCGGCAGGCGCTGCAGGCGGCACAATGCAACCAACGGGAACCAGATTCCTGAATTTCTAATACGTCCGCGTATTTTCCAACCTGTTCATCTTGAGTACTAGTCGATTGAATCAGGAATTCCAGCCAGCGCCAGTCGCGCTCCGACGCAGAAGCGTTCTTCACCCCCGCACTCCACTTTTTGGCGGTAGGACTGGACTGAGCAGGGTCACCTTCTATCAGGCTCTCCGTATAGTTGTTTGTCGAGTAAGGCAAAGCCCTTTCATACAACACGGTCCTAAAACCGCTAATTGGGGTGAGCACGGATGGTGGTGGGGTTAATGTTTGATTCACGAACGCGAAAGGTCCCTGATAAAAGACGATGCTTTCCAGAATGAGAGTAGGTCGTCCCTCGATGTCCCAGCCCGCGAAGAGACCAATGAGCAAGGGGGTCGCCCCATCTGCGCCAGCTAATTCTTTGATGAGACCCTGATGAAGAACATACAAAGTGTTGAAGATTTGTATCTCTCGGGCTCGCCAGTCGTCCGCCATCTCGATGATGTTGCGGCTGTGAAGTCCGTAGGAAACTTGAGCGTCCTTGGATGCATTCCAATTCCAATCGCCTCTGCCTGCGGGGCCTTTTTCGTTGTGGTCGGAATATCCAGTAGCGGCGAATCCGACCCTCCCCAATGCCGTGATTTTGCAGTAGTCGTCATGGAAGTCGCGGCTGTTCGCTACACCCGATGACATAGCCTTTCGCCGCGTGTCTGCAGCGAGAATGATACGGCTCTTTTCCAGCTTTGCTACTACTGTCGTGGCTGAGACTGGCGAAGTCCAGCCCAGTACCACAATCAAATGACAACACACAATCGCGTGGCACACTTTTCTCAAGGGGCTAGACTCTTTTTTTGATCCTATTCCCACACCGACAGTCGCGCTAACGCCACCAACGTGCCGGATCAGCTCACCATCAGTGCCACAGACACACTGTCCGCCGCACAGGTAGCATTCTCGCGCCGCAAGGGCCGAACACTTCTACAGGGGCAGTCAAGCCGCAAACGCAATCCATGACCTCTTCCGGCATACGCTACGCAGACATCATCGGGCAAGAAGACTCGGTTGCTCGCCTTGCCGCGTTTACGGATCTCTATTCCAAGAACCGCGCTACGCCGGAGCACGTTCTCATGATTGCTGACGAGGGAATGGGGAAGAGAACAATCGCTGCGGCTCTGGCTACCGAGCTTGGCGTTCCTTGCCAAGAGGTTAATGCTCAAAGATTAGAGGCGCGTGGCGAGTTAACAGCGGTTCTCACGAGCCTCCGCGAGAATGAAATCCTGATCGTAGGCGATGTTCACCGGCTGAGGCGAGTGGTCCAAGATGCGCTCCTACAAACGTTAGGCACACATAAACTGACGGTCTCTATCGGGCAGGGACAGTCGGCTCGGCAACATGTCCTACAACTAAGGCCCTTCACATTGGTGGGCACCGCTCCGAAGAAATCGGAATGCTCCGGTGAACTACTGAACCACTTCTCGCTGGTGGTTTCCTTGCACCCCTACTCCACCGAGGCACTTGAGGCTATCGCGGAGAGAATTGCTTCACTCGCAAATCTTGACGTTGACCTAGACGCCAGACGATTACTAGCCGCCAACTGCGGTCGCAACCCTCATCAACTTCAACTGCTTCTGGAGCGGGTAGCCAGAGCCATAAATAAACGCAGCATTACCGCAATGGACACTGTCGAGGCGTTCGCAGCATTCGACATGAGGGTCTGCGCCAGCACTCAGACTGACGACCTTGCGAGCCTAGACCTAATGTCAGGAGTGGAGTTTGAGAGATTGGTCACGACACTGCTGGCGAGAATGGAATTTCGCGCCGAGATGACGCGGGCGACCGGAGATGGCGGGATTGATATTGTGGCGGCGCTCGATAAACCGATCCTTGGCGGGAAGTATCTATTCCAATGTAAGCGATACGCCGCCGACAACCTCGTTGGCGCGCCAACAGTAAGAGACTTCTACGGAGCCGTGATGGCCGATAAGGCGGTAAAG
The DNA here is from genome assembly GCA_963709025.1 of uncultured Acidobacteriaceae bacterium. Taxonomy (GTDB): domain Bacteria; phylum Acidobacteriota; class Terriglobia; order Terriglobales; family Acidobacteriaceae; genus Sulfotelmatobacter. Next base: position 139,888 of record CAVPVE010000042.1, read on the forward strand.
GGGATACTCATCACAACGTCCGATTTCACCAGCCAGGCGCGGGAATTTGCCGAGCGGGTAGGGCTGGAGTTAATTAACCGATCTCAGCTTCAACAGTTGCTCGCTGAGCACAGCGTCTGAGTCGTAACACTCATAAGTGCGACCGTATCCACCCGAAAAAACACTCTACGCCGCGCTCTTCACCTTCGCCCACCGTGCTCTCTGCGCCGCCGCGATCCGCTTCCTGCCTGCCAGTGAGATCGTTCTCTTCGGCTTGACTGTCCTCGTCTTCGCCCAGCGCGCTTTCTGAGCGAGGCTGATCCTGCGGCGACCGGCTGCGGACATCGTGCGTGATGCGCCGTTCGAGCTGATTCCCAACGCCGCGAGTGCTTCGTCTATACGCTGGAGTTGCTGGTGCGTGTGTTCCCGTTCCTTCTTTAGCAGCGATGTCAGCATCCTCTATCGCCCGGCAAATCTCGGTTTCGCGGTGGTACGCTGGGCGAATCCGAGAGGGCTATCGGCCCCATCCCCGGCATTGGCAGGCGCTGGCGGAACTGGTTGGTGTCTCACCAACGCCTTCCACGCCAGGTTGTTAATGCCCCTGTGCAGCAGGGTGCGGCTGGACAGGAAGGACGCGCGGAGGCGGTGGTGTCACCACCATATGCTTCCCCGATCGCAGGCTTGCGAGACTGACCTGCATGTTTCTTGGACCCTGAGGCAGATGCACATCCTGAAGCCACGTTCTCGAAGCCACGCCGGCGTGCCACGATCCGATAATCGAAGGCGAGACTCGACTTACCGCCTCCCAGCTCACGCACTTCAAAACCGCCACGGGTTTTTCTGGCTATATACAGACCGCGGCAGTCGCCGTTGGGAGTCAGAAAGACGTGGTAATCGGCTGCGGTGTCAACCGTCTGGAGAAATTCGGCCTCAAACGAGATTCTCGTCGTGCCCGCTTGCAACTGCGCTGTGCCGAAATCTTCGAACCAATTCTCCGGGCTTTCGACTGCGTAGAGTGCTACTTCGCGTCCGTCCTGTAGCTTCACCCTAGCCGACTTGCTCCCCGCCACTGTCAGATTGCCGCTGATATCCAGATTTCCGTTGGCATCGACTGTGAATACAACGTTGGTGCCGCTGCTGCCCGAGACACCCTGAAGAATCAAGCCTGACCCAGCACTGGCGACGAACCGGCCGGCTGTGCCGGTTGGGCTCTCCACAACTCCGGCCACTCCGATCGTAGAACCAGAAGGCGCGCTTGCATATCCAAATACCCCGTTGCCACTGGTCCCGATGCTTTGGCCAAACACGCCGAACGCGTTCCCCGTAGTGGCAGTTGTTACTCCGATCACGCCGGCGCCGAAGCCAGTGGTGGCAGTCTGGCCAAATATACCGTACGCGTTGCCAGTGGTTGCGGTCGCGTTTCCGCTTACCCCAATGCCACTGGTGCTGGCACTCTGGCCGTACACACCGTTCCCGTAGCCGGAGGTTGCGTCGGAATAGGCGGCCACACCGGTCCCGTTGATGGTGGCACTGTCTCCCCACACGCCGAGCGTGGCGCCCATGCCACCTAGTCCAACCCCGTTAGCGCTATTGCCGTATACGCCTGTACCATTCCCACTGCCGTACACGCCAACGGTGCTGTTCGAAGTCGATGTGGCGATGCCGACCACACCGCTTCCCATGGTGCTGGCGCTCTGGCCGTACACGCCGTTGGCGTACCCGGATACCGCAGTGGCATTACCGCTCACCCCGGCTCCGCTGGTACTGGCGCTCTGGCCGTTCACGCCGTTGGCGTACCCGGATACCGCAGTGGCATTACCGCTCACCCCGCTTCCGGTGGTACTGGCGCTCTGCCCGTAGACACCGCTTGAGCTGCCCGTGGCGGCTTTTGAAACACCCGATACGCCAGTCCCGTTGGAGGTGGCTGATAATCCGAGTCCAGCACCCTTCTGAGTTACGCTCACAATTTGAGTCGCGTTGGCTCCCGCAAAGTTTGTCGGACCATAGTTGCCTGGTAGAGGCGAACTAGAACTGCTCGTGCCGTTGGAGCCGACCGGCGTGTCGGCCGCACTCGATGAGGACGATCCAGTTTTGTTAAGGAGCACGAAGTCCGAGATGCTCCTGCCTGAAAGCGTTTCCGCCTCATGCGCTTTGAGCGCGTAGGGAACGCTGACCAGCAAAACACGCGCGTGCTCGGGTTGGCCTTCGATCTGAACTCCCAACCAGTGGGCTTCCCCGGAGCTAAACAGTTCGAGGGGCATTCCTTCAGCGCTGGCCGAGCCCAGCAGCGCGGTGTAATGTCCATTTGCATCCGCTTGGACGTTCTGCGTCTCTACCCACAACGGACTGCCACCCTGCTGGTCTTTGTACAGCGAAAAAGTGATTTCAACCATGCCAGTCGTGGGGTTGTGTGTCTCATCCTGCGCGACACCCGAGAATCGAATGATCCGTGGCACGTTGCCATTAGCAGTTTGCCCCTCGACGGCCGCCGTGTTGGCGGAAGTCGCTGCCAGGTTGTCCTGCGATCTCGCCGATTGCTGAAACGCGAAAGCTAATACCAGCGCTGCGGCGCACTCCAGCGCCGTCCACCTATCGATGTTGGTCATGGTATCCCTCCTTATTGAGAATGAGTTACTCGATTCAATTCGGTACGAATCCCTCGCAGACCTCCAGAAAAAGACCAAATTCACGACAAAGGCAGGCAGGTGCCAAAGTCCTTGAGCACCTCTTTTGCCTCCCAGACGCGCGTCTTGTCGAGACCCTTGGGCTTCACTTTCTTGCCCAGCAATTTCAGTCGATCACCAGATTTTATGCCTGTCGTGTCACCCGAGAGCGCATAAGTTTTCTTGTCCTCTTCGTCGGTGATTGTCATCCCCTTCTCTCTTGAGCTGACACAGCCAGTGATCACTATCTTTTGGCGCCTATGATGAATGCTGGAAAGGGCTACGACCGCAGTCGCTGCAATCGCCGCCCCTGCTGCACGATGATCAGGATTGTCTCCGCTTTGTCGTCCGCCCGAGCGGGCGTGGCGAGCCCCACAGTCAGATCAACAATGAGGATTCCGCACCAAGAGCATTTTCGGGTCATGCTGTCCTCGTTGTGAGAGTGCCTTCAACTGCTGCTTGAGCCCCGCCCATCTCTAAGTCCTGAAATCACGCCGTCTAAGGCGATGCCGTTTGGTGCGACGCAACCGACGCGACGCGATAGATGGTTGTCTGCGCAGGGATCACGGCGCCGACCAGAGCCCCGCTTGGAGCACCAACCGCGATGCCAACAAGGGCGGTAATTCCGCGCGAAGATCCCCCCAAGAAACCGTGGCTCGAACCGGCTAAGGCGCCAATCGCAGCGCCAATGCCCCCGCCGACCACAAGGCCGATCACGGCATGCTCACCACGCCTCGGGGCGGAGGATGTCGAAACACGGACGACGTCTCCGCGCTTTATCGACACATCGGATCCACCCTCTTGGAGGGTGAGCAACTCATCGGTGACTGTGACAAATGCTCCGGCGTGACGCTGCACGCGGGACTCGATCACTTCGATTCCCTGGCCTGCCTTCAGACGATTCAGGTCGGACCACGAGGCTTGTTGCTTCTGAGCCCAAAGCATTGCGGGTAGACCCAGGAACATCACGAGGATCAAGCGGGCCCTAGGAGTCACAAGCCGCCTCCAGCGTTGAACTGTTTTCGCCGGTCACAACTACTGCTGGTTTCCTGAGAATGTGCCACTCATGCCCTGACACATGGGGGTGTTTGTGGTGCAGGACCCTGTCCCGGTCATCGTGCCGTTGGTAACTGTACCGCTGCCCGTGAACTCAACTACATTGCCATTCGCGTCGCCTAACACAAAAAGCAGGTTGATTGTCGCATTGGCGGGAACCGGGTTGGAGGGTACGCCGATCAAAATTCCTTCACCCGTGTTCTTTGCAGAGCTGAGTAGTCCTTTCCCGGAGATGGAGCCTTGCCCGCTATTATTGTTCGCGATAAAGCAAACTGGTCCATCCACTGTGAACGTACCCACTGGGCTGGTGACGCTGCACGGACTTGGGACCAACGCCACTTGGTAAGTACCGGATCCATCACCCTGCTGGGAACTAACGTTGCCGGTTACGGTCCACACCCCCTGCATAGAGGTCCCTGATGCACCAGAATTCTTGCTAGAGCTACAACCAGCGGCGAAGACAATCAACATCAAGATGAAGAGGCGTTTCATATCTCTCCTTTGTTCTGAAGTTCCGCTGAACGGGAGAGCGAGGAAGAATACGGGCATCCAGAGGGGCGAACGCACGAACCGCATCAAGTAAGCTTCATTGCTCATAGTCCCTCTCCGATGTCGAGTCACGTGTAACACGCACGTGTTGCCGACCGCCCACAATTTCGATTGCCCTTTGCGGTCGGTGGCGGGCATCCTGCTTTACCCCAGTTCATTCGCCATTGCGCTCAGTTCTAAGCCACCGTAGAATGTTGCTGCGAATGGCTTACCAAGCCGCATCCATGCCCGCTCAACGCGAACCGTAATTAAAGTGCGGTTTAGAAGTCCTTCCAAAAACGCGAAGAAATCTTGAAGAATTCTTTCCCTGGGCTATGGACCAGAAAACACGACATTTCTACAGCTTCGGCCCGTTTCGCCTCGACGCGAGAGAGTGTCTGCTGAATCTCGACGGCAAGCCCGTGCCGCTCGCGCCTAAAGCCTTCGAAGCCCTGCTTATGCTGGTCGAGAACGCTGGCCAGTTGGTGGACAAAGATGACCTCATGAGGCGGCTCTGGCCCGGTACCTTCGTAGAGGAGGGGAATGTCGCTAAGCACGTCTCCTTATTGAGAAAAATATTGAGCGAGGCGACAAACGGCGGGGAGTACATCGAAACGATCCCCAAGCGCGGCTATCGATTTGTCGTGAAGGTGAGGAAGATAGAGGCGTCAAAGGCTGGCTCCCAACCTCAAACCATTCCCGGCGCAAGCATGAGCGGCAAGAAAGTCTCCCACTACCGCGTGCTGCAGGTGCTGGGCGGTGGAGGCATGGGCGTCGTGTATATGGCGGAAGACCTGAAGCTGGGCCGCCGCGTAGCCTTGAAGTTCCTGCCGGAAGAGATAGCCAGCGACGCGAAGGTTCTGGAGCGCTTTGAGCGCGAGGCGCGAGCCGCTTCCACGCTTGACCATCCCAACATCTGCACCATTCACGAATTTGGTGAGCACGAAGGCCAGCCCTTCATCGCCATGTCATTGTTGGAGGGTCAAA
>CAVPVE010000043.1:0-196110 GCA_963709025.1 uncultured Acidobacteriaceae bacterium
GGAGCCGCCGTCGCGCAGCGGGAAATCGTCGACCCCGAGAGATTCAAGACTGGCGTCTCAAAAATCATTGACGGCACCGTGGATTGCCTGAACGCTTCTACCTGGGCGAAGGAGAAATCTCCAGCTTCCGCGGTCAGTCAGTAGTCGCGATCCCGACCCTTTCGCAAAGAGCCGCGAAGGTTTGAACCACAGAGGACACTGAGACACAGAGTTGACAACATCGTATGTCCTGTGAGGTTTCCAGCCAACGCTGCGTCTAGCCGACTTCTTCGCTCCAGGTCTGAAGGGTCTTTTTCACCAGATCCATGAACTGATCGGCGACAGCGCCGTCGATGAGGCGGTGATCGTAGCCGAGGGTCAGGTGAACAACGGAGCGGATTGCAATCGAGTCGGTACCGTCTTTGTCGGTAATGACCATGGGTTGCTTGGTGATTCCGCCGACGCCCATGATCGCCGAGTTGGGCTGGTTGATGATGGGGAGTCCGAAGACGGCGCCGAACTGGCCGGGGTTGGTGACGGTGAAAGTGGAGCCTTCGACGTCCTCGGGCTTGAGCTTCTTGGTGCGGGCGCGCTCGCCGAGATCGGAGATGCCGCGCTGCAGGCCGAGGAAATTCAGGTCGCCGGCATTCTTGAGGACCGGAACGATGAGTCCCCAGTCGAGCGCGACGGCGATGCCCATGTTGATGTGACGGTGATAGCGGATGTTGTCGCCTTCGAGGCTGGCGTTGATGATGGGCCATTGCTGCAGGGCGATCACGGCGACGCGCACGAAGAACGGCATGAAAGTGAGACGAGCGCCGTGGCGCTGCTCGAATCCGGCTTTGTGCTTGTTGCGCAGGTTCACGATGCGGGTGAAATCCACTTCGTACATGCAATGGACGTGAGCACTGGTACGGCGCGACTCAATCATGCGTTGGGCGATGATCTTGCGCATGTTCGTCATGGGAACGAGATCGCCCGGGTAGGGTGCGGGCGCTGCCGGGCGCTGCGCCGGAGCGGCGGCTGCAGGTTGAGCAGGAGCAGATGGAGTAGCGGGAGCCGGTTGCGAAGATCCCTGGCTCTCGATGAACGACATGATGTCTTGCTTGGTGATGCGGCCGCCGAGTCCGGTACCGGAAATTTGGGAGAGGCTGACGCCGTGCTCGCGGGCTATTTTGCGGACTAGCGGGGAGGAACGGGCTTCTTCTTCCTCTTCGTGAGCGGCATCTGTGGGCTGCGGTGGAGGAGCGGGAGCTGCGCTCTTTTCGGCGGTCTTCTTTTCTTCGGTCTTCGCGGTGGGCTTCTCGGCTGGTGGCGCCGGAGCAGCTGGCTGCGGAGCGGCGGCGGCTTCACCGTCAACGGCGATCGTTCCGACTATTGTGTTTACACCAACTGTGGTGCCTTCCGTGACTTTGATTTCCTGGAGAACGCCGGAGGCGGGTGCGGGGATTTCAGCGTCGACCTTATCGGTGGAGATCTCGAACAGAGGCTCGTCGCGTTGAACTTTGTCGCCGGGCTTCTTCAGCCACTTGGTAATAGTGCCCTCAACGATGGACTCACCCATCTGGGGCATGATGATGTCAGTTGGCATGATTTCCTTCCTATGACCGCACAGACCCAAAAGGGGGTTGAGCGCAAACGGATATTATAGCGGGTGCATCGGCGCGAGCGCAGGGGCTAAAGCCCTTCCACCCCGAGCTCCTTTTCGCGGCCCTGAAGGGCTGCTCTTCCACAGTGTGGCATGAAGACGGTGGGGCACGAGACGGTGGGGCACGAGGACGGTGTCCGGAGACGCTGGCTACGAAGACCGCTCGTTCTTGAGATTCTAGTGGCGATCGTGTTTTTCCTTGCCTTCCTTCTTCTCGTCTGGCTTATTTTCTTCGGCGGCGGGGGCGGCGTTGAAGTTCGCCTTCCAGTAATCCTGGACGGCGGGCGGGAGCTTATCCAGGTGGGAGAGCAGCATCGTAATCTTCCAGATGTCCGGTTCGCTCAGAGTTTTGTCCCAAGCGGGCATGCCGGTGTAACGGATGCCAGTGCGGATCGTGTAAAAGATGTGCCACTCGGGATCGTCGGGTGGATCGGAGATGAGATTCGGCGGAGGGGGATAAAACGAAGTAGCGAGGGCGGAGGGCTTGCGATCGAGGCCGCCGTGACAGAGGGCGCAGTTCATGGTGTAGAGCTTCATGCCGTCTTCGAGATTCTGATCGGTGGGCGTCAGCGGGTTGGTAATGCGCGGGGCATGACGATCCATGGAAGCGTCGACGGCGCCCATGGCCAGGCGGCGCTCGGTGTGTCCGGGTTCGACGTTGGCGGCTGTGGGAGCGAAGCCGAGCATGGCGAAGCCGAGTCCGCCGAGGATGAGGATGAGGAGCGTGACGATGACGCCGAGGATGAACTTGCTCATGAGACCTCCACCGTAAGTATTGTGGCAGATGGGGCGAGCGGCGCGCTAATTCCGAGAAGCGCCCAGTCGGATCCGGGTATTAGCGAGATCCTTCGCTCCGCCTGAAAAACGGCTACGCTCAGGATGACATCCAATCCACAATTAATTTCTTCTCGATACTCTCAATATGCCTTCAATCGTCGGGATTCGCGGACTACGTCTTCCACTTTGGGCAGGTAGTGATGCTCCTGCGGCGGCGAGAAAGGCACCGCGGAGTCAAGGCCGGCGATGCGGACGATGGGGCCATCGAGATCGTCGAACACCTCCTCATTAATGACAGCGGCGATTTCGCCTGCCAGGCCTCCGGTGCGGGAGTGCTCGTGGAGGATGATGACTTTGTTTGTCTTCTTCACGGTCTGCGCGATGGCTTCGCGGTCCAGCGGCGAGACGGTGCGCAGGTCGAGGATTTCGATGTCGATTCCGTCTTTGCTCAGGATGTCGGCGGCTTCGAGTGCGGTGTGGACCATTGCGGCATAGGTGATGATGCTTAGGTCGCGGCCTTCGCGCGCGACGTTCGCTTTGCCGATGGGGACGACGTAATCTTCCGCGGGGACTTCGCCTTTGATGCGCCGGTAGAGATATTTGTGCTCGAAGAAGATGCAGGGGTTGTTGTCACGGATCGCCGCTTTGATCAGGCCTTTGGCATCGTACGGCGTGGCGGGACAAATGACTTTGAGACCGGGATTGTGGACGAACCACATCTCAGGATTCTGCGAGTGGAAGGGGCCGCCGTGCACGTATCCGCCGCTGGGTCCACGGAGGACGAGCGGAGCGGGGGCGCCCCACAGGTAGTGGGTTTTGGCGACCATGTTGCTGATCTGGTTGAAGGCGCAGCCGATGAAATCCATGAACTGGAATTCGGCGACAGGACGCATGCCGGTGAGAGACGCTCCGAAGGCCGCGCCTACGATGGCGGACTCGGCGATAGGCGTGTCGATGACGCGCTCGGGGCCGAAGCGGTCGATGAAACCGTCGGTGACTTTGAAGGCGCCTCCGTAAATACCGATGTCTTCGCCGAGGCAGAAGACGGTTGGATCGCGGTCCATTTCTTCCCAGATTCCCTGGCGGATGGCTTCGAGGTAAGTAAGCTGAGGCATAGTTGTATTTAATTGCTCTTCACTTTGTAGTCGCCCTTCTTGCTATCCCAAATGAAGGTTTGACTAGCCGGGTAGTCTTCGCCAACTTGCTCGAAGATCTCGATAATTTTCTGAACATCTACGTAATAAAGGCACGCACTCCGCTTTCTATCTGAGGTGACGTACACTCCATTGAGCTTTCTGGCCTCGTCGAAGATAGGAAGAAAAATATAGCTGTGCACAAACTGATTGCATAGAGTTGGCAAGTCGATCTTCTTTTTCTTCGGCTTGTCGAGTATGTAAAGACGATCAATGTGGTGCCAGTTGTATAGTTGGACGGGCTTGCCAGTCGGAGCGAGCTCCGTCACCTGGATCAGTTTGGACCTCAAGGAATCAGTGAGTTTCTTAGATTCGATGAGCTTCCTGACAGCGTAAAACCCCACCATCAGCGTTTGCTCCAGCTTCGCGAAGGATGCTTCCGGCCAACGCTTCTGTTGAACTCGGATGCGCAGCGTTCTCGCCTGTCTCAGCAGCTCGTCCTTCCAGTAGCTCGATTCCCAAATCATTGTGGTGTCATCCCGAGCGAGGATGCTCGTTCACGCTAGTGAACGAGCACCGCAGTCGAGGGACCTTGCGTTCGGTACCAATCAGCCGCTAGATCCTTCCAGCCCGGGTTCTTTCGTTCGATTAGCCACATTTTCTTTTCGCGACGCCAGCGCTTGAGTTGTTTCTCGCGATCGATCGCATTTGTGACGTCATCAAAGCTTTCCCAGTAGACGAGGCGGGTGCAATTGTAGTCATCCGTGAAGCCCTCGAATACGTGCTCTTTGTGCTGCCAGACGCGCTTACGCAAGTTGTTCGTCATGCCGATGTACAGAGCTCGTCTTGAGGCGCTTTGCATCATGTAGACATAGTAGATGTACTCGTCGCGCATTTTCTGGCTCTCCGTTGAACACAAGGTCCCTCGACTGCGCAAAACGATTCGCGTTGCTCATCGTTTTGCTTCGCTCGGGATGACAGTGTGGGGAGCATTTCACATCCGCACAATAAGCGTCTGTGACGAGTGAACATGAAATCCACAGCTCTCTAGAGCTTCAACTTCTTACGTCAGCCTTCGGACAACTGCTGCCCGCCACGCCTACTTCAAGTGCACAGCCGCTTCCGTTTGCTTGAAACTGCCCGTTCCCTTCTTTACTTTCGGCATCCCGTATTTTGGCTTGATTTCGTGGCAGCCTTCTTCACAGAAGACGCCGCCCTCGGCTGATTCCGGGATCGGCATCGGTGAGTTCACTGCGATTTCCCGTTCAGCTTCGATTACTTCTTCTACTTCTTTGATCAGTGCTTCGTTCTCTTTCGAGCTTAGCCACTTCTTCTCTTTCACTAAATAATTTTCAAAGCGTGCGATCGGGTCGCGCTTTTTCCAGAATTCGAACATCGGCTTGGGGACGTAACTGGCGGCGTCGTGGATGGCGTGGCCTTTCATGCGCATCATTTTGGCTTCGATGAGCGTAGGGCCTTCGCCGCGGTGGGCGCGCTCGACGGCGTCGCGAGCGGCGTCGTAAACCTGGCAAGCGTCGGTGCCGTCGACGATCACGCCGGGGATGCCGTATCCGATAGCGCGTTCGGCGAGGTCTTTGCAGCGGTATTGCATCTCTGACGGCGTGGAGTAGGCCCAGAGATTGCTTTCGACGAAAAGCACGAGGCCGAGGTTTTGGACTGCGGCGAAGTTGATGCCTTCGTAGGTGACGCCAGTAGACTGGCCTCCGTCGCCGATGTAGGTCATGACGGCGATGTTGCGTCCTTGGAGACGCGCACCGAGGGCGACGCCCGAGAGCACAGGAATGAGATCGCCGAGCATGGAGATGGGCGAAACCATGTTGCGCTTCTCGATGTCGCCGAAGTGTGAGGTGCCGTCGCGGCCCTTGGTGGGCGAGTCGGCCTTGGCCATGTACTGCATCATGGTGTCGCTGGCGCGGAAGCCGCGGACCAGGAGCGATCCCTGGTTGCGGATCATAGGGGCGAACCAGTCGTCCTTGTCGAGAGCGTAGGCGGAGGCGCAGGAGCAGGCTTCCTGGCCGAGTCCGAAGTAGACTCCGCCGACGACTTTGCCTTGCTTGTAGAGATTTTCGAGCGCGACTTCCATTTTGCGGTTGAGCAGCATGTAGCGGTAGATTTCGATGCATTGCTGCTTGTCGAGATACTTGGAGTCGCGGATGGGCGGGACCGGAGTGTCGAGATTGCCTTCGACTTCGTAGCGGACGTGCTCGGCGCCGTGGCGGTCTTTCTCTACGTGCTGGCTTACGGTGAAGTCGGGATGCTCGAGGCGGTAGTCGGGAATGGAGTAGGTGCGGAGATCGTAGTTGGGAGAGCCTGTCGAGCTTCGCTCGACCCGACGGCCGAGGGCGGCCGTCGCCACATGAGCCGTGGTGGCTGCTCTCGCTCCGTTGCGCGGACGATTCCCGTTGTGATTTGCTTTGGACTTCTTCTTATTGTTCCCCATGTGAGGCGGCGCTTAGGGCGCGATGTATTGATGGTATCGCGAGAGTGGGGAATTGGGCTAGTTTGCGGCGGGGCACGCGGACTGGGCGGCGGCGCCACATATGGCTATACCGGAACTGCGCGGCTGAGGAGGGCCTCGAGGGTTTCGACCCAGAGCATCTGGCTGGAGAAGACGGTGCCGAAGTTGCGGGAGATGGACTCTGCGACCGAATTCAGGTCGAGCTGTTTGCCGAGTTCTCGCTGCATTGAGGTTACAGGCTTGGTCGTGATGCCGCAGGGGACGATAAGGTTGAAGAAGCTGAGGTCGGTATTAACGTTGAGGGCGAAGCCGTGGGAAGTCACAAAGCGGGAGATGTGGACGCCGATGGCGGCGAGTTTGGCTTCACGATTTCGATCGGGTCCGCTCGCTTCGCTTGGCGGGACAGCCGAGGCGGCTGTCGCCACATGGCTCGCGGTAGTGCCTGCGAACTCAAGGTCCCTCGACTCCAGAGAACGATTCTTCGAATCGTTCTCTTCCGCTCGGGATGACAAGGAATTGAAATCTCCCCGGGATGACGGAATTGGGGGATCCGTCCAGACGCCCGTGAGGCCCGGCACTCGCTTGACGGGGATGGAGAAGTCGGCACAGGTGCGGATCAGGACCTCTTCCAGGCGGCGGACGAATTCGATAACGCCTAACGTTTTGCGTTTGCCATCGGCCGCGGCGTGGGCGCGCAGATCGAAGATGGGATAGCCGACGATTTGGCCGGGGCCGTGGAAGGTGACGTCGCCGCCGCGGTCGCATTCGAAGAGTTCGACGCCACGCCGGGTCAGGAGTTCGGGCGAGGCGACGACGTTCGCCGCTTTTGCATTTCTGCCCAGAGTGATGACCGGCGAGTGTTCGAGCAGGAGGAGGACATCGCTGATTTTTTCTTCTTTGCGGAGGGCTACCAGCTGCTGCTGCAGGTTTAGGCCTGTGGCGTAGTCTACTGTGCCGAGTTGGACGATTGAGATCAAAGTTAAAATCTTCACCACAGAGGACGCGAAGGACACAGAGGAGTTGCATAGATCCTTCGCGCAAAAGGCGCGCTCAGGATGACAAGTCGTTGTTTGGCTGCGTCGTTATCCGTGTTCATCCGCGCAATCCGTGGCTGAGATCAAGCATTGATTGCGATTCCGTAGACGCTGTTGGACGCATCCAGCATGGCTTCGGCCAAGGTCGGATGGGCGTGGATCGTCCACATCAAGTCTTCGACGGTGGCTTCGAGTTCCATGGCCACCACGGCTTCGGCGATCAACTCTGTGGCTTGCGGGCCGATGATGTGGACGCCGAGGATTTCGCCGTAGTCGGCATCGGAGACGATTTTGATGAAGCCTTCGTGCTGACCGACGATGCTGGCGCGCGAGTTGGCAGTGAAGGGGAACTTGCCGACCTTCACGTTGTATCCGGCTTCGCGAGCCTTGGTTTCGGTGAGGCCGACGCTGCCAATTTCGGGATGGCAGTAGGTCGCGCCAGGAATGTGTTCGGGGTTAATCGGCTTGCCGGGCTTGCCGGCGATTTTCGCGACGGCGACGAGCGCCTCCATCGCGCCTACATGGGCCAGTTGGGGTGTTCCGAGCACGATGTCGCCGACCGCGTAGACGCCGGGTTCGGACGTTTGCATCCAGGAATCGGTTTGGATGAAACCGCGGTCGGGCTTGATTTTCGTGCGTTCGAGGCCGACGTTTTCCGTACGTGGCTTGCGGCCTACGGCGATCAGGATCTTTTCGGCTTCGATCTTTTGCTGTTTACCTTCGGCAGTGATGGTAACGGCGATGCCGCCCTTTGTCTTCTCAACCTTGTCAACCTTCGCGCTAGTGTGGAAGGCGATGCCGCGCTTGCGGTAGACGCGAGCAAGTTCTTTGGAGACTTCTTCGTCTTCAACCGGAACCAGGCGCGGGAGCATCTCGATGATCGTGACTTCTGTATCGAATGAACGGTAGATCGAAGCGAACTCGACGCCTACTGCGCCGGCGCCGACGATCACAATCGATTTCGGAAGTTCCCTTAGGCTCAGGATCTCAATATTGGTGAGGATGCGGTCGTTGGGCTCGAGGCCGGGGAGCATGCGGGCTTCGGAGCCCGTCGCAAGAATGACATTTTTCGCTTTGAGATTGTGGGCCTTGCTGTCGTTAGTTACTTCAACGGTGAACACGCCATTTTGCGCGGAGCCGGTGAGCTTGCCGTATCCCTTCACAGTCTCGACTTTGTTCTTCTTCATGAGGAACTCGAGGCCCTTGGCGTGCTTGGCGACGATCTTTCCCTTGCGCTCCTGAATGGCGGCCCAGTTGAGCTTGCGCGCGTCCACACCTTCGATGCCGAATTCCTTTGCTTCTTTCAGATGGTCCCAGAGTTCGGCGTTGAAGAGCAGCGCTTTGGTCGGGATGCAGCCGACGTGCAGGCAGGTGCCGCCAAGGAATCCGTCTTTTTCGATGAGGGCAGTCTTCAGGCCGTATTGGCCGGCGCGAATCGCGGCGGTATATCCGGCAGGGCCGCTGCCGATGATGACTACATCGTAGATTGTGTCGGGCAATGGAATAATCCTCGGTTCTCAGTATGTAGAGATGACTAAACGCAAACGAATGATTCTAGAACACGCGGGTGCGAGGCTCCAAAGGAATGGGGCCGGGAAGTGCATTCACCACAAAGGACACTAAGGTTCGCCAAGGAAAACCGGCGCAGAAAAAGGCCGCCTTGCGGGGCGGCCCTTCTTTTTCGGTTCCTAGGTATCTTAGTTGTTTTCGTTGCTGGCGCGCTTCCAAGAGATGAGCTCGCCGATCGTGGAACTGGTGCTGGAAACGGGCTGCTTGTAGGCTTCCACTTCCGAGCGCGAGGCTTCTTCACCGACGGCGCGGATGCTGAGTCCCACTTTCTTCTCTTCCGGATTCATCTTGATGATCTTGAAGTCGTGCTCAAGACCGGGTTCCAGATGAAGCGGCTGGCCGTTTTCGTCGGCGGCCTCGGACTTGTGGCACAGGCCTTCCACGCCTTCCGCAATTTCAACGAACGCGCCGAATGCGGCCACACGCAGGACCTTGCCGTGAACCACATCGCCGATGTGGTGCGTCTGGAAGAAGGACTCCCAAACGTCCGGCTGAAGTTGCTTCACGCCCAGAGAGAGACGCCGCTTATCGGGTTCGATCGCGAGAACAACCGCCTTCACGCGGTCACCCTTCTTCAGCACTTCTGAAGGATGCTTCACGCGTTTGGTCCAACTGAGGTTGCTGACGTGGACCAAGCCGTCGATGCCGTCTTCGATTTCGATGAAGGCTCCGAAGTCGGTTAGGTTGCGCACGCGACCTTCCACGGTCATGCCGACCGGGAACTTTTCGTGGAGCGAATCCCACGGATTGGCCGCCAGTTGGCGCATGCCGAGTGAAATGCGGCGCTCGGTCGGATTCACGTTGAGCACCACGCACTCGACCTGATCGCCAACATTGACGAGTTTCGATGGATGCTTCATGCGTTTCGACCACGTCATTTCGCTGACGTGAACCAGGCCTTCAATTCCCTGCTCGAGTTCCACGAACGCGCCGTAGTCGGTGACGCTGATGACGCGTCCGCCAACGTGGGCGCCCTCGGGATAGCGATGCTCGGCATCGAGCCAGGGATCGGGCGTGAGTTGTTTGAATCCCAGCGAAACGCGCTGCTTGTCTTTGTCGTACTTGAGGACTTTCACCTGAATCTGATCGCCGACGTTGACGAGGTCCTTGGGGTGAGTGAGGCGTCCCCAGGACATGTCGGTGATGTGCAGCAAGCCGTCGAGTCCGCCCAAGTCGACGAACGCTCCGTACTCCGTCAGATTCTTGACCACGCCGGTGAGCACTGATCCCTCTTCCAGGTGTTCAAGCGTCTTGGAGCGTTTTTCGTTCTGCTCGCCTTCGAGAAGTTCCTTGCGCGAGACAACAATGTTGCCGCGCTTCTTGTTCATCTTGATGATGGCAACTTCGAGGGTCTGGCCCTTCATGCCGTCCAGATTGCGAATGGGCCGCAGGTCGACTTGCGAGCCGGGCAGGAAAGCGTGCGCGCCCAGAATGTCGACCGTCAAACCGCCCTTGATGCGGTCAATCACAACGGCTTTGATGGGCTTCTTTTCAGTGTGAGCCTTCTCGATTTCTTCCCACGCGTGAATGCGCTGCGCCTTCTGGTGCGAGAGGTTGATGTAGCCTTCCTCGGACGGCCCCTTCTCGCGCATCACGTCGATCTCGTCGCCCGGCTTGAACTTGGGCTTGCCCTCGTGATCGAGGACTTCCGCCAGCGGCAGCATCCCTTCCGACTTGGCACCGATGTCGACGACCACGTGCGTGCCCGTCAACTTCAGGACTGTGCCTTTGATGACACGGTCTTCACTTACGGCCTCTTCGGCTTCGGTGGTGAAGGTCTCCAGCACGGAGGCGAAGTCTTCTGCGGCGGCGTTCTTGTCGTCGCCCGCAGAATCGGCAGCGGCATCCGCATGCGTCTCGGTGGAATGGTCGGTGGAGGCGGCAGCCTGCGTCTGTTCGGGCTGGTGTTGCTGCTCTGTCGTCGGTTCTTCAGTTACGACAGCGGAGTTGGATTCGGAGTTGTGGGCGGTGGTCTCGTCGAACAAGGTTATGCCTCTCTGATGACGGGATGCGGGGCCTGCTTTGCGGACTGCTGGACGAGTCGTTTGGTTGTGGTGGGCCCACCCTGGCGAGTGAGCTTGGACAATCCCAGCTGTCGGACGTTATACAGAGAACCCGCGTCCAATGGGAACTCTTCGACTATAGCAATCGCGCGCGAACAGTGTCAAACGCAAATCGGGCGAATGTTACAGGGATGTTGCAGCGTTACGGTTTCGGAACACCGTGCTCATCTGCTAACCTGCCCTGCTATGGATTATCTCTGGACCCCGTGGCGCTATGCCTATGTCTCCTCCACGGAAAAGACCGCCGGATGCGTGTTCTGCGATGCCCCCAAGGAAAAGGACGACGCCAAGGTGCACATCGTCTATCGCGGAGAGCACTGCTACGTGATTCTGAATGCGTTTCCGTACACGCCCGGGCACGTGATGATCGTGCCGTATGCGCACCTGGACGAGTTGCGGAAGCTTCCGGTTGATGCGGCGCAGGAGATGATGGCGCTCTCGCAGCGGATGGAATCGGTGCTGCGGGAGCTTTATCGACCGGATGGAATCAATCTGGGGATGAATATCGGCAAGGCGGCAGGGGCGGGGATCGCCGGGCATATTCACATGCATGAACTGCCGCGGTGGGTGGCGGATGCGAATTTCGTGTCGGTGATCGGGGAGACGCGGGTGCTGCCGGAGACGCTGGATGTGACGTGGGGAAGGATGCGGGAAGCGATGAAATAGGGTGTTGTTCCTTCCTTAGTGTGGTCATCTGAACGGCGCACTTCGCCGCGAAGTATCCATGAACTTCCCGCCGGTTGCATAGGCCCTTCGCTTCGCTCAGGATGACAATGCCGGCTTAGCCAACAAGCCGTATCATCTCTTTCTCCTCAATTACTGCCACGCCCAGTTCTTTCGCCTTGTCGAGCTTCGACCCCGCATCCGTTCCAGCGACCACGTAGTCTGTTTTCTTACTGACTGAGCCGGCTACTTTCCCTCCAGCGTCCTCGATCATCTTCTTGGCTTCATCGCGAGTGTATTTCGCCAGTGTGCCTGTCAGCACGAACGTTTTCCCTGCGAGTTTCGTGCCACGCTCCTTCTTTTTGCCTTTGAACGCGAGGCCGGCCTCGCCCAAACGCTCGACGAGTTTGCGGTTTGCTGGGATGCTGAAGAACTCCACGATGCTCTCGGCGATCCGCGGGCCGACTTCATTCACATTCTGCAATTCTTCGACGGCCGCCTTCTCGAGTGCTTCCATCGAGCCGAAGTGCTCGGCCAGGAATTGCGCGGTGCGCTCGCCCACCATGCGGATGCCGAGGCCGTAGATCACGCGCTCCAGGGGCAACTTCTTCGAAGCCTCGATCTCGTCGAGGATGTTCTGCGCCGACTTGTCGCCCATGCGTTCCAGGCTGAGCAAGTCGGCTTTCGTCAGCTTGTAGATGTCGGCAACATTCTTCACCAGGCCGCGCTCGGTCAGTTGTGTGACCAGCGCGTCGCCCATGCCGTCGATGTTCATCACACCACGCGAGGCAAAATGCAGAATCGTGCCGACGAGCTTGGCGGGGCAGTTGGCGTTGACACAGCGGAAGTCGACCTCGCCTTCCGTGCGGACGACTTTCGTTCCGCAGACTGGACACTTCTCCGGCGCCTCGATTTCCACCTTGCCGCGGGGGTGGTCCTTGTCGTCGATGACCTTCGCCACTTTCGGGATGACGTCGCCGCCACGCTCGACTTGCACCCAATCGCCAATCTTCACGCCCAGGCGCCCGATCTCGTCCATGTTGTGCAGCGTGGCATTGCGGACGGTGGTGCCTCCGATGGAAACCGGGGACAACTCGGCCACTGGCGTGAGTTTCCCGGTGCGGCCGACCTGCCAGCGCACGTTCTCAAGCTTCGTGATTCCGGCTCGGGCGGCGTATTTGTAGGCAATGGCCCAGCGCGGCGCTTTGCCGGTAAAACCGAGTTCGTCCTGCAGGCCGGTACGATCTACTTTCACAACGATGCCGTCAATCTCGTACGGCAGCGCATCTCGCTTCCCTTCCCAGCCCTGGATGAACGTCCACACTTCGTCCATCGAATGCACAAGCTTGTGGTTCGGGTTGACTTTGAATCCAGCCGCATCCAGCGCGCTGAGTGTTTTCGAATGGCGGTCGAAATACGTACGGCCGCCTTGAAGCAGGATGTAGGGGAAAAAATCCATGCGCCGTTCTGCCGTGATGTTCGCATCCAGCTGGCGAACCGTGCCCGCGGTGAAATTGCGAGGATTTGCGAACGTCGGCAGCCCTTTCTTTTCTCGTTCCTCATTGATTTTCTTGAACGACGCGGTGGGCATGAGCAACTCGCCGCGAACCTCAAAGTCGGACGGAATGCCCGCCTTCTTCAGCCGCTCTTTCGGAACCGAGAGCGGGACCGAACGCACGGTGCGCACGTTGAGCGTGACATCTTCGCCGACCGATCCGTCGCCGCGGGTCACGCCGCGCGTCAGCTTGCCGTCTTCATAGATCAGCGCCAACGACATCCCGTCGAGTTTCAGTTCGCAGACATAGTCCACATCGCTGCGGCCGGTGAGTTCGTGGACGCGCCGCTCCCAGTCGCGCAACTCCTCTTCGTTGTAGGTATTGTCGAGCGACAGCATGGGCGAGGAGTGCGGGACCTTGACGAACCCCTCGCGGGGCTTGCCTCCAACACGCTGCGATGGGGAATCCGGCGTGACGAGCGACGGGTGCTCGCCTTCCAGATTCTTCAAGTGCTGCATCAGCTTGTCGAAATCGGCGTCGCTGATTTCGGGGCTATCGAGGACGTAATAGAGGTATTCGTGGTGGCGAATCTTTTCGCGCAGAGCCTCTATCTTTTTTTCGACGTCTTTCGGGGCAGGCATCGCAGAAAGATTATATGCAAAGAGGGGGCCTGGCCAAATGATGCAGGGATCCTTCGCTACGCCTGAAAAGCGGCTCCGCTCAGGATGACAACCCTATCGTTAGTGCGCAGGCGTTACACCCGGAATCTGCACCCGGATGAACCGCGGCTTGTAATCATTCGCGCAAACCAGATCCGTCGACGTATTGGCGTTCACGTTGTACGACATCAGAATGCCATCCGCATCGGTAAACTCGGTGTGGGCCTTGGCGTTGTAAGTGACGAGGGTACCGGTCTTGCATCCATTCGCGCCCGCTTCTGGCGCGGTGTAAACCGTTGTCTTGTTCGTCCACGGACCCTGCGGAGCACACGAATACCACGTGGTGACCGCGTTCCACAGCGGGTACGCAGGATGTTGCGGGTCCATTCCCGCCATCAGATAAAAGGTCCCGCCGTTGTAGTTCATCGGATCGACCGAATACTCGGGCGTCACCGCCGCGACTCCGTGCATGGCGGTGGCATTCGATTCTCCTGCCATCCACTTCTTCTGACTCGCATTCCAGAACTGCCACTTCGAGGCGTTCGTCAGGTTGTTGATGGACGTCGTTCGGGCAACGTAAGGCGTCTTGGTATTCGTGCCGGGGTCCTTCAACCCGTAGATGTAAAAGAAATTCCCTACGGGCAAAATCTTCGTTCCCCACGTCAGACTCGTGTCTAGACCGGTAACAGGTGCGATCGAAACGATCGAAAGACTTGGCCAGGATAGGGTTGCCACAGAATGCCCGACCAGTTTGAACGCGCCGGTCCACTCGGTGAGCATGATCTTGATCTGGTACACGCCAGTAGACGGTTGCGCGACGTAGCCATCCCCCTGCCAGAACCAATCGCTCTTGCTCTTGGGCGCGAAATACGACGTCGTCCTCGGAGGATAGCCGACCGTGGTCCACGTCCCGCTGGTCTGATTGAGAATCGTGAGCGAGTTGTGAGCCGTGAACAGATCGTTGCTGCGCAGACGCGTGCTGGGATCGACTGTGCCGATGTAGGAGTCGGACCACATGAACAGATTCGTTCCATCCGGCAACGGGAGAGAATACGAGCCGTCAGCCCCGGTCCACCCGGGACCATTCTGTGTCGTGTACGCATCGAAGGTCGAATCGATCGTTCCCGCTGAGGGCATTCCGGGTAGTGTGCACTGCGCGAAGGCTGCGAAGGAAGCTAGTAAAAAGAGGCCGAGCGAGAGCCAAAACACGCCGATGAACTTCATTTCTGATTCTCCGACCGAACTGGAAATCTTCGAAAGCTTACCCGAAAATGCTTGCGCGAAATAGAGACCAACTACCCCAATCACAAGCAGCACGCAGGTTTTCAAGTGGAGACCCGCGCAAGAAAAAATGGGCCGGCTTCTGTGGCCAGCCCTGGAGTCGAGAACTGGGGTTAGACCAGGTCGTCCAACTTCAGCGCAGTCGGACCGCCCTTCCACGACGCTTCAAATTGCTTCTGAACGAACCCGGCATCGTAGTCGCGCTTCTGCAGCAATAGGGCCTGGTGTAATCCCCACAACGAGCGCGGGTTCCGCGGATTGCGCTCGAGGTCTTCGCGAAACACTTTCTCCGCGCCCGCCGCGTCGCCGTTCATCAGCAACGCGCCTCCGAGATTTTCGCGCACCGGGTAGAACCAATCGGGAGGTTCGCCATAGTTCAGCTTGTCCTGGATAGCGACCGCTTCCCGTAACATCGCGATGGCGGTGTTGTTGTCCTTTTTCGCGATGGCCACCTTTGCGCCGAGCACGTCTTCGGCGATCTTCATGATGTCTTTCGCCTTGTTATTGATGGGCATTTGGAAGATGAGATCGGGCGGGGTAGCCGCCTCGACATCGGCGACAACCTTATACTCTGCTTCTGCCTCCGGCATCTTTCCCGTCCCCGCCAAAGCCAGCCCTCGCCCGAAGTGCCAGAAGACAGTCGCAGTCTTCATCGATGGATCGGGCGTCGGCATTTTCAAGATCTCATTCCAGTGATGGAAGCGAATCTCCACCGCCATCGGAATGGTCATGAAGCCTTCGAGCGGCGGCATTTCCTTCACATGCGGACCCACGTTCGCCGCCAGCAGATCTGCGTTCTGGCGCGCCTCGGCATAGCGGCCATTCATCGCCCCGCACATGGCAATGAAATGCAAGTTGTGGCTGTAGTACATCATCGGGTAGATGCCCTGCACTCCGGTCGCTTTGATGTAGGCGCGATCGACTTCTGCGGCCTGCTCGTTCGTCTTGACAGCAGCCTCATAATCTCCGGTGCGAATGTAGACATGGGCCGGCATGTGGACGATGTGTCCCGCGCCCGGAGCGAGGGCGGCGAGTTTGTTGGCACCGGCCAGCGCGCGTTCGGGATTATTCGAGGCCTCAACGGTGTGAATGTAGTAATGGATCGCGCCCAGGTGGTTGGGATCGCGCTTCATGACCGATTCCAGCGTCGTCACGATTTCGTCTGTGCCGGGTTGGGGCGTGCCGTCCTGATGCCAGAGTCCCCAGGGATGGAGATTCATTCCAGACTCAGCAAAAAGTGTGGCCGCATCGAGATCGTCGGGAAATTGCGCCGAGACTTGCCGCATCGCGTCGTGATATTCCTCGGCGGCTTTCTTCAAATCGGAATTCGGATCGGCCGGAAAACGCTTCGCCATCGCCTGTATGTAGGCCTGCTCGCTGGGCGAAGCACCGGCAGACAGATCCACTGCCCTCTGCACGGCATCGTGCGCGTGCTTGTAACGCTCAGGATCGGCAGGATCGTTGTAATTCGGTCCCATGGCCTCAGCGACGCCCCAATAGGCCATTGCGAGCTTGGGATCGAGTTCCGCGGCGTGCTGAAACGAGCGTGCGGCCTCATCGTGGTTGAAGGCATAAATGAAGCGCAGTCCCTGGTCGAAGAACTGTTGGGCTTGCGGAACCTGCGTAGTAACAGGATGATGCAGATCGCCCAATCCCGTGACCAGCGTGACCGGGTGGGACTGCATGTGCGAGGCATGGTCTTGCACACCGGCGCCCAGCGAGAGCAAAGCAACGCACAGCACTTGCGTCAGAATTTTCATCCGATCAACCCTCTTGACCCACATTTTGAAGTTCGAGCCCCCAACAACCAGAACTGGCTGCGGAAAACGCCTCTGTCGGTAGCAAGTTAAAATGTCCGCTTTTCGTAGCAAGTGAAATGTCCGGTATAGGTTAATCTCCCGCCGTCGCCGAGGCTGTGGGAAAGTGGGAATCCCGCGGGGTTTGCGGGATTTCCAAGCGAGGCGGGAAAGTCGGTTTTTGGACTTTTCCGCCTCGCGTCTTTTCCACAGCCTTGCGCGCCACGATTTTTTCGTTTGCCAACGACACTCCTTCCGTACTGTAGTGCCCCAGACGCTGGGGGCCGTGCGTCAGGGTGAAAGTTCCGTCCAAATGCTGGTGCACCGTGACTGAACAGCCAGCCAAGGTGGCGCGCCAGCGCACCGGTTCAATCTGCAAGCGCAGGTTCTGAATGCTCACCGTGTTGTCGCGGTTGACGGTGCGTTCGAACTGCAGGGCGAAGATCAAATCCAGATCTCGGCTGGAGCGGCGCACAAACGCACTGCCACGCTGCGCCGCCGCTACTTGAAAGCGTCGATTGAACTCAGCGATGTAGTGCTCGCGCAGGAAGTGATTGGCCGCCTCCAGACTGCGGATTCCGCGGAGCCGCAGTTCCTGTGGCAAGCGCCCTTGCCAAGTCCCGAAGTTGCGCTCCGAACGTCCCCGCGCCTGCGGGGAATAGGCAGGAATCATCTGCACTCCCAGCTCGCGTAAGGCTCGACCGACCTGCGTCAACCGGTGCCGATCGATCTTGCCTCCCGCCTTCGGGGTAAGCCAGAAATGACTGCCGCGATCGCTGTACAAAGCGCAAAAAACTCCCTTGTCTTCGATCACCTCCTTCAGCCCAGCCATGACCGTCACGGTGGATTCTTCCTCGGTCAGCTGCGCGTAGTAGATCTCGCTGCTGGCATCGTCCAGGATCACGATGAGGTCGTACCAGCGTTCGTCCTGGAACCACTGGTGCCGGCTCCCATCGATGTGCAGCAGCATCCCCGGCAAGGGACGCCGCGGCCGACGCTTGCGATGGGCCCCGCGTTGGCGCTGGCGCGCGACCAGCCCCGCCCCTTGCAAGACCGACTTCACCCAGGTGTAACTCAGAGCAATCGCATGCTCCTCGCCTAACTTCTCGTGAAAATGCCGCACGTTCAAATCGAAGTACCTTTCCCGATACAGTGCCAGCACTTTCTCCACCGTGGCGAAGGGCACACGCTTGGGGGAGGGCTGCCCGCGGCGCTTATCGAACATACTTTCATAGCCAAACTGCTCATAACGTTCGCGTATCCGCCGCAGATGCCGGTCGCTAAAACCCAGAATCTCGGCCGCCTGCCACCACGTAATCTTCTTCGCCATCGCCCGCAAAATTACTTCTTGTATCTTCATCGCCCGCTCCATGGCGGCCCTCGAGTATGAGTCCATGCTTCGCATGGTCTCCTACCCACCGCCGGAAAAGCGGACATATCACCTGCTAATTCGACCGGACATTTGATGTGCTAGCGACAGCTGCGGAAAACGCCTCTTGCGAGTGCGCCCAGCTTATGACAAATTGATTCGCTTGCCAAGTTGTCTGCGAGTCAAGTCATGCCGAAAAATAAGACGCTTAAAGCGGACGCAGCCGAACCGAGATACGTGGATCGACTGCCAGAATCATTGCTCAACGCTTTCAGCACCAATGACCGCATCAACCGCTACTTGATCGACAATCTTCCACCGGCGGCATGGACAGCAAAACCGGCGGACGGAAAAGGCCGCACGATCGCGGCTATCGCCGCCCACATGCATAACGTGCGCGTGATGTGGTTGAAAGCAGCAAAGGCAGTGGACATTCCGGAGCAACTCGATCGCTCAACGGTGACGCCGGCCCAAGCCGTGCGGGCATTTGAGGCCAGCCGACGGGCTCTTAGTGCAGTCATCCGCCGAGCCCTGGAGACCGATGGCCGGGTTAAAGGATTTCGTCCCGATGCGGCCGGATTCCTTGGTTATCTGATCTCGCACGACGCCCACCACCGCGGCCAGATCGCCATGCTCGCCCGCCAGGTGGGCCATCCACTGCCGCAGAAGGCGATGTTCGGCATGTGGGAGTGGGGCTCGCGCGGGTCCTCCGAATAGCCTCTCCTGCTCAGGTACAATCCAGCTTCGACCTCGCCATGCGTAAGGCCGCTTTGCTCTACAATCCGGACTCCGGCGGCAGCAAGCAGCGCCAGCGGGAATTGGAATCGGCGCTCGCGATTCTCAGAGCAGGAGCTGTTGAAGCCGATCTCGTTCCTACCGATTCTCCCGTTCACGCGATCGAGGAAACCCGCCGGGCCATCGACTCCGGTTGCGACACCATCTTCGCGTGCGGCGGCGACGGCACGATTCACAACATCGCGCAGGTCTTGGCCAACTCGCCCGTTGCGTTGGCCATTCTGCCCATGGGAACAGCCAATGCCCTGGCGCACGACATCAAGCTTCCTCTCAACGTGGCCGCGGCGGCCAAGGCATCTCTGCGAGCCATCCCGCGGCGTGTCGCGCTGGGCCGTGTGGCCTTCGCCGATCTTCAAGGCCAGCGCGGCATCCGATATTTCGTAGTCGCCGCCGGCATCGGCGTCGACGCCCACCTCTTTTACAAACTTCATACTGGAACCAAGCAGCGCATGGGGATGGCCGCCTACTACGCCAAGGCCTGGCATCTTTGGTTTAGCTACCCTATGCCGCGATTTGTAGCCGAGTACCTCGAAACCGGCTCCGACGCACCAGGTCGCGCCGAAGTTACCGAGCTGATTGCCGTGCGCATCCGAAACTTCGGCGGAGTTGTCCAGGAACTTGCCCCCGGAGCCTCGCTCGACCGCGACGATATTCGGCTTGTCTTCTGCCGCACCGCCAGCCGTCCGGCCTACCTGGCCTATGTCACGCGCGGCCTGCTGCGGCTACGCTGGTCGGTGCCCGGCATCGACCTCGCCTACAGCACGAGCGTCTCCTGCGAGTACGCATCGCCCGCGACATCGCCGGAGCAGCGCAAGATCTATGTCGAGGCCGACGGAGAACTGCTGGGCTCTCTGCCAGCGGAAATTACGGTCGTCCCGAACGCACTGACACTGCTGATGCCTATTGGCTGAAATCCGGCTGCGGACGAATTACTTTGCGTCCCCGCCCGGATTCCCCGCGTCCAATGTACTTCGCTGAGTCTCCCGGCACGTTCTGTTGGCGCGTTTCGGGCTCGGCGCAATAGAATTCCTCGAACCGATTGGAACCCATCACTCACTTCCTGACCGGCGCCTGCATGGGACGTGCCGGATTGAACCGCAAGACCGCCCTAGCCACGCTCACGCTCACGCTTGCGGCAGAGGCGCCCGACTTGGACGTCTTCGCCAGCTTGCACGGCTCGGCGTTCGGCTTCGCACACCATCGCGGATTCACCCACTCTTTCCTCGGAGTTCCGCTCGACGCAACGGTGGTCGTCGGCTTTGTCTATCTGCTGTGGCGCATCCGCGGGCGCAAGATCAAAGATCCCGCGCTCCCACCGCGGTGGGGCCTGCTTTTTCTCTATGCGTGCCTCGCCGGGCTCAGCCACATCTTGCTCGACTTCACCAATAATTACGGGGTTCGACCCTTCTGGCCGTTTTCGGAGAAGTGGTATTCCTGGGACATCGTTTTCATCGTCGAACCGATCATGCTGGGATTCCTGGTCTTAGGCTTGGTCGTACCGGCGCTGTCGAGCCTGATCGACAAGGAGATCGGCGTTCGCCCACGTGGTCCCCGTGGTCAGGTCGCCGCGACCCTCGCTCTCGCCGGCATCGTCCTGCTGTGGGGCCTGCGCGACTACGAACACCGGCGCGCCGTGAATGCTCTCGAGGCCCGCACCTACAACGGCGTCGATGCCTTGCGCGCCTCGGCCTATCCCAAATGGATTGACCCCTTCCACTGGTACGGAGTTGTCGAGACGCCGGCTTTCTTCGCCTTGGCACAAGTAAATTCACTGGCTCCTGAGGTCGATCCCGAAGGCAGCATGGAAATTCGCTACAAGCCGGAAGAGACGCCGGCGACCCTCGCTGCAAAGAATTCCTACGTTGGACGCGTGTTTCTCGATTGGGCGCAGTATCCCATCACCGAAACGGAAGTGCTTCAACCCCCAGAGCAAGGGTATATCGTCCTTCTTCAGGACCTGCGGTATGCCGGGATACCGCGCTCGCTCACGGGCCGCCGGAGTCGTGGGGGCCTAAGCAAAGCAGTGGAGATCGACCAGAACTTGCACGTCGTCGGCGATGTCTACGACACCGGCAAGGGTCAGATTGTCGTGCCCGAGCCCGGTCAGCGCTAGGAAGTGTGCGAACTCGCAGAAGGGCCATGACTCCCATCTCCGCTTGTAAGAGATTTGTCCGCGGCCGATCCTCTCTTGACGCCAGCCTCTCCAGCGCCCAGAATAAGAATTCGTCCCGAGGTGATTCATGCTGGCATACGTCTTCGTCCTCATCGCTGTCGCGCTCCGTTTCCTGCCCCATCCCATGGCCTTTACGCCGGTGGGAGCAGCGCTGCTGTTCTTCGGCGCACGCGCACCACGCCGCCGCCTCTGGATCCCATTCGCGCTGGTCGCCGCATCCGATGTCGTGCTCACGACCCTGATCTACAAATACCCCTTCAGTTGGGACCACTTCGTGACCTGGGCGTGGTATGCCGCGATGCTGTGGCTGGGCACCACTCTCAAGCAGAACGCTGGAGCGTTCCGGATTCTGGGCTCCGCTCTGGCGGGCTCAATCACATTTTTTGTGGTGAGTAACTTCGCGGTCTGGGCCGCGTGGGACATGTATCCCCGCACCGCGGCCGGCCTGATGACTTGCTATGACGCTGGTCTGCCCTTCTTCCGCCACGCCGTTGTGGGAGACCTGTTATTCACAGCGGTGATGTTCGGCGCTCCGGTCGCGTTCCAAGCGCTTGCCGGATGGCTGGATAAATCGGGCGATCACAGCGCAGCTGCGTGAGAAACACTCAGAACCTCAGGTAGAGTAGGAATGCTGTGAGGACGAGTCTTTGGGCCGTCTCCAGTGTAGTCGTGGCTCGTAGCCCCGGGCCTATTTACTCCCCAAACTCCTCGTCCGCATTTTTCTTTCGCAGCGCCAGCCACGCACAAACTCCGACCACGACTGCCACCAAAATCCAAATCGAGTGCCGCCTCACAACTCCGCCGAACAATCCGACAATCTGCGGACCGAACCATAGCACCAGCACTGACAAGACGAGAAACCTGACAAACCTACCCAGGAAAATCGCCACCAGGAAGTCACGGAACCGCATCTCAAAGACCGCCGCGCCGAGCACGAAGATTTTGAAAGGCATGGGCGGCGGCAGCATTCCCGGAAACATCAGCGCCCAGAATTCGTGCCGCTCAAACGAACGATGAATCTTCAGAAAGCGCTCTTCCGAAATCCGCTTCCGCAGCACTCTCTCCCCGCCGAGATATCCGATGACATACAGCGGAATGCTGCCTAAAGCCGACCCCAGCGACGCCATCGCGATGTAGAGCAGGAATCGCCTGCGATCTTCATGTACGTAGGTGGCGACGACAAAATCCACCGGCATGCCCAACAGGGCGCTGTCGGCAAAAGCAATCACGAACGCGCCCCATATCCCGAGCACCTTCATCAGGCCCAGAATCCACGCCGTGTAGCGCGCCAGAATGTGACCAATACTCTTCAAGGGGAACTGTTAGTGTACGTGATCGACGCAGGAATGTGTCAGCCGACGCGAACGCCTGTTATCATCGCTCACTTCGGAGAGTCCATGCGCAACCTGTTCCTTGGTGTCTGCCTGCTTGCCCTTGCGTCCACCTTCACCACCGCCCAGCAATATGACCTGGTCCTCGAAGGCGGTCGCGTCATGGACCCCGAGACTGGGCTCGATGCCGTGCGCAACGTCGGCGTCCGCGATGGGAAAATCGCCAGTATTTCTGCGTCTCCGCTCAACGGAAAGCGCACGATCAATGCTTCAGGCCTCGTCGTCGCTCCGGGATTCATCGACCTGCACCAGCACGGTCAGGGGTTGTCAAGCCAGCGGGTCAAGGCGTTTGACGGAGTGACCACCGCTCTCGAAATGGAGATCGGCGCACCGGATGTAGCGCAGTTCCTGAAGTCCAAACAAGGGCGTTCCATCATCCACTACGGCTCTACAGCCAGCTATGTGGCAGCGCGATCTTTGGTATTCGGCGCACCCCTGCCCGACGGCACGATTCTGCCGAAAAGCGGGCCCGCCACCGACCAACACGCTACTCCCGAACAGATCGAGCGCGTTCAGCAGCGCCTGCGTGACGAACTCGATGCGGGCGCCCTGGGCATCGGCATGGGCATTGAGTACACGCCAGGGGCCACCCGTCTTGAGGTCATTGATATCTTTCGAGTGGCGGCCGAGCGCAAGGTGCCGGTCTATACCCACATGCGCAGCGCTGGGCGAGTTGAACCTGGATCGGCGATTCAATCAACCGAGGAAGTCATCGGCGCGGCCGCCATCACGGGAGCCGCTCTCCACATCGTTCACATCAACAGTACGTGCTTGCGCGACTCGCTGGTATGCCTTTCCTTGATTGACGGCGCGCGCGCCCGTGGACTTGATATAACCACAGAGGCCTATCCCTACATCGCCGGCATGACGGCCATTAATTCCGCGGTGTTCAATCCAGGCTGGCGCGAAAAACTGGGCATCGACTACAGCGATCTCGTCCTTCCCGGTACCGGCGAGCACCTCACCAAAGAGCGCTTCGAGGAACTCCACAACTCGAGTAAGGAGCAGTGGGTGCTGATCTTCGCCAACACGCAGGAAATGGTCGACAAGATCATCCCCAATCCTCTCATCATGATCGCGAGTGATGGGGCTGAGGGGCATCCGCGCAATGCCGGGACCTACGCGCGCGTCCTCGCTCAGTATGTGCGCGAAAAAAAGTCGCTCACGTTGATGGAAGGGCTGCGCAAAATGACGCTGATGCCGGCGCAGATGCTGGAGCGTTCGACTCCCGCTGGGCACCAGAAAGGACGCCTGCAGGAGGGCGCCGACGCCGATGTTGTCGTCTTCGATCCCGAAACCATCGCCGACCGCTCCACCTTCGATAAACCGATGGAACCCAGCGTCGGAGTGCATTATCTGTTGGTAGGAGGGACACCAGTGATCGATGACAGCAAGCTAGTGCCGGATGTGTTCCCGGGCCGAGCGCTGGTCGGGCCAGGAAAGCCCGCGAAGTGAAAATTCACGTATGGGAAATGCTCATGTGGGGACGGGCGCCTTCGCCCGTCCAGGTCGCGACGGTTTCTGTCGCGGCAGCGGCAGCTACCTATGGTCCGTCTTCCCGCTCAGCAACTCAATCGCATGCGGGATAAGCGCCGCCACCGCCTCTAGAGATTCCACGGCACCCGCAGGGCTCCCCGGCAAATTAAGAATCAATGCCCGCCCCCGCACGCCACAAACTCCTCGGCTCAGCGCGGCGAACGGAGCCTGCTTGCTGCCTTCGCTGCGCATGCGCTCAGCGACCCCTGCGAGCAAGCGATCACAGACTGCGACCGTAGCCTCCGGCGTCACATCTCGCACAGCAATGCCAGTTCCGCCGCTCGTCACGACGAACTGAACCTCGCGCGCCAGCCGAATCAGCAGGTTCTGAATTTGAATGGAATCGTCCGGAACGACTTCGCACGCGGTGACCGAGAAGTGAAGATCTTGTAGAACCTGCGCGACCGCCGGACCCGATAGATCTTTACGTTCCCCGCGAGCGCAGGAATCGCTGACGGTCACCACCGCGGCCGTGAAGTTGTGCGCCTCAGCCATCGAGGAGGACATCTTCCTCTTCTTCTCTCCGGCCTGCACCCGCAGGCGCGGGAGCCACACTCGGGGCAGCAGCAGCCGGAGAGGCGCTCGCGACCGCAGCAGCCTCAGGTTCCGGTTCTCCGCCTCCATCACGGGAGGATTCGTCGAGCAACCTCAGGCCTTCCATCAATAGACCCTGAGTGTTGAGTTGCGTCGTCTCTTTGTCCGTCTTGCCTTCGAAGTCGAGCTGGAAATTTCCGCCGGTCCAACGCAGAACTTTGAACACCGCCTCGTCGCCCACCAGCGCTCCGTAGGTTGCGTGCTTTACCTGCCCCTCGGCAAAAAATACCTCGCACTGGTCGCCTTCGTTGCTCAGCGAAAGCTGGCAGCTCTTTCTTCCCATCTCCAGCGACTGCATTAAGTCGATGACGTTCATCTGCGCCAGGCTGCCCCGAACCACACCATCTTTCGGTGCGGTCTTTGCCATCTTCTCCAGTGCAATGCGGTCAATCGTCCGCTTGATGCGGCGGGTGGCATCCTTCAGGTAAAACGGCTTTTCTAGATAATCGTCGGCTGCGTCAGCGGGCGAAAGCCGTTCTGCGATGTCAACTTTGCTCGCCATCAACACAGTTGAAAAGTTAGCGGTCGCCGGGCGGCTCCTCAGTTTTTCAACCAGTTGCTTACCATCCATTCCCGGCATTTTGTAATCGCAGACCAGCAAATCGGGCGTATCATCGACGGCCTTCAACAGCGCGTCGGCAGCGTCTGTCGCAGTCGTGACTTCCGCCAGCGGAGTCAACGCCTGCTGCAGCATCGCCAGCACCATCGGATTGTCGTCCACCAACAGCAGCTTGACGTTATTCGCCATGAAATTTGCGTTCGCTACTTCGCGCTCCGATACTCTCCGCTCTTTCCGCCACTCTTCCGCTCCAGCACGACCTCCCGAATCTCGATTCCTTTGTCAGCACCCTTGCACATATCGTAAACCGTAAGGGCGGCAATGCTGGCAGCAACCATGGCTTCCATCTCAACGCCGGTCTCCGCGGTAGTCGCAACTTTGGACTTGATAGCGACGCCATTCTCGCACAGCCGTAGATCGACATCAACGATCGAGAGCGGCAGGGGATGACACAGGGGAATCAGCTCAGACGTGCGTTTCGCCGCCATGATGCCGGCGATGCGGGCTACCTCCAAGGGATCGCCTTTCGGATTTTGAGGAAGCGCTGCAAGCACTGCGGGCTTCATCGTCACAAAGGCGCTGGCCTCCGCCTCGCGTCTGGTCGAGGGTTTGCCGGAAACATCCACCATTCTCGCGCGCCCCGCGCCATCGTAATGGGAAAGCTTCTTCGGCATGCGTTATTTCTATCTTACATGGACAGTGGACGCCGAGAAGTCATCGGGCGTACACGGCCCACCGCGCAACTACGGCATCATCACTGCAATCCATTCGCCTGCCGGAATGTGTTCCCGGTCCGGAGGAATGACGGCGTAGCAGTTCGCCCGGGCCGTAGCGGCGATGTCGGCTGAGCCTTGCCATGCGACCAGTTCGACCTCCGAATGTTCGAATTCGCCGGACAGGACAGCTGGCAGAAACCGAGTGAGGCCAGTCTTGACACGAATCTCCTTCTTGAGACGCGCATGAAGAAATGCCAGCTTGCTCGGGACGCTTCCCGACAACGCTGCCAGCATTGGGCGCACGAAAAGCTCGAAAGTCACCATCGTCGAAACCGGATTCCCGGGCAGACCAAAAAAATACGTGGCCGGCTTCTCGCGCCGTTGCGGGCCCGCACCACACTTGCCAAACACAACCGGGCGCCCGGGCTGGATTTTCGCTCCCGTGAAGAAGAATTCCGCATTTAATTCTGACACGGCCTGCTCGACCAGATCGAAGCGGCCCATTGAGACCCCTCCAGTCATGAGGAGCAGATTCATCTGCAAGCCTTTCTCAATTAAGGCGCGCAGGCCTTGCAATTCGTCGGGCGCAACCGGCAGCAGCACCGGATGGCCGCCTGCTCGCCCAATCTGCGCTGCCAGGGAATAACTATTTGAATTGCGTATCTGGGTTGGACCGGGAGTAGCATCGACGGCCACAATTTCGTCCCCGGTGGTCAGCACGGCCACAAGAGGTCGCTTGTGGACCTGCAGCCGCGACTTGCCGACCGCCGCAGCCAGCGCGATCGCCGCCTCGTTCAAGCGCAGGCCACGGTCAAGCAAGAGAGCGCCCTCATGCGCCTCGGCACCGCGAGGCACCACGTTCTCGCCGGGCGCCGCGCTCCGCGTGATCTCAACCCGTTTGCCCTGTTGCGAACTGTACTCCACCATCACCACCGAATCCGCACCTGCAGGGACGGGAGCTCCGGTCATGATGGCCGCAGCTTGTCCGCTTCCAATGTTGGCGGGGATTCTGTCAGGAGTGTCGCCGGCCTTGATTTCCCCGATCACGTTGAGCGTGACTGGAAGCTGCACCAGGTCGGCCGACCGCACGGCATAGCCGTCGCGTGTCGATCGCGGAAACGGAGGGAGATCGCGGTCCGCCGACACCGGCTCGGCGAGCACGCGGCCCGCAGCCCAGAGCAGATCTACGGATTCCGTCGCGCTGGACAAATCGCCGTTCCGGATCAGCGCCGCCTGTTCCTCGACCGCCCGGCGGGCATCTTCAAAGCTCAGGACTATCGACTTCAACGGCGAGGCGGGCACGGGCATGGAGAGATGATACGACAGGGCAAACTGGACCGGCGTTGAACAGTGGGTTCGGGACGACTCTACCGCGCCAATTCCTGGCCGAGCATGGCCGCGTTACTGGCAAAAGACAGACCGGTTTCGAGATCTATGACGCGATCCTGAACCAGCTGCGCAATTTCTCCGTCGAAATGTTGCATGCCGTCGGAGGATCCAGCCTTGATCGCGTCCAGAAGGTTCTTGTTCTCGCGCTCGCCTTTTTCGATGCATTCGCGAGTACGCGCATTGGACTTCAGAATCTCAAAAGCCGCCACCCGCCCGCTGCGGTCAGACTTCGACATGAGCCTTTGGCAGACGATGTAGCGGAACGACTTGGCAAAACGTTCGCGGACCGACTGCTGTTCAGCGAGCGCGAAAGAACTGACGACCCGCTCGACCGTCTTGGATGCATCCATCGTGTTGAGACTGGAGAATACGAGGTGACCCGTCTCTGCCGCTTCCAGGACGATTTCCATAGTTTCGCGATCACGCATTTCGCCCACGAGAATGACCTTGGGCGCCTGCCGCATTGCCGAGCGCAGGGCGTGCGCAAAACTGGGCGTATCGCTGTGCAGTTCCCGCTGATGAATCGTGGAACATTTGTGATTGTGCAGGAACTCAATGGGATCTTCGATGGTAATGATGTGGTAATACTTTTCACGGTTAATGGCGTCGAGGAGCACCGCCAGGGTAGACGACTTTCCCGAGCCCGCCGCTCCGGTCACGAGAACAATTCCATCTCTGAGTTTCGTGACCTCCGACAACTGTTGCGGCAACCGCAAGGATAAAAAATCTGGAATGACGGTAGGGATCACTCGCATCACGACGGCGCAACTGCCGCGTTGAATAAAAATGTTGACCCGGAATCGAGCCAGGCCGGGCAAGCCAAAAGAAATGTCGCAAGCGCCATGCTCGCGGAGGGTCGTAACCGCCTGCTTGTTATCCCCGATCAGGTCAGCAGCGATGTGGCGCGTGTCATCGGCGGTAAGAACCGTCAGTCCTGGAACCTGCACTGGAATCATCTGCCCGTAGACCTGCACCTGCGGCGGACGCCCCGGCGAAAAGATCAGATCGCTGATCTTCTCTGCGGCATGCAGCATGGCGCCGAGCAGAGCGGGAGTGGCCACTCTGCCGGTCCCGGAGAACCCTTCTAATGCAACAGAAATTGGAGCTATCGTTGGCGCTGCCATTCGTCCTCACACCTCGGGAATCGCACGCACCACAGAATGGGAAGAAAACTCAGATAGTTAACTGTACCGCGGCGCGACCCATGTGCGAAGAACAGCAAGTCCATAGACCTTGGTAACCGTTACGGCTAGACGCACAAAAGGCGGCTCGTTGGAGCCGCCTTCTGGATCAATAGGTCCCAAAGTAACTACTTCGTGGACTTCTTCTTTGTGCCATAGCTGGTTTCCACCTTCGAACCGATGCTGGCCAGCAAGTCTTTCGCGCTCTGAGCGTTCGGACCCGTAGGTGACAATTCCAGGTATTTCTGGAAAGCCTCAGCGGTCCCCGGGGGGGCGATGGTCTTATCCCCTTGAAGGGTGGCTTTGCCTAGAAGGTTCAGGCCTTTCTGGTAGTAGGCTTCTGCCCGAGTGGGGTCGGCCGCCAGGCACTTGTCGAACGCCGCATTGGCCTCATCTGGCCTGCCGGAATTGGTAAGCACCGCCCCGATATTGAAATAGGCCTGTGCGACCGCGGACGGATCCGCCTGCGCCGCCAGCTCGTAGGTCTTCACCGCGTCATCGACCTTCTTCGCCTTGTAAAGAGCATCCGCCAGATTGTTATAGTAGGCGGCCAGATTCTTGGTTGCGTTGGGGTCCTTGTCGTTGGTCGTAGCCTTTTTCAGGTCCACAGCCTTCTGATACGCTGCGACGGCTTCATCCAACCGTTTCTGTTTTTCGGTCGGATCGGTCTGTTTGGGCGCCGACAATCGGTAGTAGTCACCTAACTTGAACCAGATCAGATCGCGAGTCGCATCCATCTGGGTCGCCTCGGTCAATGCTGCAATAGCTCCATCGAGGTCCCCTGAATCGGCTAAGGTCTTGGCCGCATTCAGTTTTTCGTTCAGCGACTTGACCGTGTTGGTTTCCTTCGCCTGCTTGGCCTGAGCGTCTTGCATCGCCTTCTGCTGTTCGGGTGTAAGTCCCTGGCCCTTGGCAGCAGAGTCCTGATCCTTCTTTAGATCGAAATCCAACGTGTTGTCATCGAGCTGAACCGGAAATCCTTTAACGTGGTCCATCTCCTTATTGGCCTTCAGATCGTCGGCGGTCTTGTACAGAGTCACCATGTACTTCCCGGTCGAGAGTCCAAGGGAAAAATACTCACCTTTTTTGTTGGTCTTGAGTGGTGGGTACTTTTGGCCGTTGTCCATATTGACCCAGACCACGAAGGCGTCAACGACGGGATTTCCCTGGGCATCTTTACACACGCCATGAACCGAACCTGAGGCCTGGGCGAGGACCATAGGAGCACATAGCCCAAGAGCCAGTGTTGCGAATAGAAGAATTGCAAAATACTTTTTCATTTTGCCTCCCGGCAAAGTTAAATTTGCTCTCCGATCGCAAAAAGCCGATTGAAAATCCGTTACCCACAAATGTCTATACCGCCGCGTACGAAATCGGATCCTGCATACCCGCCGCCTCAAAAGCGCGCAGGCGCAACACACAGCTATCGCAGATTCCGCAAGCCTGATCCTCGCGACTGTAACAAGACCAAGTTAAATCGAAGGGAGCACCGAGTTCAAGGCCAAGGCCGACAATATCGGTCTTCCTCATGGCGATGAGCGGGGTGACGATTTCAATCAGACCTTCCTTCGTCCCTGCTTTTACCACCTCATTGAACGCCTTGTAGTATGCGGGCCGGCAATCCGGATAGCCCGAACTGTCAGGCTCAACCGCACCAATGTACACCTTTTCCGCGCCCAGAACCTCCGCCCAACTCACGGCAACGGCCAGGAAATGCGCATTGCGAAAAGGGACATAGGTGACGGGCACTGTGTGCCCGATCTGGTCCGCCTCGGGTACATCGATGGCATCGTCGGTGAGCGCCGAGCCGCCGATAGCACGTAGAGCATCGTTTCGCACCATGAGCTTGTCGTGAATCTTCAGACGCTGGCAGATGGCAAGAAACGACTGGCGTTCCCGCTCTTCGGTCCGCTGGCCATAGCTGACGTGGACGGCCGCAGTCTCGTGGTCACGTGTCGCCAAAGCCGCGCAAACACAGGAGTCCATTCCGCCACTCAACAGCACGACTGCTCGAGATCGCTTTTCGTTCGTCATCGAGGAAGATTGTTTGATGGATGATCTCTGATTGCTGATTGAAAATCCGAAGTGGCTGGTCAGGTGTTCAATCAACAATCAGCAATCTGAAATCATCAATCGCTTTCTAAACTCCCTTGACCGCCGGGTCCCAAACAAATTTGTGCAGCTGCAACCCCAGCCGAGCGGGGACGTTGTCGGCCAGCATCCACTCCGCCAGTTCCTGCGGATCGAGCAGGCAGTGCGAGCTGTCGCGAGCGCCGGTCGCATCTTTGCGAAATGCCGGGGAAAACAGCACTGCGTTCACCCGCTCGCTGAGATCATGCCTCCGAGTGAACTCCCGCGCAAAGTCGTAGTCGGCGCGGCTGCTCAGAACAAATTTGACTTCGTCGTGAGCAGACAGGGCTTCGAGATTCTCCATGCAAAACGTATCACCCTCGTCCGAGTTAGGACACTTCACGTCGACGATCTTAACCACACCGGACGGAACGCGCTCCAGCGGCCGCTCTCCGCTGGTCTCGAGTAGAACCTTGTAGCCTTCGTCGAGAAGCTCCTGCATCAAGGGAACGACTTCGCGATCCTGCAGCATCGGCTCACCGCCGGTGATCTCCACGAGGCCGCCGCCAGGACTCAGGCGCGAGACCTCGCCCACAACCTCTTCGATGTCCATCTTATGGCCGCCCTGAAACGTGTATTCACTGTCGCACCACGAGCACCGTAGATTGCATCCCGTGAGCCGGACAAACACACACGGCAGCCCCGCGTACGTCGACTCCCCTTGCAGCGATTTGTAGATTTCGGTGATTTGCATCGTAGTGCCGCCGTCTCGGCAGCAGTCGTCCGGCCGTCACGCTCGTACTTGCGGACGATTATTCCGAGTATTTCGCCGTAGTCGTGTCCGTCTCGAAGACAGTTACGTCCTTCACGCGCACGCGGCCGCTGGTCACGGCTTTCAACCTACTATTCGACTGGTCGTAGAAATATTTTGCCAGGTTCTCCGCCGACGGATTGATCACAGTAAACGGCTCGATCTCGTTGATCATCTGGTGGTCCAGGCGCTCGATGACGTGCTTCATGACTTCTCGCAGGTCTTTGAAGTCGAGCAGCAGGCCGGCCTTGTCCAATTCCGCGCCGGCGAGAGTGACGCGGATCTTGTAGTTATGCCCGTGCGGATTCTCGCACTTGCCCTTGTAGTTGCGCAGGTAATGGCCCGCCGCAAAAGTGTCTTCGACCGTAACTTCGAACATGATCCCCCAGCAGCCAAAGCCCGAATACCGGGCCCGCCGCGCTGTATGGCGAAACATCTATTGTACCGCTGGAATGGCGGTGCGGAGCAGTCCCGCTTGACTCGATTCCCCCATGAACTGTAGCTTGCCTAATCGTGATTCCATCCCAAGGAGCGCGCATGCTGCGTCGGAAATTGCCCGTCTTTTTGCTTTTCATACTGTCGTTGGCTGCAGGTCTCTCGGCCCAGAATCGGCCCGACGCTCCGGAGTTCGACGTCAAGGAACACTACACGAAATACGAATACCGAATCGCGATGCGCGACGGCGTTCACCTCTTCACTTCGGTTTACGTCCCGAAGGACAGCTCGCACGCCTACCCCTTCCTGATCGACCGCACGCCCTATAGCGTTGGGCCTTACGGCGTGGACCTGTACCGCACGCAACTCGGCCCTTCGCCCGATTTCGACAAAGCGGGATACATCTTCGTCTTTCAGGACGTGCGCGGCCGCTACATGTCAGAAGGCACATTCATCGAGATGCGCCCGCACATCGACAACAAGAAATCGAACCAGGATGTAGACGACAGCACCGATCTTTACGACACCATCGACTGGCTGCTCAAGAATGTCCCAAATAACAACGGCAACGCGGGGATCTGGGGAATCTCGTATCCCGGATTCTTTACCTCGGCGAGCATCATCGATTCCCATCCCGCGTTGAAGGCCGCCTCGCCGCAGGCCCCCATGACCGACCTTTTCATGGGCGACGACGCGTACCACGGCGGCGCGTTCATGCTCGCGGCCAACTTCGGGTTCTACAGCCAGTTCAAGCCCCAGGACAATCCGCAGCTTCCGCCGAAGGGATCCGTGCCGTTCGACTGGGGCACCAAGAGCGCCTACGATTTTTATCTGCAGGCCGGACCGTTGTCGAACCTGAAAAAGTATCTCGACGGCAAGAGCGCGTTGTGGGATGACCAGGTCCAACACGATACGTATGACGATTACTGGAAAGCCCGTAATCTCGCGCCGCACATGAAGAACATCCACTGTGCCGTGCTGACCGTCGGTGG
The DNA here is from genome assembly GCA_963709025.1 of uncultured Acidobacteriaceae bacterium. Taxonomy (GTDB): domain Bacteria; phylum Acidobacteriota; class Terriglobia; order Terriglobales; family Acidobacteriaceae; genus Sulfotelmatobacter. The sequence goes on from CAVPVE010000043.1 coordinate 32,589, forward strand.
ATGGTTCGACGCCGAGGATCTGCAAGGGCCCTTCACCACGTTCCATTCCATCGACAAGAACAATCCCGGAATCTTCAACTCGCTCGTGATCGGTCCCTGGGTACACGGCGGATGGGCGCGCTACGACGGCAATCATCTGGGACGCGTAGACTTCGCTGCGAACACAGGCGAGTACTATCGCAAAAACATCCTCTTCCCGTTTTTCGAGCAGTACCTTAAGGGCGCTGGCGACGCCAAGCTGCCGAAGGCCTACGTCTTCGAGATCGGCACGGACGTCTGGCGGCAGTACTCTGCCTGGCCGCCGAAAAATGCTGAGACAAAAACTCTCTACTTCCATGCCAATGGCGGACTCTCATTCGACGCGCCTGCTGCAGACACTCCTTCCTTCGATGAGTATGTGAGCGACCCGGCCAAGCCCGTGCCCTTTGTCAACTACGCGGCGTTAAATGTGCCGCAAGAATACATGCTCTCAGACCAGCGCTTTGCCGATAGCCGCACCGATGTGCTCGTCTACCAGACGCCCGTGCTGCAGGAAGATGTGACGATTGCCGGACCCATTTCTCCGCGACTCTTTGTCTCGACCAGCGGCACGGATTCCGATTGGGATGTGAAATTGATCGACGTCTATCCGCCCGACTTTCCGGACAGCAAACAGGATGCGCCTCGCCCCGAAGACCGCGACAAGCCCAGAAAAGACGTGCCCGCGCCCTCGTTCACCATGGGTGGATATCAACAATTAGTGCGCGGCGAACCCTTCCGAGGCAAATTCCGCCACAGCTTTGAGAAGCCAGAAGCGTTCACGCCAGGCAAAGTAGAAGAGATTAACTTCACCATGCAGGACATCAACCACACCTTCCGCCGGGGACACAGAATCATGGTCCAGATTCAAAGCTCCTGGTTCCCGCTCACAGACCGCAACCCGCAAACCTTCGTCAACATTCCCGACGCTAGCCCTTCGGACTTCGTAAAGGCCACAGAGCGCGTCTATCACACAAAAGCGGAGGCGTCGGGAATTGTAGTGGGAGTCCTTAGCGGCAAATAGTTGAGAACAAAGATAGATGTGCTTTCCCCCACCCTTGCCCAATTTGACAATGTATTACTCTTACTATAAAGTAAGGATTGCTATTTCTAGAAAGGATAACATGGCCTCCGCAACCATCACTTCAAAAGGGCAGATCACACTTCCAGTCCGGGTGCGCACAGCTTTGGGTGTCGATTCCGGAGACCGCATTGAATTCGTCGAGTTGGAAAAGGGGCAGTTTGCAATCATCCCTGCCACTCGCTCGCTTCAGGAATTGAACGGACTATTTAAGGGAAGGCGGAAAACGGCCGCCACACTCGAGGAGATGGATGACGCGATCGCCAAAGGTGCAGCCGAATCCTTATGATCGGTCTCGACACCAACGTTCTCGTCCGGTTTCTTACGCATGACGATCCGGCGCAAACCCCAGTAGCGATCCAACTGATGCGTTCGCTGTCTCCTTCTTCTCCGGGGTTCGTTTCACTGGTTGCGCTTGCGGAACTGACTTGGGTACTTACGTCGCTGTACAAGCTGGAAAAGAGCGAAGTTGAACTCGTTGTTGAAAATCTGTTGCGCAGCGATGCATTGGTGCTGGAACAATCCGAAATCGTGTGGCAAGCCTTGCGGAAGTTCAAGACTTGCAATGCAGGATTCTCCGATTGCCTGCTCGAACGCTGCGGCCACGCCGCGGAATGCCTCTACACGTTCACCTTTGACAAACGCGCCGTGGCCGCCGGGATGCGATTGCTCGAAAACACGTAGTCCTTGCACCCTGGATTCCAGTTTATTCGGTTGATGTGATCCCGAAAAATTCCTCTACCGCTTTCATGTCCGTCGTCTTCTTATAGTTCGGCAGGCTTTCCACAAAAACGCGCCCATACTGCTTCTTCAGAATGCGGTTATCGAGCAGCACGAGAAGCCCCCGGTCGTGCAGCGAGCGAATGAGTCGGCCAAAGCCTTGTTTCAACGTAATCACCGCGGCCGGAACTTGATACTGAAAGAATGCATTTCCCCCGTCGGCGTCAATCATCTTCACCCGCGCGGCGACGACCGGGTCGCTGGGCACCGCAAACGGCAGGCGATCGATGATCACGCAGCTGAGTTGCTCGCCCTGCACGTCCACACCCTGCCAGAACGATGACGTGGCAAACAATACTGCGTTCGGAGTCAGCCGGAACTCCTCGAGCAGCGCGGTCTTTGGCGCGTCGCCCTGCTTCAAGATCGGGAACTCCACTTCACCCAGCAGTCGCTGGTAGATGTCGTTCATTTGCGCGTAGCTGGTGAACAGGACGAAGGCTCGCCCGCGCGTGATTTCCAGCAGCCTGCGAATTCGCTCTGCTGCTTTCGCAGTAAATTGCGGCGTTCGCGGATCGGGCAAGTCCGGCGGCACATAGAGCAGCGCCTGGCTTTCATAATCGAAGTGCGACGGCAGCACCGACTCTCGTGCATGCTCCATACCAAGCCGTTGCCGAATGTATTCAAAGCCACCACCCACCGCCAGCGTGGCGGAAGTCAGCACGGCGCATTCCAGCTTCGACCACAAGCACTCGCGCAGGATGGGACCAACATCAATCGGCGTCGCCTGCAGGAATACGTTCTGTTTTCCGCGAGTGTGTCCCTCGGAGCCAGCAGTCGCGCCCCGCGATCCCCACCGCCCACCTCGCCGCTCAATCCAGAAGACCGTGTTGCGGTCTTCGGACTCCATCGCGTATCCGAGCTGCACCTGAATTTCCTGCGCCCGGCGCACGAAATTGAACACTTCTTCCGGCTTTTGTGGCAAGCCTTCCAATTCGCCCGCCAGCCGGGTCAGCGCCTGATTCAGTCCCACAAACTCGTCCCCGTTTTCCTCCAGAAATTCACGGCGAGTCTCAAATGCGAATCGTCCATCCCCGGGCGGCAGCAGCGAGAAGAAAAACTGCGAACGCTCCCGCAAACTGCCCAGCGCTCCCGAGATCGATGCCGAAAGCATGCGGTTGTGCTGCATCGAATTCTCCACGTCACGCGCCAGATCTTCCACCCGCAGATTGCTCACCGAGATGCCGAAATAGTTCCCGGCCACGTCTTCCAACTCATGGGCTTCATCGAATACAACTGCGGCAGCCTCGGGAAGGATGCCCGCATCCGGCGCTCCCTCGGCCTGTAACTTGATGGCAAGATCGGCAAAGAACAGGTGATGGTTCACGATGATGATGTCGCTCTCCATCGCCTTGCGCCGCATCTCGGTAATGAAGCAACGCTCAAACTCGCTGCATTTCTGACCGATGCACGCGTCGGCACGGGCGTCGAGTTTGTGCCACAGCACGCTGGCCTCCGGCAGTTCCGCCAACTCAGCGCGGTCGCCCGTTCCAGTGGTCTTCTCCCAGGCTGCGATGGCGCGATACTGCTCGATCTCTTCCAGACCGCTGAGCACCGGTTGATCCGTCAGATCGTACAGTTTTTTACGGCACAAATAATTATTGCGCCCCTTCATGTAACAAACCGAGAGCCGGCCAGACGTGTCCCCGTACAGCGACTGTTCAAGAAAAGGAATGTCTTTGTAAAACAGTTGCTCCTGCAGATTTTTCGTGCCAGTCGAGATGATGACTCGCTTCCCAGAGCGAATCACGGGCATCAGGTACGCCAGCGTCTTCCCGGTTCCAGTGCCCGCTTCCACGATCAAGTGACGCTTTTCCTCCAGCGCTTGCTCGACAGCTTGAGCCATTTGCAGCTGGCCACGCCGGAATTCATACGCCGGATGCTTGCGCGACAGCACTCCTCCCGGAGCAAAGAACTGGTAAAGCGAAGCGTCCTTGCCGCCGGGCGCGGAGCGGTCCGGCGGGACGGAAGATGCGGGCTGGGAACTTAAAGCCACGGGAGTCTCTATAATAGCTACTTCAGCCGCCAGCGGCGACACAGCTGACACATCATTGAAGACCTCATTTTGACTCAGCCTACTTACAACTCGACCAGCACCGTCGCCACGACCGCCGCCGGCATCCCCACTATCGCCATCGTGGGACGCCCCAACGTAGGCAAGTCCACGCTCTTCAACCGCATCGTCGGCTCGCGCCGCGCCATCGTCGGCGACGAACCCGGCATCACCCGCGACCGTCTCTATGGCGATGCCGAATGGGAAGGCCGGCGCCTCCGCATCGTCGACACTGGTGGCATTCTGCCCGAAGAAAAAGACTTGATCCCTGCGGAGATTTATCGCCAGGCCCGTGTGGCGCTCGATGAAGCTGCGGCCATCATCATGGTGATAGACGGACGCACCGAGCTCGCCGGTCCCGACCTCGAACTCGTCCGCCTGCTGCGCAAGGCGAACCGTCCGCTTTTCTTGGCCGTCAACAAGGTCGACTCCGAGAAGCAATCGTCACTCATCAACGACTTCCATCGACTGGGCGTGCAGAGAATGTTTCCGATTTCTGCAGAACACGGACGCGGCGTCGACGATCTGCTCGACGCGGTTGTCGAGAGTCTGCCAGCATCCGAAGCCTCAACCACAGAGGTCATAGAGGACACGGAGGGCGGCGCAGGAGAAGATGCCACCGCTGATTCCGACGACACTCACGAGGTAAAAGTCGCCATCATCGGCCATCCCAACGTGGGCAAGTCGACCCTGCTCAACTGCCTGACTTCTTCGGATCGCGCCATTGTCTCGCCCATTCCCGGCACCACGCGCGACGCGGTCGACGAGATCGTCGAGCACAACGGACGCCGCTTCCGCTTCATCGACACCGCCGGCATCCGCCGCAAAGGCAAGACCCACCTGATGGCCGAAAAGCTTTCGGTCGTCATGGCGCGCAAGCATCTGGAAGGCGCCGACATTGCTTTGCTCGTCATCGACGCCACCGAAGGCGTCAGCCAACTCGACGCCTCCATCGCCGGGTACGCGCACGAAAGCGGCCGCTCCATCATCATCGTGGTCAACAAGTGGGATCTGGTCATCAGCGGCAAAGAGAAGGAGACTCGGCCCACCAAGGCCGACCGCATGCGTGCGAGCAAGCGCCCCGGCGATCGCGACGCCTATGAAGAGCGCCTACGCTATCAACTCAAGTTCCTGAACTACGCGCCTATCGTCTTCATCTCGGCCCAGAGCGGCAAAGGCACTGAGAAAATATTCCCGCTCCTGGAAGAAGTTGCCACCGAACGCCGCAAGCGCGTCACGACCTCGCAAATGAACCGCTTCATCGAGAAGGTCGACTTCGAACGCGCTTCCGTCCCCATGCGCCAGCGCGTGAAGATTCTGTACATGACTCAAGCTTCGGTGGCGCCGCCTACGTTCGTGCTCTTCACCAACCGCGCGGTGAAACTGCACTTTTCTTACCAGCGATTTCTGGAAAATCAAATCCGCGAGGCCTTCGGCTTCGTCGGCACACCAATCTGGATCAAGAACAGAGCCAGGAATTCGTAAGGCGAAACCACTCATGTGGGGACAGCCGCCCTCGGCTGTCCGCCGGGCAAAGCCCGGCTTCTGCACCTAACGCATGATGCTTGGAACTCGGCGCTGATCGGCCAGGAACGTAACTCGCAGGATCCCAGCTGAGCGAACTCCGTCCAGCACAGCCTTGATCGTGCCATACCTTGCGCGCGCATCCGCTCTGATGTAAACCTTCCGCTCGACATCAGGATCTTTCAGGCGAGCCTGAATCTTGTCTTTCATGGAATCAGGAAAAGTCTGTTCGCTGCCAAAAAACACTTTCCCGTCGCGCGTGATCGAGACCTGCATCACGTCGTCCCGCATCGCGCCGGGCATTGAGATTGGATACAAAATCTGGGGCACGTCGATGCTCACCCCATGGTGAGGGCTATAACTCATCGTTCCCGCTATCAATTCAATAAACACCAGTACGACCATGATCGCGGCAAATGCGGTCGCGTCGATCCCGTTGAACGGCTTTGGAGCTCTTTGAGACTTGATCGGCATCTGAGATCACTCCTATTCCCCCGCGACTTCTTGCCCTTTCGTCAGCAGCCCCACGCGCTGCACGCCCGCATGATGCGCCAGGTCGATCACGTCAGCGACATACAGAAAGTCCACGTCAGCATCGCCGCGCACGAATGCGACTTTCTCCGCCCGCTTCAGGTAAATCTGCGCTAGCCGCGTCTCCAGATCCTCCCAGCGCACATCGTCCCGATTGATCTTCACCGTCGGCGGTTTATCCTTCGCCGTCCACACGACCTGGATCACCACCGTCCGCTCGGGCTCGGGTTGAGACTTTGCATCTTTTGGTGGTTGCGGAAGCTGGACTTTCTCCTGGTACTCCTTGTCCATCGAAACCACCAGCATGAACATGATGATCAGAGTCAGCAGCACGTCGATCAGCGGCGTGACGTTAATCTGCGGCCCGCGCGCACCTCCGTCTCCCATTGCGAAACCCATACCCGTTGCTCCTCTCGGGACATGCGCGTGTCTGCAACATCAGACACCTCTCATTGGCTGGGAGTTCCCCGTGCAGGCGCTCGATCTTGCATCTTCGCGACTCAACCGTGCATCATTGGGACAGATGGTCGCGCGTGGAACGGGCGGCCTGCTGCGCAACTCTCAGGGCATGACCCGTTAGACCATGACTCGTTCGTCGCGACTCGCACTGCTGACTCTGGTCGCCGGCTTGCTGGCCCCATTCGCCCGCTCGCAAGATAATTACGAAATCCAGGTTTACGGTTCGGAGACCGTCGCGCCGCGTACCACGATGGTCGAGATCCACTCCAATTTCACCGTCGATGGCAGCAAGACCGTGCAAGACGGCATGCTTCCCACCAATCACGCCGAGCACGAAACGCTGGAGCTGACACAGGGGATCACCGACTGGTCCGAGGTCGGCTTTTATGTCTTTTCAAGCATTCAGCCCGGGATCGGCTGGCAGTGGGTGGGCGACCACATTCGCCCTCGCGTCCGCGCTCCGGAGAGTTGGCATTGGCCGGTGGGCGTGAGCCTATCGTTGGAATTCGGCTACCAGCGACCCGCCTACTCCCCCGACACGTGGACCTTGGAAATCCGTCCTATCGTCGACAAGAAAATCGACCGCTGGTATTTTGCGTTCAACCCGACGCTCGAACGCTCGCTTCACGGTCCGAGCGTGAACCAGGGTGTGACGTTTTCCCCCGCCGCAAAATTCAGCTACGACTTCACCAAAAAGATTGCTGGCGGGCTGGAGTACTACGCGTCCTACGGATCTCTGGCGGGCTTTGACTCGCTTCGAAACCAGCAACAGCAGATCTTTCCCACCATTGATGTCGATTTCGGCCCGCAGTGGGAGTTCAACTTCGGAGTGGGCATCGGCGCCACCAGCTCCACCGATCACCTCATTGTGAAATGTATCGTGGGCCGGCGCTTCTCATGGCCCCATGGAAAGACTGCGAAACTGCAGCCCGAAAGCTGGTCTCGCTGAGATTATTCGTAGCGTAAGGCTTCGACGGGATCCAGTTTCGACGCTCGCATCGCCGGCACCAGTCCGCTGATCACACCCACCACCAATAAGACTGCGGTCGACAGGATCACGGTCATCATCGAAATTCGCAGATGAATGTCCCCCTGCCCGGAATCGTCCTCAAACAACGGCCCCATCATCGGCAGAGTCCCGACGGACCACGCAATCAGATACGACAACAACACGCCGATCGCCCCACCGATTAGCATGATCAGCAGCGTCTCCGCCAGAAATTGCAGCTTGATATGGCGCTTGCGCGCTCCCAGCGCTCGCCGCAGCCCAATCTCGCGGATGCGCTCGTCGACCGAGACCAGCATGATATTCATCACGCCCACGCCGCCGATCCCAAGCGTTAAGGTGCCGATGAATGTCAGCAGCACTTGCAACCCGATGGTCAGCGCATCGATCACCGGGCGAAATTCATCGCGCCCGAACATCTGAAACGCCTTGGGATCGGTGGGCGAAAAGTTCTGCCGCGTCGCCACTGCGGCCAGCACTTGCGCCATCGCCTTCTTCTCGAATTGCGGCGCGATGGGCTCGAACACCATCACGGCCGCATACCGCGTATTCCACAAATCACCTGCCGCCGAATAGGGGATCCACGACGACTCGTCGTCGCTGGAAAAATAATTGCTCAGTTGAATCTTCCGCGCCATCACCCCAACCACCGTGAAGCGTACTCCCGATACCTGCACAGTCTCGCCGACTGCGGGACGCCCGCTGAACAACTCTTCCTTCAATCGTCCGCCCAGGAAGATCACGCGCCGCCGTTCCAGCTCATCTTCGGCATTAATCCAGCGACCCTCCGAAGGAACCTCATTTCGCATTTCGCCATATTCCGGACACACACCGCGCACCGGCGCTGTTCCTACCATGCGGTCGCCGTAAGCAATTCCCGGACGCCTCACCGTCTCGAGGCAAACATGCTTCACCAGCGGAGCCGTCGCTTTCACCATGTCGAGATCGGCCTGCTCCAGCACGACCTTCTTCCCAGCTCTCTGTCCGCCCGGCTGCTCGCTGGTCTGCTGCGGCCAGCAAATGACAACGCTCTTGCCGAACGCGTCAAAGCCATGCACCAGCACGCTGCGAAAGCTATTCCCATACGCGATCAAGAGCGTCACCGTCGCTATGCCCCAAACGATCCCCAGCATCGTCAGAAAGCTACGCGTCACGTTGCGCTTCAGCGCGATCCAGGCCTCGAAAATGATTGGAATCAACATTTCCCGGAATCTTTCGAAGCAGTCGGGTTTCCTTCGTGAACCTTAGTGTCCTTAGTGGTTAATGCTTCTTACCCGCCTGCCTCGTACCGCAACGCTTCAATCGGATCAATCGATGCCGCTCTCCGCGCCGGATACAACGCCGCACCCACGGCTATCGTTCCCAACAACCCAGCGGCGATCAATCCCGAACTCCAACTCGGAATCAGCCCCGCAAAGAAATCCGGCATCGGCAACATATTCACCAGCGCGCAAAATCCAAACGCAGCACCCAGTCCGATTCCTCCACTCAACAGCGCGATGATCAGCGCCTCAATAAAAAATTGCCGCAGGATCGTCCCCGCCGGAGCGCCAATCGCCTTACGCACCCCGATCTCCCGCGTCCGCTCCCGCACCGCGACCAGCATCACATTCATGACTCCAATGCCGCCCAAGAGCAATGTCACAATCCCAACCGCGCCCAGGAAGAATTTCATGCCATCCGTCATTGTCTTGAAGGCCAGCGCCTCCTGCACCGTATCCCAGATCGGACAAGCTTCCTTATCGTTGGGATCGTAGCGATGCATGCGTGCCAGCGCTGTCCGCACTTCATGCTTGCAGGCCGCGTGCTGATCGACCGACTTCGGCGTCACCAATAACTGATCGAACGTGGAATCGGTTCCCGGAGGCTTGTCAGGAAAGTCACGGCGCATCGCGGCAAAGGGCAGAAACACCTTGTTCACATCCCAGCCGTCGTAACTGGAATCTTGTTTCTTCTTCGCCATCACGCCAATCACGGTGTATGGGAAGTCGTTTAGATAAACTGTGTCACCCACCGGATTTCGCCCGGGAAACAACTGCTTCGCTGCGTCCGAACCGAGGAACGCCACCCGCCGGGCCTCCCGCATGTCGTCCCAATCGTAGAAACGGCCGGCACCAACGTCGAGACTCCGAATGTATCCAAACGGTGGATAAGAACCGGTCACCGTAAATGCGGCGTTATTGAAATTGCTGTGGACGCGAACTGTATCTTGCTCGAGTTCCGGAATCGCGTACTCGCAGTCGGGAGACTCCGCCTGCACCACCGGAACGTCCTGATCCTCCCAATGCACCATGCGCCCCGCGTGCGTACCTCCAGCCTGCAAACTCGTTCGGCCGTGGAACACAATCATCACATCCTTGCCCAGGTTTTTCGCCTGCTCCGCCTGGCCCTTGCGCAGCCCTTCTCCCGCCGCCACCATGAGCACGATGGAAACGATGCCCCAGGCAATGCCGAACATCGTGAGAAAGGCACGCAGTTTGTGCGACCACAGAGTTCGCAGGACGTCGAAGATGAGATCCCGTACCGTCATAACACTTGGTTGGACGAAGCCCGGAAGAGAAGGTCATCCCCCGGACCAGCTTAGTATTAGATACGCAGCCGGGTGGGTTTTTGTTGCAGGAAAAAAGCCATGTAGGGACGGCCGCCTCGGGCGTCCGCCAAAGCGTAGCGAGGCTTCAGCAGTTGTCCCTGATTAGACGACCGGCTCGGATCGGACGGGCGAAGCAACTCCTTCGCTGGCCGCGCTGTTCATCCACTGATCGAACTCTCGGAGCGCTGACTCACATTGCAGCCGATGCCGCTCTTTCCGGTCACGGATCTTCTTCTCCAGCGGAGGAAGCAAATCAAATGTGATGTTGGCGGGCTGAAAGTTCCTGGCATCCGCATGCGTCACATAGTGCGTAAGCGATCCGAAAGCGGAAGCTCGCGGAGCCGGAAACAATTCGACTCCCGAAGCTAGCGCAGCAGCGTGCATCCCGGCCAACAACCCAGTCGCAATCGACTCCACGTAGCCTTCCACGCCACAGATCTGTCCGGCGAAGAACACCTGCGGATGTGCCTTCATCTGCAAAGTCTCGCGCAACAAGCTCGGCGCGTTGATGTAAGTGTTCCGATGAATCTGCCCATAGCGCAAGAATCGCGCACTCTCCAAACCCGGAATCAGCCGTAGCACCCGCGCCTGCTCACCAAACTTCAAATGATTTTGAAATCCAACCAGATTGTAGGAGTCCGCCCGCAGATTCTCCTGCCGTAACTGCACGACCGCGTAAGGCATCTTGCCGGTGCGCGGATTGATCAACCCCACCGGCTTCATCGGACCGAACCGGAGCGTATCCCGCCCGCGCCGTGCAATCTCCTCAATCGGCAGGCAGCTCTCGAAGTAGTTCAGCTTTTCCCATTCACTCTCCTCGACGGATTGTGCCGCGAGAAGCTCGTCGTAAAAGCGGCCATACTCCTCTGGCGTCATCGGACAATTGATGTAATCGGCCGCGCCCTTGTCATACCGCGCCGCCATGTAGACTCGCTCCATGTCAATCGAGTCAGCTTCGACGATTGGGCTGATTGAATCGTAAAAATAGAGATGGGTTTTAGGTGGAGCGGCCGCTCCCTCCCGCGCGCCGTTTGTGCTTTCACCGGCTTCGCTCAGCCGAGCAATGTCAGACGCCAGCACCTCAGACGTGAGCGGGCCAGTGGCGATGATTGTGATGCCATCCGCTTCATCGATCGCCGTGACTTCCTCGCGCCGCACTTTAATCCGCGACTCGCGCGAGATCGCTTCCGTCACCCGCGCCGCGAATGTTACGCGGTCCACCGCCAGCGCATGTCCCGCTGGGACTGCGCACTCCCGGGCAATCCTCAGCAACACCGAATCCGCGCGCCGCATCTCTTCCTTCAGCAACCACGGCGCGGTATTCTCGCTATCGGATTTCAACGAGTTCGAGCACACGAGTTCCGCAAAGTCCGCGGTCTGGTGAGCCGGAGTCGACCTCACCGGACGCATTTCGAAAAGCTCGACGTCGAGTCCCCGCTGCGCGCATTGCCACGCAGCCTCAGACCCGGCCAGCCCCGCCCCGATAATCTTGATGGTTGTCATTCCTGTTGATTGCCTCGGCGTTTTACCCGCCGCTCGTGAATTTTCTCGTGCCTCTCCAGCATTCCGACGAACTCCCGAATTTTCCGGGCTCGCGTCTCCGGTTTCTTCACCGTTTGGATACGAAACAGCACGGCGTACCGGTTCGCCCCATCGAGCGCTGAAAAGAATTCAAGAGCCCGCGGACTCGCATTCAATGCCGCTTGAAAATCCTGCGGGACGTGGGCAGCCTTCGGTGAGTCGTACGCCGCATCCCACCTTCCGGCCTGCTTCGCCGCTGCTACCGCCTCCAAACCAGCAGCTTGCATGCGTCCATCTTTGATCAGAGACACGGCCTTAGCGCGGTTGATCTTCGACCAAATACTCTTCGCCGAGCGCGGGAGGAATCGTTGCAGCCATGCGTCTTCGCCCTCGCCCCGTTTCTGCCCGTCGATCCATCCATAACACAAGGCGACCTCGAGCGCCTCGCCGTAAGTGATCGATCGCAGGCTTGATCCCTTCTTCGCCAGCCGCAGCCACAAGCCCGAGGACTTGCGATGGTTCTTCTCAAGCCAGTCGGCCCACGCCGCCTGAGTCACGAACAGGCGGATCGACTCTTCCGCTCGGGTTTTCTTCGCTGTTTTCGTTTTCATGACACCGGGCCCGACGATTTCACACTGGCCTGAGATTCAGTCTTGGTTTGCACCGAGCCATCATCATTCACCAGCACAATGCCATCGTCAAGAATGGAATCGAGCGCTTTCGTGTCGCCCGAAAGCGCGACGCGGCTGCACAAAATCAGCCGATCTGCGATGATGAAGTCGATTAATTCCACTTTCATCTTGGAGACTCGATGGCGCGCATCAGCCTTGTAAGCCCCGAATCGGCCAACGCCGAAGTAAAGGAGATCTACGAGAAGACCCTGCGCGGCAAGCCCGGCAACGCTCAGAACGCGCTAGCGCACCGCCCGGAGATGCTCAAGAACTTTCTCGGCTTCTACGCCAGCGTGGGCCGATCGCTGGATCGCAAGCTCTATGAACTCATCTACCTCCGCGTCTCCCTCATTAACGGATGCCACTACTGCATCCAGCACCACGTCGCATCGTCAAAGCGTCGGACTGACCGCGGACGACTGGGCCGCGCTTAAGGCGGGCGACTATTCCCGGTACACCGAGAAAGAACGTGCCGCGCTCACCTACATCGAAAAATTAACGCGCACACCGCACGACGTCGATGACGCAGACTTCGCCCTTCTCGGCAAGCACTTTTCAGAGCCGGAAATCGTCGATATCCACTTGCTCACAGGCCTCGCGAACCTTACCAATCGTTTCACCGATCCACTGGGACTGGAAGTCGAGTTTCCGGAGGAAAAGGTCTAACTTCAGCGCCACGGATTCGCACGGATCACCACAGATCGCAAGAAGCCGTCCTGTTTTATCCGCGTTGATCCGTGTGAATCCGTGGCTAAAGAATCTCCCGCGCGTCTCCCACGCGCCGGGTCACTCGCTCCCGGTCCAAGTATTCCAGCAAAGGGATGGCATACTTCCGGCTGACTCCGGTCAATTCCTTGAACTTTGCGACATCCATCCTGGGAGACTTCAACTTTTGCGATGCGACCAGCCGCCGCAACTCGGCGAGGGCGCTGCCGTGGAAGACAAGCTCCTCGGAAATCTTGACCAGGAGTTTATCGCGCAAGAGCAACGTGACAATCTTCTGAGCGCGAATCTTGTCGACCTTGAGCCCCGCAATCACTTCGTGGAGCGCGGGGACTTTCAATCCGGCCACAGCAAAGGCTTCTTCGATCTTCTTCTTCGACTCGGCTTCTTCGTCCTTCATGACCACGCCGTGACCAGGCAGGCGGACGACGTCGCCGGCAACTTCGATTTTCTTGTCGCGAACGAGCAGATCGAGGGCCGCCGAGAATACTTCCGAGGGCGCGTTCACCTGCTCGCGTAACGCTTCCTTCGCGATTCCGCCAACCAGGGAGTTCTTTCGATGAAATCCTTGCACTGAACTTATGATGGCTTGCTGGAGTCGAGCCATTGCAGACGCATCCAGGAACAGGTCGGCGATGCGCAGCACTCGCCCCTCTTTCACTGCTTGAGCCAGTCGCGCTTCGAGGAAGTTCCTGGTCCATCCGGTTTCAGCAATGAGTTGCGATATTGCAATTCCCGCCGGGCCACGGCGAGCGATCCGTGCTTTCAGCACGGCTTGCGGATCGCCAGCGGCCAGCACTTGCAGGAAAGTTTCAAGGTCGGCCGTACGCGGGATCGGGGAAGAATCCAGCACAACTCCACCGCCGATGGTCACGACCGGCGAGAACTGGCGAAGGATGAAGCGATCTCCGGGAAGCAACAGGGCGGCCTCGGGAAGCTTCAACCTCGCGAACGCTTGGGAGCCCGGCGCCAGTTGCTTCTCCCCATGCAGAGCAATCTCTACGACCGTCTCCATGGTGTTGGAATGGAAATGCACGCGCGTACGAGACTTCAACGGACGCGGTGCTGCTGGAAGCAGTCCCAACTGCACGTCCACTCGGCGCGTCGTGGAATACGTCGCTGGCGGCGCCAGCGTCATCCCGCGCGCCAGGTCCTCCGTACTTGCACCCGCCAAGTTCAGGGCAGTGCGTTGCCCAGCCACCGCCGCGTCGGCCGGCTGTCCGTGCACCTGCACGCCACGCACTCGAACTTTTCGGCCGGAAGGAAAAACTTCCAATTCCTCGTCGCGGCGAATCGTTCCCGAAATGAGCGTTCCGGTCACGACCGTGCCGAATCCCTTCATGGTGAACACGCGATCGATGGGCAGCCGGGCCAGAGCGGCGGAATCGCGAGGTTGCGCTCCCGCCGCCACGCTGACGATCGCCCGTTTCAATTCGTCCAACCCGGCACCGGTCAGAGCGCTTACCGGAACAATGGGCGATCGCGGCGCCTCGAGAAATGTTCCGTGCAGAAATTCCTCGACTTCCAACCGCACCACATCGAGAGTTTCAGCATCCACCGCATCCGACTTGGTGAGAACGGTGATGCCGCGTTGCACGCCGAGCAATTGCAGAATGTCGAAGTGCTCCCGCGTCTGCGGCTTGATCGACTCGTCGGCCGCGATAACCAGCAGCACCAGATCGATCCCACCCACTCCGGCCAGCATGTTGCGTACAAAGCGCTCGTGGCCCGGGACGTCCACGAATCCCAAGTGCAGCGGCTCGCGATTCGCGCCGGTCAGATCCATGTGCGCGAAGCCCAGGTCGATGGTGATGCCGCGGCGCTTCTCTTCTTCCAAGCGGTCGGCGTCGATCCCGGTCAACGCCTTCACTAGCGCCGTCTTGCCGTGGTCGATGTGCCCTGCCGTGCCTACAATGATCGATTTCATTAGGTACTTAGCTTCTAGCTTATAGCTTCTAGTTTCCAGCTTCTGGCTTCTGGCTTCTGGCTTCCGGCTTCTAGCTTTGTCGCTTAGCTCTCTAGCGCAGGGGAAAGGCCTCTCATTTTTTTCCGCGCATCTTTCTAAAATATTGATTTCTAATGGGTTACAAGAAAGAGACTTGGCTTGATCCTGCCAAAATATTGAGCCGCAAGGACTTAGAGGTAAAATCTTCCGGAATAAGGACTTAGACCGCGGTTTTGAGCCACCGACAAGGCCGACGGTGGAGCATTCGGGGTTGAGGCAGCCGTTGTGCATACATCGAGCTTGCACGTTCCTGCATTTTCGGTAAAGGTCGTTCGTCACAAGAATCGGAATTATTTTGGGGTGGCTGTGGAAAAGTGGCGTTGGCAGTCCACCGTCTGGGCAAATCGTCAGTCCCACCAAGAGTCGATGACGATTACCTTCTTCATCACGAAAGCAATCTTTGGCACCACGCTGCTCCGTCTGTTTATCCCCCGCAAATGTGTAGGGACTCTGAGGGTAGGGCGATGTTTCGCCAAAAGTGGTGCAAGTTGGAAACCCATAGGTTTACCTCGTGGAACCAACGCTTTTGGGTCGACGTATAATCCGCTGGAGGATACGCGAGTGCAAACCCTTCTGCAAGACATCAGCTACGCTCTCCGGCAGCTGCGCCATGCTCCTGCGTTTGCCTTGACTGCATTACTTACCCTGGCGATCGGCATCGGTGCGACCACCGCGATCTTCACCCTGACGCAGGCCATCATGCTGAAGTCACTGCCGGTCGCCGATCCCGCCCAGCTGTATCGCATTGGCGATACCGGGGAGTGCTGTGTCGAGGGTTGGGAGGACGATGACTGGAGCTTGTTCTCTTATCAGCTCTACCAGCGTCTTGCGGCGGCGGCACCCGAGTTCGAGGAAACCACCGCTTTTCAGGCCGCGCCTGGCATCTACAGTATTCGGCAGGAAGTCAAAGACCGCGAGGCACGTCCCTTGCGGGCCGAGTACGTGAGCGGGAATTACTTCCACGTTTTTGGCCTCGGGGCCTTTGCCGGACGGGTGATCAACAACTCGGACGATCAACGGTCAGCCCCGCCGGTGGCGATGATCAGCTATCGCACCTGGCAGCAGGCTTATGGCTCAGACCCGGAGGATTGTCGGTTCCACATTCTTCGTGCAAGGACAGCCGGTCACGTTGATTGGGATTACGCCTCCGGGATTCTTTGGGGAGACACTGCGTAGCGATCCGCCGGACTTTTGGCTGCCCCTGCAACAGGAGATTTTGTTCGACGGCCAGAATGCGCGCATGAGAACGAATCAGTCCCAGTGGCTGTATGCCATTGGCCGATTGAAGCCGGGTGCCAGCCTGCAAGCACTTCCGGCCCGGCTGACGCCGGTGCTTCAACACTGGCTCCGCGACGAAGATGAGATACCTGCCGAATTCAAACCGCAGGTTGAACCTACGATCCCTCAAAAATTTATCCGGTTGGCTCCCGCCGGAGGCGGTGTGACGTCGTTACGGGAAGACTACGGCGCGAGTCTCCGTATTCTCCTGATGGTTTGCGGAACATTACTTCTCATCGCGTGCGCCAATATCGCGAACCTTCTGCTGGCGCGCGCAGCTGCCCGCCGGGCCCAGACTGCGGTACAGCTGGCTCTCGGGGCTGCGCGAACAAGACTGATTCGCCAGCAGTTGACGGAGGCGGTGCTGCTGTCGGTGCTAGGCGGCATCGCAGGATTAGGGGTGGCATACGTGGGAGCGCGTCTGATGCTGGCCCTGGCATTTCATAGCGCCACCTTTACGCCCATCAGTGCGACACCTTCGCTGCCGGTTCTGGGATTTGCATTTGCGCTTTCACTTCTGACCGGTGTGCTGTTTGGCGTGGTGCCGGCGTGGCTGGCTTCGCGTTCGGATCCGGCAGAGGCCCTGCACGGAGCAGGCCGCGGCACGAGGAGCATCGTTGCCGCAAAAGATAATGGTGGTCAGCCAAGCGGCCCTTTCGCTGGTTCTGCTGGCGTGCGCCGGATTGCTAACCGTAAGCTTGCGGAATCTGGAGAGTCAGGACTTTGGCTTTGACGTCCAAAATCGCATAAGCGTTCAGATCAATCCGCCTCTAGACAGTTACACCCCCGAATACCTCGACGCGCTTTATCGCGCAATCGAAGATGGACTGACGCGGTTGCCGAATGTGCAGAGCGCAAGCCTGGCGGCATGGAGTCCGCTCAGCGGCAATAACTGGGGTGAATTGATTGCCATCGAAGGGAGGGGCGAGCCAACGGCTACGCAGGAGGATATGGTGTCCTGGGACCGAGTGAGCCGTCAGTATTTTTCGACTGTCGGACAGCGCATCGTACGCGGACGTGATTTTACCGAGAGCGATTCCAGCGCCTCGCGCCCCGTGGCGATTGTGAATGAATCGCTGGTCAAGAAATACTTCCCCAACGAAGATCCCATCGGCAAACACTTTGGCATGGTCAACTCCCGATATGCTGGCACGTTTGAGATCGTCGGCGTAGCCCGTGACGCCAAGTACAACGATCCAGACCAGCCCGCAAAGCCCATGTTTTTCCTACCGCTGGAGCAGAGTGTCCATTATCCCAACGTTTTGATGCAGCGTAGCGAAATACAAACGCATTTCGTACGCAGTATCCAGCTTCTGGTACGGGGCGATACGCGCAATCTCGAGCCACAGCTTCGTAAGGCTCTCGCCGACATCGATCCCAACCTTACGGTTATTATGGTGCAAAGCATGAACGAGCAGGTGGCCTCCAATTTTGACCAGCAGCGCATGGTCGCGCAGTTGGCCGCCACATTCGGCGTCATCGCCCTGCTGCTGGCGGCCATCGGCCTCTATGGGCTGCTGGCGTACACGGTTGCCTGCCGAACCGGCGAGATCGGAGTGCGCATGGCACTCGGAGCCGACCGGCTTAACATCGTGCGACTGGTCTTGCGGGGAGCATTTCTGCTAGTGGCTATCGGTTTGTTGATTGGAATTCCTCTGGCCATCGGTGCGGGACGCCTCATGGCGGCTCAGCTATTCGAGATACGCAGCTGGGATCCGCATGTGCTTGGGTTTTCAATTCTTGCGCTCGGGATTTGCGCCGCGGCCGCCAGTATTTTCCCCGCACGTCGAGCCGCTTCCACGGATCCGATGAAGGCGCTACGCACTGACTGAGATTATCTGGGTTGATTGTCGCGAACCAGTCGGTGCCCCGTCGTCGTGGTAGCTCGTCTGAACGCGTCCGGTTCGATGGTGGCGACATTCCATTCCATCGCTGGGGTTGAACCGCTCTCAGCCCCGTCCATGCCGATTACCGAAAAAGGCGGGAGCAGCTCACCTTGAGCTAAGGATTCTGTACGGGAGCCCCGGTCTTGCCCGGCTTCCTCAAAATGATGGCGCGGGTGCTACCCATCCGCCCCGCCAGATGCGACAATAGAAGCTCTTCCCATGGCCACCTCTTTAACCTCTGCCTTTTCTCCGGAAACCCTCCGGCAGCACGGCCTTACGCCCGATGAGTACGAGAAGATCAAGCAACTTCTCGGAGGCCGCGAGCCCACCTTCACCGAACTCGGCATTTTCAGCGTGATGTGGAGCGAGCACTGCTCCTACAAGTCGTCGCGCGTGCACCTGAAGCGCCTGCCCACACGCAGCAAGATCGTGCTGCAGGGGCCGGGCGAGAACGCGGGCATCATCGACATTGGCGACGGCTGGGCCTGCGCTTTCAAAATCGAATCCCACAATCACCCGTCGTTCATCGAACCGTTTCAGGGTGCAACTACGGGCGTGGGCGGAATTCTGCGCGACATTTTCACCATGGGTGCAAGGCCGGTCGCGGTCATGGATTCGTTGCGGTTTGGGCCGATCACGGCCTCGAAGAATGTTTCTCAGAAAGAACTGCACAAGAATCATTCTGTCCTCGAAGGCGTGGTCAGCGGGGTCGCCTCGTACGGAAACTGTTTCGGTGTCCCGAACCTCGGCGGTGAAACGAAATTCGAGCCCTGTTATTCGGGCAATCCGCTCGTGAATGCGTTTGCGCTGGGGCTGGTCCGCAAGAATGAAATTTTCTACGCGAAGGCCGCCGGTGAAGGCAATCCGGTGATCTACGTTGGCTCGAAGACCGGGCGCGATGGCATTCACGGCGCGACGATGGCCAGCGAGGAATTCAGCGAAGCCTCGGAAGCGAAGCGTCCCAATGTGCAGGTCGGCGATCCGTTCCTGGAGAAACTGCTGCTCGAAGCCTGTCTGGAAGCGATGCAAACCGGGGCGATCGTTGGCATTCAGGATATGGGCGCCGCCGGGCTGACTTGCTCGACCTGCGAAATGGGCGGACGCGGTGGCGTGGGCATTGAGATCGAACTCGACCGCGTGCCGCAGCGTGAAACCGGCATGACTCCCTACGAGATCATGCTCAGCGAATCGCAAGAGCGCATGCTGCTGGTCGCGCAAAAAGGCCGCGAGGCCGAAGTCTTCCGCGTCTTCGAAAAATGGGGACTGGATGCGGTCGAGGTCGGCACGGTCACCACCGGCAATGTCTTACGAGTGCTGGAACACGGCAAAGTCGTGGCGGAGATTCCTAATCCCGCGCTCACCGATGAAGCGCCGCTCTACAAACGTCCGCTGGCGCGATGGGAACCGCCTGTTCCGCGGGAGATGCCGGGGCACATCCCCACTTCACGCGCAAAGGGTGCGCAAGAAATGGGGCACTCGGATCTCACCTCGCAACTGAAGCAGCTTCTGGCTAGCCCGAACATCTGTGGCAAGCGCTGGGTCTGGCAGCAGTACGACCACATGGTACAGACCAATACTGTCGACGCTCCGGGCGCGGGCGACGCAGGCGTGATCCGCATCAAAGGCTCGCAGCGCGGACTTTCGATGGCACTCGATGGCAACGGCCGCTGGTGTTATCTCGACCCGCGGCTGGGGGCGATGCACGCAGTCGCCGAAGCGGCCCGCAAAGTGGCGTGC
The DNA here is from genome assembly GCA_963709025.1 of uncultured Acidobacteriaceae bacterium. Taxonomy (GTDB): domain Bacteria; phylum Acidobacteriota; class Terriglobia; order Terriglobales; family Acidobacteriaceae; genus Sulfotelmatobacter. The sequence goes on from CAVPVE010000043.1 coordinate 52,449, forward strand.
TCGGGAGCAACTCCTGTGGGTGCGACCAATTGCCTCAACTTCGGCAATCCCGAGAAGCCGCACATTATGTGGCAGTTCTCGCAGACGATTGATGGCATCACGAAGGCTTGCGAAGAATTGGAAATCCCCATCACCGGCGGGAACGTCAGTTTTTACAACGAGACGCTCGGCGAAGGAATTTACCCCACGCCCGTGCTCGGGGTCGTCGGCATTCTCGAAGACGTCCACAAGGCTGCGAAAATGCATTTCGGCGCTTCCGGACGCACGATCGTGCTATTGCGCGCCGGAGAAGCTGCCGATATCACCGATGCAGAGAGCGAGTTTGGGTCGTCGGAGTACGCGAAGGAAATTCTGGGCACGCTGTGGGGATATCCGCCTGAGCTCGATCTGGAGAAAGAGGTCGGCCTGCAGAAGGCGATCATCGAATTGGTGCAGCAGGGCCTGGTGGATTCAGTGCACGACTGCGCCGATGGCGGCCTGGCCGTCGCATTAGCGGAGAAAGCGTTCCCCAAGGGCATGGGAGCGCGTGTAAACCTTGCGTCCGACGGGGTCTTTGCGGAGTTTGCGCTGTTTGGCGAAGATGCCAGCCGGATCGTGATCTCTTGCGACCCCGGGAACGTGGCGAGAATCAAAGAAGTAGCGGAGAAACACGGCTCGGCCGCAGAAATCGTTGGAGAGACGATTTCTGAGCGGTTGGAAATCTCTCTCGATGGCAAACTTGTAATTTCCGCGCCCATCTCAGAATTGAGCGACTCGTACGAAAGTGCTCTGGAATCGGCGTTGCGAACGGATCCGGAACTAGCGGCGGCAGATTAGTTCAGGTCAGGAATTCAGAAGCACATAGGACAGCAGCAGGCGTTTTGAGCTAAGAGCTAAAGGCTAACAGCTAAGGGCTTACGACCCAGGAGCGAAATTGCAGACTTCCGACAAATTTCATGACGAATGCGGTGTAGTGGCGATCTTCGCCCACCCTGAGGCGGAGAAACTAGCCTACCTGGGTCTGCACGCGCTGCAGCATCGCGGCCAGGAATCTGCCGGGATTGTCACGTCCGACGGCCTGACTTCGCACGCTCACAAAGCTATGGGCTCAGTCGCCGACATTTTCACGGAAGATGTCCTCTCGAAAATGCGCGGCACTCTGGCCATCGGCCACACGCGCTACTCCACCGCCGGAGACTCCGCGCTGCTGAATGCGCAACCGATTCTCGTTCAGTCGAACAAAGGATCGATCGCGGTCGCCCACAACGGCAACCTCACCAACGCACAACAAGTGCGCGCGCGGCTGGAGAGTCAGGGATCGATTTTTCAAACCAACAGCGACACCGAAGTCATCGTTCACCTGATCGCGCTGTCCAAGGAGCACACGCTTCCCGAGGCCGTGGCCGATGCCCTGCGGCGCGTCGAGGGCGCCTTTTCGCTCGTGATGATGAGTAACGACCGTGTCTTTGCGGTCCGCGATCCCCGCGGATTTCGGCCGCTCGCCATGGGCCGCATCCCTGCCCTCGAAGGACAGAAACAGGACACGATCGTCTTCGCCTCCGAGACCTGCGCGTTTGACCTGATCGGCGCCGAGTACATCCGCGACGTAAAGCCGGGAGAATTGATCGTGGTAGGCCCCGAAGGAATTAATTCGCGCTTCTACTCCACGGCCGCGCCGACATCGAGTTGCATCTTCGAGCATGTCTACTTCTCTCGCCCTGACAGTCTTGTCTTCGGGCGCGCGGTGCAGACCAGCCGCGAAGAACTCGGCCGCCAACTGGCGCGGGAAGCCGGAGTTGAGGCCGACCTTGTGGTGCCCGTCCCGGATTCCGGCGTGACGGCGGCGGTAGGCTATGCCGCTGAGAGCGGCATTCCATTTCGCTTCGCCCTGATCCGCAACCACTACGTGGGACGGACCTTCATCGAGCCCAGCCAGAGCGTGCGCGACTTTGGCGTGAAGCTTAAGCTGAATCCAGTGCGCTCGCTGCTGCAGGGCAAGCGCGTAGTCCTGATCGATGACTCCATCGTGCGCGGCACTACCAGCCGCAAGATCGTGCGCATGATCCGCAGCGCTGGGGCGAAGGAAGTGCACATGCGCATCTCCTGTCCGCCAACCATCTCGCCTTGTTATTACGGGGTCGACACGCCGTCGAAAAAGCAGCTCATCGCCGCGAACAAATCAGTCGATGAGATTCGCGACTACATTGGCGCCGATTCGCTGGCGTATCTCTCTCTGGAAGGTCTCAAGAAGGCTTGCGGTGAGGGTGAGAAGATCTCTTATTGTTCGGCCTGTTACACAGGCAATTATCCAACCGACATCATCGATGTCGAGGAAATTCAACCAGCCACGGTACGACGCTAGATCATCAATTGGAAATTCCTGCAAGGCAATCGGGGCGACCTCACGGTCGCCCCAATTGTTTTGGACAAACTTACTTGGACGAACTATTTCATCGGATGAGCGACGGCGTCCGGATTGCCGCGCGTGGTCTGATTCTGGAACGCTCCAATGAAACCGGAATTCAAATTCAGGAAGTCGCTGCTGAGTTGGTCGTAGTCGCCCATATAAATGGGGTTGATGAACAGATCGTTGCCATGGGTGGGAGCGAAGGGAGACATGCCGATGTCGCTTTCGGTGAAGGTGCCTCCCGCGTTGCTCGATTCGCCACAGTGACGCCGAATGGCAAAGTTCTCGGAGTCGGCCCGGCGGTCATACCAGCAAACGGCCACGTCGCCGCGCTTGTCCACTGCAATTCCAGACTGGTAATGGTCGTGCCCAAGGCCCAGGCGGGATTGGGTGTCGCTATTCACTTTGGTGGGAACAAATCCCCACGTGATTCCGCCGTCAAAAGACGCCCGGAGGAGAACATCGTCGTAGGCGTAGAAACCCTGGGTAGCCAGGGGATCGGGAACGGTCTTGTTGCGGCCGTCGGCCCAGGTGATGTAGAGAGCGCCATCCATGGCTGTTCCCGAATGGTCGATCGCCATGGACATGTCCAGGAAGTCGCGGAATTCGCCCTGCAGATAGAAAGAATCGCCGCCCGGCTGCACCGCGCTGTCTACAGTCACGGGGCTCGATAGAATTCCTTTCGAGTAGCTGGAGACCTGAATGGTGCGTGGCCCCAGGGGGAAGTTGCCGCCCAAGTTTACCCACGATATGTACAGCGTACCGGTGGAGCTGACCGCCAACTGCGAGCCTTGCACCCCGGCCGCGCCGCAGACCTGAATCGCCACGATGGGAGTCGTCGACCAGGTCACGCCCCCGTCGTCGGACTCCACGAACTCGATCGCGGTACGTCCCGGGAAATTCGTGCCGCAACCATTGGTCTGCGATCCGTCGAAATCGGTGTAGGAAACGAAAATGCGCTTGTGGTTGGAAGGATCGATGGTCGACCACGGCTTGTCGAGCAGATGATAGAAGCCGCTCTTGGAAACGGCCGCAACCGGGTCGCCCCAACTTCTTCCTCCATCCGTCGAGGTATTGAGCGCGATGGCCGCCCACGGATTGCCACTGGCGTCATCGAAGTCGAATATCTGGCTGAAGTAGAACGTGTTGGCGTCCGCACAATTGATGACCGGATCGCCCCCCAGGAAGTTAAAGGTTGCCGGTCCGGGATTAATGGGTCCAATGTCAACGAATGAAGCGCCCCCATTCGTCGAATAAGACGACCCGCTGAAACTCTGGCCGCCACTGCCCGTGAAAAAGAAAGGCGTCTCGAACACACTGCCGGAATCGTTGTACCCAACCACAACGCTGTTTCCGCAACGGGCGGTAGAAGTTTCACTCTGGGTGAATCCACCAAACGACGAATAGGCAATATCCGTGGAGGGATTCGATACAGCAACCACGCTCGCCGTCGGAGGCGGGGCCGTCGAACTGCGTGCCATCCTGGCGCGGGCGATGAAGGTAGGATCGGTCAGGCGCATGCCGTAGAGCTGCCAGGCGTCCGCCAAGTGTCCAATGTTTGCATATCCGTCGAGGAGTTGTTGATGACGGGGCGGCAGCTTTTTGATTGTGGCCTTCACCTGCTGCAGGATCTTATCGGTGGCAGCAACTTTTTCTGCGGAGATTTGCGACGCCGCAAACGACGAAGCGAATAGAGCCGTGGCGCAAACACCGGCCACAAAGCGTGGGAGGTTGGGTGACTTCATCAACGTATCTCCTTTTTCGCTGTAAACAGCCTGTTCGTGGTTGGGTTAAATCGGTTGATGGGTGTTGAATGCGAGGGTTGAGTACTACCTTGGGCAGTAGTAAGCCATTGGTCCCTGCCGCGCGTCAAGTTAAAACGGCAACCACGGAACATTTTGCGAGTGTTTTGTTATGCCGAGTCGCGACAATTTCCAGAAGGGCGCTGTACACCTGACGTGCCGGATCGAGTGTGTTTCAGCATCGAGTCAGCGCGGAGGTTTGCGGGCCAGCGCGACACGGGGAATGGACTGCAGGTCGGGGATGATGCGCACCTCCTGCCAATCCGCAAGAAGCTGCTGGACCGGCCCGGCAATGGTGCCGCTGATCTCCAGAACGAGCCATCCTCCCGGATGTAGTGCCGACCGAGCTTGTGGAATCAGGCGCGCGATGACGTCGGTGCCGCTGGGGCCGGCAAATACGGCGGTCCGGGGCTCGAACTTACGCACTTCCAGCTGGACTTGGTCTTCCTCGGATTCGCCAACATACGGAGGATTCGAAACGACGAAGTCGAGATCGCGAAGATTGAGGCCGCTGAGCAAGTCCGATTGATGAAACTGGATGCGACTCTCCAGCTGATGGCGGGCCGCGTTGGCGCGGGCGATTTCCAGTGCAGCGGCGGATATATCGGTAGCATGGATTTCCGCGCGAGGAAATTCTTTGGCAAGGGCCAGGGCAATGCACCCTGAGCCAGTTCCTACGTCAAGAATGCGGATGGGAAACTCTTGCCCGGCCTGCTGCACCGGGGCGAGTTCCAACACTGTTTCGATCACGTGCTCCGTCTCTGGGCGCGGGATGAGTACGGCCGGCGAGACAATTAAGTCCATGCCCCAAAATTCCTGATGTCCAGTGATGTATTGCGTCGGAACGCCGCGCGCCCGCTCGTCGAGAGCAGCGTCATAGCGCGCCTGTTCTTCCAGGTTCAACTCGCGCTCCGGATGCGCGAAGAGGTAAGCCCGATCGACATTGAGGGTAAACATGAGCAGCGATTCCGCATTCAGACGCGGTGACGGAACCTGATCCGTGGTCAAGCGGGTGATCGCGGAGGTAAGAGCTTGCTTCAGCTGCACTGGTCTATTTCACCACGGAGACCCTGAGGCATTGCAATCGGGATGAAAAAAATCCACAGCGAATTCTTACTTCGAATTCGTTCCGCCCTGCTGCCACTGATACCCAAGGTAGATCATCTGCCCAATGTGGTGCTGCATGTGCGCGGCGCATTGCAAGATCATGTCGAGCCGCGTCTTGGCATCCGTGCCGGCGCCTGAATATTCGGCAGACCAATCCTCAGACGACTGCGCACCGATGGTTTTCACAACCATCGCCACCGCATCATCGAAACGCTTCAACGCTTCTTCTTTCGAAGGCGGATTCGGGTCGTTGAATTCGCGCGGGCGGTCGCGAACATATCCCGTCCCGGCGATCTGCGCGCCAATGTAGTAATTCAAGTTGCCCGTCAGATGCAGGACCAGATGGCCGAAGCTGTTTCCGTAGGGAAATGGCTTCTGCCAGAACTGTGTCTCGGTGAGCGGCTCGGCCAGCGCGCGAACGCGGGCCGCATTCGCAAGGTATCGGCTGGCGAGAACGAGGACTAGATTCCCTTCGAGTTTGGGCATATTCGCTCCCACTTCGCGGGCGCGATCGCCCACGCTCGTCATCTAGACCGCGGTGGCCGCTTCCTGCTTCATCTTTTCGGCCTGGTAGTGCGTCGTGAGCGCCTCAATCAGCGGTTGCAGTTTGCCGTCCATCACAGCTTCCAGTTGATGGATGGTGAACCCGATGCGGTGGTCGGTAAGCCGGTTCTGCGGGAAGTTGTAGGTGCGAATTTTCTCGCTGCGGTCGCCGGACCCAACCATCGCTCGACGTTCCTTCGCCAACGCCTGCTGTTGCTTCTCCATTTCGATTTCGTAGAGCCGCGAACGCAGCACGCGCATGCCTTTTTCGCGATTCTTGATCTGCGATTTTTCGTCCTGGCAGCTCACAACCGTATTGGTCGGAATATGCGTAATGCGTACGGCCGAGTAAGTCGTATTCACGGATTGCCCGCCGGGTCCTGAAGAGCAGAACGTATCGATGCGCAGGTCTTTCGCTTCGATCTTGATGTCCACGTCCTCCGCTTCCGGCAGCACCGCAACCGTAACCGCCGATGTGTGGACGCGTCCTTGCTGCTCGGTCGCGGGCACACGCTGCACCCGATGCACGCCGCTCTCATACTTCAATTGCGAGAAGACGCGGTGACCTTCAATGATCGCGATGACTTCTTTCAATCCCCCGGCCGACGACTCCGAAGACGAAAGCACTTCGACCTTCCAGCGTTGCGTTTCCGCGTACCGGGTATACATCCGGAAAATCTCGGCGGCGAAAAGCGTGGCTTCGTCTCCGCCCGTCCCGGCGCGGATTTCCAGGATGATGTTCTTTTCGTCGTTCGGATCTTTCGGAAGCAGCAGTACCTTCAACTCTTCCTCAACCGCTGTCACTCGGCCTTCCAGTTGATTCAGTTCATCCTGGGCATAGGCGCGCATGTCGGGATCTTTTTCGTCGGCCAGCATCGCCTTGCTCTCCGCGATGCCCTTCGTCAGGTCCTTGTATTCGCGGTACTTTTCGACGATGGGCGCGATTTCGGCGTGCGCCTTGGCAGTCTTCTGGTATCTCGCCGAGTCGTTCACGATCTCCGGCGAGGCGAGAGCATTGGTCAACTCTTCGTAGCGGGCTTCGATTTGGTCCAGTCGTTCAAACATTGGAATCGTTGTTGGTCGTTCGTTGATCGTCGTTCGTCGTTGGTCGTTCGTCGTTCGCCTCAGGCAGCCTGGTCACGCAGCGAGTTGATCAGGCTATTGAGACCCTTGCCTAGGATGTCTGCCGAGGCAAGGATACGCTGCGGTCTTCATCGCTGATGTATTGTAGTTCCTTCGCGATCATCAGTTGTGTCTGTGCCTCCAACAACGAACCTCGTGAATGGTGGAGAAAATGTCCGAATTCCCGGTCGGAACGATGTCCCTTCCCCTCAGCGATATTGCTTGGGATCGATACCGCCGCTCTGCGCAACTGATTGCTCAAACCATACAATTCGTGCCGCGGAAAAAGCGCCGTCGCGCGGTAGATCTCGACTGTAAACCTCATCGCTTCCTGCCACACACGCAAGTCTTTGAAGGATGCTGACATGTTGATGCCTCCAACTGCCACTCTAGAGTGTTGGGGAGTGGAGGACCAACGACTAACGACACGCGACCAACGACAGTTTCCCAGGATGGGACCGCTAGGCAATCACCAACTCGCCCCCGCGCTCCTTCTCGAGCGACATGGCCTGATCCAGGGCGGTGATGGCACATTGCGCCATCTCGGCGGACGGAGGCTTGGTGGTAATGCGCTGCAGCCACAGTCCCGGCGCGGTCATCAGCGCGAACAGCGATCCGCGATGCTTGGCGGCGAAGCGAATAATCTCGTAGGAAACTCCAGCGATGACCGGCAGCAAGACGATGCGCGAGGCGAAGCGCGCCCAGAACGTGGTAAACGGGATCAGCATGTAGAAGCCGATCGAGATCAGCATCACGGTCATCAGAAAGCTGGTGCCGCAGCGGGGATGATACGTCGAATATTTCTGCACTTCCGCGATGTTCAGCGGATCGCCGTTTTCGAATGCGAAGACTGTTTTATGTTCGGCGCCGTGGTACTCGTAGACGCGCCGAATATCTTTCCAGAGCGATACTCCCCAGATAAAGAGCAGGAACAGCAGCAGTCGAATCCCGCCGTCGATCAGATTGAAGACGATTCGTCCGCCCAAGGCCGGGTCAATCTTCTTGAGCTCCGTCGCCGCCAGCAGCGGAATGTATTTGTACATGAAAATAAAGAACGCCAGCGAGATCAGCAGATTTCCAGCGGCCAGCCAGTTGCTGACCGTGGCAGCCTTCTCGCGCGAATTGGCCTCAGACTGAGAAGAGTCCGCCGCATTCCGTGCTGGCGGGAGAGCCGAAGCGGTCTCCACCTGACTTTTCCCCTCTTCCTGCATCATGTCTTCAATGGCAACGTTCGCCGAGAAGCGCAGCGCTCGGTAGCCGAGATTCATGGCATAGCCAAGCGTCATTACGCCGCGCACAATGGGCCAAGCCATCCACTTGTGCTTCTCCGAGGGCCGATCGAGCGGTTCACTCATGGTCACGACTTCGCCCGACGGTTTGCGGCAGGCGATCGCCCAAGCGTGCGGGGAGCGCATCATCACGCCCTCGAGCACGGCTTGTCCGCCGACCAGGGTCTCTTCCCCGCTCTCCAGGGCGGGAAGCAGCTGCACGGCGGCAAGGAATCGCAGGTAATTGATCAGTTTGCGCACAACGATTTAGATGCTCCTTAACGGCTCACGACGCACCTGCTAGGTTATCACAGGCTGGGAGTGGGCAGACAAGATTGCGCTGACGCGCTGACGCTAAGTCCAAGGAATCGTGACGGTTAGGATGAGCAATGAGCTCGACCTCGGGGCCCCTCTATGACGACCGGGTGGTCGAGTGCGTTACGATTCCAAATTCATGAAGCAGTTGGCTACAGCTTGCGAGGCGATCGCCGCCACCACGAAGAAACTGCTGAAAACTGGGATCGTCGCGGAAGACCTGAAGTCACGCACGGTAGACGAGGCAGCCGTGTCAGCGGTCTTCCTTTCGGGGCGGGCGTTTCCGGCGTGGGAGGAAACGACGCTGCAGGTTGGCGGCCGCTCCCTTTGGCAGATTGTGGCGGACCTGGCCGGGAAGGGTGAAGCCGAAATCACTGCCGCTTACCGGCGCCACGGCGATCTCGGAGCCGTCGCCGGCGAGGTGCTTCCCGAACGCGCGGGTCAAGGGATAGGGGTTTTGGAAGTTGAAGCAACATTTCGCCAGATCGCCGCGGCACGCGGCCCGGCACCGAAAGCCGCTATGGTGCGCGAGTTGCTTTCGCGAGCTACCCCGCTCGAAGCCAGGTACATCGTAAAGATCATCACCGGCGATCTGCGCATCGGATTGAAAGAAAGTCTGGTCGAAGAAGCGATCGCCAGGGCCTACAGCGCGACGCCCGTAGAAGTGCAACGCGCCAACATGCTTCTGGGAGACATCGGCGAAACCGTTCGTTTAGCCTCCGAGGGCAGGCTCGCTGCCGCGAAAATGCGCCTCTTCCATCCCCTCGGATTCATGCTGGCGAGCCCGATCGGGTCTCCCGAAGAAGGCCTGAGCTATTTTACGGACGCCGCGGTGGAGGACAAGTACGATGGCATCCGTGCCCAGGCTCACGTGGCGAACGGCGAAGTGAGATTCTTTTCGCGCACGCGCGACGACATCACCGAATCATTCCCCGAGTTGCCGGACGCGCTCAGTTGGCTGCCACAGGCCGTGATCCTCGATGGAGAAATTGTCGCGTGGGATTATCGGGTCCAACGCGCGCGGCCCTTCAGCGTCCTGCAGCACCGCCTGGGAAGAAAAAAGGTCAGCGACAAAGTGCTCCGGGAAACTCCCGTCGCGTTCCTGGCCTTCGACGTTTTGTATTCCGCAGGCGAGCTAGTGATGGACCGTCCGCTGCGGGAGCGCGCGACAATTCTGGGTGAACTGCTCAGCCCGAACACTACTATTCAAGCAGACATGGGACCGCGCAGGAAATCGGGCAAGCCGGGCACGCAGAGCAAGCTGTCGTTCGAAAATGAAGAAGGAGCTGTAGCCGCCCACATCATTCGCGGTCCGGTGTTTCACGCATCCTCTCCCGTGGAACTGGAGGAACTGTTTGCCGCAGCGCAAGAGCGCGGCAATGAAGGCCTGATGATCAAAGATCTGAACTCTGCGTACACGCCCGGCAGGCGCGGCAAGTCATGGCTCAAGATGAAGCGCGAGTTGGCCACCCTCGACGTGGTCGTGACTGCGGTCGAGTACGGACACGGCAAGCGCGTCGGCGTGCTCAGCGACTACACCTTCGCCGTTTGGGATGCGAGTAAAGACCGGCTGGTGAATATCGGCAAAGCCTATTCCGGCTTGACCGACGCCGAGATCGCCGAGATGACGCAATGGTTTCTCGAGCACACGCTCGAAGATCAGGGATTCCGGTTGGTCGTTGAGCCGAAGATCGTGCTGGAAGTGGCGTTCAACAACTTGATGAAATCCGACCGTCACGAGAGCGGATACGCGCTGCGCTTTCCGCGAATCGTGCGCCTGCGGCCTGACAAATCGCCGGAAGAGGCGGACACGATTGAGCGTGTGCGCGAACTTCCTCTGTCCACGATTTGACGTGGCACTGTCGTCGCCGTGGAAAATCCGCGACCGGTTTGTGCGCCAGATTTGTGCGTCAGAATGGAGCAAGCCCCGCTCGCCTGCGTCAGCAGCGACGTTGACGCCAGGCAGAGCAGGGCTCGCTCCCGTGAAGGACTAGTTTTATTTCCCGACGACGAGAACCACAAAGCTGTCGGGAAGCATTGGAGGCCGCGGGCGAGGATTGTCCGCAGTGGCCGCAGGCCGTGGGCCGAAGTCCGCGGTCACCACGAACGCGTTGTGCGTCTTGGAATCGAGCGCCATGGTGCGCGCTCCCTTCTGTGTGGTTACGTTCTCGGGAGTGAACTTGCCCGATTCTTCTTTCACCATGGTGAGCACGCCGTCGCCACCGCAAGAGGCGAAGGCCAGCCCGGTGCCGGCATCGAATGCGGTTGCGTCCACACCTTCGCCAATCGGCGGCGTGGCCAGCACCTTGCCGCTATCGGCATCGACCACGGCCATCATTTTGTTGTCGCAGCCGACGAACAAGCGGCGATTCTTACGGTCGATCGAAAGTCCGCTGGGCTCGGTGCAAGGCGCAAGCGGCCACTTCGCTTTCACTTCCAGCTTGTTCGGATCGATCGCGACCAGTTCGCTCTTGTCCTCGATATTGACGAAGATTTCGCCCTTCGCATCGCTGGCCGCGAACTCTGGTTTGCCGTCCAGTTTGATCGTGCCCAGCACTTTTCCGTTGGTGGCGTCGATCGCCGTCGAATCCTGGCTGCGTCCGTTAAACGTGAAGACTCGTTTGGTGGCCGGGTCGTAAAGAATGGCGTCAGGATTGTCCCCAACTTTCACTTTGCTGCTGGTGGCCAGCGACTTCATGTCGAAAATGCTGACCGTGCCTTCGCGGCCGTTGCTGGTGAACCCCTTTCCCAACTCCGGCGCCAGTGCAATACCATGCACGCCCGGCGTGTCGGCGATGTCTCCCGCGACCTTGCCCGAATCCGCATCCACCACCATGACGTGGGTGCCGCGGGAAATGTAGACATGCCGCGCATCGGGGTCGACCGTCAGATAATCCCAGCCTCCCTCACCCCCGACTTTGTACGTTGTGACTACGTGGTATCCCGAACCAGCCGCGGCCAAGGCCACTGCCGCCAGGGACACACTGATGATGGATACCAACCACTTGGACTTCGTTCGCATCACTTCCTCCTGGTAACTCTTTGGAATCGCGATGCTTTTCCGGGCCCCTTCCCAGGTCGGGCACCGCGTTTTTGGCATCGAACCCGGGAGGATTCGAACCGAAGTAACTTTACCTCATTTCGGTCGCGATCCTAGACTCTTCTATATATGGGTGTGTTCCAACCACCGTTTTCGAACCAGGCACCACGATCGAAACCCGTGGCCGATCCGCGCCTGCAGCCGACGCCCGATTTCGGGACGCTGGGTCCCGGTTCCGATGTGGATGACGGTGGGCCCATTTCGAGACCGGGTTCGCGTGGGTGGCCCGCAGGTCCGAGACGGTTCGGCCCGCTCTTCGCGATTGCGCTTGGTGTGCTCGTCGCAGTTCTGACCGCGAACGCCGGCAGCGCCAATGCCGCATGGTCGCGCTTCACCAGTCTTTTTTCCGCGCCCGCAGCCCCGCTCACGTCTGCCAGGGATTCTCGGCAACTCGATCGCATGAAACCGCAAAAGCAAGCGGAGGCGCTGCTGGAGCTTGCGGTTGGCCACAGTGACGGCGCCGTGGATCAGATTTCATCCCGCGTCGATCACTGGCAGGGAAAAGTTAAGTGGGACTCCCAGATCGCGACTCTGACCACCGCCGCGCTCAACTCCAACGACATGCGCGTGCGGGAATCCGGTATCGAAGTCGAGCTCGCGGCTTATGGATTGGGCAAGAATAGCGCCAGCCTCGCCTATGTAATGAAGAGTGCCGAGTCTCCCGACCACGCGCAAAAAATCTGGGGACTATGGGCGCTCGGCCTTATGGGAAACCGTGGCGTCCAAACCGACCGCGTCGTGCAAGTCCTAACCGCTCATCTGAAAGATACTGATGAAGATTCACGACGCTGGGCCGTTGAAGGACTGGCGCTCGTCGGCTCAGCTCAAACCATCGAGCCTCTGCTCAAGACGATGCACGACGATCCAGCGGCTACCGTGCGGGAGCGAGCCGCGTGCAGTCTGGCGGAAGCCGGCATGTTCACACATGAGGAGCGCCTTTCCGCCGTTCCGCAACTGTTGAGCTACACCGACGATCCCGCGCTCGATGCCCAGACGCACAATTGGGCCTTCCAGGCGCTGCATGACATTACTGGCCAGCGATTACCCAACGACTCCAATGCCTGGCGCAGTTGGTACGAGTCTTCAAAAGTCGATTGATGGATGCAACGTCGATCGGCTTGCTTGTGCCGTAGAAGTCTTTGTCAGCGTCAAAATCTGTGAAACAATCCAGCACCAAAGGGGAACTCCGCGACGAGGCCCATGGAAAAACTCAATGTAGTTGTTGCTCTTACCACAAGAGAAAACGATTACCAGGCAGAACAAGCGGCTGCCGTGACCGAAGTGGCCGCACGACTCGGCGTTAACATTCAGATCATCTACGCCGATAACGATGCGGTGAACCAGACGCAGCAACTCATCAAAATCATTCAGGATCCGGCCCAGCATCCCACCGCGATCCTGGTCGAACCCGTCGGCACCGGAATGCCGCAAGTCGCGAAAGCGGCCGTCGCGGCCGGCATCGGGTGGGGAATCATCAACAGTGATCCCGACTACATTCCCGAGCTCCGTCGTGGAGGCGAGGTTCCGGTCTTTTCAGTCAGCACCGACCAGTCCGAGGTCGGACGCATCCAGGGCCAGCAACTCGGCGTCCTCGTTCCCGAAGGAAATGTTTTGTACATCGAAGGACCCTTCAACAGCACGGCGACGCAGCAGCGCACGAAAGGGATGCTTTCCACCAAGCCGGCCGCCGTCGTACTGAAAACTCTGAAAGGAGACTGGACCGAGCGCAGCGCGCATAATGCGGCCAAGTCGTGGCTCTCCCTCGGGTCCTCGCGCGACCTGCAAATTCGCGGCGTCATCTGCCAGAACGATGCCATGGCCATGGGCGCGCGAAAAGCCGTTGTCGACCTCACAGAGAAAGATCGCGAGCGGTGGTTGAGCATTCCCTTCACCGGCTGCGACGGTGTCACCAAGACGGGTCAGGACTGGGTCCGCCGGGGACTCTTGAAAGCTACGATCATCACGGCCCCCGCAGCAGGAACCGCACTGGAGCTCCTGGCGAAAGCCGTCAACGCCGGCTCCATGCCTCCCGATCGCACGTTGATCCCGCCCAAGTCATTCCCTCCGATCGCAGAACTGCTGGGGAAGAGTCGGAAGGCGAGCGGGTAGAGCTGGCGTCATCAAGAATTGTGGAGAGATGGAAGCGCGACTTCATACCTCGCGGAAGACCTACCCATGCGCGCAGATCCGTGGAAGAGCGGCCCTTTTTAGGGCCGCGTAAGAGACGTTCAAGATAAAGGGCTTTAGCCCCTGAGGACCTCCTCAATCGGCCATCTTCGCGACGTGCACTTCGAACCCAGTCTTCGGCAGCAGCGATGTCAGCGAGAATGCCTTGAATCCGTCGCCGGTGATTTCCGTGTGACGATAGATGCCCGGCTCGCTCTCGATCATCTCCCGCCGTCCTTCCATGTCTCCTAAGAAGGCCTGCGCCTGGCCCATGCCCACCTCAACTTCTTTCGCACGCGTGACCACTGCCTCCGAAGCATACGAGCGCACCAGCTTGGGCCAGTATTTCTCCAGCAAATCCGTGCTGGCAAACATATCGGCCCAGATGATGCGCCCGTTCACCGCCACCACAACTCCCACGGCATTGCGATCGCGCAACTGCCGGATCAGGCTCTGGTAATTCTGCTCGATCGGCTTCGCGACCGAATCCACCTGCTTCTTGACTGCCTCATTCTCATTCACCTTGGCGTACGAAGATGTGCTTGCAATCTCGGTTGCCACCGCTGGAGCCGCCGCGGTGACCTCGACCGTCTCCATCGCCGCCTGCTGCTTGCGCACCTCCGCCCAAACCTGGTTCTGATCTTTGTCGGCCATCGCCTTGGCGCGCACCGACGGCTGCGCCATCATCGCCATCGGGACCGCGCCGCCGTGTATCTGACCGTCGGCAGCTTTCCCATACATCGCTTCCGACGCTCCGAAATTGCTGCTCGTCGCGACCCACCGCCCCGGCTCCACGCAGAACACGCTCAAGTCCACCGGATCGCTCTCCGCAGGAACAATGCGATCTTTGCCGATCACGCGATCCTGCTTGCCACCAGTGACGATCTCCCCGGCCAACAATAACAACGGCCGCTTGGAATTGTTTACCAGCACCAGCCGATTCACCTGCGCGCCCTCGCTGCGAATGGCCGGCGTAGGATGCCGCCGAATCAGCCCCTGCACGTTGCCTGCTTCGGTCACGACGACTTCACCAGACCGCAACCCTTCATCCAGAGTCAGGAACTCCCCGGTCGGATAACTCTTTGCGGCCACCACGGGAAACACAGTCAGGTTGCCATGCCGGATCGGCTCCAGAACTTTGTAGCCCGGAGGTGGAGTCACCTCTCCCGCCCGCGCCTCGCGCTGGTCCACGACACACACGCCAGCCACCGTGATCAATAACGCCAATCCCAGAAAACTCTTCGGACTCAATCTCGGATTCATAAAGTCGCCCCCTCGTTCGGATGAGCGGCGACTGCTCCCACAATGCGGGTGCCCCATTTCTCGCGTACTTTGCGAGAAGTGGGGATTTCGCGTGCCACGTCGCCCATCTCGGCTCTGTCGAAAGAACGACAGTCCCCGCCTGCCTTGCGGACAAAATTCGCGCCTCGGATGACCCATCCGCGTGAGACGACCCATCTGCATGCGTTACCGTGGAAGAGCGGCCCTGCAGGGCCGCGTAAACGAGCATTGAGACTTGGGCTTTTTAGCCCCTGAGCGCGGAGGGAGTTTCGTTTTAGGCACGACCAGTTCCGAATTCGTCGCGCACAATCCCACACATAGCTATTCCCTGTAAAATTGAACCAGCGACCCTGGAGCCACTTCCGCATTGTCTTTTCTCGACCAACTGAACCCGCAGCAGCGCGAAGCCGTCGAAACCACCGAAGGCCCGGTGCTGATCCTCGCTGGCGCGGGCAGCGGCAAAACGCGCGTCATTACCTACCGCATCGCCTACCTCATCGAGCACAAAGGAGTCATGCCGGAATCCATCCTGGCGATGACGTTCACCAACAAGGCCGCCGCCGAAATGGGCGAGCGCGTCGAAAAACTGGTCGGCGGACTGAGCATCGCCAAGCCCGTGATCTCCACATTCCATTCGTTCTGCGTGCGTGTTCTGAGGCGCGACATCGAGGCGATGCGCATTCCGTCAGCCACGCCCGGCCAGCCGCCGATCGGGCACACCAAGAATTTCGTCATCTACGACGAGAGCGACCAGCAAGCCGTGGTCAAGAGCGTGATGAAGCGCCTCGGCCTCGACGACAAGCAACTCACACCGCGCACCGTCCTTGGGCGAATTTCCTGGGCGAAGAATCACATGCTCGACCCGCAGGAGCTTTACCTGCAATCCGCCGATCCTAAGACAGAAAAGATTGCGCATCTCTACGAGGAGTACCGCAAGGAACTCCGCAAAGCGAACGCGCACGACTTCGACGACCTGCTGCTCGAAGCCGTGCGCCTGCTGAAGTCCGCAGCGCAAGTGCGCGACTACTACAACCGCCGCTTCCAATACCTGCTGATCGACGAGTATCAGGACACGAACCGCCCCCAATACGAACTCATGCGCATGCTCGCCGGAGATCGCCACAACGTGTGCGCGGTCGGCGATGAAGACCAGTCGATCTATTCCTGGCGCGGCGCCGACATCCGCAACATTCTCGAATTCGAACAGGATTTCCCTGAAGCGAAAATTATTCGCCTCGAGCAGAATTACCGCTCGACGCAAAACATTCTGCAGGCCGCCTCGGCCGTGGTTGCCAACAACATCCGCCGCAAGGGAAAGAATCTCTGGACCGATCGCCAGGGCGGCACCAAGATCGGATACTACGAAGCGCCCGACGGCGAAAACGAAGCCCTCTTTGCCGCCGACCACATTGCCAAGTATCTGCGCGCAGCCACCGAGCATGGCGAGACTCCGCGCGCCGCCGTGCTCTACCGCACCAACTCCCAGTCGCGCCTGTTTGAAGAGGCCATGCGCCGCTACGGATTGAAATATCACGTGGTCGGCGGATTCTCGTTCTACGAGCGATCCGAGATCAAAGACCTGATCTCGTACCTCAAAGTCATCCAGAATCCCGACGACACGATTTCGCTGCTGCGCGTGATCAACACTCCCACGCGCGGCATTGGCAAAGGCACCATCGACACGCTGGAACGCCTCGCGCTCGAAACCGGCCTGTCGCTGTGGGGCGCGATCGGCGAAGCCATCCGCCGCCAACTGCTGCCGCAGCGGGCCCTCTTGTCGCTGAAGAGTTTCCAGCAGCTCATCGAGGACGCCCGCGCCATGCTGGCTGGCAACTTTACCGAGCAACTCGAAGGAAGCGAACGTGTGGCCGCGGGCGACTCGCCCGCGAACTCGGAAGCACCAAATCCTATGTGGGGACAGCCGCCCTCGGCTGTCCAGCAGGGCGAAGCCCTGCCGCGGCCGGATGATGAATCGCAACCTGAAGACGCCACAGCCTTCGATCCGAATGAATTTGGAAATTTCTCCTTCGACTTCGGCGCCGCCGAAGCCGCCGACGGTAGCGCTGGCGTCTCGCCGGTGAAAGATGAAACAGGCCCGCCGGATCCCGAGATCGGCTCAACCCCCGCGTCCTTTCCCGCGCCCACCGTCAACACCGCCGACCTCCTGAAATTCCTGATCGACCGCACCGGCTACATCAAGCTGCTCGAGGAAGAAGACACGCCCGAAGCTTTCTCCCGCATCGAGAACCTGCGCGAACTGGTCAACGCCGCGATGGACTCGCGCGACCGCGCCGAAACGCTCGACCAGTTCCTCGACCACGCCGCGCTAGTCGCCGACGCCGATGACTACGACGCCCGCGCGCAAATCACCCTGATGAGCCTGCACGCCGCCAAGGGCCTCGAATTTCCGCTCGTCTTTCTCAGCGGCCTGGAAGAAGGACTCTTTCCACACTCCCGCACCATGCTCGTCCCCGAAGACATCGAGGAGGAGCGCCGCCTGTGCTACGTCGGGATCACCCGCGCCATGGACCAACTCATCCTGACGCGCGCCGTCTACCGCCGTAGATACGGCACCGACCTGCCCGAGGCCAGCGTCCCGTCGAGATTTCTGGAAGAAGTCCCCGCCCCGCTGCTAGAAGAATTGGGAACAAGGCGCGCCACCACAGCTCGTGTAGGGACGGGCGCATTCGCCCGTCCGTCCGGCCGAACTCCCGGCGCCTACGAATCCGAAAGTCCCCACTACTCCTACGAAGACGAAGACCAAAGCACCTCCTGGCACGCCGGAGACCCCAGCCGCAGCCAGCCGCGCGCTCCGAAACCCACGGCTCCGGCTCGCCCCTACAACTCGATCGAGAACATCGCCGAGTTCTTCGCCAGCCGCGGGAAGAAGTTCACCGTCCCGAAAACGCCGGTGGAAGAGCCCACCGGCAAGCGCGGATTCCGTCCCGGCCAGCGCGTGCGCCACCCGAAATATGGCGAAGGAACGGTCTACCAGCGCGAAGGAGAAGGCGAAGAAGCCAAGATTACGGTACAATTTCCTCGCTTCGGCTTAAAGAAGCTGGTAGAGAAGTACGCCCAGCTGGAACGCGCATAACCCAGTCCCAGGCACGACCGTGTGGGGACAGCCGCCTCGGCTGTCCAGCCAAGCAAAGCGAGGCGAGTCTAGACAGTCAGCCGCGTAGCGGCGCAAGAGTTCAGCCCACGGCGTAAGCCGTGGGAGCAAGCCACACAGGATTTCAGCCCCGAAGGGGCGGAAGAACCCGAGGCGGAAGCGCCCGGACATTCGCACGACAGAAGAGGACGTTCACAGCATTCATGGCAAACACATCGAAGTTAACCAAAGAAGAACGCAAGAAAGCCAAACGCACCGCCCGCAAGAAACGCAAGGCGGAAAAGCCGCTCAAGCCCCGCGATTATCCCCGCGGATCGAAAAAGCCCAAGGTCAAGAAACTGGCCCGCGGCCAGGCGAAGCGGTAAGGCATAGCTGGCACGGCGCTTGCGGATATCAGATCCCACCCTACGAAAACCACGTAGGGTGGGGCACCCGCTGAGAGCTGAAGGCTGACGGCCGATAGCTGAATTCAGGAGACCACAACCGCTTGTCACAAGCCACGGAATCCGCCGAAGTCATCCGCACCTCCGACAAACAGATTTTCTGCTGCAAGTCCATCGACAAGCTGATCTCCGAATCTGAGGACCCGGAACACCGGCTCAGCAAATCTCTGGGGCCCTGGTCGCTGACTGCGCTGGGGATCGGCGCCATCATCGGCTCCGGCATTTTTGTGCTCACCGGAACGGCGGCCGCCGGAGAGTATTTCCAGGCGCCTTCCATCCTGCATGCGCAGGCGCTCGACGTAATCGTCAACTTCCTTCGCACGGGAAGCACGGCGGGAGCGCTCATGCACGGGCGCCCGCCCGCCGGTCCGTCGATTGCGATTTCATTTTTACTGGTGGCGATCGCTTGCAGTTTTGCCGGACTGTGCTACGCCGAGCTGGCCTCGATGATCCCCATCGCCGGCAGCGCCTACACTTACTCGTACGCCACGCTCGGCGAGATTTTCGCCTGGATCATCGGCTGGGACTTGATCCTCGAATACGTCGTCTCGAACGTTGCGGTCGCGGTTGGGTTTGCCGGGTATACGAAAGCGCAACTGGCGGTGTTCGGCCTCAACTTGCCGGACAAATGGGCGAGTCCGGTCTGGGCCGGTGGGCAATGGACTGGCTCCTATTTCAATCTGCCCGGGTTTCTCATTGTTTTCGTTCTCACGCTGCTGCTGGTGCGCGGAGTCAAAGAGTCGGCCGAGACCAACAACATCATGGTCGCCGTCAAAATCGGAGCCATCCTGACCTTCCTGGTCGTCGGGGCAATGCTGGTGAAGCCCGCGAACTGGTCTCCCTTCGCTCCGTCTGGCTTTGCCGGAATCGTCACCGGAGGGGCGATCGTTTTCTTTACCTATATCGGATTCGATTCCGTCTCGACGGCCGCTGAGGAGTCGCGCAATCCGCAAAAAGATTTGCCCTTCGGCATCATCATGTCGCTGGTGGTCTGCACCTTGCTCTACGTCGGCGTTGCCGTCGTACTGCTTGGTATGATGAAGTACACCACCTTCGTATCCGGTGAAGCAGCCGAAGCGCCAGTCGCCTATGCGATGAAGTACCTGGGCGTGCACCCGTTCTTCCGCTCGGTCATCGTGATCGGGGCGCTGACCGGCATGATCTCTTCCTTGCTCGTTTTTCAGTACGGGCAGGCACGCATCTGGTACGCCATGTCGCGCGACGGTTTGCTGCCGAAGCTATTCTCAGCGGTGCACCCGAAATTTAAGACGCCATACTGGTCCACGTGGATCGCTTGCTTCGCAGTTGGAATTCCCGCCGGCCTTGTCGACATTGGCGACGCCGCCGACCTCGCCAACATCGGAACATTGTTTGCCTTCGTTCTGGTTTCGCTGGGAGTGATCTTCCTCCGCCGCAACCAGCCCGATCGCAAGCGCGCCTTCCGCGTTCCGTTTGTGCCGTGGTTCCCGCTGATTTCCGTGCTGCTGTGCGGCGGTCTGATGTTCGGGCTCACCCTGATCACATGGCTGCGCTTCGTGATCTGGCTGGCGCTGGGCCTGCTCATCTACGTCTTCTACAGCCGCCACCGCAGCGAGTTCGCCAGGAAGTAGTCTTCAGCCGCGTCAGACTTCAGCCGTCAGCACTCTGCCGCCATCAGGAGCGCCTTGCCATCCTGAACGAAGCAGGCCGATTCGCGATAGCGAATCGGCCTGCGTAGTGAAGGATCTCTGCACTCCCCATAGCCACCGGGGACCTCGAAGGGAGGTCCTACCAAATGAGCCGTCAGTGGATTACTTGGCCCACGCCCCCGCAAGGAACAAATACCTCCCGCGCAAATCATCCTTATGCGCCGCAGGCTTCGCGTCCAGAAACATCACCGGCCATCCATCCGCCGCGGAATATACCGGCCACTTCGGCAGTCCCGCCCCGTTTGGATCGCCGCTGCGCGCAAAGTTCGCCCAATATTTCTGCATCTCCTCGCTCAGCGCACGGTCGTCCGCTCTCCACGCAACCCCGGCCTTCGAATCCAGCTGCCCGAACACGTACTCAATCTCCGCCGAATGAAACGCGCCCAACTGCGGCCCCTTCGGATCCGACGGCGGTCCCAGATCAAAGCGATAACGGTAGATCGGCTGCTTGCCTGTCTTGCTCTGCGACTCCATCCAATCCCAAGTTGAGAAAGCGATGAACTGGTCGCCCGCGAAATCCTGCGCGGAGCGCAACGTCTGTTCAGGAGTGCCGGCGGGATAGAGCTTCAGAAACTCCGGCGCTTTGCCGCCAAATTCCTTCTGCGCCGTGGCCTTCAGACTCTCCGCCGTCGGCTTCTGCGGAGAGAACACAATCTCGAAGCTGCCTTCATCGTGATTCCATCCCGCCAGCAGCGGCACATCATTCTGTTTTCCCGCTGCGAAGATCGCTGGTACCGGCTCCGGCAGAAAATATCCGTCCACGTCCGGGCCGAAATCAAATCCCGGCGACTGCGGGGGCGCGAAAGCATCGAGCAATTTCTGCGCCGGCAGCACCCGCAACTCGGCGAGCGTGCTTACTCCGAATTTTGCGCTCACGGCCTTCACGTCCTTCTCTTCCCGCACCGACAGCGGCTCGAACGACAGCCCCCCGCTGTGAAACGCTGCTCCACTCTCTCCAATGGCCTTCTGAAAGAGTCCCTTGGCGAGCGGCGACGCCATCTGCGCGCTCACCGAAAATGATCCCGCACTCTCTCCGAAGATCGTCACATTCTCCGGATCTCCGCCGAACGCCGCAATGTTGTCATGCACCCAATGCAACGCCGCGAGTTGATCGAGCAGCCCGTAATTTCCGGCAGCATTCCGTCCAGACTCTTTCGCCAGTTCCGGATGTACGAAAAATCCGAAAACGCCCAGCCGGTAGTTCATCGAAACCACGATCACGCCCTGCTGCGCCAGATGCGTTCCGTCCTGCCGCGCTTCGGAAGTGGTTCCCGCGACGAAGCCTCCGCCATAAATCCAGACCATCACTGGCAGCTTCGCCGCTGCACCCTTCGCCGGAACCCAAACATTCAGGGTCAAGCAGTCTTCACTTCCGCCCGCGTCGCGAAAGTTCATATCGCCGTAGACTTTTCCCTGCATGCAATGCGAGCCAAACTCCGTGGCCTTGCGCACGCCGTCCCACTTCGCCGCTGGTGCAGGAGCCTTCCAGCGCAGATCGCCCACCGGAGGTGCAGCATACGGGATTCCAAGAAACGCGCGCACGGAGCCATCGTCCTTTCCTTCGACCACACCGGAAGCGGTTTTCACCTGCGGTGCCTCCACCGCGCCAAACAGGGCCAGCGGCAAGGCTAGCATTCCCCACACGATCAACGTCCTGCGAATGATCTCGGCGTTCATACACTCTCCTTGTCCCGATATGAGAACACCGGATTGTACCCGAAAGAATCGCCAGAGATGCTTTGCGCAATAGGTCAGTGAAGCTCGACGTTATCCGCAGAAGCTTCCTTCGTGTACCTTCGCGTCCTCCGTGGTAAAGGTTTTGAAAACACTGGGCTCGCCGCTCCCTCGCAAATCTCTCCTCAAGAATCTACAATCAGATGCATGACCGCAGCAGTTGACCGTCCCCCGAACGCTTTCATCCGTCAGCTTCCTAAAGCGGAGTTGCACCTGCATCTCGAGGGCGCGGTCGAACCCGCGACCCTGCTCGAACTCCGCAAGCTCCACGGCGATCACTCCACGCTCGTCGAGGTCCAGAGTCTCTACGGCTACACCGATTTTCAAAGCTTCCTGATGGCCTTCAAGGCCGTAAGTTCGCACCTGCGCGGGCCCGACGATTATGAACTCATCACCTACCGCCTCATGCAGCGCCTTAAAGAAGAGAACGTATTGCATGCCGAGGTCTATGTTGCGGTCGGCGTCTGCCTCTTCCGCAAGCAGGATTTCCCTGCCATCTTCGAAGGTCTGGAACGCGGACGGGCCCGAGGCGCGCGCGATTTCGGCGTGTCGCTGTTGTGGATCTTCGACGCTACCCGCCACTTCGGAGTCGAAGAAGCGCAGAAAGTGTTCGAACTGGCCGCGCGCTATCGCGACCGCCACGTCGTCGGCGTTGGCATTGGCGGCGATGAACTGAAAGCCCCGCCAGAACTTTTCCGCGGAGTCTATAGCTACGCCGCCGACCAAGGTTTGCGACTGACCGCGCACGCGGGCGAGACCGGCCCGCCAGAGTCCATCTGGGGAGCGCTCAACCTGCGCGCCGAGCGCATCGGCCATGGCATCACCGCCGCCCACGACGCGGACCTGATCGAAGAACTCGCGCAACGCCAGATTCCCGTCGAACTCTGCATCACCAGCAACCTTCGCACTGGAGTTTGCAAAGCGATCGCGGACCATCCTACGAAGAACTATTTCGATCATGGCGTCATGATCACGCTTAACACCGACGACCCGGCCCTGTTTGGCACGACTCTATCGCGCGAGTACCAACTCGCTCAGGAAACTTTTGGTTTCACCGACGAGCACCTGAGAGAACTGGCGCGCAACTCGTTCGAAGCTTCGTTCCTGCCCGCAGAAAAGAAGCTGGAACTCCTGAGCCTGTTCGATGCCGCGGCAGCGAGGTAAGAGTGGGGCACTGAGAAACTGAAATGCCGATCCGCCCTATCCTCCAACTCGGCGACCCGCTCTTGCGGCAGAAGGCTCTCGCAGTGGTTGATCCGACCACACCCGAAATTTCCGCTCTAGTCACCGATCTCGCCGATACCCTCGCCTACTGGCGCTCCCAAACGGGCTACGGACGCGGCATCGCCGCTCCCCAACTCGGTGTCCCACAGCGCGTTATTTTTCTCAAGCTCCCCGACGCCAACCCGTGGCCGCTGATCAATCCGGAAGTCATCCAACGCAGCGAAGAAAGGATCGTCGTCTGGGACGCCTGCCTCAGCTTCCTCTCCATCTTCATGCAGGTTGAACGCCACCGCCAGATCACCGTCCGTTATCAGAATCTCGACGGCAAGACCCTCGAGTTCGAGGCCGGCGACGACCGCAACCTTTCCGAACTCCTGCAGCACGAAATCGATCACCTCGACGGCATCTTAGCGATCGACCGTGTCACGGACACCAAAACCATCTGCACTCGCGAAGAATTCGAAAAGCGCTACCGCGATTCCAGCCCGTATGCGGTCACTCCAGCTACAATCAAACCCTGAGCCGCCCACAGGCAACTGATGTTACACATCGGCATCGTCGCATCCAGCGCGGAAGGCGCCGCGCTCTGTTATCGCACGATCTGCGTTGAAGGTGCGGACCTGCTCGGCCCCTACAACCATCCCGAAGTGTCGATGCACGGCCATCCCTTCATCCAGTACAAGAATTTCATCGACGCCAACGATTGGGCCGGCGTTGCGGAACTCATGCTCTCGTCCGCGGAGAAACTGGCCAAAGCCGGCGCCGACTTCCTCATCGCTCCCGTGAATACCGTGCATCAGGCTTTCGATCTGGTCGCGCACCGTTCGCCGCGCCCATGGCTGCACATCGCGGTCGAAGTCGCGAATGAAGCCAAGCGCCACGGATACAAACGCCTCGGAATCCTCGGCACCCGCTCACTCATGGACGGCCCGGTCTACCGCGAGACTCTGAAAGCAGCGGGTATCGAACACCGCGTCCCCGCCCCAGACCAGCGCGAGCGCATCCACCACATCATTTTCGACGAACTCGTTCAGGGAACTTTCCTGCCGCGTACGCAAGCCTATTTCACGGAAGTAATCCGCGGCCTGAAAGACGAAGGCTGCGACGCCGTGGCCCTGGCTTGCACCGAAATCCCCCTGCTGATGACGCCCGAGTCCTCCCCGCTTCCCATGCTCGACTCGACCCGCATCCTGGCCCGAGCGGCCCTGCGCAAGGCGGTGGAAGGGTAGCTGTAGGGTGGTGTGGGACCGGGTCTTCGACCCGGCCATGCCGAGCGAAGCTCGGCAGCCTCGGCAAACAGTGTTAGAACTAGAGTTCGCCGTGGTGGAAGGAAGCTTTGTCATGTCGAGCGAGCCGGAGTGAATGCGACGGCGAGTCGAGAAACCTTGTGCTTGGTTCTTAAGCTATGACACGTGAAAGCAGTGACAACCTCCAGCCACACCAACTCAAATTCCGCTGGCTCCCCGGCCCTTACGCAATCGTGCGTCTGGCCCCCGATACACCTGTCCCTGACTGGGCCACAAGAGGAGACTTCACCTCAATCACCCGCACTCCCGACGAACTCTCCATCGTCTGCCCCGCAGACAATCTTCCACCCGACGTTCACTCGCCACACCGCTGGATCTGCTTGAAACTCGAAGGCCCGTTCCCCTTCGAGTTGACCGGAGTCCTGCTCTCCTTCATCGAACCCCTCTCGAAGAGCGATATCCCAATTTTCGCCATCTCGACCTTCGACACCGACTATATACTCGTGCAAGAATCAGATCCTGACCGAGCCTTGGATGTCCTGCACCACGCGGGACACGAGCTAGTCTCTTGACACCCTCCCGACTCGCCCGATACTGGAAGAGAGTGCTCGCGCTGCCGCGCAGGAGAAAGACGTGAACACCGTTTCGCTGCTTTTGATCTGCTTGCTATTCCAATCGATCTCTCCCGCTCATGGACCCAAGATCACCGAGGAGATGATTGCTCAGTTCCTCGCCAAGCGGTACGACTGCAAGCCCGACGATATTTACTTCCACACTTTGCAGGATTTCAACTTCACCGGCCATGCATACGATGACGTGATTGTTGTCGCTTCCACCTGCCAGTCGGGAACCGGGGGACCTGACGTCCAGTCCGTTTTCTCCTGGGTCGAAGAGGGCGAATTGGGCGAGCTCGATTTTGAGGAGGTCAATCCAAAGCGGTATCAGGTTCTTTTTGGCAATCGCAACTACGACTTGAGTCCCAACAAAGACGACCGGGAACTCGTTGAGACGTTCTACGACACTTCTGGTCGCGATCGTCCGCTGGTTCTGATGTTTCAATGGAACGGGAAGCAGAATAAGTTTCTTCTCAATGCGGTACAGTCCGCCCCCATGTACGAAATGAGCTATCAGTGCACAAAAGCGCAAAAAGAAGTCGACCGCGCTATTTGCTACGTGAGCTCCCTGGCTAAGCTCGACATCGACCTAAACGCGGCTTACACTTCAGCCGCAAAAAGACTGGCTCCCACCGCCCGCAAAGCTCTGGTTCAGGAGCAGCGGGAATGGCTAGCCCAGCGGGACCGCGACTGCGTCATCTACAAAGGGTGGGTCGAATGCCTCACAGCCATGTACACGGCACGCGTCGCCCAGCTCACGAAAGCCGGCGAGGCCGCGCCGCCTCGCTGACAGGAATCACCATTCACCCCTCAAATTTGTCCGGCTGCCGCGCGCACGGTGCACCCGTCTACTCCATGTGATTTAATAAAAGGACACCATAGGTATGCCATCCGTCCTCACGTCCCTGCGCCGACGCTCTAAAGCCCTGCACCGCAACCTGCGCGGCGCGAACATGGCCGTCCGCGCGCTCGCTTCCACCGACCACCCGCTGCTAGCGCACATCATTCCGATGCGCCGCTGCAACCTGGCTTGCACCTACTGCAACGAGTTTGACGATTTCTCGAAGCCCGTACCGATCGACGAAATGTATCGCCGCATCGACAAACTCGGCTCATTGGACACCGCAGTCGTGACGATTTCTGGCGGCGAGCCGCTGATGCATCCGGAGCTTGACGACGTGATCCGCCGCATTCGCGCCAACGGCATGATCGCTGGCCTGATCACCAACGGATACCTGCTGGTCGCCGAGCGCATCCAGCGCCTGAACCGCGCCGGGCTCGAGTGGCTGCAGATTTCCATCGACAACGTGAATCCCGACGAGGTCTCGAAGAAGAGCCTGAAGGTTCTCGACAAGAAGTTGCAATTGCTCGCCGAGCACGCCGACTTTCACGTGAATATCAATTCCGTGGTCGGTGGCGGCATTTCGCACCCGCAGGACGCCCTGGTGATTGGCAAGCGCGCGATTGAGTTGGGATTCACCTCGACCATCGGCATCATCCACGACGGCAGCGGACAGCTGCAACCGCTGGGCGACGAAGAGCGCCGCATCTACCACGAAATGCAGGCGCTGGAGAAAAACAGCTTCACCCGCATCAATTCATTTCAGGACAACATTGCGAAAGGCCAGCCCAACGACTGGCGTTGCCGGGCCGGCGGCCGCTATCTCTACATCTGCGAAGACGGGCTGGTGCACTACTGCTCGCAGCAGCGCGGATACCCTGGAGTGCCCTTGGCCAGCTACACCCGCGACGACCTGCGCCGCGAATATCTCACCGAAAAATCCTGCGCCCCGCACTGCACGGTGTCGTGCGTGCATCAGGTATCCATCTTCGATTCCTGGCGCGCTCCGCAGAACCCAGCAGCGCCCATCGCCGCACCGGCCCCGCCGAGCGAACTCGTGCAGATCAAATAGCAGACTGGCCGGGCGCGCGCGAGCGCTGCTCCGCACTACAATCGTCCCATGCAGAAAAAGATATTCTGGATGGTCTTCATCCTGCTCGGGCTGGTGGCAGATGTCCTGCTTCCTTTCTGGTGGGCCTGCGCCGCTACCATCCCTATCCTTTTCGCCGCATGGTGGGTCGCGTACCGCAGCGACTGGTTTTAAAGATGACAGGCGTCAATGAGAACTATGGCCTGCTTATGACAGTTGAGGATTCAATTTCCGGTTTCTACGTGATTGGGGAACACTGACACAGGTAGCTGCTGGTGAGGCTCGCAACGGCCTTGGCGGCTGTATACTTGTTGGTTCCAAAGCGCGTATGGGCAGCTATCGTCACAGCCAAATAGTCTTGAGTGTTGCTTACTGTCTGCTTGTTTTTTGCATGGCGGGCTTCCGCCCACTCCTGATAGGTGGCTTCTTCAAGTTAGTGGCTTCCTTGGTGCTCGCCTGCTTGCTAGCATTTGTCGTCGTTCACTCGGCGAAGATCTGGAAAATGCTAATAGCCTCGCTTCAAGCCCTTCCAGTCTCTTTCTTCCCGTGTGCAGTCGATCCTCGATGGGCAGAGCGATGGCAGACGACTATCGCAGTTCCCAACGAACCAAGCCTCCGTGCGCTCTTTCAGCGTCCCCCACCCATTCTCTCGTTATAGCCCTTCCTAGTCCGAAGCACATGCCGTCGTGTGCCACGGCATTGCCTTCTGTTTTTCCGTTAGATGGAATCAGTCTCCTCGGCCTGATAAGAGACGGAGTGCCTATGAATACGTCTGACTTTGCGAGACGGGAAGCTTTGGCCAGCAGAGCGCACGAAATCCCACAGAGTGAATACGCTCGCCGTTTGAGCGAACGGCAACGGCAGCTTGCGAGCATCAGGGCCTTGCACCGGCGCCTGTGGACATACGTGATCGTAGCTGCTCTCGCTGGGATCGTTGTCGTCTGGGCAGCTCTCTCATCGCACTTGATTTCTGCGCTCTGGGTTCTGCTCCCTTCGGTGGTCGTCCTGTACAGCTTCCAGTCGCTTAGGAAGAACGCAGGCAAACATAGCCGGGTGCAACGAATCGCGAGTTTCTATGAACTCGGCGTGGCGCGGTTACGCCACCAGTGGCAAGGACGAGGGATTGGCGGCAAAGAGTACCTGCCCGAGAACCATGCTTACGCTTCCGATCTGGACTTGTTCGGCACCGGATCGCTCTACGAATTGCTGTGTACGGCTCGAACTGGCGTTGGTCGGGCTACGCTTGCAAAATGGCTCCTCAATCCAGCGGGTTCCGACGAGGTCCGAGCGCGGCAGGCAGCAGTTGCCGAACTTCGCGACCAACTCGGTCTTCGAGAGGACTGGGCGTCTCTGGGAGGCAGCGCACTCGATCAAGCTGGGGCATCAGTCCGCGACTGGGTGGACGTTGTTGAGATCGCTTTTCCGTTTTATATACGGGCGCTTGCGTTGGCACTGCCGATCTGTCTACTAATCGTGACGCTACTTGCCGCCGTTGGCGTCTTCGGCCATAGCTGGCTTTGGGCAGTGGCTTTTGTCGTCGGGCTGGAAGGGCTCTTGGCGGTTTTCCTCCTGAAGAAAACTAGGGTGACAGCCGCCAACCTCGCCATGCCTTCATTCGAGCTTGAACTGCTTGCGCCCTTACTGGATCGCTTCGAGACACTGCATTTCGAGTGCCCGTTGCTCAAGTCGCTGCAGTTGCAACTCACATTTTCGTCGGGCGTTCCCTCGAAACAGATCCGACAGTTGCGGCTGTGGGCCTGGCTTCTGAATCTCCGACAATTTGAGTATTTCGCGCTGTTATCCTCGCTGATTCTATGGGAGACGAATCTCGCAATTTTTATCGAGCGCTGGCGGCAGCGGAACCGTGAGGGATTGACTCGATGGCTGGACTCCCTCGGCCAGTTCGAAGCATTGCTCTGTTTGGCTCGGTATTCCTACGAAAATCCAGATCATGTTTTTGCTGTTCTGAAACCCGAGTCTTCTCCGCTATTTCAAGGCGAAGCCTTGGGTCATCCTTTACTCGATAGCGAGACCTGCGTTCGATGCAATATCCGGCTTGACGCCCAAGACACACAACTCATCATGGTGAGCGGTTCGAACATGTCGGGCAAGAGCACACTACTACGCTCGGTCGGCTTGAACTCCGTGTTGGCATTGGCAGGTGCGCCGGTGTGCGCGGCTCATCTCCAGATCTCGCCATTGCAGATCGGGTGCTCGATTTCTGTTCATGACTCCCTCTTACGAGGAAAATCGCGCTTCCAAGCCGAGGTGGAGCGCCTGAAGTGGATAATCGCTCTGTCGCGCACGAACAACACCCTCTTCCTCCTGGACGAGATGCTGGGTGGGACAAACTCGGCCGACCGCTTGTTTGGAGCAAGAGCGGTGATTGAACTATTGGCCGCGAGCGGGGCGGTCGGCCTTGTAACGACTCACGATCTAGCACTTACGGAGGTCGGGACGGCTCTCGATGGCCGGGCGATCAACGTGCATTTTGAAGAACATTATGAGAACGGCGAGATGCGATTCGACTATCAAATGTGTCCGGGCGTGCTGACGCGCACGAATGGTTTAAACGTGATGGCCGCATTGGGCCTCATGCCGTTGCCGAAGGCGGATACGACCGTCGCTACAACACCGAATCCCTCGCCTACATTCGACTAACACCTTGCAGGTCCAGCATCGTCAACTACTGGGAAGCTACGAGGCAGTTGGTCAATTGACGATTAATCTGTAGTGCCGTATCGACAGTGCTCCGCAGATAGAGCTGTGTTGAAGGCGAGCAGTCGAGGCGGAGCATTGACGATACGGCGATTTGGACTAAGCCGCTTCCCTGAACTCGGGCGCTATGGGTTTTGAATTGGTTTGTTGTGGTGCGGAGAGCGAAGAAGCGCATTGCAGGGGATGTGAGCCAAGGGTTGTGCTGGGTGCGGGGCGACCGATTAACAGGTGAATGAGACGGGGTTTCGGGAGGTTGGCAGCTGTTTTAGGTGCATGAGGACACACGGCGGCATGCACGCGCACGACGCGCATTGCAGCACCGATCCGGGTTGGTGGCGTGAGCGAGATCGTAATCATGACGAGTTGATCTCCGCGAGATGCGAGCCATCGGTTGCGGGCACAAGGGTGGTGAAGCGAACGACGACGTGCAAGGTGCCGTGTTTGCACTTGGGGCAGCAGCGATTGATTGCCGACTGTTGCTGAGGGGTAACGAGGTCAGTGCCTTGTGGAGCGACGGCCTTTAGATGGTGACGGCAAAGAGCCAGTGCCTGACGGCGATTGCGGTTGGCGAGCAGCCCGAAGTGGCGGATCTTGACGAAGCCACCAGGCAGAACGTGAAGCAGAAAGCGACGGATGAACTCAACCGCATCGAGGCTCATCACCTTGATGCAGTTGTTGTCTCTGGAGTCGCGCCATTTAAAACGCACCTGACCGTTGTTCAGGTCCAAGAGTCTGCCATTGGCGATGGCAACCCGATGAGTGTAGCGTGCCAGGTACTTGAGCCCATACTCCGGACCGCCGAAAGGTGCCTTAGCATAGACGACCCATTTCTGATGGTGCAGCGTGGAGAGCATTGCGTGGAACGGGCCTGGCTTCGAGAACGCAGCTAGGTCTACGACCGTATGGAGATGTATATCTATAGATACTCGTGGAAGGAGCAAAAGAGCGGCATAGTGCAGGCATGCGAGCCTATCATCGGGTGCATGTCCAGCTGACCAAGAAGGATCGTAAACAGATCGCCGCCATGTTGAACAAGGGGTGGGAATCGGCGCGGGTGCTGCGGCGGGCTGTGATCCTGCGGGAACTCGGCCAGGGGCAGACGGCCGGGCAGGTAGCCCGCAATGTGGGTGTAGCCTCCAAGACGGTGCGGGCCATTGCCCGGCGCTACGAGGAGGAAGGGCTGGAGTCGGCATGGTACGAGAAGCCGCGTCCGGGCCAGCGGCGGGTGCTGGACGCGGGCCAGAGTCAGCGCATCATCGCCCTGGTGTGCGGCCCGCCGCCGGAAGGCAGGGCGCGGTGGAGTGTGCGGCTCCTCGCCCAGGAAGCGGTGAAGCGGAAGTTGGCACGGCGGGTGGGCCGGGAAACGATCCGCATCTTGCTCCAGAGTCATGACCTGAAGCCGTGGCGGGAAAAAAATGTGGTGTGTGGCGGAACTGGACCGGGACTATCTCGGACGCATGGAAGACGTGCTGGCCTTGTATGAGAAGCCGCTCT
Source organism: uncultured Acidobacteriaceae bacterium (assembly GCA_963709025.1). Taxonomy (GTDB): domain Bacteria; phylum Acidobacteriota; class Terriglobia; order Terriglobales; family Acidobacteriaceae; genus Sulfotelmatobacter. The sequence continues at coordinate 83,744 of CAVPVE010000043.1, forward strand.
CAGAGGCGGAACCGGTGGTTTGTATCGATGAGAAGCCGGTGGTCCTGCATGCCGATCTCCGCCCCTCCCGGCCGCTGCATCCGGGACAAGTTCTGCGGCGCGACTGCGAGTACGAACGCCGCGGCACGGCCAACGCATTTTGCGGAGTGGAGCCCAAGGCGGGACGGCATTATCTTCGCGTGACTCCGGACCGTTCCTCGCCCGAGTTTGCCGATTATCTGCTGGAGATCGCGGAACATTATCCGGCCGCCGACGCCATTCATCTGGTCATGGACAATCTGAGTTCGCACACCCGCAAGGCAGTGGTGGAGCGGTACGGCGAGAAGGCGGGAGGCTGGCTGTGGGACCGGTTCAGGGTACACTACACACCGAAGCACGGAAGCTGGCTGAACCAGGCGGAAATCGAAATCAGCCTGTTCTCCCGACAGTGCCTGGGACGGCGAAGAATCCCATCGCTGGGCGATCTGAGGCGGGAAGCCAGGGCCTGGGGTCGGAGAATGAATCGTAATCGGGTCACCATCGACTGGCGCTTCACCCGCAAAAAGGCACGCTTGAAGTTCGGTTACAGAAGAAACAGATTATGCGGTCAGAGACCTAGAGTGCCCGGGAAGCGCAGTTGGTGGTTGTCGTAAGCGTGTTTCAGGAAGGCCAGCATCTTGCCACGGAACATGCAGCTGAGCACCGGCGCCGGAAGGAAGTAGCGAGGCCGACAAGCGATCCACCGTGATTGGTCGGGTGCCAGTCCGCCGGCCGGAACCAGGCAGTGCAGGTGGGGATGATGTTGCAGTTGCTGATTCCAGGTATGGAGTACGGCGAGAATGCCGATGCGAGCACCGAGGCGGTGTCGATCGGCGGCGATCTCCATCAGGGTCTCGGAGACAGCACGAAATAGCAGAGCGTAGATAAGACGCTGGTTTCTGAGTGCGCGTGCTGCCAGTTGCTTGGGCAGCGTGAAGACGACATGGCTGTAGGGCACGGGCAGCAGACTCGACGCCTGCTTCTGCAGCCAGCGATCGCGAGCAGTCGACTGGCACTTTGGGCAGTGGCGATCACGGCATGAGTCGAAAGCCACGTACTCATAGGAGCAGCTGTCACAGCGTTCGAGATGACTGCCGAGTGCGGCAGTACGGCATCGACCGATGGCTCCGAGCACCTTACGGTGCTGGCGGGAGACAACATGGCCCCAGCGCTCGAGAAACTCTTGCTGGTGCGCGTGCAAGACATCGGCCACTTCGAGCCGATGCTCTCTCATTTTTTCTTAGGTTCTCCTTCGCGAGCCGGAAGCTCATCGAGCGGACTTACGGTGGAGTGCAGCCGGTGCTCGGAGACATGGAGGTAGCGCGCGGTCGTCTCCAGGTCGCAATGTCCAAGCAGCAGCTGAATGGTGCGCAGATCGGTTCCGCTGTCGAGCAGGTGAGAGGCAAAGGAATGCCGCATCACATGGGCGGAAAGCCGCTTGCCCATGCCCAGCTTCTTGCGCAACTGATGGCAGAAAGCGTTGACGGCGCTGGCGTACAGCGGCCGGTCGGAGCTCCTTCCGGGAAAGAGCCAGTCCTTGGGCTTGTGCTGGTTCCAGTAGGTACGAAGCCACTCCAGCAGCTTGGGCGAAAGCATCACCTGACGAGGCTGCCCGCCCTTACCTTCGCGAATGTTGATGATCATCCGCTTACTGTCGATGTCGGTGACTTTCAGATCCAGGGCTTCCTGAATGCGCAGGCCAGCCCCGTAGAGCAGGCCCAGCAGGGCGCGGTGCTTGAGGTTCCTGGTGATGTCGAGCAGTGCGGCGACTTCTTCACGGCTCCAGACCACGGGTAGTTTGCGGTGTATCTTGGGCTTGGTAACTTGGGTGTCGAACCAGCGTTGCTTGAGCGTACGGACGTACAGAAACCGCAGTGCCGAGACGTAAACCTGGATGCTATGCCAGGCCAGCTTGCGCTCGTTCAGCAGGTAGAGCTGATAGATACGAACATGCTCGGGCCCAAGCTTGTCAGGGGACTGGTGAAAGTAGCGCGCGAAGTCGGATACGGCTCCCGTATAGGTACGGATAGTCCGAGGAGTGAAATTACGCAGCCGCAGTTCTTCCAGCATGCGTTCGCGAAGTGCAGTCATGTATACCTCCTTCAAGGTATCCATCACTGTACTTACGCACCGTCGCTACAGTACCTGCCGCGCCAGCGGCTTAGTCCAAATCTCCATTACGCCCCTTCCGCATTGGTATCGCGATATGAGGGGCTTGTTCCACCCTCATGCTACTCACGGGAAGACGAGGCGGCTGTACTCCCAGCCGCCCCGCAGCGAAGGCAGGTCGCACTTCGTATGGAAACTATTTCTTGGGCTGCGCCGACGGCGGCAGAATGTTGTTCAGCCGCAGATACATGGCTGCCGTACTGTAGTGATCGGCCCATCCGCTGGACAGGATCAGCGCCGCCATAGCTCGCGGAGCCTGCCGGCCGCCGAACAGCTCAATGCTGTCGCCCAGCTTCGAGTCGTCCATTTTGCTCAAGGCGTCGGTGCAGAAGGTGTATGAAGCTTTCACCGCCGCCACTAGCTGGTCTTTGGAATCGCTCTCCTTGGGTTCCTCCACTTTGGGCGCAGGAACGTCGGCCGCCTTGGCGCAGAAAGAGTTGTTGAACTCGACGACGTGCACGGCCAGATGCGCAAATGGCATCTGCTCGGGTGTCGGCTTATACGAGAATTTGTCGGCAGGCATCGCCTCAATGGCGCCCACCGTGTTGTTCTGCGAGCGCTGCAGCAACACGCGCAGCGACGCTGCGACTGGATCCTTGGTCGTCCCCTGAGCCGCAGCCGGGGTCTTCGCGGCTGGAGTGGCAGACTGGGCAACCGCAAGCGTGGCACACACGGCAAGACAAGCAACAGCAAGAGTAAGTTTCACGGAAAGCCTCCTGGGGCTCCCAGCATATACCGGGAGTGCGTGCTCGGTCATCTCCACCCACAAGAGGCGCAACCACAGAGGACACTGAGGACACAGAGGAGTGCCAGATCCCTCCGCGTCCTCTGTGTCCTCTGTGGTTGAAAGGGTTTCATGGCACAATGTCCAATGCCCTCATCCCTCCCGGATTTTCTTTACGGCACTGCCTGGAAGGAAGAACGCACCGCGGCGCTTACCGAGCGCGCACTGTGCATGGGCTTTTTAGCCATCGACACGGCGAACCAGCGCAAGCACTACTTCGAAGCCGCGGTCGGCGAAGGTCTGGCCGTGGCCTATCGCAACGGCATCGCGACCCGCGCCGACCTTTTTCTGCAAACCAAGTTCACCTATCAACGCGGACAGGACCACCGCCTGCCGTACGATCCCGAAGCAAGCTTTTCAGCCCAGGTCGCGCAGTCGTTAGCGAGTTCGCTCGAACATCTCGGCACCGACCACGTTGAGAGCTATCTGCTGCACGGACCTTCATCCCATGAGGAGTGGAAGGACGCAGACTCCGAGGTCTGGGAAGCGATGCGGAAGGAACGCGACGCCGGCCGCGCTCGGTATCTCGGCGTGAGTAACGTCTCGCTGCACCATCTGGAGCAAATGGAGGCCACGCACGCGGAACTTCCGACCTTCGTCCAGAACCGCTGCTTTGCGCGACTGGGATGGGATCGTGAGGTGCGATCGTTCTGCGACCAGCGGAAAATCTTCTACCAGGGATTCTCGCTGCTCACCGCAAACCGAGACGTACTGAAGAACGAGCAACTGCTCGCGCTCGCGAAGCAACTGAACGCAACCCCGGCGCAGGTCATCTTCAGCTTTGCCCGCGAAGTCGGGATCCTGCCCTTGACCGGGACTTCCAGCACCGATCACATGCGGGACGATCTGGCGAGCCTCGAGTTGACGCTTCCGCCAGATGCGGCGCCGATGATCGAATCCATAGCGGGATGAGCGCCAGACTCTACGAGAATCCGCCTGCCAATGCGGCGCCGGCCAGCGAGAAAAACGCCCACCACCCAAAGACAATGGCGAACGACGTGCCGCGTTTCACTTTGCTGACACAAGTAAAACCGATCGCCGTTAAGGCCAGCGTCCAGATCATGAAAATATCCAGCCCGGATGCGAGGCTGTAGAGGAACACGTTGTCCGAGGGACTCATGAAATAGCCGGGATTGGTGGCGACCGGGTTCTGAAATGAAAACGAGTCCGGACTCATCCCCGCCACCACCGACAGTAGGGCTAAGAGCGTCTTCACCATGAGCGGCAAGGCTGCGTAAATGACAATCGCCAGCGAAACCTTGAACGTGACGTCTGCCCCGGCAGCGAACTTGAAAGTCCCAAACAAAGCGCCCGCGATGATGAGCCAGATGATCAGCGAGATCACCGGAAATACGTAGGAAATGATTCCCGTAAACTTGGCTCCGGCCTCCATCTGCCGCTCGCGCTGATCGGCCGGGAGGTTTTCCAGACGCGCTTGCGCCTTGGGCTGTGCCTGCATCTGGTTCTCCATGACCTTGCGGAACCCGATCTTCTGACCCGCGGTGTAAACGAACACCGTCGAAACCACAATCATCAGAAGAAACGGTCCCCACCAGCTGGCGTTCCGCCGCAGGTCGGTGAATGTTTTCGACGGCGCGATAAAGGTGTCAACGATGCGCGCCCCCTCGGAAAGCCGTGCGGGTTCGGGGGTTGACGGCGATGTGGGTAGGACCGGAGCAGCGGCCATGAATGCCTCCTGACGAAGTTCGAGGGGAATTCTAGTCCGAGGCAGCCCCTTGTACAAGCGACTTGACCATACCCAATTCGAACTACCCGACCCCTGTAACGAAAATACGATTCACCTCACTATCCGGTTGAGGAAGAGGCCGGCGGCGTGGTTCTTGGTCGAATCCGGCGAAATAGGATTTCCACTTCACGGCTAGAGGGGGCGCCGGCGTTGCATCGGCGAACGCACACTTGCCGGGCGGTTGCACAGCCCGGATAAGATAGTGCGATGTCGAATGCAACGCCGGTCGTAATTGCGGTCTTGATCGCCGAGTTGGCGCCTGCCGCGGTCTTTGGATTTGCGGCCGAGCGCGTGGCGGCCGGAGTCGCGCGCTGGCCGCGGTCCGTGCAACTCGGGTTACCAGCGCTGCTGGTTTTGCCCTACGTCGTCATTGCGGCGACGCAGCATTTATTTCGTTGGCAGTGGTTCGTTTTATACGCCGCTCTGCCCGTCGGGATTGCGTGGCTGCTGGCGGGCGCGGCCGCGGCCGATCCCGAACAGCGCGGCAACTGGCGCGACGCTCTCATCCTTCTCACGCTGGGCCTTGCCGTCGATTTGCGCTGGTTCGACGCTGCCTGGCCTGCCGGCTTGCGCGGCTTGAACAACCTTCTGCTCGTGGATGCGGGACTGTACGGTTTTCTCGCCATTCGTCGTCTAAGCGGCAGCGGCTTTGATTTTCACCTGCGCCTCAGCGACTGGAAGACCGGCCTGCGCGAACTCTTGTTCTTCGCTCCCGTAGTGATCGTGCTGGGTCTCGCGCTCGGCTTCCTCCATCCCCACGCCAACTTGCCTCCATTCGGCAAAGCGATTCTCTCGTGGGCGGGGATTTTCGTTTTTGTCGCCGTACTGGAAGAGCTTTTCTTTCGCGCCTGGGTGCAAAACCTGCTCGAGCGGCGAGTTGGACGCACTCCCGCTCTCGTGATCGCCTCGGTACTGTTTGGCCTTTCGCACTTCAACAAGCGGTCCGCACATTTCAACTGGCGCTATGTTCTTCTGGCCACCATCGCAGGAATCTTCTACGGAAGGGCCTGGCGGGAGAACCGCCGCGTTCCCGCATCGGCGATCACGCACACCTGCGTCGATTGGTTGTGGTCGTGGTGGTTTTAGCCAATATACATACAGAAGCGTATGTACAACGGGGCTGCAGGATTATCGCCCCCGGAAAAGCCTCCTATGCTCTCGAACTAAGATGCCCTTTCCGGGCCCGGGAAGGCCCCCAGAAGCGACGATCTCCTCCTTGGCCGGGGAAGAACTTCGTTCGTGCGAAGAAAGCGCGTCCTTGAGCCCGCCAGGGCCCTCCTACGACATTTCAACGACTTACACGAAGGCTCAACAACTTACACAGAATCGGGTGGTTAGGGCTTCGTTGTCCGGGGTTATCGAATCGGCGGTGGCGACGAATGGCGCAGATATCCCAGCCCGACGCGCAGATGATGATGCAATGCATCTGGCACGCAGATGGCGAAGCATAGCCCGAACAATCCCTGCGCGAGACCCAGGGCGTGGAGGTTCTTATAGCGCAGGAACAGTCCGCAGGAGATCGCTCCCCAGACCAGCGTGGCCGCCGTGAGTGGGATGTTCGGCAAGTGGGCGGCCGCAAACAGAACCGCCGCCAGACCGACGGCAGCGTTCGCGTTGCCCAGAAGCCGGCTGAGCCGCGGCATGAATAAGTCGTTCATGAGGAACTGCTGATAGATCGTCCACAGGACGTAGCCGCCGATGTGCTTGAAGTCGCCTTTGTAGAGCGGATGCAGGGTTCCAATCTGTTTGGCAACGAGCACGCTGGCGATCGCGACGACGATCGCGGCGGGAAGAATCCAGAACGACGACCTCAACCCCCGGAAGCCCATGCCGAGATCTTTCAAGCCCGGACGCCGCGCCAGGACAATGGCCAGCGTCACTACGAGCGCGACTGGAGAAAGAACGCGCTGGGGAAACTCCGGCATCCATAGCACGAACAGGATCATCCCGTAACCGAGAATCAACTCCATGAGATCGCGGGTAAAGCCGGGCTTGGAGCGAGGCATCCACAGAGTATGGCACGAGCACCCAGCACCGCAGGAGCGAACTGCCGTGAGGGTTTTCCTTCGTGAACCTTAGTGTCCTTAGTGGTTAAAGACTTTGGGGTTCACGCGAGGAGTTCCGGCGTGGCTTCCAGCAGGCTGCGGGTGTAAGCGTGCGCGGGGCGTTCGGTAATGTGCGTGGTGTCGCCGACCTCAACAATTTTTCCTCGATACATCACCGCGATTCGGGTCGAAAGATAGCGCACCACCGGCATCGAGTGCGAGATGAACAGGTATGTCAATCCGAAATCGCGTTGCAGTTGCGCCAGCAGGTTGACGATTTGCGCTCCCACGCTGACGTCGAGCGCGGAGACGGGCTCGTCGCACACCATGAACTTCGGCCGCAGCGCCAGAGCGCGGGCGATTCCGATCCGCTGGCGCTGTCCCCCGGAAAATTCGTGGGGATAGCGCGTGCGCGCCGACTCGTCGAGCCCGACAGCGCGCAGCAGTTCCGCAACTCGGGCGCGAATGTCGACCTTCGCGCGGCCACCATGAATGATCAGCGGCTCGCCAATCACATCTTCCACCCGAAATCGCGGATCGAGCGAGGCAAACGGATCCTGAAAAATGATCTGCATGTCGCGGCGCAAGCCTCGCATTTCACCTCGGCCAGCGGCCAGTAAGTCGCGCCCTTCAAAACGCACGCTACCCGAAGTAGGCTCAATCAAACGAAGGATAAGGCGCCCCAACGTGCTCTTGCCTGATCCGGACTCGCCCACAAGCCCAAGCGTCTCGCCCGCCTGAATGTCGAGGGAAACATCGTCGACCGCGCGCACTTCTCCTCGCGACTTCCCGCCAAAGACCGACTCGCCATGGGGAAAGACTTTCGTCAGGTTGCGAATTTCCAGCAGCGCCATTGCCTACCCTTCACAGTCGTTATATGAGGTATTCTCAATTCGCGAATAGAGAATAGAACGATCCCTACCCCGCGGCCAGCAACGGCACCGCCGCCAGCGCCGCCAGCAACCCCACGAACTTCCACCGGCTGAAGTGTTCTTTCAAGACGAGGCGAGCCAGCAGCACCGTGACCGCCGGATATAAAGACGTAATCAGCACCGCTTCGTCCAAGCGCCCGTGCTGGCTGGCGTAGATGAACATCGCGCTGGCCGTAATGTCGAAGAATCCGGCGACCATCCCGAGCGCCACGCGTGGACGATCCAGTGTCAACGGTGCACCGATCACCACCACCGCGACCGCAGTGGCCGTGAACGATCCAATGCGAGACAGGGCCGCAATCCACAGCGGAGAGCCGCTCGCCTGGTGGATGCAGAGGTAAAATCCGGCGAATCCGACGCCAGCCAAGGCGGCCATACCGACACCTGCCGGCCGACCCGCAGGATCTTTCTCGCCGGAAGGTTCGGGGCGCGTAATCAGCCAGATTGCAAGCACCGCCAGCAGGAAGCCACCGATGGTCCAGCGGCTCGGAGTTCCTTCCAGAGCGACGTCCACCATCGTGGGTATGGCTGCACCTACTAATGCCGCGATGGGCGCCGTCAGTCCCATTTGTCCAGAGGCCAGGGCACGATAGAAGACAGCGAGAGAAAATCCTCCGGAGGCCCCCGCGATGACCGCCCAGACGATGCTCGCGCGCGTGGGAAACGTCCCGTGCTGACCGAGTGCGATGGCGAACATCAGCGCGAATGCGCAGACGTGCGAGAATGCGGTGAGCACGAATGCGTTGGCGCGCCGCGATCCATATCCGCCCGCAAAATCGGCGGCGCCCCACAGAAATACGGCGGCGACGCTGTAAGCAGCCGGAGCGAATTGACTGATGGAAGACACGCCGGACGAAGGTTATCACGCGGCAGAACGAAGTTCACAAACCACCAAAATACCTGAAATCCGAGGGTTCCACCCATCTCTTTTGATCAGGCTGTTTGTGCATGCACTTGACGCCCGGTACGGCGTTCCCGCGTGTTAGAATTTCCCAACGCCGTCTTGCTTGCAAAAGGTCTTAGAAACAGGTTCTGAGAGCTCAGGTTTGATCGAACTGGCACCGTCAATTCTTTCGGCAGATTTTGCCCGACTGGGCGAGCAGGTCCGCGCCGCGGGCGAGGGCGGCGGCAGTGTCATCCACGTCGACATCATGGATGGGCACTTCGTTCCCAACCTCACGATTGGACCGCCCGTCGTGAAGTCGCTGCGCAAGGCCACGCAGTTGCCGCTTGACTGCCATTTCATGATCGAGAATCCGGACGAGTTCATTCCCATCTTTGCCGACGCGGGCGCCGACTGGATTTCTGTGCATCAGGAAGCTTGCCGCCACTTGAACCGGACTCTGCATCTGATCAAGAGTCATGATTGCCTGGCGGGCGTGGTGATCAATCCAGCGACGCCGGTCGAAACGCTTTCGGAAGTGCTCGACATTGTCGACTACGTGCTTGTGATGTCGGTGAATCCGGGCTTTGGAGCACAGAAGTTCATTCCGTCCACGCTGCACAAAATGCGGAGCTTAGCTGAGATTCGCCGCCAACGTGGACTGCACTACCGTATCGAAGTGGATGGGGGCGTGGCACTCGACACCATCGCAGACGTGGTGCGCGCCGGAGCAGAAATTCTGGTGGCGGGCAACGCCGTGTTCGGGAATGGTGATCCAAGCAAGAATGCGCAGGCATTGCTGAAGGCAGCGACAGAAGCGGTCATGCAGAAAGTTTAGGTTTTTGTGGGACCGGGTCTCAGACCCGGTCGCGCCGGGCAAAGCCCGGCTGCTCGGTGCGGACCAGATCAAGGCAGCCAGCGCCCGATCGAAAGCACGACAGAGAAAGAGCCGAGCTCCGCTCGGCGGCCGGGTCAAAGACCCGGCCCCACACCAGCAAGTGGAACCAGCATTTTCGAGGTCTTATGTCACGTCGAATTCCGTTGATGATCGTGTTGGGCATGCTCCTGGTACTCACCATCGCCTGCACCAACAAGAAGTCGGTGAACCCGTTGGCTGGGGTCGGAAGTAAACAGCCCGACAAGGTGCTGTTCGACAAGGCCATGGATGCCATGCGCCACAACCGCTTCGACGTTGCGCGGCTCACGCTCCAGACCCTCATCAACACTTATCCGGATTCCGAGTACATTGCGCGCGCCAAGCTGGCAGTCGGCGACTCGTGGTACGCGGAAGGCGGCACGGCTGCTCTGGCTCAGGCGGAACAGGAATACAACGATTTCGAGATCTTCTTCCCGAACATGCCGGAAGCGGCCGAGGCGCAGCTGAAGATCGCCAACATCCATTACCAGCAGATGGAAAAGCCGGATCGCGACTACACGAATGCCAAGCGTGCCGAGGATGAATACCGCAAGCTGATCCTGCAATATCCCGACAGCAAACTCGTGCCGGAAGCCAAGCAGCGCCTGCTGGAAGTCCAGGAAGTGCTGGCCGAGCGCGAATTCGATATCGGACGGTTCTATTACCTGCGCGAGTCTTATCCCGCATCGATCGCCCGTCTGCAAACGCTGGTGGAACGGTACCCGCTCTACAGTCGCGCGGATGAAGCGCAATATCTGCTTGGGCAAAACTACGAGGGGCAGATGACGAGGATGCGAATCACTCCAACCTGCGACGTCCACGGCATGCCCCGGGGCTGCACCTCCGAAAAGGTGAAAGCCCTGTACCTGGACGAGTTCACCAAACAAGCGACTCAGGCGTATGACACGATTGTCACTCGCTATCCGCTGATGGATCGCGCCGATGACGCCAAGAAACGTCTCGCCGCCCTGCACCAGCCAATACCCCGGCCGACCAAGGCTGCCGTTGCGCAAAACCGGGCCGAACTAGCCAGCCGCAGCGAGTCCACCACCGTACAGAAATTGGTGGGCCTCATGAAGAAAGGCCCGGATGTTGCGCAGGCCGCGAAAGTGGGCGAGCCCGACCTGGTCGAACCGCAGGCCGTCGCGGCCAAGGACGTGATCGGCCAGGAGACGCGTGCAGCCGCAGCAGCCGCAGCAGCGGGAATGGGCGCGAACGACACCGCGTCGGTGCAGATTGTGCCGCCCGCGCAACTGGGTGCGACCGCGCCGCCTTCGGAGGCGACCTCGAACGGAGGCTCTCCCTTGGCCCCTCCTGCCGCGAACACACCTCCCGCCGGACCTGATCCCAACGAGTTGAAACCAATTGCGACTCCCGATCCCAATGAACTGAAGCCGGTCGACAGCGGATCAGACGCGGCACTGCCTCCGCCAGTGCAGGTGAACGAGATTCATTCGGGCCAGTCGTCTTCCTCTTCCTCCGCCACGGCGAGCGCTGACAATACGCCCGCCAGCGACCAGGATATTTCCAGCAGCAAGAAGAAGAAAAAGAAGGGATTGAAGAAGATCGTTCCCTTCTAGAACCGGACGTCGGACCTCGGACTGCAGGCCTAAAACCTAGAGCCAAACGCGTCTTTTGCGATCTGAGGTGAGAAGCCCGAGGTCTGCAGTCCGCTCCTTTACGCACTAGGTGCTGACCACTAGTAACCAGTTACTTCCCTTCTGGATCATTGACTTACGGTGTGGCTCAGGTTACCTTCGCGTTATCTCCCCTCATCAGAGGATACCTTTGGCCCGGAAGATACTGCTCGCCGATGACAGCGTGACCGCCCAGAATATGGGGCGGAAGATCCTCGCGGATGCGGGGTACGAAGTCATCACCGTGAATAACGGCTCCGCCGCCTTGAAAAAGATCGCCGAAGCGAAGCCGGATCTGATCGTCCTCGACGTTTATATGCCCGGCTACAGCGGGCTTGAAGTGTGCCAGCGTCTGAAGGAAGCGCAGGAAACCGCGCGAGTTCCGGTGCTGCTGACTGTGGGCAAGTTGGAGCCGTTCAAGCCGGAAGAAGCCAAGCGAGCGCGCGCCGACGGCTTCATCGTGAAGCCATTCGAAGCCAGCGAGTTGTTAAGCGCACTCAGCAAACTCGAAGACAAGATTGTGCCTCGTGCCGAAGCCTCGAAGCCGGGACGGTTCGCGCGGGCCACTGCGGCCCTCGACGAAGGTCGTTATGACAAGTCCGTCGCGATTGACGAAGACTCTGGGTGGAAGAACCGCATCTCATTTCCCTCGAGGAAAAAAGAAACAGCAGCGCAAGAGGATGGCGATGATCCGGCGATGTACAACGCCATGAACAAGGACTTGCGCACGGTCGTTGAACACAAAGTTGCGGAGCAGCCGCCAGCGGCCAAAGAGCAGGAAACGAAAGTGGATCTGGGAGCCCTCGCACCCGAAGGACTGCCCAAGGACGTGACTCCGGAAGAAATTGCCGCGCTGGCGGCCGCCGCCGCGCAGGTCAAGGGCAAGATCGCGGAAAGCGCGGCCGAACCGGAAGAACGCAAAGAAGAACAGAAAGCGGACGCAGCCCTCCCCGTCGCCGCCGAACTTCCCCAGGAAGCGGCCGCAAGCCAGCCCGCAGCGACGTTTGCGGAACAGAAATCTGAAGAGAAGATCGACGTACCGGCAGAAAAATCGCGCGAGTCCGAGAAAGATGAGGGCGGCATCCCCATAGCCAGCCCCGCCGACGTGATGGCGGCGATTTCCAGCCTCGAGGCGGAAGCGGGCGCGGCGCACAGTACAAGTTCAGGGAACGGATCGTGGTTGCACTCCGCTCCCAGCCACACATCCGACGAGCCGGTAACCATGGCAGCGGCAGGAGCGCAGTCCTCCTCAGTGGTCTCGCGTTGGACCGCCGTCTCCGTTACGCTGGCCCCCGAGGAAGCTGCGATCTCCCTCGAACACGAGATGCAGAAGGCGTACGCCGCCTTCGCCGCAGCAGAATCCGGTCACGGGGCCGAGATCACTTCACCGCGAGACACCCCGACAGAGGTCAAGGAGAGTTCCTCTCCGGTGGAGGCTGCGACGGAACCAGTAGTTGCGGTTCCCGCGACTCCAGCCCCTGAAGCGGTGCAGACTCTCAGCGAGGTGGCCCACGTTGCCACCGATGCAATCAGCGCCGCCGTGAAAGAACTGGAAGCGGTGGCGGCATCGTACGAGCAGCAGATGCCCTCGGCTCCCGCGGTCCAGGAGCCCGTTCCAACCGAAGCGCCGGCTGAAGCTGAAGCGAAATCGGTTGAGCCCGCCGCCGCGATCGTCGAGCCCATTCCGGTCGCATCCGCCGAAGAGACGACGGCTGAGAAACTGGAACCAGCGTCACCGGTCGTGGAAGAGATTGCCCGCGAGGAAGCGAAGTCGGAAGCGTCTTCCACAACGGCACCGTCTACCGTCGACGAAACTCCGGTCGAGAAATCTTCTGTCATTAGCGTTTCCGAAACGGCTGCGGTAGCGACTGACTCTCCCGCCTCAGAAAAGTCGGCGGACAGCGTCAGCGAGGAATCCGAGGCCGCCGAATCGACTGCCGCGGCATGGGCCAACTGGCGTCGCACTCGTGAAACGGGCTCGACCGACACAGAACCGGCCGAGACCGCACCGAAGGAAGTCAAATCAGAAACGCCCGCTCCTGAGGATGCTGCAGCCCGGGCCGTTGCGGCCGGGGCCGAAAAAGCTCCTGAGGAAGCTGCCTCCAAATCCGAGTCCGATCCCGAAGGCATTGCCAGCATCGTCGACAGCGTTCTCGCCGATCTGCGCCCGAAAATCTACGAAGAGATTTCCCGCAAGATGGGAAAGAAGAAGTAAAGTTCGACGCGTCCCGCTGTAGCCCTCTGCGAAATTCAGCCCTGTACACATCTCCCTTTGCCCATTGGTGTGCACATCCCCGCAAGCGTGATTTGAATCACGCAGCCGTAGCCGGTACTCTCCTATCATTTAACTCAAAGGCATGAACCCAGCCGACACAGCAGATGCAGCCCTGGCCACGCTTCGCGGTCAGGCGATCGATATCATACTGGGAACGGTTTTCGTATCCATTGGCGCGACTGCGTGTGCCATCGCAGCCGTCCGCTGGCGCAGAGGCGTTCGGATCCTCGTATGGTGGGGAATCTGGAGCGCAATGTATGGACTCCAGGATCTGATTCGTACCCACGCGGTCGTGGCCATTCTGCCGCACGCCCTCCAGTCTGCCGCGCCCTTTCTGAGAACGGCGATCATGTACCTGCTTCTGGTTTCCGCCTTACTGGCATGGCGCGAGCTGACCCTGGGCAAACTCAGGCTCTTGCTTCAGTGGGAAATCCTCTCCGGGTTGATCATTGCTGTGCTGGGGATTGCGACGTTCGTGCTCGGCGGCCCGAATGACAGATTCATGTTCTACAACAGCCTGCTTGCTGTTTTTGCTGTGCTGGTTCTGTTAGCGGTTATGCTGGTTCCTCGATTCTCCAAATTCCTGGTGATTCCGAATCACCGCATTCTCTCGGCCGGCACGCTGATTTTCGCGGGTGAGGCGCTGTACACCAACTTGTCGAGCGTGCGTTACCGCATTCTGCCGGTGGTAGACTCGCTGGGCTTTGTCGTTCTTTTGTTCTCGCTGGGATACGTAGCGCTGCAGATCGTGTTTACCAACGAGCGCCGTCTGCTTTCCATCGAAACAGAACTGGAGACGGCCCGTCAGATCCAGGCGTCCATTCTTCCCGCGAGAGTTCCGGAGATGAAGAATCTGCGGATCGCCGCTGCTTACCACCCGATGACGGCGGTGGCCGGGGATTTCTATCAATTCGTTCGGTGGGACGACGCCCACCTGGGCATCCTAGTGGCGGATGTTTCCGGGCACGGCATCCCGGCCGCGCTCATCTCGTCGATGATCAAGGTGGCCATGCAGTCGGTCGCCAGTTCTGCCGACGATCCCGCGCAGGTGCTGGGCGGCTTGAATCGTATCCTGTCGAGCGAAGCGCACGGCCAGCTGGCTTCGGCAGCCTATCTTTGGGTCGACACGAAAAACCGCAGAGCGCTCTACTCCGCCGCGGGACACCCGGCCCTGTTTTGCTGGCGCAATGCGAGCGGCGACCTGCAGCGCATCGAAAGCAACGGCCTGTTATTTGGCATCCGGTCCGATTCGGAATACCCGGTGTGCACTCTGCCCGTCGAGCGCCTGGACCGCATCCTGCTCTATACCGACGGCGTGACCGAACCGGAGAATGCTGCCGGAGAGGCGTTCGGCGACCGGCAACTCGAACAGGTCGTGCGCAAACATCGTACGCAACCCGCTTCCGAACTTTCTCAGCAACTGCTCTCCGAACTCGCGAAATGGCGAACGCCATCGGTCAACCAGCAGGATGACATCACGCTGATCGTCGTCGACGTTGTCTGATGAGCGCTTCTAGTGGCGGGTGGCCGAGGCTTTGATTCTCGCTTGACTGCGGGTGCTCGGAACGAAGATGACTGAGATAGAGAAGCAACTCTGCTGCAGGAACCGTGGCTACGGGCGGGTGGCGTCCCGCCCGTAGCCAGCCGTTTGAGGTACCGGGATTAGGGTGTGACCTTGAAGATCCCTCCGCAACCGCCGAGGCAGATAGGATCGCCGCCGCTCAAGGTTGTGCCGTAGAGATTACCGGCGTTGTCAAAGACAATTCCTGGCCCCGGATGATTTGTGACGTTAGCGCCGATGGCGAAGCTATAGACAACTTTCTCGCTCCAGCCACCTCCCACCGTGGGGGTCAATTCATACACCGCTCCAGTGTTGTTCATGCCGCCTTCCTCCGAGGCGCCATAAAGATTGCCGGAAGCATCGAAGGTCAAGGGCCCTAATGGGTAGACCCCGTCACCAGTCTGGTTGAAGGTATGCAGCGTGACTTCCTGCCATCCACCCTCTGCCGCCGGGGTCAACTCGAAGATTGCGCCAAGGTTGCCCGAATTGCCTTGTGAGGCCGCACCGTAAAGGTTGCCGGCGGAATCGCGGATCAGGCCGCCGTCGGGATTCGCACCATCTTCATTGTTGAAGCTGTGCACCACACTTTCGACCCAGCTGCCATCGCCGGCGGGACTCAACGCGAAGACCGTGCCGCAACCGTCGGTGCAAGCGGAAGAACTGCCGCCCGAATAAGTTGTGCCAAAGAGACTCCCCGAGACCAAGACCAGGCTGGAGTAGGGATTGGCGCCATCGGCGCCGCTGAAGCTATGCAGAATCTTCTCCGTGAAGCTGCCGTGGCCATTCGAGATCAACTCGTAGACAACGCCATCCTTATCGCTGCCGCCGCCCGCGGCGGTACTGTAGAGATTACCCTTGGCGTCAACGATCAAGCCCCCGTGGGGATAGGTTCCGTCCCCGCTCTGGCCGAAGCTATGCAGCGTTTTGTAAGTCCAGTTCCCCTGCGCGTTGGGCATGAGTTCGAACACGATGCCAACGCCGAAAGAGCCGCCGAAGAACGTGGTTCCGTAGAAATTGCCCTTGGAATCGTAGGTCAATCGCGCATTCGGCCAGAAGCCGTCAGTCCCGATGTCGTTGAAGCTGTACAGCAGGGTTTCAACCCAGCCTCCGCCTTTTGGAGTTAGTTTGAAAATGGTACCGGCGCCGTAAACGCCACCATAGAAGGTGGTTCCGTAGAGATTGCCAGAGGCATCAATCGTCATGCCGGCGATCGGGTCGTACCCATTATTGTTGTTGAACCAATGAATCACGGTGCCCTGGCCGAATGCGCTGCCTGCCACCGAAAGAGAAACGGCAATCACTGCAAAAATCATTCCCGCAAAAGAAAGTCTAATGCTTCGCATCGCAGCATTCTCCCTGGCTTGAGCCGGAATTCTGTTTGACTACGAAAGCGCCGCCGATTCTAACACAGGCGTCTCAAAAGCCGCTCCAATACTGGCGAGTTGGGGCGCAGTGACACTCAATCGACCCAAGAATGGACTGGTCGGGTGTCTGTCACTTTCTGAGGCTCATCACCTTGACGGTCGCGAAGTGTTCGAGCTTAGGAGCGGTGGAGAGCAACCAGCGATCGAAGAGCCAGAGCCCCTTCTTCGCGAAATGAAACCTGGCGAGGAGAGGAACGAATGGCAACCTAAAGTTTCGCTGCGCGATAATCTCGAAGCCCCTGGTCAATTTGCAATGGAGTTCTGGAAACCTTCTGGGAGGCGAACCGGACGAAGGCGCTCGAGGAACATACGAGCCCGGGAAACAGCTTATTTCTGCAGATCCCCTTTCACCGGGGACGACTGATGTCAGGGGAAGCAGCGCCTTGCGGAATTCTCTCTCACTGTTTCAAGTAGCGAAGCGCAACACATCCTGATTTAAAAGGCTTTGACTCAACCAGTTTCAATTGCAATTTCTCGGGCAGGCTGACGCCCTCCATCAACCGTCTTCCTTCTCCGGCAAGGATTGGTCCAACGACAAAGCGGTATTCATCCACCAGGCCTAGCTCGATCAGTTGGGAAGAAATACTTACGCCACCGACCAGAATGTTTTTGCCGGGCTCCTGCTTCAATTTAAGTATTTCGTCATGAAGATTCGTGCGGATGATTCGCGTGTTTTTCTCTTCAGCGCTGCCTAATGACCGCGAAAAAACAAGTTTGTCGATGGAGTCGAATGTCCGGGCAAATTCGTTCTCTGCTCTTGACATAGACTGGTTTCTTGCGACCTCAGGCCAAAAAGGAACCATCAATTGATAGGTTGTACGTCCGAAGACGAGCAGGTCCACGCTTCGCAGGAGTTGGGTGAAATATTCATGAGTCTCATCATCAGCGAATTGCTTGGTGTGGTCGCAGCAGCCATCCAGGGTAGTGTTGATTGCGAAGATTACATTTCTCATTGGTTTATTTTGACCCGGGCTCGCACGCCCTCGCTCATGAGAGTTTGGCTGGAATTTCCTTTTTGAAAAAACGGCACCAGTGCACAGCGAGTTCAGTGTGAGGTACTGCTACAGTTTAAAGCCGTAACAGTACCCGGTGTGATGGACGCATTTCTTTTCGTCGCGAGCGTGGTACTCTAATCCACGGTTATCGGCTGTTAAGCAAATTTGGGGCGATGAG
The DNA here is from genome assembly GCA_963709025.1 of uncultured Acidobacteriaceae bacterium. Lineage (GTDB taxonomy): Bacteria > Acidobacteriota > Terriglobia > Terriglobales > Acidobacteriaceae > Sulfotelmatobacter. The sequence goes on from CAVPVE010000043.1 coordinate 101,308, forward strand.
CGCATCTTCTGTGACAACCCGGCCCGCTTCTGCTCCAACGCCTGTCGACTCACCAAAACAGTCTGTAAGGGGATTCAGCAGCGATGGTCCGTCGCAACAAGAACTCGTCTTGCTATGGCTCATCTCTGGCTTCTGTTTCATCGTCGTTCTAGCCCATTTTCAGAGTTATAGCGCAAGAGTTGTCACCTTCGGTGACAACCACGACTACATCTCCGCCGCCCAAGCCATCGAGCACTGGGACCTTCGCAGCACCCAAACAAGGCAGGGTTGGGGTCTGTCGTATCTGATTGCACTTTTTTCGACAATCCATTTGTCCGATCGAGTCAGTCTCGTTTTCATTTCCATGGCGGCGTCTCTCATGAGCGTGCTGCTTGTTCGCAGTCTCTGGGGACCATGGATCGCAGCTTTTTTTGCGATCCTGAACTTTTCGTGGATTCAGGCTTCATTCCTGGGCAGCTCCGAGCCATTGTTTGTCTTGCTTCTTTTTGGCTCATTTTGGTTCGTTCGGAAAGAGCGCCCGAAAGAACGATGGATCCTCTCTTCCGTGCTGGCCGCTCTCGCAACCGTGACCCGTGCCGTCGGAATCTTCGGTCTTGCCGCGCTGGGTCTAAACCTGCTTCTTCGAAAGGAGTACCGAAAGCTCGCGCTTTCCACTGCGGTCGCGGCGCTGATCGGGTTCCTTTACCTTCTGCCATTCTGGATCGCGTTCCACGACCCGATCTACCAATTTCATCGTCGTGCATCCGTAGTGGATTGGGACTCCGGGCACCTGTTGACCTGGCCATTTCGCGACATCGTTGTGAGTTACTTGTACTATCGCGGCCCTTGGACGAATGTCATACTCACCGGCGGATGGATCGGCCTTTCCGCTGTGGCACTTTTCCGGCTGGGAGTGAACGTCTACCGCCATCGAGGGGCCCAAGAACTGAATGAACAAATTTTCGCAATCACTTACTTGACCTTCTTGTTCTCCTACAACTCACTGGTGTGGGCCCGGTGGGACTTTCCCCGCTTTGTAATTCCAGCCATTCCTCTGGTCCTGCTGTCATTCGACCGATGGTTGCCAAAGTCGCGATACGTCATTTACCCGCTTTGCTTGGTGTCCTCTGCTCTTGCTGCTTGCTCGGCCATCGGCATCCAGAACGTGATAAAGACCCTGCCTTAGACGGAATGGCACTTCCAGAATCCGCACTGCAAAGAACTACGGTTGACTCACGACTCAAACGCCACAGCCGGACCATCGCACCCCCATCCCGTTAGACGGGGTTATGCGCATTGAGGGGAAAATGCTACACCCCCCCGAGAGTACAGACAGTGCTAAGGTGATTCCAGGCAAACTGGAGCTGCGTGATGTCAACTTATGAACGTGGGGATTGGATTACGTGAAGGTTGAGTTTCCAGACGAGAAGACCGGAATAGGGGAATGGATGTGGGTTCGGGTTGGATGCGAAGCCAAAGCAGAAACCACAATCAAAAGAGCGAACCGAAATGGTCCGACTAGCCGAATCCATATTTGCCGAACTTAAGAAGTCACCACAAAAAGCGGCTGCATCAGCGGCGATTGAAGCCGGTCATGAAATATATATAAATCGAGTACTTGAGGATGCGGAACAGATTCCTGCAGTTCTGCGGGAGTTAAATCGGGCGTTTGGTGAGCTTTGGACTAAGGCTGGCGGCTTGGGCAAATTTCTGAAATAGGTTTCCATATCTATCGCATGCACACTCATGGGGCGAGAAATCAAAATGAGCAATATGTCTAGACAACGCATGGGCGAGTTGCAACGTGGAGTGTTCACCATTTTGCTGGATCAACCGGACGGGCTTCCAGCTAAAGAGATCCTCAGTCGCATGACAAAAGCTGTACCGCCGACAGAATTCGAAAAAAGTGACTATCCTAAGCATCCCGGTATCCAGCGATTCGGAAAAATCATTCGTTTCGCAACCATTGGTCCAGTAAAGGCAGGTTGGCTTATCAAAGAGAAGGGCCGGTGGTATCTGACAGAGGAGGGCAAGCAAGCCTTCTTCAAGTTCCCAAATCCTGAGGAATTCAGCCGCGAGTCCAATCGACTGTATTACCAGTGGGCCAACAAACAGCCGAAAGATGCAACCGAGGAGGAGGAGGATCTTCCCGAAGAAGTCGGCCCTATTGAGGGCGTCGCGGAGGTGTCGAGCACGCTAGAGGAAGCGGAGGAAACAGCTTGGAACGAGATTGAGGCGTATGTCGCAGCCATCAATCCTTATGATCTGCAGAAGCTAGTCGCAGCACTACTCCGCGCGATGGGATATCACGTAGCGTGGATATCTCCTCCAGGGCCAGACAAAGGTATCGACATTGTTGCTCACAGCGATCCTTTGGGCACCAGTGCGCCACGCATAAAGGTCCAAGTGAAGCGACGCGCAGACAAGATAAATGTCGATGGTCTGAGGTCCTTTATGGCTATTTTGAGCGAGCAAGATGTGGGCATCTTCGTGTCCACGGGCGGGTTTACCAGTGATGCTGAGTCGGAAGCAAGGACTAAGGAGACGCGGAAGTTGACCCTCATCGATTTGGAGAAGTTGGTCGATTTGTGGATCGAGCACTACGAAAAGGTGTCGGAGGCCGACAAGCGCTTATTGCCCTTCAAGCCAGTACACTACCTAGTGCCGAACGAATAACAAGAAGTTTCATTGTGATAGCCTCCGTGCGGGAGGTTTTGACTCCAATGGAAACGTGGAATCGCGAAGAGCTTTATGCCGAAGTATGGGAGAAGCCACTAGTAAAGATCGCTCAGAAGTATGGGGTTTCCGCCCTGATGGTAGGTAAGGTTGTCCCGCCTCAGCTGGAAATGGAGAACACGTTCGTCCGTTAAGATAGCGGAGCGAACATATGAGAAAAGAGCGCAAGCACTACACTGCTGAGGAGAAGGTGGCCATTCTGCGGCGCCATCTTTTAGACAAGGTCCCGGTTTCCGACCTGTGTGAAGAGCTGGGACTGCAGCCGACGGTGTTCTACCGCTGGCAAAAAGAGTTCTTCGAGAACGGAGCCGCCGCCTTCCAGACGACGGAACATCCTCGCCGCCAGGCGGAGGAGAAGCAGAAACGGATCGAGTTCTTGGAGAAGAAGGTGCAGACCAAGGACGAGGTCCTGGCCGAGCTGATGGCGGAGCACATCGCGTTAAAAAAAAGCCTTGGGGAACTCTGACCGAGACTTGGGTGCCGCACGATGTGCGGGACCAGGTGGTGGATTTCGTTCGGCGCTGGTCGGAGAAGACCGAGATCGGCGTCGGCCGATTCATTCATTGGCTGGGGGTTACCGTGAGCAAGTTCTACAACTGGCGGCAGCGCTATGGGCGAGTGAATGAGCACAACGGCTGGGTACCCCGAGATTTCTGGTTGGAGCCGTGGGAGAAAGAAGCCATCATCCGCTTCCACCTGGAGAATCGGTTGGAGGGCTACCGTCGGCTCACGTTCATGATGCTGGATCACGACGTGGTAGCGGTGAGTCCGGCGAGCGTATGGCGCGTGCTGAAACAAGCGGGACTGCTGGCGCGCTGGAAAGGTAAGTCGTCGCGCAAGGGCACCGGCTTCGAACAGCCGCTCGAGCCGCACCAGCACTGGCATGTCGATGTTTCCTATATCAACCTGTCGGGCACGTTCTATTACCTATGCAGTGTGCTGGATGGGTGCAGTCGTTTTCTGGTGCATTGGGATTTGCGAGAGTCGATGAAGGAAGCGGACATCGAGAGGATTCTGGAACGAGCCAAGGAGAAGTACCCGGACGCTAAGCCGCGGATCATCTCCGACAACGGACCGCAGTTTATCGCGCGGGACTTCAAGGAGTTCATTCGTATCTCGGGGATGACGCACGTGCGCACCTCGCCGTTTTACCCGCAGTCGAACGGAAAAATCGAACGCTGGCACAAGTCGCTCAAACGGGAGTGCATTCGGCCTCTGACGCCGTTGACCCTGGACGATGCGCGCCGCCTGATTCAAATCTACGTGGATCACTACAACACGGTGCGATTGCACAGCGCGATCGGCTATGTGACGCCGCAGGATCGGCTCACCGGACGACAAGCCGAGATCCACGCGGCTCGCGATCGCAAGTTAGAAGAAGCTCGTAGTCAACGGCAGCTTCGGCGGCAGCAGACGACGTCTTTGATGTTTGCACACTCTTCCACCGCAGCTACAATGACCTCGCCGGGTGAAACGGAAGCAGGCTCTGCAGGGATGCAACCATGCTGAGGGATAACCTGGTGGGGCTCATCGAGCCGATGCTCAACAGCGCGGGAGCCAACCCTCTCGCGCTCTGCACTGCGATGAAAACGTCATCGGACGATAGACCCCCATGCCTTGAAAATCCCCGCCCCGAAGGGGCGGAATCTACACTAACGGAGAACGTCGCTTCTCCATTTCACGCTGAGCCAAGACAAGGTCTGCAGGAAACTTCAGATCCCTTTGCCAGGTCGCGGCTATTGGGTCAAGAAAGAATTCGGAAAGCCCGTTGTGCATCTGCCCCTGCCGGAGGCAACTGATCTCCCAGTTGTGACGCGCGTCAAGGAAAAGGAAACCGAAGGAGCCCAAACGGAGCCGACACGCCTCCCTGAGCCAGAACCCACCGACGACCATTACAAGCTGATCCTTGAGATGGAGGCACGAACAATTCCCTTCGATACAAGTTCCAAGCGGCACAAGCTCATTACAGAAGCAGAAAGGACATTGAGCCACGGCAAGGCCGACAGCAGAGGCATTTTGGAGCGGCACTGGGAACGACCTCCATGCATTGATGTCAGAGTTACGAAGGATTCGCTGAGCAGAGCGCTCGCTCTTGCGAATGCCATTGTCACTGCACTCGAAGCAGAACATTTCCCGATAACGTTGCAGAAAGGCAAACACTCGACCACGGTCCTGATCTTCGGCCATGCCGTGCCCTTTGCAATTGTTGAAAAGTCAAAGGAGGTCGGACGCCGGGAGGTAACAGAATATGGCTACCCGCGCACAGTGATCGATTACAGAGGAAGCGGGACGCTTATGTTTCATGCAGGGGATTACGCCTATGGTCGCAAACTCCGTGACGGCAAGAGAGGCCAACTAGAGTCTGCAATTGCGAAATGTCTTGGTGCGCTCATACGGGAGGCACGCGACCAAGTACATGAGGCCGAACGAGAAAAGCAAAGAGAGATCGAACGGAGAGAAGAGCAGCGCAAAAGAATAGAGCTGTCAGAGCTGGTTCGGGAAGAGGAAAAGCGCGTGCAAGAACTCGCGGGCTGGGTCGATGGCTGGACTCGTGCCAAACAAATGCGAGAGTTCATTGCTGAATTAGAAGGGGTCTGGCAAGCAGAAAACGCGGATCTCTCGCCGGATGCTCCGAAGGGTAAGAGGATTGCATGGATGAAACAGCAAGCCGACCGGATGGACCCAACAGTCGCTAGTCCACCATCGATTCTGGACCGCAAGAGAGAGCTCAGTTATTGGTGATCTGGACACTTATTTCCAACTCATCCACTCGACATTCCGGGTAGGGGGTAGCGTTTTCCCCTCAGCGCGTAATACCCCCCCGATCCCGTTTGACGGGGTACTATGACCTGAGGGGAAAACGCTACACCCCCTGGGGCGTAATGTCGAGTGATCAACTGGGGATTAAGATGGCTGAGCGCCCGCGCGGCGGCGCAGAGGATGCCGACTAAACCTAGGTTTTGGGCGATTTGGCGGAGTCTGGCAGGCTTTTGTACCCTGGAGGCAGCATCCAAGGGAGACTTGGGAGCTTCTTGTGCATCGCCTTCATGCAATCGTCCATCGCCCTATATTCCGGATAGAGGTCGTGTTTCGACGTGCTTCCCGGCGACAGATTATGCAACGAGTTGTACAGAAATACTTTCCGCAGAACCTTAACCTCTATGAGTTCGGTGAATTCGACGAGTTCACTGGCCATGAAGTGCGACCGCTGCTCGACGAAATCCCTATCCGCGTCCAGAGGTTTGTTCCCTACGATGCTCACCCAGTATCGTCCGTTCGGCTGCTTGAACCGAATGGCGTACACGCCGGCCATGTTGCCGACTTTCGGGTAAAACTTCGTGCGGAGCGCACGCTCATGGAAGACACGATTGAAGATCGTGCTGACTACACCGCCTACCAGTCCGCTAGTGATGATCGCAACCAGCAACGTAAGCATGGGAATTGCAGGCGATTATAGCAGTCAGGTTATGGAACCGGACGCTTCGCTGTGGTGTGCAGGGCCGGACATCATCGAGTCGATTTTGGTAACCGGGAGGGTTCCTCGCATCGAAAAAGCAATTCGAGTTGTCTCTCACGGAACACAGAAAGGATTGGGCGACGTATCTCTGCGTGGCATGGTCAAGATTGACGCAAGGAAGCACAGCTTCTTCAAACATGTCATCGAGCAGCGCGCAGCGCACGAATCTGATCCTGCGCTTCATTATTGGTTGAAGATCCTGGCCAACAGCGGATCGTACGGGTTATTCATGGAACTCAACCCGAACAAGGCTCGCAATGCAAGGCTAAAAGTGTTTTCAGGCGACGAATCGTTTGAAACCACATCAGATGTGGTGGAGGAACCGGGAGCGTGGTTCGCCCCTCATGTTGCTCCTCTGATCACCGCCGGGGGCCGTCTCCTTCTGGGGATGCTCGAAAAATGCATCACTGATGCCGGTGGAACGTATTTGTTTTGTGACACCGACAGCGCGGCTGTTGTTTCATCGGAGCACAGGCAACGGGTTACGATGCCCGACGGTGCCGAGCCGATTACGGCTCTTTCCTGGGATGAAGTGGATGAAATCACCAAAAAGTTCGAATCACTCAATCCTTACAACTTGAAGGGCTCGATTCTCAAAGTCCATAAAGTGAACTGGGATAACGAAGGAAACCGACGGCAATTGTATGGTTACAGCATTGCAGCCAAGCGTTATGCGCTTTATACAAAGACGGAAGACGACATCGAAATCGTGGATCCGAAAGCACACGGCTTGGGCTATTTCTACCCACCAAAGGATTCCCCTGAGGGATGGAAGCATGAAACTCCGCAGTGGATATTTGAAGCCTGGGACTGGATCATGCGGGGTGTTCTGGGATTAACCCGTCGAAAGCCACCGTGGTTCGATCGGCCAGTGATGATGAAACTGACGCTCAGCACGCCACATCATGCACTTAGAAACATCGCCAAAGGACCGCTAACGCGTCCGAACAATTTCATGATGCTCCCGCAAATCTGCCGGTTCGGGTGTCCGCAAGGCGTTGATCCAAACAAGTTCACGCTAATAACACCGTTCTCAACCGAACGCGATCAATGGATGCACTCGAAATGCATCAACATCCATGATTCCGGGTCTCCCGTTTACCAACTCGCGGACGAATACGATGGTCGCAGGGCACTTCCGAAGAATTTCTTCATGCTGCTGGACGCGTATCAGAACCACCCAGAAGCGAAGAGTCTCGGGCCGGACGGCAAACCGTGCGAGTTCGACACGCGCGGATTGTTGCAACGGGCACACATCGTCGCAAACTGGCCGCCAATCTATGTTGGCAAAGAGTCCGACAAGCATTGGGAAGAGGGCGAAGACTTAAGTCTGCTGGATTTCAAAGCGGTTGAATACACGCGAAAGGGAAACGCGGTTGCAACCGATGAGCAGCTAGCGCGAATCGCAAAAGTTCCCAAGCGGGAATTCATGCGCAGGGGCATCAACCAGCACACGTTGGAAAAGATCTGCCAACAACAGTCAGTTCGAACAAGCAGGCTCGCAAAGTGCCTAAGAGTCCTTGACGAATACCAAGCAGCCACTAACAATTTGGCAATTGAGCATGATGAGTGAAATGCCGATGTTTCACGATCCTAGGGATTTCCCTAGTGGCAAGGTGCCGAGCATCGCCTTTCAATAATTGTTTGACGTAGTTTGTAAGCGCGGTCTTTTCGGGTGGCGGACCTTCTCAACAATGCGAACCTTGGAGGTCACGTCCGCCGACAGCCCTTCTGTCCGCAATCGGTGGTGCAAGCGTCACAAAATTTGACACCATTTCTGGCAACATAGAGAGATTTGAAGCGATTCCCATTGCCAGTATGTTCCGTCTCGGGGAACTTCGATGCCTAACTCGCAGCAAATCATTGCCGTTGTAGCTTCCGTCGCTTTGGTGGTCAGTTCGATAGGGCTCGAGGGCTGCAAAAAGAAGGAATCGCAGGCCGGACAGGAGGCGCAGGCGCCCACTGCGACCTATGCCGTTCCGACTCCAGACCAGCTCTACCAACTCGTGGCTCCGATCGCCCTGTTCCCGGACAACCTGGTGGCCATCGTGCTTGCGAGTTCGACTTACCCAGACCAAATCACCGAGTCTTGGCAGTGGATGCAGCAGAACGGGGGGCTCAAGGGCCCGGAGCTGATGCAATCGGTGGATCAGCAGCCTTGGGACGCCAGCGTCAAAGGGCTCACCCAGTTCCCTGATGTATTGCAGCAGATGGCCACTAACCTGTCGTGGACCTCGTCCTTGGGCGATTCCTATTTCAACGCGCCCCAAAACGTGATGAACGCGGTGCAGGTGATGCGCCAGAGGGCCTACCAGGCTGGCAATCTGAAATCGACCCCCCAGCAGAACGTTCAGGTCGAGAATCAACCCGCGGGAGCTGAGCCTGCTCCGGCGTCCTCAGGCGAGGAGCAGCCGCCGGTGACCGTTGTGCAGTCTCCGCCGCAAACGATCGTAATTCAGCCGGCACAGCCAGACGTGGTGTATGTGCCCAGCTACAATCCCACCGCAGTTTACGGCGAACCTGTCCCGCCAGCGCCGGGTTACTCCACCGCGGCCATGGTGACCACCGGACTGGTCTCCTTCGGTGTTGGCATGTTGGTGGGCGCGGCAATCAGCAACAACAACAATTGCTGCGGATGGGGCTATAACTCCTGGAACACCGGCTGGAACAACTCCAGCGTGCACTACAACAACAATGTCTACATCTCCAACTCCAATACGTTCGTCAATCGAAACAATTACAACAACGTAAACCGGAACAATATCAATGCGAACAATGTGAATCGGAACAACATCAACGGGAACAACGTCAATCGCAACGACCTGAACCGGGGCAACACTCCGCAGTTCGATCAGAGGCGCAACCAAGGCGTCGGCGATCGCAATCAGGGCATTGGTGACAGGAATCAGGGAGTCGGTGATCGCAATCAAGGCGTCGGCAACCGGAACCAGGGAGTCGGTGATCGCAATCAAGGCGTCGGCAACCGGAACCAGGGAGTCGGTGATCGCAACCAAGGTGTCGGCAATCGGAACCAGGGAGTTGGTGATCGCAATCCAGGCGCTGGCAACCGGAACCAGGGCGGCAACCAGCGCACTGAGCAGCGGGGCTACGGCGATCAGCCGAACCGCGGAGCCAGTAGCAACGCGATGGGAAATTACAAGCAGGGCGGCAACGCCCGGAACGACAGCGCCCGGGGCCAGCAGAGCGTGAATGGCGGCGGCAACCGCAGTGGCGGCAATACCCAGGCCCGAGGCAGTGGAGGAGGCGGCAATCGCGGCGGTGCCGGCGGTAGTGCCCAAAGCGGCGGCAACCGCGGCGGTGGCGCCAAAAGCGGCGGTGGCCGTCCCAAAAAGTAACGCGGAGCCGGGGTCGGTGCGGATGACGCCGATCCGGCGGTCCAGGTTTCTGGCCAAGATGGTTCCACAACCTGGAAAGTCAGGAGGAACTCAGTGAAACGCACGTTGCAACTTCACGAAAGGCGTTCGCCCGATCGCATGAGCGCCGTACTGGCTGCCTTGATCCTGCTTTGTCTCGCTTATCCTTCCGGTTCCAGTGCACAGGCGGCGAATGAGAAGACTTTCTCCACTCCCGGCGACGCGGCGCTGGCTCTTTACCAGGCGGCCAAGTCCGATGACTCAAGCAGCCTGAAGGAGATCTTCGGCTCGAACGAGGACAAAGTCCTGAACACCGGCGACGACGTGGCGGACAAGAACCTGATTGAAAAGTTCGCCTCTCACTATGAACAGATGCATCGCGTCGTCATCGAGTCGGACCAGACTGCCACCCTTTATGTCGGAGCCGACAACTGGCCTATGCCCATCTCGCTAGCGAAGAACACGGGCGGGGCATGGTACTTCGACACCCAGAGCGGAATCCAGGAGATCCTCTACCGGCGCATCGGCAATAACGAGAACGGCGCCATCGAAGTCCTGGAAACGCTGATTGACGCCCAGAAAGAGTATGCCTCCGCCACGCACGATGACGAAAAAGTGAAGCACTATGCCAGCAAACTCTTCAGCACCGAGGGGAAGCAGGACGGACTCTACTGGAAGACCGCCGCCGACGAGCCTCCCAGTCCCGTCGGGCCGCTGCTTGCAGGCGCGTCGGACGAAGGCTATACCCGGAAGGCGGGTGAGCGGACCCCGTTCCATGGCTACATCTTTCGGCTTCTTACCCGCCAAGGACCGGCCGCGAGAGGTGGCGCCCGCGACTACAGGGTGAATGGGGTTCTGACCAACGGCGTTGCATTTCTTGCCTATCCCGCGGCGTACCACACCTCCGGTGTGATGACCTTCATCATCAACCAGGATGGCAGGGCGTTTCAGAAGGACCTTGGGCCGGAGACGGCAACGGTGGCGACGGCCATGTCGGAATACAACCCCGACAAGACCTGGATGCCCGCAGAGTAAGACGATTCCGCGATTGCGCAAGGAACAATTCCACCTCTGCCGAAGATTGTTGCGATTGGCCTTATCTGCCCACCTCGTCGGTACTAAGGGAAGGATCTGTGGCCACCAGGAGGTAAACAATAATGCGTGGCGTGGGCAACCTCGGGCGTTTCCTGCTGATCTCCGGACTCTTGACGCTCGGCATCTACCTTGGTGCGCGAGTCTATAAGGCCTATTCTTCACGGTCGGAAGCCGGGAGATTAGAGAGCATGCCACCCGAGAGCCGGCAACCGGTCGCCCGGGAACATGCTGCCGAGTTCACCTTTGTAGCTAAGGAGCCTGATTTTAGTCTTTGGTCGCCACAGCGAATCAAGCACTACCAGCAGAGTTTGTCAGCGCAGCTCGACCCGCCAGTCGCACTACTCCGGATTCCGAAGATCCGACTGGAGGTGCCAGTGCTGGAAGGAACCGACGACCTGACCATGGACCGAGCGGTCGGGTTCATTGCCGGTACGGCCCGGCCCGGAAAAGACGGCAATATTGGCATTTCGGGTCATCGTGATGGATTCTTCCGTGGGCTGAAAGACATCCGTGAGGGAGACGGGATCGAACTCGTCTCGGCGACAGGAACGGATACTTACACGATCGACCGTACTTGTTAAGACGACTGATGTCTCCGTGTTGGCACCGCGGCCGCGACCGTCGATCACCCTAGTGACTTGTTACCCGTTCTACTTTGTCGGTAGTGCACCCAAACGCTACATCGTGCAGGCGTCGATGAACACGTCTACTCTAGAAAACATTCACGCTGCAGAACAAATCAAACCCGGAGACAAGAATATCCATCACTGAAACCACAAGCAGCAAATATGTGGCGTGCCTTTGGAAATCCCGGACTAAGGGGGAACAGGTAACTCGTGCAGCCTGCCATTCCAGCCATCATCCGTGAACGAGAACTTGCACTAGGATAGACACGCATCGATCTTAATCCCAAGTGTGGAGCTCGACATTCCCGGGGCAGGGGTGTAGCATTTTCCCCTCAGGTCATAGTACCCCCGATCCCGTTTGACGGGGTGAGAACAGGACGGGAGGGAATATGCACCCCTGAATCTCGGGCTAAAGGGCGCTTCCCGCGAACCGACGACTGCCTAGGGCGACAACCTTTGTTGCTTAACGAATTTCGGTTTTCGTAACAAACCGCTCGTTTTTTCTCCTTTGCACGGGATCCACTTTTGTTCACGACCCTTTGACAATCAGCACAACCAATTCGTTTTGATAACGCTTCGGGGTCACCAGCTTTTAAAGACAAACGGAGCGGACTTCAATAGTCTTCTGGGTCATAACAAGAACGGTGCTGCGTTACAAAAACCGAACGCAGTACCTTTTCCGTTGACACTTTACGGTGGCGCAACTAATGTGCTGCGAAACTTTTACGGCAATCGTTTCTCATTGCTTGTCAGGAGACTCCGGCATGGACCTTCAGCAGCTGTTCTCAACACTTTTCGGCCAGTTGACTCACCGGGGGCAAGTCATACGCCAGTTTCACTCTGTTGTTTGCATGATCTTTTTTTGTTTGTTTTGCTGCGCAGGCACTGCAATCGCTCAGGTCCAGCCAGGTGTGCCGAATTTCACCGCCTTCGATACCCACGAGGTGGATACCGTCAATCTGATGAACAACAACGTTATGCTAAACCTGCCGTTCTATTCGAAGGCTGGACTCATTCCGGTGCAGATCGGCATGTTTGGCAACTATTACGTGAGCGCCCCTGGTGGTGCGGGTGGTACGTGGCAACCCTCCGTTACTAGCTTCCCAGCGTCGATCTCAGTGTCAGGGACCCTTCACAACGGCGGCAACAGCACCAATTACCTCAGTTGGCAGGTGGGTTCTGCTACTTGCCCAAACGGGACTGACCACACAACCACATTCACAAATTGGGTAATCATCACCGCAGACGGCGGGCAGCATCCTCTTAATCCAACCCTTCAGACGGATAGGATTATGTCGGGCTCGAACATGGGACAGTCGTGCCTTTCTTCTGGGTTTACAGCTAGTCCACTCGACGGCACAAGACTAATCATGAATGCGCCTTCTAACGCTTGGAATCTGGCGCTGCCCACGGTCTATACGACGAGCGGCAACATTGTGACTGGACTGGATTGGGGTTTAATAGCGCCGTCGATTACTGATCCAAATGGCAATGTGGTAAGCGGCACGACGGCGGTCACTGATAGCTTCGGCATGACCGCTGCTACCATCACGAGCCCAACAGCGGGACCTGTGTCATGGAATGACGTTAAGGGGGGCACTCCGCAAGTCAGTTTGTCGACGTCGAATCTAACGCTGAGGTCGAATTTTGCTTGCACCTCCCCGTCGATTGCAGAGTACAACAATACTTCGGCGACGGCACTCCCGACTACCATCAATTATCCGGATGGCACGTCGCTCGGAATTAGCTACGAGACGACGCCAAGCTACTCTCCGAAGGTGACCGGGCGACTGTATCAGATCACACTACGCGAAGGCGGAACGATAAAATATACTTATGGCGGCGGTCACAATGGCATCGACTGCACCTACCAAACGGTTCCGACGTTAACGCGTACGTTGGGCAACGGCGACGTGACGACGTATAGCTTGGCATATAGCCTAATTAGCGGATCGAACTACAAGGTCGTCAATACGGTGATCGATCCCGGCGGGAATGAAACCGACTACACCTTCACTGGCTTCACATCTGGGGGATATTCGGCTGCGTATGGCCAAATGCTCACCCAGATCAAGAAGAATCAGGGGAACTGCGCGACATCGTGCACTCTACTTGAGACCGATCTCATCAGCTACAACAGCACGTACACGAGCACGCCATCGGCCTCGACTATCGCAAACGCCCAGGTGACTCTCCCGCTCACAAAGAAAATCGTCTATCGCCAACTTAACGGCATGAACAACTGGTCAGCTGTTGAAACGCATTATGACACCTATGACGACGTGACCTACACCGCGCAGTACGACTTTGGCGGCTCGTCTCCTGCAAGGGCAACCACTATAACGTATGGCAGCTGCACTGCGAACTGCACGACGACGAGTCCGACCATCTCAAACACCGCAATGGCAGCAAACTTCATATTCAACCGCCCCGGCTCGGTGGTAACGACACAGAATGGTTCAACAGTCGCTCAGACAAATTACACCTACGACTCGACAGGGAAGGGAAATCTTACCTCGGTGCAGTATTGGACGGGGTCATCGTTCATTGGGCAGACCACTTCGAATATCATCAACTCCAATGGAACACCATCGAAGACCTACGATGTCGGGAATCACGAGACTGACTACTACTATGTCTCCACGAGTTATAGTGACGTCAATGGCTGCTCGGCCATGACGCAGACGCCGTTCCCGACGAAAATCACCAACGTGTCTGTTTCGCTTTCCACGCAATTCACCTATGACTGCGTAGGCGGCGTGAAACTTTCGCGAACTGACGCAAACGGCAACGTCACTAACTACGGATACTTAGAAATCAACGGTACGACTGCAGAGCCGTGGTGGAAACTGAGCAAAATGACAGATCCGTATAGCACGGTTACTGCCTATGGCTATGCGCCAGCTAGCTCAAATTTCTACTATACCTCGTTCAACTCAGGTAACTCACTCGATAATGCTGGAACCGCAAACGACGCTTACGGGCGTCCGGTGAACTGGCAACAAGTGCAGGGACCGTCTAGTTCTGCATACGACACCGTTTCGACAACCTATGGCTGGTCTGGTAATTATCTCCAGACGACTACCTCTCAGCCGTGTACGACCTCGCTCAACAGTACCTGTACGGCCGCGCACACTTCGGACTTCGATCCGCTGGGTAGGTTGATCACAGAGACGACGACGAGTAACGAGACTGTGACACACACCTACACGCAGAACGATGATCTCGCTGTACTGACACCGGCTCCAACAGGTGAAAATTCAAAGCAGGTCCAAACTGAGTACGATGGGCTTGGTCGAGTGAAGTATGTATGTCACATCGGTACTACTACAGCCACTGGCGGTAGCTTCGCTTGCAATCAGGCTACCGGAACTGCAGACGGCGAAACTGACTCCTATACTTACGGTCAGGGTACAGGTTATACGACCGTGGCGATCGCTCGCGGCAGCCAGATCCGCACCTTCACCTACGATGCACTGGGTCGTATGACGAAGAGAGTGACACCCGAAGGTGGAACATGGAATTACTACTACGATTCGTATGCCGGCAGCTGTGGACAGACTGGAACCAACTACGGTAATAGAACCTGCTCAGTAGATCCTAACGGTCACATCATGCTTTTTTACTATGACGGTCTTAATCGGCTGACGGATGAAGGACAGGCGGCCGGAACTAGCAATGCGACTTGCAAGAGATTCCGTTACGACAATAGTAGCGGAGTTCTGGGATCTTTGCCGACAGGCGTTAGTTTGTCAAATCAGTACGGCAAAATGGTTGAGGCCGAAACCGACGACTGCACCTACCCGGTAACACTGGCCCACCAGCGCACGGATGAATGGTTTGCATACGATAAAGACGGACGCAAGACGGATATTTGGCAATCCACACCCCATTCGACGCAGTACTATCACAGCCTAGCTACGTTCTTCGAGAACGGAGCTGTGAAGACACTCGCATTGTCTTCGCCAAGTCTATACACGATGACCTACACGATTGACGGCGAGGGCCGCACGAGTAGCGCGGAAGCTGGCACAAACGTAATGGTTTATGGCACGACGTTCAATGCCGCAAGCCAGCCAACAGCAGTTAACCTGATTGCTGCTTCCAGCGACAATGATTCCTATAGCTACGATTCGAACACCGGCCGGATGACCGGCTATACCTTTACGGTCGGCGCGACACCCAAAAGCCTGACCGGGACATTGACCTGGAATCCCAATGGCACGCTTGCGAAAATTGCGACGACTGACGGCTTCAACGCCGGAGGCTCGTTGACCTGTGTGTCGAACTCTACGGGCTCGCTCGGTTACGGCTATGACGATTGGGCGCGCTTGATGACATTCGACTGTGGCAGTGGAAATTGGGGACAGAATTTCACCTATGACCGTACTGATAACATGTCGAAGAGTGTTATCACGAGTCGCACGGGAACTTCTTGGAGTCCAACCTATGACTCTACCACCAATCGGTTTACTCCCGGTACATTCGACTCAAATGGCAATACGACATCTGACGGATCGGGCTCCAACTATTGGGGCTGGAACGAATACTCCAAGATGGCGTGGTACAACAGCAGTAGTCTAGCTCCGACCTGCGGGACCAACGGGCAGTGCGCGACCTATGATGCTTTCGGTCGAATGGTTGAGTATAGCGCCGGGTCCACTTGGAAGGAGACTTGGTACACGCAAGCTGGAAACGTAAATATGAGCGGCACGACCGCCAATTTTGCTTACTGGCCGGCTGCAGCCGGCAAGGTGATCGTGACGGGGAATCTCGGCACGATTGCTTATGCACACTATGATTGGCTCGGGAACGCACGAGCCATTTCTACTCGGGGACGAACAGTGCCGCAGGAGCAGGCTTACACTCCTTACGGTGAAATCTTCGCACAATTTGGAACAACTGCAAGCCAGTTGGAACAGTTTGCCGGAATCACTGGAAACGTCAACAATGGCATTCAGTGGGACACGCCAAATCGAGAATTGGGCATCTTCGGGCGCTGGTTGAGTACTGACCCAGCTGGAACGGGTTGGAATCAGTACGCTTACACGACAAATCCGAACAGCTTCTTGGACCCTTCGGGCCTTTACGTTAAAGATTGCAATTGGACCGGTGGGTGCGCAACACCCTGCAATGCATATTGCTCCTGGACTGGAGGGGGTGGAGGGGGTGGAGAGTGTGATTATTGTGGGAATGTGGGGTCTGGAGGTATATTTTTCACCGGCACGCTTTGGGCTAATGAGGCGGAGCAAGAGGGGCGCTACGTATCCATCATGGATACTGGTTGGGACCCAGTCCTGCAGACTCAGTATGGCGAGTACGTGTTCAAAGATGCAAACGGCAATATTATTTCAAACCAAAAAACATTAGCTGCCACACAATTTGGGCAGTTAGCATGTAGCGGCATGGACACCTCCGACACGGCCAGTTGCATCCAACAGACTTACGACAGCATGGGAGATGCCGTGAGTTTTATCGGAGGACATGAAGACTATAACTACAAGAACATCAGCATCATAATTGACGGCGAACCCGTTGACACGGATCCAGCGGATTTCAATTGTTTTCGCGATCGCTGCGGCATATTCAACAGTTTGGATTATTCGCAAAATGGTTTTCACACCGGGACAACGTTCCACGTCGACATGGCTAATGTCAATTTCTTTCCAATTGGGACGCTTATCCACTTGGTCGCGGACCTCTGGGGAGGAAACTCGTGGTGGAAGCAGCAGCCCGGAGTCCCTCCTTTCCCATGAAGACTATTAGCGTGTTCTTAGCCTGCGCGGCAGGCATCCTGCTTGCTTCACAAACAGAGCCTCCAGATTGCGGGAGTCCGATCTGGAGTGCTGAGGTTCTAGCCGACGCTAGGCCCGCTCACAGATCTGGTAACCGCTTCTCGGACACCAATTCTGCCGGCGTTGCATTTCTGAATGATGAGCAGGTAGTGATTTACGAAGTGGAACACGACGGTAGGGACCTGTCCTCGGGTACAGCGCCGAAAGACTTGAACCCCTTTAGTCTGCGTTTGTCTTTGATGGATTCCGCTTCGGGGAAGTTGAAATCCAGTAAGGTGCAAAGAACAAGGAGTCAGGACTCAACAGTTTTCGTCACGGTCGGGGGAGTGCTGGTCAAAACGGGCGGACGCCTTAAATTGTATTCGCCAGACTTGCTTCAAGACCGCGATGTGCCGTTTCCGCTCGATCGGAATAGCAGATTCAGCGTAACTGTCTCGGCTAGTGGGAAAACGATCATGCTCAATGAGGTGCTCCAGAGCTCCTCAAAGAGTCTCTATAGCCACTTTGAAGTGCTCGATGCGGCGACACTCAAGGTTAGGTATTCGTGGAACGAATCTCCTCCGTTGTACCACCATTATTCAATCTCGGATGAGTTGATAGCGGCAGTCGACTTTAATCGCCATGCCATCGTCGTCTCCGATTTCGGGAGCGGGAGATGGAGAATTGTCGGCGAAGAGTCCGGAATCTGCTCTGGCCAAAATATGCCGAAACTGTATAACGATAAAAATCTTTTCTACGGTTGCGATAAACTCATCGCGATATCTAGCGACGGTCATGTCCTCACGACGGAAGCCTACCCGGACGGTGAAACTTCAACAGCTAACACGGCGGTCGCACAAAGTGGGCTTGTTGTCGCGGCATCGGTAAATGCCGTCGAGGCGAAGCGTCACTTTCTTGACGAGTCCAGAGGGGTCGTAACAGCAGCCCATGTCTTAGTGTACGACGTGGCTGCGAAAAAACGAGTTCTGACTGTGAACGTTCAGCCTCTGCCGAGGTATAACTACGACTTCGCGCTATCCCCCGATGGCTCCAAGCTGGCAATCCTAAATGATCGCAGGGTCTCAGTATATTCCGTGCCGATCCACGGGGCTGGCCCACTATCGCAGAACCCCTGACGAGGCGCGATGGGTGTTATACAGTCTATGACACTGACGCCAAGCACGAGTGTAAAAAGCGTCTCACCGCATGTTCCTCTTCGCGGGGAATCCCGACGCTGCACTTCGCCTTCTTTGTTCAACGACCAACGCACAGGAAGCATTCGTGCAACGAAAGAGTGCTCAAGCCCGTAAGCCCGTAAGGTGCTTGGCAAAGCTCTGGGCGTCAAGATGGAACGGAAGTAAGCGGTTGGAACTGGCAGAGTACCTAGCCTTTCGCGACCAGCTTCTCTGCGCCGCCGATGCTTGCGCCTGCGACGCGAACGACGAGCTAGCGGGTGGCATGCGTGTTGAAACCAGTTAAGAGAAAGCTACGAGTCGTTCGACTCCACTAACTTTGCCAACGCTTGCCAGTGGCGAGCGTGCGGTCGATACCCTTGCCGAATCTTGCTCGCATACCATTTTGAGACTCCGAGTGCCGATCGAATGGCAGACATCGGAACGCTAGCCAGTAAGGGCTGGATTTTCCCCGAGAACAATTCGTGTGTTAGCCAAGCTGGCTGATTGGATTCCTCCCACGAATGTTGCGCCAGTGCGTTCTTCCGAGCCTTGATCGCGCGTTTAGCTTGAGCTTCTGGACCGTTCGCCGTGAGACGACCAACGCTAGCAGCATTCACCATATTCTTGGTAGCATCACCCACGGCACAACGGGCACAGCTCGCACTCGTGTCCAGGATCTTTTTCCCGCATCCCGGACAGAGATTTTCTGTTCGCGGTAAGACCGGCGCGATCGTTTCCGGGGACATGCCTTTTGCTCTGCGTCTGTGTGCCTGCGTCAAGTGCGTGGGCGCCTGCGCATTCTGTATTCGCTTGTGCGTTGTTGACCAGAGCTGCTTGGCTACCCATTCCGCCACTGGAGCCACAACCCGTCTCCAAATTGCTGCTGTTTCAGAGAGGCGAACGGCGAATGGGCCCATCAATCGGCAGTTGCCGTCTCGCTGTTCGAAAAACCACTCCCGTCTAAGCGGTTGCCGCGTGATCCAATCGAGCAAATACGAGTCGACGCTAGAGCGAACCGGCTCCATAAGATCACAAGCCAAGCTGTCGCGCGCTGGAGTATCGACATGCAGAACACCCAATCCAGGATCAAGCCCTAAAGCAGCAGCCGCGAGCCGAGCCTCTGACTCCAGCACGCAATAGAGATAGTTCAAGATTGCGTTCGGCGGACTTGCCGCGAGTCGGGGCGACCCCGTCAGCGGTGAGACCCGCGTTCCGAAGCTACGCCAATGCTCTGGAACTCGCGGTAGGTCATTCTTAGGAAAGTTGACGGGCAGTGTGCTCCACGCTGACCAGTATGCGCGAGCAGCTTGCGACTCGATTAGCCGTATTGTGGAGATGGTATCAGCGTGGGGCAGCTCCGCCGTGAAACGTGCAATTGTATCGGCAGTTGAGGAATCGAGCAGCTTCTGACGCGCGACCCGTTCCTGTCCAACGAGTTTTTGACGGATTAACTCCCGAGCAATCCGCAGGCCAGCTCCATTTGAGAGGGAGAGGGATTGAGCTCGTCGGAGCTTAGAGTCTGACGACCGAACTGGACCCGTCGTTGCAAGTACCGAGCCATCCCGATCAAGCATCACGAAGCTCGCGTCCTGGTCCGCCAACCACCGGAGTGCCGCAAGCGAAACCATGCCGTCTGATCCGATGACGATGAGCCGTCGAAGACCATGTCCAACCCGTGGAAAGCGTGCTTGGCGACGATCGTTCCCAATTCCGTCTTCGAGGACCAAATGACCACGATCAACGCGAACGTTGGTTCCATAACCGAATAGAGTGACTACACCTTGGTGCGGTCGTAACTCCGTCTGTGAAACTGTAACTGACGCCATATCGTTTGCCCCCGATCAAATCACAATGCGTTCCCCTTCTTCGAACAGCGCGGCCACGTTTGATGGCTGCTTTATCCGTCTCCAGTACTCTCTTGTGATCGCGAACGGCAGATTCCGTGTCGATACGCGCGGATCAGCATCGAGCACAGTCTGGATCGACCAGCGCAGGTAGTACCACTTGTTTCGCAACACGTTTGCTCCGAGCGATTTCTTGGTCCTCTTATCTTTCAGCCATTTTTCCGCATGTCCGGCAAGGTCCGATCTTCGAACGCAAGACTTTACAATGCGCTCAATTGTTCTGAATATCTGGATAGACTGACCTTCGCCATGAGTGGAAGGATGCTTCTTGCATCTCGTGATTGATTGCCTCCACCCGATGAACGGCAGTCCGGCCAGGGCATTCGCGATGTTCATGGGCTCTAGACGATAGCGATTGCTCCCACAGAATCGAGCGAATTCATCTCTCGCGAACGATGCTTCACCATCAAACACTAGTTCTTGAACTTCGCGCTGCTGCTTTTCCTGGGAATCGTATTCAGCCTTTGCGTCAGAGAGTTTCTTTCCACGTCTAGAGATCTGATCCAAGACAGCAGCTTTGTCGCTCTCGGAGAGCTGATCACTCAGAGCGCGCTCTGCTATATCGAGGTCTTGCCGACATCTCTCTCTGATGTCATATGCATCGCGAACGGCACGGTTCAATTTAGCCAGCTCAAGACGCCTGGCACTCAGCCACTTTTGATTTACGGGAATAGACGAAGGTCTTAGAAGACACTTGGCGATGTAGTGATTGCCCGTCGACAGATTGGGATTGTCCCAAACGCGAATAGCGTCGAGGACATCTGCTGGCTTCTTGATCCAGGGAAGGCGTTCTCCAACATCAGCCCAAGTTTCCTCAAATAGCCATACCAAATGATCTCGTGCTCCCCAGAGTCTGCCATCGTCAATTGCGATTGGTCGCCCTGGCTGAGGCTTTGGTTTCCCTTGCGAGACCAAACCCAATATTTTTTCCGCCATATTATCGGGAAAGATATTCACTACATAATCTCCACTTAAATCATCCATGTTTCTACCTCAATTGCCAGTTAATAGCATTATCATCATCTGCCGTCAACCTCAGTGACAGTATAATGTGTATTTACAGCATGTTGAGCTTAGCATAAATTGCAAGCTGCGAGGTCAATTGTATGCGAAATGGCAATCGAAGGCGAGGAAATAAGCGAGACACCTATAACCGCTCGTTACATGTCCTGGCGAGAATGCGCCGAACCGGGGCGAGCCTAACTGCAGCAGCACGGGAGGAACACATCGATCCGCGCACGGTTCGCAAGCACCTCAGGGCCGACTTGCGAGGTCGCGGAAAAGCCACGAAGGCAGATCGCCGACATCGCGACATGCTGATTCCGACGACGATCGGCAATGCTCCGGTCACGGTACGAGGTTCCAAGCAGGCTTCGCAACTCGGCAAATACATGTCAGCTGTCAGCAAGTACCTGCGTAGCGGTGATGTGGAGGGCTTGGCCGCATTCGAAGGTAAATCGATTGGTGGACACGCTCTAATCACAGACCCCGGTCTCCTGAGTTCCCTTGCCCAGGCCGGTGCCTTAACTCTCGACGAAATCTATGCGGTTCCGGAGGCGTCGTCATGATGGACGAAAAACCAATTGAGACGGCGCGCAGAATGACCCGTCGCTTGGAGCAAGGACGGTGTTTGCTTTGTGGGCGCACGGGCTTCCTTATCGAGCAAGACCACACCGCCGGTCAGAATCATGACGAATTTCTTACAGCTCCCCTCTGTCTTGCTTGCCACGCGATGGTGACTGAGCTTCGCCGTCGGGCGGACGCAGATATGCGCCGTCAACCAGGTGCGATCCTGCGCGTCAAATGTGCTCTTGAAGCAACGGCGGTGTTCCTCCGAATGCTCGCCGACGCAATGTATCGATGGGCCGAACTTCTTTCTGACTAGTACTATGACCACATGAATAGTAATACAGATAGATACTTGTCAACGGACAGGTCCGGGCGTATTGCTGGGGCATGGGAGACGGCAGGAAAGTTCAGCTGCGGTTGTCCAAGCCGGAGCAGCAGCAATTGGATGACTTGTTGAGCGGCGGTCTGCAGCCGGTACGGACCGTGCTGCGAGCCTTGGTGCTGCGACAACTGGCGGATGGGCAAGCGATTCGCAAGGTAGCCCGCAACGTGGGCTTGACCCCGAAGACGGTTTGGCTGACCAGCCAACGCTATCAGCAAGGCGGTCTGGAGGGAGCCTTGTATGAGCGGGCGCGACCGGGGAAAGAAGCGCGGTTGGATGCCCAACAGCGGCAGCGCATCGTGGCCCTGGTCTGCAGTCCGCCGCCCGAGGGCCGGGCGCGGTGGACGGTGCGCTTGCTGGCGGAGGAGGCGGTGAAGCGCAAGCTGGTGCCGGGAGTGGGACGAGAGACGGTCCGAATCTTGCTTGAAAGCCACGACCTGAAACCGTGGCGGGAAAAAAATGTGGTGCGTGGCCGAACTCGATGAGGAATATATTGCGCGCATGGAGGATGTGCTGGCCGTGTATGAAAAGCCGCTCTCGGTACGGGAACCGGTGGTGTGTATCGACGAAAAACCGGTGGTGCTCCATCAGGAAGTTCGACCTCCGGTAGCGCTGCAGCCGGGGCGGGTGGCCCGTCGCGATGGTGAATATCGGCGTTGCGGAACGGCCAATGTGTTCTGCGGTGTCCAACCGAAAGCGGGGCGTCATTTTACCAAGGTGACCAACCACCGCTCGTCGCCCGAGTTTGCCGATTACCTGCTGGATGTGGCGGCCCGCTACCCCGAGGCCGATACCATCCATCTGGTGATGGACAATCTGAGTTCCCACACCCGCAAGGCGGTCGTCGAACGTTTTGGGGCAGAGGCAGGCGATTGGTTGTGGAATCGATTCACCGTGCACTACACCCCGAAGCACGGTAGCTGGTTGAACCAGGCGGAGATTGAGATCAGCCTACTCTCCCGGCAATGCTTGGGCCGACGCCGGATTGGGGATCGACCTTCTCTGCGGAAGGAAACGCGGGCGTGGAACCGCCGCATGAACCACGACCGAGTCCCAATCCAGTGGAGCTTTACTCGCACGCAGGCTCGCAAGAAGTTTGGCTACAAAATCACGCGGTCACGGTACTAGGAGATCTTTATGATGAATCACGAGATTTTTCTGCGATGTCATACCTGCATTCTGGACGAAGAGGCTTCGGAGAAGACTGGAACGAAGAGAGCGCTGCGCCTACCGAAGTATGTACTTGTCTTCGACACCGAGACGACAACCGACGCACTGCAAAGTCTCAATTTTGGTGTCTATCAGTTCTGTGAATTGGGATCGGATGGTACTTATCGGCCCCTGGAAGAGGGGATATTTCATGAAGACAACCTAAGCCCCAAGCAGATAGAAGTAGTCTGCAAGTACGTCCGCGAGAAGAGCCGCAAAAGGACGAAAGGTGAATTGAAGCTCAGGCTCTACGACCGTCGCGGGTTCGTCGAGAAAGTGATGTACATGGCAATTCAGGCAGGAGCCGCGATCGTTGCATTCAATCTCCCATTCGATCTCTCACGCTTGGCAGTGGAGTATCGCGTAGCCCGTGGAGCCGGTGGGCGCGGATGGAGCTTTGTCGTTTTTCGGTACAAGAGCAAAGCGAACGGCGAATGGCTCCCCAACAGCTTTCGTCCCCGTGTTCAACTCCGTCCGAAGGATTCCAAAGCTGCCTTCATTCGTTTGGCTGGCGGCGATATGAATCAGCCCTACCGGATCGGTCGATTCCTGGATCTCAAGACGCTCGTTTGGGCCCTGCGGAATAAGAGCCTCAGTCTTGAGAGTTCGTGCCGCGAATTCAAAGTGCCGGGAAAACGTCCTGATTATGTGCCATCCGGACGAGTCACACCGGACGAAATCAACTATTGCAGGCAAGATGTACGAGCGACGGTTGGTCTGTTGAACGCGCTGTTGGCAGAATTCAAGAGTTACCCACTCGGCGATCTTCCGCCAGAGCGAGCCTATTCCGCCGCCTCGATTGCCAAGGCATTCCTGAAGACAATGGGAGTCATTTCACCCGAACAGAAATTTCAATTGGACGAGAAAACAAAAGGTATTTGCATGCAGGGATACTACGGAGGACGCGCGGAAATTCGCATTCGTCACACCCCCGTGCCGGTCGTCTACACCGACTTCACAAGTCAATACCCCACAGTGAACACACTGCTCGGGTTATGGTCATTGCTGACGGCAGAGAAGGTCCGCGTGCGAGACGCGACTCGGGAAGTGCGAGCGCTTCTCCAATCGCTTACCGTCGATCGCCTGTTAGACCAGCGGACTTGGCCCAGACTAGCGTTTTTCGCGCTGGTCCAACCGGACGCCGACATACTGCCGGTCCGCACCATCTATGGTGACGGTCAATCTGGCAATCAAACTAACATTGGACTGAATCCTCTCACGTCCGAAAGGCCATTCTGGTCTGCCGGTCCTGACGTCGTGGGATCGCCACTGTTCAAGGGAAGGCCTCCCAAAATTCTGCAAGCCATACGGATTGAGCCTGTGGGCGTTCAAAAGAGCATGAATTCGGTAATGCTCGGGACGGGTTCCATCGACCCTTATACGGATGATTTCTTTCGCAAAGTCATAGAGGAACGCAAGGGGAAACAAAAGACCGACCCTCTCTACTACTTCCTCAAAATACTTGCGAACGCAGGATGCTACGGGATCTATGCCGAGGTGAACAAGCTCCAGGTAGGAAAGAACGATGCAAAGAAGATAGGAATCTTCTCCGGCGAACTGAGCGGGACTGAGCGAACCTGCACCATGGAAGTGCCGGGACCGTGGTATTTTCCGCCGGTTGCGTCCCTGATCACCGCAGGCGGGCGCCTGCTGTTATCACTGCTGGAAAAGATGGTCACGGATGCAGGTGGAACTTACCTCATGTGCGATACGGATTCCATGGCGATCGTGTCCTCCGAGAAGGGGGAATTTGTTCGCTGTCCGGGTGGTACCCATCGAATGTCCGACGGAGCGGACGCAATCAGGGCACTCCCATGGAAACAGGTCCGACAGATTGTCGATCGATTCCAGAGCCTTAATCCTTACGATCCCAAAATTGTCCCTGGCTCCGTTCTGAACATCGTGGAAGAACTCAATTACGCTGCCGATGGTCGTCAGAGACAGCTTTACGGCTATGGCATCTCCGCCAAACGCTATGGTCTTTACACGCGGGATGCTGCCGGCTTCCACCTTGTCAAAGTCAGCGAGCATGGCCTTGGACTCTATTACAGACCCAAAGAAGGGCGCGATCCGGAATGCGAAGTGCCGGTGTGGATAAAGGAAGGCTGGGAGTGGATGCTCAACCGTGCTCTCGGGCTTCCATGCCGGAAGCCAGACTGGTTTCGTCGACCGGTCATGAGGCGGATTGCCATCAGCACGCCAAATGTTATGGCAGCTTTGCGTCGTCTGCGACGCGATCAGGCCTGGCCGTACAACTTCGCCCTGTCTCCCGTTTTGCTAAATCTGTCGGGCGTTCACGTCACGCTATTGGCCCCGTTCGAGAAAGATTCTTCACGCTGGATGACGATGCCGCACATTAACATTCACGATGGAACAACCCACACTCTGGACACTCCAACGCTGCCTCTCTTAGTCCAGACGTTTGAGATGGTTTTTCAGCAATATCATCGGCACTCCGAATCCAAGAGCTTCGCCCCAGATGGAACTCCCTGCACGGCCGACAGCGTGGGATTGCTCAAGCGATATCCCGTGACTGCCACAGGTTTTCATTTGATCGGCAAAGAAACTGAACGAGGGTGGGAACAGAACGACGATATCAGTACCCTAATGCCTTCGCTCGTGCGATATGGAGTGGATAGCGGGTTGGCGGATGAGCGACTAAGACAGCGTCTTCTGCAAATACCGCTAGCCTTTCTCGAGAACGAAACTGGGTTGAGTCGACACACAATCGTGCGTGTACGGCGAGGACTTCCGGTACATCCGAAATCACTCCGATTGCTGAGGATGGTCGTCCGGAGGGACCCGTTTCTGAAGCAGTAGAACATTAGGTGCCGGGCTTCAGCTGCACCACAGGAACGATATGCGCCGCAGCGGGAGGTGGGATAGTAACCAAAGGAACCTTGCCCAGAGGCGTTGAGCCTGTCATGGTAAGCGTAAGCGGCATACTGAGGGTACTTGAATGCCTAACGCTGAACGTACCACAACATCAGACGCGGCCCAACCTGACGCGCAAAAATCAGTCATTACTCTTCCGGAGCATGTGGAGAATTGGGATGAGTATTTCTTGAGCATGGCGTGGGCTGCATCAATCAAATCCAAAGATCCGAGATGTCGTGTTGGTGCCGTGATTGCATCACGAGACAATGTTGTTCTGTCCACGGGTTTCAATGGCTTGGCGCGTGGCGTCCACGATGACGAGCAGATTCTCGGAAATCCGGACGAGAAGTTGAAAGTAATCTGTCACGCCGAACAGAATGCCATTCTGAACGCAGCCCGCATCGGTGTTGCCCTTGAAGGTGCATCCATTTTTGTGACGAAGTTCCCATGCCTTGCGTGCTGCAATGCCATCATCCAGGCAGGTATAACTCGCATCTATACACAGGATAAGTGGTACTGGAATGATGATCCGTTCGACGGTGATCACTCACGCAAGAGAAAGATCCTCCACCAAACACATTTAAAGGTCGAGGCTCCGTTCCATCCTGAATATATTCCCCATGAGCCGATCAATCCTCAGAAAAGGAAAGCGCCGATGCGGGAGACAAATGTCACACCCAACTCCGGGAAGGCAGCGGAAGGCGATTAAAACTTCTCCAACTCCCATTCTCTCGTTCAATGATTTTCTTAAGGACTGCCCACAGGGGGAGGCGCGACTGCCCTCTCCAGGGGTGCATATTCCCTCCCGTCCTGTTCTCACCCCCGATCCCGTTTGACCCCCGTTTTCTCCGACCTGTAAGATCAGAAGTTCCTCCTTCTGCTGCGCAACTGCTGGCTGGCTTCCGGCGGGACAACTGGGGCCTGTCTTGACGCCGTAGGAGTACTGTCCTACACGAACTTCGATCGCACACACTCATGCCGCACGAACTGCCGAAATCTTACGAACCGGGCGCGATTGAAACGCGCTGGGCCGACTACTGGGTTCAAGAAAAACTGTTCTCGGTCAAGACGCCGCCTCCCGGCGAGACGCGTCCCGTGTTCACGCTGCTGCTGCCTCCGCCGAACGTCACCGGACGCCTGCACATGGGCCACATGCTCAACCAGACGCAGATGGACATCATTGTGCGCTGGCATCGCATGCGCGGATTTATCACGCTGTGGCTGCCCGGCACCGATCACGCTGGCATCGCCACGCAGATGATGGTGGAGCGTGACCTCGCCAAAGAAGGCAAGAAGCGCCGCGACCTGGGACGCGAGAAATTCATCGAGCGCGTTTGGGAATGGAAGAAGCTTTATGGCGGCGCCATCCTCGACCAGATGAAGCGACTGGGCGCCTCCGTCGACTGGGACCGCGAGTACTTCACGATGGACGAAAATCTTTCGCACGCGGTGCGCGAGGTATTCGTCCGCTTGTATGAAGAAGGACTGATCTATCGCGGACACTACATCGTGAATTGGTGCCCGTGGCACGAGACCGCGATCTCCGATCTCGAAGTGAAGCACGAAGATGTGGCCGGAAAGCTGTGGGAGATTCGCTACCCGGTCGTTGAATCGAAGCCCGGCACAAACGAGTTCATCACGGTCGCGACGACGCGCCCGGAGACCATGCTCGGCGACACGGCCATCGCCGTGAACGCGAAAGACGAGCGCTACACGCATCTGCACGGCAAGCATGTTCTCGTGCCGCTGATCAAGCGGGAGATTCCCATCATCACCGACGAACTCGCGCAGCCGGAGTTCGGCACGGGAGCGGTGAAGGTGACGCCTGCGCACGATCCCAACGATTTTCAGGCGGGAAAGCGCCACAACCTGCCGCAGATCGACGTGATGGACGAGCACGCGCACATGAACCAGAATGCCGGGCCCTACGCCGGGCTCGATCGGTTCGAAGCGCGCAAGCGCGTGCTGGCCGATTTGCAGGAGCAGGAATTCCTGGTTTCCGAGAAGGACCACGCGCTCTCGATCGGCAAATGCGAGCGCTGCGGGACCATCGTCGAGCCGCGGCTGTCGGAACAGTGGTTCATCAAAATCAAGCCGCTGGCCGATCGCGCGCGGGAAGCCGTCGAGAGCGGCGAGATCACGATCGTACCTGACAACTACCGCCAGATTTATCTGAACTGGATGAACAACATCTATGACTGGTGCATCTCGCGCCAGCTGTGGTGGGGACATCGCATTCCCGCTTGGACGTGCGGCAATGATGCATGCAAAGAAATTATTGTTGCGCGCGAGGCTCCGACCAAGTGCACCAAGTGCGGCGGAGCGAAGCTGGAGCAGGTTTCCGATGTGCTCGATACCTGGTTTTCGTCGGGCTTGCTGCCGTTCACCACGCTCGGCTGGCCGCAGAAGACGCGCGCTCAGGCGGTTTTTTATCCGACCACGCTGCTCATCACCGCCTACGAGATTTTGTTTTTCTGGGTCGCCCGAATGATCATGTTCGGCTGCCACTTCATGCAGGAGCACGAGCAGGATCCGGCCATCAAGAAGGCCAACGGCTGGGCCGACAAGAAGAATGACAGCGTGCCCTTCCGCCATGTCTACATTCATTCGCTGGTGCGCGATGCCGAGCGGCAGAAGATGTCGAAGACGAAGGGGAACGTGATCGATCCGCTGGAAATTATTGAGCGCTTCGGCACGGATGCTACACGCTTTACGCTGGCGGCCATGGCGGCGCCCGGCACCGACATCGCGTTTAGCGAGAGCCGCACCGACGGCTACCGCGCCTTCGCCAATAAAATCTGGAATGCCGCGCGTTTCATGTTCATGAACGTGGACAGGATCGAGCCCGGCCTGCGGCCGGGGACCGGGTCTGAGACCCGGTCCCACACGAGCAATGCAACTGCCGGAGTCGCTGGCTTCCAGGCTGCAACGCTTGAGGACCGCTGGATTCTTTCCCGTTTCAATCGCGTTGTGGCTGACGTGAATGATGCGCTCGCAACCTACCGATTCCACGAAGCGGCGAACCGCATCTACGATTTTTTCTGGGGAGAGTTCTGCGACTGGTATCTGGAATTGATCAAGCCGCGGTTGAATTTCGAAGAGGGGGCCGACAAGAGCGTGGCGCGTGCGGCCTGCGCGAACCTGGTCAATCTGTTCGACGCTTCGCTGCGCTTGCTGCATCCGGTGATGCCATTCATCACGGAAGAGATCTGGCAGGCGCTCTACGAAGGCAAGCCTCCGGGGAAGTCGATTGCGCTGGCGGCCTATCCGCAGGCGGATGAAAAGCAATTTGATCTCGCTGCCGAGACTGAGATGGCCATCCTGCAGGATTTGATCGTCAGCGTGCGCAACCTGCGGGCGGAACTGAAAGTCGAGCCCAAGGTGAAGGTGCCGATCGAAGTTTTCGCGCACGAAACTGCTATCCGTAAGATGGTCGAGCAGAATCACGGCGCGGTCGAGCGGTTAGGAAATGTAGAGAAGATCACCTTTGTGGAGACGTCGCTCGCCAACCGGGCTGGCGCACGCGGCACCGCGCGCTTCGATGTGCACGTGATCTACGAAAGAATGATCGACGTCGCGGCGGAATGCGAGCGCCTGAAAAAAGAATTGGAGAAGATTGAAAAAGAGTTGGGCAACAATCAGAAGCAGCTGGGCAACGATCAGTTTCTGGCCAAGGCTCCCGAGAAAGTAGTCGAGGGTCTGCGGCGGCGGGGCCAGGAACTGCTGGTGCTGCAAGAGAAAGCAAGGAGCAAGATGAAAGAATTAGGATGTTGAATGTGGGGACAGCCGCCGTCGGCTGTCCTGTCGAGCGCAGCTCGACTTAGTCATTATGGTGTGACCGGCTCGATGCGCTGGTCGTGGGTTAGGCTGAGTTTGTTTGAAGAACTTTAGTCCAGAGCCACAAGCGGAGGGAACCGGTCATGATAGAGAAGTTACGATTTTTGGGTTTGGATGTCCATGCCGAAACGATAACCGTGGCAGTAGCAGAGGCGGATGGAGAGGTTCGCAGCCTGGGAACGATTGCCAACCGCGAAGAGTCGATCCGCAAGTTGATCAGGAAACTTGGACCGGTCGAGCATCTGCGGGCCTGCTATGAAGCCGGCCCGACGGGGTTCGTACTTTACTGGCAGCTGACGCAGTTGGGAATCAAGTGCGATGTGGTGGCGCCGTCGCTGGTTCCGAAAAAGCCCGGGGACAAGGTAAAGACCGACCGGCGGGACGCTTTGAAGCTGGCACGGAGTCACCGCTCCGGCGATCTGACCGCAGTGTGGGTGCCGGATGAGGCATCGGAAGCCTTACGCGATCTTGTCCGGCAACGGGAGGCAGCCAAGCAGGATCAGCTGCGCGCGAAGCATCGGCTGACCAAGTTCCTGCTCCGTACGGGCCAGCGTCCTCCGTTGGGAGTGAAGGCGTGGACGGAACGTTACGTGGAGTGGGTCCAGCAGGTGCGCTACACCCATCCGGCGCAGGAGGCCACGTTGCTCGATTGTCTGAACGAAGTTCAGCACATGGAAGAACGAGTCAAGCGGTTGGAGCAGTCGATTGTGGAAGTGATTCAGCTGGCTCCGGTGCCGATGCAGGATGTGGTTCGCGGTTTACAGGCATTGCGCATATCTCGGCAGTCACGATTGCTGTCGAGCTGGGCAACATCACCTCCCGCTTCGAGCGTGCGCGGGATCTGATGGGGTATAGCGGAGCCTTTCCCAGCGAAGACTCCAGCGGCGAGCGTATTCGAAGAGGCGGCATTACCAAGTCAGGTAACGCGCACCTCCGACGCATCGTGGTCGAATCGGCCTGGAGCTATCGACACCGGCCTGCCATCGGAGCCCGGTTGCGCAAGCGACAGGAAGGACTTCCGGCAGAAATTACCGAGATTGCATGGAAAGCACAGAACCGCCTGCACAAGCGCTACCTGACGCTGATGGCTCGAGGCAAGGAGCAGAGAAAGACCATGACGGCAGTCGCACGCGAGCTGTTGGGCTTCATCTGGGCCATCGGGATCAAGGCCGAAGCGTCCTGCAAACAACAACTGGCGGCATGAGGGGAACCGAAAGAACAAAAGCAAAGACTTTCCAAATAAGGAAAAAGCAAAAACGATTCAACCCATGAACAACGCTCTCCAATTCGAGGACAGGGTCAGCCGCAGCCGGAGCAAGCACGAAGGAGAATCCTCGGCTTCCCTATGCGACAGGCCTAGCCGGATTCGCGCACTTAGTCAGAGGCAGCTCCCGACGGATCATGATTATGCGGTTCCGACCCGCGAATATCAGCTTGATCAATCGTCGCCATTACCTGCCTCGGCTACTGCTGATCCTGTCCTCGAAAAGACAAATGCAAAAACTACCCCAACGATTCGAAGATGTTGACAGGGTCACACCATATCAGGGAACCTCTGAAGAACTCTCCGATCCACAGGCTGAGCGTATAGGGTGTAAGTCGAGGTGAAAAGGCGAGTGCGACAACAAACTCTGGCGGCGCAGACTGGGTTCGAGAAGTATGGGCGGAAGACGAAGCGGGAGCGGTTTCTCGAGGAGATGGAGCAGGTGGTGCCGTGGGGCGAGTTACAAGGGTTGGTGGAACCGCACTTCCGAAGGGAGAGAACGGACGGCCTCCGGTAGGACTGAGCATCATGTTGCGGGTGTATTTTCTGCAGCAGTGGTTCAACCTGAGCGATCCGGGTGCGGAGGATGCGCTGTATGAATCGCCGGTGCTGCGGCACTTTGTGGGAATCGATCTGGGGCGTGCGCCGGTGCCGGACGAGAGCACTATCCTCGGGTTCCGTCACCTGCTGGAGAAACACGAACTGGGCGGGGCGATGCTGAACGCGGTGAACCAGTATCTGGAGAGCCGGGGCATCCGCATCACCACCGGAACGATTGTGGACGCAACCATTATTCATGCGCCCTCGTCGACCAAGAACCGGAGTGGGGAGCGCGATCCGGAGATGCATCAGACGCGCAAGGGAAAGCAGTGGTATTTCGGGCTGAAGGCGCACATCGGAGTGGACTCCAAGCAAGGTCACGTGCATTCGGTGTGCACGTCGGCGGCTTCGGTAGCGGACAAGCACATGCTACCGGATCTGCTGCACGGGGAAGAGCGCAAGGTGTGGGGCGACGGCGGGTATCAGGGACAGGGAGAAGCCATCCGGCAGACGGCTCCGCGAGCGCAAGATATGACCAGCCGGAGAGTGCAATACAAGAACTTTGTGGACGAGTTACAAAAAGCCAAGAACCGGGTGAAGGCCAGAGTGAGAGCGAAAGTGGAACATCCGTTCCGGATTCTGAAGCGCATCTTCGGCTTCGAGAAGGTGAGATACCGCGGGATTAAGAAGAACCATCATCGCCTGTGCGCCAGCTTCGCGTTGGTGAACCTGTACCTGCACCGCAGACGGCTGGCGGTGGCAAGGGCGTAGTGTCTCTGAACCTCACGTAAATAGCGGGGTTCCAGTAAGGTTGCAAGCAATACAGGAAATTCCTGGCCTGTGCAGGTCTGGAATTCCCGCCGCCTTCAAAGTTGATGGTTGCTCAGAGGCTCCTTAGGTTCCGCAATAATAAGGCCGGACCTTCGGCCCGCGGACAGCCGAGGGCGGCTGTCCCCACATTTTCTTGTTGGCCACTGACAACTGGCTACTGGCAACTGTTTTATGGACTGGAATTCACGACGCATCACGGCAATCCTTGAAAACGCGCTGGTCGAAGACCGGGCAACGCGCGATGCCACCAGCTATGCCTGCATCGATCCCAGCCAGCGCGCGACTGCGACCATCATCTCCAAGCAGGAGTGCATCGTCGCGGGCCTTGGCTGTATCGCCCGCATTTTAGATGTCTACGCCGCCCTCGACGGAGCCGTCACTGCCCACTACGAAGTCACCACGCACCCCGAGATTTTCGATGGCGTGCGCTTGCACAAGGGACAATCGGTCGCGGTGATCCGTCACAATGCGCGCGTGATCCTTTCCTGCGAGCGCGTGATCCTCAATTTTCTGCAACGCATGAGCGGCATCGCCACTCTGACCCGCAAGTTCGTGGAGGCGGTGTCGGGCACCAAGGCGCGCATTCTCGATACGCGCAAAACCGCGCCCGGCCTGCGAGTGATCGACAAGAACGCCGTGCGTTGCGGCGGCGGACAGAATCATCGCCTCGATCTTTCCGATGGCGTGCTCATCAAGAACAATCACATCGCGCTGGCGGGTGGCATTGTTCCCGCGCTGGAGCGCGCGATCCGCAATCGACGCGGCTCGCAGATCATCGAAGTGGAAGTCCGCACGCTCGAGGAGTTGGACCTGGCCCTCGCCAACGGCGGAGAAGCTTTTCTTCTGGATAACATGTCCGTCGAAGACGTGCGGCACGCCGTCGAGCGCTGCTCGCAGCCCGATCTCTGGAAGAGCCTGCAGAAGGATCCTCTGAAGGACGGTCGTATCATTCCATTGGAGTGTTCCGGCGGAATTCGCCTCGAGAATGTCCGCGCTTATGCCGAGACTGGGGTCGATTTTATTTCGGTCGGTCTGCTGACGCACTCGCCCCAGGCGGTGGATATGAGCATGCGAGTTGTCCCTGCCTGAGTTCGCTGCCATTCCCTGACGCATAGCGGTGTTTCGAGTTCCCGGGACTCTTGCGATTCCCCCATTCCGGATTTCAGAACAGATGTACTTCTGTGCGGCCGGCTGATTCCGTGGGGGCGCTAAACTGCCTTCAACGGAGGTCCTCTCCTTATGTACCCCTTCGCTCGCTTCCTGTTAGCCGTATGCCTTGTGCAATTCGCGGTTGTGGTTTCTGTCGCACGCGCTCCCGAATCAAAACTTCAAAGTATTCCGGCTGCTCCAACGTCCGCCCTAACGTCAACTCCGGCGGATCTCCAATCGGCCGGCGCTCCAGCCATCACCAACATCAATGTGACGGTCGACGCGCTCAGCAACCGTCATACCATCAGCACCTATGTTTACGGCGGTGCTTACCCGCAGGATGCGCCGACGATTACTGACAGTGGATTAAGCGTCGTGCGCTGGGGTGGCAATGCGACCTCCCGCTACAACTGGCAGCTCTTTACTTACAACGCCGCGAACGACTATTACTTCGAGGACTTCAACTACTCTGAAATCGGCGACGCGGATTCCACCAAATTCATTACCGACGTGAAGAGTGCCGGCAGCCATCCTCTCATGACGATGGTGATGCTGCCCTGGGTTGCACAAAGCGCAGAGAATGGCAGCAACGGGCACTGGAGTTTTTCCATTGCGAAATACGGCGCGCAGTGCAGCGTCGATCCCTACAACACGGACGCCGGCGACGGCCTGAAAACCGATTGCAGCACAACTCTCACCGCCAATCCCAACGACGCCAACGTGCCCCTTCTGGATCAACCCGGAACCAGCGATCCTCCTGGCAGCGTCTACCGTAACCAGTGGGCGGGAGCGCTGGCGGCGGCGTTCGGCACGGCTCCTCACTTCTACAACATGGATAACGAGATCGACATTTGGGGTGGCACGCATCGCGATGTCCATCCCGCGCCTACCGCCTACAACGAAATGCGCGACACGTTTGTGACGGAAGCGCGCAACCTCAAAAGTTGGGATGCGAAGGCCATGCGTTTCGGCCCGGTCAGCTGCTGCTGGTGGTTCTACTGGAACGGTGCGAATGGCTCGGACAAGGGCGCGCACGCTGGCGTCGATCTCCTGCCTTGGTGGCTGAACGAAGTTTATTGGGAAGACAAAGTTGCCGGCGAGCACTCAGTGGAGGTTCTCGATGTCCACGCTTATCCCGACGGCCCTGACACATCCACCTGGACACAGGCGCAGAAGCAAGCTCTCTCCGCGCGCATCTATCGCGATTACTGGGACCCAACGTATGTGAGCGAGTCCAGTTCGATCAATCAGAACTGGGCGACGTTTATCCAACCCAACAAGACGATCCCGTTCCGCATTCCGCGCATTCGGGCGACGGCCAACATGATTTATCCCGGAACTCCCGTCAGCTTCACCGAGTGGAGTGCAGCTTTCGCCGGCGAATCCGATTTTTCGACCGCCCTCGGAGATGCCGATGCCTACGGCATTCTAGGACGTGAGCGGATGTATCTTGCGTCGCGTTGGACTGCTCCTTCGCCGGCGAATCCCAACTACCTCGCGTTGAAACTCTTCACCAATTACGACGGCCATCATCACGGATTCGCAACGACCTCTGTCTCGGCTGCCAACAACGGCGATCCTGATCTGTTCAGCAGCTACGCCGCGCTCAACTCGACGGGCACAACTCTGACCGTGCTAGTACTGAATAAAGATCCGTCAAACTCCGTGCAGGCGCAGTTCACCACCAATGGATTCACACCGCGGCAGGTGACCTTGTACACGCTGGCCGCAACCAATCCCACCAAGATCGTGGCGTCGAAAACCACCTCGTGGTCTGCCACACAGGCGTTTGCGCCCTACACGGCAACGCTTCTGGTGGTTACCGGCACGATGCAACTTCCGGGCGCGGAATGGGACTTGAATCCTGACACAACCATGGTTCCAGCCGGCGGGAAGGTTGTGCTCCAGCCAAAAGTCATGTCAGGAGCGGCAACCGTGACCTTAGGGGCCGCGACGTCGGACAGCGGGATCACTGTGGTTCTATCGCAGCCCACGCTGAGCAAGGGCCACAACGGAAAGATTACCGTGACCGCCGGTAGCACGCCGGGGTTCTATCACTACAACGTGTCCAGCACCGACACCGCCGGCGTTGCGCAGCAGCAGGGTGGCTACATACTCGTCGGCAATCCTCCGGCGACATTCACCAAAACGGGTGACAAGCAGAAAGGCGCGGCGGGCAGCCAATTGACTTTGTCGGTAACGCTGATTCCGGGCCAGTCCGGAGGAAGCGCCTCGGGCGGAACGGTTCTGTTCACGGCTAACGCTGGATCGCTCTCCAGTCGCATCGTTACAACCGACTCCACCGGGAAGGCGACGGTCGTACTCACGTTGCCCGTGACTGCCAGGACAGTAAGCGTCACCGCCGAGGGCCAATATTCTCTGGGACATCCGGTGGCGACGTTTAGCGAGACCGCCCAGTAGCAAAGGCATTTGTTGTTTCGCGGGGATTCGCGCATAATCTCCGCATCAGCAAGACAGGAACAATTCGTGTGAGCGCGCGGGCCAAAGGGCCCGCCGCGCACCAACCTCAGCCCACCGACCTGCGCCTGGGCCGTATCGTGCGCTTGCTGATGGAGCACGCCACCGTCGTCGTCAGCGGAACGAAGATTGCCCAGGAGATTTCTTCCACGCGCTCCGAGGTCTGGCGCCTGATTCAGCAACTGCGCGGCCTCGGTGTGGACGTCGCCGGCCATCCCGCGACCGGATATCAGCTACGATCCGTCCCGGACCTGCTGTTGCCGGAGATTTTACGGCCGCTGTTGCGCGGCACCATCTTCGACGAACACCTCCACCACTTTTACAAGATCGGATCGACGAATACTGCTGCCATGGCTGCAGCGGCGGATGGCGCTCCTGAAGGCAGCGTGTTTCTTGCCGAGGAGCAAACCGCGGGCCGCGGCCGCGGAGCCAACTCGTGGCAGTCCCAACGTTCCACTGGAATTTACTGTTCGGTAGTACTGCGACCCACTCTCCCGCCGTCGGAAGTTTTGGCACTCTCGCTCGCGGCCGGACTCGCGGTGCGCGCTGCCATCGAACAGGTCGACTCACGCGTGGCTCCCGATCTGAAGTGGCCCAATGATCTTCTGATCGATGGCAAGAAAGTCTGCGGAATTCTTGCCGAGATGAATGCCGAAGCCACTCGCGTCCGCTACATTGTTGTCGGCATCGGTATCAACGTGAATCAGGACAGTTTCCCAAAGGAATTGGGCGCGACCTCGCTGCGCCTGGTGACTGGCAGCGAGTGGTCTCGCGTCGAACTGGTAGCAGCTTTGTTAAAATCACTCGACCGCGAATATCGCCAGTTGTGCGAAGACCCCGAGGCGAAGCAGAAGATTCTGCGCCGCTTCGCCGAGAGTTCATCGTGGGTGCATGGCAAGCAGGTTCGCATCGAAGAAAGCGGCTCCGTATTCGAAGGCACCACCGAAGGCCTCGACGAGCGTGGATTCTTGCGAGTCCGGACCGCGAAGGGAACACAGACGGTGCTGAGCGGAACAGTCAGAGAACGTTGAACCGGCTCATCAGTGCAAGGTTTAGCTAGCAACTAGGAACTGGCCCCACATGCTTCTCGTCATCGACGTCGGCAACACGAACACGGTCCTGGGCGTCTTCGCCCGCGTTGCCAAGGTACATCCCACCGGCGACTCCGACGACGTTCCGCGTTACGAGCGCCTGGTCGCCAACTGGCGGGTCGCCACCTCGCGCACCAGCACCGTCGACGAATACGGCGTCCTGTTCCGCAACTTGTTTTCGATGGCCGGCCTCGAGTCGAAAGGCATTCACGGCATCGTCATCTCTTCGGTTGTTCCGCCGCTCGATCCTGTTCTGCGCCAAGTCTGCGAGCGCTATTTCAACCTGCGTCCTCTTTATATCGAGCCTGGAGTCAAGACCGGCATGCCTGTGCACTACGACAATCCTGCAGAAGTCGGCGCGGATCGCATCGTCAACGCCGTTGCGGCTTTCGAAAAATATGGCGGCCCCTGCGTCATCGTGGATTTCGGCACGGCCACCACGTTCGATTGCGTATCGGCAAAAGGCGAGTATCTCGGCGGAGTGATCTGCCCGGGCATCGGTATTTCCGCCGACGCACTGTTCGAACGCACTGCGCGCCTTCCTCGCGTCGAGATCCGCAAGCCCGCCCGCGTCATCGGCTCTAACACTGTCGGCAGCCTGCAATCCGGCCTCTACTACGGATATCTCGGCCTGGTCGACGGCATTCTCGAACTCCTGCTCGCGGAGTTGGGCCCGGAGACGCACGTGCTTGCGACCGGCGGCCTCGGGCCCATGATCGGCACCGGATCGAAATACATCAAGCACGTCGACGACTTCCTGACACTCGAAGGGTTGCGCATTATTTGGGAACGCAACGGATCCGCGCGCAAAGATTCCGCGACGGCCAAAGCTGCGCTCCAGGCTGAAGCGAAAGCGTCTTCGCCGAAATCCAAGAATGGTGGCGGCGTTCCTACCTCTTCGCCCACGCGTTCGTCGCGCTGACCCACCGTGGAAAATTACTTCAATTACTTCACCGAAATTGAAGACCGCTTCCTGAGCCGCCGCGGCGGAGGACTACTACTCTCGACGCTGGACTGGGCCCTGATTGAAACCTGGAAGGATGCCGGCATACCACTGGAGGCCGTGCTGCGCGGCATCGACGAGGCCTTTGACCGCTACGCCCAGCGACCATCGAAAACAAAGAAGGTGAACAGCCTGGCTTACTGCGCGCAGCTGGTTCTGTCGGCGGCCGAAGACATGAAGGAAGCAGCGGTGGGTGCATCTGGAACTGACACTGCGCCTCCGAAATCCAGCGCCAGCCAAGGATTTGAGCCGGCCGTCGTCGTTCCGTTCCTGCGGCGCAACGCCGATTTGCTGGAGGCTGCAAAGCTTCCCGAAGCAAGCGGAGTCTCCGTGCGCTCGGTCGCCCTCGATGCCGCGAGAACATTGCGCGAACTCGCGGAACAAATGGAAGCAAAACCGGCAGCCCGTCTGGAAGATCTGGAGCGCCGCCTGACGGTGCTGGAAGAAAAACTCTTCGCCATGTTGCTCGCGTCAACGCCGGACGAAGAAATCGTCACCGTTCGCGCCGAAGCCGACCGCGATCTCGCCCCCTACCGAAGCAAAATGTCCGGAGCCCAGATCGACCAACTCCAAAAGCAATACGTCCACAAACGCCTGCTGGAAAAATATCATCTCCCGCGCTTGAGTCTGTTCTACATGTGATCAGAGTGTATCGGGGTTTTCGAGAAAGAGTTGGTCAATTTGTCGCTAAACCCTAACGAAAGAACCTCGCTCACTCGCGCAGCTTTTACAAATCATCTCCAAACTGTTGACAGCAGTTTGACATAACTCTGTCGGCTGCGTCGCTATCCTGATGCTGGACTTGAGCCTTGACCGTTTGGCCGCGACTGGAGGAAATTCTTAGCATTGTGTGAATCGGAGTCGGCTGCCAGCCGCGAACGTGCTTGCATTTGGATTCGAACATCGTCCGATTTCTTCCGAATTGTCGGCCTTTCTAAGTCCATCGATCCTCATCTAGGCCACCGCAAACCAAAACCAAAACTTTTGAAACCGTCATCATTGGAGGTCGTAATGTCTTTATCGCAGATTACAAACTCGGCTCCTCAGGTCGAGTATGCTCTTGGTCATTCTTCCCGAGAATTGGACCGCCTTGCTTTTCAAGGTGCTGTCTTCGCACCGTTCACCAGGCAACTCTTTACTCAGGCGGGAATAAAATCGGGGATGCGCGTGCTCGATGTCGGCAGCGGCAGCGGAGACGTGAGCTTTCTGGCTGCGGATCTGGTCGGCGAAGGCGGGCAGGTCGTCGGAGTTGATCGATCTGAAGCAGCCGTGCAAAGGGCCAGAGCACGGGCCATTCGCCGCAACCATTCCAACGTCAGTTTTGTGGTAGGCGATCCCGCTGCAATGCCGTTCGATCGGCCTTTCGACGCAATTGTGGGCCGCTTCGTGCTGATGTATCAGGACGATCCCGTCTGGAGTCTGCGACAGATCACAAAACACCTTCGCCCAAATGGCCTGGTGGTGTTTCAGGAGCTGGATACAAGCGCATGCCGCTCGTGTCCGCCCGTCTCTTCGTTTGATGAAGCGTCACGTTGGCTGGGAGATGCACTGCGGGGCAGTGGTGCCCGCCCCGAACTTGGGCTAGAGATGCATTCGTTGTTCCTCGATTCCGGATTGCCCGCCCCAAACATGCGTGTCGATGCGGTGATCTCTGGTGCAGCCGAGAGTCCCGTATACAGCCTGTTAGCCGAAGCCGTGCGAAGTTTGGTGCCGACTCTCCAGAAACTCAACATCGCATCGCCTGCGAATGTACAGATCGACAGTTTGGCCGATCGCATTCGAAGTGAGGTCTTGGCCAGACGGGCCGTGGTGGTGTCGTACGGACTGGTCGGGGCATGGGCCGGAAAGCCGGTTGCCGAGGACATCGCCGCATAATCGGCTTGTCCGAAGGGACAACATTCCCCCCCTCCGCAAGTTACGTCGGATCGTGATGGCAAGATGGGTCGCGGAGAGCGGCCTCGCGAATGGGGGACACGAACCCGTGTTCCCCAACTGCATCCCCGAGGTGAGAGCCTGCGGTTCTTTCCGACCACCCAGCCCGCTGAGGTAAGCTGTTCACTCCAACGTGACCCATCATTTCGACGCACTGATTCTCGGCGGCGGCGCAGCGGGCCTCATGTGCGCCATCGAGGCCGGCAAACGCGGACGCCGCGTCACCGTTCTCGACCACGCCGATCGTCTCGGCAAAAAGATTCTCATCTCCGGCGGTGGCCGCTGCAATTTCACCAACATCCATGCTCAGCCCGAAAAATTCCTCTCGTCCAACCCGCATTTTGCGAAGTCCGCGCTGGCTCGCTACACGCCTACCGATTTCATTGCACTGGTCGAGAAGCACCGCATCCCCTATCACGAGAAGACGCTGGGACAACTGTTCTGCGACCGATCGGCCCGCGACATCCTTGGGATGCTCGAAGAAGAATGCCGCGCCGCCAACGTCAGCATCTTCCTGAACACAAGATTTCAAGAAGTGAGCCGCACCACAGAATTTGTCCTCCGCACCAGCGATGCGGAATTCCACGCGCCCGTGCTCGTCGTCGCGACCGGCGGCCTGTCGATTCCCAAGATCGGCGCGACATCATTCGGCTACGACCTGGCACGCGAATTCGGTCTGAAGATTCGCGATCCATGGCCTGGCCTCGTGCCTCTCATTCTCGATCAAGAAGACCGCTCCCGATACTGTGATTTATCGGGCGTGTCCGCGGAAGTGGTTGCCTCATGCGAAGGACAGCAGTTCCACGAGAAAATGTTGGTCACGCACCGCGGACTGAGCGGTCCTGCAATCCTTCAGATCTCGTCGTACTGGAAAAAGCCACAGCGCATCGCTATCGACATCGCACCGAATCGTAATCTCACCGCGATCTTCCACGACCCCAAAACACCGCGAACGGTGACGGCGCTGCGATCCGAATTCCGCAAGGTCTTGCCGGCCCGCCTGGCCGATCGCTGGCTCGAGCATCACACGCCGCCGTCCTGGACGAACACCGCGCTCGCCGACCTCGAGCAACAGGCGCACGCGTGGACGATTCTGCCTGCAGGCACCGAAGGCTACGAGAAGGCCGAAGTCACCTGCGGCGGAGTCGACACCGATGAACTCTTCGCCAAAACGATGGAATGCCGCAAGGTCCCCGGCCTGTATTTCATCGGCGAGGTCGTGGACGTCACCGGCCACCTTGGCGGCTTCAACTTTCAGTGGGCCTGGGCGTCTGGCGCGGCGGCCGGCCGAGCGTTGTAAACTAGCTGCCCAGAAGCCGGGTGAAGCAGAACTCCGGAGGGAGAAGGGAAGATGATGAGCGCAGCGACAATGCTTCGGCGCAGTATGCTTGGTTTAGCATTGGTGGCCCTGATAGTGAGTCTGGCATTTGGGCAACAGCCCTCAGCGACTCTCCTGGTCCTGTCAAAGAGCGACCACACGGCCTCCATCGTCGATCCAACCACGTTGCAAGTTTTGGCTCGCATGCCATC
Source organism: uncultured Acidobacteriaceae bacterium (assembly GCA_963709025.1). Taxonomy (GTDB): domain Bacteria; phylum Acidobacteriota; class Terriglobia; order Terriglobales; family Acidobacteriaceae; genus Sulfotelmatobacter. Next base: position 143,180 of record CAVPVE010000043.1, read on the forward strand.
CGGCCCTGATCCCCACGAGATCATCGCGTCCGACGACGGCAGGTTCGCCTACATTTCAAACTATGGCGGTTCCGACAGCACTCTGAATACGATCTCCGTCGTCGATCTCGTTGCCCGCAAGGCGCTGCCGGCGATCGATCTCGGCGCGATGCGTTCCACTCACGGCCTGGATTTCGCCGGCGGAAAACTCTATTTCACTGCTGAGACAAATAAAGTCATTGGCCGCTACGACCCGGCGACGCAGCACGTGGATTGGATCCTCGGCACCGGTCAAGATCGAACCCACATGATCATTGTGAACAGCGGACTCAACAAGATCTTCACGTCCAACGTGAATTCCGCCACCGTCAGCATCATCGAACAAGTTTCCCAACCGAACGGCTTCGGACCGGCGCCCGGAGCACCGCCAGGATCCGGACCTCCCGGCCCGCCTTCGGGCAGCCCACGCCTCACATGGGAGGTGACGAACGTCCCCGCCGGACAAGGCTGCGAAGGCTTCGACGTTTCTCCCGACGGAAAACAAATCTGGGCTGCCAACGCCCGCGACGCGTCCGTCACGATCATCGACGTCGCCTCGAAGAAAGCGGTCCAAACGATTCCAATCCCCGTGAAGGGAGCCAACCGCCTGAAGTTCACGCCGGACGGCAAGCGCGTCCTGATCTCAGCTTTGGGTGCGCGCTCCGGAGACACGAGCCTTCTAGTGCTCGACGTCGCCACCCGCAAGGAAGTGAAGCAGTTGAACCTGGGCGGCGGCTCAGCCGGCATCCTGATCGCGCCCGACGGCTCGCGGGCTTACGTGGCCGTCAGCATGGCCGACAAAGTTGCAGTCATTGATCTGAAGACTCTGGAAGTAACCGGACAAATCGATGCAGGCAAGCAGCCCGATGGGCTGGCCTGGGTCGTAAGAAAGTGAACCTTAACTCTGCTGGCGTCATCCCGAGCGTAGACGCATTTCAGGCGGAGCGAGGGATCTCGCGCGGATCATTGCGTGACGATCTCCAACCGGTAAACCACGGGGCATCCTCTCTATGCCGTAGAATCAAGCCTTGCTCCTCACAATCGAAAAGCTGATCTATGGAGGGGACGGCTTGGCCCGTCTGCCTGCCGATTCGCCCGCCGCCGCACCCGATCATGACCCTAGCGGACGCGGCAAGACCGTGTTCGTCCCCTTCGTCCTGGCGGATGAAAAAATCGAAGCTTCCCTCACCGAGCAGAAGTCCGGCTTCGCGCGGGCGAGGGCGGACGCGATCGTCGAGCCTTCCCCGCATCGGGTCCCGCCGCCCTGCCCGCACTTTACCCGCTGCGGAGGATGCCACTACCAGCACACCGACTACGAGCACCAACTCGAGATCAAGAAAGAGATCCTGCGCGAAAGCCTGCGCCGCCTCGCCAAGTTGGACTTGCCGTTCGACATCGAGGTTCATCCCTCTCCCCCGTGGAACTACCGCAACCGCTCGCGCCTGCAAGTGCGCACCAAACCCGCATTCGCCGCTGGATATTTCAAGATGGCGTCGCACGACTTGCTGACTGTCGAGGAGTGTCCCATCAGTTCACCGCTCATCAACCGCGGCATCGCGTCGTTGTGGAAGAGCGGTCGCGCGGGTAAAGTTCCCGAGGGTGTGCGCGAAGTCGAGTTCTTCGCTAATGCCGATGACACGCAACTTCTTATCGACGTTAGCTGCGCCCGAGAAGCCCGCCGGGCGGCGATCCGCGAATGGGCGGTGGATTTCCGCGCCGCCATGCCCGAGATCGCTGGAGTAGTCGCCTTTCGCGAGCCCAATCCCGGCGACCGCAAAGCGAGTGCGCAGGAAATCCTCGTCGCCGTTGGCGCCGCGCACTTGACCTACCGAACCCAGCGCGCATCTTACCGCGTCAGCGCCGGCAGTTTCTTTCAGACCAACCGCCACCTCACCGATGAACTGGTAAGCATTGTCACCGCCGGCCAATCTGGCAAGCTGGCGCTCGACCTCTACGCTGGCGTGGGATTGTTTTCCACAGCCCTGGCCAGTGACTTTCGTCACATCGTTTCTGTTGAGTCGTCACAGACTTCCACAGGCGATCTTTCCTACAATCAGTCCTCGAATGGAGAGGCAGTTCAGGCCACCACGGAGCAGTACCTGGCCCGTGCGGAACATGCGGGGCGAGTCGGGAAGGGCGTAGTCCTCCCTCATATCCTTAATAAGCCCGACCTAGCGGTGGTGGACCCGCCTCGAAGTGGCCTGGGAGAACGCGTGGCGCGGTTGGTGGCTTCCTTGGGCGTGCCACGCGTTGTTTATGTATCGTGCGATCCAGCGACGCTGGCCCGCGACCTCGTGCCCCTGCTCGCCGGCGGTTATCGCACCGAGCAAGTACATCTCGTGGACCTGTTCCCGCAAACCTACCACCTGGAAAGCGTCGTGCACCTGACCCGCTGAGACTTGTGTCGAGCCAGTCACCGCAGGACCGCAGCGACGATGTGGGGACAGCCGCCTTCGGCTGTCCGCCGGGGCGGAGCCCGCGATTCCACGCGAGCGAAGCAGCCCACAGCGCAAGCCGTTGCGGAAAAATACCGTGGAAGAGCGGCCCTTTTAGGGCCGCGTAAGCATCTGGAATCAGCGTGGGCTTCACAGTCTGCTGAAAAACTCGCCGATTGCAGAGCAGACTGCGGTCTGCGATCAGTTTTTCTTGCTTCCACTCTGCTTCTGGTCTACCGAGACGGAGCGGCTGCGAGTCGATGCGGCGGCTCCGGTCATACTTCCGCCGCCTGCAAGCGCGTCATACGCACCAGGTTGTAGGCGGCCGCCGCGATTTGAAACAGCCACTCCACTCGCCGCCGACTTCGCAACTTCACCTGCCGGAACCCGGCCCAGTGCTTGATCCAGGCGAAGCTCTGTTCTACGAGTTTTCGTTTCTTCTGGCTCTGCACAAACTCCGCGCTGTCCCGCTCTTCGGCGCGCAGACTATTCCGTTGCCGCAACTGCCCCTGTTCGTATTCCGCGACATGGGGCACGATGTTGCGGGCCCGCAGCGCTTCCACAAACTGCCGTTCCTGATACTGCTTGTCCGCTCCCAAGGTGCGCCGCTTCTGGCTTCGGCGCTGATCCAGCAGATCCAGCGCCGCATCCCGCTCCGCCCGTGTTCCGGCCTGGGTCACCGTTGCCGCCACAATCAGTCCGTGATGGTTTTCCGTCAACACATGTCCCAGATAACTGGGCTCCGCTGCTCCCGCATTACACTTGCGATACAGCCGCGCCTCCGGATCCGTCTGGCTCTCATGCGTGTCGCGCAGCAACCGCTTCCCGCCATGTCCGCTGCCCCGCTCCGGCGGATCGGCCTTCTCCCGGAAACTCCGCCGATTCGCCCACGCCTCCAGCATCGTCCCGTCCACCGTAAAATGTTCGTCGCTCAGTAGTCCCGACTTCTCTAACTGTCCCCGCACTGCCACGAAGAACCGGCTGGCGATCTCGCCCGCAATCAAACGATCCCGGTTCTTGCTGAACACCGTCGCATCCCAGACCGGGTCGTCGATCGCCAATCCCACAAACCAGCGGAACAGCAGACTGTAATCCAGTTCCTCCATCAGCAACCGCTCGCTGCGCTTGCCATACAGCGCCTGCAGCAACAGTGCCCGCAGCAGTTTCTCCGGCGCAATCGACGGCCGCCCGGTCGTGGCATACAGTTCATCGAACCGGCCCGACAACTCGCTCAACGCCCGATCCACCATCCGGCGAATCCCGCGCAGCGGGTGATTGCTCGGCACCCGCTGTTCCAGACTCACATAGCTGAACACCCCATCCTGCTGCTCGTCGTCTCCGCGCATCCTTGCTTCTTACCCTATTTCCCTGTGCAACGCATATGAGTTTTTCAGCACTCTGTAAAGCCCCTGTGGTCGCTTGTTCGGTGATGGGCAAGTTGTTCCGCGACCTCGCAAGCCGTGGGTGTGCAAGCGAAAAATCGGCGAGCCGCGGAGGGGGCGGAAGAGCTCTCGCTGCGAACTGCAAGAGGGATCTCATCCGAGGCCTCCGAGATGACCCCTAAAGTCTTCGGGAGAGTACCCGTCGCATGATCCCGTCATCCACTCCCGCTTCGCCGCCCGCGTTCCGCCTCAAAGCCCCTCGCCAGCCCATGTTCTGGACCGCCGCGTTCTATTCCCTCGGCATTGTCGCCGGAGTCTACCTCTGGCGCCCCACGCTCTGGTGGATCGTCGCCATCGCCGCGTTCCTGGCAGCGGCAGCATACTTCGCGCAGCGTCGACCCGGAGTCGGCTGGCTTCTCATTCTGGCCGCGTTCTTCCTCGCCGGCGCCCTCCACATTCAACTCCGCGGCGCCGCCACCCACCTCGACACCAGCATCCAGCCCTATGCCGATCGCCAAGAACTCCAAATCACCGCCCACGTCACGCGTGACGGACGACTCCAACCTGGCGGCTTCAATGAAATCAGACAGACCGTCGATGTAGAAACGGAGGAAGTCCCGACATCTGCAGGGCACAGCGAAGCCATTCACTCCGGCATCCGCCTGAGCATCTACAGCCCGCGTCCAGACGACGAATCACCAGAAGAAAATCTCGCAGCTGCCACCGCCACCGCCGCCATGCCAGTCTTCCACTACGGCGACCGCATCCATTTCTCTGCCAAGCTCAAACTCCCGCGCAATTTCCGCAATCCCGGAGCCTTCGACTATCAGGGATACCTCGCCGATAGCGGCATCGCCGCACTGGCCTCTACCAGGATGGAAAATGTCGAGCGCCTTCCGGGCTTTGCCGGAAGCCGCATCGCCTCATGGCGCAGCCGCATGCATCGTGGCATCGTCGCCAAGGTGCACCAACTCTGGCCTCCGCGCGAGGCCGCGCTCATCGATGCCATGGTCATCGGCGAAGAAGCCTTCATTGACCGCGACACTCGTGTCGACTTCCAGCGCTCCGGCACTTACCACGTACTCGTGGTCTCTGGAATGAATGTCAGCATCCTCGCCTTCGTCGTCTTTTGGACGCTGCGTCGCCTGCGCGTGGCCGACGTCCCCGCCACGCTGCTCACGGTGGCGTTCTGCGTCGCCTACGCCTTCACCACCGAGGTCGGGGCTCCTGTCTGGCGCGCCACGTTAATGTGCGCCATCTACCTGGGAACGCGCCTGCTCTACCGCGATCGCGCCATGGTCAACGCACTGGGCGCCGCCGCCTTGGGATTGCTGATCGTCGACCCGCGCCAGCTCTTTACCGCCAGCTTCCAGATGACATTCGTCTGCGTGCTCATCGTGGCGGCCATCGGAATCCCCATCCTGCAACGCACCTCGCAACTTCAGAAGCAGGCGCTCGCGCACTGGGACTCCAATGATTACGCCGCGCAGCTTCCCCCTCGCGTGGGCCAGTTCCGCGTCGACCTGCAATTCATCGCCGCACGCCTCGCCCTTTTCGTGGGAGAGAACTGGTCGCGCCGGCTGGTCCGCACGACCGCCCGAGTGGCCCTTGTCGCATGGGAACTACTCTTCATCTCCGCCGTGATGCAGATGGGACTCGCCCTCCCCATGGCGTACTACTTCCATCGCGCCACCACCATCGGATTGCCCTCGAACATGATCGTCGTGCCCTTGGTGCAGTTGATGATGCCCGCCGCCATCGCCGCACTCGCCTTAGGATCCATATCGCCGTGGTTGTCGAAAGTTCCAGCCCTTCTCGCCACGTTTGCAGTGGACGGAATCACCGGCACGGTCCGGGGCCTCGGCGCCCTGCGAGTGTCTGATCTGCGTGTGGCCATGCCGTCGCTCGTCATGATTACGCTCGGGGCTGCCGCGCTTGTGCTGGCCATGTGGTCGGCACGCCGCCGTCCATTCCTGACATGCACTGGACTCGCCGCCATCCTCTTCGCGTCGATCGCCCTCGCATTCATCCCCGCTGCAGCGCACACGCGTCCTGGGGTTTTAGAAGTCACTTCCATCGACGTCGGCGAGGGCGATTCCACGCTGCTCGTCACTCCGCAAGGCCGCACGCTGCTGGTCGATGCCGGAGGCCCTATCGGTCCCGGCGGATCGCAACTCGATTTCGGCGAAGATGTCGTCTCTCCTTATTTATGGACGCGCGGTATCTCCCGCCTCGACGCCGTCGCCATCACTCACGGACACTCCGACCACATCGGCGGCATGATCGCAGTCCTCAAGAATTTCAAGCCGAAGGAATTATGGGTTGGGTTGCTACCGCCAAGTCAGGCTCTGGAGAACGTGATCGCCACAGCGCAAGCGCTCGGCGTCAAAGTGGTGCGCCGCTGGGAAGGAGACGAATTTGCTCTCGGAGGCGCGACAATCCAAGTGCTATTTCCGCCGCAAGATTGGCCCGTCGGCAGCAAGCCCATCAACAATGATTCCATGGTCCTGCGCGTGAGCTACGGGGATTCGTCCGTGTTGCTCGAGGGAGACGCGGAGAAGCAGGTGGAACGCCGCATCGCCGCGCTTCATCATCTCAGCGCGAACTTAGTGAAGGTGGGCCATCACGGCAGCGCCAATGCCTCAACGGAAGAACTGCTGGCCTCAGCCAGTCCGCAGTTCGCCATGATTTCAGTAGGATCAGGAAATTCCTTCGGCCTGCCGCGCATGGAAACTCTCAGCCGCCTGGCCGACGCGGGAGCCCGCGTCTACCGCACCGATCTCGACGGAGCCGTCACCTTCTACCTCGACGGCCACTCGGTTACGCCTTCGGTGGCGGCTCTTCAAAAATCGCAATCTCCGCCGTTGAGTCATCGTCGGGCGCCGACCGCCGTCCCTCCGCAATCACGCGCCGCGCCTCTTCCGCGTCCTCTTCGCGCACGAGGATCACCATCCCGCCCAGCCCCGGAAACGCGTCCTGCACCAGCGACGCCGACGTCAGATCGCTGTCGATGCCCGCAGAATCCAGCAACCCCTTCACCACCAGCGCCTCCGGTTCCTGCTCCGAACCAAACACCTTCACCAACTTCTCGTTTGGATCAGGACGCGGCTGCCGATCAGCGGCCGAATTGCCAGCTTCTGCCATGACATCTCCAATCTGGAATCGACCTGATCGACTCCCACCTTGTCCCGCAATTTTACTCTTCCCCCGTCGATGGGGATAACCGATCATGTGGGGACAGCCGCCCTCGGCTGTCCAGGAGCGAAGCTCCTCGTGTTCTTCCGGGTGCCCCATTTCTCGCGTTGTTTGCGAGAAGTGGGGGTTTTCTCTTTCGCTAACGAAATAAGTGCCAGGCCAGGACCGAACGAGAGCACGCTAGCCATCTTCCATGCTACCCCTTCTCGCTCGCCACGAACCTACAGCAATGACCCCAGAACGACACCTTTGTGCAGTTGCTTTCCCCGGCAAATCAGGCAGAATGGCAGGAACCATCGGCGCAACGCCGGACCGTGCCGTGTCATCCAAAGCTGTGGGCGTATTTATGTAGGACGAAAAAGGGGACACCATGAACATGCATCAACAGGCCAGGCAGGAACCGAGCTTTCCCATGCCGGAGCAGCAAGAGCGCGAAGAGGAAGCCCGCAAAATCCGCCGCCTGCAAGTGATGATCAGCATGGTCATGTCGGTCATCGGCCAGGACCCCAACCTCACCGTGGAAGAAGCCTCCGAACTGGCTGCCGGAGCCAAACGCGCCGCCCTCGCCATGTTCCCCGACAAAGAACTCGCCTTCGATCTCCTCTACAAACCCCGCCTGCAAAGGCTGATGAAGGAAAGGTTTCGGCTGCAGTAGGGAAATCGGTGATGGTGTTTCCCCTGGTCAGCGTTGTAAGAGCCATATTTCGTCGATGACCGAGAAACTTCCGGGTCGCCGACTAACCAGAAATTGTCGCATCGCGACCCTCATCGCAAAGCTGGTCAAGCCGCGGTAGCGCTGATGCTTTACACACAACAGTCCTGGGTGCAGAATCGGTTGAACCCAAGTTCTGTTTGTAGAGTGCAAATGTGACTCGCTGCCAGGTTTGTGGAACTCAGAACGCCGAATCGATCGAAGTGTGCCAACGTTGTGGCGCAAGGCTCGCCGCATCTCCAACCATGTCGATTTCACCTGAGGAATTAGCCCAAGGTGACCGCCGCACAGCCGCAGGCCCGGTTTCCGCCCACGACCGACCCCCAACATTCAACTTCGCTCCCGGCAGCATGGTCGCCGATCGCTACCGCGTGGTGTCGTTGCTCGGCCGCGGGGGCATGGGCGAAGTCTACGGCGCGGATGACCTTAAGCTCGGCCAGCGCGTGGCGCTCAAGTTTCTATCCATGGACCGCGGGAAAAACACAAGTTGGCGCGATCAGTTCTATGCCGAAGTGCGCACGGCGCGGCAAGTTTCCCATCCTAACGTCTGTCGCGTATATGACGTCGGGGAGAGTGACGGCAGGCTATTCCTGTCCATGGAATTTGTTGACGGCGAAGATCTCGCATCACTGCTGCGGCGGATCGGCCGCTTACCCGACGACAAAGCCGTCGAAATCGCGCAGCAACTGTGTGCCGGTCTAGCCGCCGCTCATCGCAGTGGGGTGCTGCATCGTGACCTGAAGCCCTCGAATGTGATGATCGATGGCAAGGGCCGCGCTCGGATTACGGATTTCGGTCTGGCGATTGCCGCGTCCGAGGCGGATCAGCAGACCGGCCCTGCAGGCACACCGGGATATCTTGCGCCAGAATTATTCGGTGGCGCCGCGCCTTCCGCTCAGAGTGACCTGTACGCGCTCGGCTTGGTCCTGTATGAATTGTTCACCGGCAGGAGAGCATTTGACGCCCCCAACTTGGCCGAACTGCATCGCAAGCAAACTGAAACGAATCCCACTCCACCCTCGAGCGTCGTCAAGAATTTTGATCCGGTGGTTGAGCGGGCCATCCTGCGTTGTCTGGATCGGGACCCAGCGCAGCGGCCGCGCTCGGCATTAAGTGTCGCCGCTTCTCTCCCTGGCGGCGATCCGCTCGCGTCCGCGCTCGCGGCCGGAGAAACTCCTTCACCAGAGATGGTCGCAGCCGCTGGATCTCAGGGCTCGCTGCGGCCGGCCGTTGCCTGGGCTTGCCTCGTGTGCGCACTCATTCTGATCTTTGGCCCATCCATGCTTCTGGCTCCGAGACACATGGACTGGGGTCTTGCACCTATGAACAAATCCCCGGAAGTGCTCGCAGACCGCGCTCAGGATCTGGCGCAGAAATTGGGTTATTCCGCCGCCGTGGATCGCGCGTTCTGGGTCGCTTCAGACAAAGATTATCTCCGCTATGCTGCTCACAACTCCTCGAACAACGATTGGAAACGTACTCCCGCGGGACACGCGTGGCCGTCCCCGGTAAGCTTCTGGTACCGGCAAAGTCCACAGTGGATGATGCCGGGAGCTCAGACCCCGAACGGCCCGCCGAGGGTGACTGTGTTGAATCCGTCATATGAAACGTCAGGCATGGTCGCTCTCAGGCTGGATATGCAAGGAAATCTCCTCTTTCTGCGCGGCGTCCCGCCGCAAGTCGAAACCGGAGGAGCCCGCCCTGATCTGGACTGGGGCTTACTTTTTGCCGAAGCCGGACTGAACAAGACTCAGTTTGTTCCCGCCAGCCCCAAATGGGCCCCGCCCGACTCCTTCGATGCTCGCGCCGACTGGGAGGGTCATCTCCCGGATCGCCCCGACCTGCTTCTCCACGTAACTGCAGCGGCCTACCACGGCGTACCGGTCTATTTCCAACTGATCGCTCCATGGGATCAGCCATGGCGAGGAGATCCTTCCGGTCAGTCCCGCATGCCCGCCTCCTCTGACATTTTTACGATGGCGTGGCCATTATTGATGGCTGGTTATCTTGTCGTTGCCGGGTATTTCGCGCGCAGGAACGTTCGTCGGGGTCGTGGAGACGCGAAGGGAGCGCTGCGTCTGGCGAGCTTTGCAATCCTCGCGAATTGCATCTATGGTTTCTTCGTTTATCACTATGCCCCGCAAGCGGAGTACATTTCGGTCCAATTTATTCTGCTCGGTGCTCCCTTGCTTTTTGCGTTGCTGGCGTGGCTGGGATATATGGCCGTGGAGCCCTATGCGCGGCAAAGCTGGCCGAAGCTGATGGTTTCCTGGCAGCGTCTTCTAAACGGACGTCTTCGCGATCCACTGGTTGGACGCGATGTGTTATTAGGCATCGTGGCTGGTTCGGCAATGGGCACCATCTTCTTGGGTGTCGGGGCGTTTTCGCACAACTCGGCAGCGTCCCCCGTGGACGGTTATTTCGGTCAAGGGATCCTGCCCTCCATCGGCCACTGCTTCCTCTTGCTTTTTGCGGCTTCCTTCTATGCCCTTTTCTACTTTGCCCTCTTGTCCGTCATGACTGGCCTGTTAAGGCGGCCTAGGTTAGGACTGATCGCCATTGCACTCATCATGCTTCTGCTAAATGCGCAAACCACAGCACTGGGTTTTGCTTTGACCGTTCTATTCGTGCTTGTATTCCTGGCAGTGCTCGTTAGAATTGGCCTCGTTGCCGCGGCCGCCTTCTTCTTCATCCTATTAACTCTCGGTACGTCACCCCCACTGATTCTCGACCAGTGGTACGCTGGACGCGCCATGATCGCACTACTGGCTCCGCTCGCTCTGCTTTTCTGGGGCTTTTATGTCTCGCTCGGAAGCCAGCCGGTCTTCGGGAGCGCTCTCAAAGGGGAATAATGGGGCGAACCACAAATGGGGCACATGCCATTAAACTCTGCCCCTGGAGAAACTAAGTCTTCGGATTGCTCCCGAGTGACGCTAGTGCTTTTTCGGAGGCGACGCCGGGATGAGTGCTCAAGGCTGAAAGAAAAGGTGAGAGGCGTCGCGTTCGAAAAAGCCGTCAGAAGGAAGCCGCTGGCGCGGCGGGCGCGGTACTTATGCAAATTGAATGGAGCAAGAGAGGTTTGTAGAGGTTGTCGGGGTGGTCGAGGTCCGTTGCGGAGGAACCGACGGGCATGGGCAAAGGCGAAGTGGCGGTTGAAGCGAAACCTACTCTGGGGCATGAAGAAGGTGTCGAGCGGTGACGGAGACACACTTCGACGGAGCGCGCTGAAGCGCGCCAGCAGTTGGGGTTGTGGGCGAGTGATTTCATGCAGCTGTGACCAGGAGTGGTGGAGAACGAAGTTGGAGTTGTGCCGCGGTGAATCGTTCGACGACGGCCATCGGTCCGCCGCACTTGGGACAGCGCCACAGCGGGTGCGCTGTAGGAGCGGTCGACGTTTTCGATTCGTTTTTCGGTGGACTGGCGTGAAGAGCGGCGAAGCACCGTGGCAGCAGGGCGGCGCGCCTTCGGTTGGCGAGGAAGCCGAAGTGGCGGATGCGGACGAAGCCCTTGGGGAGCAGGTGAAGTAGGAAGCGACGGAGAAACTCATCGCGCGAGACGGTCATCACTTTCTGCCGATTGTGGTCGACAGAGTCACGCCAGCGAAAGGTAACCTGTCCGTCCACCAATGCGAGCAAGCGATGGTTGGAGATGGCGACGCGGTGGGTATAGCGGCCGAGATACTGCAGGACGTACTCGGGTCCGCCGAAGGGTGGTTTGGAGTAGACGATCCAATCTTTGCGGAAGAGCGGACGCAGCCAGGCAGCGAAGAACTTGGGATGGGTGAGCGGTGCGAGTTCTCCGGCCAGGTGCAGCTGACGGCGTTCGAAGGCAAACTTCAGGCCGGCGACGAACTTGCCGCGGAACACGCGCCGCAGTACGGCAATGGGAAGGAAGAAGCGTGGGTGGGATCGAATCCAGCGGGCGTGATCGCGGGAGAGTCCGCCGGCGGGAACGACACAGTGGACATGAGGATGAAGTTGGAGTTTCTGGTTCCAGGTGTGAAGCACGCTGAAGAAGCCGATCTCGGCTCCGAGATGGGCGGGATTGCGCGCGACCTCCTGCAGGGTTTCGGCGCTGGCCCGGAGCAGCAAACCGTAGATGACCTTCTTGTTCTGGAGAGCCAACGCAGCCAGTTGCGGCGGCAGGGTGAAAACGACGTGGACATAGGGCGTGGGCAGCAGTTCACGACGACGCGCCGCGATCCAGCGTTCACGCGCACCGGTCTGACACTTCGGGCAGTGCCGGTTGCGACACGAGTTGTAGGAGATGGTGGCACGATGTCCGCAGCTGGTGCACTCATCGATATGGCCGCCGAGGGCAGCGGTGCGACAGCGCGCGATGGCCAGCAGGACCTTAAGGTGGGTCCAGCGGAGCCACGAACGGTTCCTCTCGATGAAGTCTGCTCCTGCGCTGCGAATGATGTCGGCCACCTCGAACTGTGGCCGACTCATCTACTCCTCCTCGGACGACTTGCCTTTCTTGAGCACCAGCGCATCCAGCGGACTAGGCGTGGCATGCAAGTGCCGTTGCGAGAGGTGGAGATAGCGAGCGGTTTCTTTCAGATCGTGATGGCCTAACAGGATCTGGATGGTGTGCAGGTCGGCGCCGGCTTCGAGCAAGTGAGTGGCGAAGCAGTGGCGGAGCACGTGGGGATAGACACGTTTCTTGATCCCGGCGTAGCGAGCGGCTGCGGCGCAGGCGTGGTAGGGAGTCTTGGTATCGGTGGGGTGATCGCCGCTGTGCCAGCGGTTGCCGGGAAATAACCAGACGGACTTTTTGCGCAGACGTCGCCAGTGAGCGCGTAGTTCCTCGAGCAGGACGGGGCTGAGCATCACGTCGCGGTCTTGCCCGCCTTTGCCGTCCTGAATGTGCACGACCATGCGTCGGCTATCGATATCGCTGACCTTCAGGCGCGTGAGCTCGGCGCGGCGCACGCCGGTGCCGTAGAGGGTCATCAAAATGGTGCGATAGAAGGGAGTCGGCGCAGCCTCGATGAGCAGTGTTACTTCTTCCTGACTGAGAATGGTGGGCAGGCGATAGCGCTTCTTGGGATAGGGAGTGTCGGCAATGCTCCAGGGCCTCTTGAGCGTCTGGATGTAGAGGAAGCGCAGGGCGCAGAGATGGTTGGTCACCGAACCGGGAGTCAGTTTGTGCACGGTGAAGAGTTGGGCTTGGTACTCGCGGATGTGCTGCGGTCCCAGGCGATCGGGCGAGCGGTGGAAGTGTTGGGCGAACCGCTCGATGAAGCGAATGTAACGTCGTGTGGTAGCTTCAGAGTAATGACGTCGCTGGAGTTCCTCCAGCATCATTTTGCGTAGATGGGTCACAGGGACCTCCTTGTGACCCACAATTATCTGAGCCAAAAATAAGGACTGCCGACATCACCCACGCGGCAGCGTCCGCCGCGCCAGCGGCTTCGTTCTAACGAGCAACCCGGAAGTAACTGTCGAATGCAAGATACTTACATCACGGCGCCAATGACCGAATGCGCCGCCTATGGCGTTATTCATCCGCCACCGAGTTCCTAAGCGTCCCTACGCCCTCGACGCTGACCTCCACCACATCTCCCGCCACCAGCGGCCCCACTCCCGCGGGAGTCCCGCTCGGAATCAAATCTCCCGGAAACAACGTCATCGCCTGCGCAATATGCCGGATCACGACGTCCAGAGCAAAAATAAAATCCCGCGTGTTCCCATCCTGCTTGATCTGTCCATTCACGCGCGTCTGCACTCCCACCCCGGCCCACGGATCGATCTCATCCGTGACCACCGGCCCCACCGGACAGAACGTATCGAAGCCCTTGGCCCGGCTCCATTGCCCGTCTTTATTTTGCAGGTCGCGCGCCGTCACGTCATTCACGCACGTGTATCCCAAAATGTATTGCCGAATATCCGAATCCGCAGCCGGCTGGTAACAAGTCTTACCAATCACCACGCCGAGTTCGCCTTCGTGATCGACGCGCTCGGAAATCTTCGGACGCCGCACAATCCCGCCCTGTGGCAGCAGCGCCGACGTCGCCTTCAGAAAGATCAGCGGCTCCTGCGGCACGTCGTGCCCCAACTCGGCCGCGTGCTCGCGATAGTTCCGTCCCACGCACACGATCTTTGACGGACGCACCGGAGGCAGCAACGCCGCCTCTTCCAGCGGAATCGCCTCGATCTTCCGCGTGCGCAAACTTTCCATGTCCCCGTCAGCCTCTTCAGGAGCAGTGAGCAGCACGCGCACAATCGCGTCCCGCCCGCCAACGGACTCAACCAGCCCGTACTGGGCCTGGCCATTGAATTGAAATCGGCAGTATTTCATCGCCTTCTATCTAACCATATCCATTGAATTTGAGGCGAACGGTAGGGAAATATTTTGACCAGTTGACAATGGAAGGTAGTCGGTGAACAGATAAACGGCTTTCGGCGGCGCAGCGCTTTCAGCGCTGCGGATGAGAGTTCACGGCACCGTTTCGCCCGCTTCCTCCGACCGCGCGCTCTCGTTCCCGCGCACATCCACCGCAGACACGGAATACAAGTAACTCTTCCCCGAGACGGCTGACTCGTCGCGGTACGCGGGAGTTTTCACGAGTGCGGCATTCACCTTCACCGGAGTCCCGCCCTCTTCGCGCCGGTACACGTTGTACCCATCCAGATCGACGTCGCTGACCGGCGCCCATACCAAATCGACGAACGTCTTCTGTCCCGGCCCGGAAGCCACGGCCTGCAGCCCAGCAGGAATCGCCGGTGGGAATACATCGTTCGCGAGGAGTTCGATCGCCGGCGAATCATCGCCTTCCACCTGCAGTTCAGGTTTGTTCTGCTCAGCAACGACCGTAACCGTCTCCGCGAGATACTCGTAAGTTTTTCCCCACTCGATGTTCGAATCGGTCAGAGTAAGAATAGGATCGCTGGCCGCCGGAACCTGACCCACCAGAGCCTGCTCCGTGCTCCCTTCCTGCCGTCGATGCACCCGATACACATAACGCACCACTGCAGAAGAGGACGGAGGCACATCGTTCGCCCAGGTCAGCACGACTCCCTGGCCTGTGACGCGCGCGGCAAACTCGCGCGGCGGTGGAAGCGTCCGAACCAACGGAACCTGCACTTGATTCGACAGCCCGGCGCTGCGCCCGCCCGCATTGAGCGCTTCAACCGCATAGGTAATAAAACTGGAAGGATTGTCGCTCTGCAACTGGCCGCCGAGCGAATCGGTATACGACCTTGGGACCTTCTGCGCGGAACCGTGATTCGCGGCGGCAAGCGCCTGCGCTTCCGCCTCGCCCACCGGCGTTCCACACTGTGTCAATTTCTGTTCAACGCCACGACAAATCCGCGTCGGACCCACGCTTCGCATGGTGCGCCGATCGGTCGTAACCATGGGAGCCGTCCAGGTAAGAATGACGCGATCGCCCTTGCGCAGCGCACGCAGGTCCGCGGGCGGCTTGGGCAACTCCAGAGACGGAGGCTGCGGCGGCCCAATCGTCGCGCACGCCGTAAACAGCAACGGCGTCCCCAGAGCCATCAGAAGCGTCGGCAGGTAGCGTCCCATGCGGAAGGAACAGACTACCAGACCGCGCTCCGACCCAAACGCTGTCTCATGGGCGTATTCGCTTCTGAAAATTGCCATCCTGAGCGAAGCGAGCTCGAATGAACTCGCGCAGTCGAAGGATCTCTACCTTGTAAACGCTCGCGCGTTCGCGTACCGCATTTCTTGCGGCAAAGGTGGGGTTTTACCCCGCCAACTCCCGCACCGCCTCGCGAAACACCTTGGTGTGCCGGTCCACATCTTCCGCTTCCGTCTGCGGCGACATCAGCGCCATGTTATGAAACGGCGTGAGCAGGATCCCGCGATTCATCGCATACAGATGCATGAACCGTTCCATTTCGAAATCCATCGCGTCGTGGGCTTCGGCGCCATTCTTCGGTTTCGTCGAACCAAATAAATATTCCGCCCGGCACCCGAGCCGAGTCACGTGCCACGGCAACTCCGCATCAGTAATCGCTTTGGATACGCCCGCTGTCCAGCGCTCCGCCATCGGAATCATGCGGTCGAACGCCTCTTTCGTAAGAACTTTCGTCAATGTGGCTCGCATCGCCGCCAGCGACAACGCGTTCCCCGCAAGCGTGCCTCCAATTCCTCCCACGTCGCAGTTCTCGAGTTCCTGTTTGGCGGCGATCCGGTCAGCAACCTCCTGCGAGAAGCCATAAGCCGCGCCCGGAATTCCACCTCCAATAGCCTTTCCAAAAACCAAAATGTCCGGCTCAAGATTCTCCGCCCGCGTGAACCCGCCGGGCCCGGCGCAGATCGTATGCGTCTCATCAATCATGAGCAGAGTCCCGTACTCGCGCGTGAGTTCCCGCAGCGCCTTGTGATATCCCTCCTGCGGATGCACGATGCCGACATTCGTCATCGCCGGCTCGGCCAGCACGCAAGCCACGTCGCCCGAGACGAGGGCCGCCTCCAGCGCGTCGACGTCGTTGAACTCGACAACCTTCGTCGTCACCGTCGGATTCACTGGCGGCCCAATGTTCCCGGGCCGCGGCCCAGCCACTCCATCCGCATCGAGCGTGATGAACGATTCATCGACGGTGCCGTGATAGCACCAGTTAAAGACCAGAATCTTCGTCCGTCCCGTGATCTGCCGCGCCAGCCGGATCGAAAACCGGTTCGCATCCGTGGCCGTCAGCGCGAACTGCCAGTACGGCAGGTTGAAACGCTTCTGCAGTTCCTCCGCCACGAAGATCGAATCTTCTCCCGGCAGCATTAGCGTAATCCCGCGCCGCGCCTGCTCTTCCATGGCCTTCACCGTGGCATGCGGGGAATGCCCCGTCATCGCTCCGGTATCGCCCAGACAGAAGTCGATGTAGCGATGCCCGTCCACGTCGAAGAAATGTGCGCCCTGTGCCTCGCGCACAAATGGAGGAAACGCTCCTGCCCACTTCACCATCCAGTTCATGGGCACGCCCGCCAGCAGCGACTTCCGCGCCCGCTCAAACAGCGCCTTCGACTTGGGACGCTCGTCCACAAACTTCTTCTGTTCGCGCTGCATCAGGGATTGCAGGCGGGCACGATCGATGGTTTTCATAGTCAAAAAGATAAACCACAAAGGACACGGAGGACACAGAGGAAATCTTTCAGAAAAATCCTCAGTGTCCTCAGTGTCCTCTGTGGTTGATTGTCCTCTACAGAATGTACCGCGACAAATCCTGGTCTTTCACGATGTCGGTCAGCATCTTCCGCACATAATCAGCATCCACGGTAACGGCCTGGCCTTTTTTCTCCGGCGCGTCGAAGCTCAACTCATCGAGTACGCGTTCCATGATCGTATGCAGCCGCCGCGCTCCGATGTTTTCCGTGCTCTCGTTCACGCGGAAGGCGAAGTGCGCAATCTCATCGAGCGCTTCTTTCGTGAACTCCAGCTTCACGCCCTCGGTCTCAAGCAGCGCGGTGTACTGCTTCACCAGCGACGATTTCGGCTCGGTAAGAATCCGCACGAAATCCTCCATGGTCAGCGACTGCAGCTCCACGCGAATCGGAAACCGACCTTGCAGCTCTGGAATCAGATCGCTCGGCTTTGACACGTGAAACGCGCCCGCAGCAATGAAAAGGATGTGATCCGTCCGCACCATTCCATAGCGCGTGTTGACGGTCGTTCCTTCGACGATCGGCAGAATGTCGCGCTGCACGCCTTCCCGCGAAACGTCCGGCCCATGTCCGCCTTCGCGTCCCGCGATCTTGTCGATCTCATCCAGGAACACGATGCCAGAATTTTCCACCCGATCGATCGCCATGCGCGTGACCTGATCCATATCGATCAGACGCTGCTCTTCTTCCTGGATCAGATACTCGAAGGCCTCGTTGACCTTCATCTTCCGCTTCTTGGTGCGCTGCCCGAAGATGTTCGGCAACATATCTTTAATATTGACGTCCATCTCCTCCACGCCCTGATTGGTGAGAATTTCAAACGATGGGAAGTTGCGCTCGCGCACGTCAATCTCCACCGTGCGGTCGTCCAGCTTGCCCTCGCGCAGCTGCTGGCGTAATTTCTCGCGCGTCCGGCTCGACGATTCCGCCAAAGCTGTGCTCCCATCAATCACCACGCCACCCGCAGTCGTTGAACTCCCATCGGGCCGTGGCGGAGGCGATGGCGGCAGCAGGATATCGAGCAACCGCTCTTCCGCATTCAACTCCGCTTTGTCGGCAACGTCTTCCAGCTTTTCTTCGCGCACATTGTCGATGGCAATCTCCACCAGATCGCGCACCATTGATTCCACGTCGCGTCCCACGTAGCCAACTTCCGTAAACTTCGACGCCTCAACTTTCAAGAACGGAGAATTCGCCAGCTTCGCCAACCGCCTCGCAATCTCTGTCTTCCCCACGCCCGTAGGCCCGATCATGATGATGTTCTTGGGTATGATTTCTTCGGCGAGTTCCGGCGACAGCTTCTGCCGCCGCATTCGGTTGCGCAGCGCAATGGCCACGGCGCGCTTGGCGTCCTTCTGGCCGATCACGTGTTTGTCGAGCTCGACGACAATCTCGCGCGGAGTCAGTTCATCCAGCGCAAGCTGTTCTTCTTCAGCGGAAGAGGGAAGATAAATGGCCATAATTCAGTCGCTGGTCGTTCGTCGTTGGTCGTGCGCACATTGGTCGAGGTTTTTGGATTTAAGCCAACGACCAACGACGATCGACCAACGACCGCCTAAAGTTCTTCAATCGTTACCCTGTCATTGGTATAGATGCACATCTTGCCCGCGATCTTCATTGCTTCTTCGGCGATTTCCCGGGCAGAAAGTTGCGTATGCTCCGCGAGCGCCTGCGCCGCAGCCTGCGCGTACGGACCGCCGCTGCCGATCGCTGCCACCGCGCCGTCGGGCTCAATCACATCGCCCTGCCCGCTGAGCAAGAACGTCTGTTCTTTGTCGCACACCAGCAACAGCGCTTCCAGATGCCGCAGAAACTTGTCCGTGCGCCAATCGCGGGCCAGCTCGACCGCACCTCGTCCCAAATTTCCGTGATATTGCTCGAGCTTCGCTTCAAACCGGCTGAATAAGGTAAATGCATCGGCCGTCGACCCGGCAAACCCGGCGACGATCTTGTCGTTATACAACCGCCGTATTTTCTTCGCCGAGTGCTTGATGACCGACTCGCCGAGCGTGACCTGGCCGTCGCCCGCCAGGACGACCTTCCCGTCCCGCCGGACCGACAAAACTGTAGTGGATCGTATCAGTCGCTTCGTAGTCATAAGCGCAATTCTTGATTATAACAGCGCCTCTTCATCAGGCCCGAGGTGCCTGTTAACACCCATGTTTTCCGCTATTTATAGAGTTCTTCAGTAACCACTCCGCAGATTACCGCTGTGACATTTACCCGCCTCGCCCGAGCCCGTACTTTGTAGCTCATGCCCCAGTCTGCAGCAATTCTGTGTCACGACAAACGATCGCTTCAAACGCTGAAGACCACCCTGGAAGAGCTTGATATCGAACTGGTCAATTGCCCCTCGGGGCAGACGGCGCTCGAAATGGTGATGACCGGCCACTGCTCCACGCTAATCGTGGACTTCGATCTGCCCGGCGCCGATGAGGTCATCCGCATGGCGTCGCTATTGCCGCCGGCCCAAAAGCCCACGCTGCTGGCGATCGCCTGCCGCGCTTGGCCTGGCACGGGACAGGCCTTCCAGTCCGGCGCCAGCCGCATCTTGTATCGCCCGGTCGAGCCCGAGCAGATCAAGGAAGCGCTCAAAGAGGAAAAGAAATCGCGGAAGTCAAATCGCCGTAAAGCCACTCGTTACGATGTGAAGACGCTGGTCTATCTGGATCTAGAAAGTGGCACACTCCCCGGCGTCAGCATCGATATCGGTGAGCACGGACTCGCTGTGCAGGCTACGGAAACCGTTCCGATGGCCTCGAATCTGGCTTTCCGCTGCGTCCTGCCCGGCACGAGCGTGACCCTGCAGGGACACGCGGACGTGATCTGGGCCAGCGATCAAGGCCGCGCCGGACTGTTCTTTTCCAAGCTCAGCCCCACCGCCCGCAAGCATCTCAAGCACTGGCTGCACAAGCGCAGCGTCCACAGCAAAGGCGATGACCACAGCGTGCGCGACCTGATGCCGCCCGAAGACGCACACGTCGAATTCGCGACCTCCGAATAAGCGCTGCAAGACAGCCCGTAACCACGAAGGACACGAAGTATCACGAAGGTTTGTGTAGGTGTTTCCTTAGTGAACCTTCGTGCCCTTAGTGGTTGAAGATCTCCTGTCGGGTTGGAAAATCAGCCGCGCGCCCCTTAGAATGCTGCCATCACAGGAGACGCGCCTGCCCACCACACCTGAAACCGGCATTGCCTTCAACGGCCACTCCATGGTCGGGCCGCTGCAACGCGTGCTGGTCTGCTCGCCTCGCACCGCGGGCTGGAATCAGCCGGAGCGTGTGGCAAGCTGGCGCAATCTGGGATTCCATCACGCGCCCGACTTTGCCACGGCCCAGGCACAGCATGAAACCCTTTGCCGCGAACTTACCGCGGCCGGCGCGGAGATCCTCGAACTCGCGCCGGCGCCGGAACTCTCTCTTGACGCGGCCTATGCTCACGACGCATCGCTGGCCACCGATTTCGGCCTCATCGTCATGCGTCCGGGCAAATCCAATCGCGTCTTCGAAGGCCAGCACCAGGGCGCATCCTGCCAGCGGTTCGGGATTCCCTCGCTTGCCGCGATCCTCGCCCCTGGCACCACCGAAGCTGGAGATATTCTCTGGCTCGACTCCAAGACTCTGCTCGTCGGGCACGGCTACCGCACGAACGCCGCCGGCATCGCGCAGTTACGCGATCTGCTCGCGCCCAAAGGCGTGGATGTTCTCTCGGCTCCGCTTCCCTACGGTCCCGGCCCATCCGCCTGCCTGCACCTGATGTCGCTGATCAGCCTGCTCGACGAACAGACCGCGCTGGTCGATCTCCCGTGGCTCGCAGTCGAAACCGTTGAATTGCTCAAGTCCCGCGGATACCGGTTCATCCAGATCGATGATTCCGAGCGCGACACGCTGGCCTGCAACGTTCTAGCGCTGGGAGGAAAGCGCCTGCTGGCGATCGAAGAGAATCGCCAAACCAACGCCCGCCTGCGCCAGAGCGGATTCGACGTCCGCACATTCCCCGGCAGCGAACTCTGCATCAACGGCAGCGGCGGTCCCACGTGCCTCACGCGTCCCCTGTTGCGAGGGTGAGCAGCTCGGCACTGTGAGACTGGCGCTTTCGCGAGCCTGCCCTGAGCTGAACTGAAGGGCCGAGCGAGCGAAGCGAGCGCGGTGCCTTCATGATCTTCATCGTGTCGCCGAGTGCGTCAGCAGAATGGGCACAGCGCCCATGATTCGCCCCGTCCATCTCCTTCGACGCATTCACCGGATAACGAGCCGCCACGCCTTCCGCCGGTGTGTATGATGTTTCTTCTCAGAAAAATCGTTACGGGGAAGCTTTTACCGATGACATTCTCGTCCCAATCCGTCCTCTTTCTATTGCTCGGTATCGCACTTCTTGCGCCAAATGCATCGTCGGCGCAGACCGCGTCCGGCTCGCAACCCGCAACAACGATCGACGCGGTCAGCGGTTCCCAGCCTTTGCGCGATGGCATTGAAATCCAGGCTGGCCCGGCAATTCTGCGCATCACTGCCCTTCGCGACGACATCATCCGCGTTCGCATCTCTCCGGGCCCTCTTCCCGAAGACGCATCCTGGGCCGTGCTTTCCGCCGCGCGCACCAAGTCCATCGACGTTAAACCGGTTCAGGACGACGCCTCCGTCGGCTTTCACACCGCGGCACTCGACGTGCGCGTCGAGCGAAATCCTCTGCGTCTCGTCATTCGCGACCTCGCCGGCAACGTCATCTCCGCCGACGCCCCCGGCCGCCCTGTCCGTTTCCAACTCGGCGGCTTCACCGTCTCCAAACAGATGGCCGGCGGCGAGCACTACTTCGGCCTCGGCGACAAGACCGTATCCTTCGACCGCCGCAATCAGGCCTTCACTCTCTGGAACACCGACATCGGCCCGCAAGAATCGATCGACCCACTCTACAAGGCCATCCCGTTCTTTCTCGGCATCAACGGCTCACGCAGTTACGGCCTCTTCCTCGACAACACCTGGCGCACCTGGTTCGATTTCGGCAAGCAAGCGCGCGACGCAATGATGTTCGGCTCCGACGGCGGACCGCTCGACTACTACTTTCTCTACGGCCCCACTCCGAAACAGGTCGTCGAAAGTTACGCCTATCTGACCGGAACTCCGCCGCTCCCTCCGCTCTGGGCCTTTGGATTCCAGCAGTCCCGTTACAGCTACACTCCCGAATCACAAGTGCGGGATGTTGCCAAACGCCTGCGCGCCGACGCGATTCCCTCCGACGTGCTCTATCTCGATATTGACTACCAGTTCAAGAATCGCCCCTTCACCGTCGATCCCAAAACGTTCCCTGACTTTCCCGGCCTGATCTCCGATCTCCGCAAAGATCATTTCCGCACGGTCGTTATCACCGATCTGCACATCGCGCACGTTGCCAACCAAGGCTACTCACCCTTCGACACCGGAGAAGCCGGCAACCACTTCGTGAAGAATCCCGATGGCACCGACTTTATCGGCATTGTGTGGCCCGGCCCTGCAGTCTTTCCCGACTTCACCCGCGCCCAAACTCGCGAGTGGTGGGGCAGCCTCTACACCGAGTTTGTAAAAGACGGGGTTGCCGGGTTCTGGAACGACATGAACGAACCCTCGGTCTTCGACGGCCCCGGCATGACCATGCCGCTCGATACCGTTCACCACATCGAAGAACCGGGGTTCACCACGCGCACCGCGACCCACGCCGAAATTCACAATATTGTCGGACTCGAAAACGCCCGCGCGACCTACGAAGGCCTGCTCAAGCTGCGTCCCGACGAGCGCCCCTTCGTGCTCACTCGCGCCACTTACGCTGGAGGACAGCGCTACGGCTTCACTTGGACCGGAGACAACTCCGCGACCTGGAACCACCTTCGCCTCGCCACGCAGATGGTGCTGAATCTCGGCGTCAGCGGCATCTCGATGGTTGGCGCCGATGTCGGCGGCTTCGGCAGTTCCCCCGCGCCCGCGCTGCTCACCCGATGGGTGGAACTCGCGGCCTTCTCGCCGCTCTGCCGCGATCATGCCGCCAAAGGCACGCAGCCTCACGAACTCTGGGCCAACGGTCCCGAGCAGGAGACCATCCGACGCCGCTACATCGAAACCCGTTATAAGCTGCTGCCCTACATCTATTCGCTCGCCGACGAGTCCTCGCGCACCGGACTTCCCATGATGCGCCCCGTGTTTCTGGACTACCCTGAGATCTTCGCGCCCAACTCTGGAGGCTTCGAGCATCTCGACACTGAATTCCTTCTGGGCGCCAGCCTGCTGATCGCTCCTCCGCCTTTCGCCGAAACGCTCGACGACTACTCCGTGTCTTTCCCGAAGGATTACGAGTGGTACGACTTCTGGACTGGACTCAAAGCGCCGCCTTCTCCGCAAGCCCCTCCGATCGCCGCGGCCGTCACCGCCCAGATGATGGGAGCGGAAGTCACCTACCCTCGTGCTATCCATCCCCCGCTCGAAACCATGCCGGTCTACGTGCGCGCCGGAAGCATCATCCCGAGTCAACCCTTGATTCAGAACACTGACGAAACTCCCAAGGGCCCACTCGAACTTCACGTCTATCCCGGCCCGCAGTGCAGCGGCTCCATCTATCTCGACGACGGCCACACTTTCCGCTACCAGAAAGGCGAGTATCTGCGCCAGAACTTCACGTGCGAATCCAACGACAAGGCGATTCGTGTGACCTTCCACGCCCGCGAAGGTTCCTACGTGCCTTGGTGGAAGTTTTTTGAAGTGGTGATTTACGACTGGCCGTCGGCACATGCCGAGGCAAAGTTTTCCAGCAGCACCTATCCCCTGAAGACGACCTACGACCCGAAGCAGCACGCATTACATATGACGCTGGCCGATGTGTCCTCCGAGGCCGAACTCACCGTCCGCGGCCGGTCCAGCCACTGATCTGATCACCCCGGGCAACCGGAAGTGTCTTGCAAATTTGGGCGATGATTCTGAAAACAGCCGAAAGAGCCGGAAGGTGTGAACGGGACGACAAGCGACAGCCCACCGCATCGAGCCGAACCGCGATCAGTGACCAATTTTCGAAGCGCCGGTGTCGCGCAAGAGAATGACATCGGAGACAGAATTAAAACGTAAAATGGCCAGAGTCTTGCCGTCGGGGGACCAACGGAAATCCTGAATCTGTTCGGAATCATTGAAGTTGGTCAGCTTTCGCCCTTTTGATCCGTCCAGAGGCTGCATCCAAATATTGTCCACTCCTCCATCCTCAATGACGAAGTCAATCGATTTGCCGTCAGGAGAAAAGTGGAACCCGGCGCTCTCCGGCGGTCCCTGCGAACGGAATACCGCTTTCAAAGTGGGATCGAGGTCGAGGTTTCGTGCCCCGGAATCCAGGCTGTCGAGCACGATCCGGTTGGAGTAGGTCTTGGTCTCAGGATTCAGCACTTCGGTAAAGATCCCGAGCCCCTTGCCATCCGGGAAAGGCGTAGCCTGAGCCGTGAGCGAATTGGGTGGATTCGCTCCCGGCACGGGTTCCGGCTTGCCGCCTCCGGAAGGGATTCGCATGACACCGTTCGTGATTTGCTCAGTGTAGTACAGCCACTTTCCGTCGGGCGAGCATCCCCAAAGGCTGCCGAATTCTTTCGTGGTGAGCGAAACAGCATCGGAGCCATCAGGATTCGCCCGCCAGAGCCCGTTGCCACTGCCCTCGCCGTGAACCATCCAGTCCAGAGCAATCCAGCGATCGTTGTCGCACGATACCGGATCGCCGATCCAGGCCGTCGGATCGCTCAGAATAGTCACGGCATGGGTGCCATCCGTATGCTGCCGGATCAGCCGATCGCCGTGCGAGATGAGCAACTGCCCATCCCCCGTCCAGGAGAAGCCCGGGAAGCTTTCGCGGGTTGCGATGCCGGGCACCGGCGTAAGGGGGCCGACCCCGCTGGGCGGCATGAGGACGATCTGGCTCGAAGTCTCCTTCTGCACCGTTGCCAGGGTACGGCCATCGGCTGCAAGCGATAGAGAGGTGTGGTCGGTCAGGTCGTTCGTAACGGGATGAAACACGCCTTCGGGATAGGAGAACACCCCGATCTGAGCCCGGATCGAAAGATGCTCTCCTCGAGGCACGTAGTTGACGAAGATTCCTCGTCCATCCGGCGTCCAGGCATTGCCCAGGATGATTTTGTCGATGGAGGCGACAAAGAAATCCACGGTGCCGCGCGCGAAATCAAAGAATTGAATCTGACTCAGAGATTTGCCCTTCGAAGTCAACGTTGAAAACGCGAGACGTTGGCCATCAGGGGACCAGGAGAGAGCGGCAGGCGGGCCGATAGGAGCGGGTCCGGAATACAGCACTTTCTCGCTTCCGCCGTCGGCGTCGGCTTCCAGCAACCGCCACTTGTTCAACTCGGGGTCGTTGTAGCGGCAATACACCATGCGCTTGCCGTCCGGCGAAAACACCGGGCCTCCGTCCACATCCTTCGCAAGCAAGGTGGGTGAACCTCCGAGAAGCGGAGCGCGGAAAAGGTTATATGCCTCAGCGCCGCTCGCTGTCTCTCGAAAATAGAAAGAGTTTCCGTCGGGAGAGAAGACCAGGGAAGCGAACGATTCCCCCGATGCCGCCAGCACTTGCGTATCACTGCCGGTGGGAATGTTTCGCAGCCACAGGCTTTCGTTGCCGTTGTCCGATTGCACGCTGAGCAGAAACCTGCCGTCCGGAGAAATGGCGGCATTCAGCACTTTGCCGGTATTGCTTAGCTGGGTAATGGAAAAGTTCTGAAAAGGAGCGATGGCGGGGGGGCGTCGCAGAAGCGTGTACACGCCGTAAACGGCGGCGGCCGCGACGAGCAGGCCGCCAAGCACAGCGGCCCCAGTAGCGGTCTTGTGCCGCCGGATGGCGGCAACCGCGGAGGACGATCCACTGGAGTGGGCCGAGGTGTCAACGGCCGAACTCGCGCCCCCAGACAATTGCCCCGCCGACGCGATGACAGCTCCGACTCCCGAGGCTCCGGAGGAAGCCGAGGATTCGTCGTTCGAGGCGAACGGACGCCCACTCGAATCCTGATCGCGCTTGATGCGCTGCAGGTCCGCCCCCATCTCGGCGGCTTGCTGGTAACGTAGAGTGCGATCCTTTTCGAGGGCCTTGTTGGTGACTTCTTCCAGCCGGGGAGGCAGATCGGGGTTCAGGCGAACCGGCGGGACCGGAGCCTTATGCAGAATTGCGTCGAAGATCGCAGCCGACGTCTCGCCACGAAACGGTAGCGTTCCCGTGGACATTTCATAGAGCACAGCGCCGTACGAAAAAAGATCGGTGCGATGATCCAGCACCTTTCCCAGTGCCTGTTCGGGAGACATATACGCGACCGTACCCAGCGTAGTGCCGGGACTAGTCAAGTGGTGGTCGGTCGCTTCCGCGGTAGCCTGCAGCCCGGCGAGTTGGGAAGAATCGACTTGATCTACCTTCACCTTGGCCAGGCCGAAGTCGAGGACCTTCGCATGACCTCGCTTGGTGACAAAGATATTGGCGGGCTTGATATCGCGGTGGACGATTCCGGCGGCATGCGCGGCATCGAGCGCATCCGCAATTTCGATACCCAGGCGCAGAATCTCGTCAATTTCCATCGAACGCCCGCCGATCCTGTGTTTCAGGGTCACCCCTTCGAGGAACTCCATCGCGATGAAGGCATGGCCATTCTCTTCGCCAATGTCGTGGATCGTGCAGATGTTGGGATGATTGAGAGCCGAGGCGGCCTGGGCCTCCCGCCTGAATCGTGCCAGCGACTGGACATCTCCGGCCACTTCGTCCGGCAAAAACTTGAGAGCGACGAAACGGTGCAGTCGCGTGTCTTCGGCTTTGTAAACCACGCCCATGCCGCCGCCGCCAAGTTTTTCGAGAATCCGGTAGTGCGAAATCGTTTGGCCGATCATTGAGGAGAATCCTACGTACCGTCCGACAGCGGAGTCAAAAACTCAGATCGCAGGAATCTCTAGTCCCGCTAGCGGATTTGGCTCGTCCGGCTGCACTCGCGCAACTGCCCACTGATTCAACAGCATCTCAATCCGAACTCGAAGTCCGATGATAATTGCCTCCGTAGGCGTTTGACGGAGCGTTCCAGTCCTGGGGTCCTGGCCCCCCAGGCCGCCATCCTAGGCCGCAGCTGGCAGTTTAGCAACCCGGCGTCAACCACTAACCCGTCCATGAGCGGAATCCCTTGATTACGTCGGTCATCTGCTCTCGGTGACGATGCTCACAGATAATTGGACAGTGTGGGCAAATGGGGGCGGGAGTGTGCGACGACCCCAGGGCGGGGCGTTCCTGCGCACTATTTACGACCGACATCCGGATTTGGCCTTTTGAGGTTAGAGCTTTTGGAGACAATAGGCGACCAAACTCGCAGCGAATCCAAAACGCGCATCGTTGAGCAAATCAACGTCTGCCTGCGTTCGGGCGATTATTCTCGCGCCCTGGATTTGTTGCGCGGCACAGCCGCCGAATTCCCCAACGATGTGGAGTTGTCCGAACTGCAAAAGCGCGCCCAGGACGGCGTCAAGCATAAGGCCGAAGCCGACCACCTGATCACCGAAAGTCAGGAACTGTTCGCGCAACGGAAGTCCGCGGAAGCCATTCAGTTGTTACGTAAAGCCTACGAGCTGGATAAACGCAATTCGCTCGCCCGTGCCATTCTGGCCAACGCCTTGGTCGAACACGCCCATTCCGTTGTGGAAACCGATTGGCTTGAAGCGGAGAAGCTGACCAATCAGGCGCTCACGTTGAACCCGGCGCATCCCACGGCCAAAACGATTCACGAACTGATCGAGAACCAGAAAAAAACAAGCTCTGTGGAGGATTGGGTTGAAAAAGGGCGCAAGCTGCACTCCTCCGGCAACCTATTCGCGGCCTTGGCTTGGATTGCCGAGGGATTGGCGGTTCATCCCGACGATCCCAAATTGCTGCAGATTCACGATGCCATCCAGCGCGACCAGGGCATTCGGAGACGCCAGGCCCGCCGTGGCGACCTGGATGACCTGCGGCGCATGCAGCAGGAAATCGCCGGGGCCGCGGACGTTGCTGCAAAACAAGCATTAGCCGAGCGCATCCAGGCGGTGGCCGCTAAGTATTGGACGGATGGCGAAATCTTGTCCATCGCCAACGCCCTTCTCCTGCGCTTGGGATTGGTCCCTCAGGAGAACTCCGGCGCATCGCCGCGCAGCAAAGGCTCGACCGTAATTCTTCACGTCCCGCGTCCCAGCACTGCAGAGGCTTCCCGCGCTGCGAGCAGCCCGGTTTCGCCAAGCCCGGTGCCACAGAGTCCGGCTCCCCCCAGCTCGATTCCACCCGGAAGCGTTGCCGCCGTCGTTGTTCCGGCCGTTGTTGTTCCGGCCGTCGTTGTCCCGCCGGCCGAAGCTCGCACGATCGAAGTCCCACCGATCAAAGTTCGGCCCAGCAAAGCTCCGTCAAGCGTTGTACCGCCGGCTAAAATCTCGACCAACTCCGCCAGCACCGCCGCTTCCTCAGTCACTAGCCGCCACCGTTCCCACCGCCGAGCCTTCCGTACCAGCGGCCAAAGTCACATCCGCATCCAGGCAAAAACAGCCCCGAAGTCGAACTCCACAACGCTGATCGTCATCTCCACCGCGGCGATCATTCTGTTCGCAGCAAGCTTTTTCTTCGCGCGAAAACATACTGCGCCAGTAGCGAAGATCCCCGCAGCCGCTCCCACCGCCTCGGCGCCCATGGTCGCTGCCCCGGTGGCCTCAGTTCCAGCCTCCGAGGCTCCGACCGCGTCTGCTCCCGCACAAACAACTCCCGAACCATCTCTGCCTGCCTTGAGTGTTCCTTCCGACACCGCCGCCGGAAAAGCCACGGCCGCTGATCAGCCGCCCGCCGAGTCCAGCAGCAACCTGGGCACTCTCGTTGTGGTTGCTGGTCAGGACAACGCATCGGTGTTTCTCAACGGAAAACTTCAACGGCAACTCACTCAAGCGGGCCAGCTGCGCCTGCCGAATCTCGAGCTCAAGAACTACGCCGTACAAGTCACCAAGAGTGGCTTTCAGGATCCCCCGCAGCAACAGATCCAGATTCGCAAGGGCGAACAGGCCAGGCTCGTTTTCAACCTCCAACCCCAGCCTCACCTGGCTTCGCTGACCATCCAGGGCGGCGCTCCCGGAACGGCGGTTTTCGTCGATCAAGCTTCCGTCGGCAGCATTCAGCCCGATGGCACGCTCTCCGTCTCCACCATCAATCCTGGAGACCATACCGTCGAACTGCGCAAAGATCGGTTCAAGCCTCGGCAGTTCAAGAAACACTTCGTCCCGGGCGGAGCCGTAACTCTCGCCGCTGCCGATGCCACGCTGGAAGCCGTTCCCAGCGAGTTGAAAATTACCTTCGCGCCCGCCGATGCCAGAGTCGCCGTCGTGAAAGGTGACCTCCTGACCATTGTTAACAGTGGCGTCCCGCTCAATCTCCCCCCCGGCACCTACACGCTGACCGCGCGAACCGCCGATGGATTTCCGCGCTCGTCCACGTTCGAAGTCATCGCGGGTCAATCCAGGACTCTGGATTTGTCGCTCGCCCCGACCGGCATGTCGAATTGGGATGACCCGGGCGCATGGAAGCCTGAGAAAGATTCTTTCCTTCGCAAAGGGGGCGACTTCGTTCTATACGGAACCGTTCCGACCTCAGGCACCTTTGTCTTTTCCGCGATGCTTGCCAAGGGTCACCTCTTGCAGTGGGTGTTCAACTACACCGACCCCAAGAACTACGTCCTGCTCCAAATGGACGACAACAACTTTTATCGCTCTGTCATTCGCAACGGGAACAAAGCGGACGAGATCATCGTTCCCCACAAAGGCGAGAAGAAAAGTTTCCGCACGCTCCACATCCGCGTTAGCCCAACGGAGATCGTCCACCAGATCAAACAGGGGAACAGTTGGATCGTCCTCGATCGATGGACGCAGCCCGGCACGAATCTCAGCCAGGGCAAGTTTGGTTTCTACATCCCTGGCGACGACCAGGTTGCGCTCTCCACCTTCGCCCACTACGCGGATCTCAATATCCGCTAGCAGCCTGCTGGTTCCTGCTAAAATTAAATCCGCATGCTGCTTCCCTTCGTTCGCGAACTCTTCGCGGACGTCGAAACTCTTCCCGCCTTCACGCGTGTTGCCTCCCACCTGCGGGAGGGCACGGGGCGCATCCGTGTCTCCGGACTCTCGCCCACTGCGAAAGCCCTGCTGCTCGTGCTTTTGCGCCGTCATGCCGACCGCCCACTGATCGTCGTCGTCAACGACAACCGCGCCGTCGAAGATTTTGTTCCTGTGCTGCGCGGCTTCTGCGAACTCACCAGCGCCAGCGATCCCGATGGTGTCGTCGCCCTTCCGGCTCGCGATGTGCTCCCGTTCCAGAATCTTTCTCCTCACCCTGAGTTACAAGAGGAGCGCGCTACCGCCCTGTGGAAGATTGCCACCGGCAAGGCTTCGATCGTGGTCACTCCGGCCGCAGCTACGGCTATCTTGCTGCGGTCCGCCGAGTACTACACCGACCTAGCCCGCGTGCTGCGCCGCGGCGAATCCTTCGATGTCGAGAAAGTGCTCGCCCACCTCAACACCGTAGGCTACGAGTCCGCCGACGTCGTTGAAATGCCCGGACAGTATGCTCTCCGCGGCGGGATCCTCGATGTCTACTCGCCCGAGGCCGAGCGCCCGGTGCGCATCGAATTCTTCGGCGACGAAGTTGATTCAATCCGCCGTTTCGATCCCACGTCGCAGCGTTCCTCCAATCCCATCGACGAAGCTCTTCTGCTGCCGCTCACCGAAACTCCGGTCAGCGATCATCTGCTTGGCGCCATTCATACTCGGCTCTCGGGCAAGCGCATCACCGGTTCTGAGGAAATCGTCGAAGCTGCCGTACGTTCCGGGGGCGTCACCGTCTTCCCCGGCTGGGAGTTTTACGCTCCGGTCGCCGGCGCCGACCGCACCGTGTTCGATCTGCTCCCGCACGCCGCCGTCCTGCTCGACGAGCCCGATCTTTTGAGAACAGAATTCGACCGCTTCTGGACCCGCGTCGAAGAAGCGCACGAACGCAGTGGCGTCGGCAATCTTGTCCGGCCTGTGGATTTGTATCTTCCGCCAGACGATTGGTGGAAGAAAGTCGGTTCGCTCACCGGCGCCGACGTAGAGCATCTCGGCGTTACTACAAGTGAAGACGATGCAGACTCGACGGTAACTTTCCTGACGCAACCTACGCCCCGCTTCCACGGCGCCGTTCCGTCGATGCTCGAAGAAGTCCAGAAACTCACCGGACAAGGCAATCAAGTCCTGTTCTCGGTCC
This sequence comes from uncultured Acidobacteriaceae bacterium, assembly GCA_963709025.1. Classification (GTDB taxonomy): domain Bacteria; phylum Acidobacteriota; class Terriglobia; order Terriglobales; family Acidobacteriaceae; genus Sulfotelmatobacter. Next base: position 174,322 of record CAVPVE010000043.1, read on the forward strand.
CTAACACAGGCGAAGTCGAGCGCCTGGCCGACATCTTCACGGAATACAACGTGTCCTTCCGTCTGGGCAGCCGCACCCGCGGCGGCGAAAGTTACGCTGACGAAACCAGCTACTTCGCCGGAGAAGTTCTCACCACCACGCTCGCCAAAGCCTACGTCCCCGACGGCGTGATGTTCCCCGACGCGCACCTCGCCATTTTCGGTGCGCGCGATCTCTTCGACGAATCCGACGCCGTCGCATCCCGCCCGCAACGCCAGAAGTCCAAAGTCTCCGCCTTCCTCTCCGACTTCCGCGACCTGCAAGTCGGAGACTATGTCGTCCACGTCGAGCACGGCATCGGCCAGTATCAAGGCCTGAAAGAAATCAATCAGGGCGACGGCAACGCGGAATTCATGTTGCTCGAATATGCCGAGGGTGCACGCCTCTACGTCCCGCTCACGCGACTGGACCTGATTCAGAAATATCGGTCTTCGGAAGGGGCCAAGCCGGCCCTTAGTCATCTCGGCACGCAGGCGTGGTCCAAGACGAAAGCCCGCGTGCGCAAGGCCATGAAAGATATGGCCGACGAACTTCTCAAGCTTTACGCCGAACGCAAAATGGCTCAGGGCCACTCCTTCCCGGCGGGCAATGAATTCGTGCGCGAATTCGAAGACGCCTTCGAGTTCAACGAGACCGAAGACCAGGCGCAGGCGATCAAAGACGTCATGCGCGACATGGAATCCACGCAGCCCATGGATCGCCTGCTGTGCGGCGACGTCGGCTACGGCAAGACAGAAGTCGCTATGCGCGCGGCGTTCAAGGCCATCGGCGACAACAAGCAGGTCGCCGTTCTCGCCCCGACCACGGTCCTCGCCTTTCAGCACTACGAAACGTTCAAGCAGCGCTTCGGACCGTTTCCGGTCACGATCGAAATGATCAGCCGCTTCCGCAATCCGAAGCAGCAGAAAGAAATTCTGCAAAAGACGGAAGCCGGTAAAATCGACATCCTCATCGGCACGCATCGCATCCTTTCGAAAGACCTAAAGTTCGCCGATCTCGGCCTGCTCATCGTCGACGAAGAGCAGCGCTTCGGCGTTCGCCACAAAGAACGCATCAAGCAGATGCGCAAGCAAGTCGACGTTCTCACCATGTCGGCCACGCCCATCCCGCGCACCCTGCACATGTCGCTGGTCGGCCTGCGCGATATGAGCGTGATCGAAACGCCGCCCAAAGATCGCATGGCGATTCAAACTGTAGTCGCCAGCTGGGACGACAAGCTCATCCAGTCTGCGCTCGAACAGGAACTCGAACGCGGCGGCCAGGTCTACTTCGTCCACAACCGTGTGGAGAGCATCTTCGAAATTGCCGCCAAGCTGCAGGAAATGGTTCCGAAGGCGCGCATCATGGTCGGCCACGGGCAAATGGGCGAGACCGAACTCGAGAAAGTGATGCTCGGCTTCATGCATCACGAAGCCGACATCCTCGTCGCCACGACGATCATCGAGAACGGCCTCGACATCCCGCTCTGCAACACGATCCTCATCAACCGCGCTGACCGCCTCGGCCTCTCCGAGCTCTACCAGTTGCGCGGACGCGTCGGCCGTTCGAATCGCCGCGCCTACGCGTACCTCCTAATTCCGAAGGAGGTCGAGCTCACGCCAATTGCGCGTAGAAGACTGGCAGCGTTGAAAGAGTTCTCGGACCTCGGCGCCGGATTCAAGATCGCCGCATTGGATTTGGAGTTGCGCGGTGCAGGGAATCTGTTGGGCGGCGAGCAGAGCGGACACATCGAAGCCATCGGCTTCGAGCTCTATACGCAGATGCTGGAACGCGCCGTCCGCGAGATGAAGGGCGAGAGCGCGCCCGACGAGGCCGAAACGCAGCTCAACCTCGGTCTCAATATCCGCATCAACGCGGACTACATCCCCGAAGAGAATCAGCGACTGCAGATGTACAAGCGCGTAGCCCGCGTGGAAACTGAATCGCAACTTGGCGATGTCGGCGCCGAACTGCAAGACCGCTACGGCCCTCCGCCGCCCCCGGTCCGCAACCTGCTCGACTACGCGAGCCTCAAACTGCTCTGCATGCGTGTCGGCGTCAACGCCATCGAACGCAAGCGCGACTCCGTGACGTTCAAATTCCGCCAAAACGCTGCCGTCGATCCCGAACAACTGGCCAGATTCGTCTCCGGCCAGCGCGGCGCCCAGTTCACTCCAGACGGTATGCTGAAATTTGTTCTGAAAGCCACCGCCGCCGACGAAGTCCTCCGCGCCCTCCGCACAGTTCTAGAGCAACTGGCGAGCGAGGAATCGGCATCAGAAGTTCGATCCGCCATCGGACCGATTTAGCTTTGAAAGGCGCGGGCTTCCAGCTGCGCCGTGAAGGTCACTATGTGGAAGAGCGGCGCTTCAGCGCCGCGTAGGAATCTCAAGATGACAACGGCTTCAGCCGTCAGCGGCCAGTCGCCAGTCCAAACTCCAGCAGGTACAATTATCGGTCAACTGAAATCGATCCGCCAACGACGAACGACTAACGACTAACGACCGCCATGATGAAAGTTCGCAAAGCCGTATTCCCCGCCGCCGGCCTCGGCACACGCTTTCTGCCCGCCACCAAAGCTCAGCCCAAGGAAATGCTGCCCGTCGTCGACAAGCCGATCATTCAATACGGCGTCGAAGAGGCCATGGCCTCGGGTTGCGACCAGATCCTCATCATCACCGGACGCGGCAAGCAGGCCATCGAAGATCACTTCGACGTCAGCTACGAGCTCGAGAAAATGCTCGAGGAGCGCCGCAAGACCGATCTGCTGAAAATCGTCCGCAACATTTCCGACATGATGCACGTGGCCTACGTCCGCCAGAAAGAAGCGCTCGGCCTCGGCCACGCCGTGCTGATGGCGCGCGAACTGGTTGGTAACGAACCCTTCGCCGTCCTCCTCGCCGACGACGTCATCGACCACCCCGTCCCCTGCCTCAAGCAGATGGTCAACGTCTTCGACCAGAAACAATGCTCGGTAATCGCCGCGCAGGTCGTCGAAGGCAAAATGATCTCGTCTTACGGCGTCTTCGACGCCCAGCCCGCCGAAGGATTCAACGGACGCCTCTTCGAGATCCGCAACATGGTAGAGAAGCCGAAGCCGGAGGAAGCCCCGTCCAACTTGGCGATCATTGGCCGCTACATCCTGACGCCTGCGATTTTCGATTGTCTCGCGAAGACTTCCACGGGCGCGGGAGGCGAGCTGCAGCTGACTGACGGAATGAGAATGTTGTTGAAGCAGGAAAAAATGTACGCCTACGTCTACGAAGGCAAGCGCTACGACACCGGCGACAAACTGGGATTTCTGAAAGCCACGGTAGAATTCGCGTTAAAGCGCAGCGACCTGGGCGGCCAATTCCGCGAATATCTCAAAGGCTTGAAACTCTAGGCTCTTCAGTCAACTCATGTGGAGACAGCCGCCTCGGCTGTCTAGTGAAGCGAGGTGACTCGTTGAAACGAAAATCGAAGATTGCAGATTTTGGATTGCAGATTCTAAAAGAGGTCTTGCTCTTAAAATCTGCAATCTGAAATCACCAATCTACAATCCCTTCAGCTTCTTCGACTTCTCCTCCACGCCCCGTGCCAGCTTCTCCTTGTGAGCGTCGAGCTTCTTCCCCATAGAGGCATCTCCCAAAGCAATCATTTGCGCCGCCAGAATCCCCGCGTTAGTCGCCCCTGGCTTCCCAATCGCTACGGTGGCCACAGGAATCCCCGCCGGCATCTGCACCGTCGCCAGCAATGAATCCATGCCGTTCAGCGAAGTCGAAGGAATCGGCACGCCAATCACCGGCAAGGTCGTATGCGCTGCGATCACGCCCGCCAGATGCGCCGCCCCGCCCGCTCCCGCAATGATCACCTGAATCCCGCGCCCCGCGGCCTTGCGTGCGAAATCAGCCGTCCGGTCCGGCGAGCGATGCGCCGAAGTCACGTCAATTTCATACACGATCCCAAACTCATCGAGCGCCTTCCCGGCCTCGCGCATGATCTCCAAATCGGAATCGCTCCCCATCACAATCGAAACCAAAGTCTTACTCATCGATCTCTCCAATGTTTGTTTTGTATTGCCATCCTGAGCGGAGGATTTGCTTCGCGAATGCAAAACAAATCCGCAGTCGAATCCCTACCGAATCACCGCACTGTAACCGGCAAGCAAGATCTCAAACTCGGACAGTCTTTGAAACCTTGAAACTCTGAAACCTATTTCTTCAACGCTCTCCCCGCAATATCCTTCCGATAATGCGCCCCATCGAACGAAATCTTCCCGCAAGCCTCATAAGCGCGCTCGACCGCCGTCTCCAGATCCCGCGCTCGGGCTGTCACTCCCAACACGCGCCCGCCGGCAGTGTAGTAGACTCCGTCGCGCTTCGAAGTCCCGGCATGAAAAACCTTTACGCCTGAAATCGCCGCGGCTTCTTCAAGTCCATCAATCCGCTTCCCCACCTCATACGTCCCCGGATATCCCCCCGACGACATCACCACGCAGACCGAAGCATCCTGTGACCACTTGAAGTCCCCGTCACTCACGCGGCCTTCAATCGAAGCCTCCAACGCCTCGGTCAAATCGCTCTCCAGCCGCATCAGAATTGGCTGCGTCTCCGGATCGCCAAAGCGGCAATTGAATTCCAGCACCATCGGCCCGCGCGCAGTCATCATGAGGCCGCAGTACAGGACGCCCTTGAACTCCGCGCCCTCGGCCTTCATGCCCGCAACCACGGGCCGCGCAATGTGATGCACCAGCCAATCGCGCATGCGATCGTCGACAATGTCCGCCGTCGAGTACGCTCCCATGCCACCCGTATTCGGACCGGCGTCGCCGTCGCCCACGCGCTTATGATCCTGCGCCCCGACCAAAGGCGCCACGCGCTCGCCGTCGCTGAACACCAGGAACGAAAGCTCGTCCCCCTTCAAACATTCTTCCAGAACCACCCGCGCCCCAGCCTCGCCCAGCATCTTCCCGCTAAGCATCTCCGCTGCTACGCTGGCAGCTTCTTCTTTGGTCTTGGCGATGACCACGCCCTTGCCCGCCGCGAGCCCGTCGGCCTTGACCACCACTGGCACATGGAAATGCCCCAGCGCCGACCGAACTTGCTCAATCGAATCACAAATCGCAAAGGGAGCCGTCGGGATGTGGTGTCGCTGCAGAAATTCTTTAGCGAAGCTCTTGCTGGATTCCAGTTGCGCCGCTGCCCCCGTCGGACCAAACGCCGGCCATCCGCGCCGCGTAAACTCATCGACCACGCCCAGCGTAAGAGGCAGTTCTGGCCCCACCACCGTGAGATCAGGCTTCAGACGCGCCGCCAGCGCCGTGATCGACTCCAGGCTCTTCAGGTCCGCCGCTACGCACTCGGCGTCATCGGCGATTCCGCCATTCCCCGGCGCGCAATACACCTGCGAAATCCGCAGCGACTGCCGCAGCTTCCATACCAGCGCATGCTCGCGCCCGCCGTTTCCGAGGACCAGAACTTTCATAAGCCAGAGAAAATTAAGGTTAGGGGTTGAAGAGGAATGCTGTCAAACGGGTGGCTGACACCTGGCCGTCCCACGCTCGTAACATTCCTGTAACTCGCCGAGTGTAGGGTTGGTGCTTTCACGCGGTCGGACAGTCGCGTAATGTTTCGCGGCCAGCCAATGTAGTTAACTATAGTTAATATGATATGGTATAGTCTCCTTAAGTTTTAAAAATACCGGGGCAAAATCGACAGCGGGGAAAAGTCTGCCGCGAATCAGCAGCGGACTCGAATCACTCAATCTGGCATGGGACTTCAAAACCAATTTGCCCACCTGTGCGCACGCTGGATGCTGTTTGCCCTCGCTGCCTCTGCAGCCTTGACTCCAGCTGCCCCACTCTGCGCGCAGCAATCTGCTCCGCAATTACCAGCCGCGCCGACCTCAGGAGCCGCATCTTCCGCCGACGCACCCCCGGTCGACGCCACTGAAGCCATGTTCCCGCCTCTCAAGAACACACGCTTCTGGCTCTCCGGCCAGGCCAACTTCGTGTTTCAGGCTCTTCCCCCGTTCTCCGCGCTCTACAGCGGCCCGCACAGTCTCGGACCGAACTACGAGAAGGCCACCTCCCGCGTGATGACGCTCTACACTGGAGCTCGCCTCAATAACTCCACCGAGATCCTGGTCGACATTGAAGAGGCCGGCGGATCCGCGCTCAGCCTCGGCTTCGGCCTCGCGGGCAATACCGACCTCGACATCGTCCGCAATCCTTCGCTGAGCAAGGCTCCTTATGTTGGCCGGGCCATGATCCATACCGTCATCGCGCTCAGCAAAGACAAAGTCGAAAACCAGCGCAGCTACCTCTCGCTCTTCGACGAACTGCCGCGCCGCCGCCTCGAACTCCGCTTTGGCAAATTCAGTATGCCTGACTTCTTCGACATCAATTCCGTCGGTTCTGACACGCACCTCCAGTTCCTCAACTGGACCACCGACAACAACGGCGCATGGGACTACGCCGCCGACACTCGCGGCTACACCGTCGGGCTTACTGCCGATTACGAAGAGCGCAACTGGGGATTCCGTTTTGCCGAGGCCCTCATGCCGAAAATCGCCAATGGCATCGACCTCGTGTGGCGTCCCTGGCAGGTCCATGCCGAGAACTTCGAGTACGAGTTGCGTCACGGATTTATTCCAAAGAAAACCGGGGCCATACGCCTGCTGGCCTACACCAATTCCGCCAACATGGGCATCTACCGCGATCAAGTCATCCAGGCTGCCGCGGCCAACACGACGCCCGACATCACGAACCATCCCTGGAACATCACGCGCAAGTACGGATTCGGCATCAATCTGGAGCAGAATCTCACGCACTATCTCTCCGCCTTCGCCCGCTTCGGATGGGACAACGGCCGCACCGAGTCCTTTGCCTACACAGAAGTGGATCAAACTTTTGCGGAAGGCCTTGGCGCCGATGGTACGTGGTGGCGCCGCAAGCAGGATCGCGCCGGCATCGCTTTCATCAGTAATGCCATCAAGAAAGATCACCAGAACTATCTCGCCGCCGGAGGCCTTGGATTCCTCCTCGGCGACGGCCATCTCACCTACGGCCGCGAAAACATCTTCGAGTCTTATTACACGGTACACATCTGGCGCGGAATTTATCTCGCGCCGGGTGTGCAGCACATCAACAATCCCGGCTACAACCGCGCCCGCGGCCCCGTCGTCGTGCCAACCTTCCGCGCGCACTTCGAGTTCTAGCACGCCGACCTGCGGCCAGCTACCGCAGCGCCAGTTCCCCATTGAATGCCTGGATAACGCTGTAGCATTCGCACGCCGAGCCCTCGAGTTTCTTGCGGTTCAGAATCTTGACCGATCCGTGCGCATATTAGATGATCCGTTTCTTCTGCAGCACGCCCGCCGCCAGGCTCACGCTCGGACGATCCGTCCCCAGCATCGTCGCCAGAAAATCGTGCGTAATCTGCAGCAGTCCTGACCCCACGCGATCCTGCGTCAGCAGCAACCACCGGCACAGCCGCTATTCCAGATCGTGCAGCCGGTTGCAGCCCGCGGTCTGCGCCACTTGCAATCCGTGTACCGCCGCATACCGGTGCAACAGTGTCTGCAGCTTCGGACTCGATGCCAGCACCGTCTCCAGCACATCTACGCTTACCTTAAAACCCTCGCCGCCGATCTGCATGACCGCGTGATGCGGGCTTCTGCGGAACCCAACCGAGATCGGGATCGGCGTGAACCCCTCGTTCCCCATCACGCCCACCTCAACACTTTCCCCATCGCGCGTCGTAAATACAAGCGACACCATCCCCGAATTCAGAAAGTAGGCATCCTCGAGTTTTGTATTCGCCTCGTGCAGGCTACTCCGCTGGGGCAGGCAGACAAAGTGCAGGTGCGGCCGGATCAGGTGAAACTCATCCTCGGGGATCGCCAGCAGCAGGCTGTTGACCACTGCCTTCCCCTCAGGATTCGTTCGTTCCCCCGGATGCACCGGCTCCGATTTCTTCCCGGCTGCCTCCCCATTCGCACGATTCCTGCTGGCCTTGGGCATGCTCTCCTCCACATGTTGCGGATTTTTCAGGCTCTGGATTGGATGCCGCAAGAGTTCGCCGCACGCCTCCCAGAAATCCCGCAACTCCCGCCGGGGATCGCCCGAAAGTGATACAGGTTTCCCTGTATTTCCGGGCTTCCGGCTTCCGGGATAGGCTTTGGTAGGGCATCACACAATCGCGGAGATCAGAAAGACACGGCGCCGCCCGTTTCAGATGTTCTGGCATTTGCATGCCGACGAGAATCCTGATTGCCGACGACAATCCGGCGGTCCGAACGGCCCTTCGCCACCTGCTCGAGACTTCCGGCGATTGGGAGGTCATTGACGTTGAAAACGGCCAGCAGGCAGTCGCCAAGACCCAGGAACTCCTCCCCCATGTGGTCCTTCTGGACCTCGTTATGCCCGTGATGGACGGCCTGACGGCGGCCCGCGAACTCTCGGAACTCTTTCCCGATCTCCCCCTGCTCATGCATACTCTGCACTGGTCGCCGCAGGTCGAGGTGGAGGCGCAAAAGGTTGGCGTCCGGAGAGTGATCCCCAAGGCCGACAGCAAGAGTCTGATCTTCGCCGTACAGCAGGCGCTCCCCGCGGAGCCTACAGCCAAAGTCGCTGCTCTCACTGAAATGATCCCGGCCACGCTCCCGCCGGCCGAGATCACAGCCCTTCCCCCGATCGATTCAAACTCGGTTGAGACTGCATCCGCCGATGAGCCTGAACCTCCTGCCAACGCCGCGCCAGCGGAGGTGCCTCGAAGTCGTCCCCCCACCTGACCGGAAAAACTGGTCAGGACGCTGCCCCCACCCTTCTCGGGCGCTCTGCGCGAGAGGGTGGGGAGTTTGGACTCTTCCATCACCGGTCATCCCGAGCACCGTTCTGATCCTTCGCAAAGCGTTGTCATCCGGAGCAACGCGAAGGATCTACGTAATCTCGGGCGGGTTGCATCGATCCCTCGGCCCGCAAAAAACGCGGACCTCAGGAGGACAGAGCAAGCACGCCGCACCATCAATCCGAGATGCCCTGAGCGAAGTCGAAAGGACAGAGCACCCATGGGTTGCTGGTGTCGGCGAGATCAAAGATGCGCCGAGTCAGGCAGGTCAGTGATCAAAGACGAGTTAGTGAATTCCTTGTTGCATCGCCGCTCCTAGCACTTTGCCTGGACCCGGCTGCTGGGCAAAAACTATCAGACGGATGTCCTTGGGATCGGTGCCCGACTTGAGCTTGATCTCAACCTCGCGGCTAAAATTCTTTCCCTTCTCCACTCTGCCGATTTTGGTCAGGCTCTGCAGCACCGCGGTGTGCTCAAGATGTTTGCCGCTGTTTTCCCCGTGCAATACCTGTGACTCTGCATGATTCAGAGCGACCACCTCGTAGATGTCGGCACTATGCGGCGCGGAACTGCCGTCCACTTCGATGCGTGCTCGAACCGCGGCAGCATTCCCAGGCTCGACCGCGACGGAAGCTATGCGTATGGGAACCACGGTCGCGTTGGCGGCCTGTTGCAGGGTCGCTTTGACTTGTTGTGCATCTGCGAGATGCAGGGTGACCGCTCCATCGACAATGACCTCAGGCGTAGCCGGGGACTCCAGTCCGAGAGCACGCACATATTCAGTCTGCCGCTCCGTGTTGGAAGAGGAAGAGTATGGATCCTTCCATCCGTCGTGGTTCCAGTAATCCACATGTTCGCTCAGCACAATCAGCCGCGCCCCGGGGATCGGTTGGGCAGAGTCAAGCCGCTGCAGCCACGCGTCGGCAGGGGGGCAACTGGAACAACCCTCAGAAGTGAACAACTCGATCAGAACCGGGATAGGGGCGGCCGTATTCGCAGATTGCGAGGAGGTCGCTCCGGCGAAAAACGAAACGACGAACAGAATCGAGATCGCTTTCTTCATGACGCTTGCTCCATGGTCGATCCTAAGAGTGTCAGCCAATGCGCGCAATATCCATTTAAGCAAGTTGGATGCTGACCACAGCACTTAGAACCTGACTTCCCGGTCGCAGCCGCAGTTGCGGAGACCATCGGTGCACCAGGCCAGCGATCCAATCTCAAGAAAAACCGCGCCGCGTCGCGCGTTCGCCGGCGGGCGAAGGTGTGGGGGCGGAGGTGTGGGGCGAAGGTGTGGGGGGGCGAAGGTTGGGACGTGGAAGGGCACGGCTTCAGCCGTGCCGTTCGACGCTGGAGAAGAATCGGGCTTCAGCCCCTGAGGCCCTCCGGATCGCCGACTCCAGCCAAAACTGCGTTTCTCCCAATTCCTGTCAATCGGCAAAAACTACACGATCGCACCTAACTCTCTGAGCGCAAGCCAAATATAAAGCCTGACTCCATGTCCACTTTGCCCCGCGCAAATTGATAAACTAGATATAGAGAGTAAAAAACAAAGGCGCGGCCCACCGGTCGCGCCTTTCGTGTTTTCGGGACGAGTCAGGGGCGGAGTGGATGAAGCAGTGGGAGAAGTTCAGCACTTTCAAACAGCGTGGCGAATGGGTCGAACTTCTCTTCATGGCGGCCGCCGCCTCGCACGGATATCACGTACTCAAACCCTGGGGAGACTCCCTCGCCTACGACGTCGGCATCGAACACAGCGGAGGCCTGCTGCGGGTGCAAGTAAAATCCAGCAGCTACCGCCGAGGCACCGGATACTATTGCGAGTTCAAGCCCTTCCATTACAAGCAAGGCTACAGCCTGAAGGAAGTTGATTTATTCGCCGCGTACGTGATTCCGACGACTACGTGGTATCTCATCCCCGCCACCGCCCTGCTACGAGATCACATCCAAGGCCTCATGCTCTGCCCAGTCCTGCCCCCGCAGCGATGCCCCTATCTCTACGAGAAGTACCGCGAAGCCTGGGGATTATTAAGTAAAGACAGACGTGCCCTATCGCGCCACGGTAAGGTCCGGCTAACGCAAGCCGCGGAGCGGCGGCATATGTTAGCCCAGGACGTAAGTCCTGGGTAAGGTCCCAAACAACGGAACCAGTCCCGGAGGGACGACAGAAGAGGTCGTTTAGCTACGTGGGACGCTCGGATGTTAATTAGTGGAAAACGTCCCGTCTGTCCTTGGTCTTTCCAAAGGCTGTGCCACTCGCCCCTTGACGATACTGCGTGGAACTAGGGGCGCTGGCCGAGTCCGAGTACAACACCGGGCCTGCCCGTGCAGATCGATGTATCGGTGATCGGGCCAGAGAGCTTGCCCGGCGGTGAGCCGTCTATTGGACCGGAAATGAGTTCGCCGGTGACTGTGTCGATGACGCGCGCCGCGCGAAAGCTCAGTCCGGACGAGGCCGATTTTGCATCAATCCTGAATCTGAGAGTCGGGCCGACTTTCGTTGGGAAGTCGAATTCAAGGTTTCTAACGGCTGAGAACTGCCCGGTGATCGTATCGGTGAACCTGATGCTGAGGTCCACGATGCTCGAAGAGCTCGTGCTACCCATCGGGGCTTTGGGTACCGTAAACGAGCCAAAGTTGAACTTGAAGACTTCCCCGGGAGCTAGGGTGAGTCCGGCAAATCTTTTCCTAGAAACTGGTGCAAACTGGTCTATCGACCAGGGGCCGGTAGGCAATCCAAACGTAATCGCTGGCACAGCTCCGCCCTGCACACTCGGCGAAACTTCCTGTCCAACGGTATCACTCAGGTCTTGAGCAAAGGCAATTGGTACGTCGCCAGTATTCTTGATGGCAGCCGGGATCGCATACACCGAGCCAGGCGCGACGGCGTTATCCACGGAGATGCCAAATTCGAAGCCAATGACTGGTCGGGCCGTCTGGGGTCTCTTGAATATTGCGGTACTTGGAGGCAGCGATTGGTCCTCTTTTGGCAGCGCTAGGATGCGAAAGCTGGAGCTTTGGTAGCCGGTCAGTGGATCGTTTTCCGTCGTGACATCGGTTTCTGCGCGTCCGGCACATGCCACCGTGGGGCCGTATTGTTGCAGTTCGCTGTACGTTGGGTCGTAATAGCAGAACGATGCGCCTTGCTCGTTTGGTTGCGTCGCGATCATTACGGATCGTCCTGTTTCCGTGCTTGACTGCACCGCGTGCTTAGGGATGCAGAGTGCCAGGACCTTCTTGCCCACTGTGTGGCATTGGCCTGAGGTATGGATTACTTCATCTACGAGCAGTCTCAGTGCCGCTTTTGGCGACATCTCCCTTTTGACGAGGTTCTGCAGGTTTCGCTCCAATCGTTTCGTTCGTTCCAACTGCAAGGGCTGCCCGATGACGTAGGTCCACAGATCCTCCTCATCCTGTAATGCGTGGAGTAGAACCGCAAAACTTTCGGCTGGTTCGGTGAAGAGCATTCGACCAGTCGCGTCCGTCATGTTCGTAATGGCACACACGTGTGATCTGAGGCCGGTCAAATTTGTGAAGTGAGCCCAACCCGCGATCACAAATTCCTGGCGGCGGAGATGTCGGGGCACACTCGACAGCGCGGCCTTGGCCCGTTCGGACAATACGCGACTTGCGTTTGCTGGATCCGAGCATTGTTCGGAGGCGAGGGTCTTGGCAATCCATTCGTGAGTCGGGGTGCCCCCTATTTCGGCAAGGCCTGTGTAGCCAATTCCGCAGGTATTGCAAAGGCTCACCAGTTTGCAGGCATCGTCGTCCACGAGTTGGCCCTGCATGGGGCCGTTGAGAAATGTAAGGCGCCTGTCGGAAGCCAGCAGTATGTACTCTCTTGTGATTGTGGTAATGATCTGAGTCATCGCCTCACTAACTCACTTGGGAAACATGTGGATAGCGGGACGTTTTTCTGAAGTTTCACAGAAACCTTCCATCCCAGGACCTTTCCGCGATCATTCAACAGCAGGTCCCTCCACTCCGCCGTCGCTGGCGCTCCGGCTCGGGTCGGGATGACAGGCTGTTTGTTCTCCGCGGACTCGATTACGCCTATACCCCCACCGGCTCCTTCTTCGTCGCCAGCAACTGGCGCAGCACATACTGCAGAATCCCGCCGTTGGCGTAGTACAGGGCTTCCTGCGGGGTGTCGATGCGGACCAGCGCGTCGAACTCGATATCCGGCTGGCCTTTCGACGTGGCGCGGACTTTCACTGTGCGTCCGGCGGCGAAGTGCTCGACCAGGTCGCGGACGCCGCTGATCTCGAACACTTCTTCGCCGGTCAGCTTGAGCGATTCCGCGTTCTGACCCGCGGGAAACTGCAGCGGCAGGACTCCCATGCCCACCAGGTTCGAGCGGTGAATGCGTTCGTAGCTTTCGGCGATCACGGCGCGGACGCCCAGCAGCGCCGGGCCTTTGGCGGCCCAGTCGCGCGACGATCCCGATCCGTATTCCTTTCCTGCGAGAATGATGAGCGGCGTGCCCGCGGCGCGATATTTTTCCGACGCGTCAAAGATCGATATTTCGGTGTTCGTCGGCAGATGCCGCGTGAATCCGCCTTCGGTCGCGACCAGCTTGTTGCGCAGGCGGACGTTGGCGAAGGTGCCTCGCACCATCACTTCATGATTGCCGCGGCGCGATCCGTAGGAGTTGAAGTCCCCCGGTTTCACGCCATTGTCCTGCAGATATTTTCCCGCAGGACTGTCTTTCTTGATCGATCCGGCGGGCGAGATGTGGTCGGTGGTGACGCTGTCGCCGAGCACCGCCAGCACGCGCGCCTTCTTGATATCGTGCACCGGCGCGGGCTTCACCGACATGTCGTCGAAGTATGGAGCCTGCCGGATGTAGGTCGAGTCCGTCTCCCACGCGTAGGTCTCGCCCTCGGGAACGGAGAGGCCGCGCCAGCGTTCGTCGCCCGCGAAAACTTCTGCATACGACTTCGAAAACATTTCAGAAGTGATGGACTGCTCCATGGTCTCTTCAATCTCGCGCGATGAGGGCCAGATGTCGGCCATGTAGACGGGCTGGCCGTCGCGGCCCTTGCCGATGGGGTCCTTGCGCAAGTCGATGTCGATGCGCCCCGCCAGAGCAAACGCTACGACCAGCGGCGGCGACATCAGGTAGTTGGCGCGCACTTCGGAGTTGATGCGGCCCTCAAAGTTGCGGTTCCCGGAGAGCACCGAGGCGACGACCAACTCTTTTTCGTCGATAGCCTTCGACACCTCTTCGGGTAATGGTCCGGAGTTGCCGATGCAGGTCGTGCATCCGTAGCCGACAAGATGAAACTTTAGCTTCTCGAGATACGGAGTCAGTCCGGCCTTCGCCAGATAGTCGGTCACGGTTTTCGATCCTGGGGCGAGCGAGGTCTTCACCCACGACGGAACCGAAAGACCTTTTTCGACCGCCTTCTTCGCCAGCAGTCCCGCGCCGATGAGCACCGATGGGTTCGAAGTGTTGGTGCACGATGTGATCGCGGCGATCACGACGCTGCCGTGCTTCAGCGAATCTCTTACCGAGGCAGGCACATGCTCGTGCACGTTCGGATCTTCCACGCCGATCGCCGCCGGGCTTCCACCTTCCTGCTCCCACTTCGCGCTGTTGGTTGCGGTAGTCGTCGTGGCCGCAGTCTTGGCAGACTTCGGCTTGATCAGCGTAGGCAGGGCTCTGGTGAATGACTCTCCCGCCTGCGAGAGAACAACGCGATCCTGCGGCCGCTTCGGCCCAGCGAGACTCGGCTCGACCGTAGCAAGATCGAGCGTGAGCAGTTCCGAGTACTCCGCCTCGGGAGTCTTGTCGTCGTGGAACAGGCCCTGCTCCCGGCTGTACGCCTCAACGAGCGCGATCTGCTCTTCGCTTCGCCCCGTGAGTCGCAGATAGCGCAGCGTTTCTTTATCGATGGGGAAGATGCCGCAAGTCGCGCCGTACTCGGGAGCCATGTTCGCGACCGTAGCACGATCGGCGAGCGACAAGTCTTTCAAGCCAGGCCCGAAGTACTCCACAAATTTCCCAACGACACCATGCTTGCGCAACATCTCAGTAACGGTCAGAACAAAATCTGTCGCAGTAGCTCCCTCGCGCAAGCGACCCGTAAGCTTCACACCTACAACAAGCGGAATCAGCATGGACACAGGCTGTCCCAACATCGCTGCCTCCGCCTCGATCCCGCCGACGCCCCAGCCCAGAACCCCCAACGAGTTGATCATGGTTGTGTGACTGTCGGTGCCTACTAATGTGTCTGGGTAGGCTACGCGCTTGCCGGGAGACTCGTGGACGAAGACTACGCGCGCGAGATATTCGAGATTGACTTGATGAACGATGCCGGTGTCGGGGGGGACGATGGCGAGATTGCGGAATCCGGTTTGGCCCCAGCGGAGGAAGGAGTAGCGCTCTTTATTGCGCTGGAATTCGAGGAGGGCATTCATGTCAAAAGCTTGGGCGGTGCCGAATTCGTCGACTTGGACGGAGTGGTCGATGACAAGTTCGACGGGTTGCAGGGGGTTGATTAACGAGGGCTCGCCACCGAGAGTTTTCATGGCGTCGCGCATGGCTGCCAGATCGACTACACAGGGGACTCCAGTGAAATCCTGCAGGAGGACGCGGCTCGGCGTGAAGGCGATTTCTTTTTCGGGCTTCGATTGGCTGTTCCACTTTGCGAGGGCGCGCACTTCTTCCTGGGTGACATTGCGTCCATCTTCGGTGCGAAGCAGGTTCTCGAGCAGGATGCGGAGCGAGAACGGGAGGTGCCTGGTGGAGATGCCTTGCGTGTCGAGGGCGTCGAGGCGGTAGATCTCGTATTCTTTCGTGCCGACTTTGAGGGTGGATTTGCTGCTGAAACTATTGACGGACATGATGGCCTTCCTCGAGGTATGAATTCGGGCGCATGCGGCGGAGTTTCTCTCCGCCCGCCCCTTCGACTCTGCTCAGGGCGGGCGAGGGCGGCATGTCCCGACATGCGGATCGCAACCTATTAGTGTAATGCGTTTGCGTGGAAAATGAGTAGTACGGTCAGGAGGACTGGATGCGTTCGATGGCGGGGACGAGGTCGGTGGCGAGGCGCGCTTTGTCGATGCAGGCTTGGGCGCCGGCTTCCAGCGCGCGCGGCAAGAGCACGGCCGGATCGTGCTGGCTCATGACCACAATTTTGACGGCGGGTATTTTTTCACGAAGAATGCGTGCCACTTCCAATCCACTCATGCCCGGCATGCTGACGTCGAGGAGTACAACGTCGGGCAGAAGATCTGTGGCGCGCTGAATGGCGGCGGACCCATCTTCGGCTTCGCCGCAGATTTCCCAACCGGTCTTCGGCGCAAGAATTTTCCTTACGCCATGCCGGATCAATTCGCTGTCATCGGCGATGAGGATTCTCATGAATTGATGGGGGAGGCCACTGCTCGGTCACAGAGAGGGTATCACTAATGATCAAGGCGGGGCGATGGGTTATCCGGCGGCGCGACATTTTTCCGGCACAAACCCGGTTAGCGAATCCGCTTTAGTCGCACTCGCTGCGATGGAACTACGAGACAGACTCCTGAGGGACGGGCTCCGCGGTTTGGGAAGCATTACTGGCGACGGGGAACTGGAAGGAAATCTTGGTGCCTTTTTGATTGGACTCGATCATCATGTGGCCACCGAAGTGGCGGGCGCGCTCGCGCATGCCGCGGATGCCGACACCGGAGCCTTGCGATTGAATCTCGGAGAGTTTTTCTGCGGAGATTCCTTTGCCGCTGTCCTGAACTTCGAGAGAAACGTTGTCGCCCACGCGGGTGAGACGAATCACCGCGTTCTTGCTGCCGCTGTGCCGGTGGATGTTGGTAAGAGATTCCTGGACCAGACGGAACATCACCAGTTCCATTTCGCGGGTGAGACGTTCGAAATTTTCGGGGACATCGAGCGTGATCTCCAGGCCGCTGCGCTCGCTGAGGCCGTGGATGTACCAGCGCAAGGCTTCGGATAATCCAGTTTCATCCAGCAGGGGCGGGTGCAACAAATAAGACATGGTGCGTATTTCCTGGCTGAGTTGCTGAGCGAGTACCTCGCTTTCCTCCAATTGTTTGGCCAGGGCCGCGGACTCTTGAGAGGCATGCTGAGAGGCCATCGCAAGACTCATCGACAGCGCGGTCAGGATTTGGCCTGCGCTGTCATGGAGCTCGCGAGCAATGTGCCGCCGTTCTTCGTCCTGAGCCTGCAACAGGCGGCTGGAGAGGTCGCGCAGTTGCTCCGACTGCTGTACGACTTCGGAGGTACGAATGCGGACTTCGGCGTCCAGGGATTCTGCCAAGGCGCGATACTTTTCCTCGGCGCGTTTCAGGTCGGTGATGTCGACTCCGGTGGGGTGAAGGAAGAGGATTTGCCCTTTGTCGTCGAGGATGGGGTGAAGTGAGAAGTCCACCACGCGCTCGGTATCGTCCGCCCAGTGGTAAATCAGAGTCTCGCGGAAGGGAGCGCCCTGCGCGGCCAGCATGGTGGCTTCGCGAATTTTGGCCTGCATTTCCTTTGAGTTTCGCCACCAGCCGGTCTCCCAGAAAAGGTGACCGAGGACGTCTTCGGAACGGTAGCCACACGCCTGCAGGCTCAACTGATTCGCGTCGATGACAGTGCCATCAAGCGCCATGATGCCGGCGAAGACGGGAGTCTGCTCGAAGACGGCACGGAACTTGGCAGTAGCGGCGACAGCCTCGGCGGTCATCTGCCGTTCCCGATCTTCGATCCGCTTGCGGTCGGTGATGTCGCGGAAATAGCACACGACACCGTGGCCGCCTTCCGGGAGCGGAATGCGGCTGATCTGCCACTCGTAAGTCGCGCGGTCGCCATCCGGTGCGCCCCACCTGCTCCACTCGGAGACCATGTAGGGTTCTCCGGTTTCAAGGGTGTGCCGGAACCGGTTCAGGATTTCCTCCGCGTGCTCTTGCGGCCACCGCGTTCGCATGAATTCTTCGAAATCGGTGCCGATCAAATTCGGGATATTTTCAAACGCCGAGAGAGCGGGAGGATTCACCGCCCGTACACGAAAGTCGCCATCCACCAGGTACACGCCGAGGGGGGCTTCGTTGAGCAGAGTCTCGAATTGCTCCGTGCGGCGGCGCAAGTCCTCTTCGGCCTGCTTGCGAACGCGGGCCATTTCCAGATGAGTCTGCACGCGAGCCAGCAATTCGCGGGCGCTGAAGGGCTTAATCAAATAGTCGTCGGCGCCGTGTTCCATGCCTTCAACGCGAGACTCTTCCCCTGCGCGAGCGGAAAGCAAGATGATGGGAATCGTCCGGGTCGCGGGATCGGAGCGCAATTCATTCAAAAGTCCGAAACCATCGAGATTGGGCATCATTACGTCGGAGAGCAGAAGATCTGGCGAGAGCTCACGCACCGCGGCCAACGCGGCCTGCCCGTCGGGAACCGCCTGCACCTCGTAACGCTCCGAGAGCAAGCGAACGAGATATTGGCGCATGTCGGCGTTATCGTCAGCGATGAGTATGCGGGGACGGTTATCGGCAGCGACTTGGGCGCCAGCCAGCGGAGGGCAAGGAACGGGAAGCAGTTCGTGTGCGGGAAGGATCTCTTCGGCGATGCTTTCGCCGGTGTCGGGAAGCCAGCGCAGAGCTTCCTCGACGTAGGGGGCGGCACCGACGGCAGTAGTGGCCAGCGTGCGATTCCCTCCAATCCTGTCGGCGGGAAGGTGAGCACTTCCGAGAGGCAGGTTCAAGATGAACGTGCTGCCTTCGCCGAGTTCGCTCTCGACGCGTACCGAGCCTCCATGAAGTTTGACAAGTTCGTGCACCAGCGCCAAGCCAATGCCGCTGCCTTCGTGGGTGCGGCTGCGCGTGCTCTCAATACGATGAAAGCGGTCAAAGAGGCGGGAAAGTTCTTTTGATGGAATGCCAACTCCGGTGTCGCGAACGCGCAATTCGACGTCGTTCCCCGACTTGGCCAATGAGACGGCGATGGAGCCTTCGAAGGTGAACTTGAAGGCATTGGAGATCAGGTTGAGAACAATCTTTTCCCACATGCCGCGGTCGACAAAGACCGGTTCGTCGAGTTGGGGGCAATCCAGTTCGAGTTGCAGGCCGGCCTTTTCCGTGGCTGAGCGAAAGACGCTGGCTAGTTCGATGGTGAAGGCCGCGAGATCGGTGGGGAGATAGATGGCTTGCATCCGGCCCGCTTCAATGCGGGAGAAATCCAGCAAGGTGTTGACCAAGCGGAGGAGGCGCGAGCCGTTGCGATTGACTAATTCGAGCTGGCTCTTGGCGGCGGGCGAAAGGCCGGTATAGCTTTTGGCCAGCAAGTCCTCGACGGGGCCGAGCATGAGAGTGAGCGGCGTGCGGAATTCATGGCTGACATTGCTGAAAAACGCGGTCTTGGCGCGGTCGATTTCGGCCAGCGATTCGAGACGCTTGCGTTCTTCCTCGGTGGCGCGCGCATTTTGAATGGCGATCGCGATCTGGCCCGCGATCAATTCATAGAAGGTGCGATACTCCGCATCGAGTTTTCGCGCCGGATTGACTCCGGCAACCAGCACTCCTACCGCGCCCTCCTCCCCGCGCGACGTCACGGGCAGGACCATCGCCTGGGAAATGGTTTGCTGCGCCAGGCCAGGAGGCAGGCCAGCTTCATCCTCGACCGCGATCACCTGCCGCTGACCTGTCTTGACAACTTCAGCCAGCGGCCAAAGGCAGGTTCGGCCGTTCCCGGTCAGATCGACTTGCAGCGGGGAAAGGTCGTCCAGCCCGTCGAGCAAACCGCACACCCGCTCCAGACGGGCTGTGTGTTCGTCCTCCAGCAGGTACAGGATGGCAAACGGTACATCATCGGCATTCGACGCCAGCGTAGCAATGGCGGACTCACAAGCGGCCGAAGTCGTTTTCTGCACCAGGGCGTGGGCCGAGAGTTGCGACAGCGTGCGCAGTCGCCGAGCATTGATAACTTTTGGAGTTACCTCCGTAGACGGACAGAACAGTCCTGCGACGTTGCCGGATTCGTCACGAATCGGGCTGTAGGAAAACGAGTAGTAAGTTTCCTCGACGAAATCGCCGCGGTTCATGAGGAACTGAACGTCGTCCAGAAAGGACGCCTCGCCCTTCTGAAAGACTTTGTCGGCGAGGGGGCCGCAGATGTCCCAAATCTCGGGCCAGACTTCTGCTGCGGGCCGTCCCAGCGCTGACGGATGCTTGGCGGAACTCAACACCTGAACATAGGCGTCGTTGTAGAGGAAGGTGATTTCCGGACCCCAGCCAATCCACATGGGGTGCTGCGAATTGAGGATCAGGTTGAGGGAAGTCTTGAGACTCTGCGGCCAGCCTGCGATGGGGCCGAGCGGAGTTTTGGAAAAATCGTATTCCTGGATCAGGCGGCTCAGAATTCCGCCACCAGCCAGCCAGTCGAGCACGGGTGGAGAGGACACATGCTGAGCCGGTTGCGGCGCAAGCCCGTCGCCGGACGGCGGATGATCGAGAAACCGGGAGAGCGTCGGCAGTAAATCGCGGGACAGATCACTCTTGGAGATATAGGCCGCGGCGTCTACTTCTTGCGCCTGACGGCGAGCGACTTCCGGATCGTTCTGGCTGATGATGACAACTTTCGTTTCGGGGAGATCTTTGCGGAGGATGCGGGTAGCCTCAAGCCCACTCAAAAGAGGCATGGAAATATCCATCAGGACGAGGGCCGGGCGCAGTGCCTTCGCTTTTTCGATACCCTGAACACCATCTTCGGCCTCGCCGCAGATGTGCCAGTCCGGGCGGGAGGACAGCAAGGAACGCAGCCCGCGACGGACGATTTCGTGGTCATCAACAATGAGGATGTGGGCGGCGCTCAAGTTTCACCGGCAACTACATTCATGCGAATTTAACGAGCGGCGTGACCAGTACGCCAGGAGACTCCAATTTGCAACCCGAAGCCCAATGATGGTAGCTGGGCTTCAGACCGAGGAACTATACAGCATTTCCTGTAGATAAACCGGGAGTGCGGGCTCTATCGGGTTCCAGTCCATATTTGATAAATCACCACTCCGAACATGAAGACGAGATAGAACCGCAGCGCCCAGAAGAGGGCCATTTCCACGGTGGTCAACTGGCGGCGGGGACAGTGATGCTTAGCTTTGGCGGAGATGAGCTGGTCGGGCTCGAGGGACGCGACGACCGAATCGAGATCGGCGCGGCTGACTTCGCCGCTGGGAGCGGAATCAAAGTGGGGATCCATATTATTTGCCTCCGATGAGCGCCAGTGCATGGGGCGCGACGACGCTGATGCCAAACAGGATTCCGGCTCCGACCAGGACGACAACGACTCCGAGTGCCAGGATATTGGCCCAGATGGGGCTGACGAGGTCTCCCATGATCTCGCGGTCGTTGACCAACATGTAGAGGAATAGGAGCGCGGGAGGCATGGCTAGGACGGCTATCACGTTCACGACGAGGACGATGTACACGAGGGGAATGCCTGGGATGAGCACGAGTCCGGCGGCGGCGGCAGCTTCGAGGATCAGGACGAGGTAGAACGATTTTCCCTGCTGAAAAGGGAGATTGAGGCTGTGCGGGCGGTGGGCGACTTCTCCGAAGGCGTAGGCCGACGAGGTAGAAATGGTGACGGCCGCGACCATGCCGGCTTCAAACATGCCGAGAGCGAAGAGCGCGGAGCCCCAATGCCCGACGAAAGGCTGTAGGGCTTGCGCGAACTCGGCGGCTTCGAAGTTGCCCACGGACATGCCGTGGGCGAACAGTGGGGCGGTGGCGACGATCGTGGCCAGCGCGGCCAGGGCGGCGAGCGCGGCGCCAAGCACTGTGTCGACGCGTCCGAAGCGGATGTCGTGCGTGGTGAGTCCTTTGTCGGCAATGGCGCTTTGCTGGAAGAAAAGCATCCACGGGGTGACAGTGGCGCCGATGTTGGAGAGAACGATGAGAACCGTTTCCTGCGTGAGGCCGCCGGGGAGTGGCTTGAAGGTGATCAGTGCAGAAC
>CAVPVE010000044.1:0-64735 GCA_963709025.1 uncultured Acidobacteriaceae bacterium
CGCTTCGGCCTTGAGACTACCGTCAAAATGCTCGACGAGGTCAAGACACTTGGCTTCAAGTTCGCGACCAAGTCGGGCTTGTCCATCGGCATCGACGACATGGTCATCCCGGACAGCAAGAAAGTCCTGGTCAAAGACGCCGAGAAACAGGTGGTCAGCGTTCAGCAGCAGTATCTGGATGGCGCCATCACCAACGGCGAGCGCTACAACAAGGTCATCGAAATCTGGTCGGCGATCACGGAAAAAGTGGCCGACGAAATGTTCGGTGAGATGCAGCGCCGTGACAAGGAAGGCGACCTCAATCCAATTTACGTCATGGCCGACTCCGGCGCTCGAGGATCGAAACAGCAGATCCGCCAGCTCTCCGGCATGCGTGGCTTGATGGCCAAGCCTTCCGGCGAAATCATCGAATCGCCTATCACGGCCAACTTCCGCGAAGGATTGACGGTGTTGGAGTACTTCGTCTCGACGCACGGCGCCCGCAAGGGACTGGCCGACACGGCGCTGAAGACGGCCGACTCCGGCTACCTCACTCGCCGCCTGGTCGACGTTGCGCAAGACGTCATCATCAGCGAGTACGATTGCGGAACGGTCGACGGCATCTACGTGCAAGGTATCGTGGAAGCTGGCGAGATCATCGAACCGCTGCGCGACCGCATTGTGGGCCGCGTTTCGCTCGAGAAGATCAAAGACTATGACGGCAATGTCATCGTCGACATCAACCAGGAAATCACCGAAGACCTCGCTGGAGCGATTCAGGCCGCCGGCATCGAGCGCGTAAAAATTCGCTCCGTGCTGACTTGCGAATCGAAACGCGGTGTCTGCGTCATGTGCTACGGCCGCAACCTGGCTTCCGGACGCCTCGTCGAACTCGGCGAAGCGACCGGCGTCATCGCGGCGCAGTCCATCGGCGAGCCCGGAACTCAGCTCACCATGCGTACCTTCCACATCGGCGGTACCGCATCGCGAGTTTCCGAGCAGTCGCGCCTCGATGCCAAGAATGTCGGCAACGTGCGCTTCATCGGATTGCAGACCGTCAAAGCGAAGTCTGGCGATCTGGTGGTCATGAACCGCCAGGGCTCGATCGCGGTCGTCGACGACAAGAACCGCGAACGTGAGCGCTACTCAGTCGTGTACGGCGCCAAACTGAAGGTCAATGACGGCGATCCGGTCACGCAGGGTCAGGTGATGGTCGAGTGGGATCCTTACACCTTCGCCATCCTGACCGAAATCGGCGGCACCGTGCAGTTCAAGGACTTGCAGGAAGGTGTCACGCTCCACGAAGAAGTGGACGAGGTCACCGGACTGTCGCGTCACGTGGTCGGCGATTCTCCCGACGAGAAGCGCCAGCCTGCGATCGTCATCAAGGGTAAGGCGAGCAAGCGCTACCTCATGCCTTCGCGAGCCCACCTGATGATTCAGGACGGCGACACCGTTACACCGGGCGACGTGCTGGCAAAGATCCCGCGCGAAACCACCAAGACCAAAGACATTACCGGTGGTCTGCCGCGCGTGGTCGAGCTGTTCGAAGCGCGCAAGCCGCATGAAACCGCGGTCATCAGCGAAATCGATGGCACGGTCAAATTCGGTGAGGTCTCGAAAGGCCAGCGCAAAATCTATGTCGTCGCCGACAACGGCACCGAAAAGGAATACTCGGTTCCGCGTGGCGTTCACATCAATGTGCAGGAAGGCGAGCGCGTGAAAGCTGGCGAACCTTTGATGGATGGCCCGCTGAACCCGCACGACATCCTGGCCGTGCTTGGCGAAAAAGAGCTGCAGGCTTACCTGGTGAACGAAATCCAGGAAGTCTACCGTCTGCAGGGCGTCAACATCAGCGACAAGCACATCGAAGTGATTGTTCGCCAGATGATGCGCTGGGTGAAGGTCGAAGACGTAGGCGACACGCGGTTCCTGCTCGAAGAGCAGACCGACAAGTTCGCCTTCCGCGAAGAGAACGAGCGCGTGATTGCGCAGGGCGGCAAGCCGGCCACCGGCCGTCCGCTGCTGCTGGGCATCACCAAGGCATCGCTCTCCACCGACTCCTTCATCTCGGCGGCGTCGTTCCAGGAGACCACGCGCGTGCTCACCGAAGCCAGCATCAACGGCAAGGTCGATCACCTGCGCGGCCTCAAAGAAAACGTCATCGTCGGACGCCTCATCCCTGCCGGCACCGGCATGGAGTACTACCGCAACGTGCGCCTCTCGCCAGAAATGGAAGAGGCCGCCGCCAAGGTACAGGCGGAAGTCTCGGCAGCGTACGAAGAAGCCGAGCGCGCTCTCGAAATGATGCGGCACGAGGGCGAAACCGACGACCTGCCCGCGGAACTCCCCGCGGCCGAGTAGTTGAAACTGAAATAAGGCTCGGGGGCGAACCAGTTCGCCCCCGAACCTATATCTGGACCTGAATCATGTGGTGAGTGGCACAGGCCACGTGGCAACGGCCGCCTCGGCCGTCAGGTTTGGCGCAGCCCGCCAACGTCGAAGGAACCTGGAGTTGTTCTAAATTACAAATGCACGCTACCCCCCAGCGAGTGCGTATCGAGGAACCTGCTCCACTTCCTTCTTTGCGCCCAGCGCCCGAGCGGCCTAAGCTAGATCAGCGCATGCTACGCTTCTTCCGCCTCCTGCGGCTCGCGTTTTGGCGGGCCTTCGTCCACGACGCCTTTGCCACCGCCAAGGCTTCCGCCTATTCCATGATCTTCACATTCTTCCCGGTCCTGCTGATCATCGGTTCGGTTCTGGCGAACTGGCGCAAGGGGGCTCCGTACTTGCGGGAAATCTCTTATGCTCTGGGCAGCATCCTTCCAGCGGGAGGAAATACCGCTCTTGGATATCTGAAGGGAGCCGCCCAGCACCCTTTGGGATGGTTGACCACGACCTCCGTAATCACGCTCTGGACCGCTTCCGGCGTCATGATCTCCTGGATGGAGGGGTTCCGCCGCTGCTACGAACTTCCCAAGACTTGGGGCTTGCTGAAAGAGCGCCTGATCGCATTCCAGTTGGTCATCTTCGCGCTGATTCCCATGACGTTTTCCACCCTGCTGGTAGCCGTGGGCAGCAAGTTCGAGACTCGTCTTCTGCCTTACATCGATCCTGATTTCAGCGTCTACGTTCTGCTGCTCTGGGGCTCGATGCGTTGGCTGATCGCGACCCTTACTGCCATTTCCGTGATTGCGCTGATCTACCATCATGCCGTCCCGCGCACCCAGCCCTGGCACAGCGTGATGCCGGGCGCGATGCTCGCGACCGTGCTATGGTTCTCGACAACCGTTGGATTTCGGGCCTACTTGCAAAGCTTCGGCAACTTCGCCACGATCTACGGATCGCTGGGAGTCGCCATGGCCCTGCTGGTATGGATGTATCTGATCTCCCTGGTCGTCCTCGTCGGCGCAGAATTCAATGCGCTGCTGTTCCCAAGAGCCATGCTGGGGAAAGAGCTCACGGCTGTAAACGGGCCCAAATTGTAAGGACGACGTCTGCGGCGCCTCTTTGGCTTGAAAGTGCGCGGCTTCAAGCCGCGCCATAAAGACAGGTTCGTAGGAGAGTGGTTTTGTGGAAGGGTACGGGCTTCAGCCGTACCATTAAAGCCGCGAACAAAGCCGGGCTTTTTAGCCCCTGAGGGCTGTGTTTGTCGTCTCTCTCACCATCGTTCGAAATTCTGCAGGTAGAATATCCCGAACTTTCGCACGCCCGATAGGAGACAGGTTGACGCCCAGCAAGCCAGAGCCGATCGTAGGTCCCTCCACCGTGAAGCCCTTTCTCCGCCGCGCCAAGATCATCTGCACCATCGGTCCCGCCTGCTGCACCGAGGTTGCCATGCGCGACCTGCTGCGCCTCGGTATGGACATCGCGCGCCTCAACTTTTCCCACGGCACCCATGAAGATCACGCCCACAACATTCACCGCCTGCGCCGCGCCGCCGAGCGCGAAGGACGCACCGTCTGCATCTTGCAAGATTTGCAAGGTCCGAAAATCCGTACCGGCCCGCTGGAGCGCCACGAGCCCGTCTTACTAAAAACGGGGTCGGTGGTGACCATCACGCCGCACGATGTGCCGGGAACGGCCAGTCGCATTTCCACTACGTTCCCCGATCTCGCTCGCGAACTTTCGGCTGGCGCCCGCATCCTGCTGAGTGACGGCCTGATCGAACTGCGTGTGCGCCCCGTTCGAGGGAGAGACCGCGGCAAAGACGTCGTCTGCGACGTCATCAACGGCGGCATGCTCGGCGAGCATAAAGGCATCAACCTTCCCGGCATCGCGCTCTCCATCCCGGCCCTCACTCCGAAAGATCGCAAAGACCTTGAATTCGGCTTGGCGCACGGAATCGATGCGGTCGCTCTTTCCTTCGTGCGCACCGCCGCTGACGTCACTGAAGTCAAACGGATCATTGCTTCTCACAACAGCGACGTGCCCGTCATCGCCAAGCTCGAAAAGCCGCAAGCCATCGATCATCTCGAAGAGATTCTCGAAGCCGCCGACGGAGTCATGGTCGCCCGTGGAGATCTCGGCGTCGAAATGGCGCCCGAAAAAGTTCCCGTCATTCAAAAGCATGTCATCCGCCGCGCCTCCGCCTGGCGCAAGCCCGTCATCACCGCCACGCAGATGCTCGAGTCGATGATCGAAAACCCGCGCCCCACGCGCGCCGAGGCCAGCGACGTCGCCAACGCAATTTTCGATGGCACCGACGCCGTCATGCTCTCCGCCGAAACCGCCAGCGGCCAGTACCCGCGCGAATCCGTTTCCATCATGTCGCGCATCGTGGTCGAAGCCGAGTCCAACAGCAACGACTTCCAGTTTCGTCGTCGCCGCGAGCATCGCGGACTCTCGGTCGCCGAAACCATCTGCGAATCCATCGCTCACTCCGCGGAAGACCTGCCCATGGGCGCTATCGCCGTCTTCACCGAGACCGGCAACACCGCGCGCATGATTTCGAAGTACCGTCCGCAAGTCGCCATCTACGCCTTCACCCACATGGAGCCCGTGGTGCACCGCCTGAACCTTTATTGGGGAGTGCACCCCGTGCGCTGCCGTCAGGCGCGCTCCGCTGAGCAGATGGTCACAATGGCCGAGCAGGATCTCGTCCGTCGCGGCCTGCTCAAGCCCGGAGATGTCCTCGGGGTCGTTGCCGGTACTCGCCAGGCCTCCGGTTCCACCAACCTCATGCGCCTGCACGTAGTCACGGACGAAGAAGCTGACCGCATAGTTCATCCCAAGCCGCCGCACATAAGGAAGGCGCACGCAAGGAAATCGCGTTCCGCCGCACCTCGCAAGTTATAATCGCACCGTATGCCGCAACAGATACTATCGGTGGCCGTCTGGGAGCCGACCCCGGACATGGAAGCCGCCTCGCTCGCTACCCTTCGCGAACTCACGGCCATTGTGACCGCCAAAGGATACGGCCGCGATATGCTCTACCGTGACCGTGAAGCGCACTATGTTTTCCTGCGCTACTGGAAGTCCGAAGAGGCCCGTCAAGCCGCGCTGGAAGATCCCGACATGCAGCAAGGAAGTCGCGTTCCGCCGCACCTCGCAAGTTATAATCGCACCGTATGCCGCAACAGATACTATCGGTGGCCGTCTGGGAGCCGACCCCGGACATGGAAGCCGCCTCGCTCGCTACCCTTCGCGAACTCACGGCCATTGTGACCGCCAAAGGATACGGCCGCGATATGCTCTACCGTGACCGTGAAGCGCACTATGTTTTCCTGCGCTACTGGAAGTCCGAAGAGGCCCGTCAAGCCGCGCTGGAAGATCCCGACATGCAGCGCTGCTGGGCGCGTTTGGGAAACGAAATCAGCATCGTGAAAGTCTACGAGACCCTCACCGAAGTTCCTATAGAGAACCCGAAGTAGCCTTTGCCGGTCATCCACAGATCACGCGCTCCTCGCACCATTTCACCTCGAAGCTCCCCTTCAGTGTTTCGCCGCCCTTGAAATTCATCTCGTAGTGTCCGGTTGCGCCGGAGCGCTCCTCATAGCTGTCGAAAACGATCGAGGCTGATTGAGCAAGTTTGCACTCACCCTCTTTGGCGCATCGCGCCGCGGAGCCGGCGTTCGACCCCGCTCCAAACTCGACGACCTGTCCAGCATGGATGGGCAAGCCTCGCCAGATTGCGAAGGATGCGTAAGGCCCTTCGGTTCGCTTACACGCGGACCGCTCCGGGGTCAGGAT
The DNA here is from genome assembly GCA_963709025.1 of uncultured Acidobacteriaceae bacterium. Classification (GTDB taxonomy): domain Bacteria; phylum Acidobacteriota; class Terriglobia; order Terriglobales; family Acidobacteriaceae; genus Sulfotelmatobacter. The sequence continues at coordinate 6,172 of CAVPVE010000044.1, forward strand.
AATCGCGATGGCGGGCGCGTCCGTGGGCGCGCAGGAGTTCCGGATAGTCCCGTACGAGAAAGACGAATCGGGGGGTGTTGCGACCGCGGCAACCACGGTCAGGGCGAGGGCCATCACTGTGCCGGCGTATTTTCTAACGATCATGCGCAGTTCTCCTTGCACGGGTTCCTGGCCAGAACGATAACACACGGGTCCAGTGCAGGGTCGTACCGGGCTTTCGCACCCTAGTTGGTCGAGAACGTCGGCGAGGCCGGGTGCCCCATTTCTCGCGTTTTTTGCGAGAAGTGGGGATTTACACTAGCGAGGATATGTCCGCCTCCATTCGTGATTTTTCCGACAACGCCGTCGACCCCAAAGTCCGCGGCTACCTCCACTTACCCGTCACTCCCAACAACGACGGTTTGGTCCTGACCCACGGCGCCGGATCAAACGCGCAAGCCCCGCTGCTGATCGCGCTTGCCGAGACCTTCTGCGCGAATGGATTCACTGTCTTGCGCTGCGATCTCCCCTACCGCCAATCCCGCTCCTTCGGCCCGCCAAGTCCCGGCGACGCCGTACGCGACCGCGCCGGATTGAAGAATGCCCTGGCCGCGGTGAACAAGTTCTCTGCGCGGCTGTTCCTTGGCGGCCACTCCTACGGTGGACGCCAGTCCAGCATGCTCGCCGCCGAGCATCCTGACCTGGTCAAAGCCCTCTTGCTGCTCTCCTACCCCCTCCATCCCCCGCGCAAGCCCGAGCAGCAGCGCACCCAGCACCTCCCCGACCTGCGCACTCCGGCTCTCTTCGTAAGCGGCACGCGAGATCCCTTCGGTTCCATCGCCGAGCTCACGCAAGCGCTGAAGATGATTCCCGCGAAAACGAAGCTGTTGCCCATCGAAGGCGCCGGTCACGATCTGGGATTCAAGGGCAAAGCGAAGCAGGAAGAACTGCCGAGGCTGATCTTCTCGGAATTCACCAAGTTCTCTGAAGTGTCATCCTGAGCAGTCGAAGGATTCCTTTCAGTTCAACTCAGCGATGGGTCGCACCTTGCAACCTTGAAACTCTGAAACCTTGAAACCTGCTTTAATTCACCCACCCGGACTTTCCACCGCCATTCCCCTTGCGCGTGTCGTCATCCGGTGGAATGTAATTCCCGTGCTCGTCGAAGTGGACCTGGCGGTCATGCTTCGACATGTAGACTTCAAATTTCTTCGCCGCCCGCCGCCGCTTCCAGCGGTAATAGGAATTGCGCAGGCCGTAATAGCGCTCCGAAAACCCCACATTCACCATCGCCGGCTTAGGTCCGCGCCGCGTATACAGCCATCCGAACAGTAGCCCACCCAGATGAGCCACATACGCAACCTGGCCTCCGCCCATCATGGCAAAAGCTAACGTAACCACGATCAGGATACCGATGAAATACTTCGCCTTTATCGTGAAGGGAAACGGAATCAGCATGATTTCGTTATCCCCAAACAACATTCCAAACGCCATGAGCACGGCGAAGACCCCGCCCGACGCGCCCAGTGTCTGAGTCAGCGGGCTGCTACCGAGCACATGCGCGTACGAAGTGGCAATCGTAGTGAGGGCGGCGCCGACTATTCCGATTGAGAACAGTTCGACGAACCGCCGCGGGCCCCAAGCTCCTTCGATTGCAGAACCAAACATCCAGAGCCCCAGCATATTTCCAAACCAATGCCAGAAGTCGAAGTGCAGAAATCCGTACGTGACAAGTTGCCACAGCCACCCATGCTGGACAACTTCAATCGGGTTCAAGGCTACAGTGTCAAGCAAGAAATCCCTGACGTGCAGACCAGCAAGGTTCAAGGCTAGACAGAGCAGATAGACACCGGTATTAATTCCGATGAGCCACGTCACCGCCCGTGTGAACGGGGGGAGGCTCAACGTCATGGGTTCGCCGGTTTGCCGCACTGGGTTACCTCTCGTCCAATTCTACTCGTATTCCGGGTGCCCCATGTCTCGCGCATTTTGCGAGACGTGGGGACTTTTTATCGCTCCGGAAGTGGCACAACCGGCAGGCTCCGATGCCCCTCGCGGTCAACCGCCCGCACTCCGAAAATCACATTATCCTTCGACAGCTTCATCGTGGTCCGAGTCACATTGCCCACATTCTGAACGTGCTCCCACTCCGGACTGGTGGTCGCCCGCCACACCACCTCATACCCGGTCGCCAGACCGCCCGGAGAAGCCTCCCACGTCAGCGTCGAATCATTCTCCAAGTCTTTCGTCAGCACATGCACATTCTCCGGAGGCGCCGGTGCCGACGCCAGTGATGCCAGCGTCGCCGCATTCAGCCGCGCCACGTGCGCCACATAATCGAAGTCCACAAATTTCAGCGAATCACCGTATTCGATGCCCTTTTCCGTCCGCACGTTCTGGTGCTGGTGATGAAAGTCCTCGCGAATTTCTGTGAACCGCACCGCCGAGAATCCTTGCTGGTTGAAGGCAAAATGATCCCCGCCCCGCAGGTAGCGGTCCAGCCGAAAGACCAGCATCGGTTTTACGCCGGCGTCGTAGGTCCGACCAACTTCGGCGATATACCGCGCCAGCTCCCGCGATCCCGAATCGCTCTCCCCGCCCAGCCCGCGGATACGCCGCAGGTCCTGCTCCGTCGCCGCCGTCGGCACGCCTTCGGAGAACACTCGCACCACGGCACGATCCTGCTCCGCGCTCTTGTCGCCGCCAACAATGTCGTTGTTGAGCACCGCCTCCACGTCCCAGCCCTGATCCTTCGCCATTTTCGCAAAGTGACGGCTCCCATTCAGCCCCTGCTCTTCCCCTGCGACGGCAAGAAACACAATCGTCGCCGGAAACTTCATCTTGCTCAGAACCCTTGCACATTCTAGGCTGACGGCCGTCCCGCTCCCATCGTCATTCGCCCCCGGCGCCTCTCCACTCACGTCGAGCGTGTCACTGTTGCGCGAATCGTAGTGCCCCGTCACCAGCACCACGCGTTTCGCATTCGCCGCGTCGGTACCCTTCAAGATCGCATAAACATTGGTGATTTCAGTTGCCTTCGGAATCCGTTCCGTGGGCTCTTCGGTGAAGCTGTCGGTCTTCACCTCGAGGCATCCGCCGCAATCTTTGGAATAGCGTTCGAACTCCGCCTTGATCCACTCCCGCGCCGCGCCAATCCCATGTCCCGCGGTAATCGACGCCGGATCTTGCGCCGACAGCGTCAGCCGCGTTCCGAAGCTGACCAGTTTCTCGATGTTCGCCTGAATTCGTTGTGCCGAAACCTGCCTCAGCGCCGCCGCGATCTGCGGGTCTGCCACCGTTGCTGGTTCGCTCTGAGCTGACTGCCCCGAACATCCTATTGCCGCCAGGAAAATTCCCGTGGCCGCAGCGCGTACAATCATGCGGAAATGGAGCATGGCTTGATGGTCTCCGTCCAGACAAATCCCACTGCGGAAGAGCAATTCCCGGGCCCCCAGAAAATCTCCTGCACCCAGCCTCTCCCCCTTGACCGAACAGCCGGGAAGAATCTAAATATTATCAGGAGGCTCTAATAGGCGAGGGAGGCTTTATGGTCCTGTGTCCCGAATGCGAAACCAACCTGGACGTTGATGAGGAAGATGTCGACGAGGGCGAAGTCATCTCTTGCCCCGAGTGCGGCACCGACTTTGAAGTCGTCACCACCAGCCCGCTTGAATTGAAAGCCGTAGAAGAAGGATACGTCGAAGAAGACGAGGAAGAAGCGGAGGAAAGCGAAGACGGTGACTTCTCGTAAACTCCGCAAGGGCCAGGCTTCCACCAGATTTCTCCTCGGCCTCCTCCTGATCGTATTTCTGTTGCCGGCGTTCGCTTCTCGCCAGGCGCTCCTCGCAGCCTCCAATCCCAAAGGCAAGCCCTACGCTCTCATCGCCGGCACAGTCTGGGGTCCGGACGATCGTCCTGTGTACGGCATCCCCGTCAAGATCCGCCGCGCCAAAGATAAGAAACCGAAGTGGGAGGTCTACTCTGACCACATGGGCGAGTTCGCCCAGCGGGTTCCTGCTGGCGAGGCCGACTACATCCTCTCGGCCGACCTCAGCAAGGTGAAAACCGCCGACGGCCAGCCGGTTCGTCTGGTCCAGGAAGTGACCGTCCATATTTACAATGACGAACGCGAAGACACGGGATTGCATCTAACGAAATAAGGAGTGATGTCCCGGCGGCGAAGCCGTGAGACAATGGCTCCAGCATGAATCGCCAACAATCCGTGATCAAGGCTGTGACCGTGGCGTGCGCCTTACTTGTGATTCTGGGGTCCGTCTGCAACGCCACCCCTGACAAAAAGGACAAGGCCGTCGGTCGCCTGCTCTTCGGCAAAGTTCTGGATCCCCAGGATAACCCCCTTCCCGATGCCGTCGTCTATGTGACCAACACGCGCACGCGAGCCGTAAAGACCTATATCGTCGGTCCCGACGGCACCTACCGTTTTCCCGCGCTCTCCACCGCCGTCGACTACGAGGTCTACGCGCAATACAAAAGCCGCAAGAGCGAGACCAAATCCGTCAGCCAGTTCGACGACCGTTCCCAGGTCTACCTCGATCTGAAGGTCACTTCCAAGTAGGTCGTACTTTTTCGTGCAACTTTTCAGTGCCCTGACGGGTTCAATATAGATAGGGACATCTGTCCGGAGGACACTGTGAACGTTTTATCTTCTTCTGGTAACCCCAACCGCGCCGCTCTGGCCGCGAAGGCCGTGTTGGCGTGCGTGACTTTGCTTTGCACTGCGTCTGCCTTGGCCCAAGGCGGTGCCATGAGCCCATACCAGAACGAAAAAGACGGCGTCAGCGCCGGCGGCAAATGGACGATGTTCCAGTCGGAAGACCAGATGACGGGCGCCAAGAAAGTCCGCTTCGAACTTCTCTCGGACAATTACTTTCGGGAAGACCCGGACTATAAGCCCCGCGTCGATCTGTTCTGCGAAGATGGCAAGCTCAAACTTGCCGACTTCAATCCCGGCGTGCGCCTGCCACCTCCGAATCGTCCCGGCTTCTGGGGCCAGCCTCAACTGGGAGTGACGGTTCGCATCGATGATGTCCACTACAATCGCGGCTGGAACTGGGTCCGCGGCCACTTCCTCTCGATGGACAAAGGCACGGCCCGCGGCCTGATGGGTGCCCAGCAATTTAAGGTGCAGCTTCCCACCCGCAGCGGAAGCCAGATCGCCGAGTTCTCCCCCGCGGGCTTGAACCTCGACGAGGTCAAAAAATCCTGCGACCTGACTCCCAAGAAGCCAAGCAAAGACTGACCGAACTCATGTCGTCAGACATCTGTGGGGAGAAGACTCATGTGGGGACGGCCGTCTTCGATAGCCTGCCCTGAGCGAAGTCGAAGGGTCCCGCCAGCGCGAAGCGTCACGAGACCCTACCACCAACCCGCGGCAGCTTCGACTCGCCGCCGCAACGCAACCTGCTTGGCACTTGCCACACTCGCCTTCCTGCTGGCACCTTGGGAGTGTTAACGTCGAGGCGCAATGGATAGCAGCGCGATTACGAGCTTCGCTCTTTTCCTGTTTGTTGCCGGTGTGCTTACCTATACCGTCATCCTCTACAACGGCTTGGTGCGGTTGCGCAACGAGAACGACCGCGCCTGGGCCAACATCGATGTATTGCTCAAGCAGCGCCACGACGAGATCCCCAACCTCGTCGAGACCGTCAAGGGATATATGCAGCACGAGCAACAAACCCTGCTCGCGGTCACCCAGGCGCGTGCGGCGTCAATGAACGCAGCCAGCATCGGCCAGAAGGCAATCGCCGACTTGAAGGTGGCAAGCGCGCTGCGTGGACTGTTCGCCGTGGCTGAGAATTATCCGCAACTCAAGGCCAACGAAAATTTCCTCAAGCTGCAGAACCGCATCAGTGAACTCGAGGAGCGCATCGCTGATCGCCGCGAGTTCTTCAACGATGACGTCAACACCTACAACACTCGCATCGCCCAGATTCCCGACGTCTTCGTCGCCAGTTTCATGAGCCTCAAGCCGCGCCCGATGTTCAAAGTTTCCGAGGAAGACCGCCGCCAGGTGGAAGTGAAGTTCGCCAGCAGCCAGAGTTCCGGGGCATGAACCAAAGCCACCGAAGACGCTGACGACCCAAGCCACCGAAGACGCTGACGACCCAAGCCACCGAAGACGCTGACGACCCAGTGCTCGAGGCAGGCATCCCCCAAAACGTGGCTTGAGCACTTCGCTCCGCGGCGTGCCCTACTTCATATCGTGGTGCTCCTGCGCATACTTTTCCGCCGCGTTTAACTCGGTCAGCGCCTCCTGGATATGCTTCATCGCGTTTTCCCTGTGGCCGCCCCAATTGCTACCCGCATGCTCCAGTTCTTTGTAGGCATTTTGCAGCGCCTGCTTCGCCGACCCCACTTCACCGGGGACATCCTGTTGTGGTGCGCTTGAGAGCACCGGCATAGTAGGTGCGAGAATCATCAATCCGAGTAGGATGAGCCTAGCGATTTTCATGGTTATCCTCCTGAAGAATTCTGTCGGGCGGGAATTTGATCTTACCCAGCCGGACTGATTGACGAGAGTTAGCGCGAAATTGGCTGGTTTGGTGGGCCTTCGGCCTGGGCCCTGCGAGATGGTTGCGTTCCGGATTCCTCAATCTCCATAGCCTTCACCGCTCGATGACAGCTGACCGACAGCGGCACCTTCGTGCCCCCGCACAAGTAACCATCCACCGTCGCCGCGATTACGAAGTTGCCCCGTCTCACGATCTCTTTGTCCGGAAGCTGCACGGTTCGCGTGGCAGGTATGAATATCAAAGCGAGGATAGCTGCATAAATCATGATTGTTCCGTCGAGCGTCGGCTACGCACTTTCCAACCCGCGGACGCGTGCCGTCGACGGCCGTAAGGGCCATTCGTGAATTATGCTCACGGGCGAGTGGTGTGAGGACCTGTCAGAATTAATAGCATCCGGCCCCGTACAGTCCAACGTTTCGCTTAGACCGTTTCGGTTCCTTCACCGCAGAGACGCAGAAACTCGTTCACATTGAATGGCGGGCCTTGCTGCACGATTCCCACTCCCATCCATTCAGTTGGAATCCTCGCTGCTGCGCGGAAGACCGCGTCATCCGGCTGGCCCTCTCGCGTAAATCGCGCCACGTCTTCTGCCGCGAATTGAGTTATCAGCCATACCAAGCCTGCGCGATAGAAGACCGCCTCAATGTCGGCTCCCGGTGTGCATGCGTGCTTCATGATGTCAGCGCCGACCGCGACATTCTTACCCGCATGATTGACTTGAGCATCCCTTCCCATATGCCAAACCGTCTTCACGTCCGCCGGGTCAACCGCGGGCACAGGGTCTCCCGGTTTCCCGCCGAATCTCGGAGGCTCCTGCAGTTCCCCATCGAGCGAGTTTCCTAGCGCCTCATCGTTAGGTCCGGGACAAATTCATCTTCCACGCCGCTTCAATGAGCACCATACAGAGTTGGCGCTCACACCCGCGAAGGCGACCAAGCTTCCACGTGACGAAACGGTCTTGCGACATAAGCTACGGATAGGCTTTCAAAATCTTTTCTACCACTGCCAGCTTCGCACGATCTTTCGTCAGTTGCTTCCGGCACCTGGGGCAGACTTTCAGCGGGCCGGCGATGTATTCAATCTCGCAGTCTTCGTTATAAAAAGAGACGCAGCCCTTCGGTCCGCCTTTGTGGGCCGGCACGCCAATGATGAAAGAAGCCACCGCATTGGCTACCATGCGCTCGATACTGAGCGGTGGTTTGACCTGGTCGAGCAATTCGTATGTGGAGAAGATTGAGATGTTTTGTCGCGGATAGTCGTCCCAGGCATACAAACCTAGAGTGCGCCCATCGCGCAGAGGGAAGTCGGTGAAGGCCATCAGGCGCTTTACGCCGAGTTCCCGGGGCTTGTCCTTTAGCCGGCGCGCGACCTCCGGGCCGTTGAGATAGGCGACCTCTTCGGTCTTCTCGCGCTGCCATGTGCCGAGCGGAGCGACCACAGCAACCGGTTTGAAGATATAAACGTCCTGCACCGCCGTGAGCCGGTCGGCGATTTGATCCATATGAGGCAGGGCATGGTGCACGTCCCAGAGTCCGATGATCTCTCGGGTTTCTCCGGAGGCCGTGACAGCGCGGCGTTGATCTGCGCCCGCAGCGGTCCGCTGCCGTTGCGAACTCGCCAGCTGTTCGAGAGCCCTCTCATTTTTTAACGCGAGCCGGTCTCCGGGATTGCGGGCGAACACAACCGGGACAGCCCAGTCGATCGCTTCGCCGGAGATGGAGTAGTTCACGGCCACGCGTGCTTCGCGCGCAGCATCGCCTATCGTGAGTCCTTGCGCCAGAGCCCAATAGAAATGCCTCGCGAACGCCGTAGCGGAGACGTCGAGCACGCTGAACTGATTGGCGACAACGGCGGGCACTCCTCCCGCCACTAGAGCTGGAGCGACTCCGCGGATGAAATTCGCGGTGCCTCCTTTGCCAGTTTCACAGGCATTGAGAAAGAGCAGGCGAATGTCCCGCCGGCAAAGAATTTGCTGCAGAACCTGGGAATCCACGGTCTGCAGACCTTCATTCTCGTTCTCGAAGGCGAGATAGCCCACTCCGTTCGCGGCGTCGAAGTCGCCGTGGCCGATGAAATGGACAATGTCGATCGCAACCGGGGAGACTTCCAGCCATTGATGAAGCAGAGCTGGAGTGGCACCGAGGAGCACATCGACCTCGGCCATATTGGCGTTAATCAGTGCCTGGAAGCCGCTCTTGACCACGGCGGTTTCCTCTTCTACTGAAAGATGGGCTAGTCCCAGAGGCTGCGCGACTACAACCAGAATCCGCAACTTGTCGCGCGCGCCTAAACGGTCGGCAGGAATGGCGGTGTCCACGTTGCGCGTGAAGTTTACTTCGGAAGTGGCGAGAAAATTCTTGCGCTCGGGATCGTAAGCGAATTCCCAGGGAAGGTCGGCGATCCAACTGATCATAGAAGTGAAGATCAAATGCAGGCGGCCGTTCGGCTGCGCGGTGCGCGCCGCATCATAGAGACGCCGGACTTTGCCCGGAAACAGAGTTTCGAAAAGATCGACGCCCAGCTTGATGAGTCCTTCGTCATTGGGCAATTCTTTCGCACCGGGCTCTCCGTTGAGAAAGTCGTGCATGCCCCGCTGTACTTCGATGATGTTCTGGAATCGCTTACCCGCCGGGCCACTGCGGGTCTGCATTTGTCCCATGGCGCGCGCGTTTCGAAATGTTGCGAGCAGGGTTGCCTGATGGTTGGCGCGATACTCCTCGTCGGTGCCAAGTATGGAAATGTAGAACACATCGTCACAACCAGGGCCTGCGACCTTCGATTGTGGGGCCGTGTCTGCTGTGGGAGTCGGGAGTGGCGGAGCGGGAGCGGGCGTCTCGGCGAATGGGCGCGGCGGCGCTGCCCCTCCTGCCGCCGCCATGCCACGGCGCAGCAAGTACGGCAGGTGCGTTGCCGGATCAAGTGTCGGGATCGGCAACGGCTTTCCTTGCAGGCTCGCGACCAGAAAATCCACGGTGGCTGGACGCGAAAAAAAAGTGATGTGATTTACGGGACCGTCGGGCGGATTGGTTACGTTGCCGCCGCGTCCGAAGCACCCAATCTGATCGTCGGAGATCACAGGTGGTGTGCCAGTATCAATGTGCCAGCCGCCTTCAGTCGGAACGACCAGATCGTTGGCGGTTTGAAATACCAGATCCACACCAACATCCAGCATGCGCTGCAGTAAGCCTTGGTCGGGCTCGAAATTCGCTACCAGAGCGGAGTAGGCGCGAGGCGGCGGTCCAGGCGGTCCTTGCAGCTGAGTAATCACCGATCCTTGACTGTTCATCGAGGCCAGTCCGGGGATGTCCACTTGAACGGCGTGCGCCAGCCACGCCAGTCCCTCAGTGATAAATCCGGTCGCCGTCGTGAACGGGTTCTCCGGGAACAGGTCCATCAGGTTCGACAACCAGTTCAGAAGATCCTGGAAGCGATTCGGTGAGGCGAGCGGCGTGCCGTCATTCGGCGAAGCGACCAGCACCGCGCGGCCCAACTGGAATCGCGCTGCGTTCGGGCCCAGCCTGGCCGCATCCTCGACCAGCGTGCGCAACACCAGGCCCCCGCGAGAGTGCGTCACCACATCAAAGAGGCATGGCCCCTTGGGCAACGCAGCCAACAGAGTGCGCGCATTTTCTTCCGGAGTGCGGCTTACCGTGAAATGGTCGAAGGCGTAAATGCGGTTGCCATAAATTGGCTGCAGGTTCTCGAACAACGTCTTTCCATCAGAGCCACGCGTCCCAGCCAACGCGGAATATGCCGAGGATGCGTGCGAAAACGTCCCATGGATAAAAAGCAGGTTGCGCTGCGCTGTATCCGTACTGACGGCTTTCGCGATGTCGATAGGAGAAAGATCCGGCACTTGCAGGTTAGCGGGCGAAACCGACTTCCAGCCCTCATGCAGCCCTTTGAGCTTCCAGATCGCAGTTTCAGCCGCCTTTGCCAGCAGCGGCATGGCCAAGTCTGCAAGCTTGCCCACCACCTTCAAAACGGTGGCCTTTACAATTTTTCCGATGAGCGCGCGTCGTTGTTGTTCCGCCGGAGGTTCTGCGGCAGCCGTCTGCGGGATTGGAATCGTAAACCTTACCGTGCAGGTAGCGACGCCGCGCGCCGTACTGCGCCGTTCAGTCTGCGTGGGCACGGCAAAAACGATTGCTCCCGACTCGTGCCGCGCCATCACAACATAAGCCGCGTCCGGCTCCGCATCCATCTCCAGGTCAAGCGTGGACAGAATCGCGGCCCGCCGGGGCTGAGAACGAAGCGTCTTTCGATCGACCGTAGTAAGGCGCCCTGACTTCGTGATCTCGTTCACGAACGGGTCGTCGCCCACGAGCTGCGCGCCACGCCGCGTCCGCGCGCTCGGCGCTTCGATCACTTCCCAGGCATCGCTGTTCACAGCACGAAGTTCTTCCCGCTGGTGTGGGGGCATGTTCACTCCTTAAGAATTGCGCGCACGCGAGGGGAAGTCGGGCGTGCGCGAATTTCAGGAACGTAAGGGCCGGGAAACCGAACGCAACAATTGTACGCCGCGCGTCAAGGAACGGGCCGCCCTTCCGATTGTCACCTTCCGCAAGGATTTCATCGAATTTTCCGAGAGGAACCGACTCCCAATGAGCGGGTGTCCCATTTCTCGCGTCTTTTGCGAGAAGTGGGGATTTTGACTGCGTGGAGCGGGCCTGAATCCACGAAATCTATCCCAGCAGCCTGGCGGCGTCCTTGGCGTAGTAGGTAAGAATGATGCTGGCGCCCGCGCGGCGGATGCTCAGCAGCGACTCCATCATCACGCGGTCGCGTTCGATCCAGCCGTTTTGCGCGGCCGCTTCGATCATGGCGAACTCGCCCGAGACTTGATAGGCGGCCAGCGGCAACTCGAAGCGCTGGCGCGCTGCGGCAATCACATCCAGATAAGGCATCGCCGGTTTGACCATGATCATGTCCGCGCCCTCTTCAATGTCAGCTTCAATTTCGCGCATCGCCTCGCGGATATTTGCCCCATCCATCTGATAAGACCGCCGGTCGCCAAACTGCGGCGCCGAGTCCGCAGCCTCGCGGAACGGCCCGTAATATCCCGATGCAAACTTGGCCGCATAAGAAAGAATCGGCGTATTAATCAGCCCCGCTTCGTCCAGCGCATGCCGGATCGCCGCCACCCGCCCATCCATCATGTCGGATGGCGCAATAATATCGATCCCCGCCTTCGCCAGCGACACGGACGTACGTGCCAGCAGTTCAAGCGAAGCATCGTTCACGATTTCGTAATCGATCCGGCCAGCCTGATCCATCAGCGGCACCGTTGCGGCCTCAATCGCCCTGGTTTTCTCCTCGTTGTTCTTCACAGCAACTACGCGGACTGCGTTCATCGCTTCAATCGCAGCCGCTCCCAGCGATTGCGGCGCAGCCTTCACGATCCCGCAATGCCCATGCGACATGTACTCGCACAAACACACATCGCCCATCAGAAGCAGTCCCGGCACTTCGCGCTTCATCGACCGCGCTGCCTGTTGCACAATGCCGTCCTCAGCCCAGGCCCCAGTTGCGACTTCATCTTTTTTGTCGGGCAGCCCGAATAATATTACCGACGGCACGCCCAGCGAATGCACTTCCCGCGCCTCTTTCACCGCTTCGTCCACCGAAAGATTGAACACTCCCGGCATCGACCCGATCGCCTTTCGGACGCCCTCCCCAGGGCACACGAACATGGGGTAGACGAAGGCGTCGGGCGTGAGGCGGGTCTCCGACACCAGGTTGCGCAACTCCGCCGTGCGGCGAAGTCGGCGAAGGCGAGTCACAGGAAATGCCATCGAGGTCACCAGGGGGAAGGGTGAGGTAAGTGCCCTTCCTTACTTGATTCTAGACCATCTTGATTCTAGAACAACTTCGAGTCAGAACAGCCATGCCGCCAAAAGGATGCCTCCGCATCCCGCGGGGATGTAACGGAAGTAACCTCCGGCACTCCACACGTACCTCGCTCTTCCTCAATTCGGTCCCATAGAATGAGGTCGGATGACTCTGCTTCAACGACACCGTTGGTTTGCCGCGGCGGCCGGAATCACTCTGGTCTTTGCGGGGACGTCGTTGATCGCGCGCCCGAGCGCGGGGCTCATCGCATTTTCTGACTGCCTGATCCTGGTACTGCTGCTGGCCACGACAGCTACCGGCTTCGCCAACTCCCTGCGTCGCCCGGGTCAGGAGCGCAGTTTCTGGGCGCTGATGACCCTTGGCTTCTCGCTTTGGGCGTGCAATCAGGCCGCTACTTCGTATTGCGAAGTCGTGCAGCACCGGGCAATTCCAGAAATATTTTTCTTCGACATCATCCTGTTCATGCATGCCGTGCCGATCATCGCAGCTGTTGCCTGGCGTCCAGACCTCGCCAAAAAAGACGGGAAGTTCCATCTCAGTCTCTTGAATTTCATGATGCTGATGGGATGGTGGATCTTTCTTTACGCCTTCATCGTCTTCCCCCACCAGTACATCGTGCCGAACTCCACCCTCTATAACGACTACTACAACCAGCTTTATGTGCTGCAGAATGTTCTGCTGTTGGCCGTATTGGCTTTGGCAGCCATCACCAGTCTAGGCGGGTGGCGTCGGTTCTACTGGCATTTTTTCTGCCTCAGCCTGCTGTATGCCTGCGGCTCACAAGTGCTCTACGCCGCTGGACGCAAGGGCATGTATTACCCGGGCAGCCCGTACGACATTCCACTCGTCGCCAGCATTGCATGGATAGCGGCTGCAGTAATGTCGTCCCGAGAATGGAGTCTGGAAAGCTCTCTGTCCACCTTGCACCCGCTCTGGTGGAGGAAAGTCGTCCCCCAGCTCGCCATGCTGGCACTGTTGTCGCTGCCGGTCTTAGGCGTATGGACCGTGCTCGCCGACAAATCGGCCGCTCCTTCGCGCGCCCTCCGCGTTTTCACGGTGCTGGCGGCCATGCTGGTCTTGGGCGGATTCGTATTCCTGCGGCAATACTTCCAAGACCAGGCGCTCATCGCGCTGCTACAGGAATCGCGCCGCAGCTACGACGGCCAGAAGCGCCTGCAGAGCCAGCTCGTGCAGAAAGAAAAGCTCGCCACCCTCGGCAATCTGGTGGCGGGAGCCGCCCATGAGATCAACCACCCGCTCACTGCGATCGTGAGTTATTCAGAGCAGCTTTGGGCGAAAGAGCACCTCACCGACGAACAAAACCAGCTACTGCGAAAAATTGTGAATCAGGCTCGCCGCACGCGCGATCTGGTCACGGACCTGCTTCGTTTCGCCCAGCAGTCGCCCGGAGAGAAAATCCTGGTCGACCTTAGCGTGCTGCTGCAGCGCTCGACCCAGATGTTGGAACTGCGCCACCCAGGCGGCAAAATCCGTGTGGAGGTGTCCGTCGCGCCGAATTTTCCCAAGGTGCAGGGCAACGCCAACCAGCTGTTTCAGGCCTTTGTCGAGATCATCGATAACGCCATGGACGCCCTCGAAGAAGCCGGCGGAGGCGCGCTGCAAATCATTGCCCACCGCCTGGGCGATGATGCCATGCTGCAGTTCTCCGACACTGGCCCCGGAATGCGTGAACCCCAGCATGTCTTCAATCCCTTCTACACCACCAAGCCCGTCGGCAAAGGCACAGGGCTCGGTCTGAGCGCCGTCTACGGTGTCATTCGAGACCATAACGGCGAGATCACCTGCCAGAACAAGCCGGAGGGCGGAGCTCTGTTCATCGTGAGAATCCCCGCAGCGTCTGAGCCCGCAGTGCAAGTTGCCGGCGCCGGCGCAGATTAGCCAGCCTCAAATTTCCTTCTGAGGCCGCTCTTCAAATCGCACGGTTCTGCTCCTGCTACCATAAATTGCGATGGCCGGTCAGCTCATCCACAGTTCAGCACGCGTGCTGGAGTTTGAGTCTCTGCGCGAACTCCTCCGCGGATACGCGTCCTCCCCACTCGGGCAGGAGCGCATTACCGCTCTCGCTCCCTCCACCGACCGCGATTGGATTGAGAGCCAGCAGGACCTTGCGCAGGAGATTGGGGAGTTCCGCCGTGTGGGTGGCCGCTTTGATTTTTCCGGGCTCATCGATATCGACCTGCTCGTGAAGGAAGCCCGCATCGCCGGTGCCGCTCTCGAGACTACCGAGATTCGCGACGTGATCCTGGTCGTCGATCGCGCGGCGGAATGGCGCGAGATCGTGCTTCATCCTCCCGCCAATATGAAATCCGACTGGCACCGGGTGCGCGCCCTCTCGGACCAGATCGTCGACTTCACCGAGTTTCTGCGCGGGTTTCGCAACAAGATCCAGCCCGATGGCACGCTTGAAGACAAAGCTTCCCCCGAACTGGCGCGCATCCGCCGCGAGATCGAAAAACAGCGCCGCTCGATTCAGGAGTCCTTGCGCGGATATCTGCGGCGACTCTCGGAGGGCGGCACGGTGCAGGATGAGCTGGTCACCATTCGCGGCGAACGCTTTGTCATCCCCGTGAAGGTCGAGCAGAAACGCCGCGTGCAGGGCGTAGTCCACGGCGCCAGTTCCAGCGGCCAGACGGTTTTCGTGGAGCCACTGGAGACCATCGAACAGAACAACGAACTAGTCCGCCTGCTGGAAGAGGAGTTGGCGGAAATTCACCGCATCCTGCTGGAGATGACGCAGCGCATCGGCGCGAAGTCCGCCGAAATCCTCGCAGCGGTAGAAGCCCTGGGCGAGTTGGAGTTGCAGTTCGCGAAAGCACGGCTCGCAGAAGACTACAACTGTGTAGCGGTGAAGTTGAGTGGAGAGCAGCTAGACTCGGAGGATCTGTCTGGGGAGGATTCATGTGGGGACGGCCGCCCCGGCCGTCCGCCGAGCGCAGCGAGGCTTCTGTTGCATAATGCCAGACACCCACTGCTGGAACGCAATCTCAAAGCCAAGGGCATCGCAGTAGTCCCCGTCACGGTAGAGCTCGAAGGCATTCGCCGCCAGCTAATCATCACCGGCCCCAACACCGGTGGCAAGACAGTCACATTGAAGACCGTCGGACTGCTGGCTCTGATGGCTCAATCCGGCCTGCCAGTGCCTGCGGACCGCGCCGAGCTTCCCCTCTTCGACGCTGTTCTCGCCGATATCGGCGACTACCAATCGATCGAGCAGAATCTCTCGACATTTTCTGCGCACGTCACCAACATCGATCTCATCTCGCGCACTGCGACTGCGCAATCGCTGGTGCTGCTCGACGAGCTGGGTTCCGCTACCGATCCCGAAGAAGGCGCCGCCCTGGCCGTTGCGATCGCCGGACACTTCGGAAGCATCGGCTGCATGACTGTGATCTCCACGCATCACACCTCGCTCAAGGTCTACGCCGCCAATACCCCCGGAGTCGTAAACGCGTCGGTGGGCTTCGACGAGGCCACGCTGCAGCCGACCTACGAACTAAAAGTCGGAGTGCCAGGAGCGTCGGCAGGCATCAACATCGCGAAGCGCCTGGGGTTGAATCCCGCCATCATCGAAAGCGCCCGGTCGAAGCTGGGCACGCAAGCCCGCGACGTAGGGCATTTCCTGGACAAGCTGCACGCCGACCTGCGCGCAGCCGAAAACGAGCGCCTGCGCCTGAAGACGCGGGAACAGGAGCTCGAGAAGGAGAAAGCGCAGCTGGCCGCCGAAGGACGCAAAGAGCAGCAAGTCAAAATCCGCGAGATGGAGAAAAAGCTGGAAAGCCTCCTGCGCGATTTCGAATATCACGCGCGCGAGGCCGTGACTGCGGTTCAGGACCGCGCTGCGGCGCAGAAACTTTCCAAAGACGCCGAACGCCGAATCGCGAAGATGCGCCGGGAGCTCAGCGAGCAATTCAATTCCACCGTGGTCGCCCATGCCACCGGTGCGGACCACGGCGATCCGCACGCCCAGCCTCAGGTTGTCAAACACGTTTCCGCGGGCGACACCGTGAAGCTCAAGTCCACCGGACGCGGAGCGCGAGTTGTCCGTAAAGTCGACGACAATCACTTCGAAGTCGAAATGGGCGTAATGAAGATGAAGATCGCGCGCGATGACATCGCCGAGGTGCTGGCCAGCACCCACGGAAAAGCTGCGGATACTCCTGTGAAAGCAGCCCGCGCACGCGGCATTTCCGTCTCGCTCGAAAACGAGGGCGCGAACGTTCCCAGCGAGATCAACGTGATCGGCCAAACCGTGGACGAAGCCTCAGCGCGAGTCGAAAGATTCGTAGACCAGGCATTCCTCGCCGGGCTCCCCCGCGTCCGCGTAGTGCACGGCAGCGGCATGGGCATCCTCCGCAAAGCGCTGAGGCAGTTGCTGCAACAGCATCCCCACGTGGCCTCGGTAGCCGAAGCCCCCCAAAACGAAGGCGGCGGAGGGGCGACCTTGGTGGAGTTGAATGTCTAGAGCCCGAGACGCGGATTTCGTTTGTCAGAGGGGCACCCAACGCCGACTCGACCGTGGAAGAGCGGCCCTTCAAGGGCCGCGTGAATCGCTGTTAACACTTGTTGGGCTTTAGCCCCCGGTTTTGCACACCATTCCACACCTATCCTCTATTTTCCGGCGAATCCCAACCTGATACGCTCAATCCTGTCTCTACATGGCGAACCCCGGCGATTTCGCGTACACGGTCAAGCAGCAGGCGGACATCGTCCGGATCATCGGCGATTACGTCAAACTAAAGAAGGCTGGCGCGCAGAACTTCTCTGGGCTTTGTCCCTTTCACAAGGAGAAGACGCCTTCGTTCTCGGTGCACAGCACGCGTCAGTACTACTACTGCTTTGGCTGCCAGGAAAAAGGCGACGTCTTCAGCTTTGTCCAGAAAATAGAGAACATCACCTTCCCCGAGTCCGTGCGGATGGTGGCGCAGAAACTGGGTATTCCCCTGCCCAAAGCGAGCTATTCAACTCCCGGCGAAGCCAAAGAAGCTCGCCTGCGCGGACAGCTTCTCGACGTGCATGAGCGTGCCGTGGCGTTCTTTCAGGAATGCCTGCGACGTCCCGAAGGTGCGCGGGCACGGGAATATCTCACGGGGCGCGGCCTCGATCAGCAGATGATCGCCCGCTTCCGCATTGGCTACGCCCCCGACTCCGGATTCCTCCTACGCGACCGCCTGAAAGACGAATTCAGCGAAGAAGTGCTGCGCGAGAGCGGCCTGTTTTCTTGGAAGCAAGCGGACAACATGGGTGCCCCGTCCTCTGTCCGTTCTTTGGACGGACAGGGTGGGGATTTCGACTCAGGCCCCGAGCCGGAAGCCGAAGGCCGAAAGCCGGAAGCCGCAGTCTCCGCCATGTACTCCAAATTCCGCAACCGCGTCATGTTCCCCATCTCGAGCGAGGCGGGGAAGGTGATCGCCGTCACCGGGCGCACGCTGGCAACCGATGAAAAATCCGGCCCCAAATACTTGAATTCGCCCGAGACCGCGATCTACTCCAAGGGCAAGGTGCTCTTCAACCTCGATCTCGCCAAAGAGTGGATCAAGAAGTTTGACTACGCCATCCTTGTCGAGGGCCAGATGGATTGCATCTCGGTCTTCGCCGCGGGATTTCACAACGTCATCGCCAGCTCCGGAACCGCGTTCACCGAGTTGCAGGCAAAGCTCCTCGGACGCTTCAGCAAAAATGCTGTCGTGAACTTCGATCCCGACACCGCCGGTGCGAAAGCCACCGAGCGCACGCTGGGCCTGCTGGTGGAAGAAGAGTTCACCATCAAGGTCCTCACGCTCGATCAGGGATTCGATCCCGACCTCTACATCCGGCGCAAAGGCAAAGAAGCATACGAAGACGCGCTGAAGCATTCGCAGAAATATTTCGACTACCTGATCGAGCGCGCCCGCACGCAGTTTCCCGTGCGCAGCGGTGAGGGTAAACAGAAGGCCGTGAATTATCTTCTGCCCCATATCCAGCGAGTGCCGAGCCGGATCGTCCGCGACGAACTCGCGCACGAGATCTCGCAGAAGCTGGGGATCGAGTCCGCCGTGTTGCGGCAGGAACTTCGGCATGCCGCTAGCACGCGCGAGACCTCTGCTGTAAGAGCCCCCGCGGAAGCGCAGGTCACCGAAGCCGAAAAAGTCCTGATCCGCGCCTTGGCCTCGGCGCGCCAAATCCAGTCTGGCGAAGAACATCTCTCCGCGCGCGACGGCGCCGAAGAAGAGTTCGATCCCGCCCGCCAAGCCCAGTTCGTCCTGCAGAATGAAGGCCTGCACCACGGCCTGGCCACCGAGTCGCTCGCTGACTCGCTGCTCAACGTAGGTCGTGAATTTGCCGATGTTCTTGAAGTGCCGGCTACAGAGAGCGATCGCCGCCTGCTGGCTCTAATTCTCTTGAAGGAGGAAGAAGAACTTACGGCCGAAGTGCTGGAAGCCGCTGTCCGCGCCCTGCGCCGCATTCATTTGCGCCGTCATCAGGAGGACGTTCAGCAGGAACTGAAGAAGCCCGGCCTCGCCGCCGATAAAGACCGCTTGCGCGAACTGCTTACGGAACTGGAACGAATCAGCCGCGCCCTGAGAGATCCGAGTCTGGCCGAGGAAGGCCTGAAAAACGCGGGAAACAAGAAAAGTGCTTGAAACAAAAAGCCGGGCCAAGCCATCTAACTATTTAAGGAAATTGAAGATAGCGGCGGGTAGTGGAACCTGAAGCGGGCAACCGATAGACCGTGCAGCACTTGTTTGCTAAAATCGATAGGTTTGTGCGGTACGCGAAACCCCGCAATACCCATATTCCCACCCTTAAAGGAACATTATCACAAGCTCCTGTGGAGCGGAAATAAAGCAGTTCGAGGACACACCTTTTGGCTCTTGACGACAAGTTCGATGACATCAAAAAGCTGATCGACACAGGCAAAGAGAAGGGATATCTCACGTATGACCAGGTCAACGACCTCATACCGCATGACGTGCATAGTCCCGAGGACCTGGATGATCTGCTGACGACGATCGGTACGCAAGGCATCGACGTGCTGGAGGGGCCCAAGCTGCCTTCGGCCACGCTCGATAAAAAATTCGATGAATCCGAGGAAGGCGAGGACGTAGAACTCGACCTGACCCCCGGAGCCCTGGAAAAGACGAACGATCCCGTCCGCATGTATTTGCGCGAGATGGGAACTGTGCCACTGCTCACGCGTGAAGGCGAAGTGGAAATCGCTAAACGGATTGAGCGGGGGCAAATCCGCGTCCTCAAGGCGCTGTCGCGGTCGCCCATTGTGATCCGCGAATTGCTGGCCATGGGCGAGGACCTCAAGAAGGGTGTGCGCTCGATCAAGGAAGTGGTCACCTTCGACGAAGAAGAGATCACCGACGAGATCCTGCAGAACCGCCTGAATGAGTTCACCGGCAAGATCGACGACATGGCCAAGTTGTACAAAAAGGCCGCGCTGCTCGAAGAGAAGTATCACGAAGTTTCGAAGACGAAGAAGCCGAAGGATCATCGCCGGGCGAGGCGCAAGCTGGCGCGCGGGATCGTTGCCACATCGCAGGCGGTGCGCAAGCTGGGATTCACCAACGCCGAGCGCAAGCGGCTGATCGAGCGTCTGAACAAGACGGTCGACGGCATGCGTTCGCTCGACCGGCAGACGCAGAACCTGGAGCGCAAGGCCGACGCCACGCGCAGCGAAGAGCAGAAGAAGGAATACCGGCGGCAGGCGCGCGCGATTCGCGGCGAAGTCGAAAAGCTGGAACTCGAAACCGGAGTGTCGTTTCAGGAGCTCAAGCGCACGCAGCGCGAGATCATCCAGGGCGACATGGACGCGGAGCAGGCCAAGCGTGAGCTGATCGAGGCCAACCTCCGTCTTGTGGTTTCGATTGCCAAGAAATACACCAACCGCGGACTGCAGTTCCTCGACCTGATTCAGGAAGGCAACATCGGACTGATGAAGGCGGTCGACAAATTCGAATACCGCCGGGGCTACAAGTTTTCAACGTACGCCACGTGGTGGATTCGGCAGGCCATTACGCGCGCGATTGCCGATCAGGCGCGTACGATTCGTATCCCGGTGCACATGATCGAAACGATCAACAAGCTGATCCGCACCTCGCGGCAGCTGGTGCAGGAACTGGGACGCGAGCCGACGTCGGAAGAAATCGCCAAGCGCATGGACATTCCAGTGGCGAAAGTGCGCAAGGTGCTGAAGATCGCGCAGGAGCCGATCTCGCTCGAAACGCCGATTGGCGAAGAGGAAGATTCGCATTTGGGCGACTTCATCGAGGACCGGGGTGTGGTGTCTCCAGCCGAGGCGGTAATCAACGTGAACCTGAAGGACCAGACGGGACAGGTCCTGCGCACGCTGACCCCGCGCGAAGAAAAAGTCATCAAGATGCGCTTCGGACTCGAAGATGGCAGCGAGCACACGCTGGAAGAAGTCGGGCAGTCGTTCGCGGTTACGCGCGAACGCATCCGCCAGATCGAAGCTAAGGCGTTGCGGAAGTTGCGGCATCCGTCGCGGTCGAGGAAGCTGCGGGCGTTTATGGACGGGGTGCGCGACTAACAAGGAACCTGTGGGGACGGCCGCCTTCGGCCGTCCGGTTTTCAGAAGATACACAGACAAACTTCGTGGCCGCGGATTCACGCGGATGAACGCGGATTTTCTGAGGGCACGGCTTCGGCCCGTGCCTTTTCTTGTCTCCTTTCTTGTCATCTTTGTTGTCATCCTGAGGTCCGCGTTCTTTGCGGACGAAGGATCTATGGAGTTGTCGGGAGCATCGGCGCTGCCGGTAGAGTGCATAGATCCCTTCGATAAACTCGGGGCGGCACTTCGGCGCAAAGACGGCTCCGTTCGGGATGACGCCATTCAAAATGGAAACTTTACATTTGTAGTGGAACGGGTGGTGGCCAGAGTATGCTCCACGCTGCTCGGCTTCGCCATTGCAGGACGGCCGAGGCGGCCGTCCCCACATGAGCTGTTTGCATGCGCAATTTCTTTACGCCGTCTAAGTTATTGAAAGAGCTGGGTGGGGAGAACCCCGTCTCGAAAATATTAGTCTTAGTTTTCCTCGGTCTTCCACAGGGAAGTCTCATCGTCCACAGTTTCTGCACAAGGGCGGCAGTTTTTTGTGTTGCGAGGCGCAACAAAGTAACGGAGAGTGGGTTCAGCGAAACGTGAAGTTTCCTGAGCTTGCCGAATGATTGCGGCAGAGCCAGCGGCAGCCTGGTGATTCTCGAGGGTGAATCGCTGGGGGACATTCCAGAAAACGCGCGCAAGTGCGACTGGTTGCCCGGGCATTGCGGCCTCCTCCCCCACCTTTTCGTTGCTCTTTGAGCGGCGAACAGGACGGACCGCTGGCCACCGCAGGCTTGCCAGTTCGTGATCGCGAGATTGCGAATGGGCAACTCGCTTTGGCAAATGCGGCACTGGTTGCTCGTAAGAGCAGGAGCGCTGTCGGGCCGAAGCGGTCATTCCGCCGCCACGCGGTGATCTGGCAGAGCAGGAAATCACGTACGAATGCGGCCGGGTGGCTGGCCCGGCCGCATTTCCATTTTCGGGCAAAAATCTTTCACCACGGATTGGCGCGGATTCCCGCGGATAAATCCAACCTCACACTTAAGCGCGCGAGATTTCATGGTTACGGACCTGTTTTCGCGGGGCTTCCACAGGATAGTGGCTGACCTTCACAGCTTCTGCACAATTCATTTTGTATTTCGCTTTCTGTTCGCTTATGCTGAGATTGCGAATGGGGCAGAGTGCCAATAGAGACCATGGCGACTACTGATTACAGTATCAGCACGCTTCCGGCGAATGTAGAGGCGGAGCGCTCGATTCTGGGCGCGATCCTGCTCGACAACTTTGCGTACAACCAGGCGGCGGAGCATTTGCGGATCGAGGATTTCTCGCTCGATTCGCACCGACGGATTTATTCGCGGATGGTGGATCTGGCGGAGTCGTCGCGTCCGATCGACATGATCACGCTGATCGAGGAGCTCGACCGGCACAAGGATCTGCAGCCGATCGGCGATGTGGCGTACGTGTCGAGCCTGGTGGATGGCGTTCCGGACCGGCCGAGTATTGAGCACTACGTCAAGATTGTGCGCGACAAGGCGTTGCTGCGCGGGTTGATTTCAGCGGCGAGCACGGCGATTGCGCGGGCATCGGATCAGGGAGATGCGGCGGAAGATGTTCTGAGCGATGCCGAGGCGGCGATTTTTCAGCTGTCGGAAAAGCGCATTGGGCGCGGGTTCATGGGCGTGCAGGAGATCGTCCGCGAATCGTTTGGGTCGGTGGACGCGCTGCTACAGCGCGGGCAGCGCATCACGGGACTGGCGACGCACTATGTTGATCTGGATGAAATGACGTCGGGATTGCAGCGCTCGGATCTGGTGATCATTGCGGCACGGCCTTCGATGGGCAAGACGGCGTTCGTGATGAACATTGCTGAGAATGCGGCGATTGAAGATCAGCAGGTGGTGGGCGTGTTCTCGCTGGAAATGTCGCGCGAAGCGCTGCTGATGCGCTTGTTGTGTTCGCAAGCGCGAGTCGACGCGCACAAGATGCGTACCGGTTCGCTGTGGCAGGACGACACCAGGAAAGTTGTGAAGGCGATGGAGCAGCTGGCGCACGCGCCGATCTTCATCGACGACACTCCCGGCATTTCTTTGAGCGAGATGCGAGCGAAGGCGCGGCGATTGAGGCAGGCGCAGGGTGGACGGCTGGATCTGATCATCGTCGATTATTTGCAGCTCATGTCGGGCGGAGGCAAGCGTTTTGAGAATCGTACGCAGGAAGTTTCGGCGATCTCCCGCGGGTTGAAGGCGCTGGCGAAAGAGTTGAGCGTGCCGGTGATTGCGCTCTCGCAGTTGAGCCGTGCGCCGGAAGCCCGCGGCGGAGATCATCGCCCGCAACTTGCGGATTTGCGCGAGTCAGGATCCATTGAGCAGGACGCCGATCTGGTGATGTTTATTTTCCGCGAAGAAGTTTACAAGCAGGATGATCCGGAGTTGCAGGGGAAGGCCGAGATCATTATCGCCAAACAGCGCAACGGCCCGATCGGAAAAGTGCGGATGGCGTTCCTGAAAAATAGCACGAGATTTGAATCCCTAGCCGAGGGCGGGGCGGGAGACGACGAGTAGGCAGAGCTCTTGGCAGCACAACCGTAAGCAATCTAGTCAACTGACATCGTGGACTTGCTCGCAATGCGAGCATCTCTTTTCCGCCGCCGCGACGGCAGCCGATTGCGCAGAGCGCATACAGGAAACACTGCAGAAGTCCCGGGGTAAGTCCCTTAGAGCCTTGGGTTTGCGCCAGCGGCAAAGTGACACCCTTCGCCTGTGGAAAAGGTTGTGGAATTGAAAATTCTGTTCAGGATCTTTCTGGGCGGGGACCGAACGGTCGGTTTCGGGATGACATTGTCTTTGCTTTTAAAGCCATGAATAGTAACCAGTTATGCAATTCATCGGACATTAACATCAGTCATCCTGAGAGGCGAGTGGTTTTCTTCCTGTTTTGAGATTTGCACATTTTGGGGTCAGTGTACTTTCGTTTTCGGCCCAATTTTAGCGGGTTTTAGGGCGGGTGCTACCGGGTCGCGTCAGCGAAAATTGCGGCCCGGCGAATCGTTTTTTCTTCTGCTGACCTACGACAGCGCCGACCCTCAAAGGAGGCTCACTAGTACCGACTGATGCGTCCGGCTGGTGCCATGCCAATTGCATGGACTGATTGGAACGCCGAGCAGAAAAAACGGGGCCAGACATCGGCCCCGATCCCGTGGAATTGAATTTCGATTCTAGAACGAGAACTTCGCAACCAATGCGATCGTGCGTGCGTTGCTTGCAAAGACAGCGCTGGGGACGTTGAAGTTAGCATTCCCAGGAGTCACGAAGGCCTTGTACCCGGTTCCCACCGAGGAAAAGCCATTCACGTCGTTCACCCCGAGTCCAAATCCCGGATTGCTTCCGGGAATGAACTGGGGATGGTTGATGATGTTCCCAAACTGCGCGCCGAAGCGGAACTTCATGGTTTCGGTGATGCCCAGATCCTTGTAGATGCTGAGGTCGAAGTTGTTGGTGCTGGGGGTTTGCAGGGTGTTCCGGCCCACGTTGGGCAGCGCACCCAGACCGGCCCGGATGAATTGTGCCGTAGGATGCTGCGCCACATAGGCCACAACCGAGCCAGCGTTCGGTCCGGAGACAGCTGACAGTGGTGAAACGTCGGTGCCCGTTCCTCGAACCCCAGCAGGATTGAAGATAGCGCGATCGGTGGCGGAATCGCCATTCAGGTTCGCGTCTTGCTGCGATTGAACCGTGACCCACTCGCCGGTTTCGTAGGTGTAGACCGGGCTAAAGGTCCAGTTGCCGACGATATTCTTCATCATCCAACTACCGCCCTTGAAGTACGGCAAGTCGTAGACCATCGCCAGGGTGAACCGTTGCGCACGGTCGAGGGCCGAGTTCGCTTTTTCCGGACCGAAGTCGAAGAAATCCTGCGGACGACGAGGCGTGATGTCGGTCGTATGAAAGTCCGCAGTACTGTTATCGATGGTATGGCTCCAGGTGTAGGCGCTCTGGAATGTCAGACCATTGCTGAACCGGCGACTGAGTCCGGCCTGCAACCCGTTGTAGGAGGACTGGCCGCGCGGGACGAAAGCAGTGATCGGATTGACAAATCCAGCATTGACGAAGTTCGCGGGTACGATATTCGCGTTTTGCAGTGCGAGCAGGTTATTCAGACTGTTCGGCAGCGCATCCAGCGTTGCCTGATCTGGAGCCTGGAGATAGGTCGGCAACGCCGTCGCCGGCGTAACGACCGACGCCAGGTTGATGATGTCCTGCAGGGGCAGGTGAATTCCGCGAGTGCCGACATAGTTGATTTCGGCGGCGTAATTCTTGCCGAAAGCGTGCTGCACTCCGAAATTCCAGTTAATCGAGTACGGATCCTGCACCTTGTTCGGAATCCAGTTGGCAGTATTGGCGAGTGCGTCCGCCTTGTCGAGGATGGTGATGCCGCTTCCACCTCCAGGGGGAAGGCCGCCGTTCGACAAGAAGTTCGGAGTGAGTGGAGCGACGTTCGGCGGCGGCAATCCACCCGCCACGTTCTCGGTAGAACCGATTTGCGGCGGGACGGCCAGGCTGCCAATGTTGTCGTAAAGAGTATCGTAGGCGATGCCAAAGCCAGCCCGAATGGAAGTATTGCCGCTGCTGCCGGGTGAGTAAGCAAAACCGATGCGAGGAGCCCAATTGTTCTTGGGAGCCTGAGGCGCGCCAAAGACAAGGGACTGATTTCCAGATTGCGGAACCAGGAGGCTCGGCGTATTGGAAATGGCGTTGAGAGTCTGCCGGTTTTCCCCGATCGGCGTGGTGGTGTACTCGTAGCGAATGCCCGCATTCACACTCAAATGCTGGTTCACGCGCCAGGTGTCGTTGACATAGAAGTAAATCGCCTTCTCATTGCCGTAGTAGGTACTCGAGCCCGTACTGCGTTGTCCGAAATTGTCGGGCGCGAAATCTTCCAGATAAACCTGGGTTGCGTTGTACTCATAGTCGCCGCGAGCGCGTTGTGTGAAACCCTGCGGCGAGATGTACCAACGATATTCTCCGCCGATCTTTATGGTGTGTTTACCCTTGACCAGGCTGAGGTTGTCCACGAATTGGTAAAAGTTCTGAATCGTGAACTGAGGAGCATTCCCATCGGGCCCGACGTTCAAGCCATTCCCGAGATCAAAGAGAGTGATGTTGGGAAATACATCCAATCCCGGGTAGTTGAAGTTCCCTGAGGGAATGTTCTCGTCAAAGCGATTGAAACCAACACGGAACTCATTGGTCAGGTTGGGCGAGAATGTGTGGTATTCGCTGGCGTTAATCAGTTCGTAAGTGATTGAGTACGGCGCGAAGAAAGTTCCCAGCTGTGCTGCATTATCCAGCAGGTTCTCTTTGTTGTAGATAAAGCGCCCGCGAATCTGGTCTTTATCCGACATGTTGTAATCCACACTCTGGACGAAATTTGTCCAGCTCTGCCAAGCCGCGGGAACGATGGAAACATTACCGACTTCCACGCTTCCGGCAGCACAGGTGCCATTCGCGGGAGCAACGTAAGGATTCGTACCTATCTGGGTCGATCCGCTGTTCGTCGTCCCGTTGTAGGTAATGCAGCCGGACGGAGTGGTGGCAGCGGGAACGTACTGCTTGAAGATCCCAAAGTTCGTGGCATTGAGATTGGGGTCGGCACCCATGGCCGCGAGTCCGGCCGCGGTTGGGGTCTGGACAGCGCCGCCGCCCACGGAGATGAATCCGACTGGATTGCGCTCAAAATTCGTGAAGAAGAAAAGCTTGTCCTTGATGATGGGCCCGCCAATAGTGCCGCCGAAACGGTTGGAATCAAAACGAGGATTCGACGTAAGACCCTGCTGTACCCACGTTTGGTCCACAGCGTTCAGATTACGATTGCGAAAATACTCGTACGCAGAACCATGAAAGTGGTTGGTGCCACTCTTAACCGTGGTATTGAATTGGCCGCCGGAAGAGTGACCGAACTCCGAGTTGAACTGGTTGGAAAGCAGAGTAAAGTTCTCGACAGCTTCTGGGGGAACTGTAATCAGTGCGCCGGTAACGCTCTTGTTGTTGTTGTCGACGCCCTCCACCGTAAAGTTATTGTCCCGTGGACGTTGACCTCCCACGGAGGGACCAACTCCATCTCCCATCGCGCTGCCGTTGGTGACGCCCGGGCTCAGCAATGAAAGATTCAAAACGCCCGCGCCCGCGCCTCCCGCAGAGGTCAGGCCGAGATCCTGCGAATATTGCGGATCGTAGGTCGATTGCAGTTGTGCAGTAGTGGTGTCGATCGTCGGCGCCGCACCCGTCACTTCCACCGTCTCGCTGGTTGCGCCCGGCGTCAGGCGGACATTCCGCGTGCCGGTTTTGTTCAGTTCCACGTCGGCTTGCTCAACGAAGGTGGTAAAGCCCTGGGCTTTGACCGTGATCTTGTAAGTTCCCACCGGCAAATTGTCGAATCGATATTCACCGGTTGAGTTGGTGCGGGCCGCGACCGAAGCGCTGGTGCCAACGTTGGTCGCTGTCACGTCCGCATTGGCCACGACCGCGCCGGTCGGATCGGATACGGTGCCCACCAGGTTCCCGCTGATCGCCTGGCCGAAGGTAATGCCGACGCACAACGTCAGCAAGCTGAACAACAAGATTGAAAATCTCAGGGAATTGAAATACTGCACGCCTTGCTTCATGGTGATTCGCTCCTGACAGTTCAGGCCGCTTAACAGAAAACACGGTAGTCACGTTTTCTCGGGAGACACTTGGCCTGATGGCTTCGAGACACTCTTCCGCACGTGCGACGCCATAACAGATCTCAGCAAGTACATTTGCTGCAAACAACCGTTCACAGCGTTATGGTGTTTCGCTTTCCAAAATTGGAAGCTTGTGTTTCAGGGGGTATGGATTCTTGTAGTCATGAAGACAAACAATTGTGAATTGTGAGTGCTCACAAAGGGGTTTGCTGGACTGCGGGGAGACTTGAGCGGAGGTGAAGTGCTCTTAGTTGCTGCTCTCGCCGACCTTCAGAACGGCGAGGAAGGCTTCCTGGGGGATGTCGACGCGGCCGATGCGCTTCATGCGCTTTTTGCCTTCCTTCTGCTTCTCGAGGAGTTTGCGCTTACGGGATATGTCGCCGCCGTAGCACTTGGCGATGACGTTCTTACGCATGGCGTGAACGGTTTCGCGGGCGATGATCTTGGCGCCGATGGAGGCCTGGATGGGGACCTCGAACATCTGACGCGGGATGAGTTCGCGCATTTTCGAAACCAGGGCCTTGCCGCGTTCGTAAGCGAAGTCGCGGTGCACGATGATGGAGAGGGCGTCGACGGCTTCTCCGGCTACAAGGATGTCGAGCTTGACCATGGGCGATTCCCAATAGTCGGCGAGATGGTAGTCGAGGGAAGCGTAGCCGCGGGAGACGGACTTGAGGCGGTCGTAGAAGTCGAGAACGATTTCGTTCAGCGGCAATTCGTAATGCAGCATGACGCGCGAGGAGCTGACGTACTCGAAGGTTTTCTGCTTGCCACGCTTTTCTTCGACGAGCGCGAGGATTCCGCCGACGTATTCCTCGTTGGTAAGAATCGTCGCGAGGATGACCGGCTCTTCGATCTTTTCGATTTCGCTGGGATCAAGCCAGCGGGAAGGATTGTCGATCTCGACCATCGTGCCGTCGGTTTTATAGATCTTGTAGCGGACGCCGGGAGCGGTGGTGATGAGGTCGAGATTGAACTCGCGCTCGAGACGCTCCTGAATGATTTCCATGTGGAGCAGGCCGAGGAAGCCGCAGCGGAATCCGAAGCCAAGCGCGACCGAACTCTCAGGCTCGAAGAAGAAGGAAGAATCGTTCAAGCGAAGTTTTTCGAGAGCCTCGCGGAGTTGGGTGTGCGCGTGAGCGTCGATGGTGTAGAGACCAGCGAACACCATGGGCTTGATTTCCTCGAAGCCGGGCAGAGCCTCGAGCGCGGGGTTGGCATCGTGGGTGATGGTGTCGCCGATCTTGGTGTCGGCGACATTCTTGATGTTGGCGATGATGAATCCCACTTCGCCGGCAACGAGCTGATCGATTTCCACGGGCTTGGGCGTGAGGACGCCGAGAGTCTCCGCGTCGAAGGTGGTGCCGTTCCACCAGAGGCGAATGCGATCACCCTTCTTGAGGGTGCCTTGAAACACGCGGGTCAGGACGATGACGCCGCGGTAAGGGTCGAACCAGGAATCGAAAACCAGCGCCTGGAGCCGGTTGTCGGGCGATCCCTTGGGCGGAGGGACGCGCTTCACGATAGCTTCGAGGACCTCGGGGACACCCTGCCCGGTCTTGGCGCTGATGAGGACGGCGTCGGTGGCGTCGAGGCCGACGGCGCTTTCGATCATTTCTTTGGTGCGGGGGATGTCGGCGGATTGCAGATCGATCTTGTTGATGACGGGAATGATTTCGAGGCCGTGATTGATGGCGAGATAGGAATTCGCGAGAGTCTGGGCTTCGACTCCCTGTGAGGCGTCGACGACGAGCAGCGCGCCTTCGCACGAGGCGAGGGAGCGCGAGACTTCGTAAGAGAAATCCACGTGGCCGGGAGTGTCGATCAGGTTGAGTTGGTAGGTCTGGCCATCGTGCGCGGTGTACATCATGCGGACGGCGTGGGCCTTGATGGTGATGCCGCGCTCGCGTTCCAGGTCCATGGAGTCGAGGACCTGGGCCTGCATTTCGCGCGCGGTGAGGGATCCGGTGAGCTCCAGCAGGCGGTCGGCGAGCGTGGATTTGCCGTGGTCGATGTGCGCGATGATCGCGAAATTGCGGATGAAGGCGGCGTCCATGGTGAGTGTTAATCTCTGATTCTAACAGGGGTTGAAGGGCGGTCGCCCTGTGGTTGGTGTCTAGGAATAGCAGAGCTTACGGGCGTGCAGCGATTGCTTGCTATGGTCACGTTCCTGGGTTAATCTCGTCTGCCGAGCAAGGCATTTGCCGAGAGAAACAATGATCGGACCAAACATTCTGCTGACAGTCGTCGTGGGGTCAGTGCTGGGCCTGCTGATATGGAAGCTTCCTCCACCGGCCTGGACTGCGATGCCAATCGCAGGATTGTGCCTTATGGCGGTCAGCTTTGCGCTTTGGACGATTGCACGTTTCCAGTTGGGCAAATCGCTAACGGTCACCGCACAGGCCAGGAAGCTGGTCACCGGCGGGCTCTACTCAAAATTTCGCAATCCGATATACCTCTTCGCATCCTTGGTCGTTGCGGGGTTGATTCTAGCGCTCGATCGTCCACTGTGGCTGTTGATCTTTGCGGCTCTTATTCCGTTTCAGATTTGGCGAGGACAGAAGGAAGCTCAGGTACTTGAAGCTTCGTTTGGGGACGAGTACCGGCGGTATCGCGATACCACCTGGTTCTGATCATCCATCCATGCATTGCAGCGCAACAGTTGAGGAGGAATCATGCGTAAGGCATTCGTACTTGTGTTGCTTGGCTGGTGCTCGATCGCCGAAGCGCAGACTCTGTCGCCCGCAGTGCAGGCGTTTGTCAAAGTCAATGCGCCAGCTGTTGCGTTGACTCATGTTCGCGTCATTGACGGGACAGGGGCGGCGGCGCGCGAGGATCAGACGATCATTGTGAGCAAAGGGAAGATTGAGTCGGTGGGCGATGCTTCGACAGCGAAGGTTCCAGGCGATGCGCAGGTGCTCGATCTGCATGGGTACAGCGTGATCCCGGGTCTGGTGGGGATGCACGACCACATGTTTTATCCGATGGGGAATGGAGTGTTCGGGGAGATGGCCTACAGCTTCCCGCGACTGTACTTGGCGGGTGGCGTGACTACGATTCGCACGACGGGCGCGCTCGAGCCTTATACGGATCTCGAACTCAAGAAGTCCATCGATGCAGGACAGACTCCCGGGCCGAAGATGCACGTGACGGGGCCGTACCTTGAGGGCAAAGGGTCGTGGGCAATTCAGATGCACCAACTCACGGGGCCGGACGATGCGACGCGGACGGTGAACTTCTGGCTCGACCAGGGCGTCGATAACTTCAAGGCTTATATGTTCATCACGCGCGCGGAGTTGGGCGCGGCGATTGCGGCCGCACACAAACGCGGAGCGAAGGTGACCGGGCATCTGTGCGCAGTGAATTTCCGCGAGGCCGCGGACCTGGGAATCGACGATCTGGAGCATGGACTCTTCGTGGATACTGAATTCATTTCGGGGAAGAAACTGGATGATTGCCCCGAAGACGGTGAGGATCCGGTGGGCATGGCAAAGCTGGATGCGAATGCGGGGTCGTTGCACGACACGATCCAGTATCTGGTGCAGCACCACGTCGCCGTGACTTCGACTCTGCCGGTTTTTGAAATGGGCAGTTTTCCCGGGCGGCCCACCATTCAAAGGCGGGTTCTCGACTCGCTATCGCCCGATGCCCGCAGCGCTGTGCTGGCGAATCGGGTTCGAGCAAGCGACGACAGTCGGATTCGCCAACGTTTCGGCAGTAATGGCTCGCCATATCCAGCGGCATTCAAAAAGGAAGAAGAATTTGAGTATGCCTTTTCGAAAGCAGGCGGACTGTTGTTGGCCGGACTCGATCCGACGGGCATGGGCGGAGTGATCGCGGGATTCGGAGATCAGCGTGAGGTGGAACTGCTGGTGGAAGCGGGCTTCACGCCGCTGGAAGCGATCCGTATTGCGACCGCAAATGGCGCACAGTTTCTGGGAGAACTCGATCGCATCGGAACGATCGCGGCGGGCAAGCAGGCGGACCTGGTGGTGATCAAGGGCGATCCGTCGAAGAAGATTGAGGACATTGAGAATGTGGAGACCGTGTTCAAAGACGGTGTAGGGTACGATTCGGGAAAGTTGATTGAGTCCGTGCGCGGTGTGGTGGGTAGCAGATAGGATTCAGTACTCGGTATCCAGTACTCAGAACTCAGCACCCAGTCGACGCGAGGATGGATGGTGCCGGGAACTGAGTCGAGCAGAATCAGAAATCTATGATTGTTCTTGCTTCCGCATCGCCGCGACGCCAGGAACTGCTGCGCAGCGCGGGGATTCCATTTACGGTTGAGCCAGCCAATATTGATGAGACTCCGCTGGCAGGTGAGGGACCGCGCGAATGTGCGGAACGGCTGGCGCGGGAGAAAGCGCTGGCGGTGTGGCGGACGCGGCCGCAAGATTCTGTGCTGGGGGCGGACACGATAGTCGTTGTGGATGAAGCCATTCTCGGCAAGCCGGCTGATCCTGCAGATGCGGTTCGCATGCTGAGACTGCTTTCCGGGCGCGTGCATCGTGTGATCACTGGAGTGTGTGTGGTGAGGGCAGGCGACAGCCGCGATCTGCTCAGAGCTGCGGAGTTGGCGCGAACTGCTTCGGAGACGACGCTGGTGACGATGAATGCGTTGTCGGAGAATGAGATTCGCGAGTACGTCACCAGCGGCGAGCCCGAGGACAAGGCGGGAGCGTACGCGATCCAGGGGATGGCTTCGCGCTGGATTCCGCGGATTGAAGGCGACTACAGCAACGTGGTGGGACTGCCGGTGGCGCTGGTGTATCGCTTGCTGCGGGAGCAAGGAGGCATCTGAATTGCGGACGTGTGTTCGTGCAACTCGACGCTACGATTTCTTTTGATCTTCTTCCTTAGGAGCTTCTTGCTTTGGTGGTTCAGGATCCTTCATGCCGGCTTTGAAGTTGCGAATGCCCTCGGCCAGGCCCTTGCCAACGTCTCCCAGCTTGTTGGTGCCGAAGAGCAGGAAGGCGACGACGACTACCAAAAGCCAATGCCATACCGAGAACTCACCCATAATTTCTCCGGGGAACGGCATTTGCGAATCCTGCGTAAGTGGCCGAAATCCCTGATAAAAGTTTAGGCTTCGGTGTCGGTAGAGTCAAAGGCGATGGATTGAGGCGATGGACCGAGGCGATGGATCGAGCTGGCCTGAACAGAGCCGAAGGGAGTGTCTGCCTTGAAGGATGTGGCTTAGCCGGAAATGCTTACCAGCGGCTGAGTCAAGAGTCTATTCTCGAAGAGATCAGTTGCTGGAGGCCGGCTCGGATGATTAGACGCTGCGCGGTTGCGATTACTCTGCCCGTTGTCTTTCTTCTGTATGTCTTTTTGTACGTGGAGAGCGCGACCGCTCAAAGCCCGTCCGGGGCGAGCGGCGCTTCGACCAGCGAGCAGCGCAAGACAAGTGAACCGTATACGGGAGATCTTTCGGTTTTCGATTCGCCGGGGCGCGAAGACCGGTTGCAGATCAATCGTGTGATGGACATTCTTGGCATCGCGCCGGGTAAGAACGTTGCCGACATTGGGGCGGGATCGGGATGGTTCACGGTTCGCGCGGCGCGGCGGGTGGGCGTGGGCGGCACGATTTATGCGGTCGATATTAATCCGGCGGCGATCCGCTACGTCAGCGAACGGGCTCAGAAGGAGAAGCTGAGGAATGTGAAAACGATTCTGGGCAAGGCGGACGATGCGGTCTTGCCAGCGAATTCCGTGGATGCGGTGTTGCTTCTGAAGACCTATCATGAGGTCGCACAGCCGGTGGAGTTGCTGCGAAATCTGCGCGGAGCGCTGCGTTCCGGGGCCAAGGTGGGGATTATCGACCGCAATGGAAACGGAGAAGACCACGGAGTTGGGAAAGACATTGTGATTCGCGAGGCGCAGGAGGCGGGCTACGCACTGCTCGAGCAATACGATTTTGTGAAGGGCGACAAGATGGATTATTTTCTCGTATTCACGACAAAGCCCTAATGGCCATGAACTTCAGCATGCTTCCCGCAACCTTACGAAAATTTAACCACAGAGGACACGGAGGACACGGGGAAACCGCAATTTCTTCGGGCAGTGATAGAAAGTTAGCAGAGCTCTCAGAGGCTAAAGCCAGCATCTTGCCGCGGCGCATTACGCGGCCCTGGAAGGACGGCCCTTCCACGGTGGTGCATGGGTTCGTGCGCACGCATCGATGATTTTTCAAGTCCCCAGACGCCATTCCGTTTCCGACTAGACTTCAGGCAGTCTCGATCATTCCTGCTAGAAGCAGCGCGCGGCGCGGCAATTCGGAAATGATGATGTGTTCGTGGACGGCGTGCGCACCCTGGCCGTGGCCGCCCATGCCGTCGAGGGTGGGGATCCCCATGCCAGCGGTGAAATTTCCGTCGGAGCCTCCGCCGACGGAGGCTTCTTCGAGTTTCCAGTCAATCTGCTTTGCGATGGCCTGCGCTTTTTCGTAGAGTGCGGCGACGCCGGGGGTGCGCTCCATAGGCAGGCGGTTGACGCCGCCTTCGATGCTGAGCTTGCAATGCTTGTCGAAAGGCTTCAGGGCTCGGAGTTTGCGGTCGAGCGCAGAGGCCTGTTTGGCGTGCGTGATGCGCACGTCGATCTCGGCGGTCGCGTCGGCAGCGATCACGTTGGTGCGGGTTCCGCCGCGAATGACGCCGGGGTTTACGGATAAGCCGTGTTGCAAATCGTTGAGCTTGGCGACGGCGATGATTTGGCGGGCGAGTTCGAGGATGGCGCTGTGTCCCTTGCCGGGGTCGAGTCCGGCGTGGGCGGCGATGCCTTTCACATTGAGAACGTACTCGCCGACGCCTTTGCGTGCGGTTTTCACGGCACCGCGCGGGCCGGCGGGTTCGAGCACGAGGACGGCTGCGGATTCTTTTGCCAGGCCCTCGGTGATTTTGCGGGAAGAGTAGCTGCCGACTTCTTCGTCGGAGACCAGGAGCACCGTCACTGGGCGTGGTAGAGCGCCGTGCCAGGTTTGCAGCGCCGCGATAGCGTAGAGCATGAGGGCTACGCCGGACTTCATGTCGAGCACACCGGGACCGTGCATGCGGTCGTCGGTGACGTGACAAGGCATGCTGGCGAGGGTGCCGAGTGGATACACCGTGTCGAAATGGCCGAGCAGCAGAACGGGCTTCAGCTTGTCGCGGCCGGGGAAATCGATTTGCACGCTGTCCGCGTAGTCGTTGGCGTGGTGCACGCGAGCGTGTCCGCCGACGGCTTCGAAACTTCCGGCGAGGAAGGCGCCCATGCGGTCGGCGGCGGGCTTGTTGTCGCTGGGGGATTCGATTTCGACGAACTCGCGGATGGTCTGGACGATCTGATCCTGGCGCGCTTCGAAGTAATGAAGACGCTCGGTCCAGATGGGATCTGATTGGAACGTTTCAGTTCGACGTGGTTGGGAACGCGCAATTTTCTTGCCGGGCATGATCCGCTCGTCTCCGGCCCGGGCAGAGGGCGCACCTGCAGGGCCAAGTCGTACAGTATAATCTTCAAGCCGTTTTGAGACGAACCAGTTTGGACAAAGCAGTTCGAGACGAACATGAATCAGAGCAGCCCTGTGCCGGAGACTTCGCCCGGCTTGACGAAGACCGCGCTCGACATCCACGACATACTGAAGATTCTGCCGCACCGCTATCCGTTCCTGCTGATTGATCGCGTGCTTGATCTAAAGCGCAAGGAGCGCATTGTCGCCATCAAGAACGTGACCATCAATGAGCCATTTTTCGTGGGGCATTTTCCCGGGTTGCCCATCATGCCCGGCGTGTTGATTGTCGAGGCAATCGCGCAGGCGGGCGGGGCGCTACTGCTGACGGAAGTCGAGGACCGCAACGACAAGGTGATGGTGTTTACCGGGATTGAGCGGGCGAAGTTCCGCCGGCCAGTCAGTCCGGGGGACCAGTTGCGGCTAGAAGTGGAAGTGAAAGGCTGGCGTACGGTGCCCGGAATGACTGCAGCGAAGATGCAGGGCTACGCGTACGTGGGCGAGCGCCGCGTGGCAGAAGCGGCCGTGTCGTGCCAGTTGATCGATAGCGCGCGAGGGCGGGGTGCGGATGATGGCGGTAATGGCTGATCTTGAGTTTCGGGCTGAGTTCAGAACCTTTACCACTAAGGACACTAAGGTTCACGAAGGAAAGCCGCCGCTCGCTCCTCGTCCATGAATTCTTCCTCCATGAACGTACACCCTACGGCCCTGATTGATGCGCGCGCGAAGGTTCCGGCATCTTGCAGGATCGGGCCATATTGCGTGATCGGGACCGACGTCGAACTGGGAGAGGGCTGCCACCTCGTGTCGCATGTGGCAATCGAGGGGCCGACGAAGATCGGCGCCGAGAACAGCTTCTTTCCTTTTTGCGCGATCGGCATGGCTCCGCAGGATGTCAGTTATCGAGGCGAACCGACGCGGCTGGAAATCGGCGATCACAACGAAATCCGCGAGTATGTGACCGTCAATCGCGGTACGGTGAAGGGCGGCGGGCTGACCAAACTCGGCAGCCATTTGCTCATCATGGCGTATACCCACATTGGCCACGATTGCCTGATCGAGGATCACGCCATGCTGGTGAACGGCGCGACACTAGGCGGGCATGTGACGGTGGAAGAATGGGCGGTGGTGGGAGCGCTGTGTCCGGTACACCAGTTTGTGCGCATTGGGGCGCATTCGTATGTTGGTGGCGGAACGACGATCACGCAGAATGTGCTGCCCTACTCGATGACGTCGGTGGCGCGCGATACGCACGCGTATGGGATGAATAAGGTTGGGCTGGAGCGGCGAGGATTTTCGAAGGAGCGCATCGCGAAGATTCATCACGCTTACAAGATTCTGCTGACGTCGAAGATGAATACGACACAGGCGCTGGAAAAGCTGAAGTCAGAACCGGATCGAGGCGAGGACGTGGACATGCTGATCCGGTTTATTGAAGCTTCGGAGCGCGGGATCATTAAGTGACGGACTGCCGGCGTCGTCTCGAATCAGATTTTTCAGGCTGACTGTTTACGCGCCAATTCCTCTGGTTTAGGCTATTCATCCTATGCGTGCATCTATCCCTTTCCTGCTTGTGATCGCCATCGCTGCGTCTGCGTTTGCGCAGGGCCCGAAACCTTTAGCCGAACGGCTCGCTGCGCAGAACGCTCTTTTCGACGAACAGTACGAGTCTGACCTGCGCAACTTTCCCGAACGCGCGACCGCGTTTGGCGACTACCGCTACAACGACCGGCTTGCCGATTACTCCCTCGAGGGCATCCGGCGGCGTCACCAAGGCGATGTGATTTTTCTGCAACGCCTTGAGGCGATCCCAACCGATGGCTTCTCCGATCAGGATCAGGTTTCGCACGACCTGTTGATTCGCGTGTTGCAGCAGCGCACCGCTGACTTCGAACTGAAGGAATATGAGATGCCCATCAACACGCAGACGGGCATCCATACCAATCTCGCGGATCTACCCCTGTCGGTGCCTTTCGACTCGGTGAAGCATTATGAAGACTATATTTCGCGGCTGCATCAGATTCCGCTTGTGTTCACGCAGGTCACCGAGGTCCTGCGGGCCGGGATGAAAGACAAGCTCATGCCCGTGCGCTTCCTCGCGGAAAAGATTCCGGCGCAGTGTCAGGGCATCATCGACGCCGATCCTTTCCTGCAGCCGACGAAGAAATATCCCGCCAGCATTTCGCTGGAGGATCAGAAGCGCCTGACTCAGCAGATTACGGACGCGGTCAATACCGACGTGCTGCCGGCCTACAAGACGTTTGCTGCGTTCATCCAGACGGAGTATGCGCCGCAAGGCCGTACGACACTATCGATCACTTCACTCGCGGACGGCCAGAAGCGTTACGAGAACGACATTTACGCGCGGACCACGACGCACATGACCGCGGATGAGATTCACCAGCTCGGCCTGCGGGAGATGGACCGCATCGAGGCCGAGATGACGGCGATCGCCAAGAAAGAGGGATTTCCGGACCTCGCTTCGTTCCGAGCCTCGCTCAAGAACAATCCCAAGCACATTCCCACTTCCGCTGAGCAGATTCTCGACCAATACCGCCACTACATCGCGCAGATGGAGACCAAGTTGCCGGAGTTGTTTACGCTGCTTCCCAAGTCGCCGGTCACGGTGGAAGCGATTCCGGCGTTCAATGCGAGCGCCATGACTCACTACATGACCGGAACGCCGGACGGCAAGCGGCCGGGCCGGGTGGTCGTTGCCACGTCGAACTTCGCCGAGCGCTCGCTCATCGACAACGAGGCGACTGCCTACCATGAAGGCGTCCCGGGACATCACATGCAGCTTTCGGTGCAGCAGCAACTCGAGGGCCTGCCGAAGTTTCGACTCCATGGTCTTGGCTTCAACGCCTACATCGAGGGCTGGGCGCTGTATGCAGAGCAGCTCGGGAAAGAAGTGGGCTTCTATCAGGATCCGGTTTCCGACTACGGGCGGCTGTCGTCCGAACTGTTTCGCGCGGTGCGTTTGGTCGTGGACACCGGCATTCACGCCAAGGGATGGAGCCGCGACCAGGTGGTGGAATTCTTCCGCAAGTCCGGCGCGGTGGATGAGCCGACGATCCAGTCCGAGACCGACCGCTACATCTCCTGGCCGGCGCAGGCGCTGAGCTACAAGCTGGGACAACTCAAGTTCCGCGAGCTGCGCGACCGCGCGCAGAAAGAGTTGGGGCCGGAGTTTGATCTCCGCAAGTTCCACGACGAGATGCTCGATGGCGGGACGCTGCCTCTCGACATGCTCGATGCCCGCACCGACAAGTGGATTGCGCAGCAGAAAGGCAAATAACAAAGGCATCGACCACGAAAGACACTAAGGTTCACGAAGGAATTCTTTCGCAAGGTTTCCTTCGTGCTCTTTAGTGTCCTTGGTGGTTGAGGCTCTTACTCGCTAGCAGAAGAGCGGCTGACCGATAGCTGTGCTATCTTCAATGGGATCATCTAATTGCGGTTTCTGCCATTCATCTGAAGCATGGCCACAATCCCTGAAGGTACAAAACCGGCAGTAAAGGTCTTCGTCGCCACCACGGTGATGCTGACCTTCATTTCGTTCTGGCGCGCCGCCGCGATTGTTCTGTCTGATTTGGCCTCGTCCGCTTACTACGCGGGCGGTGATGCTGAGAAGGTCATTGGCAAGAGCGCCCCCTGGTTCATCCTCGCGGTCATGCTGTTCAGCTACGCCGTGCGCGCCCTCTACATCGAGTCGAGCAGCATGTTCGTGCGGGGCGGTGTCTACCGTGTGGTCAAAGAGGCGATGGGCGGAACGCTCGCCAAGTTCTCGGTTTCAGCGCTGTTGTTCGACTATGTGCTGACCGGTCCCATCAGTGCGGTTTCGGCCGGACAATACCTCGCCGGGTTCATCAAAGACCTTGGCCGGCAATACTTGCATCGGGATCTGGCCTTTTCCGACAACTACTTTGCCGCCGCGATGGCAGTGATCGTGGTGGTTTATTTCTGGTGGAAGAACACACAGGGTATCCACGAATCCAGCCAGAAGGCGTTGCAGATTATGGCCATCACCACCGTGATGGTCGTGATTTTGATCATCTGGTGCACCATCACGGTCTTGCGGGCGCCGGTCCAATTGCCTCCCAACCCGCTGCACCCGGGCGTGGTTCCGCTGAACAAAGAGTCGCTGGGCTGGCTCAATGGAACGTGGTTTAGCCACTGGATCTGGATCATCGCCTTCGTCGGTTTCGGACATTCCGTGCTCGCCATGAGCGGCGAAGAGACGCTGGCTCAGGTCAATCGGGAAATCGAACATCCCAAGTTGAAGAACCTGGAGAAGACGGGGCTGGTGATTTTTGTCTACAGCCTGCTGTTTACATCGCTGGTGTCGTTCTTTGCGGTAATGATAATTCCGGACAATGTCCGCCCAGATTATTTTGCGAACCTCATCGGCGGCATTTCCATGTATCTGGTGGGACCAACCACTTTGAAGCTCCTGTTCCACGGCTTCGTGGTGCTGGTGGGCGTGCTGATTCTCGCGGGCGCGCAGAACACTTCGATCGTGGGCGCGAACGGTGTGCTGAACCGGGTCGCGGAAGATGGTGTGCTCACGAGTTGGTTTCAACGGCCGCACCACCGTTACGGTACCAGCTATCGCATCATCAATCTCATCGTCAGCATGCAGTTGCTCACGATCGTGCTGAGTCGGGGCGATGTCTACCAATTGGCTGCACTGTACGCCTTCGGGGTGATCTGGAGCTTCACCATGAAGTCGCTGGCGGTTCTGGTGTTGCGTTTCACCGAACCTGGCAACCGCGAGTGGAAAGTTCCGGGGAATCTGCACATCGGGAAGACGGAAATCCCGATGGGCCTGATGGTCATTTCCGCGGTACTATTCATGACCGCAATCGTGAATCTGTTCACCAAGTATGAGGCGACGATCGCGGGCATTGTCTTCAGCGTAGTGTTCTTCACGATCTTCACGATTTCTGAGCATCATGTCGCTAGAGAGCGCCACGGAAAACCCGAGCAGCTCGATCAGTTCCGGGTATACGGCAATCAGGAACTCGGCAGCGGTGCCATGGGAGTACGTGCGGGCAACATCCTGGTCGCGGTGCGCGATCCGCGCAATCTGTACTACTTGCGGCATGTGCTCGGTCATACTCATACCGGTAAGCAGGACGTCGTGGTCATGAGTGCGCGGCTTTATCATCGCGAGCATAGTTTCAGTGGCAGCACGGTGTTCGAAGCCAGCCAGGTGTTCGACCATTACGAGCAGGAACTCTTTACGGCTGCGGTGGCTGTCGCGGAGAAAGAAGGCAAGCCCATTTCGCTGCTGGTAGTGCCTGCCACGGATGTGTTCGAAGCCATCATGGTGACCGCACAGCGTCTGGATTCCAGCCGAGTCATCTGCGGACTGTCCAACAAACTCACCGCCGACGAACAGGCCAAGCTTACCGGGGATGCCTGGGAGCGTCTGCCTGAGCCGCGTCCGCGATTGATTTTGGAAGTGTGCGCTCCCGACGGAACCATCCGCGAGTTCGCGATTGGCCCTCATGCGCCCCGCATGCGGCCACAGGATGTCGAACTTATGCACCGGCTCTGGCTCAATATCACGACCGATCCCAAATTCGCCGGCGCGCACCACTACCACATCGTGGCGCTGGCATTGGAAGAACTACAGCGCGAATTGAGCACGGAACAGCGCGCGCAGCTTCTGCAAAAGTTGCATGACGAGATGCAGGCTCCCACGCGCACGGATCTCGATTCGTAAGGAGGTCCCGATGGCGCGCATTCCCGGCGCCCGCAACCAGGGTGGCCTGCTCCGAAGCAGAAAATTTCACCGAAGGCGCAGTCTGTGCGCTGCCGGTTCGGGCGAACAACTAGAGCAGACCCAAGTGGTCCGGATACTTGGCCTGCAAAGAGCTGATCAGAAGCTCGAACTCGGGAAGGCTTCGTAAACTCGCGAGGCAGGGATCTTTCAGGAAGAAAGGCCAGCAGGCGAAGCCGGTGCTCACGCTGCGCTCCAGCCATTCAAAAGCAGTGTCGCGCCGACCCGTCAAGGCGAGCGTGCAGGCGATCTGATAATACGTGTGATGCGCGTGGCCGAAAGACCGGGGACTCGAACAAGCCTGGGTCACACACTCGATGGCAGCATCGCGATTCCCCATCAAAGCGTGGAGCAGTCCTTGTAAGCTGACGATCAGCGGTTCGCTCGGCAGCAGCGTCAACGCCTCATCCATCAGGCGGGTCGCTTCTTTCCAATCTCCGGTCATCATGGCTGGGTACGGAGCGAAGTAGATAGGGTACTTGTTGCCGGGACTTGCAGCCCGCCACATCTCGATCTGCTGGCGCGCCCGGTCGTAGTCCTGGCTCCAAACGTAAACTTGCACAACGCTCGGGCTCACTTCCTTGCGGGGTTGAAACGTCCGTCCTCTCTCAAACATCGCAAGAGAATGACTGAGCAGTCCGATATGTGCCAGGATGGTGCCCAGACGGTTGTAGGCGTGGGGCAGGTTGTTCTGCAGGGCCAGAGCGCGCTTGAGATCGGCAATCGCCTCGACATGCTGGAAGTTTTTCGATGGGCCCCAGAGCAGAAAGGCGCACGCGACATGTCCCTCGGGAAGATTCTTGTCGAGTTCGAGAGCGCGCTGGCAGTGGAATTCGGCTTTCTCGAGCCACACGCTGGCGGGGTCAAATTCGAAATGACGGGTTGCGCATGCGAACGAGAGGGTCGCATGGGCGAGCGCAAACATGGGATCGCGAGTGACAGCATTGCTGAGATGATGACTCGCCTGGTCCATCTGCGACGCATCGCCGCTCGCCGTGATGCGATAGCCACGCATGAATTCTGCATAGGCCATCGGATCCCGGCTATAGCGCTGACGCTCGTCGGGTTTCGCCGGTATCGTGGGCCGGTTCAGCGCGCGGCTGATCCCTTGCGCAACATCGCCTTCCACGCTGGACAAGCGGCTTAAGTCGAGATCGCACCTCCTGTTGAGGCAGGCGCGATGCAGTTGTGCGTCAAACATCTCCAGCGAGAGCCGCCATTGCCCCTTCGACATCTGCAGCGCACCGTGGACCACAAATCGGACGCCCAGACGAGACGCGGCCTCCGCAGGAGTTGCGTCGGCAGGCAGGTTGAGCACCGCCGAGGTGGGCAGCACGTCCACGCCCGGCAGATTCCCAAGACGCGAAACCAATGCATCCGCAAAGCCCAGGCACAGGCCTTGGTCATCCGCAGCCTTCTCCAGCAATAGCGGCAGGACGGCGATCGACGAGCGGCTGCCCGATTCGCCAGCGTCTGCCCGCTGGTCCATGCGTTCCAGCGTTCGCCCAGTGTCAGGCGCTGGATATTGAGCATCGATCACGCGAACCGGGCCGACGAAGCGGTAGCCTTTTCCAACGACCGTTTCCAGAAAGCGTGGCTTGTCGGCGCTGTCACCCAGCGCGGTGCGAAGCTTTCGCACGACGTTGTTGACGTTCTTTTCCGTGTCGATAAACAGATCGGAGCGCCACAGTTTCCTGACGATATCTTCCCGAGACACTAACTGCTCGCGCCGCCCCAGCAGGAAGATCAGCAACTCCATCGGCTTCTTCTCGATCTTGATCCGCTCTCCGAACCGCCGCAGTTCGTAGCGTCCCAAGTCGACTTCGACATCGCTGGTGTTCTTCTTAGGGTGCCCCATAGAACCCCGATTGTGAACATTATCCACTAAAAATCAACGACTTGCGACGATATAGAGAAGATATCCAAAGAATATCCCGGCTGCGTTGTCCAACTCACCGCTTCACGCGAACATGCCTCATCACGCTTCACCAAGGAGAACATTATGAAACGAAATCTGCTGGTCGTTATGGGGGTCGTTGCGACGTTGTGCGTCGCAGGCCAGCTCTTCACGACCGCCGCACATCCCGGCGCTCACGAAAAGAATGCCTTCACCCCAGAAACAATTCCGTGGGGTCCGCCGCCGCCCTTCATCGCGCCGGGCGCACAACTCGCCGTGATCGAAGGCAATCCCGCCGCTTCCAGCGGTGACTACACCGTGCGTCTGAAGATGCCAGACGGTTATCGGATTGCGCCCCACTGGCATCCGCAGCGCGAAAACGTCACGGTCATCTCAGGCACGTTCAAGGTTGGCATGGGAGACACCTTTGACAAAGACAAGATGGGAACATTCCCCGCTGGCAGTTTCGCTTTTCTCGATCCCGACATGCACCACTACGCGATGGCCTCCGGCGAAGTCATCGTGCAGGTCCACGGAAGAGCACCCTTGCAATTTAACTATGTCAATCCCGACGACGACCCGAGCAAGAAGTAAGTTCTCGGCATTTTGAATCGATTTGGAGGAACCTATGACTGTGGATACGAAAAAGCTCGAGCAATTCTTAGGACAGTTCGTCAACGATCTGGGAGCCACCGTTCACGCCGGGATGGTTGTGATCGGAGAACGCCTGGGTCTTTACAAAGCGTTGGCGGCTGGCCCGCTTTCACCCGCGGAACTGGCGGCTATCACCCGCACCGACGAGCGTTACGTTCGCGAGTGGCTGGCCTCTCAAGCGGCGGGAGGATACATCACTTACAACGCAGAGACTCGCAAGTTCGGCATGACGGAAGAGCAAGCACTCGCCTTGGCGAACGAAGATGGTCCGGCATACTTGCCCGGCGCCTTCGAACTCGCTCTGGGATCGTTGGCTGCCGTCCCGCGCATCACCGAGGCATTTCGCTCCGGCGCCGGAATGGGCTGGGGCGAGCACGAAGACCGCGTGTTCCATGGATGCGAAAAATTCTTTCGTCCTGGGTACGCGGCGAATCTCGTCAGCTCGTGGATTCCGGCTCTCGATGGCGTTCAGGACAAACTTGTGCGCGGCGCCAAAGTTGCTGACGTGGGTTGCGGGAAAGGCGCTTCCACCATCCTGATGGCCAAAGCCTTCCCCCAGTCTCACATCTATGGATTCGACTATCACGACAAGTCCATTGAAGCAGCGCGTGAGTCCGCTAAGCGGCAAGGCGTAGCAGACCGTGTGACATTCGAAGTCGCGAAGGCGAAAGAGTTCCCCGGAAAAGGTTACGATTTCGTCGCGGTGTTCGACTGTCTCCACGACATGGGAGACCCGGTGGGAGCGGCAGCGCATGTCCGGTCCGCTTTGAGCAACGACGGTTCGTGGATGATCGTCGAGCCGTTTGCCAATGACGACCTGCAGGACAACCTCAATCCGGTGGGTCGCGTCTACTATTCCTTCTCGACTTTGCTGTGCACGCCCTGTTCCCGCTCGCAGGAAGTGGGGATGTGCCTGGGAGCTCAGGCTGGCGAGAAGCAAATGCAGAAAGTGGTCCATTCCGCGGGCTTCAGCCGTTTCCGGAGGGCAACGCAAACACCGTTTAACTTGGTGTATGAGGCTAGGCCGTAGCGAAACTCGGGAGTTTCGAGTTCAAACTTGAAGAAGAAACTGAAAGGCCCTGGCTTGGATTGCCGGGGCCATCTTTCACGCGGATCAAAAAAGGCTGCTCGCTAGCTGTGCATTTCTTTTGCGCAGCAACTCTTGGCCGCCTTCTCGCTCTTCATTCCCGAGCAGCAACCTTTCTCGCCATCCTTGCCGCACTTTCCGCCGCAGCGGGCGGACGCAGTCTTGTTTTTGGCGCAGCTGTCTTTGCCGCAGCCATCTTTGCAGCAGGACGCCGCATTCTTATCTTTGTCACCCCTCATGCAGGACATGGCACTCTTGCCATCGGCCGCTGCGTCTTTGCCCGCGCAACACGAGGCGGTCGTCTTGCCGTCTTCGGTTTTCATGTCGCTCTTCATGGCATGACGTGCACAGCACGAGTGTGCGTCCTTCG
The DNA here is from genome assembly GCA_963709025.1 of uncultured Acidobacteriaceae bacterium. GTDB lineage: Bacteria > Acidobacteriota > Terriglobia > Terriglobales > Acidobacteriaceae > Sulfotelmatobacter. The sequence goes on from CAVPVE010000044.1 coordinate 51,112, forward strand.
AATCACCCGCGGACATTTTGTCGCACGTTGCTTTTTCCGCCGGAGCAGTGCTTTGCTGTGGCGTGGAAGGCGCGGTTGGGGTTGAAGTCTGGGCCCAAGTCGCAACGGTCAGGGCCAGGATCAGAGCAAACATTTTGTATCGCATGATTCAGTCTCCGTATCTTGAACTCGCATTGCAGGCTCACACCGCATCGCGAGACGCCACGCGAGCTGTGAAGAATATCTTCTTCACCTCTCTCGGCTTAAGTACGCAGCTTGACAGGGGAGGGACTAGGAGGCTGTGATTTGAATCACACTGCAGCGTGCAGCCCACTTAGCTCTGAAGAAGATTCTCCAGCGAGGCTCGCAGCGTGCTGAAGCGAAAGGGATATCCACTCATCACCAGCTGTGTCGGCTCCACGCGCTGGCTGCCCAGGAGTACGGTTTCTCCCATCTCGCCAAAGGCAAGTTTCACCACGAAGCGCGGCATCGGGAAGATTGCGGGCCGCGAGAGGACGCTAGCCAGTGTCTGGGTGAATTCCGCATTCGTGACTGGCTTAGGAGAGACCATGTTCACCGGGCCTTGCAGCAGATCACTCTTCAGAATGTGATGAATCGCGCCCACCATGTCGTGCACATCGATCCAGCTCATCCACTGCTGCCCGTCGCCGATTTTCCCACCCACGCCCAGTTTGAACGGGGTCAGCATTTTCCCCAGCGCGCCTCCGCTTGAGCTGAGCACAACGCCGGTGCGCATCTGAACCGTGCGAATACCAGCGTTGATCGCAGACCGCGTGGCCGCCTCCCACTCGCGGCACACGTCAGGAAGGAACCCGATGCCGGGCACGCTCTGTTCGGTCAGAACTTCGCTGCCGCGGTCGCCGTAATATCCGATGGCCGAACTGCAAACGAATACGTGGGGCTTGTTCTTGGCGTGCGCGAGAGCTTCCGCCAGGGCAGTCGTCCCGGCCACTCGGCTGTCGCGGATCTTCCGCTTCTTTTCGTCCGTCCAGCGCCCGACGATGCTTTCGCCGGCAAGGTGGACGACCGCATCGAAGCCGGAAACCGACTCCGGGGCGATCGGCTTGCCAGGGTCCCACGAGATCTGGTCGTCACCTTTTGCTGCCCCTCGAACCAGGCGGGTGACCTCGTATCCGCGGGTCTTAAGAGGAGGAAGAAGGGCGGTGCCGATTGGCCCCGAAACACCACTGACAAGAATTCGCGAAATCATGGCTGACAGACTGTCACTCTATCAGCTTGCGGGGACATCGACCAAACCGGTTGAGGATTTGAAGAGTTTGAAACGTCCGAATCGCTAAGCTTCGGCGGCGAGACAGTGCAGCCAGCCCCTCAATCATCCCAACATGATTACCTCAACGAGGGAGAATCCCGGTCCCTCTGCGGAGTCTGGCGCGCTTGGCTCGCAGGGTAACTTACCAGCGTCACCACGGTTAAGGCTCAATGCGCTCTGTTGGCTGGTTGACCCGAATCTTTCTCAAGTGTACAGTTAAAATAGTTGAAATGGAGAGTTCATGGCTACCACGCCCTTGAGCAAGAATGGGACGATAGTGGTTTCGGCTCTTCGCGCCCGTGCAAATTTCGGCAAGCTTCTGCGTCGCGTCGATAGCGAGCGACGGTCACTTGTAATTGAGAAGCGTGGCACTCCCAAGGCCGTACTACTCAGCCTCCGCGACTATGTCAGGCTGGCAGCCCCCGAGTCTGAGGTCCTTCGTGTGATCGGTCAGAAATCGGAGCGGAACGGAGCTAGCGCCTTGACCTCGCGTCAGATTGACCGGATTATCAAGGCCTCGCGGTCTTGGAAGCCAAAGCGGTAATGCTCTCGCTCCGTGTGGTCATCGACACAAATGTGCTCATTTCCGCTGCCATCAAGCCGGCTGGATTGCAGCGCACGGTGCTCCTGCTCGCAATGACGAAACTGGCTCGATGGTACGTGTCCCGGCCGATCTTGGATGAGTATCGCGACGTACTCGCCCGTCCGGAACTAAGGATTCGTAAGGGCCTCCGGCAACAACTGCTGCAGCAAATCAAGAACCGTAGTCATCTTGTGATGGCAACGCCTCGCCTTGACGTCACTCCCGACCCTGACGACAACATATTTCTGGAGTGCGCCGATCGGGTCGGCGCGGACTATTTAGTCACGGGCAATCAAAAGCATTTTCCAAAATTCTGGAAGAAGACCAAGGTGATAACGCCCCGCGAATTCATTGGGCTTGTCGCGCCACACCTGTTCCCGTAGCGGGGTTGAAGGCGCTTCCGTTGTCTTCCCCGGGCCGAGAGCGGCCCCCGGCGCGGGATATAATCGATCATGGCGAGCTTGCGCCAACAGATCGCTACCACTGCCCTCACGCTCACCAAGTTCCGCGACTTGATGAAGCGGATGCAGGAGAACCGTCCCCAGGACGATCTCACCATCGTCAAGAAGGCCTACGACTATTCCCTGAAGCACCACGAAGGCCAGATGAGGGCCTCCGGCGAACCTTATCTGGTCCATCCGCTGGAAGTTGCCCTGGTTCTTGCTGAAATGAAAATGGACCCGGTTGCCGTCGCGGCCGGTCTGCTTCACGATTCGGTCGAAGACACCTCCGTGACCATCGTCGACATCCGCAAGGAGTTCGGAGAACAGGTCGCCCACATCGTCGAAGGCGTCACCAAGATCAGCAAAATTGACTTCGCCACGCGCGAAGAGCAGCAAGCCGAAAATCTGCGCAAGATGATGCTCGCCATGGTCGACGACATCCGCGTGGTCCTGATCAAGCTCGCCGACCGCCTGCACAACATGCGCACCCTCGAGCACCTGCCGCCCGAGCGCCAGCACAAGATCGCTGAAGAGACGCTGGAAATCTACGCGCCCATCGCGCACCGCCTCGGTATGGGAAAAATTCGCGGCGAACTCGAGGACCTGGGATTCCGCTTTCTCGATCCTCTGGGATACGAGCAGGTGGAAAAATCCGTCAACGCCCGCCGCAAGGAAGGCGAAGCCTTCCTCGCCAAGATGCAGACTACAATCGCCGACAAGCTAAAAGAGGCCGGCATTCAGGCGCGCGTCGAGAGCCGCATCAAGCGTCTTTACAGCATTCACAAGAAACTGCAGCGCCAGCGAATTTCCGTCGACCAGGTTTACGACTTGTGCGCCATGCGCGTGATCACGCGTTCGTTACAGGATTGCTACGCCGTGCTCGGCATCATTCACAACCTGTGGCGCCCGGTTCCAGGACGCATCAAGGATTTCATCGCCATGCCGCGGCCAAATTTTTACCAATCGCTGCACACCTCGGTGATCACGGAAGACGGTACGCCGTTTGAGATCCAGATTCGCACCGAAGAAATGCACAAGATGGCGGAAGAAGGCATCGCAGCCCACTGGAAATACAAAGATGGCCCCGTTTCGGCGCAGGACGAGCAGCGACTCGCGTGGCTGCGGCAGGTGGTCGAGTGGCAGCGCGACGTCAGCGATCCCAACGAATTTCTTTCCACGCTGAAAGTCGATCTTTATCCCGAAGAGGTCTACACCTTCACGCCCAAAGGGAAAGTTGTCGTGCTCCCACGTGACGCCACGCCGGTTGACTTCGCCTACAGCGTTCACACCGAGGTCGGCCACACCTGCATCGGCGCCAAGGTCAACGGGCGCATGGTGCCACTGCGTCACAAGCTGCACTCCGGAGACATTGTTGAGATCCTCACCCAGCCCGGACACAAGCCCAGCCGCGACTGGCTGGGACTCGTCAAGTCGTCCCGCTCGCGCAACAAGATCAAGCACTGGCTCAACGTTCACCAGCGCGAGCGTGCGATTGAAATCGGACGCAAGCTGATCGAGAAAGAAGCGCGCAAATACCGCATTGCGCTCAAAGAAATCAAAGACGACGACCTGCAGAAAGTTGCCTCGGGCTATGGCCTGGGCAAGGCCGACGACCTGATGTCGGGCATCGGTTACGGAAAATATTCCGCGCGCCAGGTGCTCGCGCGACTGCTGCCCGCGGGTGCCACGCACTCCATTGCCGGCGACATTGAATCCGAGGGGCTGACCTCGCAGCCCGGAGGCATCGCCAGCGTGGTGCGCCGCGTCTTCGGCGATCACAACGCTATCACCGTCCGCGGCCAGGGCGACATGATGGTGTACCGCGCCCGCTGTTGTAATCCCATCCGCGGAGAAACCATCGTCGGCTACATTACCCGCGGCAAAGGTGTGGCCGTGCACTCGATTCACTGCCCCAACGTGACCAACCTGATGTACGAGCCGGAACGCAAGATCGACGTCGAATGGGCACGCGACGACAGCACGCCAACTGCATATCCCGTGAAGCTGACAGTCTTCTGCGACGACCGCTTCGGCATGCTCAAGAGCATCACGGGCGTGATCGGCGACGCCAAGAGCAACATCCGCAACATCACCGCGCACACCTCGAACAGCCAGGCCAGTGTGGAAGTCGTCCTCGACATTGCCGATCTGAAGCACCTCGAACAAATCATCGCCGGACTCCGGAAAATCGCCGGTGTGCATGAAGTACAGCGGCTGCAGAAAATCTAGCAACAGCGCGCCGAGTCATAAGCTGTCATCCTGAGAGCGGCGAAGGATCTATGTAATTTCAGCCATCTGCATAGATCCTTCGCGGCAAAGACCGCCGCTCAGATGACAACGCCGTGGCATTTCCTCTGTGGTACTCTGTGCCCTCTGTGGTTTATTCGTTTTGAAATTGAACAGAGGGGATTGCTCTCATGCGCGAAATCATTTCCACCAAAGACGCCCCGCAAGCCATCGGCCCCTACTCGCAAGCGATCAAGGCCGACGGACTCATTTTTACTTCCGGACAGATTGCGATCGATCCCGCGACACAGCAAGTGATCGACGGCGACGTTGCCGCCCAGACCGACCGAGTCCTGCGGAATCTGTCGGAGATTCTGGAAGCCGCCGGCAGCGGCTTGGGAAAAGTTGTTCGGTCAACCGTCTTCTTGAAAAACATGTCGGACTTTGCCGCCATGAACGCTGTTTACGGCAAGTACTTCAGCACCGCGCCGCCCGCGCGCTCCACGGTCGAGGTCGCGCGCTTGCCGAAGGATGTGTTGGTGGAAATCGACGTCATCGCCCTGACATGAAAACGTTTCAACCACAGAGGGCTCAGAGGACACAGAGATAAAACGTCCTTCCGCGTTCCTCGATGCCGCTGTGGTTATGTAGCTGTTGGAGGGCCAAGCAATGAGGAAGCACGTGGCGGCAGTTATCATCCTCGCGTTTGCAGGGGCACTCGGGGCGCAAACGCCCACCCACAAACCTGTTCAGGTGGTCCGCCCAAACACGAACGCTCCCACCAAGGTCACCGGCGACGGAGTTAAAACCGAGTCTGGACTGCAGTATTGGGAGATCAAGGAAGGCCTCGGCCCGCCCGCCAAAGCCGGCGACCACGTGAAGGTTCACTACACCGGATGGCTCACGACCGGCAAGAAGTTTGATAGCTCCGTTGACGCGCACCAGCCCTACGACTTTACCCTGGGACAAGGCGACGTCATCAAGGGATGGGACGAAGGTGTCGCGGGAATGAAAGTCGGCGGCAAGCGCCAGCTGCGCATCCCGCCCGAACTGGCGTATGGCGAGGCGGGCTTTAAGACCATCATTCCGCCCGACGCCACTCTGATCTTCGACGTGCAGTTGCTGGCGATCAAGTAGAAAGCACCCGCGGCAGACACGGGGAATCATCAGGCGGGAGATCCCTCTGTGAACTCCGTGTCCTCTGTGGTTGAGCGGTTCTAAGCCTTGACGACTTTGCCGCTGCGCAGGCAGGACGTACAGACGCGCATGCGCTTGGTGGCCGCGCCTACGCGGGCGTGCACCGGACGCAGGTTGATGTTCCAGCGCCGCTTGGTGACGTTGTGCGCGTGGCTGATGCGGTTTCCCGCTTGCGGCTTCTTGCCGCAGATATCACATTGTTGTGCCATGACGACTCCCAGAGAATTCAATACTTGTAGGGCAAACCTCGATTTTACAGGAACTTGGCCGAATTGAGCAATGCCGCCTGGCGCGCTACCCGTTGTTCTCGCCTAGCTGGGAATCGCTTGGTCATTGCTGCTAGGGCGGCGGGGATTCAGCCGCGATGAACCGTTCCAGCGCCCGCCTTCCGCGCTCCCGATCCCCGGTCACCAGGTAGACCAGCATCGCTCCCTGATACAGCTGCAGGAGAGTTTCCACCGCCGCAGGATCCGGCAGGAATTCCCGGAGCATGTCGGACCATAACCGCTGCTGCTCTTCGAAAAACTTCCGCGCCCGTGTTGACCCATTCCAACTTCGCCGCGTCAGGTCCATGGCCAGCAAGACAACGCCCCGCGACTCGGCGCTCGTCGTCTGTTTCCATAGAGCGGAAAGCACAGTCCGAAGCGACGCGCCAGAAGGGAATACGCTGGCTCGAAATCGCGCCCGCAGCCGGTCTTCGAGAAGCGACATGGCCATTTCCTCGATGGCATCTCGTCCCCCGAAATAGTGGACCAGCATCCGCTTGCTGATTCCGACCGCTCTGGCGAGAGTGTCCAGGCTCAGGTCAAGCGTCCCGGCACGGATGAAAGCTGCCAGGCAGCTCTCCAAAAGCTGTTCCCGGGTCCGAGTCGGCTTTTTCTTTCGCGGCATCTTGCGTGTTCAATGTACCATGTGGTACACACATTTAATGTACCGAGTGGTACATCATTCGAATTCAGAGCCAGGAGCAGACATGACGACGCACGACAAACTCCTCTTCGGGCTTTTCGGCGCGGCCTTCTGGGTCGTCGGCACGATCTGGTACGAGTTTCGCGGTCCCCACGTATTTGAGACCAGCAGCCTGCGCTACTGGGTCAACTTCGCGATCACGCCCATCCTGTCTGCCGCGGTCTGCATCGTTCTTCTCAGATGGCGTCAGGTGCCCGCAGCAGATTGGGCTTCGGCCGGGTTGCTTATCGCACTTCCCGGAATGTTCGGCGAGGCCATTCTGCTCTCCCGTTTCTCCACGTTCATGCCCCGGATGCATCCCGAGACGGGCGGGAAATATGGCGCCTTCCTGTTCGCCAGCTACGCCCTGTTTCTCACGATCGCCGAGATTGTCACGGTCCGAGCCAACGGATCTTGCCGTCCCTGACGGGACTCAGTTTCCGAAGATGCGTCGTCACCAAACGCTCATCTCGTTAGCTGCCCTTGAATCAGCTGCCTGCTGTGCGATACTTACTCCATGCAGTCCCCGCTCCAGGCCGCCAATGCGGCGACCGATCCGAAGTCGGTGAAGGTAAACCTTTCGACGGGCACCGGTGTCGATATCGAATGGAGCGACGGCCACCTCTCGCACTATAACTTCGTCTACCTGCGCGACGCCTGCCCTTGTGCCATGTGCAACGAAGAACGTGAGAAGACTGGACGCCATCCGGGCGACCCTGTCGTTGCCGCCCCCGGCGCGCTGCTGATGTTCAAGCCCACGGCCAAGCCCTTGTCCGCGGAAGGCGTGGGAAAGTATGCCATCAAATTTTCATGGAACGATAATCACGATCTGGGCCTTTATTCGTGGAAGTTCTTGCGTGAAATCTGTCCGTGTGCCGAGTGCAAAGCGGCGCAGGCAATGGGCTAACGACGGCCGCCGCGCCATGTTCGACTAGACATGTTCCACTAAACATGTTCGACCAGACATGAGTTCTGCCAAGCCAAACGCAGCCGTGCAATCCGTCGTCAACGAACTGCTGGCGGATCTCCACGCCAAGGGCGCCTGCGAGAAAATTGGACTCACCCGCGAATCCTTCTGCGTCATCCTGTGTGAAATCGGCTCGAAGCAGGTTACAGCTTCGACATCCGAATCTGAAATCCGCACATTCTTCCTGAGCCTGCGCGTCGACGAACTCGCCCTGGCCCGGGCCTGCGCCGCCGGCAGCAACGCCGCTTGGGAAATCTTTCTCACTCGTTTCCGTGAAAAGCTTTATCTCGCCGCCCTGCGCATTGCCCGTGAAGACTCCGCCGCCCGCGAATTGGCCGATACTCTTTACGCCGATCTATACGGTACCAATACCCGTGAGGGGCAGCGCGTTTCCAAACTCGCTTCCTACACCGGGCGCGGATCGCTGGAAGGGTGGTTGCGCACGGTTCTGTCGCAGGAGTACGTCAACCGCTACCGCCGGACGAAGCGACTGGTCAGTCTCGACGAGGAATCCGAAGAGGGCGTGCAATTCCGTGCCCCCGATCCGGAGTCGCTCCCGCCGGCTTCCGACCAGCGGCTGGCGCAGGCCACGGACGAGGCACTCGCCGCGCTCTCGGCCGAGGACCGCACCGTACTGAGTGCCTATTATCTCGATGGTCGCACGCTGGCTGAGATCGCCCGCATGCTCGGCGTCCACGAGTCGACCATCAGCCGGAAGATCGACAAGCTGGCCAAGTCCTTGCGAAAGCAGATCATGGCAGCCTTGGGACGCCGGGGCATGTCCCGTCGCCAGGCAGAGGAGGCCCTCGAGGTGGATGTTCGCGATCTTCAGTTGGATATTCGCCGCAGCCTGGCGCAAGAACCCCCTGCTCCGGCGTTCTCAGAGAAGACGGTAGAAGCACGGGTAAGGGAAGGTCCGGGATGACCGTTAACGATAAAGTAAACCCATGCCTCAGGTGGAATGAGATGTAGGCTTTGCCGGAAGCCGGAAGCCGGAAGCCGGAAGCCGGACGCCAGGAGCTAGAAGCTAGAAGCTGAAATGCAGAACGTACCCAAAATCGTGCGCGATCGCCTGCAGGCCGCAGCCCCCGCCGTGAATCATCCGGACGCGGACCTGCTGACAGCCTTTGCCGAGCGTACGCTACCCGACGGCGAGCGCACGGTCGTGCTCGAGCACCTCGCCCGCTGTGGTGATTGCCGCGAGATCGTGGCCCTGGCCCTGCCGGAGGCCGTGCCCGTGCAAACGATTGTCCGCCCATCTCCCAGCGGATGGCTTACTTGGCCTGCTCTCCGTTGGGGAATTGTCGCGGCCGGCGTTGTTGCTGTCGCATCGGTCGGATTCCTGCAATTTCAGCGACGAATCCAGCAGCCAGCAACGGCTTCGGCCCCCAAGCCGGCAACACCCGTCGAAATCGCGGCCAACGAACCTAAGAAAGAAGTGGACCGTTTCGTGGCTCCGGCCGACAAGGCCGAGAAAATGCAGAAGCTGCAGGCGCCCGCCGCCCCAGCTTTCGCCGATTCCGTCAACGGCGCCGTGGTGGCGGACGTCGAGAAGAAAAATTCGGCGCGCGGGGAGGCCTATGCGGCACGCATCGCCCCGCCCAAGAGTGCGCTTGTCGGCGGCAACGTCGGCGGACCGCTTCCTCGTGGCACGGGAACTTTGAATCAGTACCAGCAGCAGAACAACAGTGTGCAGAATCAGATGCCTGCTCCCGCGCCACCGTCGGCGTTCGCGAAGCAGCAGCCCAACCAGAATCAGCGTGTCGCTGCAGGGCCGGAGACGGTCGACGTAGCGGGTGCTGCGCCCATCGCTGCCACGCAGGATGCACAACTCGCTGCGAACCAGCCCGTAGCTGGAACCGAGTCCTACACCAGGGCGAAAGACCTGCCCGGCCAAACCGCGCAGGACCCGGCTCTCCGCAGACTGACTGATCGAGCCGCCCCGGGACAGGTCGGCGGGTACGTGGTCGATCCCAGTGGAGCCGCGGTATCCCACGCGCAGATTACGATCATTCCCCCCAAGGGGAAGCCCACGACCGCTGTGACGGACGATCGAGGCGAGTGGCTGATCGCTGGCCTCGCTACCGGAACCTACAAGGCACAGGCGGCAGCGCCGGGTTTCCGGACCACGGTTGTCGACTTGAACTACGATGCCCGGCAGCCTAGAGCCTTCGCATTCACCTTGAGCCCCGGCAGCGTCTCAGAAACTGTTGAGGTGGCAGCAGCGCCAGTGCAAGTTCAGAGCGAGACGACCAACGGTGCGAGCGCGATGACCAGCAACTCGGTCAACCAACTCCCGGTCAACGGCCGTAACGTCATCGACCTTTTTCCTCTTCTGCAGCCCCGCTGGGCCATCAATGCCGCGGGTGCCCTGCAGCGCTCCTTCGACAAGGGCAGCACTTGGCAAACTGTCGATGTCACGGCGGGCGGGGCTAGCCTTGAACTTTCCGCCAAGACCTCGCGCTCCAAAGCGAAAGATGAAGGCAAGGCTCTTAAACGGGACACCACGACTCCCCTCTTCTTCCGAGCCGTTTCCGCCGCTGGTGCAGACGTATGGGCCGGCGGCACTGGCGGAGCCCTTTATCACTCACAAGACGGTGGAAATCATTGGACCCGCATCGTTCCCGCCTCCGCCGGGACCGGGCTCACCGGCGATATTCTCACTCTGGAGTTTCCCGACCCGCAGCATGGCAGGCTCTCCACCTCGACGTCAGAGCTCTGGATCACCGCGGACGCCGGCCAAACCTGGCAAAAGCAGTAGTTCCGCCAGCCCGCCATTCATCCTCAGTTACTTCGGTCAGCCCAAAATTAGCTCTTTGCTAATTAAGTTACCAAGGTGACGTTTACACAAAATAGGGGGACTTTTAATATCCATCTCGTGGTTTGGCAGTTCTGGGGGAGGGCTGCTAATACCGAGGCGTCCTGGACTGAAAAGTCGAGGACGCTTTCTTTTTTGGGCTGCGCCCGTTTTACTTGCACTCTAGGCAATCGACTCAGAAACGGATCGCGGCTACTGCGAACCCCGGCAGGCCGAGCAATATCCGCCAATCTCGAGCCGTGAAACCAGCACCCGGAAGCGGCAGTCTTTCTCTACTTGCTGCTTGAGCTTTTCAAAGCTGTCGCTCACAAACTCTGCGATCTTGCCGCAGCGCAGGCAGGCCATGTGGATGTGGTCCCGGTCCAGTTTGCGCTCATAGTAGTGGCCTTCGCCGTTGATGTGCATCAGGTCGAGTTCGTCGATTAATCCTTGCCGCTTCAGCAGTCGCAAAGTGCGGTAGACCGTGCTGCGATCGACACTGGGATCGATCTTCTGCGCTTTTCGCAGAATCTGGCTCGCGTCTAGATGCTTGCTCGCGGTTTCCATCACGCTCAGGATCGCGCGCCGCTGCTGGGTCATGCGGATTCCGCGCTCGGCAAAATGCGCTTGCAATCGTCCCGGCATTTCTGTCTGGGGAAGCGGCATCGTACTCCTCGTTGTCGCAACTGGTCGCAACCACGGTGCGACGAATTCCTTCGCTGAGGCTTGACCGTCCCGTCAGCCTTCCAGCAGCATAATGAATGTATTCTAGATGCGACTGAGTTGCAACTACAAATCCTAGTAGTGAAGATCGACGCTAGGAACGACTGGAAAGGAAATTAATACTCCGCTTGCTTCCTATCACGTTTCTCATCCAATCTCTGCTCGTTCCTCGGCCCTCCGTTCATAGTCGGCGGGGCTTATTCTCAGGGCTGCCCACTCTGGTCCTGCTTACTCTGGTCGGGTTCCTCGCCGCGCTCCCAGCTAACGCGCAAGAAAGTCCGTACATCGTCACCTACGATCACTATCTCGAAGAACCCGGCAGCCTCGAGGTCGAGTACTTCTCGACGTTTGGCACCCAGCGCGCCGGCAACCCGTGGCTTGCCTACTGGGCCGAATTCGAGTACGGGGCGACCGCCTGGTGGACGACCGAGGTCTACCTCGATGCGCAAACTACTTTCAACGACAGCACTCTCTTCACCGGCTTCCGCTGGGAGAACCGCTTCCGCCCCTTGCAGCGCGAGCACATCATCAATCCCGTGCTCTACATCGAATACGAGCAGACAAGCGGCGCCGACAAGATTCTGAAAGAAGTCGAAGGCCACGATGTCGAGGCCGACTATGCGGTCCCGAATTCGATTGCACGGCAGGACCACGATCACGAACTCGAGTTCAAGCTTCTGCTGTCGAAGAATTTCAAAGGCTGGAATTTTGCCCAAAACACCATCGCTACCAAGAACCTGACTGGCGGCAATCCCTGGGAGTTCGGCTACGCGATGGGCGCCAGCCGTCCTCTCGCTCTGAAAGCCTCCGCCCAGCGCTGCAGCTTCTGTCCCGAGAATTTCATCGCCGGAATCGAAATGTACGGCGGCCTCGGCGACCGTTATAGTTTCGGGCTGAACGATACGTCTCAATACCTGGCGCCGGTGGTTGCGTGGAATCTGCCCTCGGATTGGACCCTGCGTCTGTCGCCCGGCTTCGGTCTCAATGATCAGAGCCATCGCTTCTTGCTACGCTGGGGCGTCTCCCGCGAGTTCTCAGGATTCGGCGCGGCCGTCGCCCGCCTGTTCGGAGGCAAGTGATGGTGAACCTGAAGATGACTCGCGTCCGACGCGGATCAAGGAAAGCGAAACCGCGCTATGCCCAAGAAGCTCTATCGAAACTGTGCTTTCACCCTGAACGCCATGGCCCTGCTTTCTCTTCTGTCTGTCGGCGTGGTTGCCGCGCAGACGTCCGGTTCCGCCAAAAGAGGTTCCTCCGTCTACGCGGAACTGGCGAAGGCTCCCAGGAAAGCCGCCGCTCGCCGCAATCCTCTGGCTACGGATCCCGACGCCGTTGCGGCTGGCGGCAAACTTTTCGCGTTGCATTGTGCCGAGTGCCACGGTGAAATGGCGGAAGGTGGAAAGAAAGCGCCCAGCCTGCTCGCCGACGAAGTGCAACAAGCTACCCCGGGCACGCTGTTCTGGCTGTTGACCAACGGTGTCGTGCGCCGCGGCATGCCTGTGTGGTCCAAGCTTCCTGAACCCCAGCGTTGGCAGTTGGTAAGCTTCATCAAGTCCTTTACGCCGCAGCCCCCGGCCAACGCCACCAACGCGCAAGGGCCTCATCCTTAGCGGTTCCCGGTCTTTGCGACTTTCCCACCTCCCCAGGCATCCAATGACGGTGTTACGATAGTAGGTTCGGCCCCTGATTAAGGGACGCACTTATACCGATCGCAGGCCCGGCAGCGCCGCCCGATGGAGCGTCTCGCCGACAGCGCGACGTTTACAACGAGGAGAAAGACCATGGCAGGTAACGGAATCGTCGAAGTCACTGATGCAAACTTCGACCAGGATGTTTTGAAATCGGACAAGCCCGTTCTGGTGGACTTCTGGGCAACTTGGTGCGGCCCCTGCCGCGCTATTGCCCCCATCGTCGAGGAACTGGCAACCGAGTTTCAGGGTAAAGTGAAAATCGGCAAAATGGATGTTGACTCCAACAGCGCTACTCCCATGCGCTACAAAGTCACCGGCATCCCCACGCTGCTGGTGTTCAAGGGAGGCCAGGTCGTCGAGCAACTCGTCGGCTATCGCCCCAAGGACGCCATCGCCCAAGCCCTGAGCAAGCACATCGGCTAAATCGCAGTTCGCAAAGTTTCAGCAAGACGAAAACGCCCGGAAACCATTTCGGGCGTTTTTGTTTCACGCAGCGCCACAGCGCGCTAGAATGCTCTGCGATGCGCCAACACTTCTGCAATCTTCACTCGGTCGCATTCCTGCTCTCCGTGCTTGTCGTCATATCTCCTTGTGTTCGAGCAGACGATCTCCAGCAACGCCTTCGCGATCAGTATCAGGACAAAACGCTGGTGCTCCGCGGCTTTTATGCGGGCGACAGCGGTGCGCACCGAAACGCCAAAACGAAAGGGCCAGCAAAGGTTGCTGGCCCCGTCTAAAGCACTGCGGGAAGATTCTACCTCTACTTCATATTGTCGCCG
>CAVPVE010000045.1:0-152870 GCA_963709025.1 uncultured Acidobacteriaceae bacterium
GCTGACCGGTGGCGAACGCCCATCCCCGCTTCAGTTTCTCAGCAAAACCTTCGACGCGAGCGGTGTGAATTCTGAGCTGCACATAGTGGATCTGGTCACCGGCAAAGATCAGGTTGGCGATCCAGACCATCCATGCCATGGCGCCAAACTTGCCGGTAATCACGTAGTAGGTCGCTGGACCGGAAGCAGTCAGCCCGATCGTCCCGACGATTTCAGAGAGCATGCGGGTGCGGCGCCCCAACTTTTTCAGCAGCGCCTGTCCGACAAATGCCACTCCGGCAGCCGCGCCGATCAGCCACAGCAACGGGTTCTGCCCGGCCCAGAGCAAAATCCTGAGAGCCACTGCAGCTACTGCAACCAACACAGAAATCACGGTCGCGACGGTGCGCCGTTCGTCCTGAGTCTGTGCGCGCATAGCCGACGTGCCCAGCAGGCTCTCGAGGGGAGTCCTCAGCCAGAACAGCGCCAGTGTCGCGACCAGAAGAAGCAACGCAGGAACAACGTGGTGGCTCTCGCGAAACGCAACGCCTGCGCCCGTGACCATGGGCACGAGCAACAGTCCCCATGCCCCGTGCTCGCGGGGAAGGATCAGCGCGCGGGCCCGTTCGCGGCGAGCTCGTTCGGTGGCTGCGTAGGCATCAACAAACGAAACTTTGACATTGCCGAGCCTCAACTTCCCCGCGCTGGAGGAGTCCAGCCCACGACCGGTGGATCCTAGAACATTCGTCACCCGCACTACCCATGTGGCCTTATCCTGCGTGAGTTCTGTTTTTGTAGCCATTATCGCCATCCTGCCATGTGAATGTGTTGCATGCCCTTTACTGCGCGCATGTACTGTGCGCGCTCAAAGGCGCCCGGATCGGGGCATTTGAGCTGGCTCATGCTGCCTTGCATCTGTGCCACCGATTCGTATTCGTGCTCTTCCATCCATTCGCGAACTTCGCGGTCCACGTGGCGGAGATGATTGACGCCGTGACGCATGAGGGATGAGCACATCATGGTGACGTTGGCGCCGACCATGAGCAGTTTGATGACGTCTTCGGCATTGTGCACACCGCCGGTGGCGGCCAGACTGGCTTTCACGCGGCCAAACAGAATTCCGATCCAGGTGAGCGGCAGGCGCAAGGCCTGCGGAGTACTCAGCAGAACGTTGGGACGAATCTCCAGTTCTTCGAGGTCAATATCGGGCTGGTAAAAGCGATTGAAGAGCACGAGAGCGTCCGCCCCGGCTTCGTCCAGGCGGTGCGCCATGTTCGACAGGTTACTGAAGAACGGGCTCAGCTTGATCGCGACCGGAATCGTGACCGTCGCCTTCACTGCCTTCAGAATGTCGAAATAGGTTTTCTCAATGTCCGCGGCCGAAATCTTGGGGTCCGTCGGGATGTAATAGATGTTGCACTCGATCGCGTCGGCACCCGCCCGTTCGATTTCGCCGGCGAATTTCGTCCATCCGCCCAGAGTTGAGCTGTTGAGGCTGGCGATGATGGGAATGCTCACCGCTGCCTTCGCCTTTCGGATGTGCTCGAGATAGCCCTCGGGTCCGGTGTGAAACTCGCTGGCCTGCGGAAAATAGGTGAGCGATTCGGCGAAACTTTCGGTGCCCGCCGCGAGGTGATAATTAAGGTCCGCTTCCTCCTGGCGTAACTGCTCCTCAAATAACGAGTAGAGGACGACGGCTGAAGCCCCGGCATCTTCCAGACGGCAGATTCCGTCCACATCGCGCGAGAGCGGCGAGGCCGAGACCACGAGCGGCGAGCGCAGCTTCAGGCCAAGATAGGTGGTGTTGAGATTGATCATCATTTCCTCGCTCTTTTTCTGAAGCAGCGCGGCTAGCGCGCACTTCCTGTTGGTACGGGTTTTTCTGCGGCCGGGGCGGTCTTCTCCGCGGCATCCTTGGCAGCGGCCGGCGCTTCGACTTTGCGGCTGGCCATGTATTCGTACATGCGATAGCGATTCTCCACATCCTGCTGCGCCATCTTCCATAGCCGGTTCGCATCTTCAGGCTTGCTCTTGGTGAGCATTTTGAAGCGCGTCTGCTGCAGCAGGTACTCCTGCACTTTGCGTGAAGGAGCGCGGGAATCGAGCGCCAGCGGATTCTCGCCGGTGGCGGCACGCTCGGGGCTATAGCGATAGAGCAACCACTGTCCCGTCTCGACTGCGACTTTCTGGTCCGTCATGGCCGTGGTCATGTCGATGCCGTGCGCGATGCAGTGTGAGTACGCGATGATGATGCTCGGCCCGTCGTAGGCTTCGGCTTCAAGAAAGGCCTTCAGGGTGTGCTCATCTTTCGCGCCCATCGCGACGCTCGCAACATAGACATTGCCGTAGGTCATGGCCATCAGTCCAAGATCTTTCTTCGGACCAGGCTTGCCTCCCGCAGCAAATTTCGCAACTGCGCCGCGCGGGGTGGATTTCGACGCCTGCCCGCCGGTGTTCGAGTAAACCTCAGTATCGAGCACCAGGACGTTCACGTTGCGCCCGCTGGCCAGCACATGATCGAGGCCGCCGTAGCCGATGTCATAGGCCCAGCCGTCGCCGCCCACGATCCATACGCTCTTCTTGACCAGCATGTCGACGACGGAAAGAAGTTGTCTCGCGTCGGCCGAGTTCAGCTTCGCCAGTTTTTCTTTCAGAATGTCCACGCGCTGGCGTTGCTCGTAAATGTCGGCTTCGTCTTTCTGCTTTGCCGTGAGGATGGCGGTGACGAGATCTTCGCCCACGCTCCCGGCTACGCGCTTCAACAACTCGTGCGCGAATTCGGTCTGCTTGTCGATCGACACCCGGAATCCGAGCCCGAATTCAGCATTGTCTTCAAACAGGGAATTGGACCACGCCGGCCCACGTCCATCACCGTTCTTCGCCCAGGGCGTAGTCGGCAGGTTGCCGCCATAGATCGACGAGCAGCCCGTCGCGTTGGCCACGATCGCCCGGTCGCCGAACAACTGCGAGACTAGCTTCAAATAAGGAGTCTCGCCGCATCCCGAGCACGCGCCCGAGAATTCGAACAGCGGTTCCTGCACTTGCTGCTGGCGGATCGTTCCGACCTTGATCTTTCTGCGATCGAGTTCCGGAAGTTTGAGGAAGAAGTTCCAGTTCTCGCTCTCCGGCGCGCGCAGCGGAGGCTGCGGCACCATGTTGATCGCCTTCAGCCGTACTTCACTCTTGTTCTTGACGGGGCAGACGTCGACGCAGACTCCGCATCCGGTGCAATCTTCGGGGGCGACCTGGATCGTGTATTTCATGCCGGCCCACTCTTTGTCGCGGGCGTCGCAGGCCTTGAACGTTGCGGGAGCGCCCGCCAGTTCCTTGCTGTCGTAGACCTTGATGCGGATCACGGCATGTGGGCAAACCATTGCGCACTTGCCGCACTGGATGCAGATCTTCGAATCCCACGCGGGAATTTCCAGAGCCAGATTACGCTTTTCCCATTTCGCCGTGCCCGTGGGGAAGGTGCCGTCGCAGGAAAATGCGCTGACTGGAAGCTCGTCGCCGCGGCCCGCATAGATCGTGCCCAGAACGTCATGCTCGAACTTCGGAGCGCCCGGGAACGCGGCTGGAATTTCCGTCTTGCTGCTGACGGTTTCTGGAATCTTGATCTCGAACAAGTGAGCCAGCGTCGCATCGACCGCCTGCATGTTCTTCTGGACCACGTCCTCGCCCTTGCGGCCGTAAGTGTGGCGAATCGATTCGCGGATGGCTTCAATGGCCTCGTCGCGCGGCAGAACTTTCGAGATCGCGAAGAAGCAGACCTGCATGATGGTGTTCGTGCGCGAACCCATGCCGGCATCTTGCGCGACCTGGTAAGCGTCGATCGCGTAGAGCTTGGCTTTCTTGGCGATGAGCTGGGACTGCACTTCGCGCGGCAGGTGGTCCCAAACTTCATCTTTGCCAAACGGGCTGTTGACCAGGAACACGCCGCCGGGCACCAGCGAACTCAGCATGTCGTAGCGCTCGAGGAATATCCACTGATGGCAGGCGATGAAGTTCGCTTTAGAAACGAGGTAGCTGGAGTGAATGGGCTGCGGTCCGAAGCGCAAGTGCGAGACCGTCATCGCGCCGGATTTCTTCGAATCGTAAACGAAGTAGCCTTGCCCGTAGTTGTCGGTGTTTTCGCCGATGATCTTGATCGAGTTTTTGTTAGCGCCGACGGTTCCGTCCGCGCCCAGGCCGTAGAACAGGGCGCGAACCACGCTGTCGGGTTCGGTCGAGAACGCGGCGTCGTAGTCGAGGCTCGTGTGGTTGACGTCGTCCTGAATGCCGATCGTGAAGTGATCTTTCGGCGTGCTCTGCTTCAGGTTGTCCTGCTTCAAATTGTCGTACACGGCCTTGACCATGGCCGGAGTGAATTCCTTGGAGGACAAGCCGTAGCGCCCACCGACCACGCCGGGAGCGGTTTTCACCTTTCCGTATCCCAGCTTCAGACCCTCGTGCAATGCGTTCACTACGTCGAGGTAGAGCGGTTCGCCGATCGCGCCGGATTCCTTGGTGCGATCGAGAACCGAAATCTGGCGAACGCTGGCCGGGAGGGCTTCCATGAACGACTTCACGCAGAAGGGGCGATACAAGCGGACTTTCAGCAGGCCGACTTTCTCTCCGTGGGCATTGAGGTACTCGACCGCCTCGTGCGCGGCCTCTGCGCCGGAGCCCATCATGACGATGACGCGCTCGGCATCGGGTGCGCCGACATAATCGAACAGGTGATAGGAGCGACCCACGATCTCGGCGAACTTATCCATCGTGGCCTGAACCTTGGCGGGAGCTGCGTCGTAGTAGGCGTTCGCGCTCTCGCGAATCTGGAAGAAGACGTCAGGATTTTGCGCCGTGCCGCGCAGCACCGGGTGATCGGGAGACAGGGCGCGCTGGCGGTGCTCAATGATGCGGTCCATGTTCAGCATGGCGCGCATGTCGTCTTCATTAAGCATTTCGATTTTGTTGACTTCGTGCGAAGTGCGGAATCCGTCGAAGAAATGCAGGAAAGGAATACGGGTCTCAAGCGACGCGGAGTGCGCGATGAGGGCGAGATCCATCGCTTCTTGTACAGAGTTCGAACAAAGCATGGCCCATCCCGTAGCGCGGCAAAACATCACGTCGGAATGGTCGCCAAAAATCGAGAGTGCATGCGTGGCCAGCGTTCGGGCCGTCACGTGAAAAGCGCAGGGCGTTAACTCTCCTGCAATCTTGTTCATGTTCGGGATCATCAGCAGCAATCCCTGGGACGCGGTGAACGTGGTGGAAAGCGATCCGGTCTGCAAGGCGCCATGCACGGCTCCGGCGGCGCCGCCTTCACTCTGCATTTCGACGACATGGGGCACGCTGCCCCAGGCGTTGGGAACGTTTTCCGACGACCACTGGTCCGCCCACTCGCCCATCGGCGAAGAAGGAGTGATGGGGTAAATCGCGATCACCTCGCTCGCCCGGTAGGCGACATTGGCGACCGCTTCATTGGCGTCCATGGTCTTGAATTTGCGCTTCATTTACATCCCCTTTCGGACAAATCGGGCAGCGGCCACTGGCGTGCCGCAAGCACATTTTCAGGATGCAGGAAGGGGGGTGCGGATGTCGGGACGCAGGTTCACACACAGGTGTGATTAGGATCACACTTTGGCGAGACGGGCCTGATTGTGAGCGCGGATTTGAAGTTCGCTGGTTTTTGTATCTAGCTGCGAATCATGGAGTTACGGGCCAACTCCGCCGCTATGACAGTCTGCACAGCTGACTTGCGTGAGATCTCCCAAATCGACCGGATGCTTGAAACTCGGCACTGCCGTGGCCGCCAAACTCGTGCTGCCGTCGGTCTCGGACAGCAGCGTATGGCACTGGTTGCAATCCCGACTGATGACCTTGCCGTCGGCACTGACGTGCTGGCCGTCGTGGCAGCGGAAGCATCCGGTGTAGTAGAAGTGGCCCAGGTTGTTGGAGTGGGTCTGCCAGTTCAGCTTCATTTCCGGGAACGTGGTGTGTTTGAAGATCTGCTGAACCTCAGCCACGGCGCTGCGAATCTCCAGTTGTTTAGTCTTTGCAATATCGGGATATTTCTTCTCGTAGAAATCCTGAACTCCGCCCGCGATACCTTGCATGGCTGCGTCGGTGGTGGGGTAAGTCGCCGTCAGCACCGTGACTGCTTCCTGCTTGATTCCGGGCAGGGAGACGTCGATGCGGCGCGCCAGCAGCGACTGGTCGACAGCCTGGTCAGGCGGAACATAGATGTGTGTGGGACGGTTGTGGCAGTCCACGCAATCCATGTGGTGCTTGTCGGCCTTGGCAATCTGATCTTTGGTGAGCTTCGAGTCCTTCGCGTAATACTCGGTGACACGGCCCTGCAGATCTTCCACGTGGATGTAGGGAATGATCTGGCGTTTGTCGTCAGCCGCAACATAGTCGATCTTGTTGCCGATGTTCATGTGCCAGTGAATGCCTTCGGGCGCGCCCGTTGCCGGATCGCCGCCGCCGGTCTTGATGATCATCCGGATCTGGCGCATGGTGTTCTTTTCATCGTTGGCGTAGTGCGTGAAGACTTTAAGCTGTCCGCCATAGAACTTCTTCGGCCAGTGGCACTGCTCGCAGGTTTCCTGCGCCGGACGCAAATTGTGCACCGGCGTGGGAATCGGCCGCGGGAAAGTATTGAACAGTGCCGCAAACACCTGCCGGCTTCCGGAAAGTTTGGACTTCACAAACCAGGTCGCGCCCGCACCGACGTGACACTCCGCGCAAGCGACGCGCGCATGCGGAGAAAGCTGGTACGCGGTGTACTCCGGGCTCATCACGGTGTGGCAGAGTTGGCCGCAGAATCCGACCGACTCGGTGAACTCGTAAGCCTTGTAGCTTCCCGCGACGCTCACCATGACAAAGACGATGAGGAATGTCATGAAGGAAATCACGGCGCTGCGTTGCGTGGGATCGTTGAGATCGATGCGAGGATAGAAGGCGGTCGGCGCCACTTTTTTTCGTCGTTCCAGCAGCACACCGGCCAGCATCAGCAGTAAGCCAAGACTCAGGAAAGCTGGCGATACCATGTACGCCAGGATGCCGATGTAGGGGCTTGGCTTGATGGCGATTTGATCAATCAGAACGAACAGAAAGATGTTCGCCAGACTGACGATGGCCAGCGCCACGCCGGCGAGGCTGATCGGATTGCGCAACAGCATGCGCGAACGGTGCCACGGCTCAGCTTGAAGCGGCGGAGTTTTCTCAGCGTCCATGTTTTATCTCTTCGGGCTCAGCCTGCTCGGCCGCGACTTCCGTTTCTTCCACCTCTGCGCCGGAGTCTTTCACCGACTCGGCGAGTGTTGCGGCGTCCAGTCCATGCTCGTCGTGGTAATGGTGCAACGTCATTTTGCCGTCCCACCATGCCCAGTTCATCGGGTACACGTCTGGGTCGAAGAACACTTGATAGAAGTGCCAGACGATGATGGCCAGCGTGGCCAGCACCGCTTCGTAGAAGTGAATGGCAGTCGCGACATCGAGCCACCAGCGCGGCAGGTGATTGCCGACAAGCACCTTGGCCCACAGCATGATTCCGGTCACGGCCATGACGATCATGCCCCAGACCAGAGCCCAGTATTCCGCCTTCTCCGCATAGTTGAAGCGGGCAAATTCTGGCTTGCGTGAGGTCAGACCGAGATAGTAGCAGATATTCTGCCAGGCGCCTCGAGCGTCATTCAAGTTGGGGAAGAGATCGAAGACCAGCTTTCGTCCGGCGCGGCTGAATGCGATGTCGAAGATGTGGTAAACGCTCACGCCCAGCAGGATGACTGCGGCGATGCGATGGATGAGGTGGCGTCGGGCCTCGCCCAGAGACAACATCGAGGCGAACCACGAGTCGGGGAATTTCAGGGCGAAGCCGGTCAGCACCAGCACAATGAAGCTGGTCAACAGGGTGGCATGCTGCAGCCGAAAGCGCATCGGCATGCGCATCACAAAAGCGTGCTGCTCTTTGCGCCGTGCAACCACCTTCGAACGCCAGATGATGAAGTTGTGCAGCAGCATCCCGCCGATGACTGCGAAGATCATGCTCAGATAGAAGCGACGGATCCAGCGCACGGCTTTGCTGCCCATGTCAGCCGACAGTGGCGCATCCACGTGGACCTTAGCGGCTGTAAATTTCTCGGTTACGCCCGGGTGGCACTGGCCGCAAGTCCGCGCCAGATTGGCATGGTTAATCGTCGACCGCGGATCGCTCGAAGGAAAGATGCTATGCGTGCCGTGGCAGCTGGCACAGTTCGCAACCACCTGCGAGCCGCCCGCCGCTGCCAGTCCGTGATAGCTGGCCAGGTAAGTGGTCTCGCGGCGGCCCTCCACTCCAAATTCCTGCGAGAGCCGCATTCCCTCGTGGCAGCGTCCGCAGGTGGCGACCCCTATGTTTTGCGCCGAGACCGGGGAATTGGGGTCGGTGTGCGCCTTGATGGAGTGAATGCCGTGGCAGTCGGTGCACACCGGCGCCTGCCAGTTGCCTTTGGCAACAGCCTGCCCGTGGATGCTCTGCTTGAATTCCTTGGAGATCGTGTCGTGGCACTGGCCGCACGTGGTGGGCACATTGAACTTGAAGATGGGAGACTTCGCGTCTTTGGCGTCGAGAATCTCGTGCGTGCCGTGGCAGTCGGTGCAGACTGCGGCTTTCTCGGATCCGGCGGCAACGGCATGACCGTGGACGCTCTGCCCATACGAGGCGACCATTTGCGCGCTTTGTCCACCATCTTGCATGACAAATTTCTGGCTGTGGCACGCGCCGCACGTGGCGGGAATATTGGTGTGGTGCACGCGCGACTTCGGATCGCTGGCGGGCAGCAATTCATGCGGGCTGCCGTGGCAATCGACGCAGGTGGCGGCGTTGCTGTTGCCACCCTGGACCGCCTTGCCATGGAAACTGCGATCGTACGCGGCTTGCTCGTCCGCATGGCAAGTCGCGCAAGTGATCTTTCGGGGAGTGGTTTCGTGCGCGGCAGTCTTTACATCCGTGTGGCAATCCACGCAGGTGAACATGCTGCCGTGGATGGAATCTTTGAAGCCTTGCGGATCGACGTGCAGGCTGACCGTCTTGCCGTTGACATCGTGAGTCAGCGAGGCATCGCTATGGCAGGCGAGACATTCTTCCGCGGTCGGCTTCGGGGGCTGTTTCGCTGCGGGCGGCTTGCCGGCGGCAAGGAGCGTCCCTGCAAATAAAAGGAGGGTGAGGCCAACTCCAGGCGCAAAAATATTCCGTATTGTTCGCGTGGACATGACTCTCACCCGCCAATCTTCAAGAATTGAACGATTTGTCAGGCGGCGGATCGCGCCGCCTGTTTCCTACTTGGCCAAAGTGCGGATATAGGTGACCAGGCCCTTGATGTCTGCGTCACTGAGTTTGCCGGTGTAAGACGGCATCTTGCCTTTGCCCTTGGAGATGATGTCCGTGAGCTGGGCATCGGTCTCAGCTTTTACTTCTGGCGACGCGAAGTCGCGGGTTCCCATCTTCCCGCCCTTGCCGTCTGCACCGTGGCACATGGCGCACTTTGATTTGAAGGTGGCCGCTGCGTCCTGTGCGACTGCCGATGAAGAGCAGACGGCGACCATGCCGCCCGCCAGCAGAGTTACGAGGCCCATTCGAAAAGAGATCAGTTTCACGTTGCTTCCTCCTCAGGAAGATTTTTCTTTCGCACGATATCATGGAGCGGGGGCAGCCACTGTCCAAAACTGGTCACAGCCGAAAGCGCGCTGGATGTCCGATCGTGCTTTCGTCCTGCCCTGAGAACTCACTCGCAGGCGTAGGATCACATGCCGGGCAAATCAGACCTAGGGCGGAAGTCACGCGGCCTTGTGACAGTGATCACGGGGCGTTTTGCCGGGTAATTGTGATGTTCATCACACGCTCCCGTGCGATCCCGCATTGCGTTCCCAGCCCGCCCATCCCTAGGATTTCGCCATGTCCTCTCTGTCCAGCGCGCCAGTTCACAAACTGCCCGACTCTCGATCCCACGACGCCAGACGGCTCTCCGAGGCCGAGACCGACTCCGAAGCCGAGTCGACCGTGCCCGGCTTGCGGCCGCGCCCCGTGCAGGTGACGTGGGAGATGACTCAGGCATGTGACTGGAAGCCTCCTTCGGTTCGCGCCCGGACGCGCATGCCCCGGGACCGGCATCAGTTCTCGACCGCGGAGGCCTTTCATCTCGTCGAAGAAATCGCTGCGATGCGCGTACCTTTGCTGGCGCTGACCGGCGGCGACCCGTTGCTCCGGCCGGACCTGTTTCCCATCATCGAGTTTGCCTCGCGCCGTTCGGTTCGCACCTCGCTCACCATGCTGCCTACTCCCAAACTGGACGCCGCGGCCATCGCCGAATTGAAGGCCTGTGGCTTAATGCGCGTTGGCTTCTGGCTGCATGGTTCCACGCCCGCGCTCGACGACGCCTATTGGAAGGTATCGGGAAGCCACCGCCGCACCCTCACAGCTATTGGATCGTGCCATGAAGAGCAGTTGCCCGTACACGTCAACACCATCGTCGCGCGCCGGAACCTTCATGACTTGGATTCCATGATCGAGTTGCTCACGCGCCTGGACGTGGCCCTGTGGAATGTCTTCTTTCTCGTTCCCGCAAGTCCGGAACAGGCGGCCGAAGCATTGACCGCCGACGAGCACGAGCAAGTTTTCGCCAAGCTCTACACCGCATCCCGGGTGGCGAATTTCCAGATCAAGACCACCGAAGGCCAGCACTACCAGCGCTATGTTCTGCAGCAGCGCGTGCGGGATTCGCGTGGCCGCCTGACCGAAGCCGATGTCATTTCGCGCGGACCCAGGGGAGTGAACGAGGGCAAAGGTTTCGTTTTCATTAACCATCACGGCGAGGTCTACCCGAGTCGATTCCTGCCACTCTCGGGTGGAAACGTGACTACCCAGACGCTGGCCGAGGTGTATTGCGACTCGCCCCTGTTTGTCTCGCTGCTCGATGACTCCAGGCTGAAGGGCAAGTGCGGACGCTGTAACTTCCGCGCGGTTTGCGGAGGATCGCGCGCCCGCGCCCATGCCATGACCGGCGACCTGTTCGCCTCCGAACCTTGCTGCGCGTACGAGCCGTAGAGATTCCTGCTTCCTCAGAGTGCGCAAGCAACGGCGTAGGCATTCTGATGCGTGATCGCCATCACGGTCAGCTGTGATTCGCCGCCCCCGAAGTGGCCATACCCCTTACCATGCGGGGAGAGCCGCCGGCTCTTCGTCTCCTCGTACTTGAAATCACGCACGAACGTGATTCTGATCACACGACTCATTCCGGGAATCCTTCAAAATTCGGTCAATTCGCTGGGCGGCCTGGGAAACCGGATCTTTGATGTGTGACCACAATCACCACTCCCCGTGACCTGTTGCACGGAGTTTCCATCCCGCCTCTGGCAATCTAGCGTTCAATCGAGGTGCCTTATGGCTCAAGACGGTCGTGACATTCTGGAAGTCCTGAAGTTCGAATTGAGCTTCCTGCAGGATGGAGGCTACGGACGCTCTCCTCATGCGCCCTGGCGGGCGCCTGCGGTGTTTGAGGATTCCCCCATCTGTCCCAATTTCTGCGATCCGGCGCGGCCGCATCCCTGCGACAGCTGCCTGCTGGAGCAGTTCGTTCCCGAAGGCCGTCGCACCGAGGCCGTGCCTTGCCGTTTCATCCAGCTCACGAAAGAGGGTCAATCGGTCGAGGACTTCTATCGCAGCGGCACTCAGGAAGATATGGAAGAGGCTCTGGCCGGCTGGTTGCGCGCGCAGATCAAGAGAATCGAAGAGGAGCGCGGACTCTCTCCGAAGCAGGGAGTCGCCTAGGCGGCCGCTCCGCGATAGCAGACAACCTTGCGCCGGTTCACATTCGGCGCACCAATATTTCGGAAGTTTCCCAAGGAGTGGTGAAGATCATGAGTGAAGAGCACGCGTATCGAGTAGCAGCGTGGTGGACGTCTGGCCGCACCGGTTTGGCCAAATCGGATTCCGCACCCAACGCGATTCACTTTACGGCGCCCACCGAATTTGGTGGACTGGAAGGCCGGTGGACGCCCGAGGAACTTTTGCTCGCTGCCGTGGCTAGTTGCTATACCACGACTTTGCGGGCGATCGCAGGCTCTGCGCAATTCGACTTTGCCGACCTGCAAGTCGAAGCCAGCGGCACGGTGCGCAAAGCCGATTCGGGCTACAGCTTCACGCAGATCGTGGTGCGTCCCAACCTGAAAATCGCATCCGCGGAAGAGCGCGACCGGGCGCTCGATCTGCTGAAACGCGCGGAGAAGTTGTGTCTGGTAGCGCGCGCTTTGGGGACAAACTTGAAGTTCGAGCCGCAACTCGAAATCGTCAAGCCTGCGTCGATGATCTGAATCAGCCTGAGTCTTGCCGGTTAGAGTTCCAGGCGAGCCGACACCGACGAAGGATCGTCCATTGCGCTCAGCTGGAATCCGACTTTCTTAAAGATCGCCTGCGTGGCTAGATTGTCTCGCAGGATTTCACCGGAAAGTTTCTTGAATTTCTCTTCGCGAGCTACCCGCGCCACGCTGGCCAACAGTTCGGTGCCGAGGCCGCGCCCATGCCAGCGATCGGAAACCAGCACTGCCGCTTCGGCTTCCGCGCGATTGATCGCGCTGAATCGTCCCACTCCTAATATTTCGTGCTGCTCCGTCTCCGGGTTCAAGCGGTCGGCCACCAGCGCGAATCCCCGATCGTAGCTGCCGAAGCAAATGCGCACCAGTCGCTCGTGCTCGACCCGCGTGCTCAAACTTAGCGAACAAAAGTAACGCAGGTATACACTGCGCTCGGAAAGAGTCGTATGAAATTGCGCGATGAGCGGCTCATCCTCCGGGCGAATCGGACGGATCGTCACCGGAGTTCCATCTTTCAATTTCCAATTCGAAATATATTGCAGCGGGTACGGTCGAATCGTGGCGCGAGGCAGTTGTTCCGGCTGCATCGTGGAATCGTGCACCACGACCCGCGCGTCGAGCGCCACCAACTGCTCCGGCGTCGTCAGCAGAGGATTGATGTCGATCTCCTTGATCCACGGCTGTTCCATCACCAGCTGGCTGAAACGCACCAGTAACGCTTCGAGCGCTGGCAGGTTGACCGGCTTGCGTCCGCGCACTCCGAGAAGGGCGGAGTAGATTTTCGTTTGCTCCATCAGGCGCTGGGTCAGGGTTGTATTCAGTGGGGGCAATGCGAGCGCGCGGTCGCGGTACACCTCAACCATCACCCCGCCGGAACCAAACAGAATCACGGGACCAAATTGCGCATCGATCGTGCTGCCCAGAATCAATTCGTAGCCATCGCGTTTCACCATCGGCTGGACGGTGACGCCCGCAAAATGTTTTACTCCAGCCTTCTCTGTCACCGACGCCTGGATCGCTCGATAGGCACTACGAACTTCGTTCGCGGTCTGCAGTCTTAAGCGAACGCCATCCACATCTGTCTTGTGCGCGATGGTGTTGGATAAGAGCTTCAACACCACCGGATATCCAATCTCTGCGGCGCACGCGACGGCTTGCTCTTCGTTCTCTGCGACGCGTGTATCCACTACCGGAATTCCGTAGTGCGCGAGAAGCTGCTTCGATTCGAATTCGTTGAGCAAAGTCCGGCCGCTGGCGCGCACCTGCTGCACGAGTTCAGTGACTTTGACGCGCGCACCCGCGGCAGCTTCAGTTCCTTCCACCAGCGCCGGCGTTTCATACAGCCCGCGCAGGTTGTAGGTGTATCGCCACATGTAGGTAAACGCGCGCGCCGCGGTGTCGGGATACGAAAACGTTGGAATGCCCACGGTGTTGAGGATCGTAGTCCCTTCCGCCACATCCTCGCCGCCCATCCAGCTGGCGAGCAGCGGCTTGCCCGTGGAGTGCGCGAGCGGCTTCATCCGCTCCGCCACTTGCGTCGCATTGGCCAGACCCTGCGGCGCGATGATGGCCAGCAGCCCATCGCTGCCAGGATCTTTCGATGCGACCTCGACGGCCTTCACGAAGCGCTCCGCATCCGCGTCGGCCAGCACATCGACCGGATTGCTGTGGCTCCAATGCGCCGAGAGGAAAGTGTCCAGCTCGCGCACGGAATCTTTCGAGAGAACGGTAAGTTCTCCTCCGGTCGCGATCAGAGAATCGGTCGCCAGCACTCCGGGACCGCCGGCGTTGGTAACGATAGTGAGGCGCGGACCGCGCGGCCGCGGCTGCTTGCTCAACACCTCCGCCATATAAAAGAGGTCGGCAAGATTCTGCACGCGCAGCACGCCGCAGCGCCGGAATGCCGCGTCCAGGACGTCGTCACTGCCAGTCAACGCGCCGGTGTGAGACGCCGCTGCCCGCGATGCCGCCTCCGAGCGTCCCGCCTTGATGACAATGATGGGTTTGCTCAACGCGATCTCGCGTGCCGCTGAAAGAAACGAGCGCGCGTCTCCCACCGACTCCATGTACAGCAAAATGCTCTTGGTGTGCGGATCATCCCCGAAGTGATAAATCAGATCGCCCCAGCCCACGTCGAGCATCGATCCGGTTGAGACGACCGTGCTGAAGCCCACTTGCTCCTGCTGGCTCCAATCAAGAATCGAAGTCAGCAGCGCGCCGCTCTGGCTCAGAAAAGCCACGCTCCCTTTCTGCGGCATCGATTTTGCAAACGTCGCATTCAACCCGATCGTCGGATTCATGAAGCCCATGCAGTTGGGTCCAATCAAACGCAGCGAGCCGCGGTCGAGATGTTTCCGGATCTCGTCCTCCAGCACCGCTCCTTCGGGTCCTTGTTCGCGGAAGCCCGCCGAAATCACCACAGCGGATTTCACTCCCGCGTCGACGCATTCTCCGATGATTTGCGGCACGGTCTGCGCCGGCGTCACCACCAGCGCCAGATCGACTCCTCCCGCGATGTCTCCGATTCGTTTGTGGGTCTTGATGCCGAGGACTTCACCGTGGCTGGGATTCACGGCATAAACTTTGATGGGAAATTTACTTTGCAGCAGATTTGAAACGACGCTACGGCCGACCGTTCCGGCCCGATCCGTGGCGCCGATCACCGCCGCCGACCGCGGCATGAAGAGGGAATCGAGTCCAGCCCGTGCGGGAGTCGGTGCGGTGTAAAGCTTGCCGACGGGCGACAGCACGGCAGGACTCGTGACTTCACTCAAAGAATTCCTCCCGCTAGCGCGAATGCACTCATTTTTTCACAATTCTAGCGAGCAAGAAACGTAGCGCACACCGCATACTTCACCCATCATGTCACAGTTTTCTACGCGCGTCTGTGATCGCACTGTACCCCCGATCACGTGCCCTCGTGATGGTGATCACAGGTGCAAATGCGGTGCTACAATTCTTGCAAGAGGGAGGTGCTCAGTGCGCGCCCCTTATGGACTAAATATTCTTGATAACTGTCTGACGTGTCCTGTCCGCGAAGAACATCTATTCTGTAACCTTTCTGTTCAAGCTGGACAACGACTCAACGAAATTAAATCCACCGCTGTCTATCCCAAGGGAGCGATGCTCTTCATTGAAGGGCAGCAACCCCGAGGCGTGTTTGTGCTGTGTGCCGGGAAGGCGAAACTTTCCACCTCTTCCCGCGAAGGTAAAACCATCATCACGAAACTTTCCGAGTCCGGAGATGTTCTCGGTCTCAATTCGGTGGTTTCCAACCGTCCCTACGAAGTGACGGCTGAGATGATGGAGCCGGGCCAGGCCAATTTTATTCCCCGCGAATCCTTACTGCAGTTTCTGAAAGACAACGGGGAAGTGGCCTTACGTGTCGCCGAACAGTTGAGCCGCAACTACTACACCGCGTACGAGGAGATCCGTACTCTGGGTCTGAGTACCTCGCCCTCGGAAAAGTTTGCCAAGCTGCTTCTGTCCTGGTCGACCAAGACGCCGCAGACCGACGGATCCGCGCAGGTGAAGCTCACGCTCACTCACGAGGAGATTGCGGAAATTATTGGGACCACCCGCGAAACTGTCAGCCGCCTGTTTTCTGAATTCAAAAAGAAACAGTTGCTGCAGTTGAAGGGTTCGACCCTGCTCATCCGCAACCGGACGGCGCTGGAAAAGATCGTTCAGTCGTAACTGGAACCTGTGGGGACGGCCCCTCGGCTGTCCCCACCGAACGCCGTGAGGCGAAAGCCCCACTTCTCGCGCCAAGAACGCGCGAGCAATGGGGCACCCGACGCCGCAGAGAGCGCTGCTCTCGGCGGCGCGCTGGCCTTTTTACCTTCATCCCGCAACGGTCAGCACTGGGCACGGTGCGTAGCGCACTACCTCATGCACCGCCGACCATGGAACGTGCGCTGCCGCCTTTGCGGACGCAGTCCGGTTCGCTCCCATCACGATCAAATCAACGTTGAACTTCGCGCTCGCGGTCAACACTGCCTCGGGCAGGAAGTCTGTTCCCACCACGAACTCAATCTCCCGCTCCAGTCCAGTCTCCGCAGGCAAAGCCTGACGCAGTCGCGCGATGCTTCGCTTGCGCGACGTGTCCTCCCACTCGTCGACCTCGTCGGCCGCCGCTCCGGCAGGCGCGTAGGCCGACAGGCTCGCCGACGTCGCCGGGATGGGATTGATCATGTGCAGCAGAATGAGTTTCCCTTGCTGCTCTCGTGCCAGCGCGAGCGCCAGCGGAAGTGCCTTCGCCGAACCCTTGCCAAAATCCGTGGCAAACAAAATCCGGCGAAATCCATGCCCGCGGGTAATGACGGCGATGTCGGCATTCGGTCCAATCGTCATCACCGGACAGGATGCAAGGCGCAACAGTTCCTCTGCCACCGAGCCCAGCGCCAGCTTCCGCAAACCTCCGCGGCCGCGCGTGCCGATGACGAGAAGGTCGATTGCCTTCTCTTCGATCACTGCTAACACTTGCTGCGCCACCGGGCCATGTTTGACCATCGCGGGGTTCACCTCGTGGTCCGGACCCAATTTATCAATCAGCGCCTTGATCTCTTTCTCGGCGGCGGCTCGCTCCCGATTCAACTCGTATGGATCCTCCACGGCCGCGTAATTGCGGTCAGAATGCAACACGTGGACAACCGACAACTGGGCATTGTTTTCCGCAGCCAGGACTAGCGCATCGCACAATGCTCGCCTCGATGGTTCCGAGAAATCGGTTGCTACAAGAATGTGGTGAAACACCTCGCTGCTTTTCGCTGCTTTCACTTGTGTGTCTAATTCTGCAACCGTCATGGCTATCTCCTTGACCGCATCCTCTTCATCGATCTTCCCGGCCGGCCGACGCAGCCCGTGCCTTCGATCGTCTGGCGCCATCCTCTTTCTTCTTGGCAGGCGCAACTGCTAGCGCGGCTGCCTTTTCCGATAGGCGCACCACCTTCGCCTGCATCCCATCCCAGACAACCGTCATTTCTTTCGAGCATTCGGCGCATAGCCAAAAGCGCTCGAACAATGCAGGGTGCTGCATGCCCATCGCGATTTGTATGTCAGGGGTTGGCGCCAGGTAGAAGATTTTTCCCGCGTGCAGATACCGGAATATCTCAGAGCATTCGGGATTCGCGCACTTGGACAGCATGGCGCACTCCTGCCAGCCGTACAATCAAAATACTATTCCGATTCCGCCAGAGATTAGGTGACTGGAGACACTAATTCAGGTGACTTTCATCACCATTTGCCGGACGTCAATTTTCATTCTAGAACAACGGAATCTGGAGCGCACCGTCCTGTTGCGTGACAGGAATCGCGTTATTCGTAGCGCAATGCCTCGATGGGATCGAGACGGGACGCCCGTATCGCCGGAATCATTCCGCTCACCAATCCCACCAGAGCCAGGATCGCAGTCGATACCAGCACGCTGCCTGGCGAAATAATGAGTCGAATGTCCCCCGCCTCTCCGTGCTGGGCCAGCGCGCTGTAAAAGGTGAGCGTCCCCACAGAGAAGGAAATCAAGTACGCGAGCACAATTCCCAGAAAGCCACCCAAAAAAGTAATCGCCAGCCCTTCGGACAAGAACTGCACGAGGATGTCGAAGCGGCGCGCGCCCAATGCCTTCTCCACTCCAATCTCGCGCGTTCGCTGGGTTACGCTCACCAGCATGATGTTCATCAGTCCCACGCCGCCAATCCCAAGAGTCAGAGTCCCAATGAAGGCAAGCATCACCTGCAGCGCCATCGTAATGATGCGAAATTGCGAAAGCTGCTCCATCATGCTGAACACGAACAAAGCCCGTTTGTCATCGAAGCGGAAATTGTGTTGTGCCGCCAGCGTAGTGCGAACCGACTTCTCGACGCCCTCATAGTTGTAGCCGAGAAAATCCAACCAGATCATGTCGATGTAGTAGGTATTGCGGAAGTCGCTCATGGTGGAGAAGGGGATATAGACGATACGGTTGATACTGTTCTCGGTGCCTTCCTGGGGTCTGGGCTTAAGTACACCGATCACTTCGTAAGGAATGCCGCCGATACGAATCTTCTCGCCCAAAGGGAAACGGCCGGAAAACAGCTTCTCCCTGGACTCCGAGGCCAGCACACAGACCCGCGCGCGCAACTGTAAGTCTTCGGCACCGTAGAAACGGCCGAGTTCGAGTTGCAGGTTCTGAATTTCCTGGAGTGGAGGATTGCCGCCATCAACGGTCCAAGTGTAGGAACGCCCCTCATAGCTGACGGGCGCATCGTACATCGATTCGGGAGTGATGCGGGTTACCTCCGGCACATTCACAACAACGCGATCAATGTCATCCCGGGTCAACCGGATAGTGGTACCGGCCTTGTTTCCTCCGGCCTGCATGGACGTTCGTCCTCCCTCGACTCCCATCGACGCCATGCTGGCATAGCTCCTGAATATGTTGACGATGGCCGTGGAGAAACCCGTGCCGTAGGCTAGCAACAGCACGACTGTCGCGATGCCCCATGCCATACCCAGCATGGTGAGCGCAGTTCGCTGACGGTTGTACCGGAGTGAGCGATACGCTTCCGAGAACACATCTTTCGTCTGGATCATTGGTCACTCCTGACGAAGCGCCTCCACGGGTTGGAGGAAAGCGGCCCGTCGCGCGGGATAAAGTCCGGCGACAATGCCAGCCAACGCAAGACTCCCCATGGCGAGCAGGGCGGTTGCTGGGTAAATGTGCGGCAATTCGAATCCGTTGATTGGAGGCACAAGGCCGAATAGCTTGGTCGTCGTGTAGGCTGCGCCCACGCCAATCGCCCCGCTGATTCCGGTCAGCATCAGCCCTTCTAAAAAAAACTGGAACAGGATGTTCCGCCGGGTAGCGCCCAACGCCTTCCGCAGGCCGATCTCTCGGGTGCGCTCGGTGACCGACACCAGCATGATGTTGATGACTCCGATGGCCCCCAGACCGAGCGTCACCAGACCCACCGCTCCCAAGAATGTATCCATAGCATCGGAGATTTTTCCCACCATCTCGGCCGTAGCGATCGAATCCCAATCGTCAAACGCGTCGGGCGTCTCGGGATCGAAGCCGTGATTTCTGGCAACGATACTCCGCACAGCCTTCTTGGCTTGCGCGTGCTGTTCCCGTGTAATCGGCTGGTACGCCACGTACTTGATAGCTTTCTCGTTGCCTGCTCCCTGCATCGGGAAATAAACAGACATCGTGGTATAGGGCATGATCAGGCGCATGTTCTCGCCGTTGTTGTTTCCGTGACCGACCTTCTTCATCGTTCCAGCCACTTCGAACGGCACACCGTTGATCAGGAGTGTGCTGCCTACGGCGGGATGGCCAGGGAACAGGATGCGCACAAATTCGCTTCCGATGATGCAGACATTGTGGCGCTCGCGTTCGTCGTTCCAGTTCAACGACCGCCCTTGGTCGACCGGCTGGTAGCGGATGCCAGAGAACTGCGGCTCGGCGCCATCCACGTAGCCGTTGCTGCTGCCGAACTCGCTCACCAGGCGAAGGTCGCCGCGGTAGATGACCGGCGTGGCATTGCGAACAAACCGCGAGCTGCGAATATCCAAATAGTCCTGGTAGTTCAGGTAATACTGCCGAGATGAAAGCTGGCTGCCACCCACCGCGGGCACTCGCCCGTTGTAAATCTGCATGAAGTCTTCGCCGAAGCTCGCCAGATTCCTGGTGGTTCCTGCTCGAAAGCCCTCTCCTAATCCCACCAGGAGCAGCAGCGACCCCACTCCCCAGGCAATCCCAAACATGGTGAGGAAGGAGCGAAGCTTGTGCGTCCACATGGCACGCAACACTTCGCCGAAGCTGGCGGCAAATCGTTTCATAACTGAAGTTACGATCAGGAGACCAACTAAGTTCCTATGGACTCCGATTTACTCTGAGATTCGCGCGGTTCGTGCCGTGCTGTGAGCCTGATCACAGGGGCATCGTGTTTTGTGAGTGCGTTGCGCGACCCACGATGCGCATTCGAAGCGTTGCTCTGGCATGCGTCACTCGCTATGACGGCGGACACGTGGCTGAATGACACAAATCACAGGAAGAATGAAAGCTCGCTCGTGTATTGCTGAGCGCAGCGTTAGCGACGCGCTCATCGATCTCCACGCCAGGTTTTCACTGGTTTACAATCACTCCTACACTGCGATGAAAAACATGTGTCTTTCGATGTTTCTGTCTTCGTGCCTGATCGTTGCACTGCCGCAGTTGAGCGCAGCGCAAACTCCATCGGCGAGCGAGCCGCCAAACACTACCAAGACTGCACAGGTCAGGGTCTCTGGCAGCACGTTGACTTACACCGACGCCGAAATGGCCGAGCGCATTCGCCAGGAATTCCTTCACGCCTGGCAAGGCTACAAGCAATACGCCTGGGGACACGACGCTCTCAAGCCGCTGAGCAAGGGCTATCACGACTGGTACGGCGTTCCACTTCTGATGTCTCCCGTCGACGGCCTCGACACCATGATCCTGATGGGAATGAAAGAAGAGGCGGCGCAGACCCGCGAATATATCGACAAGAATCTGTCGTTCGACCGCGATATCTACGTCAAGAATTTTGAAATCACCATTCGCCTGCTCGGAGGATTGCTTAGCAGTTATCAACTGACCGGCGACAAGCGGTTGCTCGCTCTCGCCGACGATTTGGGCACGCGCCTTCTGCCGGCTTTCAATTCTCCAACCGGAATGCCCTACGTCTACGTCAACCTGAAGACCGGCGCCGTTCGCGGGGAGTCCACGAATCCCGCCGAGGTCGGAACGTTGCTGATCGAGTTCGGCACGCTCAGCAAACTTACCGGCAAGCCCATCTACTACGACAAAGCGAAGCACGCCCTGGTCGAACTCTACAACCGCCGCTCGCCCATCGGCTTGGTCGGCTCGACCATCAATATAAAGACCGGCGAGTGGACCGATCCCGACAGCCACATCAGCGGAGGCATCGACTCCTACTATGAATATCTGCTGAAAGCTTGGCTGCTGTTCGACGACAAAGGCTGCGAGCGCATGTGGAAGTCGAGCATCGAGGCCGCGAACAAATATCTTGCCGACCAGGCCCCTACCGGGTTCTGGTACGGCCAGGCGAACATGAACACGGGTACTCGCACCGGCACCGAGTTCGGGGCTCTGGACGCCTTCTTCCCCGGCACGCTCGCCTTGTCAGGAGATCTCGATCGGGCGCGGAAGCTCGAAGACTCCGCTTATAAAATGTGGACCACCTTCGGCGTCGAGCCCGAAGAAATGAATTACACGACCATGAAGATCACTTCCGGCGGCTACGAACTTCGGCCGGAGACTATCGAATCAGCCTACTACCTTCGTCACTTCACCAAGGACCCGCTCTACCGCGACATGGGCCAGACATTCTTCGAAAGCCTGGTGAAATACTGCCGCACCGACATCGGCTATGCCGCTCTGAGTGACGTTGCCACCAAGACAAAGAAAGACGAGATGGAAAGTTTCTTCTTTGCCGAGACTCTCAAATATCTGTTCTTGCTTTACGCCCCCCCCGACACGATCGACCTCAGTAAAGTTGTTTTCAACACCGAGGCTCACCCCATCCGTCGGACGTGGTAGCGACGAGACTCATTACCCACACTCTATGACTGAAATCCACTGCGCCGCTCTCCTGTTCGACATGGACGGAGTCCTCATCAACTCCACGCCTGCGGTTGCGCGCGTCTGGCGCCAATGGGCCATCGAGCACGGATTCAACCCGGAAGAAGTTGTCGCCCGCGCCCACGGCCGCCCCAGCCTGACGACCGTCCGTGAATATCTCCCCAACGCCGATCACGAAGCCGAGAACCGGGAAGTCGAACGCCGCGAGATCGAAGACCTCGAAGGCGTGATCCCGCTGCCCGGAGCCCTCGACCTGCTCGCCAGCCTTCCCGCCGACCGCTGGACAATCGTCACGTCCTGCACTCGCCCCCTTGCGGAGGTTCGCATCAAAGCTGCCGGCCTGCCGCTCCCCAAGAAACTCATCACCTCCAATGACATCACCCACGGCAAGCCGCATCCCGAGCCCTATCTGAAAGGCGCAGCCGTCCTAGGATTTCCCGCAGAGGAATGCATTGTTCTGGAAGATGTCCCCGCCGGAGTACGCGCTGGCAAGGCAGCGGGCGCGAAGGTCATCGCCTTCAAAACGACGGTGCGGGAAAACGTGCTGCGCGAAGCGGGTGCCGACTGGATCCTGAACAACTGTGCCGCGATCCGCT
This sequence comes from uncultured Acidobacteriaceae bacterium, assembly GCA_963709025.1. Classification (GTDB taxonomy): domain Bacteria; phylum Acidobacteriota; class Terriglobia; order Terriglobales; family Acidobacteriaceae; genus Sulfotelmatobacter. Next base: position 22,510 of record CAVPVE010000045.1, read on the forward strand.
TGGTCGATTGCGGTCAGGATCTGACACTAGGGCTCGCGGAAGAATAGGCAACACCCGCAGACTTCGGATGATTTCCTCCGTGTCCCCCGTGTCCTCTGTGTTTTTCTTAATTATTTTGGAAGCCGCTAAAGTTCCAGCCGCCGCTGCCGATCAAGTCTCCAGCAGTGGTATTACCGTAATTAGGAGAGACTTATGTCCACAGCAGCAGTTTCCACAAGTTCAATTAGCAACGGGCTGCAAAGCTACTTCCAAGCGCGGAGTGCGGATTTGCAGAAGCTCGGGCAGGCGCTCCAATCGGGCGACCTGGCCGCCGCAAAGCAGGAATTCAGCGCTATTCAGGCGTTGGGCCAGAGCGGTCCGTTCGCCAATGGCAATGCTTTCAAGGTCACTCAGCGCGAGCAGGATTTCCAAGCCATCGGCCAGGCGCTCCAATCCGGAGACCTCGCAGGTGCGCAGCAGGCCTTCGCCCAACTGAAAAGCACTTTCCACCATTCCTCCGCTCCCGAACCAGCACCCGCTCCGGTGGCATCGCCCGCGATCGTTGTGAACCTGAGCGGAACGACTCCGGCTTCGTCCGACAGCACGAGTACAAGCCCAAGCACGAGTGCGAGCACTTCCGATTCGCAGACTGCGGCGGCGAGCTCCACTGCCTCCCCCACAGGGTCTGAGATCGTTCTGAATCTCGGGAACGTGACTCCGGGCGAGCAGATCACCATTGGCGTCAGCAACGGTTCCAACGGTGCCGAGCAGCTGACCATCGGAGTGTCCCAGGCGAACCAGAATCCGGAACAGATCACGCTCAATCTGAACCAGTCCAGCAATCAGCAGATCATCCTCAACCTGTTTAACAGTACTGCAGCCAGCACAACGGCGAGTGCGGCGCAGGGAAGCAACGTCAGCGTCACGGCCTAAACGAATGGAGACAGCACTGGTGCGGGCGAGCTCCGGACGACTACATCGTCCGGAACTGCCCGCCGCACCCTGCCTCGCCGCTTCTACCAGTTGCTCCGTATCGCAAAAACCCCCTCTCCGGGAGTAGACTCTTTCCGACTCTGGGAAATTTCGTCTGCAAGGAGAAACCGTACATGAGACACAGGTTCCCCGTTCTGCTCGTCACTTTGGTTGTTCTTCTGACTACTCTGGGTATTGCCCAGGATCAACCCTCCGCCAAGTCCCAGGACAGGATTGTCAAAGAGGTTCGCCACGAACTGTTGATGCTCCCTTATTTCGGCGTCTTCGACTACATTGCCTTCAAAGTGGACGGATCGACCGTCACATTGCTCGGGCAAGTCGTGAAGCCGGTCACCAAGTCCGACGCCGGGAACTCCGTGAAGCGCATTGAAGGCGTCGACAAGGTCGACAACCAGATCGAAGTGCTGCCTCCCTCATCCATGGACGATCGCCTTCGCCAGCGCCTGTTCCGCGCCATTTATCAATACCCCGCGCTGCAACGATACGAACTCGGCGTCCAGAAGCCGATCCGCATCATCGTCAAGAGCGGCCGCGTAACCCTGGAAGGTGTTGTGGATAGCGAAGGTGATAAGAATCTCGCCGGAATCCGCGCCAATACCGTTTCCGGTATCTTCTCGGTGACCAACAATCTTCAGGTTGTGAAACCGTAAGACAAAACCGCTGAACCACGAAGGGCACGAAGTTTCACGAAGGACTTGATTTCTCGGGGTTTCCTTCGTGAGACTTCGTGCCCTTCGTGGTAAAGGGTTTCTCCCGCGTATAATGCTCCCGGATTCGACTTCCGCCCTCAGCGGAGCCCATCGGAGGAAACGCAATTATGAGTCTGCAAGGCATGAACCGCCGCACTTTCCTGGAAACCGCAACCACCGTCGCCGCCGCCACCTTGCTGACTAGTCGCATGGGTTGGGCCGCCGCCGAACACAAAATCGAACACCTTGGCGTGCAGCTCTACACAGTGCGCGACCAGATGAAAGCCTCTTTCGACGAAACCCTCGCCAAGGTCGCCTCCATTGGATACAAAGAAGTCGAGTTCGCCGGATACTTTGGCCTCACTCCGAAACAGGTTCGCGACGCGCTCGAGAACAATCACCTGACCGCGCCTTCCACCCACGTGCAGTACGACGAACTCGACGACAAGTTTCCTGCCGTCATCGAAGCCTCCAAGACCATTGGCCTGAAATACATTGTCTGCCCCTGGATCCCCGAAGAACTCCGCAAGTCTCCCGACATCTGGAAGCAGGCCGCCGACAAATTCAACCACTGTGGCGAACAGACAAAGGCCGCCGGCATGCAGTTCGCTTATCACAATCACTGGTTCGAATTCCTTCCCGTCGACGGCAAGCTTCCTTACGACCAGCTGCTCACACTATGCGATGCCAACCTGGTGAAGATGGAGATGGATTTGTGCTGGATCACCGCTGCAGGATCTGATCCCGTGAAGTACTTCAATGCTTATCCCGGGCGATTCCCGTTGGTCCACGTCAAAGACCTCAAGACCATGCCGAAAATCACCGCGGGCGGCGCACAGAACTACGGTGACACCGTCGACCTGACCGAGGTGGGCAGCGGCGTCATCGACTGGAAGCGGATTTTTGCCCAGTCCGACAAGGGAGGCGTCAAGTACTACATCGTGGAGCACGATCACCCGAAGCAACCCTTCGAAAGCATCACCAAGAGCTACGAGTACCTGAATAAGCTGCGCTGGTAGGCTGAGCGTGGAACCATGACACCGTTCATCGCATACTGCTCGGTCGCTCGCTGGCGAGCCGCCACGGCGCTGTTGCTGGCTTTCGTCTTGCTAGGCACGTCCTGCGAGAAGAAAGCCGCGATGATGAAGAGCTCGCGTCCGGCGGCGTTTGCAACCTTCAACGAACCCAGGGCCAGTGGTTTGGCAACTGCCTCTGCCATGCTGAGCGGAGGCGGGGGGGGATATGACAAATATCCTCCCGATTCTTCACCCGTGACTTCCGGGCAATCCGAGTCTCTCGATGCCCGGAAGATCATCCGCAACGGGTCCCTCGAACTGTTGGTCAACGACGTCGGGCAGGCGATCGCGAAGATAGGATCTGTAGCCACCGGCCTCGGCGGATTCGTCGAGAAGTCCACGCAGACCAACAGTGGCGGCCATTCCGCATCCATCACCGTCCGAGTTCCCTCGGCCCGCCTCGACCAGGCCATCACACAGATCAAAGGTCTGGCCACGACCGTTGACCGCGAGAGCACAGAGGATCGAGACGTCACGCGCGAATACATCGACTTGGACGCTCGTCTTCGCAACGCTCAGGCCGAAGAGACGCAATACCTGCAGATTCTGAAGCGCGCCACCACCATCAAAGACACTCTCGACGTCACCGAAAAACTAAGTGACGTGCGAAGCCGCATCGAACAAATGCAAGGCGAGATGAAATTTCTCACTTCGCAGATCGACATGTCGACTCTGGAAATCTCGCTGCGCTCCGAGGCCGACGCGGCGGTGGCCGGAATTCACTGGCGCCCGCTGCGTCAGGCAAAGGTCGCCGTAAGTGAAATGGTTTCGGGCCTGGCAGACTGGGCGGATTCTGTCATCGCCTTTTTCATCAATCTGCCTCTGCTAGCAGTGTGGTTGGTGTCGGTGGTTGCGCTGTTCTGGGTCGCGATTCGCATCCTGAAGGCCATTTGGAGACGGTTCGGACCGAGAGACTGGCGGTGGCCATGGAAACGCCGGCCAGCGCCTGCTTCCACGCCCGGCCCGAGCTAACACAGGCAAGAGCGTTCTGACCGGTCAGCGGCTCCTCTGGCACTGGTTTCTGATTGCACGTTGCTTTCTGTGGTTTGGGGTACAACACATTCTCGCTAAGGGAGATCCATGCAAGTCAAGCGGACGCCAAAAACCTATGACGTTTGCATCATCGGCTCGGGTGCTTCGGGAGGCACTGCGGCCAAAGTCCTCACTGAAGGCGGCCTGAGTGTCGCACTGCTCGAAGCCGGTCCTCCCGTCATTCCCGAGCGCGACTACAAAGAGCACGTCTGGCCTTACGATCTGCCGCACCGCGGCGCCGGCGTCGGAGGCCGCGCTCGCCAGGGACTCGACGACGAATTCCTGGCCCCTAACGGCGCATGGGAAATTGAAGGCGAGCCCTATGTCTCCGCGCCCGGCTCAAAATTTCGCTGGTTCCGCTCCCGCATCGTTGGCGGGCGCACCAACCACTGGGGACGCATCGCCCTTCGCATGGCTCCGGTGGATTTCAAAGTTCGCTCGCATGACGGCATGGGCGACGACTGGCCACTCAGCTACCAAGACGTCGCTCCCTACTACGACAAGGTCGAGTCCTACATCGGAGTCTTTGGCACGAAAGAAAATATTTCCAGCGCGCCCGATGGAATTTTCCTGCCGCCGCCCAAGCCGCGCTGCACCGAGACCATCATCAAGAAGGCCTGCGACCACCTCAACATTCTGTGCATTCCGTCGCGCCTCGCGATCCTAACTCAGCCCCACAACGGTCGACCAGCCTGCCACTACTGCGCGCAATGCGGACGGGGATGCATCACCGCGTCGAACTTCAGTTCGAGCCAGGTCATGATTCCGCCCGCAGAGAAGACTGGACGCCTCACCATGATTACCGGCGCCATGGCTCGCGAACTGGTCGTCGGCAAAGACGGCAAAATCGAAGCGGTCTCCTACATTGATAAAGCCACGCACGAAGAGAAGCGTCTTCATGCCCGTGCGTTCATCGTCGCGGCCAGCGCCTGTGAATCCGCGCGCCTGCTGCTGAATTCCAAGTCCACTTTATTTCCCGACGGCATGGCCAACTCTTCCGGCGTCGTCGGCCGCAACCTGATGGACACCGTGGGCAGCGATGGCGGCGGATATTTTCCGCAGCTCGAAAAAATGCCCGCGCACAATCACGACGGCGTCGGCGGCATGCACATGTACCTGCCATGGTGGAAGTTCGACCGCAAGAACGAATTCCTTCGTGGGTACCACACCGAATTCGGCGGGGGACGCGGCATGCCGGGCGTCGGCGACTACGATGACCTCTGTGATGAATTCGAAGGCTACGGCCCGTCCTTGAAGCAGGAGTGCAAGAAGAAATACGGCACCTACATTGGCTTCGCCGGACGTGGCGAAATGATTCCCAACGAAAACTGCTACTGCGAAATCGATCCTTCGGCCGTCGATCAGTGGGGCATCCCGGTGCTGCGCTTCCACTGGAAGTGGAGCGACAACGAAATCAAGATGGCCAAGGATATGCAGGAAACCTACCGCGAAATCGTGGAAGCCGCGGGCGGAATCTACTTGAGCACCGCGCGTCCCGATGGGCCGAATCCGTATGGGATCGCCGACGGCGGGGTAATCATCCACGAAGTGGGCACGGTGCGCATGGGCGAGCATGCCTCAACTTCGGCCCTGAACCAATACTGCCAGGCGCATGACGTGAAGAATTTATTTGTGACCGACGGCGCCACCTTCGTGACCAACGCCGACAAGAATCCCACGCTGACCATCATGGCGCTGACCTGGCGCGCTTCCGACTACCTGTTGGATCAGGCGAAGAAAGGAAATCTGTAGCGGGAGCGCCTATGTCCATTTCAAGACGAGACATTCTCAAATCGCTCACCATCACCGCGATCACCGGTTCGGTGCTACGCGTGATTCCTCTCGAAGCCGCCGAATACGCTCATCGCATGGTGCGCGCGGAAAAGGCCGCCGCGGAAAATCAGGTCTACACGCCCAAGTTCTTCTTGCCTCATTCCTACAAAACGCTGCAGGCGCTTTGCCAGACCATCATTCCCCCTGACGCAGAAGCCAAGGGAGCGATCGAAGCGGGCGCGCCTGAATTCATCGACCTGATTACCAGTGAAAACAAGGAGTATCAAGTCGCTCTCGGCGGCGGGCTGATGTGGCTCGACAACACCTGCATCGATCGTTACGGTAGTGCCTATCTTGAGTGCACGCCCGCGCAGCAAAAAGAAATTCTCGACCAGATCGCCTACCGCAAGAATTTCAAGAAGGATCCCAGCCTGGGGCAGGGCATCGAATTTTTCGGATTCCTGCGCAAGCTCACCGCCGACGGTTTCTTCACCAGCGAAATCGGCATCAGCTATCTGGGCTACATCGGCAACACCTACGTGACAGAGTTCCCCGGCTGCCCGCCGGTTCCCGAAGCGTAGCCATCTGGCGACAAGTCCCCTAAAGGACGAAGGACTCTTTCGCTTATCGCGGGTCAGAACGCCCTTAGTGCATTCGCCTGCCCATCGGACAAGCACTGACGTAACGAGCCAAGCTCGCCTCTTCTGTGTCACTTTTAAGTGTGGGGAAATCACATCCAACCGATTACATTGACTTGGACGCCGGGCGCGAGGGCTACATTCAAGCGCAGTCCAAGTTCGTGCCTGTCGTCGCTATTCCGAAGCCTGGCAAGCTCGCTCCAGAGCAGCGCATCCTGCGAAGCATTCGCTGGGAAGAGCGCTGCGCCAGCCTGGTCGCCGCCGGAGGCATGATTTGGGCGGTCTATGTTGCGACCCAGGACTATGCCAATCTCTTGCGCTTGCAAATCGCGCCGCCCGGCCCTATCGAAATCTGTGCCCTTGGGATTCTCGCCTGGCTGCACGCAAAATACCGCCGCTCATCCAGACCCCGCTGAGAGCCGGGCTGAACAGGGCTTAATGCTAAGACGCCTTCCCGAAGGGATCTTCCAATGACAAAGGTTGCGGCGTGAACAACTCGGCGCCATTTTCCGTAACGTGCATGTCGTCCTCGATCCGCACGCCAAACTTGCCGCGAATATAAATTCCCGGCTCGTTGCTCGTCGTCATGTTCGCCTGCAGCTTAGTCGTATTTCCGCGGACCAGGTAAGGCCACTCGTGACCATCCATCCCGAGGCCGTGTCCGAGCCGGTGGGTGAAATATTTATAGTCAGGGCCGTAGCCTCCATCGGTGATGACTTTGCGAGCCGCGGCATCCACCGAACCGCACTCTGCTCCGGGACGCGCCGCCGCCAACGCCGCCGACTGCGCGCGCAGCACGATGTCGAAGACCTGATTCATCTTGTCGGAAGCCTTGCCAATCGTGAAGGTCCGCGTGATGTCGGACTGATAACCTTCAACCGTGCAGCCGTCATCGATCATGACGATCGACCGTTCCCCAATCACTTGCGCGGTGGTCAGTCCATGCGGATACGCGGTAGCCTGATCGACCATGACGCTGGCCTCGCCGGGAAATCCTAACTGGCGGTAGGCCGCATCGATGAGTGCAGAGACATCGCGCTGCGTCATGCCCGGTCGCAACGCGCGATAGACGGCCTCGTACGCCGCTAGCGTTACCTGCGAAGCCAGCCGCATCAGCGCGACCTCGTGAGTGCTTTTGATCATGCGGCATCCCGCGGTCACTGGAGTCGCGCTAGCGATTGTCACCTGGGGCACGGCCTGCGACAGCGCCTTCGCAATGCCATCGGCAAACACGAAGCGCACAGTCTCTTCGATCCCGACCTTGCCGCTGGCGATGCCGCGTTCTTTTACTCCCTGCGCGATGCGCTGGTACGGGTTTTCATCTTCCTGCCACACGCGCACGTCGGCCTGCTCGCCGTCGGGTGCATTGGCGAGTTGCTCGCGCGCCCGCCCTTCTTCGAACGCCGGGCATACGTAGAACGTAGCGCCCTTGGCGGGGAGCACGAGCGCAAAGGTGCGCTCCCCGCCCCACCAGCGGACGCCCGTGAAATAGCGCAAGGACGTACCTTCCATGAGCAGGATGGCATCGAGTCCGTTCTCGGACATGAGTTGGCGGGCACGCTGCTGGCGTTCGACGCGCTCTTCTCGGGTGATGGGCGTGGCTTCGCTCTTCCGAGATTTCAACTGTGCGATCGATGGCGGCAGGGAAGCGTCGTCCTTTTCTGCCGCAGCTGCCTGCAGCGCATGCGGCGCCGCAGCCAATCCAGCCGTCACACTGCCAACCTCAAGAAACCGTCGCCGCGAGATCATTCACCCCTCCAGAAGGTAAGAAAAGCAATCCGGACATTATATGGGGAGTGGCAAGCGTCGATCTCAGATTGAGACCTTGAAAGCGAACGGACAGAATTGCCGGCAGGGGCGTCTGCGGAGCTGTGAAATCGCGACAAGTCCAATGCTTGTGCACAGTTAACGTCATCATACGTATACATATGTACATACAAATACGTACAACGTGGAGTGCGATCGAATGCCAGACCTGGGAAATCGCCCTCAGTCGTCGCTCAGGATGCCCTTTGCGGGGCCGGAAACGGCCATGGCATCGACGATCGATGCCGGGGTCGAGGAAATCATCGTCCACGACGACAACGCGCGTCCTGCGGCCTGCTAAGGGCCCCCAGCGATTTTTCAATCACTTCCACGAAGGCTCAACGACTTACGTCGTAAGGCGCCCAGTTGCCTGCGGTATGCTCTTTGCCATGGAATCCGGATTCCAATGCGCTTCGTGCGGGGAATGGAACGCCACTGCTGTGGATGAGTCTGCCGGACGCCGCCAGAGCTACGTGGAAGACTGCCAGGTTTGCTGCAAGCCGAACGTGCTTCGGGTCGAGTACGACAACTCGTCGCAGGAATTTTTCATAACCGCGGAGCTGGAATGAAAGGCGATCGATCACCACAAAGGGCACGAAGGTTCACGAAGGAAACGCTGAAGATAGAGCCTTCGTGATACTTCGTGTCCTTCGTGGTGCAGGCTTCTGTTTTCCGCAGCGAATAATTCCAATTACTCGCCGCAGCTCTCGGGTCGCGCTATAGTTAGCGAGTTCCCGGGATCCCAGAAAGGATGAAACGCATGGCAACCGGCTACAGCGCTGGCAGGATGGTGGCCCACAACATGGTAACCACGCAGTTTGAACTTGACGGCTTTCGCGTGACGCGCACGCTGGGAGTGGTGCGCGGCATTGTTGTCCGCTCCCGCTCGATCTTTGGCACGATCGGCGCCGGGCTGCAGACGCTGGTCGGCGGCAACATCACGCTTCTTACCAATCTTTGCGAGAAGACGCGCCAGGAAGCCTTCGACCTGATGCTGCAGCACGCCGCCGAATTAGGCGGCAACGCCGTGGTGGGCGCGCGCTACGACGCGACCGAGGTCATGCAGGGCGTCACCGAAGTGCTGGCCTACGGGACCGCGGTGTTCGTGGAACCGTCGAAGTGAAGAAATAAAAACCACAGAGGACACGGAGGACGCAGAGGAAAACTAGAAATCTGAATTCTCGAATGGATGGCGAAATTCTTGCCTGAGCGGATTGGCTGTTATTCTATTTCCTCTGTGTCCTCCGCGTCCTCTGTGGTTGGAACTTGGTTTTCTATTCCTTATAGAGATAGCCGGCAACGAGTGCGGCCAGAATGGCGCCCAGCCACATTTCGATCATCCAGCCAAACGGCAGCGCGCGACCCACGGCAGACCATTCTGCCTGGGCGAAGTTGTCGGGGAAGCCGGCGAAGAAGCCTGCCAGGAATCCGACCTTGAGCGCTGTGCCGGGACCGGGGCCCAGCCCCTGGCGCGCCCAGGCGTAAAGATGGGCGACGGCGATCGCCATAATAAACAAGAGCACCGTCCATGCCGCCGGGAAGTACGGATAGCGTGCCGTTTTCAGGAACCAGCCGGCGTTCTGCGCGATGACATAGCGCGGGCCCGTGATGTAGTGGTAGATACAGAAACTCCACAGATTCCAGACCACACCGCCCGCCAAACCGCCCAACCAGATTCTGCCTCTGTTGAGTGCCATGGTGCGCCTCCTCGATGATGGGTCTTACAACATGGCCCAGGACGATATGCGCGGAAGTGTACACCCAATCGTCGGCCGGGAGGATCCCAATAGGGCAGGGACCCCACGCCTCGAATCCCAAATGGCTGGACATTCGATATCCTCACGTCTGTCATCCTGAGGCCCGCGACGTTTACGGGCCGAAGGAGCTCTGCACTCCTCGACCCGTTGCAGAGGTCCTTCTCTTCGCTCACGATGACAGGACCGTTTGAGGCGTCGGGACGCTCCGCCAACTCCCACTTCGGAGGTCCGTCCCTGCTTTTCCACAAGAAAATCCGCGCCAGTCGCGGAGAGCAAGAAAAATCGTAGCGAAAGAATAGCGAAAGAACCAAGTCTGTAAACGCAACCCCTTGTGGTCGCTCGGTTAGTTAACCACAAGCCTTCGTATTTTCTCGAATCAGTGCCTGAGTGGGAATGCCACCATCAAGTTTCTGCTTGACAATAAAAGACTTACAGCTAAGATGTGGTACAAAGTGGTACGAAGTGGTAAGCGCAGTGAAGTTGGTGGGAGCTTTGAGCTGAAAACGAGGAGCCGGTGGAAATCCGACCCAAAAGCACGACAAACAGCCCGAATCGCCCGACTTTGACCGAACTTCGCACCCTTTTGACCTCCCTCATTGCAGTTGTGGCGGCTACCAGACATGTTTCGCGGCAATCATCCAACCCGGGTCGACGAAAAGGGCCGTTTAAAGGTCCCGGCCGAGTTCAAGCGGGTGATCGACGAGAAGTACGGGCAGCAATTCTACATCACAAGTCTGGATGGCAAGGTTGCTCAAGTGTATCCCTTCGAGGAATGGGAGCGGATCGAGCAGAAGCTGGCAGGGCTCTCCAATTTCAATCCGACGAAGAAGAAGTTTCTCGACCGGACCAATTATTACGGTCAGCAGGTCGAGATGGACGGGCAGGGACGGTTGTTGCTGCCGCAGTTGCTGCGCGAGACGGGGCAGATCAAGGGCGAGGTAGCGGTTCTGGGGAATTTGACGTACTTGGTCGTCAGGAACCTGGAGCTGTTCAAGAAAGAGATCGAAGAAGAAAAGTTCACGCCTGACGATGAGAAGACGCTCGACACACTGGGCATCTAGTGAACCATCTATCGGACGAGGGATCAACAGACGCCCCTCAGGGGGTTGGGCATGGTGGTGGAAGAGCGAGCCATGTTCCCGTTCTTTTAAAAGAAGCGATCGACTTTTTAGCCGTGCGGCGGGGTGGGACCTATATCGACGCCACGGTGGGTTTGGGCGGGCACAGTTACGAAATCGCAAAACGCCTCGGCGCACCGGGACATTTGATTGGCCTCGATAAGGATCCTGCAGCGCTGAAGATTGCGGGCGAAAGGCTAGCCGTTAGTCGTCAGTCGTTAGTCGTTGGCGAACCCGATTGGCCGACCGTCACTCTGTTGCATCGGTCATTTGCCGAATTGGCCAAAGACCAACGACCAGCGACCATCGACGGTCTTCTGGCCGACATTGGAGTGAGCAGCCTGCAATTGGACGATGCGGCGCGCGGATTTAGTTTTCAGGCGGATGGACCGCTCGACATGCGGATGGACCCGCGGGGCGAGCGTACCGCCGAACAAGTGGTAAACCACCTCGACGAGCGACAGCTTGCCGATGTGATTTACGAATTCGGAGAGGAAAGGAGGTCGCGGAGAATCGCCAGAGCCATTTGCCGGTCGCGGCCGATACGATCTACCGCACATCTTGCGGATGTCATATCAGCCGCGGCCCGGCCAATGAATCAGGCTGAACGCAGAATTCATCCCGCGACGCTTACCTTTCAGGCTCTTCGAATCTTCGTAAACCGCGAACTGGAAGATCTGCAGGCGCTGCTGAAAGCGGCGCCGCGGATTCTGAAGCCAGGAGGACGCGTGGTGGTGATCAGTTTTCACTCGCTGGAAGACCGCATCGTCAAGGATGCCTTCCGCGAGGGCGCGAACAAGGACAAGCACTATCGGGTGCTAACCAAAAAGCCGGTAACGGCAACTGAATTAGAAAGCGATCGTAACCCGCGGGCCCGCAGCGCGAAATTGCGGGCAGCGGAAAGAATTTAGGCTCTCGGCTTTCGGACTTCGAGATTCGCGGAAGGCGGAAGCCGAAAAGCGAAAGCCGGCTTTCAAAAGTTTGGCTCCGGAAAACCTGCCGGAGTTCCCGGCACAGCTGTAATGGCGTGCCGGGCCTTCAAGATCAGGGAAAAGGCGGACGAAGATCCGCTGGGGCGGGATGGATTTGGGTTCTGTGGTAGGAATCCAAACTGAGGTAGCGGGACATGTACACGGGCACACTTATCAGCAGTTTGATGGCAGCGGCGGAACGGGTCGAACAGAAGCTGGAAGACCAGCGCATGGCGGATGATCGGGAACTGCGGGCGATCTTTTCGATGCAGATTCCGATCGCAGACGGCGATCAGGTTTTCATGGGGGCAGCATAATGGCAGCAGCAGCGGCGACAATGCGAAGTGCAGGGTTGGCGGGACGTCAAACGGCCGAGCGTCGTTCGTTTTGGACAGGTACACCCGAGATCTACTTCTCCAAGGCGATCGACAACACCCGTCTGGTCAAGGTGGAAGATCCGCGCCGCAACCGCGAGATGAAACAGTTCGGCACCGCGCTGGCCTGCCTGTTCCTGCTGGTCTTTACCTATGCCTGGCAGCACTTCAAGGCCATCGAATACGGATACCAGATCGAATCGGCCAAGCGCGAACTGAGCGAGAAGACCGAAATGAATCACGCGCTGCGGCTGGAAGATGCCTCGTTACGCGATCCCGAACGGATCGATGTGCTGGCGCGGCGCATGGGCCTGGTGCCGCCGGAGCCGGGACAAGTCATCCGCATGGATGCGGCCTCGGCCGACGGTCAAGCTCCGGTGATGGCGAGCGCAGTACCGATTACGGTGATCCCGGGGCAGTAGAAGATCGTGTGGGTCCGGGTTTGTATGGGTCCGGATCTTTGATCCGGACGGGCCGAGCGCAGCTCGGCTGAATCTCGGCGGCGGCCTGTCTGTACGTGGGCCGCCATGTTTGTCTCTAGTCGGTTTAATGGTTGTCATCCTGAGCGAAGCGAAGGATCTGTGCACTCTGCCGGCAGTGCTTGGGCGCCGGAGATTACATAGGTCCTTCGGCCCGCCAACGGCGCTGGCCTCAGGATGACAATGCGTGGGATACTCATGGCCTCGGATCGTGCGTCGGATCGTGCGTCGAATCGAACCTCGGGCAAGAACTCCCGGCTTTACCTGCTGGGGGCCTTCCTTTTTCTATGGTGCTTCGCCATCTGCGGGCGTCTCGTGGTCCTGCAGATTTTCGACTACGGCAAATTCGTCAAGCAGGCTGGACACCAGCAGCAGCGTGCCATCCCCCTGGCCGCCAAGCGCGGAGTGATTTACGACCGCGCCGGCCACGAACTCGCGATGTCGGTGCTGGTCGATTCCGCCTTTGCGGTGCCCACTGAAGTCAAAGACCTGCCTACCGCGGTGAACCTTATCACGCGCATCACGGGCGATGATTACAACGTGGTACTCGCCGACTGCCGCGCGCACAAGACGTTCTGCTGGGTGGCGCGTAAGGCTAACGACGATACCATCGAACGCATCAATTCGCTGCAACTGCAGGGGATTCACTTCCAGAAGGAGCCGAAGCGGTTTTATCCCGCGCGCGATCTCGCCGCGCAGGTGCTGGGTTCGGTGGGCATGGAGGATTCCGGCCAGAGCGGGATTGAGCACGAGTTCGACGATGAGCTGCGCGGAAGTCCGGGAAAGATGTTCATCTCCGTTGACGCGAAACGGCGGTGGTTCTCCGATGTCGAGACGCAGCCCGACCCGGGCGAGAATCTTGTCCTGACCATCGACAAGAACATCCAGTACATCGCTGAGAAAGAACTTGAGCAGGCGATTCACGATACGCAGGCGATCGCCGGCACGGTGATTGTCGAGAACCCGCACACCGGGGAAATCCTGGCGCTGGCGAACCGGCCGACGTTCAACCCGAATTCGCGCAAGGAGATTACTCCCGGCGCGCTGACCAACCGCGCGGTGAGCTACGTCTACGAACCCGGGTCGACGTTCAAGCTGGTCACGATTTCGGCGGCGCTCGAAGAAAAGCTCACGAACCCGAACGAACTGTTTGACTGCCAGATGGGCTCGATTGTCTACAACGGCATGCGCATCCGCGACTCAAAGCCACATGGCATCCTGCCGGTATGGGGCGTGCTGGCTGAGTCGAGCGATGTGGGCGCGATCAAGATCGCGCTACGCCTGGGCGAAGACCGCTTCTACAAATACATTCGCGCCTACAACTTCGGACAGCAGACCGGAATTGAGTTGCCGGGCGAGACCCGCGGCCTGACCAAACCCGTGAGCCGCTGGTCGAAGGTTTCGATTGCCGCGATCTCGATGGGGCAGGAAATCGGCATTTCGCCAATTCAGCTGGCCGGGCTGATCTCGACGTTCGCGAATGACGGGGTATGGGTGGCGCCTCGCATCGTTACGGGATCCGTCCAAGCGCAAGCCACGCCGCAGACGGTTGCATTTCATCCCGGGGCATCGCATCGCGTGATTTCCTCCTACACTGCCGCTGAGATGCGCGCGATGATGCAGAAGGTCGTGCTCGAGGGCACGGGCCGAAAAGCGATTCTGGAGGGCTACTCGTCGGCGGGGAAGACGGGGACGGCGCAGAAAGTTGATCCCGCCACAGGGGCGTACTCGAAGACGAAATACATTGGATCATTCGCGGGCTTCGCTCCTGTGAACAATCCGCAGATCGTGGTGGCTGTGATTCTGGATTCAGCAGTCGGCTTGCATCAAGGCGGCCAGGTGTCGGCGCCAGTGTTTAAACGCATCTCACAGCAGGTGCTGGAATACCTGCATGTGCCACACGATCTGCCGCTGTCTCCGCAGCATCAATTGCTGATGGCGAAGATGAAAGAAAAGGATCTGGAAGAAGGCACGCCGGATCATCCGGGCGAGCCGCTGGAGACCGCCGAAGTGAACGGCAGTGCGTCGGAGCCAGCGAAAGCGCCGAGTGTCGAGCGGGCGCCGCCGCCCACGATTACTGGAAGCGACGGAAAAGTAGTGCAAGCCGCAATGCACGAGACCGTATCCGGATCCGCGGGATCGAGTGTTCAGGAAACCCCGGCAGGGGCGGCAGGCGCAAACTCGACTGCACCCATAAAACTGCCGTCCAGCGGAACAGTCGTGCTCGACGTGGAGCAGGGCGGGATCGAAGTGCCATCGTTCGTCGGCAAGACGGTGCGCGGAGCCGTGGAAGCCGCCCAGGACATTGGCTTGCAGCTGGATGCCGTGGGTAGCGGCGTGGCCCGCCAGCAATCTCCCGTGGCGGGAACGCATGTGGCGGCAGGGGCGCGCGTCACCGTACAGTTCGGGAAATAACCCCAATTTCAACCACAGAGGACACTGAGGACACAGAGGGCTTTTGCTTAATTCTCCTCTGTGACCTCCGTGTCCTCTGTGGTAGATTTCCTTCCGTTTGACCCACCGAAAAAGCGCGTGATACGGTAAACAGTCACACCTATCCCAGCAGGCCAGCCACTGCTCGCTGATTGAGGTCTATTTTGTCTTCTGCGGAGGCGACGCCCGCCGGCACCACCATCAACGTCCGGAAAACTGCGCTGAACGCTGTCCATCGCCAGATGGGCGCGAAGATGGTGGAGTTCAACGGCTGGGACATGCCAGTTGAATATCCGGCGTCCATGGGCTGCGGAATCATCAACGAACACATGGCGGTGCGCACGGGCGTGGGCATATTCGATGTCAGCCACATGGGCGACATTCGCCTGGCGGGGCCTCAGGCGCTGGCCGCAGTGCAGCACATTTCCATGAACGACGCTTCGCGGCTGGCGATCGGGCAGGCGCAGTATTCCGCGCTCCTTTATCCCCAAGGAACGTTTGTCGACGACGTGATTGTCCATCGCCTTGGCGAGGACGAATACCTGCTGGTGATCAACGCGGGGACACGCGAGAAGGACTTCAACTGGGTGCGCGACAACACCCGCCAGTTTGATTGCGCGGTCGAGAATTTGTCGGATGACTACACCCAGATTGCGATTCAAGGACCGAAGGGCGTGAACCTGCTGCAGAAGTTGACCGACGCCGGTCTGAGTGCCGTGAAGTTCTACTGGGTGACACGCGGAAAACTCTGCGGCCTGCCTAATATTCTGATGGGCCGCACGGGCTACACGGCGGAAGACGGCTTCGAGATCTACATTCCCGCCGATGAGGTGACCAGCGCTCGGGTCTGGTATGAGATTCTGGCGGCTGGCAAGGAGTTTGGCGTCGTGCCCTGTGGCTTGGGATCGCGCAACACGCTGCGACTGGAAGGGAAGCTTCCGCTCTACGGCCACGAGATTTCCGATGCCATTAATGTCTGGGAGGCGGGGCTCGATCGCTTCTGCAAAATGGACAAGCCCGAGTTCGTCGGCCGTACTGCGCTGGAGAAGGCGAAGGCTGCGGGCATCAAGCGTTCGCTGGTCGGCCTCGAGATGACCGAACGCGGCATTGCTCGCGACGGATACAAGGTGCTCGACGCCAGCGGCCGCGAAGTTGGATACGTGACTAGCGGATCTCCGGCGCCGTTTCTGAAGAAGAACATCGCGCTGGCGTACGTTCCGGTGGAGTTGGCGGCCGTGGGAACCGCGGTGAAGGTGGAGATTCGAGGTCAAGGCGTGGGAGCGGTCGTGGTGCCCACACCTTTTTATAAGCGACCGAAGAAGAGCGCTTAACCACAGAGGACACAGAGTACACAGAGGATTCGCTGGAAGCTAGCAGCCAGGAGCTAGAAGCTTTTATGCCTTACCCGACAGACCGCAAATACACTAAAGAGCACGAATGGATTCAGGTGAACGGAAACTCCGCCACGGTTGGCATCACCGACTACGCGCAACAATCGCTGGGGGACATCGTGTTCGTCGAGACTCCCAAGATCGGCGCCGAACTCACTGCCGGCAAGACGTTCGGCACGGTTGAGTCGGTGAAGGCGGTGTCGGATCTGTTCGCGCCTGCTTCCGGTACCGTGACCGAGGTCAATGCAGAATTGGCGACGTCGCCTGAGAAGGTGAACAGCGACGCCCACGGGTCGTGGATGCTGAAGATGACCCTCAAGAATCCGAGCGAGTTAGACGGCCTGCTCTCGGCTGCGGACTACGAGAAGTTTGTCGCGGAAGAGGCCGGGCACTGAAGAACTTGCCCTCAGCCGTTAGACCTCAGACCGCAGCCGGGTTTGGCCGAGGTCTGAAGTCGAAGGTCCGGCGCCTTTTGAACGCTTCACGGTTCCTCGTGATGACTTTTGCCCTCGATTCAATCGAAGCCCGAGTCACCTCAATCGAAATCACCTTGAGGCACATCTAAAGAATTTCCTATGCGATATTTACCGAAATCTCCCGCCGACCGCGAAGCCATGCTAAAAGCCATTGGACTGCGCTCGGTCGACGACCTGTTTGCACCCATCCCTGCCGAATACCGCCTGACCCGCGACCTGAACATCCCGCGCCAGATGGCGGAATCGGAAATTGTCGACTTCTTCCGCCAGCGTTCGCGCGAGAATGGCGACGGATACACCAGTTTTCTGGGCGCAGGTGCCTACTTTCATTACCGGCCCGTCATTATTGATTCGCTGATTTCCCGCGGCGAGTTTCTGACCGCTTACACGCCCTATCAGGCGGAAATTTCCCAAGGCACGCTGCAGTCCATCTTCGAATTCCAGACGATGATCTGCGAACTAACCGGGATGGAAGTGGCGAACGCGTCCATGTATGACGGCTCCACCGCGGCGGCCGAAGGTGTGATGATGGCCGTGCGACTCACTGGGCGGCGCTCGGTGGTGGTGGCGCGCAGCCTCCATCCGGAGTATCGCGAGGTGCTGGCGACCTACGCCACGCATCAAGGCATGCCGCTGTCGATCGCTGGCTTCAACGACGATGGCCGCGTGAACCTGAAAGAACTCGAGAAGGCGATCACTCCAGACACCGCTTGTGTCCTGATCCAGTCGCCCAACTTCTTCGGCACGATCGAAGACGTTGCTGCAATCGCCGAGATCGCTCACAAGCATGGAGCGATGCTGGTGGTCTCGATCGCCGAAGCGGTCTCGCTCGGAATCGTCGAGCCTCCGCGGGATGCTGACGTGATCACCATGGAGGCGCAGTCGTTCGGCGTCCCTCTCGGATTTGGCGGACCGTATTGCGGCGTGATCGCCACGCGCGAGAAATATGTGCGGCAAATGCCGGGGCGGCTGGTCGGACAAACCGTCGACAAGCAGGGCAGACGCGGGTTCGTCCTGACGCTGGCGACGCGCGAGCAGCACATTCGCCGCGAGAAGGCGACCTCAAATATCTGCACCAATCAAGCGCTGGTCGCGCTGATGGTCAACATCTTTATGACGGTCTACGGCAAAGTCGGGCTGAAGGAATTGGCCAAGCAGAATCTGGCAAAGACCGCATATGCAGCCGGGCAGTTTGCGAAGCACGGCAAAGTGTTGTTCGGCAGTGCGCCGCGCTTCAACGAGTTCGTCGTGCAGACGAGTGAAGATCCTTATGCCATCAATGGACGATTGCTCGGACACAAGATGGTTGGCGGCCTGCCGCTGCAAAAGTTCTATCCGGAGCTGGGGAATGCGGCCTTATGGTGCTGCACTGAGCTGACCACCCGCAGCGCGATCGACACTGCTGTGGGACTGGTCGCGGAGAGCGAGCGCTCCGTGCGATCCTCCAAGGTTGAGGATGTGGAAGAGGTGGCGCGATGAAGCACACGACTCGCAAAGCGTCGCTGCAAGTGAATCAGAACGAAGGCCTGATCTTCGAGAAGTCGTCGCCCGGAAAGGCAGCCTGGAAGCTGCCGCCGCTCGACGTGCCAGAAGTCGACACTGCCGTATTGCTCGGATCAGCGGAACGAAAAGATCTCGGCAACATGCCCGAAGTGAGCGAGATTGAAATCATCCGGCACTTCACGCGCATGTCCACGTGGAATTACGCCATCGATCTCGGCATGTATCCGCTGGGCTCCTGCACGATGAAGTACAACCCGCGGGTGAACGAGGCCGTGGCGCGGGTCGAAGGAATCGCCAACGGGCATCCTTACCAGCCGGAGAAGATTTCTCAGGGCGCGCTGCAGATCATCAAGACGCTGAGCGAGCAACTGATCGAAATCACCGGGATGGACGCGATCACGCTGCAACCCGCTGCCGGTGCGCACGGTGAGATGACCGGCTTGCTCATGGTGCGTGCGTTTCACCAGTCCAAGGGCAATGCGCGCAAGAAGATTCTGATCCCTGACTCGGCCCACGGAACCAATCCGGCTACGGCCGCTATGGTGAACTATGCTGTCGAGAATCTGAAGTCAGACTCGCGGGGCATGGTCGATATCCAGGCACTCGCGGCGCAGATGAACGAAGATGTCGCCGCGCTCATGTTGACCAATCCCAATACGCTCGGTGTGTTCGAGCAGGACATCCACAAGATTGCCGACATCCTGCACGCCAAGGGCGGCCTGCTCTACATGGACGGCGCCAACATGAACGCGCTCGTGGGCAAGGTGCGGCCCGGGGACTTCGGCGTCGACGTCATGCATCTGAACCT
This sequence comes from uncultured Acidobacteriaceae bacterium, assembly GCA_963709025.1. GTDB lineage: Bacteria > Acidobacteriota > Terriglobia > Terriglobales > Acidobacteriaceae > Sulfotelmatobacter. Next base: position 41,806 of record CAVPVE010000045.1, read on the forward strand.
GCACAAGACGTTCTCGACTCCCCACGGCGGCGGTGGCCCTGGTTCAGGCCCGGTGGCGATCAAGAAAGCGCTCGAACCTTTCCTGCCGACTCCGGTGCTGACTCAGAAATCCGATGGCACGCTGGGGTTCGACTACAACCGTCCGCAGTCGGTGGGGCGGGTTCGCGCCTTCTACGGCAACTTTGGAATGTTCGTTCGCGCGCTGGCTTACATCCAGGCGAACGGTCCCGACGGGCTCCGCCAGACCACTGAGGACGCGGTGCTCAACGCGAACTACATTCGCAAGGGACTGGAAGGCACGTACGATCTTCCCTACTCCACGCCGACGATGCACGAGGTTGTGTTCAGCGATAAGACGCAACTGAAAAAAGGCGTGCGCACGATGGACATCGCCAAGCGGCTGATTGACTACGGGTTCCATCCTTATACGACGGCATTTCCGCTGATTGTGCCGGGCGCGCTCATGATCGAGCCCACCGAGAGCGAGTCGAAGGAAGAGATGGACCTGTTCATCGAGGCGATGAAGTCGATCGCGGAAGAAGTGGAAGAGGACCCGCAGACCGTGCTGGACGCGCCTCATTCGACGCGGGTCTCGCGGTTAGACGAGACCGCTGCGGCTAGGAGACCTGTTTTGCGGTGGAAGCCTTAGAGTTAACCACAGAGGACACTGAGGACACAGAGGAACGCCGCTCAGCCCCGGAAACCACCGAGGAACCGGAGGACATCGTTGAGGGCGGATCGCCATTTACCATTCGACGAATGCCATCGCGCAGGTGCACTACATTGAAGTTGATTAAAAGCCCGACATGCTTGTGGCTTAGCTTGAGGTAGGTTAGAAGTTGAGCTTGATGGACGGGCGAGATTGCGTCGACTGCTTTGACTTCCACGACCACGAGACTTTCGGACGAGAATGTCCAGCCGGAACCCTAGATCGAGTCGCACGCCATCGTAAATCACCGGTAACGGCACCTGCACGGCCGTGCGAAATCCCCGCTGACTCAATTCATGCACGAGACAAACCACATAGACGCTTTCCAAAAGCCCGGGACCTAGCTCACTGTGGACTTTCATCGCCGAATCTACGACAGCGCCGCTAATCTGATTGAAATGCATCTCTGTGTCCTCCGTGTCCTCTGTGGTTGTATCTGCTTGAGGCGGCCCGAGTCTGTGACAATTGTCACCGTGATCATGCAGATGCTTGTGCAAAACCGCCGCTGTGTCCTCGGTGTCCTCTGTGGTTAAATCCTGATGTTGCCTCCTCAAAGCCAAGTCAGCCTGTTTGCGGATCCGCAGAAGCGGAACAAAATCGTCTGCCTCCTGCTGGCTGTTGTCACTCTGGCGCTCTACAACCCCGTCAATCGCCATCCGTTTGTGAACTATGACGATGACCGCTACGTCATCAATAACCTGCACGTACGTCAGGGCCTGACCGCCGATACGGTCACGTGGGCGCTGACTTCGACGGAGCAGGCGAACTGGCATCCGCTCACCTGGATGTCGCATGCGCTTGATTGCTCGCTGTTTCGCCTGAATCCTGCCGGACATCATCTCACCAGCATCCTGCTGCATGTGGTGAACGTGATTCTGCTTTTTCTGTTGTTGATTTGGGCTACGGATCGACTAGGGCCGAGCCTTTTCGTGGCCGCCTTGTTCGCGCTGCACCCGATCAACGTAGAGTCGGTCGCCTGGGTGGCTGAGCGCAAGAACGTTCTGTGCACGATGTTCTTCTTCCTCACGATCTGGGCGTATGGCTGGTATGCGCGCAAGCCGCACTGGACTCGGTATTTGGCGGTGGCCGGGCTGTTCGCCGCCGGACTAGCGTCCAAGCCGATGGTGATCACGTTGCCGCTCGTCTTGTTGCTGCTTGATTATTGGCCGCTGGCGCGGGTCCGCGGAGTGAATGAGAAGGGCGGAAAGGGTTCGACGGTACCGTGGTCGCGTCTGGTGATTGAGAAGGTTCCGCTATTCGCCCTTTCCGCCGCCAGCGCGGTGATCACCATGCAGGCGCAGCAGTCGGGTGGAGCGATCCGCACCACCAACGAAGTTTCCTTCGGAGCGCGCATCGCGACCGCCGTCTGGGCTTATGCGATGTATCTGTGGAAGATGATTTGGCCGGCGCGGCTTGCGCCCTTGTATCCTCATCCCGGAGATTCACTTGCGAAGTGGCAAGTGCTGGTCGCAGCTCTAGTGCTGATCGCTATTACCGCCATCGTGCTGAAATACCGCGGCCGCCGTTACCTGATCGTCGGTTGGCTCTGGTTCTTGGGGATGCTCGTCCCCGTGATCGGCCTTGTGCAGGTGGGAGAAGCTGCCATGGCCGATCGCTATGCCTATATCCCATTGATCGGCATTTTCGTGATGATCGCATTCGGCGCCGCCGATTGGGCGGAGTCGACGCAACTCGGCTTCTGGCCGGCGATTCCGGCCGCCGCAGTAATCGTTGCGCTCGCGATCACTACTCATCACCAGATCGGATACTGGCAGACGAACTACGATCTGTGGTCGCACACGCTCGCGGTCACGCAAAACAATTTTGTAGCGGAGAATAATCTGGGCGGCGCGCTGATTTTGCAGGATCGAGAAGAGGAGGCGCACCCTCACTTCGTGGCGGCGGCGCGCATCAATCCCAAAGATCCCATGAGCCACGCGAATCTCGGAATCTATTTCCAAAAGCACGGCCAGATGCGCGAGGCCATCGCGGAGTATCAGACCGCGGTCAGTCTGACCTCAGATCCAGGCCTGCTGGCTCAGACCTATGCGAATCTGGGCGCCGCGCAGCGTGCGTTGGGAGACGACCAGCAGGCGCACAAGGATTTTGAGCAGTCGCTGCGCTTCAATCCCACCCAGTACAACGCCTGGTTCGGACTTGGCCTGCTGGCGCAGAAGCAGGGCAAACTCGACGAAGCGATCAGCGACCTTTCACGCTCGGTGGAACTGCAGCCTGCCGCTCAGGGATTCTTCGAACTCGGCCGAGCGCTGGAGCAGGGTGGGCATGTCCCGGAAGCGCTCGATGCTTACCAGCAGGCGCTGAAAATCTCTCCCGATCTTGTTCAAGCGCAACAAGCGTCTGATGCGCTGCGACAGCAGAAAAAATAAAACTGTACGGGAACCCCTCTCGAGGACGCCGTACAGTTTTGTTCCGCACTTCTCTAGCCGTGTTACTTCGCGGTGATGTCCACGGTTGCCCGCGTTGTGTCCCACTCCTCGCGTAGAGTGCAGCCTTTGGCGGTCTTATCGTAGGCGATGGTGAAGTTCTCAACGGGCGAGGGAAGCTTGGACATCTTCATGTCGATCCGGGCGAGTTCATCGCTCTCATACTTGTAGGGAATGCCCCACTCCCCAGTTTTCTTGTTGATGATCAGGGTCCACATGTCTGCAGTTGGGAGGACAAACAATGTATAGCTGCCAGCCGGCACGTTCTTTCCGCCAACTACGACGTCGCTGCTGGTGACGAAAGTTGTGGCCGCGTTGGCGCCGTTACGCCAGACTTGGCCGTAGGGGTCCTGACCGCCGACCATCTTGCGTCCTTTCAGGCGAGGGCTGGAGTAGTCGGTCTTAATGGTCGTTCCACCTGCAAGATCGCATGAGGCCGAAGCCGGGGGACTGGCCTGCGCCGAGGCGAACAGGGTGAGGGTCAAAATTGCGAATACGAGAACGGCAATCCGTTTTTGCATAGTCTCTCCTTTTGGGATGTTGAGTGCCAAGGTTTTGACGTGTGAACGAAGAATACGTTACGGTCGGTTCGAAAACCGTTTACCACGAAGGACACGAAGGTACGCGAAGAAAATATGTGGAAGAAATCCTCGGTGCACTGGAGCAGCCGACAAGGCTGAGAATCTAGTGGGGTGTAAGTCCCCACACCACCAATTGCCTGGGCGGGTGGTTAGCATATCCGATGCATGCGGAGGCAACGAAGCATGCTCAGCTCGGACGTAAAAGCCTCGGCTGCCCTGCGGCAAATAAGCTGCAGCGGCAGGAACGATCGGGGAGGCGAGCAAACCTGAGGGCCTGAACATAACGAAATGGCTGCAGTCTCGAAAAGGGGATCCGTCATGAAATCGTTTTGACGGGTTAACGCGGGAAGCCGACCTCGATAGTGTACGGGGGAAGGCCGATGACGTGGAGGAAGAAACAGGCAGATGCACTCCACGGGACCGCCGTGACAGGGGCCCAGGCACGCAGGGAAGGATTCTCAGAGATAACGTCGGGAAGGTCCCGCCAGCAGCAGGGGCTGGTCGCAACCTGCAGAGACTCCTCGAACGAGGCTTAGGCCGAAGGAGAGGAGAGCGAGTGGGATCGACGAATGAGTCTGTAAGAGCTAAGACCGGGGAGTAGTGTCCTCGCAGGAGGCGGTACACGTCTCCCTGATCAAGGTAACGCCAAGATCGGGCAAAGAGACTCTGGGTACTTGGTGGTTCCATCGGCAGCGTGGTGGTCGGACTCAGAGCCGGCATAAGCCGACGCATGAGATGGAACTAAGCTGCGAGCAAACCATTCATAGTCGGGGCGTATGCGAACCAGCGCTTGAACCTCGTTGCGAATGGGAAGGCTCACGGACGAGAGACCAAGACTTCAAACCGGACCTGGGAAATTCGGCCGTCCGGCATTATAGGGGCGCCTCCGAAAACGTAGCTACGGTGGAAATGAGAACCCAACTCGCAATCGAAAGAGCGGGCTTGGTAACCCTCCACCTACAGCCGGCGCGTCGGAGCTCTATCCCAACCGTGCCCGTCGGGATGGATATTTAATTAGCGTTCCACTGACACATCGCCCAGCAGTCCAGCATTATGCGCCATGCCCACGTGCAGTTACAATCGTCCCATGCCGGTATTCGACGAAAAGCAGGAAGAACTGGAGCACTACGAGACCATGATGGGCGTGCCCCGCGGGCGTCTCGCTGTCACCATGGACACGATCACCGACGCCATGGCGCTGGTCGGCCAGCATGGCGTCTACTGCCAGAGCCAGCGCTGGCCCGGCAAGCCCGTGATGGATATCCAGATCATCATGAAGAGCCTGACCGACGCGAAAGAGCTGATCCAGAGCGTGATGGAAGAGCTGAAAAAGCAGCCGTGACCTCTGTGTCCTCCGTGTACTCTGTGGTCGATTGCTCTATGGTGTCACGGTGATCATTACCACGCCGTGCGACGCAACTGCCGCCGAAAATTTCCCTGTCAACTTCCCCAGATCCTTGTGCTGCCATAAGTCTCGAACTGCTGCGCTAACGTTGCTGGGATAGCCAATATCTTCCCAGTTCGCGGAGATCTGCTGTTCGGTCGCTCCACGGTTCAGCAAGATCACCGCGCGGCTGCCGTCCTTGAGTTGCTTCGCCCAGACTTCCAGATCGCCATTCTTGGACACTCGCTCGCCCTCGCGCCCGAGCGCATCCTGATTCACCGCGATCACTTCTTTATTGGTGAGAATGTCGTGAATCTCCGGCCGCATGTTGCGCAGGTCATTCCCGGCGATGAGCGGCGCCGCCAGGAGCGCCCACAAACTGAAATGCGAGCGGTACTCCACGTCGGTCATGCCGCCGTTGCCCACTTCCAGCATGTCGGGATCGTTCCAGTGTCCCGGCCCTGCGTACGATTGCAGGCCGACCTGCTGGTCGAGAATCGACAGCACGCCGTTGGAGCAGCAGCTTCCGTCAGGCCACTTTTGCTGGCCTCCCCAGCGGTCCTGGATGTCGCCCGTCGACCGCCACAGGTTGCCACCGACTTGCTGGCCCCACAGCCAGGGCTTGGCCGTGCCCCACTCGCAGATGCTTAACACGATCGGACGCCCTGACGCGTCGAGAGCCGCGCGGATGTTGGCGTACGAGGCCTTTGCATCCTGCGTCGTGGTGTTGCACCAGTCATACTTGAGGTAGTCGACGCCCCAGGCCGCGTACTGCAGTGCGTCCTGATATTCGTGGCCGAGGCCGCCGGGACGGCCCGCACAAGTCTTCGATCCGGCGTCGGAATACACACCGAACTTCAGTCCCAGAGAATGGATGTAGTCGCCCACGGCTTTCATGCCATGCGGAAAGCGTTGCGGGTCGGCGACGATATTGGCGTTGACGTCGCGGCTGACCTGCCAGCAGTCGTCGATGTTGACGTACACGTACCCCGCGTCTTTCATGCCCGACTTGACTACCGCGTCGGCCATGCTCTTGATCATGTCTTCGCTGACGTTGCAGGCAAACTTGTTCCACGAGTTCCATCCCATGGGCGGAGTGAGCGCCAGATTGGCAGAAGGACTGGTGTTTTGTTGCGCAATTACGACGGGAGCGAGAGACAGCGGGCAGAACAATATGGCGATTAGGACTCGGGTCAATTTCATGCAGACGTTGTACCAGAAGCGCTTGACGATTGGTATCGAAAGATAAGCGGTACAATGCCGGGTTGGTCATCTCGGCTTGGCCTGCCATTGACGGAGGAGTTCATGCGCATTTTTCGAACGTTCACGATGGTCGCGATTCTGAGCTGTGTGGTGGCTGGGATGGGCCGTTCTGTCTCGGCGCAATCTGCCGCGGCGCCGGTTGGAATTTTCGAGAACCACAGCGATGTAGGCACGGTTCTGCACGCCGGCTCGGTGGAGTACGACGCCTCCAAAGGGACCTACACCATCAGCGGCAGTGGCAACAATATGTGGTTGGCGGAAGACGACTTTCAGTTCGTGTGGAAGAAGATCTCCGGCGACGTGACTTTGACCGCCGACATCTCCTTTCTAACTAAAACTGGGAATGAGCACAAAAAAGCCGCGCTCATCTTACGGCAGAATCTCGACGCCGATACTGTGTATGTCGACGTTGCCCTGCACGCCAGCGGCCTGACCTCATTGCAATTCCGCGACGAAAAGGGAGCGGTCACGCGGGAGATTGAATCGAAGCTCTCCGCGCCGAAGCGCCTGCGGATCGCCAAGCACGGCGATTATGTCTATATGTCCCTGGCGGCCGATGGCGGCGAGCCCCAGCCCGAGGGCGGCTGGCTCCGCATCCCTCTGCAGGGCATGTTTTACGTTGGACTCGGTATGTGCTCGCATGACAAGGATGTAGTGGAACAAGCTGTCTTCTCCAAAGTCGACTTGACGCAATTCACTCCCGCGAGCGTCGGCAAGCTCACTCTCTACAGCACACTCGAAACCGTCACCATCGATTCTGCCGATCGCCGCGTCGCCTATGTTGCTCAAGGACGCTTCGAAGCTCCGAACTGGACGCGTGACGGCAAGGCGTTTCTCTTCAACCGCGACGGCCACATCGAGAGCCTCGCGGTCGGCAGCGACAAGCCGGTCACGATTGACACGGGCTTCGCGAACCGGTGCAACAACGATCACGGTATTTCGCCCGACGGCACCCAACTCGCTGTCAGCGACAACTCGCAGGGCGACCACGAATCGCAGGTGTACATCGTCCCCATCGCCGGCGGGTGGCCGCGTCGCATCACGCAGAAGTCTCCGTCGTACTGGCATGGCTGGTCGCCTGACGGCAAGACACTGGCCTTCGTTGGGCAGCGCAACGGCAATTTCGATATCTATGCAATTCCAGCGGCCGGCGGGGAAGAGACGAGACTAACGACCGCAAAGGGATTAGATGACGGCCCCGAATATTCACCGGACGGCAAGTACATCTATTTCAACTCCGAGCGCACCGGCCACATGCAGATCTGGCGCATGAAGGCCGATGGCAGCGAGCAGGAGCAAGTCTTCTCCGACGACCTCAACAACTGGTTCCCCCACATTTCGCCGGACGGAAAGTGGATGGTGTTCCTTACTTATGGAGCGGACGTGACTGGTCATCCTGAAAACAAGGATGTGATTCTGCGCCTCATGTCGTTCGCCGACAAGAAGATCACAGTGCTGGCCAAGTTGTTCGGCGGGCAGGGAACCATCAACGTTCCGTCGTGGTCGCCCGACAGCACGCAGGTCGCGTTCGTGAGCTATATGCTCGTGCCTGACGAGAAAGCGGAAGTGGGCAAGTAGTCGTCCGCAACGGACTTATATAAATAACAGAATATAAACGAATTATGTCAGTCTCGTCAGATATTACATATTGATGTAATATAGCGGAAGGATTAAGAATTATGATCGGACTAAGTCTTCGAAATCTTCGCAGAGAGCGGCGTTGGAACCAGCAGGAGCTGGCACGTCGGTTGGGAGTCTCACAGACGTTGGTTTCGCTTTGGGAGCAGGGCGAGCGCCAAGTTCCTGCCGGGCGGATGCGCCAACTGCACAAGTTGGGGCTGAAATTGAATCCTGTTGAGCTGCCCATGCAGGGCAAGGCGAGCGCTGTGGACGTGGACTATGCGTGGGAGCTCTCGAAGTTAGGCTATCCCGGATTCGCACATTTCCAATTTGGTGAGTCCAATTGGAATCCTGCTGAACTGCTGATGCACGCTTTGTCGCAGAAGAATCTTGAGCGGCGTGTGGCGGAGGCTTTGCCGTGGCTCGTGCTCCGCTACTCTGAGATGGATTGGGAGTGGGTACGGCGCGAGGCAAAATTGCGCAATCTGCAGAATCGGCTCGGGTTCACGCTCGTTCTCGCCCGGAAGCTTGCCGTTCAAAGGGACGAGGGGGAAGTGGCGGCCCGGCTCGAAAAGCAAGAAGAATCTCTACGAGAGTCGCTGCTCGCCAAAGAAGATACCTACTGCAATGAGGGCATGACTCAGGCTGAACGCAAGTGGCTGCTCGCGAAGCGATCACCAGAGGCCTCTACGTGGAATGTTATCTCCGATCTCGAACCCACTGATCTGACGCATGCCAGACGCTGACCCGATTCCGGAACCGTGGGGCTCATTTCTTCGCGAGCTCGACACGATCGCCAGCGAGCGAGTGGATTTCCACTGTATCGGCGGCTTTGTTGTCACGAGGAAATACGGCTTCCAGCGTGAAACCAGCGACGTGGATGTACTCTCTATCGCTCCTAAGGAGCAGTTGCAGGAATTTCTAAACAGGGGCGGTGAAGGTTCTGCTCTGCATCGAAAGTACCGAGTGTATCTCGACTTGGTCGGAGTGATCGACGCCTACCCCGACGATTACCAGACACGGCTGACGGAAATGTATCCCGGACAGTTGAAGCATGCTCGACTATTGGCAGCCGAGGCACACGATCTGGCTTTGATGAAGCTTGGACGAAACATCGAACGTGATCGTGAGGACGTCAAGTTTCTAGCGCGTCAGGGATTTGTCACTGCTGAAGAACTCAACCGCCGGTATCTGGAAGAGATGCGACCATACATCGCCCAACCCGAGCAGCGTTCCGATCCCGTGATCAAGCTTTGGGTTGAGATGATTCGAGAAGAACTCGAAAAAAACTATGTAAAATGAGGTGTACGTACTGGTCAGTCCGGGAGTAAGGTCTTAGGGCTGCGAGATGAACCACTTCGACAAGGCTTTTGACGCGGGCCGCAAGGCAGTCCGGAAACGACGCAAGGCTCTCCTGCTCGCGGTGTGTGCCATTATGGCAGCGGTCGCCGCACGTCAGGAGTACTCCGACCACCATTACCTGCTCGCCGCACTAGCGCCGATTTTCTTCCTTATTGTCATGCCGTGGCTCGGACATGCATGGATGAAGCCCGAAGAGTGACCGCGTCTTTGGATATTGCTCTGAGCCCAAGATCTCGCGAAGTCACCGCGATCATTCCGGCGCTTGAAACGGTGATGCTGGCAGTCCTTCCTTATTGAACAGATTGCAATTCGGATTCGGCGCCCATCCGTAGCGCACGGAGACCGGCGCCAGTACAGCAGTACTCGACACGACAACGGATGTGCCCTCGATCTTGGCATCGGCTGCTGAATATTTTCCATCAGCGCCCGCAACTTCAAATCCCGTAACCGTAGCCCCTTTCACCATCAATCCATTGGCGTGATCGAACCAGACGCGCAGCGCATGCTCTTCCTGCGTGACCTGGCGGTACAACGGGCCGGACCACTCGATTTTTTCTCCGTAGGTGATGGCGCGCGCCGCCTGCGACAGGCGCAGGCCGACGTCCTGTTTGTTCTTGGGATGAATGTCATTGGGATCGCCAATGTCGATCGTGACCGCCATGCCCGTGTTCCGGAGCGCGAGTGCCTGGCGCTGCGCGTCGCGGACCTCCGGCCAACGCTCGCCAGGTTCGGTGTTCCAGTTTGCGATCTGCACGAAGAGGAATGGGAAATCTCCCTCGTCCCACGAGTTGCGCCAATCGCGAATCATCGTTTGAAAAAGGCGGGCGTAGAGGAAGGCTCGTTCGGGGCTGGCGTTGGACTCACCCTGATACCAGATCACGCCGCGAATCGCGAACGGGGTTAGGGGCGCGATCATCCCGTTAAAGAGCGCCGCCGGAGCCCACGCCTCGAAATCAGGATGCCACTGCGGCCAGGGCAGGGGCTTGCCCTCCGCCTTGGCTTGCGCGACTGTTTTTTGAAACTCAACGTCTTCGCGTTGTCGGCGCAAGACGGTCGTGGATTGTTCATCCACCATTTTTGCGCGCGCGGAGAAGACGGGCATGAGCGCAGCATCGGCGCCGAGAGTGCGCAGGCTGGTCCACGACTCGGCCGCGGTTCCTCCCCAGGAGGACTCGATCAGTCCGATGGGCACGCCGAGTTTCTGTTGCAGATTGCGCGCGAAGAAGTAGGCCACGGCGGAGAAGTCGGCGGCGGTTTCCGGAGTGCACGCGGCCCACCCCTTGGATTCGACATTTTCCAGCGGGTAGTCCGCGGGCTTGTGCTTCACCAAGAACAGGCGAATCTTGGGATACTGCGCTGCAGCGATTTCGGTTGGGGCGTTCACCAGGCCGGTCATGGGAAACTCCATGTTGGACTGGCCCGAGGCGACCCAGACGTCGCCGACAAGAATGTCGTGGAGGACGATTGTGTTCGTCGCCTTGATGCTCAACTCAAACGGACCGCCAGCGTCGCCGGGAGAAAGATAAATGCTCCAGCGGCCGTCATCGTCGGCGGTTCCGGTCTTGGTCTCGCCACGAAATGCGATGGAGATAGCTTCATGCGGTGCGGCCATCCCCCAGGCGTGCACCGGCAAGCCACGTTGCACGACCATATGATCGGCCAGCAGGGCGGGCATGGTCACGTCGGCGTGAACTGAAATCGCGAGGAGGTGAAGGAGTATCGCGACCAAGAGGACGAGTTGAGGTGATGGCGGCTGAAGAGGCCTGCGGATCATGAGTTCTCCGTGTGGTTCTTATTCAATCTACTGTCACGTCTTTAACGGCATTGCTAAAGAGGCGGCGGAAAAATGTCCATCAACGAACGAGCGACCACAGGGGCTGAAGCCCACACTGATTCCACGTTTTTTACGCGGCCCTAGAAGGGCCGCTCTTCCACGGCAGTGCACGCTTTGTGGCTTGTCCGTAACTTCTAAAGCGAAGCCCTGGCACGAACGTTCTCTGCAAACTACGCCGTCGCCAATTTCACGCAACCGCAAGATGCTATCGCCCTACCTTATCGTCGAAAAACCTAGCCATCAATGCGAGCGCCTCTTGCGTCTCCGGCAACTGGAAGTGATACCAGAACGCATGCGGCAGAGCCTCGAAGACGACGAGTTGCGCATCGACTCCAGCATGCAGCATCGCTCGATGCAGCGTGGTGGTATCACTCAACAAAATGTCGCGCGTGCTGGTGACGAGCAGGCTCGGTGGCATGCCACGTAAATCGGCGAACAGCGGCGACAGCACGGGATCTTTGCGATCGGTCTTGCCCACGTAGTCATCATCGGGCAGATGATTGGGATCGATCGGCTCCATCCGCCCGGGGAGACCGTTGAGCGCAAACAGCTGGCGGGAGTCGCCGACACGGCTGAAATCCGCAAGGCCAGAAAAGATCCCGAGGGCGGCTGGGAGCGGAAGTCCAAGTTGCTTTAGGCGGACGGCTGCTTCGCAGGTAAGAATCGCGCCCGCCGACGTGCCGAAGATTCCAATGCTGTGCGCTGGATAGGTTTTAAGCAGTTCCCTGTAGACCGCGACCACATCATCGACCGCAGCCGGAAACGGATTTTCCGGAGCCAGGCGATAGTAGACCGACACGACCTTGATCTTGGCGAGGTTCGCGATAGGGATGCCTTCGATCAACGAGCCTGAATCGGAATTGAATCCGCCACCATGCAGATTGATGAGCACGCGCTTAATGCCAGGATCCGACAGGGGCGTGATGATGTCGGTGCGCACGCCGGCGAGCGTGGTTTCCTCGACATTTACGGGATAGAGCTTGCGCGCTTCGGCGGAGTCCATCTTGCGCCAGGCATCGGTGTTGGTGCGGCGTTCGGCCAGCGTCTCCGGCGGGCCGATTTTCTGCTGGCTCAACGATTGCAGCCACTTCTGTGCCTCGGGACTGATGGTCGTCGGCATCGGAATCACGCGCACGATGTGCGCGGTGCCGTCCGGATCGAAGGTGGCAGAGTCCTGCGGCACGGTTTGGGCCGACTGTGCTGCCAGATTCGGAGCGAGCGCGATCGCAGCGATGAAGTGCAGCGCTGTAATTTTCATCGTGACAGTTGTATCAGAGGGCGGGCTCAAACGAAAACGAACCACAGAGGACACGGAGGACACAGAGGAATCAGAATTCCTGTGTCCCCTGTGTCCTCTATGGTTGAGATTTGCTCTTACGCGAGCGAGTACTTCCCCCGCTCAATCATCTTCTGTGCGATCTGCTGCCGCAACTCGATGGTATTGAACGGTTCGTGCTTCGCCAGCCGCCGCAGGATCGCGAGTTGGGTCCGCAACATGTCGCCGTCGGCTACGGCGGCAATCACTTTGCGTGCCGCCGACTCGACTTTCTCCATCGCCTGCGACAGGTACACGCGCGTCATGGCCACGGGCAACGCCGCACCGGCTTCACCCTTTGCGCCTACGATTTTCTGGGCGCGCAGGACAGCCGTTTCCATCGCGTAGGTTTCGATGGTCATGTCTGCGATGGCGCCCATGATTTCCTGCTGGTCCTGAATCGCCTGCATGTATTTCTGCGTGGCCGCTCCTGAAGCGAACAGTCCGAGTTTCTTGGCTTGCGCTAACAGTTTGCGCTCTTCAGGCAATGCGCCTTCGAGTTCGTCGGCCATCGAGGGACCGGAGAGGACTTCGTCCATCAGTTTCTTGATCGCCGGCATCAGCGGCAACTGACCGGACATCGCGCGTTTCAGCAGGAATCCGGTGATGATCAGCCGGTTGATCTCGTTGGTCCCTTCGAAGATGCGGTTGATGCGGGCATCGCGGTACGCGCGCTCTGCGGGATACTCCTCGACAAATCCGTAGCCCGCATAAATCTGTACGGTTTCGTCGACGACGTAGTCGATCATCTCCGAGCCCCAGACTTTGATAATGGAGCATTCGACGGCGTACTCTTCGATCGCCTTCAGCGTCTGCCTGGCGGCGTCAGCGGCCGATTTGTCGACGTCACCGAGAGCGACATCCATCATGCCGACGGTGCGATAGACGAGAGATTCGCCCACATAGAGCAGAGTCGCCATGTTGGCGATCTTCTCCCGCACCAGCCCGAAGTCTGCGATGACCTTGTTGAATGCCTTGCGCTGCTTGGCATAGCCGATGGCGTTCTCGAGAGAAACGCGGCCGCCGCCCACGCACATCGCGCCGAGCTTGAAGCGGCCGACATTCAAAATGTTGAAGGCGATTACGTGGCCCTTGCCGATCTCGCCGAGCAGATTTTCGACCGGCACTTTGCAGTCGTTCAGAATGATGGGGCAGGTCGACGATCCGCGGATTCCCATCTTGTGTTCTTCCGCGCCAACCGAAAAGCCGGGGAAAGTTCTCTCGACCAGGAATGCGCTGAACTTCTCGCCGTTCACTTTAGCGAATACCGTGAAGAGGTCGGCGAAGCCGGCGTTGGTGATCCACATCTTTTCGCCGTTGAGAATGTAGTGCTTGCCGTCGGCCGAAAGCTCGGCGCGAGCGCGGCAGTTCAGCGCGTCCGAGCCAGAGGACGCCTCCGACAGCGCGTACGCTCCCACAATTTCGCCCGAGGCCAGGCGCGGCAAATATTTATTCTTCTGTTCTTGGGTGCCGAAGTACACGATGGGCAACATGCCGATGCCGCTGTGCGCGCCCCAGGTGGTGGCGAAGCCGGCATATTTCGCGATGTGGTCGGCGATAACGGCGGCGGTAACCTTGTCCATTTCGAGGCCGCCATAGGCTTCGGGGATTTCGACGCCGCTGAGCCCGAGTTCTCCCGCCTTCTTCAGCAGGTCGCGGGAGACGGAGAAGTCCTTGTGCTCGATCTTCTCGACGTGCGGAAGAATCTCGTTGACCGCGAACTCCTCAGCCGTCTGGCCGATGAGTTGGTGCTGCTCGCTGAAATCTTCCGGCGTGAAAATCTCTTCGGGCTTCCTGGACTCCAGCAAGAAACTTCCGCCGGAAATCTTGGCCTTAGGAACTGCGGTGGTCGTCGCCATTTCTTATCCCCCAGTCAAAAAACCGCCGGGCCGGTGAAGCCGCGGCGGAAGGTCACAGGGCAATTCTAATGCTGCAATGAAGGGAAGGAAAGGAACGCAGGCAATTGGCCGTTACGGATAGCTGAATCGCAAGTCGAACGGTTCAAACAGCCGTCCCGCGGAATAACCGCGAAGACCGAAGCCTGCGGAAGGTTGCGAGGCCAGCGACCGCTGCATGCAACGCTGGTATTGCTCCTGCAACGTGCGGTACAGAGCTGCTTCACTTTGCGCCGCGCTGGAGGAGTCCATGCACGCCTGCGAAGAGCTTGCCCCACAAGCGCTTTGCTGCTGTGATTCGGCTGCCCGCATGCGCTGTTCCTGGCGCTGCATCGTCATCCGCAAAGCATTGCAGCGATCCAGAAATTGAGTTTGCAGCAGACACGAGCCGCCGCTCCAAATCTCCCCGGATGTGCAACGTTGGTGTTCGTGGCGGAGGTAAAAGGTTCTTCCACATCCGCCGGCATGGGCTTGACCGGGCGGACACACGGCGCAGGGACCTTTGAGACATGGGACCGGGCGCCTCAAATCGGCGACGGTTGTGGGCTTGGGTTCAGGCTTGCGGAAAGGATGGCGCAGGAATCCGAAGAGGCCCCTTTTCTCGGGGATCTCCGTCCTGACGCGTGCGCCCGGATTCGGTTCACGGACGGAGGGCTCATGATTTGTATGGGAGTTGGTCACGCTGGCGCGGGTTGAGGTGGGTGTTGCAATCGAACTGTGTCCGCTCGAAGCGTGCGACGACGATCCGCCAGAGCTGTGCGCATTTGAACTGGAGCCCGAACCACCCGAACTGTGGCCGCCTGCGGAGCCGCCGGAATAGCTGGAACCACCAGAAGATCCGCCGTGCGATCCGCCACCTCCGCCGCCACTGGAGCCGCCGGAACTCCCGCCACTCGAACCGCCTCCGCCTCCGGAGGAATGTTGTGCAAAGGTGATTACGGAAAGGAGAAGTACCGCCGTAACGCAAAGGCTGGAGAGCCGCATAAAGCACCTCGTACCAACCGAAACCTATTCTGCAAACTAGGCGGGGATGCCTTGGTTCTGTTGGACCGTTTGTCCAAGACAAGAATACTCCTCGACCGTGTCAAGGAGCATAGGAATTGGGTAAAGAAGTGTTACGCAGCGCGGCTCAGCGGTCGACGGAACCAGAGCGAATCTCAGTTGTCCTAACGCGGTAGCGCGTCGAGGGCTGGCAGGTCGAATAGCTGACCGGGTGGGTGGAATCGGAATCCTTCGCATCGCGCGCGACCACGTAGCTGCGAATCTTTAGACAGGTCGTGACTCCATCGAGTCCGTCTATGCCGTTCAAGCCAGAGAGAACCATGCCAGCGTCGGCCTCCGGGCCCAGGAGGAGAGTGCGCGTGTTCGTGTTGGAGCGGAAGACCTTGTATTTGTCGATCTGGAGACGAGTTAGAGGATCCGTGCCAGAGCTGGCATCGGCGAGTTGGTTCGGAATGAACTTCCACGGTTCGGACGATGCGGCCGCGGCTGGCTGGTTCGCAGAGGCCTGCTCTGACACTGCCAAGGAACCAGTTTTGGTCTGAGCGAATGCCAGCGTAGAACAAACCACCAACGCGGCGAAGAGAAGGCGAGTGAGAGTCATGGGAACCCTCCTGGCTAAATTATAGCGCGGAAGGCTGCGATTACCCCAAGGGTTTCCTTCGTGAACCTTAGTGTCCTTGGTGGTTAATGTTATGTCTTCCACTCAGTGCCATTTACGAACCGCCGAATGCCGTCCTTCAAGTGGACCACGTTGAAGTTTATCAGCAATCCGAGAGACGTGCCGCTGAGCTTCAGGTAGGAAATGATCTGTGCCTGATGAACCGGCGAGATCGCATCCACCGACTTGACTTCCACGATGACGAGGTTCTCAACGACCAGATCCATTCGATAGCCGATTTCCAGTCGTACTCCGCGATAGACGACGGGAAGCCCGACTTGCGACGCAGCAAGAAGGCCCGCTTGCTGCAGTTCGTGCTGCAAGCATGCTAGGTAAGCGCTCTCCAGCAATCCAGGGCCCAGTTCGGAATGCACTTTCATCGCCGCTGTGATGATGGAATGACTGATTTGCTGCGCGGTCAACCGACGGATTGGAGCTGTGGCCATAATGCTTCCACAGTTAACCCATTTTTCTGCGCGGAGTATAGGCCGTCGGTCACAATTTGCAGAAGAAATAATGGCGAAGACCCAAAGCGGGAACCACGAAGGACTCGAAGATTCACGAAGGAAACTAAAAGCATGAACCACGAAGGACACGAAGGTTCACGAAGGAAACCCTAGTCAATGAATTCCTTCGTGATCTTCGGTGATCTTCTTGCTCTAAGTTCTTGGTTTCCTTCGTGAACCTTCGTGTCCTTCGTGGTTAAAGGTTTTCGAAAATGCCGGCTGCGCCCATGCCTCCGCCGACGCACATGGTGACCATGCCGTAGCGGGCGTTGCGGCGTTTCAGTTCGCGGATTATGCTCGCGGTCAGCTTGGCACCGGTGCATCCCAAGGGATGGCCTAGAGCGATCGCGCCGCCGTTGGGATTCACTTTTTCAGGGTCCAACCCGGCCTCTTTGATCACCGCCAGCGATTGGGCTGCGAAGGCTTCGTTCAATTCGATCACGTCGATGTCAGCGAGTTTGAGGCCAGCCATTTTCAGGGCTTTCGGAATTGCAAAGACTGGACCGAGTCCCATTTCTTCGGGTTTGTAGCCTGCTGTCGCGAATGAGACGTAACGCGCCAGCGGCTTGATGCCGAGGGCCTTCGCGCGCTCGGCGGACATGACGACGGCGGCGGCCGCGCCGTCCGACATTTGCGATGAGTTGCCGGCAGTGACCGTGCCTTTCATGTGGAATGCGGGCTTGAGTGCGAGCAGAGCTTCAAGCGAGGTGTCACCGCGCGGTCCTTCGTCTACTTTGAAGACGATTTCCTGACGCTTCGGTTTGGAACCATTCGGAGTGCTGAAGCTCACAGGAACTGGTACCACTTCGTCGGCGAACTTTCCCGCCTGAATGGCCGCCATCGCTTTCTGATGACTGCGCAGCGAGAACTCGTCTGCGGCTTCGCGCGTGATGCCGTCGCGTTGGGCGACGCGTTCGGCGGTGAGTCCCATGGAAAGATACGCGTCGGGATAGTGATCGACGAGCCAGGGATTGGGCGAGATCTTGTGACCGCCCATCGGGATCATCGACATCGATTCGGTTCCTCCGGCTACGATGACTTCCGCGCCGCCGCTCATGATGCGTTCCGCCGCCATGGCGATCGACTGCAGTCCCGAAGAACAGAAGCGGTTGATGGTGAGGGCGGAGACCTCGACGGGCAAGCCGGCGCGCAGGGAAGCAATGCGGGCGACGTTCATCCCCTGCTCGGCTTCCGGCATGGCGCAGCCCAGGATGACGTCTTCAATCTCTTTGGGATCGAGTTGCGGCACGCGTTCCAGAGCGCCCTTGATGGCGATGGCGGCGAGTTCATCGGGACGAGTGGCGCGGAGCGTGCCTTTGTAGGCGCGTCCCACGGGCGTACGAACTGACGAAGCAATGATAACTTCACGCATATGATTTCTCCGTTCTCGGTGGGCTGCTTATTAGATGCCCGCCATTGTGCTGTGCGGTTCATGCGAATGGCCATTACTTAGCCGGCGCGAAGAAGTAGTAGTCGGCCCGGTATTCGCTCTTGGTTTCCGCGTCTTTATGCGACTCGTCGCAGACGTCGTCATTGCTGGGTTTGCCGCCGTGCGTGTGGACGCGCTGAATGGTGGTCACATTGGTCAGCAATCCAGGCTTGCCGGCGTGGCTCACAACATTAACCAGCAGCCACGGGATGGAGTTGGAATTGAGCGAATCTACGTGTGCGGCCGCTTTGCCGGAGACTTCGCTGCCATCCTTCAGTTTCCAGGTTGGAAGTTTGGTGGTGGGATCGGCGAGGTGCTGGCCAATGACTTTATCTTTGCGATCGCGCAGTTCGGCTTCGGGGCCTTTCAGCGTCCAGGCGAACTTGCCGTCTGTGCCTGCCTGGCAGGTGTAGATTTGCGATCCCTTGGCGGTGACGAAGAACTGAACGGTTTCGCCAGCGGGAACCGCAATGGCGTCGGGGACGTCGGGAGCGGATTCCTGTGCGGAGGATTCGTTTTGGTTCGATTGGGCATTGGCGAGTGAAGCGGAGGAAGTGAGGATGGTCAGGCTCAAGATCGCAGCAGCAGTGTGAAGAAGTCTGCGCATGAGGCAATTGTAATGCAGGAGAAAAGTTGCGGAGTACATGGCGATAGAGAATCGGCGGACAGATTTGAGATTTTCAGGAGCCAAAGTCCTCACCCCTTCGACCGCGGTCAGGGCACGCTCTAACGTCGTCAAAGTGCGGCGGGATTAAGATCGGGCACCCTCTCGTTCCTCATTGATTCTCAGTCTCTCGCCCTCTTCTAGTTCCTCAGCGTTTAGTTCCTCAGCGTTTTACCCGTTTTCAACGTGAACTGAATTCTCTCCTGTGTTTTCTTTTCGCCGCAGAGGGATTTGAAGCCTTCGCGCTCCAGGTCGAGGATGTATTGCTCGCTTACGGGAGTGCCGGGGGTGACGTTGCCGCCGCAGAGGACTTCGGCAATCTTGCCACCCAGCTTCACTTCGTAGTCGGTGATGAAGTCGCCTTGGCGCATGAGGTGGACGCCCATCTTCAGGGCGGCGAGAAGACTCTCGCCTGGGGCGGGGATGTCGGTGCGCGGGACCGGAGGCTCATATCCAGCGCGAGCGAGTTCGAGCGCGCGGGCTTTGGCGTCGGAGAGGACGCGTTCGCGATTCATGGTGATGCGGTCGCTGTCGGAGAGGAAGCCGAGGCCACGGGCTTCATGCGCCGAGGTGGCGACTTTCGCAGTGGCAATGGCTTCGAAAGCCTTCTTCATCGCTTCCATCATTTCTACAGAGCCGGCGAGGGCTTCGCCGGAGACTTTGCCACGCGATGCGGCGGCGCTGTCGACGGCGCGCAGCAGCATTTCCTTGCAGCCTCCGCCGCCGGGGAGCAGGCCAACGCCGACTTCCACTAGTCCGGTGTACAACTCGGCGTGCGGTTGTCGGGCCGCGGCGTGCAACGAAATTTCCGTGCCTCCGCCCAAGCACAGGCCGAACGGAGCGGAGACGACGGGCTTGGGCGAGAACTTGATGGCCTGGGTCATCCCCTGGAACTGGCGGATGGCGAGGTCGACGTCGTCCCACTCTTCTTCCTGCACGCTCATGAGCAGCAGCATGAGGTTGGCGCCGACGGAAAAATTCGTGGCGTCGTTGGTGATGACAAAGGCGTCGAAGGCGTCGCCGGGACCCCCAGGTTTCAGGGATTGGATAATGAGGCTGATGATGTCGGCGCCCAGCGAGTTCATCTTGCTGTGGAACTCGATGCAGGCGACGCCGTCGCCGAGATCGATCAGCGAGGCGCCGGAATTTTTCTTGATCACGCCGTTGGATTTCTTGGCGACTGTCGTCGACCACACGCCGGAGGGAACTTTCACGGCTTCCCAGCTTTCGGTTCCGAGTTCCCAATACTTGCGTCCCGATGGGGATTGGGGATCGTCGATGTACCAGGACTTTTGTCCGGTGGCGAGCAGCCGCTCGACGTTGGCGGCGACGGGCTTGCCTTCTTTTTTCATGCGGGCGACGGTGGTTTCGACGCCGGCGGCGTCCCAGAGTTCGAAGGGGCCAAGTTCCCAGTTGAAGCCCAGGCGCATAGCTCGGTCGATTTCAACGACGGAATTCGAGATTTCAGGAACGCGGTTGGCGGAGTAGGTCCAGAGATCGGTGAGCGCCGACCAGAGGAACGCGCCCGCTTTGTCGCCCTTCTGCGGGCCCGCGCCATCGAGGCCGAGCAGGGTGCGGAGGCGCGTGCCCGTGTCTTCGATGGATTTCGCCATATCGAGCGCGGGGAACTTCGGCTTCTGGCGGGGATGGTATTCCAGCGTCTTCCAGTCCAGGGCGAAGCGTTCGTCTTCTTTCCCGGGACCGCCCTTTGCTTTTTTGTAGAAGCCGCCTTTGGTTTTGTCGCCCAGCCATTTTTTCTGCAGCATCTGGTTGAAGAAGTCGGGCAGGCGCAGATCGCTGCGCTCATCTTTGACGTTCGTCGTCATGTTGCCGACGACGTGGCCGAGAATGTCGAGGCCGACCAGATCGATGGTGCGGAAGGTGGCGGACTTGGGCCATCCCACGGCCTGTCCGGTGAGGGCGTCGACTTCTTCGATGGTGAGGCCCATTTCCTGCATGAGGCGGATGACGTTCAATACGGAGAAGGTGCCGATCCGGTTGCCGATGAAGTTGGGAGTGTCTTTGGCGATGACGACGCCCTTGCCGAGGCGTACGTCGCAGAAGTGCGCGATGGCGTCGATGGCGGCGCGGTCGGCCTCTGGCGTGGGAATGATTTCCAGCAGGCGCATGTAGCGTGGCGGATTGAAGAAGTGCGTGCCGAACCAGGCCCAGCGGAAGTCGTCGGAGAATCCTTCGGCGATTTTGCCGACCGGCAGGCCGCTGGTGTTGGTGGTGACGATCGTGCCGGGCTTGCGGATGGCCTCTACTTTTTTCAGCAGGGCGCGCTTCAGGTCGAGATTTTCGACGACGGCTTCGATGATCCAATCGACGTCGGCGAGTTTCTTGAGGTCGTCTTCGAAGTTACCGACGGTGACGAGTTTCGCGAGTGATGGTTCCATGAAGGCTGCGGGCTTGGATTTTTTGGCGGCGTCGAGTCCGGCGGCGGCGATCTTGTTGCGCGCAGGGCCGTCGGCGTCGGGTGGGACGATATCGAACAGGTAGCTGGGAACGCCGGCATTGGCGAAATGCGCGGCGATGCGGGCGCCCATGGTTCCGGCGCCGAGGACAGCGACTTTATTGATGCGCTTCATAATTAGGGCCTCGGAATGAAAGTCTTAACGTCCTAGAGTTCTTCACCACAGAGGACACAGGGGACACAGAGGATTGAATTGTGAACTGGTAATGGTAATCGCATTTGGGGGAATTTATCTAGGGCCGGGGTCACGGGTCCGGATGAGCTTTTACATACTGCAGGGCTTGGCGTGCCATTTGCTTTTCGCCGCCATAGGCCAGGAGTTTTGGGGCATCTTCGAGCGGCACCCATTTGGCGCGCGCGACTTCGATGCGCATGGCGTCGGAGACATCGTCGATGCGCCCGGATTCGTAGCGCAGAAGATAGAAGCTGACAATCTTGAAGACCTTTTCGCCGTCACCCCAGGAGCGGACGTATACATATTTGCTGTCGCCGAGTTTGGTGATGGGGAGAGTGGTGATTCCGGTCTCTTCCCGCACTTCGCGCAGGGCGGCTTCGAGCGGCTTCTCGCCGGGATCGACCAGGCCCTTGGGCAGGCAGAGCACGGGCTTCGCTTTCGATCGCGCCGCGTGCTTGGCAGGATCGGGTGCGGCGCTTGGCGTTCCGGAGGGCAGTTCGATGGCTGCCATCCACCAGCTACCGTCTTTCTGCCGAATGACTACGCCACCGGATGAGATCTCGCGCACCATACTGTTCGCAACTTAGCAGGAATACAGGGATTCCGTCACGGGTCTGAAGGTGCCACGGTAACTGTTACTTCGTCCGTGGTGTGCTCCGACGTAACTGAGGATGGCACCAAGGTGCCCTGCAGCCTTGGATGCAATTGTGGCATCTTATATGGTAGATGGGGTTCTAATCCGGCAGTTCGCGGGCTGGAGATGTGGGGTTCGCCGTGAAGAGTCTGGGGAAGATCATTCGGTCGGTCCAGGCGTTTGGCCGGGAGCTCTCCCGCAAGAATGCGCCTGTTTCGTCAGTTCCGGTTCCTGCAATTGGCGTGGCATTGGGCGGAGGATTTGCCCGCGGCATCGCGCACGTTGGAGTCCTGAAAGTTCTCGAAGAAGAAGGCATTCCCATCCGTGTGATTGCCGGCACCAGTGTCGGCGCAATGATTGGTGCCTGCTACTGCAGCGGCCTTACGGTCGCCGAAATGCGGGATGTAGCCGTTAACACGCGCTTCACCACGTTTGCGCGCTGGACGCTGTCGCGCTGCGGATTCGCTACGAATGACCGCATGGTCGCTTTTCTGACCCGCACCTTGAAGGTGAGAACATTTGAGGAGATGCGGATTCCGCTGGGCGTGACCGCAACCGATTTCAATACTGGCGAAGGCGTGGTGTTTCATTCGGGATCGATCATCGATCCGGTGCGCGCCAGCTGTGCGTATCCTGGGATGTTTCTGCCGGTGGAGATTCGCGGGCGGCACCTGGTGGACGGCATGTTGTCGCATCCGGTGCCGACGCGGCCCGTGCGCGAGATGGGCGCCGATCGAGTGCTGGCTGTGCACTTGCGCGGGACTTGGGCGAACGGTGGCCCACCACGGCATCTGTTTGACGTGATCGGACAATCGTTCGCGATCGCGCAGGACGCCATGTCGTGCCTATGGCGCGAAGCGGCTGACCTTGTGATCGAGCCGGACGTTGCTGGATTTGCCTACGATGATTTCAAACGGGCCGACGATCTGATTCACGCCGGCGAAGTTGCCATGCGGAAAGTTCTGCCCGAAGTGCGCAAATGGCTGGAGGTTCCCGCGGAAGCCACGTACGCGGGACCTGAGCGTCGGGGAGTGCCGCGCCCCGCGCCCATGCCTGCGGATTGAGTTTCAGTTTTCCTCACCCGGATCCCTCTGCATTGACTGCGAATTGACGAAGACCTACCATTCGAATCAACTTTGGTCCGGCAAGGGTTCGGGTTGAGTGTGCTCGCCGATGAGAGGCATGGCGAGGAGGTCGTTCCCAGACCTTTCTTGGATTCGTCCGAACATAACCCCAGAGGAGACGGAGTACACTGAGGACGTTCGCCGGAGCCAGCAGGTAGAGCTTTTTATGCTGAATCGAAATCGGATGTTGTTTCCGATATGCCGCCGCTGGAATTCACTTTCTCATACACGAGGTGCGCGAAGGCTTTGACTGCGTCCGCCGTCAGGTTGCAACGAATCGCGTGGGCCGCGTGGCTGCTTGTCGCCGTACAGATTGCCAGCTTTGTTCTCCTGGGGGCGGGATCAACGCGGGCCCTGGTTTCCAACATCGTCCAGATTGCGGCCTGCCTTACCGCAGCCGGAATGTGCGTTTACGCCTCGCGGCGTAGTCGGGACATGGGGCGAACCTTCTGGATGCTCTTCGCTTTTGCCTTTACGGCCTACGGAGTTTCGAACGTTGTCTGGACGTATTACGAGAACTGGCTGCACCAGCCAGTTCCAGCATCTCCAGTCTCACAATTTCTGTATCTCTGCTACGACGCTCCGATCGTGATGGCGTTGTTTCTAGGGGAAGGCGAAGACGCTTCTGGCCTGGACTGGTACCGCTCGCTCGATTTCGTCCAGATGCTGATGGTCGCGTTTCTAATTTATTACGATTTCCTGTTCCTGCGCACGCTCCCGGGTGGCGTCCACAGTCTCGATCTGATGGAACAGGGGATGACGAACGTTCTCAACTTCGTGCTGGCGATTGCGTTCGTGATGCGTTCCTTTTGGGCTAGCTCATTGCTGGCCCGGAGTTTGTGCCGGAGAATGTCGGTGTACCTGGTCGTCTACGCTCTCGCCGCGGGAGTGGGGGACTATGCGCTGACGTTTATTCACACTGATTCAGGAAGCTGGTCGAGCCTGGCGTGGACGGTTCCTTTCGTTGTCGCAACGATGCTAGCGGCGGGATACGAACAGCAGACTGAGACCGCTGCGGCAGTTCCGGAGGCCTGGAACGAGCGCCGCTTTCTGCTCAAGAATGCCGGACTCGCCGTAATGCCGCTGACGGCGTGGGCTCTTGCGATCAAGGCCGCCAATCATGACCATATCGTCGCCTACGGCACGGTGATCGTTTCACTGGCCTGCTACGGCGCGCATTTGACTCTCAGCCAACACCGCAATCACCGGAACGCCGAAGCTCTGCGGGCTTCCGAAGAACGCTATCGCTTGCTGTTCCAGCAACTGTTGCAGGCGGAAAAAATGCAAGCCATTGGACGCCTGGCCGGCGGCGTTGCGCATGACTTCAACAACGTGCTGACGATCGTGATGGGATATGCGCAACAGATGCTTGAGAGCGAAAACCCCGCGGCGGACAGCGTTCATAACGGAGCCAGTCAGATCATCACGGCCAGTAATCGGGCTGCGGCGCTGACCCGCCAGTTGCTCGCTTTCGGGCGAAAGCAGGTCTTGCAGCCCAGCACGTTGAATCTGAATGCGATCATCGTCGACGTCGACAAGATGCTGCGCCGGTTGATCCACGAGAATGTGGAAATCGTGACTACTCCGTCGCCGCAACTCGGCGCGGTCAAGGCGGATGTGAGCCAGATGGAGCAGGTGCTCTTAAACCTGGTAATCAACGCGCGAGACGCCATGCCCGACGGCGGCACGCTCACGATCGAGACCGCAAATGTTGAACTCGACGAATCGTATGCTCGAGAACACGCTGGTGTGAATTCGGGCTCGTTCGTGATGTTGGCGGTAAGTGACACGGGGCAGGGAATGAACGCCGAAACTCTTTCCCACATCTTCGAACCCTTCTTTACCACCAAGGAAGTCAGCAAAGGTTCGGGCATGGGACTGGCCACGGTCTACGGCATCGTGCAGCAGAGCGGCGGGCACATCTGGGTGTATAGCGAACCGGGCCGGGGCAGTACTTTTAAGGTCTATCTCCCCCGAGTAGAGGAGAGCGCGGAGCGCACCCCCAGGACGCAGACGCCGGAGCCGACGATCCGCGGTAAGGAGACCATTCTTGTGGCCGAAGACGATCCGCATGTCCGCGATCTGACCGTGGCGATTCTGAAAGCGTGCGGATACCTGGTTCTGGAACTAAAGAATGTGCTCGAAGCCGACCGGGTTTGTGAGCAACATCCGGGCCATATTGATTTACTGCTGACGGACGTCGTCATGCGGGAAATGAGTGGGCCTGACCTGGCGCGGCGCATGCAGAAGCTGCGTCCAAAGACCAAGATCCTGTTCATGTCGGGCTACACCGACAATGCGATCGTGCGCCAGGGTGTGCTGGATGCCGGGATTGCGTTTCTCGCGAAGCCGTTTACGCCTTCCGCCTTGGCGGGCAAGGTGCGACGGGTGCTGGACGGGATGCTTGCCTAGGGCCAAGTCGGGTCTTTTTCAACTGTGGTTTTCCCTTGACGAGAAAGGGAAAAATAGAGAGACTGGTGTCTAGTCAGACTAGTCATAATTAAGGAGCCCCATGGCGAAATCCACTAAAAAGCCAAATCGCGGATTTTCATCTCTTCCGGCCGAAAGCCTGAAAGCTGCGGGAGAATCCTGGCAGATCCAGAGTGCCAAGGCCCGATTCAGCGAAGTGTTCCGGCGGGCGCGCAGCGAGGGTCCGCAACGCATTACGCGCCAGGGCAAAGAAGGCGTAGTGATGATGGCAGAGGAGCAATACGAGTTGCTGGTGGGCAAATCTGATCAGCCGAAGAGTCTCGTACAGTTTTTCCGTCAGTCTCCACTTTTAGGCGTCGACCTGGATTTAGAGCGGGATCGCGATCCGGGACGAGACACTGACCTGACATAGGATCGAGCGATGAGCGGATTCCTGCTGGATACAAATTGCATTTCCGAAGTTGTGCGCACCAGGCCCGAGCCGCGCGTGCTGCAGTGGATGGAAGCGGTGGACGAAAGGCTGCTCTACTTGAGTGTGCTCACCCTGGGGGAAATTCGAAAAGGTGTCGCGGGCCTGCCTCAAAGCAAACGCCGGACGCAGCTCGAGACCTGGCTGGAACTGGACCTGCACGCCCGCTTCGCTGGAAGGATACTGGCCATTGATGCGGCCGTCGCGGACCGGTGGGGCCTGCTTGCGGCAGAGGCCAGGCGCAAGGGAAGAACGCTATCGGCCATCGACGGTTTACTCGCAGCGACCGCGCTTCACCACAATCTGACAATCGCATCGCGCAACGTGAATGATTTTGCCAGCGCGCAAGCCCAGATTTTGAATCCTTGGGAAGCGTAAGACGGAGGGTCTCCGCAGTCGCACGGTCCAGTTTCTTGCGGGTTATACTACGCGAGGCGAGTATGTGGAAGCAGATCTTTAGCGGCCTGTATCTGGTTCATGCGGCTCTCCTCGTGGTCGCGGCGTTTGGATTCTTCAAGTTCTGGGGACGCACTCGCTTTTGGCTTCCGAAGTACATTCACGTGATGGCCGGCATCGCATTCCTGATTATGTTTTGGGCGATGTCGATGGCACCGCCCGACGCGCCAGTAAACCGGTGGGGAGTTATCTCGAGATTTTTCTTCTCCCTTGCGCTCCCGGCCATCGTGTACTTTTTTTTCATTGTCTACGGAGGCCAGCATGCGGCCTTCCGTACCTCCGTGGCCATCCATGCGCCTTGCCCCTTTTGCGGCGATCCAGTTGCGGCGCAAACCATTACTTCAAGCGAAGCCGCGTCCACAAGTCGATTTATTGAGCAGCAATGCCCGCATTGTGGCCATGAGTTGCATGACTAGGTCTACGACCGTATGGAGATGTATATCTATAGATACTCGTGGAAGGAGCAAAAGAGCGGCATAGTGCAGGCATGCGAGCCTATCATCGGGTGCATGTCCAGCTGACCAAGAAGGATCGTAAACAGATCGCCGCCATGTTGAACAAGGGGTGGGAATCGGCGCGGGTGCTGCGGCGGGCTGTGATCCTGCGGGAACTCGGCCAGGGGCAGACGGCCGGGCAGGTAGCCCGCAATGTGGGTGTAGCCTCCAAGACGGTGCGGGCCATTGCCCGGCGCTACGAGGAGGAAGGGCTGGAGTCGGCATGGTACGAGAAGCCGCGTCCGGGCCAGCGGCGGGTGCTGGACGCGGGCCAGAGTCAGCGCATCATCGCCCTGGTGTGCGGCCCGCCGCCGGAAGGCAGGGCGCGGTGGAGTGTGCGGCTCCTCGCCCAGGAAGCGGTGAAGCGGAAGTTGGCACGGCGGGTGGGCCGGGAAACGATCCGCATCTTGCTCCAGAGTCATGACCTGAAGCCGTGGCGGGAAAAAAATGTGGTGTGTGGCGGAACTGGACCGGGACTATCTCGGACGCATGGAAGACGTGCTGGCCTTGTATGAGAAGCCGCTCTCAGAGGCGGAACCGGTGGTTTGTATCGATGAGAAGCCGGTGGTCCTGCATGCCGATCTCCGCCCCTCCCGGCCGCTGCATCCGGGACAAGTTCTGCGGCGCGACTGCGAGTACGAACGCCGCGGCACGGCCAACGCATTTTGCGGAGTGGAGCCCAAGGCGGGACGGCATTATCTTCGCGTGACTCCGGACCGTTCCTCGCCCGAGTTTGCCGATTATCTGCTGGAGATCGCGGAACATTATCCGGCCGCCGACGCCATTCATCTGGTCATGGACAATCTGAGTTCGCACACCCGCAAGGCAGTGGTGGAGCGGTACGGCGAGAAGGCGGGAGGCTGGCTGTGGGACCGGTTCAGGGTACACTACACACCGAAGCACGGAAGCTGGCTGAACCAGGCGGAAATCGAAATCAGCCTGTTCTCCCGACAGTGCCTGGGACGGCGAAGAATCCCATCGCTGGGCGATCTGAGGCGGGAAGCCAGGGCCTGGGGTCGGAGAATGAATCGTAATCGGGTCACCATCGACTGGCGCTTCACCCGCAAAAAGGCACGCTTGAAGTTCGGTTACAGAAGAAACAGATTATGCGGTCAGAGACCTAGCCGTCGTTTTGCACACTCGTTGCCTCTTCCTTGATCCGCCTCCACGCGTTCTCCACGTGGCGGAACTGTGTGTGAGTTTGCCCGACGCTGAGACGCAACGTCAGCTTGCCGTGCAGCTTGGTGTGGGTGAGGAACAGGTCACCGCTG
Source organism: uncultured Acidobacteriaceae bacterium (assembly GCA_963709025.1). Lineage (GTDB taxonomy): Bacteria > Acidobacteriota > Terriglobia > Terriglobales > Acidobacteriaceae > Sulfotelmatobacter. Next base: position 70,001 of record CAVPVE010000045.1, read on the forward strand.
CGGTTCAGGCGGTCCATGATGGTCTGATTGGCGGCGTCGCCACCCTTGTGCCGGAAGCAAACCAGATTCAGCGGCGCGGTGGCGGCCAGTTCGAAGCGGTCGTCGTTGCGCACCCAGTCCGCGAACTGCTGCGCCAGCTTCACATGCTGCCGAATGTGATGCTGCAGGCCTTCCACGCCATAGTGGCGGATCACGAACCACACCTTGAGCGAGCGGAAGCGGCGTCCGAGTTGGATGTGCCAGTCGCGATAATCGATGACCGCGCCCGACTCCGTCGCTTGATTGCGCAGGTACTCGGGCAGAATACTCAACGTCTGAATTAGCGCCTTGCGGTCGGCGACCCAGAAGCAGTTGCAATCGAAGTTGGTGAACATCCATTTATGGGGATTGAAGTTGTAGCTGTCGGCGAACTCGAGTCCGTTCTGCAGATGGCGGAATTCAGGGCAGAGCATGGCGGTGCCTGACATCGCCGCGTCCACATGCAGCCACAGATTGTGCTGGCGGCAGACTTCGCCGATGGGGGGGATGGGGTCCATCGCGTTGGAAGAAGTAGTGCCAATGGTGGCGCAAACGAAAAACGGAGTCAGCCCGGCGGTGCGGTCGGCTTCCACTTGTTTCGCCAGGACGTCCGGCCGCATGGCGAGGCTTTCGTCAACTTCGATCTGGCGCAGATTGTCGACGCCGATCCCGGCGATCATCGCAGCTTTTTGCAGCGAGGAATGCGTTTGGGTGGAGACGTAGGCGACGAGGCGGCCATCGCATCCTTTTTTGTTGCTGACGTATTGGGTGGCGCGCTCGCGCGCGGCCAACAGGGCACAGAGAGCCGCGCTGGAGGCCGTATCTTGAATGACGCCGCCACCGGTGTTCGACGAAAGGAACTTCGCGGGCAAGCCGAGCATTCCGACCAGCCAGTCCATGACATGGGTTTCGAGCTCAGTGCAGGCCGGACTTGTGGACCAGAGCATGCCTTGCACGCCCAGGCCGGAAGAAAGAAGATCTCCGAGGATTCCGGGGCCAGACGCGTTACACGGAAAGTAGGCGAAAAAGTTAGGCGACTGCCAGTGCGTGACGCCGGGCAGGATCACGCGCTCGACATCCTTGAGCAGTGCGTCGAAAGGCTCGCCGTGTGTTGGAGGATTCGGCGGAAGCGCCGCGCGGATCTCTCCCGGCTTGACTTGCGAGAGCACTGGAAACGACTCGATGCGTGCCTGGTGATCGGCGATCCAGTCGATCACGGCGTGGCCGTGGCGACGGAATTCGTCGGGCGTCATGTGGAAAGATTTTTCGTCGGACACTAGGTTCTCCTGAACCAGCTATTGCAAACGTCCAAAGTACACACGTGTTTTGTAGTCGAAGGTGGCGCGGCCGGCGATGGCGTGCACGTCGAAGATGCGCCGCAACTCGCGCAGCATCGGCGCGTGGTTCGGATGCTCCGGGCCGGGCGCATACGATGACGACAGCAGGCGACCTTCGACGCCGGAGTAGTCGAACTCCTGCTGCATCTCGAAGACTCGTGTCTGAAACGGTGCCGGATCGAAGAATTCATTCACCGCGTCGGTGGCCCTCTCGTGCCGGACGTCTTCATAGTCTGTGCCGTACTTCAGTAGGAGTTGCTCATAGTCGCGCAGGAACGGAGTCGAGTCGGTGAGGCGCTCGTTCCACAAGAGTACGAGCCATCCGTCGGGCTTCAGGATTCGCGAAAACTCGCGGCGGGAGCGTTTGCGGTCAAACCAGTGTGCGGCCTGAGCGGCGGTCACGAAATTGATGCTGGCGTCGCCGAGAGTCGTAGCCTCCGCGGTGCCGGCCACGCTGGTGAACTTCGAAAATGGCGCCAGCAAGCGCTCGCCCGCCTGGCGCATTTCTGCGTTGGGTTCGACTCCAAAGACGAGGTTGCCATTCTCCAACAGCATGCGAGTCCAGATCCCCGTGCCCGAGGCGATATCGGCGATGACGTGCTGGGATGACAGGCCACACTCGCCTCGCAGAACTTGCAGAGCTTGCGAAGGATACCCTGGCCGGTAACGGATGTAGTTTTCGACTCGATCGGAGAATCGGCTGGTGGCATTGGATGCTGGCATGATTCAAAACTTCCTGGGATCAGAATATTAGTCGGAACCACATTTAGTGGGCTGGAACGACATGTAAACCACGGTCTTCGTTCCTACCTCCAGTTTGTCGTCGGACAGCTTTGCATCCTGCTCGGTTACGGTGCGCAATCGAATGGAGATTCTTTCGGTCTCGACTCGCCATGATTTCACGGGCGAAGTGGCGTTGGTGATGCCGGCCCATTTGCCGTAGCGCGCATCGATGGCAGCCTTCAAGTCGTCCATCGACACAGATTTGTCGTACTGTGCCGTGAGTTCGAGCGAACAAGGCGCATTGTCGGGAAGATCGACGGTTACTTCTTTCGGATAAATATCGTTCGCCTCGGGAGCCTTGTCCTGCCACAACTGCGAACACTCCAACGATACGCATCGGATAAACTTGGAGTTCGGCAGAATCACGCGTTTGGTTTGTCCATACGAGGAAGATGTGAGACACGTGAGAGCAATCATCACTGCGAGAATTGTCTTCATGTGAACCTCGGAAGGCACCGGGAGGATTTGCGTGAGACCACGCTCACGATGCCCGCGATGCGGCAAGATTTTTCACCTTGCCAGAAAGCCATTCTAACGGCAGGATAGAGATGTTGTCCTTCCCCGCCGGGTCGGGAACATCAGGCCGCCGGGCACTCCAGGCTGGAGTTCCTGGCGGCGAAGGAAAAGTGAAGCGACTCCGGCCCGCAACCAACAACATTATGCGAGTGGTTATCAAAGTCGGCACCAGTCTTATTGCTCCGGGCGGGCAGATCGATATCAATCTGCTGCGCGGCATGGTCGATCAGTTTGATCTTTCGAAGAATGAATACCTGATCGTCACTTCAGGCGCGATTGCCGCGGGGATGTCGGGACTGGAACTGGATCAGCGTCCGAGCGACGTTCCGCGGATGCAGGCTTGTGCCGCGGTCGGGCAGAGCAAGCTGATGCATACCTACGAGCGTTTGTTCTTCGGGAAAAAAGTGGTGGCGCAGTTGTTGTTGTCGGGCGACGATTTTACCTCGCCAGTGCGCTACCGCAACCTGAAAAATGCCCTCGCCGAATTGCTCGAGTTGGGGGTGGTGCCCATCGTGAACGAGAATGACAGCGTTTCAGTGCGCGAGATCGAAGGCGCTTTTGGGGACAACGACGAACTGAGTTCGCTGCTGGCCACAGCCGTGAAAGCGGACTGGCTGCTGCTGCTCACCAACGTGGACGGATTTCTGGTTCCGAACGGGCGCAAGAAACCGAAACTGCAGCGTGTGATTCGCAGGCTCACGCCCGCGATTGAAGGGCAATGCAACGGCAAGAGTTCGCTGGGGCGGGGCGGCATGATCTCCAAACTGCGCGCCGCGAAACTGGCGAGTGAGGGCGGCGTGCACGTCGCGATTGTGAATGGACGGCATCCCAAGGCGATCACGCTGGGAATGGAACGCAAGATCGGGACGTATTTCCCGCCACAGAAAGACAGATAGATAGATTCGCGATGGCCGCCACTCTCACTACCGCCGGTACGACGCAGGAAAAATTGCTGCGCGCGCGCGGCGCCTCGAGCAAACTCGCATTGCTTTCGACCGCGGGGAAAAATGCGCTCCTGCTGGCGATTGCCGATGCGATCGAAGCGCATGAGAAGAGCATCCTCGCCGCCAACCGCGAAGACGTCGAGACTTCCGGGCTCGAGGGCGCTATGCGCGACCGCCTGCTGCTCACGGCATTGCGGATTAAAGACATGGCGCGCGGCGTGCGCGAAGTTGCGGCTCTGCCCGATCCCATTGGCGAGACGTTGGCGGAGTGGACTAAGTCGAATGGCTTACGCATTCGTAAAGTGCGGGTGCCGCTGGGCGTTGTGGGAATTATTTATGAGTCACGCCCGAATGTGACCGTCGATACTGCGGTGCTGGCACTGAAGACGGGCAACGCGATCGTCCTGCGTGGTGGCAAGGAGGCGACGCAGAGCAACCAGCGCCTGGTCGAGATCATGAATGCTGTTCCCGGCGTGCCTGAGGGCGCGATTGAGTTGCTGGATTCGGGGACGCGGCAATCGGTGCAGGAATTGATCAAGGCGCGCGGACTGGTCGACGTCATCATTCCCCGGGGCGGTGCGGGGCTTATCACGTTTGTGACCGAGAACTCCGCAGTGCCGGTGATCGAAACGGGGGCGGGGAACTGCCACGTTTTCGTCGACGAGTCGGCTGATTTCGAAATGGCCGATCGCATTGTCATCAACGCGAAGACGCAGCGTCCGTCGGTGTGCAACGCCGCTGAGAAGTTGCTGGTGCATGAACGCGTGGCGGCGCAGTACGTGCCTCGCATTGTGAAGAAGTTAGTCGATGCCGGTGTCGAAGTGCGCGGCGACGGCAAGGCGCGCAGCCTGGCCGCCGGATTACAGGTCGGCGCCGCGGCCGAGCAAGACTGGTATGAAGAATATCTACGGCTCTGTATGGCGGTGGCTGTGGTAGCCAATGTCGACGACGCGATCGCGCACATCAACCGATATTCGACCAAGCATAGCGATTCCATCGTGACCCACGATGAGGTGAACGCCCGAAAATTCCTGCGCGAAGTGGACTCTGCTGCGGTCTATTGGAACGCCTCGACGCGGTTCACCGACGGCGCGGAGTTCGGCTTCGGCGCCGAGATGGGCATCAGCACGCAGAAACTCCACTGCCGCGGGCCCTTCGCGCTGGCGGAGTTGACTTCGTCGAAATACGAAGTGATCGGGACCGGGCAGGTAAGGTAGTCTAGTTTATCGCCAAACGCCGACTCTCATCACGTCGAAGTGCTGGTCGTAGGTCCATACATCCAGGTTCAGACGAGCAGCGACAACCGCTGCAACTCCATCGAATAACGTGATGGGCTGATCGGCGAGTGCCCGAATCTTAGCTGCAGCCTCTCGGTAGTCCTCTGGTGTCGGATTCACCAAAGCCGCATCGGCCATATCCGTTAGCCAAGTGGACGCCACGTTCCTGCCCAAACGAAACATGATCAGAGAGTACGCCTCGAGCAAAGTCGAGTAAGGAATCACGATTTGCCGCCGATCACTGTCCAACTTCCGCAGGTCTTGGAGGGCTCTCTTGTGGTGCGCATCTTCTGGGTCCACGGCCGCGTATAACGGCCCGGTGTCCGCCAAGACCGCGCGCATCATTTCTTGATTCCCGCCAAGTAAAGGTCATGGTTCTGACTGACATCGCTGCGCCCACTGCCTTTCTTCGCCGGCGTAATCTTCAGAGGGCGGTACTCATGCAGAAATCCTCGTTCACGCAAGTACTCTCGCAGCGCGACTTGGACGACTGTCGTAAGAGCGGGGGGTACTTCTTGAGCCTGGACGTACTGCTCCATGGCCTCCGCCAGATCGTCCGGAATTGTCATGGTTGCTCGTTTCATGGAAGTATTCTATCACACAAATTCACCAGTTGATGAAATTGGTGAAGTTGGTGCTGGGGCGAACAGTAGGCGAATGCACGGCTCTTCGTCCGCCGGCGGCGAGCGCCTGTGCTACCTTACTACCTTTCACCTTGGAGCCCATGAAACTCTTCTCAGCAGCACTGCTTTCGTCCGCCATTTTGTTTTCCGGTTCATCGACGCCGTCTGCAGGGAATGTAGCGGCATCCTCCAATTCGTCACCGGCCATCTTCGGCTTTCGCGACGCCGCCGCCGAGTCGGCTGCGGAAGCGCGCTTCCTCGCCGTACCCGATCCTAAACTCGCGGAGGAACATCTGCGCATTCTGACGCAGGCTCCGCACATGGCGGGCACGATCGAGGACAAGGCGACCGCTGACTATGTTGCGCAGAAATTCCGCGACGCCGGCCTCGAAACCGAGATTGTCGAGTACAAGGTCTGGATCAATTATCCGGAAGAAATCAGCGTCGATCTGACTGCGCCCGCCGGAATCGCGATGCACGGCCCCACGCGGGAGCATGTCGACAACGATCCGTTTCAAGACGATCCCCGCGTGGTGATGCCATTCAACGGGATGTCGCCGTCGGGAGACGTTGAGGCCGACGTGGTCTACGCCAACTACGGCACGCCGGAAGACTTCGAGAAGCTAGAGAAGCTGAAGATCGATGTGCGCGGCAAGATCGTGGTGGTGCGCTACGGGCAGAATTTTCGCGGAGTGAAAGTGTTCGTCGCGCAGGAACATGGCGCGGCGGGCGTGATCATCTACTCCGATCCCGCGGATGATGGATGGAAGCGCGGCGACAAATATCCCGACGGGCCTTGGCGGCCGGACACGGGCGTGCAGCGCGGATCGGTGGGATACATGTTCGAGTTTCCGGGAGATCCCACCACGCCTGGGGTGGCGTCGGTGCCGTCGCTGCCCGAGTCGCAGCGCGTTGCGCCGGAGCAATCGGCGCAGATGCCGACGATTCCGGTCACGCCGTTGTCGTATCACGATATCTGGCCGGTGCTGCAGCATCTTGGCGGTCCGGACTCGCCGCGGGAGTGGCAGGGGGCGCTGCCGTTTACGTATCACGTCGGTCCGGGGCCAGCAAAGTTGAAGATGCATCTCAAACAGGACTACCAGTTCCGCACGCTGTGGGATGTGGTCGGCCGAGTGCGCGGTTCGGCAATGCCGGAGGAATGGGTCGTCGCTGGGAATCATCGCGATGCGTGGGTTTATGGGGCGGTTGATCCCAATAGCGGCACGGCGGCGATGCTCGAAGCGGTACACGGCGTCGGCGAGTTGTTGAAGTCAGGGTGGAAGCCGAAGCGCACCCTGATGTTCTGCAGTTGGGATGGCGAAGAAGAAGGCCTGATGGGTTCGACCGAATGGGTGGAGCAGCACGAGTCCGAACTCGCGAATGCCGCGGCATATTTCAATATGGATGTGGCTGTTTCCGGGCAGAAGTTTGGCGCGTCGGCGGTGCCGAGCCTCAAACAGTTTTTGCGCGATGTAACCAAGGTGGTGCCGAGCCCGAAGGGTGGCACTGTCTATGAAGTCTGGCAGAAGGCAGCGCAGCCGGAGGCGCTCTCGGCGCAGTCGCCGACGGAGGCGATTGGAGACAGCCGCCGCACTCCCTCGGCGACGGTGAAGGGCGACGTTCCGGTCGGCGATCTGGGAAGCGGTTCGGATTACACCGCGTTCTTGCAGCACTCCGGAGTGCCTTCGAGCGATGTCAGTTCCAGCGGTTCGTATGGTGTTTACCACTCCGTGTTCGACAATTTCGCTTGGTTCAAGAAATTTGGCGATCCGGATTTTGTGTACGAACAGCAGATGGCGCGGGTGTTTGGGCTGGAAGCGGTGCGCATGGCGGATGCCGATGTTCTGCCCTACGACTACGAGGAGTACGCGAAGGAAATTGCCGTGTATCTGGACGCCGCTCACCATAGGGCCGATGACAAGTTCGGCAAGAACGTACTCAGTTTTGACGTAGTGAACAATGCGGCGCACCATTTCGAGACGGCGAGTGTGAAGATCCTGGCAAAGCAGAAGAATCCGCCGACGGATGCCACACGCCTGAACCAGGCTCTGCGCGGGGCGGAGCAGGCGCTGTTGCTGCCGCAGGGACTGCCGCATCGTCCGTGGTTTCGGCACGTGATTTATGCGCCGGGAGAATATACGGGCTATGCGGCGGTGGTGATTCCGGGAGTGAATGAGGCCCTCGACAAGGGCGACAGCGAGCGGGCGCGGCAACAGCTGGCGGCGCTGACCGCGGCGCTGGAGCGCGCGGCCAAGACGCTGGAAGGATCCAAATAGCGTTATGAGTTCGGCTCATGCATTGGGACAATTTTTGCGCACGCTTCCGGACTCCGCGGTGGCGACGTTTCTGGCGCTGTTTCCGATTGTCGATCCCTTTGGCGGCATTCCAATCTTCTTCACGATGACTTCAGGATGGACTCCGCAAGAACGCCGTCGCACGGCCGTTAAGACCGGGATTTGAGTGTTCGTCATCCTGGTGACGTTTCTCTTTTTTGGACGATTCGTGCTGCACTTTTTCGGCATCTCACTGCCCGTGATCAAGATTGCGGGCGGACTGATCGTGGCGAATACGGCGTGGGGCATGGTCACTTCGCATGCGCGCATTACACCGGAAGAAAGCAACGAGGCTGCGGACAAAGAAGATATCTCGCTGGCTCCGCTGGCCATGCCGCTGATGTCGGGGCCGGGTGCGATCGGGGTCGTCATGGCGCTGGCGGCTCATGTGGACAATGCGGCAGCGTATCTCGGGATGATCATCGGAATCGCTGCCGTCGCGCTCAGCGTGACCCTGTTCTTTGTGCTGGGAGGGCCGCTAGTCAGGCGACTGGGGCCGAGCGCGGTGGGAGCGATCAACAAGATCTTCGGCTTTCTGATTCTCGCGATTGCCGTCCAACTGGTGTGGAACGGCGTGGCCGATTTCCACTGAGTCTCGCCCGGCAATTTCCGAAACTTCCCCGCGAACTTCTTCTGGAACTTTCGTGTTTCGGTGTGCGTAACAGAGACAGGCGCTCTTGCGCCCGAGAGGTGCTCCATGCCTGGAAGGTCTCTTGTCCATGGGAATTCCCGGTACAAAACAATTCTGGCGTGTCTGGTCCTGGCATCGTTTAGCGCGGTTCCGTCTTTTGCGAGCCATGATTGGGACTACGAAGAGACGCGCAGCGACGCCCGCGAATTCGCCGCTGGCGGCTTCGTGCACGTGCGGTTGAGTGTGGGCGATGTGCACGTCAAGCGCGGGGATACGAACAAGATCAGCCTGCGCTATACGGTCAAGTCGCGCCACGAGAGGAACGTCAAAGACGCGACCGTGGATTTCGACGTCCGGGGTAAAGATGCCACGATTGAGTTTCATGCGCCTTCTGGCGGCAACACGCAGTTTGATGTGGAGTTGGAAGTGCCGCAGACGACGAACATCGACGTGCATGCGAAAGTCGGAGATGTAACGGTCGAGGAGGTTGAGGGCGACAAGGATTTGAGTTTGGGAGTCGGCGACATCCGCATTTCGAACGGGCGTGCTGGGTATCGGGTGGTGAACGTGAGCACGGGGATTGGCGATGTGCATGGCGATGGCTACGGCGAAACCAGTGGCTGGCTGGGCAAGACGCTGAAGTATCACGGCGAAGGGAAGTACGAACTGCGGGCGCACGTTGGGGTGGGAGACATTCATCTGGACGGGAAGTAGAGCTGTCGCAGGCCCCGAACGCCTGGCAGATCGTTCCTTGGCCGATCATTCTTGGCCGATCGTTCTCCGCTCCGACGCCGCTCCTCAAGAAAATTCGTCGGCGAGGCGAACGGTTTCGCATTGCCGGCAGGCAGACCCAATCGAAAAACGGGGTATCCCCCTCCCCCCTCGATCTTTGGAATCATCGAGTTAGCACGAATTTCCCGGCAAAATACCGTTTTCAAAGAACTTAGAGATCAAAATCCGTGAAACAAAGGACTTAAGGGCGAGACCTAGCGCGCCTAGGCGCGGTGTCACTGCCTTTGGGCTCATAATCGCGCAAGTTGGAGGTTGAAGGCAAGGTCAGATGTCACAATCGGGTTGTGGAAAAGGGCTTTATTTATTTGACTAGTCATGTGACTAGTCATATACTGGGAGACGAGAGGGTGCTCGATTATGAACTCATGGCAGTTGCAGAAGGCTAAGGCGCGATTCAGCGAATTCCTGGACGCAGCGCTGAAGAAAGGGCCGCAGGTGGTGACCCGGCGGGGAGTGGAAGAGGCGGTGCTGGTGCCGATGGAAGAGTGGCGGCGACTACAGCGCGAGAGGCGGCCTAACATCAAGGAGTGGCTGCTGGGCGAAGGGCCGCGGTTTGAAGACATTGTGCCGAAGCGGGGTGGATGGAAGAGTCGCCCGGCAATCGATTTCAGCGGACCGGAGTTTAAGTAGGCGCGCAAGATCCAGTGACCCGATATCTGCTCGATACCAACGTTGTTTCGGAATTGCGGAAACGCAAACCGCACGGTGCCGTGCTTGCGTGGATGGATACACTCCGGCCCGAGCAGATATTCCTGTCGGCAGTGACCATAGGAGAGCTACAGGCGGGAGCCGAACTCACGCGAAAGAATGACCCAGCCAAAGCTGCGGAGATCGAGAACTGGCTGACGGTGACGGAGGGGACGTTCCCCGTGATTCCAATGGACTCTGCGTGTTTCCGCGAGTGGGCGCGGCTCAAGGCAGGGAAGTCGTCGGAGTTAATCGAAGATGCGATGATTGCGGCCACGGCGCGAGTTCACGGATTGGAAGTGGCCACGCGGAACGAGCGGGACTTCGGGGAGTTGCAGGTCCGGGTGGTTAATCCGTTTGAGAGGGAGGTGTAACGGTTCAATCTCCCCACTGTTCGCAAAGGAAGCGAGAGGATGCCGCACCTGCCAGCAACCCGCGATACGCATCGAGAAACTGCTATGATTTAACCTGCGGGAGGGCTTTGCGCCAATGAACATCAACCTGACGCCCGAGCAGGAACGGATCGTCGACGACGAGTTGAGGTCCGGTCACTTCCGCACTGCCGAGGAAGTAATTGGCAAGGCGCTCGCGGTCCTTCGGGAAAAAGAACGCGCGTCAATGGCCGGAGACGGCAACGGCCACGGCCACTACGAGAGTGCAGTGGAGGAGATGCTCAACTTTGTGACGGAGAACCGCACTTCCCTGCGAGACATTTCCGTCAAGCAACTAATCCGTGAAGGTCATCGTCTGTGAGTGATCTGGTGCTGGACGCGTCGCTAACGCTCCAGTGGTTTCTCGAAGACGAATCTGGCCGGCAATATGGGCTCAGCATCCTCGCCAGCCTTTCCAGCAAACGCGCCGCGGTTCCGATCCTGTGGTTCTATGAAGTTGGAAACGGACTTCTCATGGCCCACCGCCGGAAGCGGATCAGACTCGACCAAGTCGATGGGTTTCTAACGCGGCTCAAGGCCCTCCCCATTGATGCTGCGCAGCAAGTTCCGAGTGAAATCCTCGAACTCCCCGCGCTCGTACAAAAGCACGGTCTTACCAACTACGACGCGGCATACCTGGCGCTAGCGATGCGCCTCAATTTGCCTTTGGCAACCACCGACGCCGATCTTCGAAAGGCCGCAGCTGCAGAGGGTATAGCGATGGCATTGGGATAGGTGGACTCCTACCCCTTTCGCAAGGAGCGCGAAGGGATGGGGACCCGGCTCTGGTACCATAGCTCTTGAGGGACACTTCCCTCACAAGAGGAGGTGCAGAGTGAGTAAAATCACTACCTACCTTGTGGAGAAGTGCCCCAAGTCAAGCGTGCAACTAGGCAAGGGGTTGCCGTGTCAGGCTACGTGCTTTTGCCGTTTGCCGAGTGGTTCTAGAACACTCGCACCTGCTTTCAGGCCGTTTGACAACCTGACCGTAGTAGAAGGATGAGTGTTCCTCACTTTGTGCTCCGCAAAGGGTCGGGAGTGTTCCTTCCGGCCCCGAACTTTGGTCCAACCGCAGATTTAATGTCCGCAAGGAAACCCCCCGGCGAGGGCGCCTACCACAAGTACGACACCCGGAAGATGAAGTTCCTCGGGATGATCGTTGCCGTATTTCACAACGACCTTCGCCAGTTGTGTTGCTGTGACACTGTCTGGCACGCACCACGCATGAATTGGCTTCTTTAAGATATCCAGGTCCATCGTATTGAGATCAATAACACCGGAGATGAAGCCAAGGCATGTCCCGACATCCATCGCATTCTTCATCGGGACCGTGTTCGCGTCGAGATCGACGTTTTCTACGGACTTACATTGGCGAACAAGCGTTTCTGCATTGGTGTAGTGATAGTGGCCCGAAAGTTTTATATCATCAGGCTTCTCCTGAAAACCACGGGAAGTGTTCGGCAGCCACAAGATGAGCATTACGACGGCCAAGCTCCACGTATTCGTTTTCACCGTTTCCTCCTTGCTTGACATCTCAATTCCTTTAGACGCACGATTCTGACATGGATTCCAAGGGCTGGACATGGACGAAGTTTGCCCCTGGTCAAGAACCCAAAGTGTTAACTGCTGTCTCGCTGGAATGTGCCAATGGAGACTGCGAAAAGTGCTCAGGCATTTTCAGCCGCGAAGACCACCCAAACGAATCGATTTTCTGTGTCCATGCTTGTCATGAGGCGCAGAACGATGATTCGTATATCCCACATCCCTAGACTCAACAGTCAGAACCAACCTACCGATGGGCAATCTGTTGTCGGATCGCCGCAACCTCCGCCTCAAGCCGTTGAAGTCCCCTTGCGAGATTTAGAAGTCCGGCATAGAGGTTGAATTTCTCAGGGTCGTTCGCTGCTAAGGCTACCTCTCCGCCAAGGAGGGTGATGTTTTCACCGAATTGCTCTGCTGCCGTTTGGAAACTCATCTGGTTTGCTCCCCTGGTGACGCGAGTCTAGCAAAAAGAAGAGAAGCGAAGGAACCATTTGAGAAGATGATCGCCAGAATGCCCGCCCGCCTGATGCACAAAGATCACTTACCTTGACACAGTAGAGGCCCACGGGTGCGGCGGTAGACTCGTGTCTTATTTCAGCGTGACCAGCCTCTCTACCAACTCCGAATAGTCCTTCTTCTCGATGCCGTGGACTTGCTTGTTGTATTCGTCGACTTTCGACGAGTAGTTCATCGAGCAGAACTTGGGACCGCACATGGAGCAGAAGGCGGCTTCTTTGTAGAAGTCGTCGGGGAGAGTTTCGTCGTGCATGGCGCGGGCGGTTTCGGGATCGAGTGACAAGGCAAACTGTTTTTCCCAGTCGAATTTGTAGCGGGCGTAGCTGAGGGCGTCGTCGCGGTCGCGGGCGCCGGGGCGTCCGCGGGCGATGTCGGCGGCGTGGGCGGAAATCTTGTAGGCAATGATGCCGTCTTTCACGTCTTTTTCGTTGGGCAGGCCCAGGTGCTCTTTCGGCGTTACATAGCAGAGCATGGCGGCGCCGTACCATCCGATCATGGCCGCGCCGATGGCGCTCGTGATGTGGTCGTAGCCGGGAGCGATGTCGGTGACCAGCGGGCCGAGCGTGTAGAACGGGGCCTCGTAGCAGAGCTCGACTTCTTTTTCGACTTGTTCTTTGATTTTGTCCATGGAGACGTGGCCGGGGCCTTCGATCATGACCTGCACGTCGTGCTCCCAGGCTTTCTTGGTGAGCTCGCCTAGAGTCTTGAGTTCGGCGAACTGGGCTTCGTCGCTGGCGTCGGCAACGCAGCCGGGGCGCAGGCCGTCGCCGAGCGAGAAGCTGACGTCGTACTTCTTGAAAATCTTGACGATGTCGTCGAAGCGCTCGTAGAGGAAATTCTGTTTGTGGTTGTAGGCCATCCACTGGGCGAGGATGGCGCCGCCGCGGCTCACGATGCCGGTGATGCGCTTGGAGATCAACGGGAGATATTGGATCAGCACGCCGGCGTGGATCGTCATGTAGTCGACGCCTTGCTGCGCCTGCTCTTCAATGACTTCGAGCATGACTTCGGCGTTGAGGTCTTCGACGCGCTTTACGCGGGCGATGGCTTCGTAGATCGGGACGGTGCCGATGGGAACCGGCGAGTGTCGGAGGATCGCTTCGCGAATTTCGTGAATGTTGCCGCCGGTGGAGAGATCCATGACGGTGTCGGCGCCGTAGTGGACGGCGGTGTGGAGCTTCTTCAGTTCTTCATTCACTTCCGAGGTGACGGCCGAGTTGCCGATGTTGGCGTTGATCTTGCAGAGGCTGGCCACACCGATCGCCATGGGCTCGAGTTCGGGATGGTTGATGTTGGCGGGGATGATCATTCGTCCACGGGCAACTTCGTCGCGAACGAGTTCGGGCGTGATCTTCTCTTTGTGGGCGATGAACGCCATTTCTTCGGTGATGACTCCCTGGCGCGCGTAGTGCATCTGCGAGAAGTTGCCGTTGGTGTTTTCTTTCTTGCGGCGGGCGAGCCACTCGGCGCGCGGTTGGGGGACGGTATAGCCGTTGCTGCCGTTGCCATTGGAAGTCATGAGAACCCCAGAGTCAGAAATTCGGTAAGCACTGATTATAACCGCGTCTGGGTTTGGTGGAGCGGGATGGGAAGGCTTTCACCACAGAGGACGCAGAGGACACAGAGGGCTTCTCAAACGCTACGAAGGGGACGTTCGTCAGGGCACCGGGAGCGCCGCGGTTCAGTTTCATGACGACTGCTGGAAGATGTTATGTCTTGCGGGATTGCTCATCCTCAATATCGGGCTTAGAATCTCAGCCGTTGCGCCTACCTTGGCATCTGAAGGAGATTGTTCTCATGCGCGCGTTTCGTCTTCTGCTGGCCTTCTGGTTGATTGTGACCGCTGCGAGTTTCTCGCAATCTGCGCCCGCCGCCAAGCCTGTCGCGGGGTTCAGTGTCGACAACATCGACAAGAGTGTCGACCCGTGCGTGGATTTCTATCAGTATGCCTGCGGGAACTGGATCAAGAATTCGGAGATTCCGGCAGACCGGCCATCGTGGCAGAGTTTTTCTGAACTCGATGAGAGCAACCTGCAGATCGAGCGGGGAATTCTGGAGAAAGCAGCGGCGGGCGGGGCAGGGCGCAATGCCATCGATCAGAAGATTGGCGATCTGTATGGGTCGTGCATGGACGAGAAAGCCGTCGACGCAAAAGGGATCGCTCCGCTGAAGCCGCAGTTGGATCGCATTGCGGCGGTGAAGGACAAGGGCGCGCTGATTGACGAGATCGGGCGGCTGCACTTGATGGGCGCGAACGCGCTGTTCAACTTCTATTCGAATTCCGATCTGCACAACGCCGATCAGGTGATCGCGTATATCGGGCAGGGCGGGCTGTCATTGCCTGATCGCGATTACTACATCAAAGACGATGCGGATAAAGTCGAGATGCGGAAGCATCTGGCCGAGTACGTGACACAGGTGTTTACGCTGGCGGGGCAGACGCCGCAACAGGCAGCGGGATCGGCGCAAACCGTGCTGATGGTGGAAACTCTGCTGGCCGCGGATGCAATGGACCGCACGAAGATGCGCGATCCGAAGAACCGCGATCACAAGATGACGCGGGATGAAGTGGTGGCGATGGCGCCGGAGTTTGCTTTCAATCGTTACTTCGCGGCGGTGGGAGCGCCCAACTTCACGGCGCTCAACGTGACGAATCCGGATTTCTTCCGGCAGGTGAACGGCGTGATCGCGGCGTTGCCGCTCGAGTCGCTGAAGACGTATGTCACTTGGCACGCGCTGCGGGCGGCGGCTCCGTGGCTGTCGCAGCCGTTTGTGGACGCCAGTTTCAAGATGCGGCAGGCGCTGACCGGGCAGAAGCAGATTCAGGATCGCTGGAAACGCTGCGTCGATCTGGTCGACGGGTCGCTGGGTGAGGCACTGGGGCAGCGCTACGTCGAGGCAACGTTCGGGGCCGAGGGGAAGCAGCGCATGCTGAAGATGGTGGACGCTTTGGAGAAATCGCTGGATGAGGATATCCAGAATCTCTCGTGGATGTCCGCGGATACGAAGAAGCAGGCGAAGGTAAAGCTGCAGGCGATCAGCAACAAGATCGGGTATCCCGACGAATATCGCGATTACAGTTCGGTGATCATCAAGCGCGACGATCTGCTGGGAAACGTGCAGCGGGCGGACGAGTTCGAGTCGAAGCGGCAGATCGCGAAAATCGGCAAGCCGCTGGACCGCAAGGAATGGGGCATGACTCCGCCGGAGGTGAATGCGTACTACAGCGGGTCGTATAACGAGATCGTGTTTCCGGCGGGCATTTTGCAGCCGCCGTTTTTTGATAAGAGCATGGACGATGCGGTGAACTTTGGCGGGATCGGGCTGGTGATTGGACACGAACTGACGCACGGCTTCGACGATCAGGGAAGGAAATTCGATCCGACGGGGAATTTGCGCGATTGGTGGACCGAACAGGATGGCAAGGAGTTCGAGAAGCGAGTGAGTTGCGTTGCGGATGAGTATTCGAACTTCGTGGCCGTCGACAACATGAAGCTCAACGGGCGACTAACGCTGGGCGAAAACACGGCCGACAACGGCGGGGCGCGCATTGCGCTCGCCGCGCTGGAGCGCATGATTGCCGAGGACAAGACGGGAAAAGAAGGGCAGAGCATCGATGGCTTCACGCCGGAGCAGCGCTTCTTCCTGGGATTCGGCCGGGTGTGGTGCGAGAAGCAGCGTCCGGAATATTTGCGGATGCAGGTCAGCACCAATTCGCATTCGCCGGGGAAGTATCGTGTGGATGGCGTTGTGCAGAACATGCCGGAATTTCAGAAGGCGTGGAACTGCAAGGCGGGGCAGCCGATGGTGGCGGAGAATGCTTGCCACGTCTGGTAGTGGATCGACAGATTTCACAATCAAAATCAAAGGCCCCACTTCTCGCAAAGGACGCGAGAAATGGGGCACCCGGTGCGACTGTCTTTTAGAGTTCTGGCGTCGGTAGAAAAATTTTGGCTCCGGTCGAACGGCACATGTCGATGGCCTGCACGACTTGCCCAAACGGCAGTCGTTCATCGGCTTTCAACAGGATTATCTTTTCATCGCCGTTCTGGAAGTGCTGGCTGAGCGTGGCTTCCAGAGCGGACCAGGAAATCTCGTCGCCATTCACTCTCAGCAACGGCCGTTGCTGCCCCGAGTTGAACAATTGTACGACGGTGGCTACCGCGCCTGCGGGCAACGCCGGCGCGATCTGCACCTCCAACCCCCTCGGGGGCAGAACCGTTCCCGGAGCGATCGGCTTCCGTTGGGATGTGAGCAGGACTGGAGCTTCGAAGCGCGCCCGGCGAGCTATGTCAAGGACTTGCTGCACGCTGGCGAACGGCGCACGGGCGTCGGCTTTGATGTAGAGCTTCGCTTCGCGATTGCGAGGGTGAGTCTTCATCCAGTCGGCCAGACCTTCGGGCGTCATCGGATCCGCGCCGAGATATAGGCTTCCATCGGCGGTGACCGCTACGACCCAGGCATCGTTGCGATCGGCGTCGGGCACGGATGTGGCGTTGCTGGTGATGGGCATCTGCACGCTGACACCTCGCTGTAGTTCCTGAGCATGGCTCGGATGTTGCGGGAACAAAACCAGTACGAACAGCAAGGCAACGCTTGATACGAACAGGCTCGACGTTTTGATTGTCTGCAAATTCATGGCGTGCTTCTCCTCTGGGACGGCCGCTAAGGGCAGACGCCCGTGTTTGAAGTGCTCTTGATTTGACCGGTTTACGCGGGCGCTGACGGGCCGCGGTACGCTACGGCTTCGCTCCTCCCAGTGACGCGGTGGCTAGAGCGCCGCCCAGGCCCATGGTTTCTACTGCGGTCGAGGGCACGATGACCATCGCACCCTTTTCCTTGACGGCTTCGTAGAGCATGTTCATGGCGCGCAGGTGCAGGGCTACTGGGTTTTCAGCGTAGGCGGCTGCGGCTTGCACGAAGCTGTTGGAGATTTCGCTTTCGGCCTGGCCGAGGATGATGCGGGCCTGGCGCTCGCGCTCGGCTTGGGCCTGGCGCGACATCGCGTCTTCGAGGCCTTGCGGGATCTTTACATCGCGGATCTCGACCGATTGCACGGTAATGCCCCAGGGATTCGTCTTCTCGTCGAGAATGCGTTGCAGTTCGCGGCCGAGGGTTTCGCGTTCGGTGATCATTTGCGCGAGTTCGTGGCGGCCGATCGATTCACGCAACGCAGTCTGGGCGCTAAGCGTAATGGCCTCGATGAAGTTTTCGACTTCGAGAATGGATTTCTCGGCGTTCCAAACCATCCAGAAGACGATGGCGTCGACGTTCACGGGGACGGTGTCGCGCGTGAGCGTCGATTCGGCGGAGACGCTGGCGACGCGGACGCGCTGGTCCACGTAAGGGCTGAGTGTCTCGAAGATGGGGACGATGTGGCACAGGCCGGGGCCGCGCAGGCCCACGTAGCGGCCCACGCGCAGCACGGCGACTTTTTCCCACTGGCGCACCACCTTGATCGCGAACAAAAAGTAGACGCCGACCAGGGCTCCGATGAAGGCCGGGGAGGTGTGGTGCACAGCCTGCGATACGGCGATGCCGATCGCGATGCAGATTACGAACAGCAAGAGGGCGATGCCACTGACTTCGTTTTTTCGAATGTTGGCCATGACTATCTCCTTTTTGGCAACAAGTCGCGCAGACGATCGATCAGATCTTCGAGGGTGAATCCGGCGGCGCCTGCGCGGGCCGCGAATTCTCCAGCCATCTGGCCGAGTTGGCGGTAGCGCTCGGCGGAATTCTTTTCCAGCTTCTTGTCTGAGATGAAAGTTCCGGTGCCCTGGTGGGTCTCGAGCAGGCCGCCGAGTTCCAGTTCGCGGTAGGCGCGCATGACCGTATTGGGATTGATGGCTAAGTCGACCGCGAGCTGGCGAACGGTGGGGAGCTGATCCCCGGCGGTCAGAGAGCCGGAAGCGATTCCGCTGCGTACTTGATCGATCAGCTGGCGGTAGACGGGGACGCCGCTATGCAGGTCGATCGAGAACCGGGGCGTTGCGGGAGTGTTGTTCCTTCCCATGTGTGTCAGTGTACTACAACGCTAGTACACTAAGTCAAGGGAAATCTTTCAACCACTAAGGACACTAAGGTTCACGAAGGAAAACCCTGAAGAACTTCGGGTATTCAACGTTGGGCGACGCCGACAAAGAGATGAGGATGTGATGCGGCGGCGAGACGCCACCGCTACTTCGCAGTGCTACATTTTCGCGGCTTTGAAGCCTTTGCGCCGCTGTTCGCTGTAGCGGTGCAGTGCGTCGAGGATGATGGGGTAGGCTTCCCCGGCGGGACGTATCTCATCGACTTCGACGGCCTTGCCTTCGAGCTGTTTGTAGTCCTGAAAAAAGCGGCGGAGCATGAGCAGGCGGTGCGGCGGCATTTCGGAGGCTTCGCGGTAGGAGTTGAACTCGGGGTCCTCGGTCGCGATGGCGATGATTTTGTGATCCTGCTTGCCGGCGTCGATCATGGTCATCAGGCCAATGGCGCGGGCGTGGATGATGGTCAGCGGGACAACCGTCTCCTGACACAACACGAGAACGTCGAGCGGGTCATCGTCTTCGGCGAGGGTCTGCGGAATGAAACCGTAATTCGCCGGGTAGTAGACGGCCGAAAAGAGGATGCGATCGAGGCGGATCAGGCCGCTTGATTTGTCGAGTTCGTACTTCACGCTCGACCCGAATGGGATCTCGATCACGCAATCGAATTCTTGGGGAAGCTTGTCGCCGGGAGTTACATCGTGCCAGGGATGAATCATAAGTTTATGAAAGATGAGACTCATTCATTCTAGCGGACGCGGACGGGAGAGGCAGGGAGACTGGGCGGTGGTTCAGTTTGGCTTACGCATCATGCCGGTTAAGCGGGAGATCCTTCGCTACGCCTGAAAAACGGCTACGCTCAGGATGACAAAGTCGTGTAAACCCAAACTGCACCACTACCGGAGACTGGAAGAACCGCCGGAGAAGATCTAGGGTCTGCGTGAAGAACGCTTCAGCAGACGCGGCAGATGCTGGCGGACGGTTTTGTGCAGATGCCGGTTTTGCTTCCGCATGGCCAATTGCTCGTGGCGGGGAAGATTGTAGAGACGCATGGACACTTCCACCAGCATGCGATCGAGAGCGAGCAGGACGTCCATCATCTGGTTGGGATCGCCCCCTCGATGATCTAACCTTCGTGTGCGATTTTGTTCTCGCTCGGGCATTGGGTGCGCCGTGTGACTCTCCTCGCGATATCTCAGGAACGACATCAATAGAGATAAAGCATCGAACCGGGAAATGGAAATCGAAACAATTGATGAGGCGAATCGATTCGAGTGGGCCAAGGTAAGTGCTTGAGAATAAATATAGTCAGACTCGCAAGTGCTTATACGGCCGATACGGCAGATCGATTCTTTGCGTGGGACGCGACTGGCCTGCAGTATCTTGCTTCTGGCGCAGGTGACGCGTACAGTCTGAGCGTGGGGTGTATCCCTTTGGGGGCTTCATGTCGAGTCAAGGCAATACCTATCTCAAATTCGGTGGAGCGACGGCGGTGATTCTGCTGTTGCTCGGCTACCTGGCCTATACCGGGGTGCAGGACAGCAAGAGTTATTACGTCACGATCAAGGAACTGCACAAGATGGGCGATGGCGCTTATTCGAAACGCTTGCGGGTGGCGGGAAATGTGCAGCCGGGCTCGATTAAACGCGTAGGCACGCACGTGCAGTTTGTGCTGATGGAAGAAGATCAGACGCTGCATGTAGATTACACGGGAACGGAAGCTCCGCCCGATACTTTCAAAGATGATTCTCAGGCGCTGGCCGACGGACGGTTTGACCGCGACGGCGTGTTTCATGCCAAGCAACTGCAGGCGAAATGCGCGTCGAAGTATGCTCCGCAGCAGCCAGGAACTCCGGCGAATGGGGTGCCATCTTCTGAACCCGCCAAGAGCATGACGCAGGTGCAGACCGCTCCGGCGGTCACGACGAATTGATCGGACGCGGAACCGTTCAGAGATTCCAACCGCAATTGTTCCTCGCCGGGCGTATCTCGTCTCAATCTTCGCAAAAGCGCATAGATGCGCTATCGTACCTGTGACATTCTGGCTGCCATCTTCCGGTGCCTGTGACTGACGCCATCCCGCCAACCCCGCCCATCATCACGGTGCACAACGTCGTCAAGCAGTTTGGACGGTTTGCCGCGCTGCGCGGAGTGACGGCGGAGTTTGATGCGGGGCGATTTCACGCGATCCTCGGGGAGAACGGAGCGGGGAAGACCACGTTGTTGCGGGCGATAGCAGGACTGGCGCAGCCCACGCGGGGGGAGATTTCGATTTTTGGGAAGACGCCGCAAGAGGCCTGCCGCGATCTCGGGTATATGGCGCATCCGTCACTGCTCTATGACGAGATGAGTGGGATGGAGAACCTGAGGTACCTTGGGCGGCTTTATGGCATCACGGGCGACGTGCGCAGTGAAGAGGTGATCCGGAGCGTGGGGCTGGATCCGGAGTTGACGCGGCCGGTAGGACAGTATTCGCAGGGCATGCGGCAGAGGATGTCGCTGGCGCGGGCGATCCTGCACGACCCGCGGGTGCTGCTGCTGGATGAACCGTTTTCGAATGTGGACGTGCATTCGGCGCGGGCGATGGTCGGGTTGTTGAAGGGGATGCGTGATGCCGGCAAGACAGTTTTCGTGATCACGCATCAGGCATTGCTGTTGGAGGGCGTAGCCGACGAATTTGTGTGGATGCAGGCGGGGGAGATCGTGGACCGTACTCCCACCCTGGCTCGCGCGGCAGGCGGCGGGGACGTCCAATGAACTCTTTCTGGTCGTTGGTGGCGGCGACTCTGGTGAAGGATATACGGCTGGAGTGGCGGTCGAAGGATGCGCTGAATTCCATGCTGTTCTTTTCGCTGCTGGTGGTGGTGATTTTCAGTTTTTCGTTCGATCCTCTGGCGGAGGAGTCGCGGCACATTGCGGGCGGATTGATCTGGGTCGCATTTTTGTTCGCGTCGGTGGTGGCGTTGAATCAGACCTGGGCGCGCGAGTTGCGCAATCAGGTGCTGGATGCTTACCGGGTTTCTCCAGCTCCGGCGAATGCGTTGTTTTTGGCCAAGGCGGTGGGGAATTTTCTGTTCGTCAGCGTGCTGGAAGCGCTGATGACGCCGTTGTTCGTGATTTTCTACAACTTGCGGGTGCTGGGTCCGGCGTGGCAGTTGATTCCGATTGCGGTGCTCGGAACCTGGGCGCTGGTCGTGAATGGAACATTCTTCGCGGCGATGTCGTTGCGCACGCGCAGCCGCGAGATTATGCTGCCGCTGCTGCTTTTCCCCATTTCGATCCCGGCCGTGTTGGGCATGGTGGCGGGAACGACGTCGATTCTCACTGGGGAAGAATCCGCGCACTTCTGGATCGTGTTGCTTCTCACCTACGATGTGGTGTTTACTACAGCTTGTCTGGCCTTATTCGGGATGATTCTGCACGCAGAATGAAACGGCTCTTCCCCATACTCTCGATCGTCACGGCGGTTCTGCTGGCGTACGCCTTGTATCAGGCGCTTGTGGTTGCGCCGACGGACGCGCAGCAGGGCGATGTGTATCGGATCATTTACTACCACGTGCCCTCGGCGTGGACGGCGTTTCTGCTGTTCTTTATTAACTTCATCGCGTCGATTCAATACCTCGCCAGCCGGAAACCTTCCACGCAGCGAGCCGCGAAGTGGATCGTGATTGCGATCGGGGTCATCGGAGTGATTGCGTGTTTTCTGCCGCAAGTGCAGGCCCTAATACCGAAGGGCATGCGTCCGAGTGCGGTGGCGACGACGGTGTTGTTGGTTCCGATCTTCTATTTCTTGATCGGGAAATGGTTTCCGGGACAACGGCTTGACGTGCTGGCGGTGACGACGGCCGAGGTGGGAGTGGTGTTTTGCACGATTGTGCTGGTGACGGGACCGATCTGGGCGCGGCCGGTGTGGGGGATATGGTGGGCGCCGGGAGATATCCGGCTGACGTCGACGCTGGTGTTGTGGCTGATTTATGTGAGTTACCTGGTGTTGCGGCGGTTTTCCAATAGCGCGCAGACACAGATGATGGCGGCGGCGCTGGCCGTGTTCGGCGCGCTGGATGTGCCGCTGGTTTATTTCTCGATCTGGTTTTTCAGGACGCAGCATCCGCAGCCGGTGATCGGTGGAGGCGGGTCGATGGATCCGCGCATGCTGCAGACATTGCTGGTCAGCTGGATCGCATTTCTATTCTTCGCATTTCTGGTGTGCTGGTCGCGGTTCCGGCTTGAGTTGTTGCACCGCGAGATTGAGGAAGCGCACGCGATGGAATCTCTGGTGGGAGCGGGAGTGGCGGCCAAGGCCAGCCTTCCGCTGGGGCGGAGTCCGCGATGAACGCAATTAAATTTCTGTTTGCCGCTTATATTGCGACCTGGCTAATCCACGGCGTTTATCTGGGGAGCTTGGTGCGGAGATTTGGGCGGTTGCGGCAGCAGTTGAAGGAATTGGGAAAGAAGTAGGCGGGCATCAGGCTCTTGGCTTCCGGGCAGCTAGTGTGCCGTCCCTTCTGGGACTCGGCTCCATTCTCACGAGCTTACCCAGGACTTTGTCCTGGGCTAAATTATTCCGCCGCCCCGCGGCTTGAGTCTGGTGGCTTTGGCTCTGTGTCCTCACACAATTTCATCCTTTCGGGCTCCGCGTAGGAATACTTTCAATGCCAGTTCGCGAAAGCCGAAAGCCTTCAACTCAGTTGGTGGATTTCCATTCCTTCTGCAGGGCGGCGAGGAAGTCTGGGCTGCCGTTGGAGCGGAGGAATTCGTAGTCTTCGATCATGGCGGCGGTGCCGATGCGGGCGGAAGGAAGAGGCTGCTCGACGCGGATGACGCGGGCGCTGAACCGCACGCGGACGGCGTCGGTGAGGGTGACGTGCGGAGGGAAGGTCAGGGTGACGTCGAGCTTGGTTCCGGCTTCGACGGCGCGATCGAGGTAGAAGAAAACGCCGCGGGCACTGACGTTCTGGGTCTCGGTGTGGACTTCGCTGGCGCCTTCGAGGCGGACAATGGCGGGCAGGCGCATGTCAAAGCGCCGCATCATCCGCCGTTCCTGTGAATTCGGTTGCATGGCCAGAGCGCTCTGCCAGGAGCGCGCACTACCAGAAAAGCACAGCAGACGGCTGATGTCCCGGGTGCTCAAGGCCAGAGTTTTGAAAACAGAGACGGCCCTGTCGCACTTCAATGTATAGAAACAACAGCAGTTTGCAACAGCAAAATGCGAATCGGAACTGATTCGGTTAATCTGTCCGGATTTCGGAACAGAATCGGTTCCGCGAGCCGCGGGAGGACGCACGAAGGCGCATGGCTCACTTGGGGGGAAGAGCAATCGGTCTGCCATCGCGATTTGTGGAACGCTTGAGTTCTGCGCAGAGAATGAGTGGTTTGTGGAGTCTGTTCCCGGCAGCGATCGCGGAGGCATGCAACCGGTTGCGGAAAGGGCGCTTTCTTTTTCCACAGCGCAAATTGGGAAAGGCGAGCGAGCAGGATTCTTCACACCACTTTTGTGCCAGGGGCTGCATCTTTCGACGGCCTGGAGCGCATCTGACGAATCTTGGAGTCCCGGCCAGCCGGAGGTTCGCTTGACTTGTCTATCCGGTAGATGTTTAAGTAGTTATTTAATTTTTTCCGCCAGTTCCAGTGACAAGCAAGCCGCGGTCAGGTTCGCCGGCGCGAGGCTCGATGGATTTGTGCGCCGTCCCAAATCTCTCCACTGATCTGAGCGAAGGATGATCGCAAGAACGATCGGAATAAGCACGATCGAAAGAATATTGGTTTGACTGCATCGGAGGAACGAGTGAACGTAGATCGCCGTTGGTTGGGAGCATCCGTGGTACGAGTTCGTGTTCTGGCCGCTGGGCTGGTGCTGCTAGGGGCAGGATACGCAGTTCTCGGGTGGGGTTCCCGCTCACGCCAAACCGCCGCGAACGCCGCGGCTCACCTTCCCGCGATCGAAGCGCAGGCGACGGCTGCGCCGGGCCTGTTGGCGATGGCACAGGCTGCTCCCCAGGGCGTCAGCGGAGATTCGCAATCGCGGGCGCGGGCTCTGTTCGCCGGACTGCCGTTGATCTTTGAGCCGAATCAGGGGCAGGGGAACCTCGATCCGGCCGACCGGCGGGCGAAGTTTGTGACTCGGGGCTCCGGATACAGTCTATTTCTGGGCTCCGATGGCGCGATCTTGAGCCTCGTCTCCCAGCAGCCTTCGAAGTCGAGGCAGGAAGCGTCAGCGACCCGCGTCGACTCACTCCAGATGAAGTTGGCGGGTGCGAATCCAAAAGCCGCTGTGACCGGGGCGGACCTGCTGCCGGGCAAGAGCAATTATTTTCTAGGGAATGATCCCGCGAAGTGGCACCGAGGCGTTCCGCAGTTTGCGCGGGTGCGGTACGAAGACGTTTATCCCGGGATTAACCTTGTTTTCTATGGGAATCAGGGGCATCTGGAGTATGACTTTCAGGTCGCGCCCGGGTCTGATCCAAAGCAGGCCGAACTGCAATTCAACGGGGCCAAACAACTGGAGCTGAAAGACGGAGCCCTGGTGATTCGCAGTGCGGACGGGAGCGTGCAGCTCGATGCTCCGCGGGTGTACCAGGAGATTGCGGGGCGCCAGCAGCCCGTGGAGGGCCGGTTCGTTCTGCGTGGGGTGAACCGGGCGGGATTCGCGGTGGGGGATTACGATCACTCGCGCGAATTGATCATCGACCCGATTCTGACGTTCTCAACGTATTTCGGCGGTAGCGGCGACGAGAAGGCGACTTCGGTCGCCGTGGATGGAAGTTTCAATCTCTACATTTCGGGTTCGACGACGTCGCCGAACCTTCCGACGGTGGCAGGGGTCTTTCAGCCAACTCTGGCGACGGGAGCGACGCAGAACGTTTATATCGCAAAGATCAGCCCTCCCCTGGGAGCGCTTGCGGCTGCTCTGGATTATGTGACGTATCTGGGCGGCTCGGGCTCGGACTATCCGGTAGGCATCAATGTTAACGGCGCCGGAGAAGCGTACGTCGCGGGGACGACGACCTCGAGTAACTTCCCCACAACCCAGACGAACGCGTATCAAACTACGCCTGAGGTTGCAGGCACTCACGCGTTCGTGACCTGGCTGCAGAGCGACGCGACGCAGTTGAAGTATTCGTCCTATCTCTCGGGTAACGGCATCGACATCGCGAGCGGAATGACGATCGATGCGTCGGGCTATATCTATGTGACCGGAACGACCACCTCGACCGATGCCTCGAGCGGGCTCGTCCAATTCCCAGCCAGCAATCTTCCGCAGGGAGTGCCGTTCCAGAGCATTTCGCGCTCCCCGGGTCAGCGTCAGTTTTTTGTGACCAAGGTGAATGCCAGCGCGCCGAAGTATCAGAGCATCGGGTATTCGACCTTTTTCGGCGGGGCTAGCTTTGCCACCTCTACGACCTCGCCCAATGCGATCGCGACGGGCGGCGGCATCGCCGTTGATACCAGCGGCAACGTCTACTTCACGGGAACGACGAACTACCAGTTCTCAGGATGCGCGGGATGCGGCAACAGCGACTTTCCCATCCTGAACGCATATCAGCCGTGTCTGGATCAGCCGCCCCTGACCACCATCACGAATCCTCCCTCGTGCACGTACACGACGAGCCCGATTGAGTCGGATGCCTTCGTGGCGAAGCTCAATCTCAACCCCACCGCCGCGCAGGGACAACAGTTGGTCTGGTCGACTTATCTCGGAGGCGCAGGGACAGAGTCTGGTGCTGGCATCGCCGTTGATAGTGGAGCCGCCAATGTTTACGTTGTCGGGACGACGAACTCCAATCCCTTTGCCACGGTCACCACTCTGAATACGACCGCCCCCTATCAAACTTGTCTGGACAACCTGATCGACACGACGACAGCTCCGCCGACCTGTACTGCAGCCGCTGGCGCTCCCAACGATGCTTTCGTGGCGCGGCTGACCAACCCGACCACGGCGACAACAGGCACCGCGGTGAACGTGGCGCTGAACTACTTCTCCTATCTTGGAGGGTCTCAGAACGAAGCCGGCCTTGCCATTACGGTGGACTCTGCGGCGGGCGCCATCGTAACGGGATGGACGCAGTCTCCGGATTTCCCAGTTTTTCCCGTGGGGACCAGTTCACTGACGGGCTTCCAGGATGCCTTTACGGCACGATTGAACACTACGGCTGCGATCGGGCAGACGACGACCGGTTCCTGGGCGAATTACTTCGGGGGAAGCAGCACCGACTCCAGTACGGTGCTCACCGAAGGCACTGGCGTTGCGCTGGACGTAAATCAGAACGCCTACTTTGCAGGAGACACGAACTCGGTCGATCTGCAGGTGAACAAACCCTTGCAAGCGACGAACAATGGCGGATACGACGCATTTGTGTCGCAGCTGGGATCGGCTCTGAGTTTGTCGATCAGCGGAGTGCTGACGTCAGGAACGAACCAGTTTTTCGTGGACGCAGGCAATCCGGCAACGTTCAGTTATACGGTGACGAACAACGGTCCCGATCTAGCGAGCAACATTACGGTTTTGGACAATCTGAGTTCGTCGGTCACGGGCGTCCCGCTCACCCTGGTTTCGGCGAGCGTCAGCTCGGGGACGTGCGGAGCAGCTTCGACTACGAGCAGTGTGAGCTGCAGCCTCCCGCCGTTGCAATCAGGTTCCACCGCAACGGTGACGATCGTGGTCACGCCGGCTCCCAACAACAGCGGATCGCCGAGTTCCTTCAACGGTGGATCGGTGCAGGCGATCGGGCCAGGCAACATAGTTCTGGCGCAGACGTCGATACCCGCGCAGGCGTTGGATTACACGATCTCAGTCAGCCCACCTAACGGCAGCGTGGCACAGGCGGGAGACACGGCTCGGTACGAGGTGCAACTGACGCCGCATACGGCTTACTCCAGCAGCATCTCGCTGGGATGCAGTGGTTTGCCCGCGGCATCGACGTGCAACTTCACGACGCAGTCGGTCAAGCTGGTCGGAGGCCCGGGATCCTCGACACTGAACCTGGTGACGACGGCGAGGCCGGTGGTCACGCCGTCGACGAGTTTCCCGAGCTTGTATGGGCTCTGGCTGGCGGTTCCAGGCTTGACGCTGGTGGGTGCCGGAGTCGGACGCGACAGGCGCCGACGACGGATTCTGGGAATTCTGATGTTGTGCGCTCTGTTTGCGCTGCTGCTGCTGCAGCCGGCGTGTAGCAGTTCGACAACGCAGGCCCCGGTCAGCGGAACGCCTCCGGGCATCTACACAATTACCGTCACAGGGACCTCGGGTAGCGACACGAAGAGCGGCTCGATCACGCTAACAGTCCCGTAGACTCAAGTTGCGAGACCAATGGAAAAAGGGAAGCCCACGGACGCGAATCCGTGGGCCTCGATGTTTTTTGGTGAAAGATCAGTTCAGGGCGAAAAGGACTACGCCCCCGCCGACAATTTGTGGTGTCCTTTCGCTTCCGCAATCCCGTACTGGCGGATCTTGTACAGCAGGGCTTTGTAGCTGATTTGGAGAATCGCGGCTGCCTGTTTACGGTTCCAGTTGGTCTGTTCCAGCGCCTGGGTGATGGCCAGCGCTTCCGCTTCGTCTTTCGCGGTGCGAGCCAGTGATTTCAGACCGCCGGCTTCTGCAGTGCGATTGGAAGAATCTCCGTGGACACCACCGGTGCCGTCATTGCGGGGAAGCAGTTCGCTGACTGCCAGGTTCTCATCTCCAAGAATCAGGTAGCGCTTCAGGAAGTTATTCAACTCGCGAAGATTGCCCGGCCAGGAATGATTCTGGCAAGCCTGCAGCAGCGCCGGGGAGAGCGGGAGCGGCGGGCGTGCATAGCGCTCGGCCATGCGCGACATGGAGTGCTTCAGCAGAATGGGAATCTCTTCCTTGCGCTCGCGGAGCGGCGGAATCTGCATGGTGAAGGCGTTGAGGCGGTAGTAGAGATCCTCGCGCAGGCGCTTGTTGGCGAGAGCTTCGGGAATGTTGATGTTGGTCGCGGCCAGGATGCGCACATCGACCTTGATGATGGAACGGCTGCCCAGACGAGAGAACTGCTGGTCCTGCAGCACATGCAGGAGTTTGGCCTGTAGTAGCGGCGGCATCTCGCCGATCTCGTCGAGCAGGATCGTTCCGCGGTTGCACAGTTCGAACTTGCCGGGCTTGGCATGGGTTGCGCCTGTAAACGCGCCCTGCTCGTAGCCGAACAGCTCGCTTTCGAGGAGATCAGCGGGAACAGCGGCGCAATTCACCTTGAGGAAGGTGCGATGGGCGCGTGGTGAAAGCTTGTGGATCAGGCGCCCGAGGACTTCTTTGCCGGTGCCGCTTTCACCCAGCAGGAGCACGGGGATGTCGACATTGGCGACGAGCGCGGCCTGCGAGCGGATCTTGCGCATCTGCGGGCTGGCGGCGATGAAGAAGACGTCTTCAGAGAGTTCCTCGACTTCGCCGCTGTAAGTCTGCTTTCCTTGGCCGAGACTGAGATCGATGACCGCATCCAATTCTGCTTTTTGAAAGGGTTTGGTGAGGTAGTCGAGTGCGCCGAGTTTCATCGCATGAACGACCTTGCGCGTGTCGTTGACGCAGGACAGCATCACCACTTTGACCCCGGGCTGGACCTGACGCAGTTGTTCCAGAGTTTGCAGGCCGTCGATGCCGGGCATGAGAACGTCGAGCAGCACGAGATCGGGTTGCAACCCCTTCTCGACTTGCTGCAGGGCTTCTTCGCCGGTGGTAGCAGTTTCGACTTTGTAGTCATCCACTTCGAGCAGCGTTTTGATGTAGCGGAGCATGCCGGGTTCGTCATCGACCAGCAGGATCTTAGCGGTTGGCTTCATCGATTTTTCCCTTTGCTGGCGGCAGCAGCCGGTTTGTAGGGGATCAGAAACGAGAACTTGCAACCTGCGCCAGCATCACTCTCCACCCAGATCTTGCCGCCCATACCTTGCACGAGACGGCGCGCGATGGCGAGACCTAATCCCATGCCTTCTTTCGCTTCGGTGCCGGGAAGGCGGAAAAAGTCGTCAAAAACTTCCAGGTGGAACTCTGCGGGAATGCCGGGCCCGGTGTCGGAAACGCTGACCTTGACGGAATTGGGATGAGTCACAATCTGGCGGCGGCGTTCCGCCGGAGAAGGCTCAGCGGCCGCGCGGCGTTCCCACATGTAGGGCTCGGCGTGCAGCCACACGGTCCCGCTCTGGGGCGTGAACTTAAAGGAGTTCTCCAGCAGGTTCGAGATCACACGCTCTAGTTTAGGGGAATCGAAGGGGAAAATCGGAAGCTTGTCGTTGGCGAGAAAATAAAGAGCCAGCCCTCGTTCCTGAAAACGATTCGACCACAAGCGGCAAACGTCAGACAAGCAATCGTTGATGTTGCCGGGCGCGAATTGCATGCGCAGGCCGCCGGTTTCGAGAGCACTGAAGGTCAAGAAATCCTGAATGAACTGCTGCAGGCGTTGTCCGCTGCTCTGCATGTCGTGCAAGACTTCACGCTGGCGGTCGCTGAGAGGGCCGAGTTTTTCACTCTGCAGCAGCTCCACATAGCCATTTAAGATCGCCAGCGGCGTTTTGAGGTCGTGGGCGGCGGAGCCCAGGGCGTTCGTAGTGCGCTGGAAGCGGTCGCGCAGATCTTTATATTCCTGGAGCAAGTTTTCGGGGCTGGGGACGTCGCCGTCGGGTCGGGCAGCAGTAGCTGGCATAGGTTGGAAGGATTCTCCCGCGTCAGAAACACACGTGTTCTTTTGGACAGTGGCCATGACGGAATTACCACAGGTTTACACGGGGAGAGGGAAAACGGCACTCGTCCCAGCAAGCACGAGGGCCAGTGAGAAAATCGTATGTCAGACGCAATTTGTTGTCAACGGAAAATGCACGAGAATTACTCAAGTGTAGCAAAAGCTTGCACTTTTCGACGCTGAAGGGTCTTCAAGCCGGGTTCAGCACAGCCGAACAAAAAGCGAATAGATCATCCGAAAACTTAGGTTGCTTTGCTGGTTATGCCGTCAATGGCGGGTGAGACTCCGCGTTCGGGCCGGGTTCCCTGGGGAATTTACTCGAAATTTGGCCCGTCAGGTGCTATTGTCCGAGGGGCTTAGGGCGACGGAGAGGTCTGCATGAACGGGGCGAAAGCAGGAAATGAGCGGCGCAAGTGGGCGAGATTGCCCCTGGCCATCCCCGTTTTTGTTCGCAGCCGAGACGGCAAGGGCAAGGAATTTCTGGAATTTGCGACAGCCCTGAATGTGAGCGCGGGGGGAATGTTAGTTGCGATCCGCCGGACTCTTCCTGCAATCGCCCAACTCCGTCTCGAGATTCCGAGTGCGCCGGTGGCGGCGCTCGCCTTGTTGCCCAGGGCCTCCAGGAGCCTGCGCGCCAAGGCTCTCCGCACGACCCCTGCGGAAGGGTATTACCTGCTCGGTCTAAAGTTCGCACGTCCGTTGCTGCTCTCGAGCAGCACAACCAGCAGGCGACGGAAAACCGCTTCTGCGATGTGAAAATGTTTGCGCATCGATCCCCGAAAAGCTGCTATGCTTGACATTATTCCCTGATTACCAGGGATTGCCCGTCTTGTTCTTTGGTAAGTTGATACTCCTCAACCACATAAGTTAGATTTGAGTGGTCGGTAGTGTGCCGGGAGTGCCTTTGGCGCTCTGGGTGCAAGATGAGTGTCTTCTCCCCCCTAGTTGGTAGAAAGCAGCCATGACAACCAGCAGTGTGAATTCACTCGTCCAGCCTTTGGGAGAAATGCCGCCCGACGCGATTGTTTTCGGGCGAACCGAGGCGATGCAGGCGGTTCGCGATCGTCTTACGAAGTTGGCGAGCGCCAACGTTCCCGTACTGATTCAAGGCGAGAGTGGAACCGGCAAAGACATCATTGCGCGCATGATCCATGCGGCATCGCCCTGGCGCAGCGGGCCGTGGGTGAAGGTGAATTGTCCAGCGATTCCAGGGACTCTGCTCGAGAGCGAATTGTTCGGCTATGAAAAGGGCGCGTTTACGGGCGCCTATGGCATGAAGCCCGGGCGCGTGGAGATGGCTCACCGGGGTACGCTGTTCTTGGACGAGATATCCGAACTGGATATGTCGCTGCAGTCGAAGTTGCTGCAACTTTTGCAGGACGGGCAGTTCTGCCGCATCGGCGCGCAGGAAGACAAGAAAGTCGAAGTTCGGGTGGTGTGCGCCACGAACCGCAAACTGGAGCAGGAGATCGAAAACGGCACGTTCCGGTCGGATTTGTTTTACCGGATCAACGTGGTGAATCTGCACCTGCCTCCGCTGCGCGAACGGGCGGGCGACATTCCCGACCTCGTGGCGTATTTTCTCGAGTATCACAACCGGAAGTACAACTGCAGGGCGCGGGCGCTCTCCAACGAATTGATGGCAGAGTTGCGAAAGTATCACTGGCCGGGGAATATCCGGGAACTGGAAAACCTGGTGAAGCGGTATGTGATTCTGGGCAACGAAGAAGTGATCTCGACCGATCTGGCGCCGCGGGCGACCGACTTCTTCAACGCGGAAATCCCGGTCGACGGGCAGATTTCGCTGAAGAAGCTGACTCGCCAGGCGGTGCGCGAGTTAGAGCGGAAGATCATCCTGAAAGTTCTCCAGAATTGCCACTGGAACCGGAAGCAAGCGGCGCGCGCCTTGAGCATCAGCTATCGCGCCTTGCTTTACAAGATTCGCGATGCCGGACTGCCTTCGAACCGGGCGGTCAAACGGCGGGATGCGGATAGCCCGAAACAAGACATCGCGGCGGACTGAGGTCCCCCAACGTCCTCTCTACTTGCCGCGTCGGGCGCGGCTTCTTCAGTGTTTTTGCGAAGTTGCGCATACATTTTCACTTTCCGCTTCATCTTCAGTCTTGGAATATCTCTTAAGTCATTGCCAATCCGTGGTTTACGGAATCGTGAACTTTGGTACTCAGGGTGCACAATGCAGAGTACCACCTCATGCGAGCTGTCTCACCTTCAATGAGGTGCGAGCCACACCCTCGTCGGAGATAAGAACCCTGGCGAAGTGACTCCTGGGAGAAAGTACAATGAAGAAAATCCTCTTGCTGGCTGTGTTGGCATTGGCCCTGCCAACGGCGATGTTTGCCGGCAGCAGCGTAGACTACACCAATAGTGGCGGCACTTTGTCGGGTTCCAGCGCAGGACTTTCGCTGAGCGGATCCGTCCTGATTGCCGTTAAGGGGCTCAACGGAGGCGGGCTGATTACAGGGAGCGACCTGGGCAGCGTTAGCTTCTCAACCGGTGCCCTCACGAGCGGTTCGTTGCAAATGGGCGGCACATTCGCAGGCGGTGGATGGTTCACCATCAGCGGAAACGGCACCAACGGGGTCCCGAACGGAACACTGTTCACTGGAACGTTTGACGGTCCGGTGACGTGGACGCTTGTGACTCTGGCCAATGGAACCCACAACTACACTTTGTCCGGCAGTGTCTCGGGATGGACGGGCTCTGGATCAGCGACCGTCGGAGTGACCGTGCAGTTGACGATCAACACCGGCAAAGGCTTCTTCAACGGCAGTACGACAATTTCCAGCGGGGATACGAACATCGTAGTTCCGGAACCTGGCTCTTTGAGCCTGCTCGGAACCGGATTGATCGGTCTGGCTGGAGTAGTTCGTCGCAAGCTGAAGGGCTAACCAACTTCCACTTCATGAAACCGAACCCCGCCGGAAGGCGGGGTTTTTCGTTGTCGGGAATTGGCCACCGGGATCAGCCGCGGAGATCCGACAAGGCTTTCTTGGCGTCGGCGTTATTGGGGCTGAGCTTCACCGCCTTTTCCAATTGCTGGCGAGCCTGAGCGTTCTGATTGGCCTTCTGATAAGCGACGCCGAGGTGATAATGGATGTCGGCATCGTCGGGGTCGCCACGCTTTTCGCCTAGCCGCAGAGCATCTTGAAACTGGTTAATGGCGGCTTGGTAAATGCCTTTCTGATAGTAAGCCCAACCCAGAGTATCGGCGGCATTGGGTGAGTCGGGCATACCGCGACGCGCGGTCTGAGCCAGTCCTAGAGCAACATCGACGTTCCCGCCCTGATCGAGAATCACCGAGGCGAGATTGTTCGACGCCAGTGGATGGTCGGGTGAAATGGTGAGGGCCTGCTGGTACATGTCTTTAGCGTGATCCCAATCCTTCTTCGCTTCGTAAAGCTCACCGGAAAGAATATAAAACATCACCACCTGGGGATTGTCTTTGATCGATTGCTGATAGAGCGCGAGAGCCTTATCGGAGTTTCCTCCCTGGACCTGGAGTTTGCCAAGTTTTTCAATCGCGTCGGAATTATTCTTGTCGAGTTCGATGGCTTTTTGCAGGGCGGCTTGTGCACCGGGCAAGTCCTTCTTGCTGTTGAAGAGCGCGGTGCCGAGCAGGTCGTAGAAGTTCGCATTCTTGGGGGATTTGGCGATCTGGGCGTTGGCAGCCGCGATCGCTTTGTCAAACTGCTTTTGCGCGAAATATGTGTTCATCAAGCCGCTCAGGCCTTCTGAGGAGGACGGGTCTTTGTCGAGCGCCTGCTGATAGAACTTCTCCGCCTCGGGGAAATGCTTCTGTGCCAACTGGATATTGCCCATCTGAATAAACGGGGCGGGATTCTGGGGAGCCCGTTGGGCGGCCTGTTCGGCGTCGTGCTGAGCGTCGTTATATCTCTGGCCGGAAAGCTCGGCGATGCCTTTGAAGATAAAGCCGTCTGGTGAATACGGCTGGGACGCTATGATCTGCTGCGCGGTCTGGAGAAGGGCATCGACATCGCCCCGTTGAATTTCTAGGGCAGCCAGGGAGCGCTGGGCTTCGCTCATGTCGGGACGGATACGAACGGCTTCACGCCACTCTGACTCTGCCCGGGCTTCGTTGTGCTGTTGGGCGAAAGCATTCCCCAACCAAAAGTGAGCGGTGGCATTGTCGGGATCGTTGCGCAGGGCGCTTTGCAGCGAGTCGACGGCGCCGTTGGCATCCTTCTGGCGAAGCTGGAGCTGCGCCTTGTAAACGAGCGCATCCACATCGTTTGCGTTCGCCTTGAGGATCTCGTTGTTCAGCTTCGTGGCTTCGTTGAGACGGTTTTTCAGGATCAGGAGTTGGATGTAGTTCTTCTTGACCTGAGTATCCTTGGGATGATCGCTGTAGAGAGACGCGAATTCGGCGGTGGCCTTATCGATGTCGCCGAGGATCTGGAAGTAAAAGTCTCCCAGCATGCGATACCCCTCGGGATTATCAGAAAGGTCTTTCTTGGTTTGCCGCAGAAAGGACTCGGTCTCGTCCTTCTTGCCTTCCTGCATCAGGAGACGAACCAGGGCCGCGCGCGGAGCAG
Organism: uncultured Acidobacteriaceae bacterium; assembly: GCA_963709025.1. Lineage (GTDB taxonomy): Bacteria > Acidobacteriota > Terriglobia > Terriglobales > Acidobacteriaceae > Sulfotelmatobacter. The sequence continues at coordinate 104,724 of CAVPVE010000045.1, forward strand.
GGCTTTTGGGATCGATTTCGATGGCGTGCTTGAACTGTATTTCGGCCTCGGGAAGACGATTGCGCGTTTGATAAAAGCCACCTAAGGCAAGTTGAGCGTTCATGGCCTTGGGATCGACTTCGGCTGCTTTTTTGAGATTCTTTTCGGCTTCGTCGGGAGCGTTGGAGCGCAGCTGGAGCAGTCCCATGAGGAGATAGGACTCGGAGCGGTTCGGGTCGAGTGCAATGGCCTGGTTCATCTCCTGCATGGCAGCAGGGATATTGTTTTGCGCGGCGTAGTAGTTGGCCCACGCCTCATGGGTTTCGGGGGAGTTGGGCAATTTGTCACGGAGAATATCGAGATGAACTTTCGCCTGCTTGAGAAATTCCGCCGTCACGGTTCCGTCCGGATTTCTCACTGTGACTAGCAAGTTGGCGATATCGGTGTGAGCGCGATAGTTGTCGGGAGCAAGCTCAACGGCGCGATTCAGCTCCTGGAAGGCGCGGTTCGTATCGCCGAGCTTGAGGTAGGCCTGCGCGAGTTGGGAGTGCGCCTGGGCAAAGCGGGGATCGATCTGAACCGCATTGGAATACTGAATGGCCGCCTCGCGGTACTTGCCCGCGGCGAAATATTTTTCGCCGCTGTCGAAATATTTCTGCTTGCGGACATTGGGATCACGGGAGCAACCAGTCAACGTCGCGGCAATCAAGGCACAAGACAGCAGCAGACGGACAGAAATGGAGCGACTCATATTGGAATCTCCAACGGAGGATGCGGAAGACACACTTCGACGTCGATTTGCACCTGACGTCATGATACTGCACGGAGATCGCCGAAAAACAGTGACTGGCGTCATACGTGGATCGGAGTGGAAGGATGGCATTAGCGCGGAATGTAGGCGTCCAGTTGAGGGACGACGTCAGTGACGAAGGGAAGAAGTCGCTGTTGCGCCGCATCCGCGGTTTCGCCGGGGTTGAGGGGGGTGGTGATGCGCACGAGGGAGCCATCGCTGCGGTTCAGCTTGATAGAGTCGGCGACCAGATAGTACTTGGCCCAGTACTCGCTGGCGACTCCGCGGTTGTGGGCCCAATACCAGTAGAGCACTACCTGCCTGGAATCTCCCCTGGCAATGACATAGCGATTTGCCCGGAAGGGGGCGTGGCCGGGTATGGAGAGAGTGACACGGGTCGACTCGACCGGCGCCCAGCCCGCTCCCGGCAAGCAGTTCTTAGGGGAATGAATCGTGTCCCCGGTGCGCTGGCTGCGGAAATAGGCGATGAAGAGATCGACATAGGAATCCGTCTTGTCCGGATTTGTGTAGACACGGAGGAGAAAGTCTCCCGGCCCGAGAACCTGGAGAACGTCGTTGTCGATGGAGACGTCAATGCCGGTCCATGGTCCCAGTTCTGCGGGGAATGACTTGAGCTCGAGACGAGGGGGAAAGACCTCGTTCCGGGTGTGGGCGCGCAAGAATATTGCGGTGGTCGCGATCAACAAAGCAGCGAAGATGAAACGCGCCAGAGAGTTTTTCATTTTTCCTGGTCTCGCGGCGGGAATATCATGCCGATCAAGCTATGGAGGCCATACAGCATCACGAGGGAGATAACGAAGATGAGCCATCCCCAAGATGCGTGAAAATATCCTTCGGCCATCTCAGGACCCCAATATTGGACCAGTAGTCCTGTTCCTATGATGCGAAAACTGTTGGCCGCGACGGCGATTGGCACCGAGGCCAAGGCCAGGGCCCATCGTATCCAAAGACGTCTCTCCAGCAGATATCCGTAGATGATTGCGAGAGTGACGAGCGACATCAGGGAGCGGATGCCGCTGCAAGCCTCCGCGACCTCCAAGGCCATGGCGGGAAGGTTGATGACGTTGCCCTCGCGAAGAATCGGAACGCCGAGCACGGGCAGCACCATGGCCGAGACCTTGGATGCCAGCAATTGCAGGGGAAACGTTATCTGATTGAAGACGATCGACGGGATGGGAATCATCAGGAGCAGCATCGCCCAGGGGAACAATGCAGTCCGGAAATGATCCCATCCAAAAAAAAGAACGATGAAGCCCGCTAGAACGAGTAACAGCGAAGAGCGAGAGAGAAACAACTCCGCGCCCATCTGGCCCACGATCAGAAGACCCAGGCCCAGCGCGAGTACAGGCAGACCTGACCAGGACGGACGTACTGGAAGCCGGGCAAATCGATCGCGCTCCTGCCAGACCACGAAGGCAGAGAACAGAGGGACGAAGAAGCCGTGAGAAAAGTTAGGGTCTTGCCACCACTGTCCCACGAGGTGAGCCAGCGTGGACCAGTAGAGCCAGAGTGTTAGAAGAGCAAGAATGCCGAGCTGCCAAGGAAGGGCAGAGAGGGAAGGTCCTGAGTCCCGGCGCGCAATCGAAGGTGCGGTTTGCACTAGTTGACTCACGGTCCAGAGCCGAGAAACGCTTCGGCAAGAGATTCAGAATAAGCCAAAGAATCGGGGTACGCAATGCAAACCGAGGTCCGAACGGCACGCGTAGGCAGCGCAAAACTCAAGGCCCGTGAGAGTGTTAGGGATGAGTTTTGAAGGACGAAATCGAAGTCTCGAGCGATGGCGCATTCGTGGGAAAGCCCTCTTAAATTACTGGCGGCGACGGATATTGCAACTATCGCAACGGGTAGCCGAAAGTGAGAAAAAGTTTTCCTACAAGTCCTGAGTCCCAAGAGAACTTCGGACGCGTATCGGTCCCCTGATTTCGCTCCGAACAAAGGCTGATCAACTCTAAACCACTGAAAACATGGATTAAGTTGTAGAATCAGGGTTTGTTGATCAAAGCTTCCTTCTGTGGCAACGTGCTTGCTTCCAAGAGGGCACGGGTTCGTGGCCAACGGGAAATCGCTTGCATTCAGAAGAAAAGGTAAAAATGGGCAAATTATTGCCTAATATGGAAACAGCGACTGGAAGCGGAACCACCTCGGAGCCGGCCGGGCTTGCGTTCGTAGAAGGCGTCAGCGCGAGCATGCGCCCGGTCGAAGCGGTGATCCGCGAACTGGCTCGGAGCGACGTCCCTGTGCTCGTATTGGCCGAGGCTGGTGCTGGCAAGCACGCCACGGCGCAGCGTATTCATCAGATGTCGCAACGTAGCACGCAACCTTTCCGCTGGTTTCAGTGTCTAGGTCTTGAGCCCGGAGCATTAGAGGTTTTGCGCGAGCGAGAGAACTCAGGGGAACAACCGGGCGCAGGAACCATCTACCTGCAGGAGTTGGCTGATCTGAGTGCGGAGTGCCAGCTTTGCCTGCTGGAAGCGCTGCCGCAATCTTCGGGGAACGGGGTTTTGGGCAGCGAACGTCCGCGTCTTATCTGTGGCAGTGCCCGCGATCTGGAAGTTGAAGTGAAACGGGGAAGGCTGCGGGAGGATCTGTATTACCGCATCAGTGGAGTGTGCTTGCGGGTGCCACCTTTGCGCCAGCGGAAAGAAGACGTTCCGTTTCTGATCGGATACTTCCTGCGCAAGTATGCGCGGGATTTCCGCCGCACGGTTCCTGACTTGAGCGCTGAGACCCTGCGGCTATTTCTGGATTATTCGTGGCCTGGAAATCTGCGGGAACTGGAAGACGCCGCACGCGTGCTGGTAGCGCTGGGAGATGAGCAGGCGGCCCTGGGTGGCCTGCGCGCTCTGCTGCGTAAGCCGGAGGCGAACAATAACGGAGCGGGTATTTCTCTGAAAGCGGCGTCGAGAGCGGCCTCGCGCGAGGCGGAAAAAGAACTGATCCTGAATGCATTGACGCGCACGCGCTGGAACCGGCGGCGGGCCGCGGAAGAGTTGCAGATCAGCTACAAGGCGTTGCTGTACAAATTAAAACAAATCGGATTTGAAGGATACGGAGCGTCGTAGCTTCGCGGAGAGGGTATGAAGAAAGCGATGAGACTCGCGGTGTTCATGGGGACGATTCTGCTGGCGGCAGTCATGCTGGCACAGACCGCCGATGTCACGAAGAGCGAGGCAGTCAAGAGCGATAAGCCAGCGGATGCGGCGAGCACGAGTACGTCAGACTATGTCATCGGCGCCGACGACACGCTGCACATTTCGGTTTGGAAGGAACCGGATCTTACCGAGAGCCTGCCGGTGCGTCCCGACGGGAAGATTTCGATGCCGCTGCTCAATGACGTGATGGCCGCCGGGTTGACCCCGCTGCAATTGAAGGATTCGATCACGGAGAAGCTGAAGAAATACATTGCCGATCCGCGGGTGACGGTGGTGGTGACGGCGATGAACAGCCGCCGGATTTTTGTGACGGGCGAAGTTACGCACACCGGACCGATGGCGCTGTTGCCGCACATGACCGTGCTGCAGGCATTAGCCCAGGCTGGCTTCACGCAGTTTGCCAATCTCAAGGCGATTTACGTGCTGCGGACGGAGAACGGGAAACAGGCGAAGCTTCCATTCAATTACAAGGAAGTCGTTAAAGGGAATCACGCCGAACAGAACATTGAATTAATGCCGGGTGATACCGTGGTGGTCCCGTAAGGAACGCGATGAGCAAACTGCAAAGCATCTTGACCCTGAGCATGTTGGCCTTCGCACTGAATGGAGCGTGGGCCCAAGACAGTTCGACGCCTCCGGCTTCGACAGAGCCGGCGCCACAGAGCGGGCAGCAGCCGATTCCCGCGTACGGGCAGGACAATGCGCCGCCTCCGATCAGCGAGAATCCGCCGCTGTCAGGGTTGGACCTGCCGTCGCTGGAGCCGCATGCGGCTCCGCTGAGTTACATACAGCCGGGCGCGACATTCAGCGAGTCAGCCAACTGGAACGCCGCCAACGTCATCGGAGGGGCGGGAGCCTCGTCGGTCACTCGTGGTCTGGGCAGCCTGACACTGCAAAGGTTGTGGAGTCATTACGATCTGGCCCTGGATTACATCGGAGGAGCCGGGTACTACAGCGAGTCGGGCGTGGGCTGGAAAGCGCTGCAGCAAGCGGATATCGATCAGAAGATCAGCTGGAAGCGGGGGCAGTTATCGATCCGCGACAGCTTCAGTTATCTGCCGGAAGGAAACTTCGGCGGGTCGTACGGGTCGTTGGGGTCGCAGGGGATCGCGTCGCTCGGTACTACGGCGTTTGGATTGTTCTCCAGTGGCGCGGCGTTGGGGACTCTGGGACTCGCGCCCCGGATTCTGAACGTCGCAGTGGCGGAGGTTTCCGAGAACCTCACGCCGAAGTCAGCTATCACGGCTGCTGGAGGGTACGCCTTCACCCACTTTTACGGGCCTGATGTGGAGACGGGGGCGGCTTTCATCGGCAGCTCGCAGACCTCGGCTCAGGTGGGGTACAACCGAATTCTGACTCCGCACACACAGATCGCGCTGGTGTATGGATATCAGGGTTTCGACTTCACGGTTGAAGGTTCGTCATTTCATACTCAGGTGATTCAGGGATTGTATGGGCACCGCATCTCAGGACGGATGGACTTGCTGCTGGGGGTGGGGCCGCAGTTCACCAGGATCGGGACGGCATGCACAGTGGTGGATGCTTTAATCGGTGTTCCACAGTGCTCGGTGAACCAAAACGGGGAGCCGGTCGGTTCGATTCCCAATACGCGGCTGGGGGTCGCGGCGCAGGCGCGGTTGCGGTACAGGTTTACGAAAACCATGCTGGACCTTACCTACCAACGGTTTGAGACCAGCGGATCGGGGATTTTTGCGGGAAGTCAGAGCAACATCGTGCAACTGGGCGCGAATCGGCCGCTGTCGCGCATTTGGAGCGTGTTCACCGATATCGGATATTCGCTCAATGACCGGTTGCAAAGTTTAAGCGCGGCGCAGGCGGCGACATGCGTCCCACAAAATCAAGCCAACCCGGACAACTTACCGGTTTGTCCCGGAGTGGATGCGAATTCTTTCTCGTCCTGGTTTGCGGGCGCCGGGGTGCACCGTGCGTTTGGACGAGACTTCCATGGCTATGGGAGTTACCAGTTCAATCGGCTGGCGTTTGATCATTCGTACTGCGGAGGGCTTCCGGCGTGCAACCGCATGTCGAACCGGAGTGTTTTGACGTTTGGATTGGATTGGACGCCAAGGCCAATGCGACTCGACTGATTTCGAGGCCGCGCGGGCAGATGCGGCCAGAAGGAATGCGAATATGATTCAGAACCGCGAATTAACGATGGACGACTATCTGTCGATGTTGCGCCGGCGGGCTACGGTGATCCTGATTCCCGCGTTGCTGGTGCCGCTGATTGGATTTCTGGTTTCGTACTTCTTCACTGCCAAGTACACCTCGCAGTCACTGATCCTGGTGGAGGGGCAAAAGGTGCCGGAGACTATGGTGCAGCCGGTAGTCTCCGAAGATCTGGCGGCGCGCATGGCGACTCTGCAACAGCAGGTCATGAGCCAGACCAATCTGCAGCCGGTGGTCGAGCGGGTCTTCCCCGGCAGGAACAGCCAGGAGGTGGGCCAGATCATCGACGAGATTCGTCTGAACATGACGGTTGAGCCGGTGGTGACCGATCTGTCGCAAGCGGCGGGCAAGAAGAGGGGCGGACAGAGCACGGCGGTGCCGGGCTTCTATGTGAAGTACACAGCTGCGAGACCACGCGAGGCGAAACAGATTTGCGATGAGCTGACCAACCTGCTGGTGAACGAGAATCTCAAGTCGATGCAGGCTGCCGCAACGGGCACGAGTGATGTGCTGAGCAAGGGACTGGAAGATGCGAAACAGCGTCTCGACCAGCTGGATTCCCAACTGGCGGACTTCAAAAAGCAATATGTCGGTCAGCTTCCAGGGGACGAAGAAAACAACCTGAAAATTCTGATGGGCCTGAACTCGCAATTGGAGTCGAACACACAGACCCTGAACCGGGCGCAGCAGGACAAAGCATATACGGAGTCGTTATTGGCCCAGCAGGTGGCGGCATGGAAATCGACTCAGACCTCGACCAATCCGCAGACGCTGGAAAAGCAGTTGTCCGATTTGCAGTCGCAGTTGCTGAGCCTGCAGGCGCGGTATACCGATGACCATCCGGATGTGATCAAGACGAAGGCGGACATTGCGGAAGTAAAAAAGAAGCTGGCGGAGGTCAACAAAGCGACATCGGATGCGAGCGATGCGGCAAATGATAAGGCTTCTGCCACGGAGCCGCCGGAGATTCGGCAGTTGCGGATGCAAGTGCATCAGTACGCGGACCTGATCACCGCCGCCACGGCCGATCAGAAGAGACTTGAACATCAAATCGCGGCGTACCAGGGAAAAGTTTCGTTGAGCCCACAGGTGGAAGAACAGTACAAAGGGCTGACGCGGGACTACGACAATGCGCAGAAGTCGTATCAGGATTTGCTGGCCAAGAAGAGTACGGCCGATCTCACCGTCAAAATGACCAACCAGTCGGAAGGGGAGCGGATGTTTGTGCTGAACCCGGCCGATGTGCCAGATGCACCAAGCTTCCCCAACCGTTTGCTGTTTGCGGGCGGCGGACTGGCGGCGGGGCTGGCGCTGGGTTGCGGTTTGGCCATGTGGCTGGAACTGCGGGATAACTCGATCCGCACCGAGGCCGATGCCGAAGCCGCGCTGGAGTTGCCTCTGCTGGTTTCGGTGCCCTGGGTCGGCGTGGCGGCTGGCACGAATGGTGACAATCGGCTCAAGTTCTGGAATCGCAACAAGAATCCGGAACAAGGCAAAGATAAGGAAACGGTCGGGGTGTAGGCGAAGCCGTTGCAGGGACACTTATGTACAAAGATTTTTACGGACTAAGGGCGAACCCGTTCAACGTGAATCCGGACCCGCGTTATCTATTCCTGACGCGGCATACGGAGGAGGCGCTGGCTTGTCTGACCTATGGAATCCAGAGCCGCAAAGGTTTTGTTCTGCTCACCGGGGAAGTGGGAACAGGCAAAACGACACTCATCAACAAGCTGCTGGAGTGGCTGCGTCTGCAGCAGGTCGCCACGGCTTTTATCTTCAACTCGCGCCTGAACACGCCCCAGTTTCTGGATTACATGATGGCGGACTTCGGCATCCCGTGTGATTCGAAGGCCAAGAGCCAGATCCTGCTGCGTCTGTACAACTGGCTGCTTGATCGCTACCGGGCCGGCGAGACTGCGGTGCTCATTGTCGATGAGGCGCAGAACCTCTCGGAAGAAGTGCTGGAAGAGATCCGCCTACTGACGAATCTGGAGACATTCACGGAAAAGCTGCTGCAGATCGTGCTGGTGGGACAGCCGGAATTGGAACAAAAGCTCAAACAACCTCAGTTGCGGCAATTGCGGCAGCGCTTGACTCTACGGGCGAAGACACATGCGTTGACCCTCGACGAGACCAAGGCTTACGTGCAGCAGCGGCTGCGGATCGCAGGTTCAAACGGGCAGCAGATTTTTGAACCCGAGGCGCTGGTGTCGATCCACCGCTACGCGGCCGGCATTCCTCGCGTAATCAACCTTCTGTGCGAGCACTGCCTGGTCAGCGCGTTTGTCGATCAGCAGAAGGTGATCGGGCCGAACGTGGTCGATGGAGTGGCGCGCGACTTTGATCTGGGCGACAACACTACGTCCGGCGCAATCACGGCACCGCCGTCCAGCCCAACGGCGGACAAGTTTGATTTGGTGGATGCGTTGCGTTCGCTGGCCACGCTGGCCGATCGCTTGCGACAGGAAGATAAGGACCTTCCCGACGAAAGGAAACTATGAGTCGAATTCATGAAGCGTTGAAAAAAGCCGAACAGGAACGGGCCGCGACCCAAGTGGCCGTGCAGTCCAGCTTTTCCACCGCTCCGGTAGCAGATCCTCCGATATTCACCGAGCCTCCAGCCGCGGAGGCTCCCGCGGTCCCGTCGAGCGCACGGTTGGGGATGCCCGCGTTTGCCAGTCCGTTCAGCATCGACACTCTGCTGGCTCGTTGCCCGCAAATGGAGTGGAAGCCGGACTTGGGGACCATGTTGTTCATGAACGACGACGATAGCGTGCGGGGCACCGAGGAGTTCCGCACTTTGCGTTCGCGCCTGTACCACATGCGCGAGAAGATGAACCTCAAGACATTGCTGGTGACCAGCGCGCTGCCCAAGGAGGGTAAGTCCTTCACCTCGGCGAATCTGGCCCAGGTTATCGTGCGACAGCACGGCCGGCGCGCCCTGCTGATTGACGGCGATTTGCGCGGACCGCGGCTGCATCTGTCCCTGGGCACAACGCCCGGCCCTGGCCTGTCGGAATACTTGCAGGGCAAGAATGATGAGTTTTCGATCATGCAGCGGGGCCCGATGGAAAATCTTTTCTTCATTCCCAGCGGTACCGGCATCGAAGATCCAGCAGAGTTGGTGGGCAACGGACGACTGAAGACTCTCTTACAGCGGGTTGAGCCGCTGTTTGACTGGATCATCATCGACTCACCGCCGGCGGTCCCAGTTTCCGACGCCAGTCTGCTGGCGAAGGCTTGCGATGGAGTGCTGCTGGTGGTGCGGTCGAATTCGACGCCTTCTGACATTGCGCGCAAGGCTCGGCAAGAGTTCCCCGATCAAGTGCTGGTGGGCGTTGTCCTGAACGGGACCAGTGATGAGTCAGGGACCTACGCGCGTTACTACTACGAGTCCTACCGGACCCCGACCCCGACCAAGCCCTAGGAGAAGTCAGAAGTGATCCGGCTCTTCAAAGTCTATTACCCGGTCCGAACCCTGGTGTTGTTGACGGTCGAGACGCTGATCGTCTGGGCTTCATTCGTGCTGGGGACGATGGTACGAAGCCGGGAAGACTGGCTCTTACAGCTTAACAACGAGTTGTTCATTGAAGGCGGATTTCTCAAGATCCTCGTGGTCACGGCGATTGTGCTGCTCATCTCGCACGGCTTAGACCTATACGATTCCTCCAGCCTCGACGCCAAATGGGATCAAGTCTTTCGCCTGCTGCTGGTGCTGGGTTTCGTGGCGCTGGCTCTGTCGGGCGTGGACTACGCGTACCACCTTTTTTTGCCGGGGCACGTTTTTCTGCCGCACGACTCCGCGCTGGTGGGGCTCGTCATTCTGACCTTTGCACTATTAGGCTGGCGTGGCATTTACTCGTGGCTCGTCCAGCAGAAATATTTTCGCGAGCGAGTCTACGTGTTAGGAACGGGAGATCGAGCCCAGGAGCTTTTGAATGGGCTGCGTCGTCGCTCTGAACTGGGCATCGAAGTGGTGGGATGGACAGGGGATCTTGAGGGGGAAGTGACTCGCGAGTCGGTAGGTACTCACCTATTGGACTTGGTGCGGGAGAGCGGAGTGCAGCGAGTTATTGTGGCGATGCCGGACCGGCGCGGCACGCTTCCCGTGGACGAGTTGCTGAACTTGCGGCTGGACGGAGTCAAGGTAGAAGAAGCCACCTCCTGGTTGGAGAGAATTAACGGACGAATCGAAGTGGAGAACTTGAATCCCAGCTGGCTGATTTTTGCCGACGGATTCCGCTTCAGCAGATTTTTCCGGCTGGTGCGCCGCACGCTGAACTTTTCCGTGGCGCTGGCCGGCCTGGTGTGTTCGCTGCCGCTGCTGCCGTTCATTGCGCTGACGATCAAACTGGGATCTCCCGGCCCGATTCTCTACAGTCAGAAGCGGGTCGGCCGTGGAGACAAGATTTTTTACTGCTACAAATTTCGCACCATGCGTCAGGACGCCGAGGCCGACACCGGTGCGACCTGGGCAACCGATAACGATCCGCGCATCACCCGCGTAGGAAAGTTTCTGCGGTTCACCCGTCTCGACGAGATTCCGCAACTTTGGTGCGTGCTGAAGGGCGACATGCATTTTGTGGGGCCGAGGCCTGAGCGGCCCGAATTCGTGGAATGGTTGAGCCAAGAGATTCCCTTTTACGGCGTACGCCACACAGTGCGGCCGGGAATTACCGGGTGGGCCCAAGTGCAATACAAGTACGGAAATACAGTGGAAGACGCACGCGAAAAGCTGCAATACGACCTGTTCTACATCAAGAACGCTTCGGTGGGGCTGGACTTCTGGATTGTCTTCCAGACCATCAAGATCGTGCTGCTGGGGCGGGGCGCAAAATGACTAGCGCGTGCAAACCTTGGGTCACAGGCGAACTGGATTCCAACACTGGCACCCCGCCGGCCGGGGTGCAGAGAACGGAAGGAGTTGAATGAAGTACTTGTTCTGGCCGGCGGCAGGGCTCATTACCTATACGTACGTGGGGTATGCCTGCTGGTTGTGGATACGGCTCCTGTGGCGTGCCCGTCCGGTCCAGCGCGGCTCATCCACTCCGCTGGTCTCGATTGCCATGGTGGTGCGCAACGAGCAACAGTTTCTGGATACGAAGATTCAGAACTTAATGGGGCTCGACTACCCCGAGGATCGATGCCAGATCATCGTTGTGTCGGACGGGTCAACCGATCAGACGGAGAGCATCCTCCGAGCGTATGGGAGCAATTCACGAATCCATGTCATCCTGAACCAGTTGCCGCAAGGGAAAGCATGCGGTCTGAACGATGCGATCGATATGGCCCAGGGAGACATTGTGGTGTTTACGGATGCGCGTCAGACCATTGAACCTCACGCCGTGCGTCTGCTCGCCGAGAACTTTGCGGACCCGGAAGTGGGATGCGCGAGCGGCGAATTGATGCTGGGAGATGCGGTTCGAGGAGAAAGTAGCCAGGGACTCAGTCTTTACTGGCGCATGGAAAAGCAGATTCGCAAGCTGGAGTCGGCCTCCGGGTCGGTCGTCGGAGCAACCGGAGCACTCTATGCAGTGCGGAGAGAGTTGCTCACGAGGGTGCCGGCTGGAACGATCCTGGATGACGTCTATCTGCCGATGGAAGTGGTGCGACAGGGCAAGCGGGTAATTTTAGACGAACGCGCCCGGGCGTGGGATCATCCTAACCTTGGGACGGAGCGTGAATTCTCACGCAAAGTCCGCACGCTAAGCGGCAATTATCAATTACTACAGCTGGCGCCCTGGTTATTGAGTCCCAGCAATCCGATCCGGTTTGAATTTGTGAGTCACAAGCTATTGCGGTTGGCTGTTCCGTTCGCGCTGGTGATCTTACTCGCGGCATCGTTCGCAATCAGCGCTCCGTTTTATCGCGTCGTTCTGATTCTGCAGTTGGTTTTCTATGCACTGAGCGTTCTGGCGCTCAGCCGGTTAGTGGAAGGCGGAATGCTGGCGCGCGTAGCCGATGCCGCTGGAACCTTCGTTCTTCTGAATAGTGCGGCGGTTGTGGCCCTGGCCAACTTTGTGGGGGGGAGACGAGCGGCATGGACCCGGTAAGCGGTGCGCAAGTTCAAGATCGCGAGGCTCCGCCGGTGGCCGTTGGCCTGACACGGCAAGTCGAACTGCGTCCGCTAAGGGCCGTTCGCTGGCTGCTCTTGCTGGGTGCGATCGCGCTAGTTTGCATCATCGTCGCCCGCGACATCCACACGGGGGAGTTCGACTATAACGTGGATGAGGCACAGCATGCGGTCACAGGTCTCTTTGTAGCGGACGCGCTTCATGACCTTCCGATTCGCCATCCCGTGCAGTACGCCTACCGTTATTATGCGCAGTACCCGGCAGTCGCGATTCTCCACTGGCCTCCCTTGTTTTATCTGTTCGAGGGGATCAGTTTCATGCTGTTTGGGCCTACGGTGGTGTCGGCAAGGCTGACCGTAATCTCTTTCACGGTGGTGCTGCTCTATCAATGGTTCTTATTGGTAGAAGAGCTGCAAGACTCCTATACCGCTGCCATCTGCGTGGCGGTGTTGGGGTTGCTTCCAACCGTGCTGGTGTTTGAAAAGACGATCATGCTGGAGATTCCGTCGCTGGCGCTGGGCGTAGGCGTTATCCGGCACTGGATCCGGTACTTGCAGGACGGGCGCAGGAACTCCCTTTACGCGTTTGGAGTATGGTTGGTGGCGGCTCTGTTGTGTAAGCAAACCAGTGTATATCTGCTGGTTTTCTGTCTGTTCACCGTGCTGGCGACAAAGAGGTGGGATCGGATTTGGCGCCGAGACATGTTCTGGGTAGGGGGAATGGTGGCAGCGCTCGCAGGACCTTTTCTAGCGCTAATGCTATTCCTGCAGGGAAACGCAATCGCGGACGACCTGGGCTCGCACCGCATGACCGGCATCGAGAGGATCACGTATTACGCTCACACTTTGCCCGGCATTTTTTCACCAGCACTGCTTGCCCTAGCGCTGCTGGGTCTGCTGGGCACCCGAAGATGGAACACGCGGGGACAAGCGGCGGTGATGGTGTGCTGGATCGCAGCTGGCTATGTGACGTTCTCGCTCTTCGGGCAACGAGAATCGCGTTTTGCGATTTATTGGTTCCCGCCGCTAGTGTACTTTGCGGTGGGACTCCTGACCGCATTCTTCCGAAAACCGAAGCTTCGCGTGGCCATGCGCGGGCTGGCGGCCCTCTTGGTTGGGATGGTCGCATTGCGGGCGTGGAGTCAGCAACGACCTTACATTTCAGGCTACCAAGACGTAGCTTCGCGACTCGTGACCCAGTATCACGCCGGCATCATTTTGTTCGACGGAAGAGTGCCGGGAAATTTCATCTTTTACATGAGGGCGCTCGATCCGAAGAGACATTTTGTGGTGTTGCGAAAGTCACTGTATGCCGACGACATACGCCCGGGTCCGAACAGCGAAGAATTGGTGCACAGCCGCGAACAATTGGCAGATGCATTCCGGCGGCACGGAGTGCGTTTTGTTGTTGTATCGGAAAACGCTCCGCTCCGTTTTGATGTGCAGGGAATTCTGCGCGAAGAGTTGCAAAGCGATCAGTTCCAGTTGCTAGGACGCTTTCCCATCACAAGCAACGAACCCAGTTGGGAAGGAGAGAATCTTCTTCTTTACGAGAACAAACAGTGGAGCGCTCCATCCGACAGATTGCTCCGGATACGAATGTTGACGCTTCCGTACGACATTGTGGTGCCGATTGACGAACTTGGCACGGAGAAACACTGATTCCCGAAACCAGAGCAAGTGTGCGACCACGAATCTATATGAATACTCAGAGCGCATGGCCAAAGGGTAAAGACGGTTCTGCGGGCTGGATGGCGCGGGCTCAGGCCGTCGCTGTCCAGGGACGGCGCCCTTTTGTCTATGGAGCGCTCCTGACGTTCTCGGCTCTTTACTACTACCGGCCTGAAGATTTCATACCGGGATTGGACTATATCCCGATGGCGAGGATCGCCGGAATCATAGGAGCAGTTGCGCTCATCGTCGGAATGATGGGTGGGGGGAACGCGAAGGTGCCCCGGGCAGTGAAGTTCCTGTGGTTGCTTCTGCTGCAAATGGCGCTGTGCGTGCCGTTCGCGATGTGGCGCGGCGGGGCATTTTCGACTGTCTTCGAAAAGTTTGCCAAAGGTGTGATTGTGGCGATGCTGATTAGCATGGCCGTGGTCACCGCTCGAGAACTCCGAAAGCTGCTCTGGATCCAGGTAAGCGCTGTTGCGCTGGTCACTGTTTTTTCCATCCTGCTGCGCCATTTCAGGGACGGACGGCTCGAAGGTATTCAGAAAAGCATTCTGGAGAATCCCAACGACTTGGCGATCAACATCGCGATCAGTTTTCCGTTGGGGATGGCGTTCATGCTGCATGCGCGCGGTGTTAAGAAAGTGGTTTGGTGCATCGCGCTGCTGTTCATGGCAGTTGGTGTCGTGCTGACTTACTCGAGAAGCGGCTTGATGGCTCTTATTCTCAGTCTTGCGGTATGCGTGTGGGAGTACGGGATTAAAGGAAAGCGCCGTTACATCCTAGTGATCACCGCCGTGGCATTGGTTGTCGGCATGGGCGCAGCACTGTCGACCGCGCACTACCGGGCGCGCGTGGAGAGTATTTTCCTGGGGAATATTGAGGGCTCGGGAGACAAGGGATCACTGGATGCGAGGAAGGCTCTGTTGAGAAAGAGCATCATGACGGCGCTCCATCATCCCGTGTTTGGCGTGGGGCCGGGTTGTTTCATACTCGTGGACGAGGGCTGGGTGGTAGCCCATAACACGTACACGGAACTCGCGGCGGAGGCTGGCATCCCTGCTTTGGTCCTCTTCCTTCTGGCCATCGGATCTGCGTTGGGTAACATTTCCCAAGTGCGAAAATCGCAGCTGTATCAGGAAGATGCCGAGTTACGGCTTTTCACGCAGGCCTTGTGGGCGGGGCTTGTGGCTTACCTCGTGGGAGCCTGCTTCGCCTCCACGGAATACAACCTCTATCCATATTTCATGGTGGCATACACGTGCGCCATGGTTCGGATCATTCGGCAACCATCGGTGGCTCAAGGGCAGAGCAACAGCAACAAAGACCAACGCTTAGAGAAATCAATTTATGACGGTGTCCCTAGACGGCAACCAATCTGGAGTCGCTGAGGAAGTCTTGTCTGTGCTTCGTTGCCTTTCCTGTCGCGGCCACCTTGACGACAAGGGAAGTGAGTTGATCTGTGCCGGATGCGGGCAGAAGTACCCATGCGTGAATGGAGTCGTTCGCTTTGTGGGCGCGCAACAGTACACGGGCAGCTTCGGCTTTCAGTGGCACGTACACGCCCGCACGCAACTAGATACGAAGGAAAGCGATCGTTCCGAGCGCGCCTTCCGACGACGTACCGGCTTTCGCCCGGATGATCTCGCGGGGAAACTCGTCCTCGACGTGGGGTGCGGCATGGGACGTTTTGCCGACGTCGCGACGCGCTGGGGAGCGCACGTGGTCGGTGTCGACCTGAGCCTGGCTGCTGAAGTCGCCGCGCGCAATCTGGCCGATCGTAAGGCGACAATCTTCCAGGCAGATGTTTTCCAGCTTCCGTTTGCTCCAGAAAGCTTTGATTTTATCTACAGCATCGGTGTGCTCCACCACACACCGGATTGCCAGCAGGCATTCAAGATGTTGCCGGGACTGCTGAAGCCGGGCGGCCGAATCGCCATCTGGCTCTACAGCGGATACAACAACTGGTACAAGATGAGCGACGTCTATCGTAGAGTGACGAGGCGCATGCCGCCGAAGTTACTGCACAAACTATGCTGGGGCGTGGTTCCGCTCTACGTCATTCATCAGGTGCTAAGAAGAATTCCACTGGTGGGGCGCCCGGCGAGCGGGGCGCTGGCATACGCGATCCCGATGGCCTTTCACCCTAATCGTACTTGGCGGATTCTCGACACATTCGATTGGTATTCCCCGTGGTACCAGTCGAAACACACGTACGAGGAAGTGTTCCGATGGTTTGAGAGTTGCGGGCTCGAGGATCTGCGAGTGATTGAGCAGCCCATTGCTGTACAAGGAAGAAGGCCCCTCGATCAGGATGCAGGCAAGGCACAGGATGAAAAGGAGATAAGGCAGTGTGTGGAATAGCGGGCATCGTCGGGAAGCGAGGCGACATCATCGAAGCCGCGGACGTGCACCGGATGTGCCAGACGATCGTTCACCGCGGTCCCGACGATGAGGGTGTCTACGCGCAAGGTCCGGTCGGGCTTGGGATGCGCCGGCTTAGCATTATTGACCTGGCCGGCGGAAAACAGCCGATCCACAATGAAGATCGTACCGTCTGGGTCGTGTTCAACGGGGAGATCTATAACTTCCCGGAAGTGCGCCGCGAACTAGAAAAGCGGGGCCACCAGTTCTATACCCATAGCGACACCGAGGTCATTGTCCATCTCTACGAGGAGATGGGCGCAGATTGCGTGAAGAAACTTCGCGGAATGTTCGCGATTGCGCTCTACGACACCAAACGGGACGTCCTGCTCCTGGCGCGCGACCGGCTGGGCAAGAAGCCGTTGCACTATGCCCTCCATCAAAACCGGCTTCTCTTTGGATCAGAGATCAAGACGATTCTCGCTGCGCATCCGGAATTAGCGGAGATCGATTCTGAAGGATTGCTGCAGTACTTCTACTTCGGCTATATTCCCGATCCGCGCACCGTGTTCCGGGGGATTCGAAAGTTACCGGCTGGACATCTGATGGAGTTTCACCACGGCGAGATGAAGATTCGGCAATATTGGGACTTGCCCGAGTATGGTACGCATCCGCCGATCGGCGAAAAGGAATGTCTGGACGAGTTGGAGAGGCGTCTGGAAGAAGCGGTTCGCATCCGGTTGATCAGCGATGTTCCGCTGGGTGCTTTGCTGAGCGGTGGTGTGGATTCCTCCATCATCGTAGCGCTGATGGCGCGTACGAGTGGCAAGCCGGTTAAGACGTTCTCCATTGGATTCCAGGCTGAACAGTTCAATGAATCGGAATACGCGCGGCTGGTCGCCGAACGATTCGGTACGGAACATCACGAGCTGATCCTCGAGCCGGATCTGGAAGAAACGTTGGCCTACCTCTCGGGAATGATGGAGGAGCCGTTTGGGGATTCCTCCATGTTGCCGACTTATTACGTTTGCCGCATGGCGCGACGGCAAGTCACCGTCGCACTTTCAGGCGACGGCGGAGACGAACTCTTTGCCGGGTACGACCGTTATGGGGTGGCGATGGGACGGTCGAAATTCGATCCACTATCGCGCTGGTTGGGACCGATCTATCGCGATCGCATTCACGGCATGATCCCCGCCGGAATGTATGGGAAAAATCTGGCGTGGAATGCGACGCTGAATGAGCGTGACCGGTATCTGGACGGGCTCACGTTTTTCCCGGCTTTGCACCGCGAGCGAGGCCTGTTCACTCCGGAATTCCTTGAGAGTGCCGCGCATCTTCCTGATCCACTACGAGAATGGCAGCACGTCTACGACAGCGCGCCAGCCTCCGACCGCCTGAGCCGTCTCCTCTATCTCGACACCAAGACCTATCTGAATGCAGACATTCTGACTAAGGTTGACCGCATGAGCATGGCGACATCGCTGGAAGTGCGCGTTCCCATGCTCGACCATGAGTTTGTGGAGTGGGTAACGTCTCTTCCGGTCGAGTGGAAATCCCGAGCG
This sequence comes from uncultured Acidobacteriaceae bacterium, assembly GCA_963709025.1. Classification (GTDB taxonomy): domain Bacteria; phylum Acidobacteriota; class Terriglobia; order Terriglobales; family Acidobacteriaceae; genus Sulfotelmatobacter. The sequence goes on from CAVPVE010000045.1 coordinate 122,529, forward strand.
GGGACGCGGAAGCATATTTTGAAAAAGCTGGCCGAGCGGCTGGGGATTCCGCCGGCCTTGCTACATCGCAAGAAACAAGGCTTCCAGATGCCACTCGTGGACTGGATGCGGAGCGAACGCAAAACGCAATTCTGGGGAGTGCTGCTTGAACCGCGCACTTTGCAGCGCGGCTACTTTAAGCCGGCTGTAGTGCACTCGCTGATCGACGAACATCTTCGCGGTCGCCGCAATCGGTCAGGCCTGCTCTGGCGCATGCTGGTGCTGGAACTATGGCATCGAAACTTCATGGAGTCGCGGTCCAACTGGAGTGCCGAACGCAAGGCACCGAATGTAATGTGCCACGAAACCAAGCCGGTTCCGGCAGCGGAAATGACCTCCCTGCCAGAAGCCAGGACTCACTGAGAGATAGGCAAAAAAGCATGAACTCGATGATGCGAAGCGTCTCAACTGAACTAGCGTCGAGCAGTCCTGTGCCAGCCAGAGCGCGCAGCGTGGCGCCGGTGTTTGTGCTGGGCTGCGTGCGATCGGGAACGACTCTGCTCTATCACATGCTGTTGTCAGCAGGTAATTTTGCGGTCTACCGGGTCGAGTCCAACGCCATTAACTTGCTGGAGCCGCGATTCGGGGATCTATCGGTCGCCCGCAATAAGCGCCGCCTGTTACAAGCATGGTATAACAGCCGGCTTTTCACGCTTTCCGGGCTCGACAAGGACGAAATCGGCGGGAAGGTGATGAGCGAGTGCAGAAATGGCGGAGACTTTCTGCGTATCATCATGTCAGAGATGGCCAAGAAACAGGGTGTGGAGCGCTGGGCAGACACGACACCGGAACATCTGCTGCATCTCCATCGCATCAAAGAGACGATTCCCGAAGCGCTGGTCATTCACATCATTCGTGATGGGCGGGACGTCGCGCTCTCGACTGACAAGCAGGGTTACATCCGCCGCCTGCCTTGGGACCGCAAACCCTCGAAAATGGCGGCCGGACTCTACTGGGATTGGATGGTGAATAAAGGGCGCCGCGACGGCCGCGATTTGGGCGACGATTACACGGAGGTCCATTTTGAGGAACTCGTCGGGAAGCCGCGAGAAGCGTTGGCGAGGCTCGGCCGTTTCATTGGACAGAACCTGGATTACGACCAGATCCTGAAAGCGGGAATTGGCTCGGTGAGCGTGCCCAATACTTCCTTCGGAGATGGTTCGAAGGAGAACTTCAATCCCACTGGACGTTGGCGCAACGCTTATTCGGCGGAAGAACTTGCGATGTTTGAGGGCCTGGTCGGCCGCACGCTCGAAGAGAATGGCTACGAACTGGCGACCAAAGACCAGGACGCGCTCCATCGATCGGACCTCCGGCGGATGCGCGCCATGTACCGGCGATACTTCGAGGCGAAGCTCTATCTCAAGGCGAAAACACCGCTTGGGCAGTTGTTGGTGACGCGTGATTTCTCCTGGATTTGAAGGGGGGGAATCCTACCCAAGCTTGTCCCCGACCAGATCCCGATAAAAATCAAAGACAGCCTGCAGATTGCTTTCGTTGTGCGCGGCCTGCTTCTTGGGCACAGTTGGATGCTGAAGGTCTTGCTGAAGTTCTTGCACAACGGCCTGCAGAAGAGCCTGCGGCTCTGACTTTGGAATCAAACGGACGCCGGGGGGGCGCATTCCGTTGTCAGTGGCGACGACGGGTGTTCCCAACTGCAGCGCCTCGCGGACAGAGATGGCATCGCCATCGTAGAGCGTCGTCCGCAACAATATCCGCGCTCGGGACATCGCTTCTATGGTAGCCGCGTGGGGCACGTCGCCCGGGAGCAAAATGTGTTCGGCGCAACCTTGGTGCTGGATTCGTGCCCGTAGTTCATCCTTGAGGCTTCCGGATCCCAGCAGGACCAAACCTGCATTTGGAAACGTGTTCCGGATGAGCGGCATGGTCTCAATTTGCAAAGGGAGATCGTATTCTGGCTCGAGTTGACCCGCAGAAACCAGCACCGGGTCATGTCCAGCAAAGAAAGCGGATAAGGGCTCTGGGAGTGAGCCAGGCACTGGCGCAGTCATGAAGGAGTAGGGAGAGATGAGCCGGACGCGGTGTGGCGGAACTCTCATCTTTTGGAGGAATGTCGCGATCTCCTGATTCACCGCGATCATGCCATCAAAGCGCCGCAGGACGAAGCCGGCGAAGGAATTGGGGCCCAGCAACCGGCCTTCTGGAGTGGAGGGATATCCGCCGGAATGAAACGTCATCACGGATTTTGCGCCCGGCCGAGAGGTGCAAGCCAAGCTTAAAGCGAGAATGCGATGGGTGAGCATTCCGCCGAAGTGCTGATGGATCACGTCATATCGCAACCGTACGAGGAGTTGGAGCAGTTCAGCGGGGCTTTTCGGATAGTACACTTCATCAGCATTTGGCCGGCGGTGACGGGTGATGTTGATGACTGAGCAGGACAGGCCCTGCTTCTGCAGAAAGGTGCGAATGGCCACCAGGTTCGTCTGTACTCCGCCGTGGGGCGGCGGATATGGTCCAAGCTGAAGCACCCTCATTGGGAGTCAGATGACCTCAGAAATTGATCGAGGTCGAGAGAACACGGCGAGTGCTCGCGTGCGGACTGCAGCATACGCAGGCACCCGAGAGTAGAACGCACGCCGTCGCGAACGGTGATGTCCGGAGATTTGCCGAGTCGAAGCGCGGAGAAGAACGACTGCATCTGAGCTTCGTATCCTTTCTCCGCGAACCAACTCGAATTCTTGCGTACGAGGCCGGCGCGGACGACCGACTCTTTGAAGTTCTCCGCGGTGACTCCAATTCCTGGAACAAATGCTTCGACGCGCTCGCCTGCCGAGGTGCGGCTGCCGACCGTGCAATAGGTCAGATTGGCGATGGAGCCGTCCGCAAATGAAAAGGTGGCAGCCAGGTTGTTTTCGCCGATCGGATCCTTCTTGCCGGTGGGAAGGGAAGAAGCAAAAACCTCGATTGGTTCGGAGTCGAGCAGCCAGTACATGAGGTCGACGAAATGACAAGCCTCACCGAGGATTGCGCCGCCGATGGCCGGATCGGCCATCCAATACGAGCCTGAAATGCCCGGGGAATTGACGCGGCAGTTCAAGACTGCCGGAGCCGTGCGTTGCGCAATCTGTTGCTTCACGCGGATATAGCTAGGAGCATAACGCCGATTGAATCCGACGGTGAGCTGCTTTCCGGACTCCCGCACCGCCTGATAGATGTCGGAGCACTCTTGTTCACTGAGCGCCATCGGTTTTTCCACGAAAACATGCTTGCCAGCGCGCAGCGCCGCCAGGGCCTGCGCGGCATGCTGCTGGTTTCGGCTGACAATGACGACCGCCTGAATGGCAGGGTTGCCTAGGATTTCATCGAAGTCCGACGTGCAATACTCCGCACCGAAGCGCAACGCATAACTTTTGGCGCGCGAACCACTTCCCGACTGAATCGCGCGCAGGCGGACGCTAGGGGTTTTCTTAAGGTTCGGCAGGTGAACCCAGCGAGCCAGGTTGCCGGCTCCGACCAAGGCCACGCCGATCTCGGAACCGCCTACCTCCGCGCGATTGACTTCAACCCTGCTCGTCGGTTGCTTTATGGAAACGGTATCTCCAGCTGCGGGATAGCTAAGTAGAACTGCCAGGCTGCTCTGGCTCGGGTCCATGATGATTTCATATGCCTTGGCCGCTTCTTCCAGAGGGACACGATGCGTGATGAGTCCATCGAGGCGCAGGCTTTGCTGTGCAGCCAGGCGCAGGAACTCTTCCATGTTGCGCTTTTCCGTCCAGCGAACGTAGGGCAGAGGATAGTCCTGGCCCTGGTGTTCATAGCTGGCATCGTAGCTTCCTGGACCGTAGGCTCGCGCCATGAAGACCTGAATTTCTTTGAGATAACTCTCGTACCAGGGAAAGCTGAGTTCGACTGAGCCTACGTCAACGATGCGGCCGCGGTCGCGGCAAATTTCCACCGCCAGGCGGCAGGGGGCGGCAGATTTGGCCGCAGCGGCGATGATGGCGCAGTCCACACCGATTCCTGCAGTGAGAGAACTAACCTGCTGCGCAAATTCCGGGCCTCCCACGAGAGCAGAATCCGCGCCGAGTCGGCCCGCGAGCACCACGCGGTCAGCTTTAAGATCGGTCGCGATCACAACTCCACCCTGCAGGCGTGCCAACTGGGCGATCAATTGCCCGACCAGCCCCAAGCCAATGACTGCGACCTTTTCTCCCAGCGAAATGTTCGCAATGCGGACTGCATTGAGCGCGATGCTGCCGAGCGTGGTGAAGCAGGCGTGCTCGAAAGGGACACCTTCGGGGACCTTAGCGACCAGGTTGCGGCCGACGAGAATGGCCTCGGCATGCCCGGTGCCTTCGCCGCCGTAGGCGACGCGATCACCAATTTCAATGTCGGGAACACTTGAGTGCTTATCGACAACGACGCCCGCGCCGGAATATCCCAGGACCGCATATTCGCTGAGCTTCGCAAGGACCTCGCGCGTCGTACGGACGGGCCCCTCATTTTTCATGACGTCGAGGATTTTGCCGATATAGGAGGGGTTTTCGGCGACAGCGCCAAGCGCGCCGCCGCGATGAATGCTGGCGGTTTCGGTGCCGCTGCTAATGAGTGAGCAATGCGGACGGACAATGACGTGATGCGGCGTGACGACGGGGTCTGGCACCTCATCGACGACTATATTCTTGAGCCCCTTCCGCAGGAGTTGCTTCATCGATTTCAGTGTGGGTCGAGTCTAGCGTGACGACTCTACCGTACCCCCGAGGTTGCCTTATCGATGGCATCGAGATCCGCGCCCACTTCCTTCTCGTCAGATGAGGCATGTTTGAACTTGCTTCCGGAAGACAATCGGTATTCGCCTCCGCTGCCATTCTTGTAGTTTACAAACCCAACGTCCGCGATGCTTCCCAGTGTTTTGTTGTCTTTGGGCCAGCCGCTTCCGCCGCCGACAATGACATTGTGCTGAAACGTGTAAGACGAGAAGCAGTCGTGGAATACGCCTTCCGGACCCTTGTGCTGGGGCTGTGCCGAGCAATTCTTGTCCACCCCGCCGCCCGTTGAGGCGATCGGTTGGGGGCCCGTGGTGAAAATGCTATTTGTAATCGAGAGCCCCGACATTCTGGGGTCGGTAAGGGGACCTCCGATGATGAACAGATTCCGTGGCGGGAATGCCGTTACATGATCAATGCTGACATCGTGCAGTCTCGGCGATGCAGAAATGCCCGGGGTCATGGAGATCTGGGCGAATACGCCAAAGCCGTTGTAGAGGTCAGGTTGGATGTCATCCACAATGACGTCGTGGATGCTGTAGCGACCACCGTCTTTAGCCGCGCCGCCGTTCGACGAGATCCCATTGCCAAGCTGGAAGCCGCTGGCAACGTGGCTGACGGTGTTATATCGAATCGTAATGTCGGTGACCTGGCAGGGAGGGCACACGTTCAGTGGACCGATGGCCTGATTCTTGGGCCCCAGGAGAATCGCGAATCCAGTCTGCGAAAAACCGCCCCAGCTGTTTTCCAGAATATTTCCCTCAAACAGGACGCGCTGTGCGTTCTTCAGTTCAAACAGATTCTTGACGATGAAGGGACTGCCGTTGACTCCGCCAACGAATCCAGGCTGACCTCTGAGCCAAGTCATGGGCTTGAAGAAGTGATTGCGGCGAATCTCGATGTCTGTGGGAGTAGCATTGGCTTGACTCCCTCCGAACTCGATGCTTTCCGCGGCAGCTTCGAGGAAATTATTCACAATCTTGAAGGGGCCCATGGGATCATCGCCGATGCCCCCGCCGATCGCTTGCGAGTCGACGCAGGCGCCGGTTTTTGCGATGCAATGAAAGTCGGACAGATAGGAATCGACTACCGCCACGAAACGCATGTGGCTGAGCATAACTCCCCGCACGGTTTCATCCTGAGGTGTCCCATGGATCCACATGCGATCGAAGACAAGATGATCCGATATTCCCTTGTCGGGTCCAATGAGGTTGTAGACGATCGATGGCGATGGGGCTCGGGTGACTTCCAGACCGATCAACCGATAGTGGTTGGCTCCAGGTGCGATCAAGATCGGGCCAGAGCCACCCTTCTTCTTATATTCGATCTTGGCGAGCACGTTTTCTGTCGAAGCGCACGAGAATGCGGGGCGGCCAGGCAGGGAAGATATTCCGGCGTAACAGGGCGTCAGGCGGGTACCTTCGGGAGGGAGTTTTGAATCGGGAGCGCTGGTTCGAACGATAATCCAATGCGAGTCATCGCAGTTCTTACTCGGCAACGGCAGGAGGTCGAAGGTAGCACCCGCCTGCAATTGAATCGTGTCGCCGCAGGAAGCTTTGGAAAGTGCCTGGGAGGGATCTTCGCCCGCCCGCACCATCACAGTCTTGCCGGGGGCAGGGGTAGAGCGGAGAGAGCTATCGACGTAAGTTCTGGGCAACTCAGCAGGCCCATCGAACTTAGCGGAGTCGGAGGTTCTGGTGCTCAGGGCTTGGCCGAAAACAAGAGGCTCCGTTCCTGGAAGGCCAAACAGGACGGGTAGCAGAAGAAGCAGGGTTCGTGCAAAGCACCGGCGGGGAGCGTTCATGACTCGAAAAGCCTTTCGCTTCAGGAGCTTAGATAAAACCAAGAAACCGCTTCAAATTAAAGGTCGAGCAGTCAGCTCGCCGTCCGGCATCGCACGCTTCGTATGCCATTTTACCGCAAGCCGTAGTCTTATGGAGATGCTCGGACGGTGAAAGGTTGTTCGATCCCATGCGAAGTTTTCAATAGATCGTCCAGTTCCTGTCTCAAAACCGGGGCGAGCCTGCGCGCAAAACTGGAGGTCAAGTGATTACTGTCCTTAAAGACGACCTCGCCGTCGATAATCGGTTGGCAAAACATGCCGGCGCAAAGTTGGTCAGCAAAATCCACGAGTCTGACGGTTGTGAACCCTCGAAGGGCGGCGCTCTCCGCTGCGCGCGCGTCTTCGTTGAGCGCAGCATCTCGGGTTGAGGCGCAATTCTGAGTCGCCCAGGGATGGGCGGCCGCACGCGATAAGCAGATGGGCACGTCAAAGCGTTCACGCGGCACATCGGCGATTACCAGCGTGTTCAATCCATGAGAGTCGAGGAAAGAGACAGTAGACCGCAGGCCATCGCCCCATTCATGGGCGGAAATGGAGTGCGTTCCCGGTCTGGCCGGAAGCGCGCGGTTTGCAACGAGTCCATCTTTCTCGGAAAGGATCACGACCTTCGGATGGATCTGCACAATGCGTTGCAAAGCGGACTCACGCCACGCCGAACATTCCACGTCTGGCCGCTTCAAGGTCACAATGTAAGCCTGCACTCGCGCGGCCGGACAGGACCCTTTGAGCAATGTAATGAGGCGCCAGTGCTGCTGGTTGGCAATGAGTTGCACCGCGGGGAACCAATGCTCGGCGTGCGAGTCGCCGAACAGAATAGCTGAAGTTGCGGATTGACGATCACCGAATTCGCACTGCACGACATCCGCAACGGCGGCAGGCACGACGCAGTGGCCATCGAACAATGGGCGCCTGTCATTCGCAGCAGCCCAAAATCGTGCTTGATCTTCTGAAGTGAGCGAATGCCGTGCTCGCGCTTGTGCGATCCGTGCTCCAGTAATTCCGGAGGCCGCGGTCAGAAGAACTAATCCCAACGAAAGCACAGGGCGCGCGATGAGAAAAGAATTGATGCGGACCGGCTTTTCGAGGACGAGAAAAGTGATCTGGGCAAGCAAAAGTGCAACCGCGGCCGCTAACAGCTTTCCCGGCCAAGAAACGCTTGGGAAGCGCACAGCGGTCATGAGCAGAATAGGCCAGTGCCACAGATACCATGAATAGGAAAGCCGGCCAAGGAACTGCAATATGCGGCTGCCGAGCAGGACGGACAACGAGGACATGATTCCCGCTGTTCCTGAGATCAAAGTGGCGAGCGTGCCTGCGACTGGCAGCACAGCGGCAACTCCGGGGAAACTTGTCTGTGAGGAGTAGCCATAACCCGCCGCCAAGACCGCCAGCAATCCACCCCACCCGAGCAATTTCGCTCCCAACGGGTGCAGGCGCAGTTTTCGTGCAGGAATCATGCAGGCCAAACCACCCAGGCCAAACTCCCAGGCTCGCGTGGGAAGGCTGAAAAATGCCCACGGCTGCCGATGATGGGTCAGCCAAATGCACAGCGCAAGCGACACGGTCGAAAGCAGAATGAGTAGGATTGCGAGCCGGCGGCGCGACTTCATCAGCAAGAGCCCGATCGCGATGAACGCCGGCCAGAGCAGGTAAAACTGCTCCTCCACGGCCAGAGACCATGTGTGCAAGAATGGATTGGTCGCCACGTCACTGGCGAAATAGTTCGAGGCGTCCCGCATGAACATCAGATTGCTGATGTAGAGGGATGTATACGACGCCCACTTCGCAAACCCAGCCACCTCGAGCGGGGAATAGACCAACCAACCGAGCGCCAGGGTGCTTAAGATCACGAGCCCCGCGGCCGGCAGCAGGCGCCGGGCCCGCCTCGCATAAAAATTCCGGAACCTTAACGTTCCGGTTCTTGCGATCTCATTCAGAATAAGGCCGGTGATCAGGTAGCCGGAGAGAGCGAAGAAGACGTCAACTCCGATGAAGCCGCCGCCAAAGCCATGAACTCCGCAATGGAACATTACGACCAGCAGCACTGCGATTCCGCGCATGCCCTCGATGTCGGGTCGAAAGCGGCTCGAGGGTTCTTGCGAGACACGAGCCTCTATCGCATCCGCCGTATTTTCGTCGACATTGGACCCACGCGCCACTAAAGCCGACCTCCGAAGGAAAGGGATGAACACTTCTCGGCAGTCTTGCGGCGTTTACATTCAATCGACGCTAACTCCGAATCCAGACCGCAGCAGAGAATTGACCAGTTGTGTTCGTGTCCGGAGGCATCTCCGAGGTCCCTAGTAAGTGATCTTTCCTCGAGGATCGACGCTCGCCGTAAGCCGTTACCCGATTGTATCTCATCCGATTCGGGCCGTCGTGGCGACCGCTGCAGGCTTGTGATGGATTCGCCGAGCGACTTGGTGGGTCATTCCATATGAGCGTTTTCGTTCTTTGGGATGACAGGCAGGCGTTGAAACTGATTCAACGCCTGCTGTTTGTCGCTTCGCGAACAGATCGAATGGGCTGTCTACTGCAACAACTGCACGAACTCATCGGCTCGGGTTCCGCCATCGATGTCGGTGCCTAATTGCCCGAGCATGCTGGAGTTCCAGACCCAGAGCCGACCGTCTTGACTGGTGATGCCGATTGCGTTCTGCGCGGTGAAGTAGGTGTCGAACGGGCCAACGTTCGTGGTTCCGCAACCAGCGGTGTTGGTTGGCCCCAGAATGAAGTTGTGGCCAAAGCGCTTGAGTGTCCCGTCGGCCAGGAGAGCGAAGTTTTCGTTCTGTCCGGGATAGGTCCAACTTGAAGTTGAGTGGGAACTGGAGTAGTTCGGATTGGCGCTCGAACCGATGATTGGTTCTGTGTCTCCCGAGGTCGCGTTACGCCAGCTAAAGTGGTTTTCACAGTTTCCGTCGATGGTCCCGAAGGTGGGCATCGGACTAGCACTGCTCGCATAGGCGGGGTCGAAGCTAGAAAAATGTGGATTGTTGATGGCTACTTCGTTGTGATAGCCGAATGCGTTGTGACCTCCGCATAGGGCTCCTCCTGATGAGTTCGTTCCCGTGCAACTGACGGCATGAGTCGTTCCAACCTGCCAGAAATTGCTCGTGCCGCCGCAGTTCACGCCGGTGGAGGAGCCGCTGATCTGGACGTATTGGCCATCCGTAAACATGAAGCTGTCGTGAACGTGCATCCCGTAGCAACCGGAATCAATGGTTCCACCGGACCAGGCTCCGCTCGTCGAGACCGTTCCTGTGAAGACGTTATAGACGGCTGCTGCGGCTGGAGATAGTTGGACTGCCACCTCGTAAATGCCGGTGCCTTGGCCGCCGGGAATCGACAGTGACGCGGCTCGATTGGTGGGTCCTGAGTAGGCGGTGGACATCGTGCCCGACCTCCCTCCACTCGTGAGGCTCGCGATGGTGTACGTGTTGGTGACCCCAGCGATGGTCAGATAGGCGTTGAGCATGGAGCCGTCGGTGGGCAATGCGGGACCAGAAATGGTAAAGGCATTGGAACCGTTGGCGACGCTGATGGTATCGACTCCTGCGTTAACGCCTTTCACATTCGAAAATCCAATCGCGAAGATATTGTCGTTAATATCCTGCGAAACAGGACTTGCCCAGCCCGGGTTGAAGGCGACACCGTTCGGAAGCACGCCTGAGCTGGCTCCGATGTCGTAGAGAACCGCCTGCGTGTATGTGGGCGAATGTCCCACGACTCCATCCCAAGAGTACGTTACCTGGTAAAGCACCGGGTCGTTGATCCTGGAGTTGTCGGTCACGGACCCAACCATGAAGGCAACATTCGGGTTCTGGTGACTCCAGGTTAACGCTCCGCATGGGCTGGGATGCGAGGTTGTCCCGCCCGCATCAGCGGGGAACGGCGCCACGACCGTAGGAACGCCATTGATTATTTTTATTCCTTCGACGTAAGGACAGCCGCCATACTGGGCCGTGAGAAAGTAAAGCGTCGAGTTCTTGCAGGCAGCCGAACTGTCAGTGCGGCCGGTGCAGTTCCAACCTTCATCGTTGTCTCCACCGCTGGCCGTGGAAGAAAGAACGTGCCCCGATAGCATCGTGGAGTCACTCGCACGCAGGATCGGGTCGGTCCCTGAGGGATTCAGGCTGGTGTCGTAGGCGATCTGGTTATAGCCGGTCGCGTTCCTGAAAGGAGCGACCTTCGGAGTCTGGACAGCGTTGGCGGAATTGCTGGTGCAGTTGTACGCAGGTGGGCCACATAATCCAGATTGCTGGTTGGCGCCCACGGAGAGGCTGAGGGATTGGCTGACAGTCGTGAAAGTCTCATCCGTTACCGACGCCGTGAAGGGGAAGGCTCCAATCTGCGAGGTGGTGCCTGAAATGACTCCGGTGCCTTTGTTGAGCGAAAGGCCTGGGGGCAACGATCCCGCGGCGATTTGCCAGGAGTAAGGGGTTGTGCCTCCGGTGGCTGAGAGCGTCGCACTGTAAGGAACTCCGGTCGTGCCGGTCGGCATCGTGCTGACGGAAATCGAGAGCTTACCGAGAGGAACGACGGTGACCTGAGCCGTGGCGATTGTCGTACTGTCAGCCGCGCTCGTGGCCGTTACGGTCACCTTGGTCGAAGCGCTTACAGACGGAGCGGTGAATAGACCACTCGTCGAAATCGTACCCGCGCTTGCCTGCCAGGTGACGGCTGTATTGCTGGTAGAGGTTATCGCTGCGGAGAATTGTTGCTTAGCGCCCGAAGAGAGGGTCGCGATAGCAGGTGAAAGAGTCATCGTGACCTTGCCAGCCGGCACAACTGTGACTTCCGAGGCGGCATAGCTGTTGTCCGCAGTACTCGTCGCGGTTACTGAAATCACGGTGGATGAGGTCACGTTCGGCGCCGTGAACATTCCGCTGGTGGAGACGGTGCCGGCGGTTGCGTGCCAGATGATCGAAGAAATTCCAGGTTCATTCCCTATTTTTGCTCGACTCGTCGATGTCACAGTCGCATTGAACTGCTGCTGGGCGCCGGAAGAGATCGTGATCTTCGTCGGCGAGAGGTTAACTCCGGTGTTGGAGGTTGTGGACGAGTTAGGCGACTTCGCGGCTGACGTTGGTAATCCAGCGCAACCAAGGGAAAGGCTAACGAGTGCTAGGAGCAGAATCGTGGTTCCAAGTTGCCAGGCAAGTCTTGCAATTGCTTTGCAACGTTGGTAATCGGGGGACGATTCCAAGATCATTAGGGGCCCTCACAAATGAAAAGTCTCAGATTGCGAACAGGCTTCACTCTAAAGAGGGCGGCGAGATGGTTGTAGATAACAGAGGACACTGGCCAGTTGGCGCACGAAAGTGCAGACCGTGATGCAGCGGAAGTACAACGACCCTCGGAGCGCGACGGAAGGAGAATTATCAGCGTGTAAGAAAGACGACGCGAGTCACTGGTGAGCGGAGCCCGAGTCTTCTTCGTGACCAAGAATCAAAGCACGCAAGGAGTCATACGTTGAGTTGCCCAGCAGCTGTCGGGCGGTCTCACGCGCTCGTTCTTTCAGTTGCGTTCGGAGGAGTCCCTGGCCGCGGCACTCGCGCCTGAATTGTTCGACGCTGGTGCCGTTCAGCACCGCAATGCGCGTGAGACGAAATGGATTTGTGTTTGCAAAATTCATTCCGGTTCGGCTGGTTGCCATGGTGCGGAACTTAGCGGTCTTCACAGCTGCGATGACGCGCTTGTCCCATCGTCCGCCAGGGCACGAGAAATGTTCTACGGCTACGCCGGTGATCTGTTCCAACCGATCCCTGGCTCCGGCGGTCTCGTCGTGAAGGCGACGATCGTCGATGTCAGGGAGATAAGGATGGGTGAGGGAGTGGCATCCAATCTCGAATCGGATCGCACTCAGATTGCGAAGCTGCGCCTCGGAAAGATACCCCGGTTTGCCTAAGAATCCGACTGTAATGTAAAAGGTGGCGCCGAATCCGAACTCCTTCAAAATGGGCGCAGCGGCCAGCAGGTCGGTTTCACAACCATCGTCGAAAGTGATGCAGACGGTTTTTCCGTCGAAGCACTGGACCGCATGGGAGACATCAGTGGCTCGCCAGCCTTGGTGTACGAGTTGTTCGATATGGCTGCGAAAGTCTGAGGCGGATACGACGTAGCGCGTGTATCCGGGCTCGCGGTGGCACAGTGCCCGGTTGGGCAGCGAGAGTTCGTGATACATGAAAAACGCGGTGCCCGGTTCCGCCATTGAAATAATCTCGCTTTTGACGCGATCTAGAGTTTGGCTTTCTGGAAAGCACGTTGCAAGAAACTCAGCCAATCTCCTAATTCTGGCAGAGGATCGGCCCACTGGAAGTTGTCGTGGAAGGTGCCCGGCACTGGAGTCATCACGGCGAGCAGAGTGCCGACTCTTCCTGGATACGGCCTGGGATAACCGACTGGCGTGCCGCGCCAGACTTCCACAAGATGGCGAAAATCTCCGAGAAGCCAACGGCAGGTGACACCGGTTCGGGCTGGATTCTGTTTTTCCACGTCGCCTGACTTGGCCATCTGCGCAAGCAGGGCGGGGAAGTCTGTGCCCGCGTAGCAGGCGAGGGGCAGAGAATTCCAGAAGCGTCCATTGACCTCCATGAAAACCGGCGGCTGATCCGCAGCCTGTCGAAACTCCACCATGGCGACTCCGTGCCAATGCAAGGCCCGAAGGATCGCTAGAGATGCGTTGCGAACCTGCGGATCGGGTTCGATGCTGATGCGAACCGCGCTGCCGGAACCGGTCGGATGGACGTCGCGGATCCGCCGATGCGCGAATTCGGCTCGCGGTTCACCGTGGTGCATCAAGGCGAAATAGCCCGTGCCTTCACCATCGACAAATTCCTGGATCAGGATTCGCGAGCAGGTCTGACTCATCTCCTGATAGAGGGCCTGCAGTTCTTCCGCGTTCTTCGCGTAGCGCGGGCGTCCGGTGACCTGCATTGCGCCATCGGATCGCGTTTCGACCGAACTGCGCGGCTTCAAAACGACCGGAAACGCCATCTCTCGCGCGGCGCTGTGAGCTTCGTCGGCGCTGCAGACGATCGTCGTCTTCGGGACTGCGATGCCGAGGGATGCTGCCAAGCGCACTGTTTCTTGCTTGTCGAAAGCACGGAGAACGTCCGCGTGGGAAGGCAATACGAGCCTGGCGCCAGTTGCCAGCAGAGCGTCGCGCTGCGCCGACAACGGCAGCGTTGTCGCTTCAGTCATGGGAAGCACCAGAGTGCCAGACTGCTGCCGGGCGACTTCCGAAATGCGCGCGACGAAGGCAGAGGCGTCATGGTGGGGGTCGGGGTACTGAAAGATGCCACGGCAAGAGCGGGACCAGCCAGCCTTTGACCAGGAACTCGACTCTCCGACAAGGACCTCGTGTCCGGCCTTCGCCAGGGAACGAACGGAAGCCACAGCTTGATTCTGGTTGCCGTCGAGCACCAGAATTCTCACGGACGCACCGGCACAACGGCGGCACGCTGAGGATCGCGGCGATTCCGAAAATCGGCAACAGCATCCTGAAGTACGTCCGCGAAGCGCCGGGCGATCTGGGACCAGTCAAAGCGTGCGGCCAAAACGGCGGCGTTCCGCTCATAACTTCGGCGCAATTCGGGATCACGCAAGAGCTGCAAGATGCTCGATGCGAAGGCTGGCGCGTCGTCAGCAATGACTAAATCGCGGCCATTGGTTACGTCCAATCCTTCGGCGCCGATCGAAGTGGAAACCATGGCCTTGGCCATGGCCATGGCTTCGAAGATCTTGAGCCGAGTTCCGCCGCCTATGCGCAGGGGCACGATCACGACGGTCGCTTGGCGCAAATAGTCGGCGACGGAAGCTACGGTTCCCGTTACCTCGACGGATGAAGAGGCCAGGCGTTGCACGCGCGGGTGAGGGTTCCTCCCGACGATCTGAAAACGCGCGTCCGGGAAAACAGCCAGGACTGCGGGCCAGACGTCGCGACAGAAGTACTCCATGGCGTCAATGTTGGGTTCCCAGTCCATGGAACCGGTGAAGACAACGACCGGAGGACGACCCGCAACCGAAGGCGCGACTTGATACTGTTCGGTGTCGACGCCAGTGGGAACCACAGTGATGGGGCGACCGGGGGATAAGGTCAGCATGGCGTCGCGATCATGGTCGGATACGGCAATGACATGCTGAAATCTGCTTAAGGCGCGAGTTTCGTACGCCGCCATCTTGCGCGCTTCAATACCGTAGGAGAGTCTCCGCAATGGAGTTTTTTCCGTGGTTGCCATGCGCCGCCAGAGCATGGTTTCGACATTGTGTTGGAAGAGAACCACGGGTGCCGGTAGAGCCTCGGGAAAATTCAGCGATGCCGAGAGAAAATCGCAAACGGCAACGTCCAGGCTGCCGTCGCTTAAGCGTCTCGCAACTTCCTTGCGAACCTGGGCGTCCGTAAACTTTCGCACAGCGTAAGGGGCGGCGGAGGGCAGACGAAGAATGTAGTCCAGAGATTGAGCTAGAGCACCTTCTGGTGCACCTGTGAACATGGTTTGAGCTCCGGGCAGGCGCTGCGCGATTGCGGTTTCGTAGTCCGAATCTCGGCTGCCGCCATAGTAGGAAAGCAGTGTGACCTCATGCTCTTTCGCCAAATGACGCAGGATATTGTAGGAGCGAATCTTACCGCCAGTGTCGACCGGCAACAACTTTCCTGCTTTCACCCAGAGTATTTTCATTGGTCACTGGCCTACCAGCACAACCCCTCGTAAGACGTCCCCGCAGCGGGGCGCCGGGACTTCTCTAGATTCACCAGGTCCACGACGAAATGACTGGGCCGAAGATGCGACTCCAATATCTTTCGGGCAATGCCGCGAGTGCCGATGACGACAACTTCGGCTTCGCTTAGTACTCGCTCGAGATCCGAACTGAGCAGAGAACCGATGTGCGGGATCACGGTTTCGATGTATTGCCGGTTGGAACCGATGAGGCGCCCCAAGGATACATTGTCATCCCAAATCTGCAGCTTGCAGCCTTCACCAATCAATCGCTTGACCAGTTGTACCTGGGGGCTTTCTCGGAGATCATCGGTGGCGGCTTTGAAGCTGAGGCCGAGCATGGCGACATTCTTTTTGCCGGTGCTTAGGATGATCTCGATTGCGCGCTCCAGATGCGCGTCATTGCTGGTCAGGATCGATTCGAACAGGGGCAGGTCAAGATCGAGCTCTTTGGCGCGATAGTTCAGCGCACGCACATCTTTGGGCAGGCACGAACCGCCAAACGCAAATCCCGGTTTGAGGTAACTCGCGGAGATGTTCAGTTTAGTGTCGGAGGTGAAGATCTCGACCACGTCCTCCGCATCGACTTGCAGCTCTTTGGCCAGTGTCCCCACTTCATTGGCGAAAGAGACTTTCACGGCATGCCAGGCGTTGCATACGTACTTGGCCATCTCCGCAGAGCGAAACGAGGTTTCAAAGATGCGTCCAGGCACCCAGGAATATAGATCGCGAAGGATCTTGCTGTGCGCCGGATCGCCCGCTCCCAAGATGGTGATTGAGGGCTCGAGAAAATCCGCGACGGCGGTGCCTTCCCGCATGAATTCGGGATTGACGCACACACCGAAGTCCACTCCCATCTTCTTGCCGCTCGCTTTTTCAAGGGTAGGGACAACGATGGTCTCCGCGGTACCCGGTAGTACCGTGCTGCGCAGTACGACAAGATGGAACGTGTCTTTCTTGCGTAGAGCCTCTCCGATTTCCTGGCAGACCGGGGCGATGTGGCCCAAATCCAATTTGCCATTCCGCATGCTCGGAGTGCCGACGCAGAGGAATGAGATGTCAGTCTCCAGCACAGCCTGCTTCGAGTCGGTGGTGGCGTGGAGGCGGCAGGCCTTCTGGGACTCGGCAATCAGTTCGGCGACCGCCGGCTCAACGATAGGACTGCGGCCACTGTCGAGCGCCTCCACTTTCGCGGCACTAAGATCGACTCCGGTAACTCGGTTCCCCTGGTGCGCCAGGCAAGCCGCCGTGACCGTTCCCACGTAACCCAAACCAAAAATGCTGATCGCCCGGCTCATACTGTAAGCTTCACCCTTCCGATTTCCCTCGGATCGAAGTTCTAAGATAGCCCACGGGACTGGCTGCGGCAAACCCTGCGCGAATCCATGGATACTGAAATGGTTAGTTAAACTATGTATTTTCAATATTTTGCGAGGTGCGATAGGTTGAACTGCGACCGACGAACGAAACCTCTGCGATGTGCAACGGGAAGGAATTGCCATTACTATGAAGAGGCATGAATCCGTCGAACCAGCAGGCCCTGGAATTTCAGGCCGCCGATTCAGATGCGGCGCAGAGTCCTGGAGGTAGCCAAGTTTCCGGCGGGGGCTCAAATGGGGCCCGGCGAAAAGTATTTTTTCTGCTGGATTCCTTGCATGTCGGTGGAACGGAGACGCAAGCGGTCGAACTGGCGATCCGTCTGGACTCCGAACACTATGAAGTGACCCTGGGATGTCTTCGCGCACGTGGGCCGCTGCTGGAAAGGCTGGCTGGCTCGGCCGTTTCGGTCTGCGAGTTCTATCCCAAGGGCGGGTTCGATTCAATCGGCGGAATGTATCAGATGTTTCGTTTGGCGATGTTTTTGCGCCGGGGCCGCTTTCGGATTGTTCATACGCATGATTTGTACGCAAATTTGTTAGGTATCCCGGCGGCGGTGATTGCACGCGTTCCCGTGATCATTTCCAGTCAGCGCGATTTAGCGCATCTCGGCTTGTATCAGACGCGGCGGCGAGTCTGGCTGCGGCGTCTGCAGAAACTCTCCACCGCCGTGCTGACGAATGCGGGCGCGGTTCGAGACGCTGTTCTGGCCGAGAAGCAGTTTGCTCCGGAAAAAGTGCGCGTGATCCATAACGGAGTGGACTTGCAGAGATTCGCTCACGGATCGCGAGATCGGGATTGGCTTGCTCAGGGCGGCGCACAGGAGAAGTGGATCGCCCTCGTCGGAAATATAAACAGCGACGTGAAGGGACATCCGTGGTTGATCGCTGCCGCCAAGACGATCGCGATCGAATTTCCTGAGGTGCGTTTTGTGCTGGTGGGAGACGGCACGCTCAGAAACGATTACGAGCGACAGGTGCAAGAACTTGGCCTGGGTCGTCATTTTCTATTTCTGGGCCGGCGCGACGACGTTCCCCGCGTGCTCGCATGTTGTGACATTGGCGTGCTTCCGTCCAAAGCCGAAGGTTTACCGAACGCTGTTTTGGAGTATCTTGCAGCGGGCTTGCCCACCGTGGCGACTCGCGTTGGAGGCAATGCTGAGATCATCGACGATGGGAAGACCGGCATTTTGGTTCCTCCCGAAAGTTCACCAGCTCTAGCCGAAGCAATCCTGCGTCTGCTGCGTGATCCGGGGTTTGCATCGAACCTGGGAAAAAATGGACGGGAGTACGTGGCGTCGGAATTCAGTTTTCAGAAGATGATTGAGAATACCGACAAGCTTTATACGGAACTGCTGCACTCGCGAGGTGCGGAATGAGTTCCGCGACGGCGGGCCTGAAGCGCGTGTACCGGCGCGTCCGGGCAATGGACCGCGCTGAGATTGCCGATCGCGTTCGGCAGCAGGCAACCGCTCGTTTCGATCTGGTGCGCTACAAGACCGGTGCGGATTTTGCTCCCCGAATGCTCTCCACTGTGACAGGGGCGCAACCGCGGTTTTTCTTCTCACCCGAAGCTGTTCCGGAGCTGTGCGCAAGGCTGCGGGATCTTCTGCCAGAGACTGTGAAGCAGATCATCGAACGAGCAGAACGAATCTGCGAACATCGCTTCGACCTGCTGGGGTACGACGATGTGGACTACGGACCTGAGATTGACTGGCACTGCGATCGTGTTCACGGAAAACGCGCTCGCCGCAAGCCGTGGTTTCAAGTGAAGTATCTCGATTTCGCCGAAGTGGGCGACAGCAAGGTGACGTGGGAACTGAACCGGCATCAGCATTTGGTTACACTGGCGAAAGCGTATCGACTGAGCGGCAACGAGAAATTTGCCGCGGAGTTGTTTCGCCAGTGGGAGCACTGGCATGCTGAGAATCCTTATCCCATCGGCATCAACTGGGCGAGCAGCCTGGAAGTGGCGTTCCGTAGTTTGTCCTGGTTCTGGGTCTATTTTCTTCTGGCGGATTCTGCGGCGATGCCTGCGGGATTTCGAACGGCATGGGTACGAGCCCTGGCCGTTTCCGGCCGCCACATTGATTCTTATTTGTCGACATATTTCTCACCGAACACTCACCTGCTCGGAGAAGCGGTCGCGCTTTTTTTCATCGGCACGCTGTGCCCGGAGATTCCCGCGGCGCGCCGATGGCGGCAGCGTGGTTGGAACATCGTGCAACAGGAGGCGAGCCGGCAGGTGCAAGGAGATGGCCTGCATTTCGAGCAGTCCCTCTATTATCACGTATACGCTTTGGACTTCTTCTTGCACACTGCCGTGCTGGCGTCCGTAAACCATCGTCCAACGCCAGCTGATTTCGATCGAACGCTGGAACGAATGCTGGAAGCTTTGTTGGGGCTGGGGCGCGGCGGAGCGGTGCCGCAAATCGGCGATGATGATGGTGGGCGTCTCTTCGATCGTTCGCGAAATCGCTGCGTGCATATGCTGGATCCTCTTGCAACGGGTGCTGTCTTGTTCGGACGGGGAGACTTCAAGGAGCTGGCGGGAGGACTGCGAGAGGAGACGGTATGGCTTCTGGGAGAGTCTGGCATCGTGGAATTCGAACGGCTGCCGACCGTTGAATTGGCATCCAAGTCAGTCGCGTTTCCAGTCGCCGGATTGTACGTGATGGCGGGAGATCATTCGAGCCGGCAGTTGGTGGTCGATGCAGGCCAGCAGGGCGCGGACACAGCAGGCCACGGCCATGCGGATGCTCTCAGCTTGAGTGCCACTGACGGTGGCTGCAAGGTGCTGATCGATTGCGGAACCTTTGAATACGTCGGTGCGGATGGTGAGCGCAACCACTTCCGAGGCACGAGCGCTCACAATACGCTGCTGGTAGCAGGGCAGGATCAAGCCGAACCGAAAGGTCCTTTCAGTTGGGGTCGGCTGCCCAGTGTTCAAGCGGAAGGGTGGATTTCGGGTAAGAGCTTCGACCTTTTTGTGGGCAGCCACGATGGATATAGCCGTCTCCCGAACGCGGTGGTTCACCGGCGTTACGTGTTTTCCCTTAAGTCTGGCACTTGGTTGGTCCGAGACCTGGCTCTCGGTTCTGGAGAGCAACAACTCGACCTCTTCTGGCATCTTGGTCCCGAGTTGAATCAACCGAGTGGAGGAAAAAAATTATTTGTTCGAGAGGGGCAGGCTTTGCAGTTTGTAACCATTGAAGGATGCGGATGGACGCAGACTGTCGAGCGCCAGTCGAACTCTCCGATGTATGGCCGGAAGGAGGATCATCCCGTATTGCGATTTTCCACTCAAGCGCACCTGCCCGCCGAGTTCGCGACGCTGATGGTCGTGGGAGCCCATGCCAGTCTTGCGGATCAGGACTTAACGCGAATTCCTTCGCAGCCTTCCATCACCGCATACCGCTACCAGGCAGCTCAAGACGAGCATTCCATCATTTTCGGTGACGGCAAGCCGTGGAAACTGGATGACTGGAGCAGCGATGCGGAGTTTCTCTATTGGGGACCCGGAGGAATCGATGCAAAGCGCACTCTCATCTGTTGCAAGGGTACGTATGTGGAGCGGTTCGGCCAGACGATTGTGACGTCAAAGGGAACAGTATTGCGGTGCGAAGTCATGGAGAATGGCGATGAATTCGAAGTTGTCTCCTCAGATCGCGAGGCGGTTGCTATCCATAGCGAAGGGTGGAGGGCGCTTCTGACGAAGGGATATCAGCAATTGGCGGGCAAGCTTGCCTCGGAAGAGAAAAACTGACTTATGTGTGGAATCTGCGGGATCTTTTTCTCCGATCGCGATTGGCACGTCAATGGTGACGTGCTGGCGGGTATGAATCGCCGCATCGTGCACCGGGGGCCCGATGACGAGGGCTTTTTCGTCGAAGAAAATGTTGGTCTGGCGATGCGGCGCCTCAGCATCATCGACGTGAAGAGCGGTCATCAGCCTCTGGCGAACGAGAATAGGGATATCTGGATCGTATTCAACGGCGAAATCTATAACCATGCGGAGCTGAAAGTCTTGCTGGAAGCTCAGGGGCATACGTACCGCACGCGCAGCGATACGGAAACCATCGTCCATCTTTATGAAGAATACGGCCGCGATTGCGTGAAGCACCTGCGGGGCATGTTCGCGTTCGTGATTTGGGATCGCCGCAAGCGCATGATTTTCGCGGTTCGAGACCGCCTTGGGATCAAACCCTTCTACTACCGCTGGGATGGGAAAGCCTTTCTCTTTGGATCGGAAATCAAGACAATTCTTGCGTATCCCGGCGTGGAAGCGGAGTTCAATCGTGGCACTCTGGCGGAGTATCTCGCTTTTGGCTATATCACTGGCCAGGAGACGATGTTTAGCGGCATTCGCAAACTCATGCCGGGGCACACTCTAGAACTATCGGAGCGGAGCGAGCCTAGGATCGAGCGTTACTGGGATCTCACAACGGAAGTGGATTCCGAGCCGCGCCCGCACGAGTACTACGTGAAGACCTACCGCGAGCTGCTCGAAGATGCGGTGGAATCGCATTTGATGAGCGACGTGCCTCTGGGAGTGTTTCTGAGTGGAGGGTTGGACTCGAGTGCGGTGGCCGCGTTGACCACAAAAATACGCGGGGACCAGATTCAAACCTTCGCGGTCGGTTACGGCGAGGAACAGTTCAGCGAGCTGAGATACGCAAAACAGGTCGCCGAGCATATTCGTTCGGATCATCGTGAAGTGCGCTTGAGCCGCGAAGAATTCTTCGCCAGCCTGCCAGAGTTGATCTGGCACGAGGACGAACCGGTGGTGTGGCCGTCGAGCGTTTCTCTCTATTTCGTGGCAAGCCTGGCGCGCGAGCGAGTCACGGTCGTGCTGACGGGCGAAGGCAGCGATGAGACGCTGGCGGGATACACAAGATATGCCTGGACGCTGCTGAATTCGAAGATGGATCGAACCTACCGTGCGCTTACCCCTGGGTTTTTGCGCCGGTTGTTGCGGACTGGGATTGCAAAAGCTCCGCTGTCAGCCAGTGTGCACCGCAAACTGGAGCATACGTTCCTGATGCGGGACGGCGAGGACTGGCCATCGTTTTACTTCGACAATTTCTACTCGGCGTTTTCTGCGGGTGAGTTTTCCGAACTCCTGACTGCAGAAGCGCTCGCGGGCGCAGGCCCGCCCTATGCTGGATCGATGGGCGCGTGGGAACGTTCTCACGGCGACTTGCTGCATCGCCTGCTCTACACCGACATAAACAGCTATCTCATCGAGCTGTTGATGAAGCAGGATCAGATGAGCATGGCGGCATCAATCGAAAGCCGCGTACCGTTTCTGGATCATCCGCTCGTAGAATTCACGGCGCGAATTCCAGTGAAGGACGAGATCAAGGGAATGGCTGGCAAATTCGTTCTAAAGGAAGCGGTTGCAGATCTTCTTCCCGCAGACATTGTCTACCGCAAGAAAATGGGATTTCCAACACCGTGGGTGCATTGGTTAGCCGGCCCACAACTCGCGGAGATCGAACAGCTTTTGTCCGAGTCCCGAAGCCGGTCGAGAGGCCTGTTCCGGCCTGAAGCGATCCAGCGCATTTTTGCTGAGCACCGGGCGGGATATCGCGATCACGGCAACCGCATCTGGCGCCTGCTGAACCTCGAACTCTGGCAACGAGTGTTCCTCGATGGCGAGGTCGATGCTGTCGCGCGTACTTCGCAGAGCGGAGCTCTGGTCCGCTAAGGCGATGCGCATACTCGCACTCACGATCCAATGCAAATACTAAGGGGAGCAAAGCTCGCCGCGCTCGAACTGCTAAAAGGCGCTGGAGCATTCAATCTAGTGGCCAACAGCGCATGGCGCCGCCAGCGCCTGCTGATTCTCTGCTATCACGGCATCTCACTCGAAGACGAGCATTTGTGGAGGCCGGGTCTCTACATGACGCCAGAATTGCTGGCGACCAGGTTGGAAACGCTGCGAGCGATGCGTTGTTCCGTGCTTTCATTAGGAGAGGCTCTGACCAGGTTGCGACGGGGCGATCTTCCGCCTCGAAGCGTAGCCATCACCTTCGATGACGGTACGTACGACTTCTATAAGCAAGCTTATCCTCTCCTCAAAAAATACGCTTTGCCCGCTACCGTCTACCAGACCACGTACTATACCGATCACGAGATTCCGGTCTTTAATCTCACGTGCTCGTACCTGTTGTGGCAGCGGCGCGGGGAGCAGTTAGATGCGGCTCCGGATCTCGGGCTTTCCGAAGCGATGGATCTGCGAACGGAGTTCGGCCGGCATCGGATCGTTCGTACATTGATCGAACGATCGGAACGCGAGAATCTAACGGGCGTACAAAAAGATGCATTGGCGCGACGGCTGGCGCAGGTTCTCGGAATCGACTATTCGGCGATCGTTGCCAAGCGCATCCTGCAGTTGATGAATGCTCGAGAGGTGGCAGAAGTCGCAAAGGATGGTGTGGATGTGCAACTCCACAGTCATCGCCACCGGACTCCGGAAGACGAAGTCCTGTTTCGACGTGAAATCGAAGAGAACCGGGACCGAATTCGATCCCTGACTGGAACCGATGCCAGCCATTTCTGCTATCCCAGCGGGGTCTACCGGCGGGAATTTCTGGAATGGCTGAATCAGGAGGGCGTCGTCTCCGCAACCACCTGTGATGCAGGGCTCATCAATCGATACTCGAACCCGTTGCTGCTACCGAGATTCGTAGACACTTCCGGGCGCACTCAGCTCGAATTTGAGAGCTGGCTCAGCGGTGTGGGATCTCTCCTCGCAGTGCGCAGAGCGGCGCCACAACGATACGTTGTGCAGGAAGATTAAGCCGGGCGGGTCCTCAGTCTCGACCGGCGGTCACCGGAAGGTGAGCCTGAAGGGCGGAGAGCAATCCTTCCTTGAGAAGCGGACCGCTAGCCATCAGCCCGGTGAGCAGCGGATTCCGATTGTTGCAGCGCAGTGGCGTTTTGTCGAGCGTGGCGACAAATCCTCCGGCGCTTTCCACAAGCGCAGCGCCGGCGGCGACGTCCCACTCGTTCTTCGGCGTCAGTGTAAATGTGATGTCGGCTTTCCCGGCAGCCACGAGAGCCAGCTTGTAAGCGACCGAACCCATCGGACGAATTTGATAATCTCCGCTTTGAAACTGCTGCCACTCACCGCGTTTGACCTCACTGCGGCTGGCCAGGATCAGCGAACCCGGCATAGCGGCCCGTTGACTGGGGCGTGCCGGCTTGCCGTTGTACAAGACTCCAGAATCGATGGAGCCGATGACGGTTTCGTTGGTTGCGGGATTGCAGATTCCGCCAGCCACCGGGCGCCCATCTTCGACGAATCCGATGGAGACGCAGAATTCGGGAATGCCAGCCACGAATTCACGAGTGCCATCGAGAGGATCTACGACCCACACGCGGCGTTTGCTGAGGCGCGATTCATCGTCCACGCTTTCTTCCGAGAGCCAGCCCTCGCCGTCCCCTAACAAGTTTTGGCGCAGCACGGCGTCTACGGCGCGATCCGCTTCGGTTACCGGGTCGTGTCCGATCTTGTATTCCGTTTCAATTGCACCTGGCGTAAAGCGCGCGAACACTACGCGGGCAGCGTCCAAGGCGGCTTCAATGCGCTCCAGAATATCGGCGTAGGAAGAAGAGGTCATGTTCTGATGAGTAGAGGCGTCTGAATCTGATTTTGGTTGAATCAAGCCCATAACATGCGCGCTCCGGTAATCAGGAGCAAGGCGCACAGCAGCCGGCGTAACCAGAGCATGGGCACACGGGTGGCCAAGTGCGAACCGATCAGCCCGCCGGGGATTGAACCGATCAACAAAGACGCGACGAGACCGGGATCCACGTTGCCCAGGCGGAAGTGAAGCAAACCCGTCACTCCCGTGAGGATCACCGCGTGGACGATGTCGGTTCCAACGTTGACTTTGGGTGGGTAGCTGTAGAACAACAGCAGCAACATCATGATGATGCTGCCGGAACCGACCGAAGTCATACCCACGAGAAATCCAGCGGCCAGACCGATCAAAGCCATGCCGGCGAAACTCTTCGTCGTTGGCGGACGATTCACCACGCGCTCTTCGATTCTTCGCTGGAACAGCAGCAGCGTGGGAATCACGATGAGCAGTACGCCCACCGCAGTCTTGATGAAGCTGTTGACGCCGTCGCCGTAGATGTGGCGAATGTGCATCAGCAGATTGACTCCAGCGATGGAGCCGGGAATGCTGCCGACGGCGAGGGCGATCACGACCTTGCGGCGCACCGTACCCTTCTTGAGGTGCAAGAGGCTGGCGGGAATCTTCGTGAAGAAATTAAATAGCGCGTCGGAACCGACGGCCATAATCGGGGGCACCTTCAATCCGAAGATCAGCACGGGGAGCAGCAACACGCCGCCCCCCACGCCGCTCAAACCGATGAGGACGCCCACGACAAAGCCAACCAGAATTTTGGCTGCCAGCAGTGGCATAGTCGGTTCCTGTTCGCTTTACTCTCCTGCCTTGTTTACTCCGATGAAGCCTTCGCGCTCCAGGTGCAGAATAATTTCCTGGGCGGCTTCCTCGGCTGACAGGTCGCCAGTGTTAATCGTAACGTCGGCGTCCGCCGGAACTTCATAGGGATCGGAGATCCCCGTGAATTCCTTAAGGATACCGGCGCGGGCCTTGGCATAAAGTCCCTTCCGGTCGCGTTGCTCGCAAACTTCGACCGTCGTCGCGATATGCACCAGGATGAAGCCTCCGTAAGGCTCGACCATCTGGCGCACATGTTTGCGGGTTGCATCGTACGGAGCGATCGGAGCACAAATTGCGATGCCACCGTTCTTCGTAATTTCCGAAGCGACGTAGCCGATGCGGCGGATGTTGATGTCGCGATGCTCTTTCGAGAATCCGAGCTCCGACGAGAGATGCTTGCGCACGAGATCGCCATCCAGCAGCGTAACCGGACGACCACCAACTTCCAGAAACTTCGTCATCAGCACGTTGGCGATGGTCGACTTCCCCGAGCCAGAAAGTCCGGTAAAGAAGATGGTCACGCCCTGCTTGGCGCGGGGCGGGAAGCTGCGCCGCAGTTCGTGAACCACTTCCGGGTACGTGAACCACGCTGGAATATCGCGGCCTTCGTTCAGCCGGTTGCGCAGTTCGGTGCCGGAGATGTTCAGAACCTTGTCGCCCTTCTTGACTTCATCGTCGGGGACGTAGCGGTCTTCGTCTTCGAGGTACACCATCATGTTGAAAGGCACCATGGTGACGCCGATGTCGGCCTCGTGCTTCTTAAAGGTCTCCTGAGCCTCATAGGGACCGTAGAAGGGCTTTCCGTCGGTGTCTTTGCCCGGGCCAGCGTGATCGCGGCCTACGATGAAGTGAGTGCAGCCGTGGTTCTTGCGAATCAGGGCATGCCAGATCGCTTCCCGCGGTCCGCCCATGCGCATGGCAAGAGGCAGGAGCGAGAGCTTCTGCGTTCCCTGCGGATACTTCGAGCTCAGCAACTGGTAGCAACGCACGCGGGTGTAGTAGTCCACGTCTCCGGGCTTCGTCATTCCGACGACGGGATGAATCAAAAGGTTGGCTTCTACTTGCTTGGCCGCGCGGAATGTCAGCTCCACGTGGGCGCGGTGCATAGGATTGCGTGTCTGGAAGGCAACTATGCGGCGCCATCCCAAACGAGCGAACTCTGCACGCAGCTCT
This sequence comes from uncultured Acidobacteriaceae bacterium, assembly GCA_963709025.1. GTDB lineage: Bacteria > Acidobacteriota > Terriglobia > Terriglobales > Acidobacteriaceae > Sulfotelmatobacter. The sequence continues at coordinate 148,890 of CAVPVE010000045.1, forward strand.
GCCGGTGTGAAGCGGAGGGTGCGGAAATCATAGTGTGATGGAGCTTGCAGACCTTCGATGCGCCCGCCCACGTACCATGGGTTCGCTTTATTCATCGTGTAGTCGGCGCCAGGATGAGCCTTGCTGGTGCTGTTGAAAACGGCTTTAGCTTCGGCGGTGCGGTCGGGTTGCCAGACTTCTTCGACGTGCAGCACAGCCAGCATTACGCCTTCGGCGTCGCGCAGCGCGACTTTGCTGCTGCCGGGCGTGAGCTTCTTGGCAAACTCTTCGGTGACATCGAGCGTGATCGGCATGGGCCAGAGAAGGCCGCTGGCCAGGCGCATGTTGTGGCAGACGCCTTCGTAATCGGCCTTGGTCATGAAGCCGCGCAGCGGAGAGAATCCGCCGCTCATGAGAAGTTCGAGGTCGCAAACTTGGCGGGCAGTAAGGTCCCAGGACGGCCACTCTCGGGAGTGGGCTTTCAGTTCTGCGGCTTTTTCCGATGAGGCTAGAAGATTTACAAGTTCGCCGCCGTGCGGAGCGATCAAATGACTAGAGGAAGCAGACAAGCGCGTGAACCTCCAAGGTTCGTTGATTTTGGAATTTACAGCATGTAAATTTCAGCGTCTCGCAGAAGAAAACAGTGATGCCTTCCGGACGTGTTAACGGGGGGACTTATGACAGACCACAGCTGTTGCGGGCCAATGACCCAGATTGGCCTTAGTTTATACCAAAGGGATTGCACCCCTAACCCCACGCAAGTGCCATGCCGCAAAGGTTTTGGCAATTGTACTGTAAATTGATAAGGATAAAAGCTAATCTTTGACTTCTGCGCTTTCCCCTCCGTTTTGCTCAAATTGATGTGCAAAGAGTTGCGCAGAATAGGGAATGAATTTTGCCCCGATTGAGAGCCTGTGCAAGTTCTTGCGTAGTTCAGCAGTCTCTCACCACAGGTGAAGACGCGGCGAAAAAGCGTCTCGGTTACACTGCAAACAGCCTTGGGAAACGATTCTTTCTATGGCATTGATTAGAGATTGGACCAAGAGAACGATTCTGGCCAGCAGAGCATTGCGATTTGCTGGAAGTCTTCAAGGTCCGAGCACGGCGATTCTGATGTACCACTCCGTCCTCAAGGATCCCGCGCGAGAATCTGACTCTCTCGGCGGCATCGTTCACTCCGAGCCCGTATTTCGCCAGCAGATGGAGATGCTGGCTCGGGAGTATCAGCCGATCTCTCTCGATGATGCAGTGAAACGTCTGCGCAACCGCGAAGACTTACCAAAGCGATCGGTGGTGATTACATTCGACGATGGCTACGCCGACAACCAGGAAGTCGCGATGCCGATTCTGAATGCATTCGAAATTCCCGCGACATTCTATGTAACCGTCGACTGCGTCGAAAACAAACGCCTGCCATGGCCCAGCCGCTTGCGGTTTGCATTCCGCAGAACCAAGTTTGCTTCATGGATCGATTCGTCGGCCAAGTCCTGGACTCTAACTACTCCCGAGAGTCGTGAAGGAGCATTTCTGTCCGCTTGCGACTCTTGCTGTCAACTCAGCGGTGCTGCGCAGGAAGAGTTCGTCCGGCGGATTGAACGGGAATTGCAGGCCTGCTTGCCTGACCAGGCAGGCTCGCCCATGATGAGTTACAGCCAACTGCAGGAGTTGACTCGTCACGGTCACATCGTCGGTTCCCACACCATGACCCATCCGAACATGGCATACCTGCAGGAAGACGAAGCGCGGCAGGAACTCGCTGAGTCGAAGCAGCGGCTTGAAGCGCAACTCGGCGCGGCGATCAAACATTTCTCCTATCCTTGTCCGGCTCTCTGGCCCCATTGGAATGAACGGACCGTCGAGCAGAGTCGCGCCGTGGGTTATGAAACTGGAGTCACCACGATGAGCGGCTTGATCCACCGAGGAGACAATCCCCTTTGCTGGAAGCGGCTCCATCCCACTAAGACGGTGGAAGGTCTGCGATGGAACCTGGAAAGCGCTTTTGCCGGACGGACGGTTTGATTAGACTCGAGACGGGGAAATCACGGATTGGCAAGAATCCTGGTTCTGGATGGGCACAGCGCGGCGGCTCTCGCGGTAACGCGGTCAGCCGGCCAGGCTGGGCATTGGGTGGGCGTAGGTGCCAACCGGGGAATGTTCGCGGCAGCCGCACTTTCCCGCTACTGCCGTAAAGCATTCGAATATCCTGTTTCTACCAGCGAGCCCGGAGCGTTTGTCGAATCGGTTCTGGAATTTGTTCGCGCCGAAGCGATCGACCTCGTCATCCCCATTACAGATTGGACCCTGGGACCGCTGTCGGCACAACGGGAACGTTTTGCGGAAGTTTCCCGAGTGGCGATGCCTTCTCGGGACGCTCTCGAATTTGCCTCCGACAAATATCGAACCATCCAACTTGCCGAATCGATCGGAATCGGAGTGCCCAAAACTCTGCTGGTTGCATCCACGGGTGATTTGTCTCAATTTCATGGCGGCTCATTCCCGGTAGTTGTGAAAGATCGCTTTTCAGTGCGATGGACACCACGCAAGGCAGTGTTCGGATCAGTGGCCTACGCCTACTCCGCTGAGGAACTGCAAGGCAAGGTTGCTGAGCGCGTGCAGGCTGCGGGCGATGTTCTTGTCCAGGAATTTGCCGCAGGCCTTGGGCTCGGTTTCTCCTGTTTCATGATTGGGGGCAAAGCGTTTCTGCCTTTTCAATGGCAGAGAATCAGGGAGGTGGACCCTCGAGGATCCGCCAGTTGCGCCAGGAAATCGATTCCGCTGGATTCATTGTTGGTTTCGCTGAGTGTGAGATTGATTCATGAAATGGGCTTCGAAGGAATTGCGATGGTGGAGTACAAGAAAACCGCCAACGGCCGCCTCATCTTGATGGAGATCAATGGACGGCCCTGGGGATCGATCGGCCTGCCGGTGGCTTGTGGCATCGATTATCCACGGCATTTGATCGAGTGGTCGCTACAAGGGAAGCTGCCGCCGCAGGAAATTTCTTATCGAACGAACGTCACCTGCCGCCGCCTCGTCGGCGAGTTGACCCACCTCAGCAATATTCGGCGGGGACGTCCGGCCAACTGGACCGGCCGGTATCCGAACTTCTGGCCCAGTCTGTTCATGATGGCAGTGCCTTGGCTGCCGGGCATGTGTTACGACGACGTTTGGCTATCGGACTGGCGTCCCGGAATCGCCGAGATTCGCAACTGGTTTCAGGCCCGCTTGCGAAGCAAGCCATAGCAGAAAGGGCTGGCGTCTTCGATCACTTGCCGGGTACGGGCACTTCCTTTGACTGAGCGAGAGTTGAAGACAAGATGGTGGAGTCGATCAGGTTCTGCACACATGTTCGCAACTGCCGGCCGCAGAATTGAGTGGTCTCAAGATTTCCTAGATAAGGATCTGGAATCTCGCGGAATTGCCACGGACCTTCGGCATAGGCGCTGAGCATAAAAATCTTTTCTTTCGCTTCTGGGTAAAGCGTGAGCAACTCCGCCTTGTTCTGGAAGTCCATCGCGAGCACACAATCGGCATGCTCCACCATTTCACGAGTCAGGCGCTTGGCCCGGTGTTCCGCCAGAGAAATTCCGAGGTCTGCGGCCGCCTCCTGTGCCCATGGATGTGCCTCTTTGCCGTCGGTGGCGTGGAGGCCAGCCGAAACGATCCGGACTTGTTGCTCCAGACCCTTCTGGCTCAGAGCCTGCCTCATGAGGAATTCCGCCATGGCGCTGCGCATGATGTTGCCAAAGCAGACAAAGACAAAGGATCGCGCAGCGGACGGGACCCGTCGCTGGTTTGCGGTGCGTACTCCCAGAGTGTCATTCACGCGTAAACGGCGATAAATCCCGCCAGCCTGAGGTCCAAGGCGCAGTTTGATGCTACGGTATTGCAGCCAGACATTTGGCACCAAGGGTCGCAGAATGTCCTTCAACGCAGTCTTCAACGTTCGGGGCGTTTCCTCAGTCACGCACGCCTCGATCGATGGCCACTGGCGCAGGCGTT
>CAVPVE010000046.1:0-47407 GCA_963709025.1 uncultured Acidobacteriaceae bacterium
TATAGCCGGGGGGGACCTCGAACTGGGGAAACGGATTCGCGACCTTTTCCAGGCGCAGGCTGCAACGGTCGGCGATCGCGAGCGTGCGGGTCAGCACGTCGGGCGAATCCTTGAAAACACGGGCCATCTCGTCGTGATTTTTGACGAAGAACTGGTTGCCGTCGAACTTCATGCGGGCTGTGTCGTGAATCGACTTGCCGGTCTGGATGCAGAGCATGACATCCTGCGCGTGCGCGTCGTCTTCGCAGAGGTAGTGGCTGTCGTTGGTGGCGACCAGCGGCAGGCCGAGATCCTTTTCCAGTTGGAAGAGACCGGGATGGATGCGGTGCTCCATCTCGAGGCCTTGGTCCTGAATTTCGAGATAGAAGTTCTGTTTGCCGAAAATGTCCGCGTAAGTGCCGGCAGCGGCGCGCGCGGCGTCGTAGTTGCCTTCGGTCAGGTGCTCGGCGACTTCGCCTTTGAGGCATCCGGAGAGGCCAATCAGGCCGCGCGAGTGCTCGGCGAGAAATTTCTTGCTCACGCGCGGCTTGTAGTAGAAGCCGTGCAGGGAAGCCTCGGAGGTGATCTTGACCAGGTTGCGGTAGCCTTCTTCGTTTTCGGCCAGCACCAGCAGATGGTTGTAGGAGTCGCCTTCGGGGGCGGCGCGATGGTCGTCTTTCTTGCAGATGTAAAGTTCGCAGCCGACAATCGGCTTTACGCCAGCGTGCTTGGCCGCGTTGACGAAGTGAACTGCGCCAAAGATGTTGCCATGGTCAGTCATAGCCACGGCGGGCATGCCCAACTCTTTCACCCGGTTGCAGAGTTTTTCGACGTCACAGGCGCCGTCGAGCATGGAATAGTCGGTGTGCAGGTGCAGGTGGACGAATTGAGACATGGGTTCGGTAGAGTTAGTCTACCGCAGGAGGGGCAGAGGAAAAGAGGTAGTTTCTGTGAGTTTCGCGGGCCAGACCGGCTACCTAGTTGTCAATGCATTATGAGAGAGCGGCCCTGTTGAGTGAAATATAGCGCGGGATGGAGAGCAAGAATCACAGGAGAAGATAGGCAAATCGGCTGAAGAATGGCACTTTACTTTGAGGGAAAGACTCCGTTACGCGCGAATGATCTTTCCCTCAAGGAGGCAACTGCATGAGTCGCGACATCAAGTATATCGGCATGGACGTGCACAAGGAAGCGGTGGTGATCGCTGTCCTCAACAGCAGCGGCAAGCTGGTGATGGAGTCGATTGTGGAAACCAAAGCCAGCAGCATTCTGCAGTTTATCCACGGCCTGCGGGGCGAGTTGCATGTGACCTGGGAAGAAGGGACTTGGGCGGCCTGGCTCTATGATCTGCTGCAACCCCAGGCGGCGCGAGTGCTGGTCTGCGATCCACGGCACAATGCCTTATTAAAGGAAGGCAACAAGAGCGACAAGATCGATGCGCGCAAGCTGGCCGACTTGTTACGCACGGGGATGTTGCGGCCGGTCTATCACGGGGAACACGGACTGCGGACGCTGCGCGAGCTGGGACGCAGTTATCAGACCATCGGCCAAGATCTGAATCGAGTGATGAATCGGATCAAAGCTCTGTATCGCGCCTGGAGCATCCCTTGTGCGGGCACCCGGGTGTATGCTCCGCGTTATCGCGAGGAATGGTTAGGCAAGATCGAGCATGCCGGCGTGCGCCGGCGAGCCGAGCTGCTGTACCGACAGTTGGATGGATTGCAGGAGTTACGACGAACCCTGCGTCCCGAGTTATTGGCGGAGAGCGGGAAACATAAAGCCTCGAAACTGCTGCGTCAGATTCCCTGCATCGGTCCGATTCGAGCCGCCCGCTTAATCGCGTTGATGCAAACGCCACACCGGTTCCGGAGCAAGCGACAACTCTGGACTTACAGTGGGCTCGGCATTGAAACACGCGACAGTGCGCAATACCGCTTTTGTCGGCGGACAACTGCAACATGCAAAAAAACCGCAGCAGATTCGGGGTCTGAATCAGAATCACAACCATGAGATGAAAGAGATCTTTAAAGGAGCCGCGACCCGAGCCAGCTGTGGGGCGGGTCCGTTGCGTGAGTTCTACGTGGCGTTGCTGGACAAAGGGATGAAGCCGGAGATGGCGCGTCTGACCTTAGCACGAAAGATCGCGGCCATTGCTTTGACACTTTGGAAGAAGGAGGAACGTTTCGACGCCGAACAACTGAAGCCACAAGCAGCTTGAGCGTTGCACAGAACGCAGGTGGCCTCCCAGGTTTCACGCCTCGGTGGTGACTCATCCGTTCTGGCGATGCTCGGGTTCGAGGGAGAGTATCCATGCGCTCATTAGGCGTTCGGGTGCTGGAATCAGCGCCCAGTCTCCGGGTCAATCCTATGCCCCCTCGGATAACCCAAAAAAGCCATAGGCCTCGAGCCTCCCATAGGATGATGGTGTGCGCTGAGCAGCGCGTTGATCAGGAGGGTTGAAGTCCCTCCGGTGCTCGGATGAGGAGCACCGTATCCAAAAGCGGGGTTGAAAGCCTCGCTGGCCGGAGAAGTGGAAGGTATGGAGACGTCTAAACGGGCACGAAGACGAAAGTCGGATACAGCCAAGGCGGACCTGAAGCCAGCACTTGCAGTCTCCGGAGGGCAGGGTGTCCATCGCGAGATGGAATCCGAAGGGCATGAGGAGAAGTTCCGGGCCGTAATCAAAGGGTCACCCAGCGATGAACCGGTCGGCCAAAGGTGGGTTCGGTCGAGCCCGCACCATGAGGGCGAAGGCGTTCTCATTCACCCACCGTACCAAGGTGATTGCGGACGGCACGGAACGGAAGAACAGCGCGTGACCTCAGGAGGACTGACAGAGTCTCTGGGTGGCACCAGAGTAAGCGGACCTATAAGCGCAAGCGAAGGGGCGAGCGACGCTCTGCCAGTAGACGGACGGCTGTGTAGTACCACAACCCCAGTGAAAGCTGGGGGACCGAGCAATCGGCGATCAGAAGTGGATCGGGGAAGGCAGCCGGCGAAGACGGTTGGGAAGAGAGAGGAAGCCAGATGAGTAACGGCGAGAAGGTGGATCAGTTCCATGAGTGAAATACCCGTACATTTTCGCCCGAGGAGACTGGCGGACTGGATCAACCCGACAGGAGCCAAGAAGGTCCACTCATTAGTGGATAAGGTGTACAAGCGGAAGAACCTGGAGATGGCCTGGGAAAAGGTGAAAGCGAACCGAGGCAGTGGAGGTGTGGATGGGCAGACTCTGGAGACTTTCGAAGCGCAACTGGAGCAACAGTTGGAACGGTTGCATCGAGAGCTAAGGAGCCTCTGAGCAACCATCAACTTTGAAGGCGGCGGGAATTCCAGACCTGCACAGGCCAGGAATTTCCTGTATTGCTTGCAACCTTACTGGAACCCCGCTATTTACGTGAGGTTCAGAGACACTACGCCCTTGCCACCGCCAGCCGTCTGCGGTGCAGGTACAGGTTCACCAACGCGAAGCTGGCGCACAGGCGATGATGGTTCTTCTTAATCCCGCGGTATCTCACCTTCTCGAAGCCGAAGATGCGCTTCAGAATCCGGAACGGATGTTCCACTTTCGCTCTCACTCTGGCCTTCACCCGGTTCTTGGCTTTTTGTAACTCGTCCACAAAGTTCTTGTATTGCACTCTCCGGCTGGTCATATCTTGCGCTCGCGGAGCCGTCTGCCGGATGGCTTCTCCCTGTCCCTGATACCCGCCGTCGCCCCACACCTTGCGCTCTTCCCCGTGCAGCAGATCCGGTAGCATGTGCTTGTCCGCTACCGAAGCCGCCGACGTGCACACCGAATGCACGTGACCTTGCTTGGAGTCCACTCCGATGTGCGCCTTCAGCCCGAAATACCACTGCTTTCCCTTGCGCGTCTGATGCATCTCCGGATCGCGCTCCCCACTCCGGTTCTTGGTCGACGAGGGCGCATGAATAATGGTTGCGTCCACAATCGTTCCGGTGGTGATGCGGATGCCCCGGCTCTCCAGATACTGGTTCACCGCGTTCAGCATCGCCCCGCCCAGTTCGTGTTTCTCCAGCAGGTGACGGAACCCGAGGATAGTGCTCTCGTCCGGCACCGGCGCACGCCCCAGATCGATTCCCACAAAGTGCCGCAGCACCGGCGATTCATACAGCGCATCCTCCGCACCCGGATCCTCAGGTTGAACCACTGCTGCAGAAAATACACCCGCAACATGATGCTCAGTCCTACCGGAGGCCGTCCGTTCTCTCCCTTCGGATAGTGCGGTTCCACCAACCCTTGTAACTCGCCCCACGGCACCACCTGCTCCATCTCCTCGAGAAACCGCTCCCGCTTCGTCTTCCGCCCATACTTCTCGAACCCAGTCTGCGCCGCCAGAGTTTGTTGTCGCACTCGCCTTTTCACCTCGACTTACACCCTATACGCTCAGCCTGTGGATCGGAGAGTTCTTCAGAGGTTCCCTGAGAGAGGACTCCTATCAGCCGCTGCCGGTACGACAACATCGGATTCCGAAGCAGGGGAAACCGGGTGAGTTTCGAATGCTAGGCATTCCTGCGATCTACGATCGTGTGTGTCAGCAAGCGCTGCTCAATCGGTTGGAACCCATCTTCGAGCCGCTATTCGATGATGCCAGCTTCGGATATCGGCGAGGGCGATCGACGAAGGATGCCATGCGCAAGGTGTGGAAGGAAATCGACGGTGGAAGGGAGTGGATCGTGGACGGAGACTTGAAAGACTTTTTCGGGTCTGTGGACCACGAGAAGCTGCTAACACTGGTCGCCCAACGAGTAGCCGATAGCCGAGTGCTACGTCTGATTAAGGCGATGCTCAAAGCGGGAAGCTACGGGCAAGGGAAACTCTTTCCCAGCGAGCGCGGGAGCCCGCAAGGCGGAGTAGCTTCTCCATTGCTCAGTAACATTCTTCTGACGCCGTTTGATCAGGAGATGCGACGCAAAGGATATCAGTTGACGCGGTTTGCCGACGATTGGGTGATTACCTGTAAGTCGGCGGCTGAAGCGCGTGCAGCGTTGGCAGCTGCGACTCGGATACTGGAACGGTTGGGTGTGTGTTTGAATCCGCAGAAGACGCGGATTGTGCACATTCAGCAGGGATTTGATTTTCTGGGATACCGAATGGTGCGAACCAGCGGGAACAGCAAGATTCCCCGCGGCATGATTCAGCGATGGAACCCAAAAGGGCTGATCGCATATCCCACACGCAAATCAATCCGACGATTCCGAGATCGGGTGCGGATTCTGACGCGACGCAGTGTTCAGCGCAAGACCGCGGAGCCGATACACGAGCTGAATCCGACTCTGCGAGGTTGGGCTGAGTATTACAAACGAGCCACGTTCGAATGCTCTTCCACAAACTTGACGGCTGGATCGTGCGGCGCATTTGGTCGCACCGTTTCTGCCGGTGGCGGACCCGGGGTTGGATCCAGTTACCCAAGGCGAAGCTGTATGAAGAGTTTGGCTTGGTAAACCTCATCTCTCTGATACCCTCGCTCGGTTCTCACTCCCGTTCACGAGCGTCTTCGTGAAAGCTGTATGCCGGAAATCGGCACGTACAGTTTGAGCGGCGGACGGAGGCTAGCGCGACAGCGCGCCTCCTCCGACCCGACTGGCACTTAAGCCAACGGTTGGCTTGCGCAGCTTCGCCAGGAATGGTGTCGGGACCGCTGCATGAAACCACTCAAGGGAAATCAGCAACGACGTTCCATATCTGTCGCACTGTGCGGCGCTCCAGGCGTTAAACCCAAAGTCCTCTCCACGAAGGAGAAGGGGCCTGAATGCAAGCAACGATCGAGGTCTCGGAGAGGAGTGGAGAAGTGTTTTCGCTTGACATCCTCTCTCATAGGATGAGCGTTGTGGCGATTTTCGCGAACCATGCTCTTGAGGTCGGCCCTACTTAAATTGGTCAGTTCTGCGGTGCGTCCTGATCGGGAATCTGCCGTTGAGTTCCGACCGAGTGCACTTGACGCAGCTCGAAAGGCTGAAGTCGTGACCCATCGGGTTTTGAGAAATACCCCTGGATCACCTGGCAGCCATCGGAGAACTTTCCCTTTAAAATCCCTGTGATTTGATCCTCGGGGTAGCGTTCTTCGAGCACGAAGTTGCCCAAGCCATCAATGCTACCCTTCAACCATAGTGTCTTGCCGATCCGCTGATATTGTTCAGTCCCCGACAAGGTAGCGTTCTCCCCGACCAAGTGGACCTTCACGTGAGCACTCGCCCCATGGTGCCTACAAAGTCGTTGCCGAGTTCCATACAAGAGACCCTTTTCTGCGGGGAGACGTTGACGATGGCAATGTCATCACCCTGCAAAACGATTCTGAAGGAGAGTCGCGAATTGTTCGCTCGGGCATTCCCCGGAAATGCCTGGAAGAGAAATTCCTTCTGATCTGGAGCAGCAGGAAACAAGTCCCAATACTCTGTGGTCATGTTCTGCTCGAAGTGTACGTCGTAGACGCCCGGAGAACCTGAAAAAGACACAAAGCCCTCGGGCGTCAGGACCATCGGCACTTCAATGTCTCCATCTGTGTCCATGACGCGAACAAGGCCACTGGTTGAATAGCTAGTCGTCGGAATAGCTGCCACGGACTTCGCAGTGAAGCCCAAGGCCAGCACATATGGGCGATCAGGATAGAACGTCGCCTGCTCCCGAACAAACTTCTGTCGGCCTTTGGATAACATTTCCGGGGAGTTCGCTGGCCCCCAGGCGACATGCAGGAGTGATATCTCCGCGCCGTTAGTCGCCCACTGAACCGGAGCAGGGAACGTCAAATTCTTTTCGACTATCCTCGACGAGGGCTCGGGTTGTCCAGATTGTGCATTAATGGAAACCGTCAAACTTACGACCAGTATCCAAAGGTAACTGCGTGATCGGGTCAGCTGCATGAGATTTTGGCTCCATCCGTCATTTGAAAAGCACGCAGGTTTCCAAGTCTAAGTTCAGCCAAATATGCAGGGTTGGAATCGAGGATGCGTGTACTCCCTGACGCGTACGTGTCGTGACTGACACGTCGGCGTGCAGTTTCTAGTCTGCCCCGGCTCCGGCAGCCTGAGCTTTCTGCAGGAGGCGGCGGGCCTGGGCGATAAGTTCCGCGACTTCGAAGGGTTTCACGAGGTAAGAGATATTGTTTTCCTGCAGGAAGGCTTTCTCGTCGCTGGGGCCGTTCGAGTAGGTGAACAAGAGGTGCGCGTCCATTCCGGCGCAGTTCTCTTTGAGCCACTCGTATGCCTCTCTGGCGCTCCACTGTCCTGGGATTTTGCCGTTCATGATGATGGCATCAAAGGGCTCGGAGAGCATGCGCGTCTGCACGTCCTGGCTGGTCTTGGCGGTGACGACGGTCGCGCCCGCTCCGGCCAGGACGTCGCGTTCAAACTCGAGGACCGCCTCTTCTTCTTCCACGAGGAGGACGCGGCCGTGGATGGCGCCTTCATGCAGACGGGGCGCGGGGTTCACAACTTCGGGCTCGAGGTTGGTGGAGGCCACTGCGGGCAGACGAACTTCGATGACGGCGCCGCCCTCCGGAGCATTGTTGGCGGTGATATCTCCGCCGTGTTCCTTCACGATGCCGTAGCAGATGCTGAGTCCGAGTCCGGTGCCCTTGCCTATGCTCTTGGTGGTGTAGAAGGGATCGAAGATGCGCTTGGCGTCTTTGATTCCGGCGCCGTCGTCGGTGAACTGCGTGCAGATGTGTCCACCTAAGTTGGAGACGCGGATTTTGAGCTTGCCGGTGCGTCCGGTTTCGAGAATGGCGTCGACGGCGTTGTTGATGATATTCAGGAATACCTGCTCGATCTGATGCGGATCGGCAACGACCAGGGCCGGTTCCTCAGGAACGTCGCGCTCGACCTTGATGTTGTTGATCTTGAGGTCGTAGTCGCGAAGAGCCAAAGTCTCGTCGAGGATTTTGCGGATGTCGACGTCATCGCGCTGCGGTTTGCGCTGGCGAGCGAAGGACAGAAGGTTCTGGACCACGCGATGCGTGCGCTGCGCCTGCTTGAACAGCTTGCTGACGTAGTCCTGAGCTCGTGTGTTGAGGCCTTCGGTTTCGAGAAGCTGGGCGTAGCCAAGGATTGCAGTCAAAGGATTGTTGAGTTCGTGGGCGACGCCGGCAATCAACTGTCCGACAGCCGACATCTTTTCGCTCTGCAGCAGCTGTTCCTGCGTTTTGCGCAGATCTTCGTAGGCGCGGCAGGTCTCTTCGTAGAGCCGGACCTTTTCGATGGTGGTGGCGAGTTGCCGGCTGATCGCGACCATCAGGTTCTCGTCGTTGCTGGAATATTCGTATCCCAAATGGCTGCACAGGCCCATGATGCCCACGGGAGTGTCTTTGCCCCAGAACATGATCCAGATCCAGGATCGGTCCACATCGGAGCGAACGAAGTCGGCAACCATCGGAGGCAGGTGCGGGAGGTATTCCGCGGTGATCACTTCGGTGCGCGAGCGCATGACCAGATCGCCGAAGCCTTCGGTAAAACAAACCTCGGCTGTGCGCATCTTGTCACGGCTGCGCGGCCCCCAGGCGGCGCGGCGGCGATAGGTGGTGGTGTCGGTGTCAGAGAGATAGACGGTTCCGCTTTCGGCGCCGAATAAAGTGACCACCTGGCGCAAGGTCAGGTTCAGAATTTCGTCCAAATCGAAGGATTGTGCGGCGACGACCGCCATGGCGTTCAGCGCATTGAGTTCGCGGTTGCGGCGGCGCATCTCGTCTTCGGCGCGGCGCTTCTCCGTCATGTCAAGGACGAAGCCCTGATAGCGTTCGATGTCGCCCGAGGCGTTGCGAGTGGCGAAGCTGCTCTCGACGGCGAGAAGCAGGGTGCCGTCTTTGCGGCGCAGGGTGACGTCGAAGTTCCGCACGTAGTTCTGGCCTTCGATCTCCTTGCGGAAGGCTTCGCGTTGCTTGGGGTCGACGCAGATTTCCGAATCCAGATTCAGCACCAGCAATTCCTCGCGCTTGCTGTAGCCCAGCATGTGGACGAGGGCATCGTTGCAGTCGATCAGTTGGCCGGCGGGATTGGCGACGTAGACGCCCTCCTGGACCTGCTCAAAGAGCAAGCGATATTTTTCTTCCGCGGAACGGCGGTCCGTAATATCGCGGACGACGTGTATGGTGCCTTTTTGCGGACTGCCTTGCTCCGTGTAGGAAGAAGTGGAAACGACGGAATAGCCGCCGAAGCACGGGTCGGCGCCTTCCGTGAACTCTTCGTCGCCGCCCATGGCGCAGTAGGGGCACCCGGTCCATTCGCCGTACGTGTGAGGCAATGCGGAATCGCAGGAGCTGCCCACGACGTCTGCGGCAGCCTGGCCGAGCTGTTCCAGCAGAACCTGATTGGCCTTGATGATGCGGTAGTCGGCATCGTGGGCCAGAATGATGTCGTGGATCGAGTCAAAGGTGTTGATCCACTGCCGCTGCGAACGCAACACCTGCTCGAGTAGACGGAAATTTTCGATCGCCACGGCAACTTGTTTGCCGCACATGCGGAGGAACTCGAGTTCTTCCGGAGTCCACTCTCTGCTCCCTGAACTGCCCAGCAGGAGCAATCCGACGGGCGATTTGTTGCCCGCAACGGGGACGATGACCAGCTGGTGAATTTTCTCGGCCGCGAGACAGCTCTCGGGTTCGGGAGCGGCGGCGCTTCGCGAGGTGATGCGAGGAGCGGTCTGCCCCAGCAGCTTCTGGATCTCTTCGTTGACCTCGGCGAAGCCGGCGTCGCGCAGGAAATCAGCGGAAAGGCCGACCGCATGAGTAGCGACCAGGTGTCCACCTTCGAGCAACCGGAACCACGCGGCCTTTACGGGGATGAGGCGCTGCAGTTCTTCGACGGCGGACTGAACCACGTTCCCGTATTGTTGAGCGGTGGCGATGCTGGTGGTGATGGCCTGGATAGCGTACAAGCGCCGGGTGCGGCTGCGCGCTTCGTCGAGCACGACCAGCAGCATGCTTAGAGCGAGCGCAACTTCCGCCGCCAGAAATACGGGTGCGGGCACGCGGTCGGTGAAGGGCGACCAGGAAAGATGAAGGAACGGGAGCGACAACGCGAGCAGCCAGGCGGCGGGTTCCCAGCGGCCACGGCGCGCGCGCAAAAGCGCGATCGAGGCCGTCAGCAGAATGATGCGGTAGCCGACTTCCACAGCCACGCGCAAGGGCAGGGAATCGGGCCATAACAGGATTCGGACGCCGGCAAAGCCCACGAGGACGGGCGTGATCACGGTTAATGGAAGAATAAGATCGCGACTGCGGGTGTAGAGCAGAACCGCGCCGGCCAGCAACCCGACGGCGAGCATGAACGCCGCCTGCACGGCCACCGAATCAAACGGCGCCGGGATTTTTGGCGCGAAACAATGTTCGGCCAGCCGCGAGCCAACGAAGGCGGTCCATCCCAATATCCAGAGCTTGAAATAGTTCTCGCGGAAGGCGCGCAGCGCGAGCAGAGAGGCGCCCAGCAGGATCAGCAGGGCGAATTCCGACGCCGTGGGCCGGGCCAAGCCAAGCCTTGCGACCGAATTCCAAAGCGATAACAGGGATGCGCTCATGCGTTGCGGACGTACGTCTTCCTTGCTTTTGAATATCATGCCCCGGGTGTTTCGCAATGGAGTTTCGGGACCTGACTGATTACTTTCGGCATCTCGCGTCTGGGTTACAATCGCCGATAGACTTTCGTGTATTCCCATGCCAGACCGCATTCTTGTAGTTGACGACGAAGAGCCGATTCGGGAAATCGTCGCCTCGATGCTCGGAACTGCCGGATATGCCTGTCAACAGGCGGCTTCCGGCATGGAAGCCCTCGCGGTCCTCACCTCCGGGGAAGAGTTTGAATTGATGCTCTCGGACCTGATGATGGCGGACCTGGATGGCATTGGCCTGCTGGAACGAACCAAGGAAAAGTATCCCGACATGCCGGTCGTGATGGTTACCGCCGTGCACGATATCTCCGTGGCCCTGGCGGCGATCCGGAACGGGGCGTACGACTATCTCTTGAAGCCGTTCGAGCGCGAGCAACTGCTGAATACGGTCAGCCGCGCGCTGGAAAACCGGCGCTTAAAAGTTGAGAACCGAACCTATCAGACGAACCTGGAGTCGTTAGTCAAGGCACGCACCGATCAACTGCAGACGGCGATGAGCAGCCTGGAACGTTCCTATGACATTACCCTCGAGGCGCTGGGAGATGCGCTGGACTTGAAGGATCGTGAAACCGAGGGGCATTCGCGGCGGGTCACGTTGTTCACGATTGCGATTGCGCAGGCTCTTGGCCTGCCCCGCGAGCAAATCACCGTCATCGCGCGCGGCGCTTTTCTGCACGACATTGGAAAGATGGCCATTCCCGACAAGATTCTGAACAAGCCGGGGAAACTGACTGCAGAAGAGATGGACATCATGAAGGAGCACGCCTACCATGGGTATCAGATCGTCAAGAAAATCCCGTTTCTGGCGGATGCTGCCGAGATCGTGTACTCACACCAGGAGTGGTACGACGGCGGGGGTTATCCCAGGAATCTTAAGGGCGAACAGATTCCGCTGGGCGCTCGTATCTTTTCGGTTGCCGACACCTTTGATGCGATCACCTCTGATCGGATTTACCGGCCTAAGCAGTCCCTGCCGGCGGCGCGCGTCGAAATCGAAAAGTGGTCGGGGCGCCAGTTCGATCCGGAAATTGTGCGGGTGTTCCTGCAAATGCCGGACAAAGTGTGGGACGATTTGCGCAAGGAAATCGACGGACAAACCTACCGGGTAGCGCATTCCGCTGGGGCCAAAGGCTAAATCCGTTCGCGAAGGTGGAAACCGTTGAACGGTCGTATTCAATCAAAATTTCTGTTTTGGGCCGCGGTCGCCTCCACCGCCGTGCTGACGGCGGGCTGCCTGTTTCTTCCGCAGGGGAGAGCCCAGGTCGCGATCAGCGACCTGATCGGCGGATTGCTGATGGTGTTGGCCCTGGTCGCATTCGCTGCGAACGGGCTGCGCAGCAAGGGACGTACGCGCTGGTTCTGGATACTGCAGGCCGCAGGGTGGGCGCTTTGGTTCAGTGATCAAGTGGTATGGATTGCGTGGGACCTGTTCCTGGGACGGAAGATGCCCAGCATGTATCCGGCGGACGCGCTGCTGTTTCTGGCGGGCGCTCCGATGATGGCGGGGTTGCTGCTGCGGCCGCACCGCCAGCCTTCCGAACGCAGTATGCGGCTCGGGGTACTGGACTTTTCCCTATTGGCGCTCTGGTGGCTGTACCTTTACGTCTCGTTCGTCGTCTGCTGGCAGTACATATCGCCGAATGAGGGCGCGTACAACCTGAATTTCGATGTGCTGTCCACGGCGGAGACCGTTCTCATCACTTTGGTCTTACTGGCGTTCTGGCGCGAAAGCTCCGGGCGATGGAAGACGTTTTACGCGTTTCTTTGCTTCGCATTCGTGTTCAATGGCGTCTGGTTTTACATTCTGAACGATGCTCTGGAGAAGAACGTCTATTTCACGGGCAGTTGGTATGACATTCCATACTCGGGTTCGTTCGCTATTTTCACTGCGGTAGCCCTGCTGGGGCCGGGTCTGTTGCCGACGCCGGAAACCGCGGCCGACGAATCGTACGGCTCGTGGATGGCAAACCTGGCAATGGTGGCTGTGCTTTCGCTGCCCATGATTGCTCTGTATGCTTTGCTCGATCCGCGCCTTCCACACCAAGTTGCGGATTTTCGTGTGCTGGTGACGCTGACGACCATGTTTCTGATGGCGCTTCTGCTATTCATCCAGCATCGCCGGTTGAACCATGAGTTGCGGCGTACCAACCTCGTGCTAGAGGAGGCATCCCTTACCGATCCCATGACGGGATTGCGCAACCGGCGCTTTTTCTCGGCGACCATCGAATCGGATGTGAGCCAGACCTTGCGTGCTCATGCGGACGGCCGGGATCCGCACACCCGGGATCTGGTTTTCTATTTGATCGACGCTGACAATTTTAAGGAAGTCAACGACCAGTATGGTCACGACGTCGGCGACAAGGTGCTGGTCGAGATGGCGCACCGCCTGAGTTCGTCCATTCGGCATTCGGACGTGCTGGTGCGCTGGGGCGGAGAAGAATTCCTGATCGTATCGCGGTTCACGGATCGCGCCGAAGCGGAGTTGCTGGCTCAACGCGTTCTCTCAGCAGTGGCTGACACGCCCTTCAGCATGGTGGGATCCGGAGAAACGATGGTCCGAACGTGCTCGCTGGGATGGGCCGCGTTTCCATGGTTTATCGAGAATCCACGGGAGATCAGCTACGAGGAAGTTCTGACGTTGGCCGACCGGGGTCTCCGTCAGGCGAAGCAGGCAGGGAAGAACCGGGCAGTGGGCATTCTGCCGGCGTCGGGAAAACGTCCTGCCACGACGATTGAGGGATTCCACACTACGGGGTTGGAAGTCGACCTTCTGGCGGTGGCCGGGCCTGCGAGCGGGCACAAGTAGAACAGTTTTCGAGCTTCCCATGCTGTTCTTGCTCCTGGCAGGCAGCGCTTTCGCCGTTTCCCCCATCCAATCGCATAAGATTCCAAGCCTCGGGAGATTCCTATGTCCATTCGCACGCTACGCTCACAGTTTGGGACGGCGGTTCTGCTGTTTAGTTTGTCCCACATTCCGGTGGTTGCACAGGATGCTCCGGCTGCGCCGGCCAATGTGGTGCCGCAAGGCACCGTCGTTTTGATTCAGCTGTCAGACCGGCTCGATACCAAGACGGTGAAGACGGGTGATCATTTTCGCGCGCGATTAGCCGAGTCTCTCGTCGCGGCGAACGGTCAGACCATCGAATCACACCATCGAATCCGGAAGAAAGATCAAGGGACATGTGAGCGCCGTCGAACCAGGGTTGCGCACGAGAATCATTTTGAGTTTTGAGGAAATCGAGACTGCGCACGGATGGGAGCCTCTGATTGCTACGGTGACCGGAGTTCCAGGTGAGCATGGACTACGGCAGATTGGCGAAGAGGGAGAAATCGGACGCCAAGGCATGAGCAAAGAGCAGATTGCGGAGGCGATCGTGGTCGGAGCCGGTGAGGGCGCGGCGCAGGGAGAAAAGACAGGCGGGAAGCGCGGCGCGGCGACGGGTGCGGGCTCGGGCGCGGCGTCCGGAGCTCTGTCGGCGTTTGAAGTGGGACACGATCTCGTGCTCGACAAAGGGACTGCTCTTGAGATCCGCCTCGATCGCAACCTGGGAGTGCCGGCGCGATAGATTGTTGAGCCAAGAGTGTTGACACGAAATTGTTGACCCTGTTCGCCTGGTGGGATAATCCTCCGAGAGGGTCGCCATGAAATTGGTAAGTATTTCGCTTCTTCTCCTCTCAGCCGTGACAGCGTTTGGCCAGGAACATCCCGCGGTTAGCGCGCAGGCGAATACGATCTACGTAGGTGCGGACGGCAAGTTTGACTCTGCCCCAGACACCGCTCAGATTCAATTCAATGTATCGGTGCAGGATGAGACGTCGCAGGCCGCATTTCAGCGCGCCTCGAAGAACGTGGAGCAGGTGCGGCAGGTGCTGCGCAATAACGGGATCGATCCCAAGGCCGCGAACATTGGATTTCTTTCCGTGCAGCCTGTTTACGAGTGGAAGCCCAAGCAGAGGGTGATTGGATACCGGGTGACGACCGACGTCACGCTGAAACTGAAGGATTTTGCCAAGGTGGGCCCCATCACGCAGCAACTCGCCGATGCCAACGTCAGCGAGACGCAGACTCTCAGCTATACCCTTGAAAATATTGATGAAGCGAAGAACAGAGCGGTCGAGGATGCCTATCGGCGGGCGCGCAACTCGGCCGATACTCTGGCGCGCGCTGCGGGCCGGTCGGTGGGAGAGCTTTCCTACGCGTCGATCGACACGTTTGAAAACCCGCGGCTGCCGATGCCGCGCGTGGCTCGTGCCATGAGCGCGATGGCCAATGCGGCGCCTCCAGCCCCGACAGAGGAATTCACGCCCCAGATGGTGACGGTCACTGCGCATGTAAATGCGCTGTTCAACTTGAAATAAGACTTCTCTGGACTCCGCGGGACTGCGCCCACTCGGGACAGCCAAGGCGGCTGTCTCCTCATCGTTCGGCTATCTCGACAAGGCCTACAGAATCGCGGGTGCGGGAGTGGCTGGCGGAGGAGTCGCTGCGAGCGGATCGACCTGAAGGATCAGGCCGTCGATGCCGCGCACAATGACCATCTGTCCCGGGGGCAATGCGGAGGTGGCGACCGCATCCCACAGTTCGCCGTGGACGAAAACTTTCCCCTGCGGCGAGAGCGCGGTTTGCGCTACTCCCATTTCGCCGATCAGGCCTTGGGTACCAGTGACTACCTTGTTGCGGCGCGCCTTTAGAGCGATCGTCATCAGGAATGCGGTGATCAAGCCGAGTGGGATGCTCACCGCGAGCGCAGTGAGCAAATGCACCCGCATTTCCGGAATAGGAGAATCCACCAAGAGCAGTCCGCCCAAGGTAAGCAGAGCGATGCCTCCGATAGTGGCGACCCCATGCGTGGCGAATTTTGCCTCGGCCGCGAAGAGGGCGAATGCACCGAGAATCAGTCCCAGCGCGGCAAAACGTGTGGGAAGAAAATTGAGCGCGAAGGCGGCAAGTAGGATAAAGACAACTCCGACGGTGCCGGGAATGACTGCGCCGGGATGATTGAATTCGACGTAAAGAGCCAGCGCTCCGATCGCGAGGAGCAAAAAAGCTACGTTCGGATCCATGAGGTCGTCGAGGATATGCTCCTTGAGAGTCATGTCGAAAGGAACAACCGGCTGCCCGGTGAGGTTGAGTGATGCAGTTGCTCCGTCGAACCGCTTGAACGTCTTTCCCTGCATTTGACGGAAGAGGTCTTCGGGACTCGTCGCGACGTAGTCGATCAGATGTCCGGCAAGAGCCTCCTGCTCGGTGAACGATTTCGACTCTCGTACGGCACTCTCCGCACTCTCGATATTTCGTCCGCGCTTGGATGCAACGGACCGCATGAGGGCGGCGGCGTCATTCTCGATCTTCCGGTTCATCTCGTCGTCCGGTTTGACCTGGACAGGGCCAACGAGCGTGACTGGGTGAGCAGCACCGGCCGCAGTTCCTGGAGCCATGGCCGCGACATCCGCGGATTCGAGGATGAAGATTCCGGCTGAACCGGCGTGTCCGCCGGTCGGCGTGACGTAGACGATCACTGGCACCGAAGAAGATGAGATCTTCTCGATGATTCCCCGGGTCGAACTTACCAGGCCTCCAGGTGTGTTGATCTCGATCAATACGGCTTGATCTCCACGGCGATGGGCTTCGTCAATGGCACGCGCGATGTATTCCTCGCTGATGGGCTGGATCGTATCGTTGACCACAACCTTCAGGACTTCGGCGCGCGCAGGGAAGGAGAAGAGAACGATCGCGACAAGGCTGATGATCGGGCGCAACTTCGCGTTTCTTGGGATCGACGAGGATGGCATAGGTCCTTCGCGTTGCTCAGGATGACAACTACCATTGTCCCTCTATTTGGCGGGTCCGGCGTGAATTTCTTCGGGTGTGGCGGGCTGGTCTGCAGCTGGGACAGGTTGGTCGGGAGTCCATCCAGGCAGGTAGGTGCTGCCGGTGATTAGACGCGCGCCTCGTTCGTAGGTGACATAGGACCATGCCCATTGAATGAAGACCAACAGACGGTTGCGGAAGCCGATCAGGAAAAAAATGTGGACGAACAACCATGACAGCCACGCGATGAAGCCGGAGATGTGGATGCGGCCGAACTGGGCGACTGCTGCTGAGCGGCCGATGGTTGCCAGGCTCCCTTTGTCCCAGTAGTGGAATCTTGGCCGAACGTCAAAGTTCCCACCCTCTCGCAAAGAACGCGAGAAGGATGGGGTCCCCGCACGGCCCAGTTCCTCGCGAATGAGTTTCGCGACGAAGTTGCCTTCCTGCATTGCAACCGGGGCAACTCCGGGCAGCAATTTGCCTTGCTCATTTTTCACGGACGCGAGATCGCCGATCACGAATACTTCGGGGTGGCCCGGGATGCTGAGGTCGGGCTGCACAAGAACTCGTCCGGCGCGATCAACCTCAGCGGCGAGCTTCTGGCCGAGAGGCGATGCCGCGACTCCGGCCGCCCACAGCACCACTGTTGCGGGTATACGAGTCGCGCCGGTATAGACCGCGCCCGGCTCAATCTGCGTGACGACGGTCGAGGTGCGGACTTCGACTCCCAGACGATTGAGCTGCTCCTGCGCGCTGCGCGACAAGTCTTCCGCGTAGGCGGGAAGCACGCGCGGGCCACCTTCAACCAGCAGAATATGCGTGCGCGCAGGATCGATCGAACGGAATTCATGAGCCAGCGCGTGGCGGGAGATTTCGGCGAGAGTGCCGGCGAGCTCGACCCCCGTGGGCCCGCCGCCTACCACCACAAAGTTGAGGGGCATGGCGTTTTCGCCGGCGGCCACGTGCCGCTCTGCTAATTCGAACGCAAGCAGTACTCGACGACGGATTTCGAGCGCGTCTTCAATCGTCTTCAGACCGGGAGCATAAGGCTCCCAGGCATCGTGTCCGAAGTAGGAGTGAGTTGCGCCTGCGGCGACCACCAGGTAGTCGTAGGGGACGGCCGTATCGGAGGTTTGGACGATGCGGCGATCCAGATCGAAGCCGGTGACCTCCGCCATCAGCACTTCGATGTTCTTGTGCGAGCGCAGGATCGAGCGAATGGGCGCGGCGATCTCTCCTGGTGAGAGGCCGGCGGTAGCTACCTGGTACAGCAGCGGCTGGAAGGTATGGAAATTCTTGCGATCGATAACCGTGATTTGCGCGGGTGCCTTCGCCACTGCGCGCGCGGCGTTCAGCCCGCCGAAGCCAGCGCCGACGATCACAATCCGAGGTGTCGCCTTGTTCGTCATCTTGCCGTTATCGCCGCACCTCTATAAGATTCAGCGCGATGGCAGATGGTTCCAGAAGTTCTTCGTCGCTGACGCGTGAGGCCGGTTCTCAGGCTCAGTGGGTCCGCTGGGTGATGCCATCGGTCGGCGACCTGATTTTTGTCGGGGTGCTCAGTGCGCTAGTGTTTACGCCTCTTGCCGTGAAACTGCTGGGCGACGCGGGAATCGGCTGGCACATCCGCAACGGCCAGCAGATTCTATCGACGCACGCAATCCCGCGCTTCGACCCGTTCTCATTTCGTTACGGGCAACCCTGGTATGCATGGGAATGGCTGTATGACGTCGTGGTCGGGAGGTTGGACGCGTGGTGGGGGTTGAACGGCGTAGTGTGGCTCACCGCGGTTGTGATTGCCACAGTGTTTGCCTGCACGTTCCGGTTGGCAGTGGCGCGCGGGACGAACCTGGTGCCAGCGTTGGTACTCACGCTGCTGGCGATGTCGGCGTCGATGATTCATGCTCTGGCTCGTCCGCATGTGTTGAGCTGGCTTTTCACTCTAGCGTGGTTCTGGATTCTGGATTCAACAGAGCAGAGTGGAGTACGGGGTCGACGCGCGCGATGGTTATGGGCTTTGCCGCCGTCGATGATGCTGTGGGTGAATGTGCATGGTGGATTTCTGATTGGGTTTGCGCTGTTGGGAATCTACTGGCTCGGAGCGTTCTGGACGTGGGTTGCTACGCGGGAGACTTGCCTCGAGGACTCGCTTGAGAAGATCGCGTCGGGTAAACGCGTGCGGCAGTTAGCCGGGGTGGGGCTCTTCTCGATTGCAGCCAGCTTCATCAATCCGTATGGATGGAAGCTGCACGCGCACATCTACTCTTATCTCTCCAATCGTTTCCTGATGGATCACATCGAGGAATTCCAGTCGCCGAACTTCCATGGCATCGCGCAGAAATGCTTTCTTGCGCTACTGTTGATCGCCATCGCGGTTCTCGCGACTTGTAGCCGCAGGCTGAGATTGAGTGAGATCTTAATTGTGCTTTTTGCTGTGTACACCGGTCTGTATGCCTCGCGGAACATCCCGGTTTCTTCTATCTTGCTGGTTCTGATCGTCGGTCCATTGCTGCCGTCGCTTGAGGCCTGGGGCTTCGCGAAGAGGATGAGCGCCGTCGATTCGAATCTGCGCGGGCACTTCTGGCCAATTGTTGCCACGCTGGCGGCTCTACTGATCGCTGCGAATGGCGGGCGCCTGGGTTCCACGCCATTGATGAATGCGCATTTCGATTCACATCGAATGCCTGTCGGCGCGGTTAACTTTCTTGAGCGCGGCGGGGTGAAGGTTCCGGTCTTGAGTCCGGATTACTGGGGCGGCTATCTGATTTACAGGCTCTATCCTCCCCACAAAGTTGTGGTCGATGATCGCCATGACTTTTATGGCGAGGAATTCCTGAGATCATACTTGGCGATGGTGCACGTGGAACCAGGATGGGATGAGTTTCTCAAACAGCATCAGATCGGTTACTTGCTGCTGCCGAGAAGCGCGGCACTCACGGCTGTCATCGGCTCAAGGCCGGAATGGAAGCAGATCTATTCCGACGATGTCGCAATTGTGTTTAGGAGGACCGGGCTTAACTTTGATGCTGATCAAATTCCGAGCCACTGAATCCCGTTGCGCGCATGCCCGATTCCGAAGATGATGAGGATGCTCCCAGAGTCACACCGCATCGCATGATCCGATCCCATGACTAATAAATTTGGGCGTTGTTTCCATAGATTCGCGCTGTGTGTCATCTTTGCCTTCACACTCGTGCTTGCCGGATGCTCAGGGTCCTCTTCCAGCACATCCGAAACTGCGACACAACCAGGGAATCCCGTGGGGTCGAACCTTACGCAAGTGAGTTCCGATCCGTACACGGTAGGTCCTGGACAGCACGCGACGGAAGTTGAGCCGCACATGCTGGCATTCGGCAACACGCTGGTGGCGGCGTTTCAGACTGGACGCATCGTCGCTGGTGGCGGCACTGATATCGGATGGGCGACTTCCACCGACGGCGGAACAACCTGGAGCCACGGATTTCTGCCCGGCCTGACGAACGGAGAGGGAACAGGTCCGAACGACGCGGCCAGCGATCCGGCGGTGGCCTACGATGCGAAGCACGGCGTGTGGATGATCGCATCGCTGCCGATTCTGAATGCGGCGCAGACGCCGGCGGTGATCGTGAGCCGGTCGACCGATGGGCTGACGTGGCAGAATCCCATTGCAGTCGACTCGACCTCAGCAAGCTCCGACAAGAACTGGATTGTTTGCGACAGCTGGACGAGCAGTCCGCATTACGGTAATTGTTATGTCGAGTGGGATGACCCGATCAGCAACGGTGAAATCCTGATGAGCACATCCTTGGATGGGGGGTAACGTGGGCGTCGCCATTGCCCACTGCGGATCTGGCGCAGGGAATCGGCGGCCAGCCGCTGGTGCAGCCGAACGGCACGCTTGTCGTGCCCATTGAAACGAACGTGATGGCGGCGTTCAGTTCGAGTGATGGCGGTCTGAGCTGGACTGCGTCGGTGCCTATTTCGAACGTACAGTTTCACGCCGATGCGGGAGGAATTCGCAGTGGACCGCTGCCGTCGGCTGCGGTGGATGGCGCGGGAACCATCTGGGCGGTTTGGGAGGATTGCCGTTTTCGCGCCAACTGTTCCACTAACGATCTGGTGTACAGTACTTCGACCGATGGCGTGACATGGGGTCCGGTCACACGCATTCCCATCGACGATATTTCGAGCGCGGTGGACCATTTCATTCCAGGAATTGGGATCGATCCGGCAACCCCGGGTGCCTCGGCACATGTGGGGCTTCACTATTACTACTATTCGCAGAGCGATTGCACGGCTTCGACCTGCCAGCTTTTCGTGGGATATATCTCGTCGGCGAATGGGGGCTCGACCTGGAATACTCCCTCGGCTCTTACCGGCCCAATGATGTTGAGCTGGCTTGCGAATTCACAAAACGGGTTGATGGTAGGAGATTACATTGCCACGTCCTTCACCAATGGTGTGCCGCATGGCGTGTTCGCGGTGGCATCGCCGCTTGCGGGAGCGAGCTTCAGCGAGGCGATCTACACTGGCCAAGGGCTGACGGCGAACGCGGCGGGACGGCAGTTGTCGTCAGCGGGAGACAAGCCTCTGCACAAGTTGTCGGATACGATCGAGAAGGAACGTCCGGAGAAGGGTGTGATCCCGCCGTCGCGGCGCAAGGCGAAGAGAAGCAGGAAGTAGTTTTCGATTGGGAAACGTGTACGCTCTCAGCCAGACAGCCGCTTCTTCATGGCCATGATTGCGATGACGATGGCCGCAGAGGCGGTTGAGAACGTACTGTTCGAACATGGCGCCGTCTCGGCGTTCACGGATTCTCCGGAATTTGCTCTCTTCACCAACTCTGCCGCGACCATATGAAAGCGCGCGTGCTCATACTTCAGCCTCGTGTATTCGGGCATCGAGGCGTAGACGGCGCCCTCTGCGTAAATCCACTGACCCAGAACACATTTGTGGTCAAGACTCACATCCGCAGGGCGCAGGCTGCCATCACGCTTGGCAGTGTAGTGGCGCAGCTTGCGCTTCCACTTTGTATGGGTGCTGACGGCTTGATCAAAGTCCATTTCTGCTCCCTGTGTGGGCGGGCATAGCCCTGATGTGTGCTATCGGCAGGAAGCGTGAGGAGCATCAATGGGGCGAGAGCCGTGACCGGTGGAGGACCGCGGACACGAAACTCAAATTCCAGAAGTTGCGTTAGAAGCGGTCGTTGGTGTCGATGCCGAAGCCCAGGATGACGGTAACTTGTACAGGCTGGTCGCCGCGCATGGCGGGCTGCAATTTCCAACTGGGCAGAGCGGCGAGAACTTTTGCAGTCATGTTCGCTGGGCCGGCTTCGAGGACGCGCATGTTCCTCAAGTTCCCGGATGCATCGAGGGTGCAGGTCAATACCATTCGCGCGCGGGGCAGTCCATCGGGTAAGTCTGTCCGAATTGCGACTGGCGCCGTGAGAGTAGCGCCATAAGGATGGCCGGTCGCCCCCTCATCCGCGAACTCCATGACCACGGTACCCGCCGATGTATCCAGGTACGTGGTGTATTTCTCTCCGCGCAAGAGGTTCTTGTAGGGCTCGAAAGCTCCTCCAGAACTTGCTGTAGCAACGATGGTTACGCCAAGAGCCTGGCGTTGTTGGACCGATGTATGTCCTGGTACTTGAGGCGTGCTGCCAGAGGGGTCTGAGCCGAAGGCCGGAATCGTAACCTGACTGGTGCCTCCGCTGATGTCCACGCCGCGAACCGCCGGAGTTCCGGCGGGCACAGTCCCGGCGCCGCCTGGTCCGGGCGAGGGAGATATGCCGCCGTGCGCTGCGGGATCGGAGCCATTTCCGGGACCGGACTTGGCTGCGCCTGTGCCTGCGCCATTCATGCCGCTCCCGGGTCCGGTTCCGTGGCCAATGCTGGCGCCGCCGCCAGCGCCTCCGAGCCCGGGCTTGTCTCCGCCAGTCGGGGACATCGCGAGCGAACCGGTGCCGCCGCTGCTGGGCAGCCCGACTTTAGGACCCGGCTGTGTGGAGATTACAGCGCCAGCATTGGCGCCACTGCCGCCGTTGTTGGCGGGAGCCGGGCCAGAGCCTAGGTCGAGGGGTGTGCCAAGGCCAGTACCTTTGCGGCTCATGCCGGAGCCGGTCGTTCCGGAGCCTCCACCCACAGAGGGCGGCGGCGGAACGATGTTATTGGCGAGCAAAGTGCCTCCGGTGCCTCCGGCGCCACCGCCGGTGCTGCCTGTGCCGCCACCCGCGCCAGAAAGAGAAGGCGGAGGAGGAACGATGCTCGGCGCGCCGAGCGTAGGCCCAGACGAAGCGGACATGGAGCGGGAGCCGCTGCCGCCGGACAACCCTACGGAAGGCGGTGGAGCGACGACGTTCGCGCTGAGGGATGTCCCCAGGCCGTTGCGAGCCCCGTGCGGACTTCCGCTAGCTGCATTTGTGGCGACAGTGGGTGGCGGCGCGACGACATTGGTAGCCAGGGATGTCCCGGTTCCGTGGGTTGGCGCGTTGGCTTGAACGGATGGCGGCGGGGGAACGACCTCGGTCGAGCCAAAGAGCTTGCCCATCAGACTGCTCATGAAAGATCCGCCGGCGGATTGCGTGGGTGGTGGGGGTACGACCGTCTTCATTGGATCGGGAACGGTGCCACCGGCGACGCGGCGAGCGTCTTGCGAGACATCGGCTGAGGGAGGCGGCGCGACGACCGAGGGTGCCTGCAGGGTCAGCTTCGGATTCCGCGTGCCGGCGCGTTCCGGAGCCGAAACCGGAGGCGGGATCACCGCCATGTTGTTCATCCGTACTGGCGTGCTCGAAGTCTCGCGGGTCACGCCGCCGGGAGCGGGCGGAATCACGCTGGCGGCCAACGCGGGAGTCGAGCGTGCCTGCTCGCGGGTGACGCTTGGAGCCGGTGCGACCACAGCGGCATTCAAAGAAGGTGCGGTTGCTGAACGATCGCGGGAGGCGCTGGGTGCTGGAGGAACAATCGCCGGCGCTAGGGCCGGTGCGACGAGCTTGTGTTCGCCCGCAACGTTGGGTGCCGGGGGAATGAGTACAGTGCTGAGATTGGGTGCAGTCAGCGCGCGATCGGACGACACCGATGGCGCAGGAGCGATCACCGTGTCGAGTCGCACTCCGTTGCGCGTGTAGTCGCGGATGGCATTCGGAGGCGGAGCTACCAGCGCCGAGGTCAGATTCGGTGCGTTACGGTTTGAGCGCAATCCCTCAGAAGGCGGAGGCCCGGGATTCGGCTTAATGGCTAGCAGGTTCGCCACTGCGTCGCGCGAAGCTGGGAGCTTG
Organism: uncultured Acidobacteriaceae bacterium; assembly: GCA_963709025.1. Lineage (GTDB taxonomy): Bacteria > Acidobacteriota > Terriglobia > Terriglobales > Acidobacteriaceae > Sulfotelmatobacter. The sequence goes on from CAVPVE010000046.1 coordinate 23,665, forward strand.
AGGTCGGGGGCATCCACCACTCTCGGGACGAGGGAGCCACCGCGGGCAATCTTGATGGTTTGAGTGCGATGGTGCGCTTCGTCACCACCGGCGCGGCCGCTCGCTGCGGCTTCCGCTCCGCCAAGGTCCTCAGTGCGAGGCAGTTCGTCGCCACTGTAATAGATCACATCGTGCCGCGAGAATCGGGGCGCGACGAAGGGGCGCAACTCGGCAATCTTTACCTGGATTGCAATTGCGGCGAAGATCAAAAACGCCTCCAACAGGTAGGAGGGGACCATGATGCGCAAGGGAATGAGACCGAACGGAGCCTCTCCGGCCAGGCGGCGGTCCGATCGTGCCAAGGCGGGCCCGATTGAGTCGACGAACTCGCGCCAGCGCGGCGACCATTCCACCAGCAACTTCGGCGCCTCCTGAAGTTCGACGGTTTCTTCGAGTTGGAGCGTTTCACTCACGAGGGCGGTACTCTACCATCCTTCTGAATCGTTATTTCAATTTTATCTCCCACGGCCGTTCCCGTTTCCGCCGCGGTGCGACACGGTAGTTCCAGCACGGACGCGGCTTGCGCACGGACCGGCGCAAACCGCCAGGGCCGCAGGTCGTGCTGGATATGAATGACGCTCATCCCGCGATCCAGATAAACGACGTCGATGGGGAAGCCCATGCCCAGAGTATGAACGCCGTGGCAGGGGGTAATCCAGAGGCCCGAGCCATTACGGAAGTCATCGGGGCGGATTCCGAGCAGGCCTCGCAGCCGGGTCCAATGAGTATTTGCGACTCCCAACTCGGTGGCGAGGTAGGCTTGGCGGGTTTGATTGAAGGCCTGTCCCTGTGAGGAAAAAACCGCCATAAGAACGAATGCTCCCCAGTTCTGTGCCACCCGTTGCTACCGGCCGCCGGAAATCGGCCCCAGTTGCCGGAACAATTCAATGATTGCCGGACCGATCGTGACAAAAATGATCGAAGGCAGAACAAATATCACCAATGGGGGGACCATCTTGATGGTAGTTTTCGCAGCTTGTTCTTCGGCCCGTTGCCGGCGTTCCGTGCGGAGGGAGTCAGAGTGCACGCGCAGAGCCTGGGCGACGCTGGTGCCGAAGCGATCTGTTTGAATCAGTGTACCCACAAGAGAACGGATATCGTCAACCCCGGTGCGGTCCACGAGGTTCCGGAGGGCTTCCGCGCGTGGTTTGCCGGCCCGCATCTCGAGGGTTACGAGATGGAACTCGTCGCTGAGGTCCGGGTGGGCGTGGTGGAGATCCTGGCCCACGCGGGTGAGAGCCTGGTCGAGCGCCAGGCCCGCTTCGACGCAGATCACGGTGAGGTCGAGAGCATCGGGCAGGCCAATTCGGATACGATGCTGCCGGTCTTTAATCATGCGCTTCAAAATGAAGCGCGGAAGGAAGAACCCGAGGCCGGGAATGCCGACGAGCAGGAAAAGATTGTCGAAGCCGGAAAAAAGGACTACGCCGGCAAAGCCCACTCCGGCCATCAGAAGGCGCGCCCCGAAATAGTAGTTGACGTCGATAGCGTCGCGAAATCCGGCCTGAATGAGCCAGGCGCGCGTGCGGGATACATCCGACGCCGAAAGAGGAATGGCTTTGCTGATCGGATCGAGAGCCTGCTCAATGCGTTCGCGCATGGCGGGCTTGTTCTCGACGGGTTGCTGCTGGCTTCCCAGGGCTCGCAGCCGAGCGCCCAGCATCGAACTGGGAGTTACCACTGCCGCTCCAAAGGCGAATACAGCCATCACGACAGTGACGAATACGACGACGACTAAGAGCAGAGGCAACATGGCTACACCTGATTCTTCAAACCTGAATTCGGATAATCTTGCGGATCACGAAATATCCAATGGTCTGCAGTGTGATGCCGGCGACCAGCAGCGTGTGCCCGATCGGGTCAGAAAACAACGGGCGGATAAACGCTGGATTCAGCACCAGCATCAAAGCGACGATGATGGGCGGCATTCCCATCAATAGAGCCATAGTAAGGCGTCCCTGAGCGGTATAGACGCGCACCTGGCGCTGGATTTTGAAGCGCTCGCGAATTACATACGAGAGGTTATCGAGGATCTCAGCCAGATTGCCGCCGGTTTCGCGCTGGAGCATGACCGCCGTAACGAAGAACTTGACGTCTACCAAGGGCATACGGTCGGTTAGATTCATCAAGGCATCGCGGACCGGCATGCCAAATTTCTGTTCTTCGTAGAGCTGGCGGAACTCGCCGGAAACCGGCTCGGCCACTTCGTCGGTGATCATCTCGAGCGCGGTGGTGAAGGCGTGTCCGGCGCGAACCGCGCGAGCCAGCGTGTCAATAGCTTCGGGGAAGAGTTCCTCGAATTTTTCGAAGCGCTTGTTGCGCCGATACGAGGCGTAAGAATAGGGCAATACGAAACCCACCAGCATGGCCACCCACGCGACTTCGACCCGCTTGCTCAGGCCGTATGCCAGAAATGTGGCGATAACTCCAGTGAGGGCGGAAATTCCGAGAAAATTTCCGGCGCGTGTGCCCATCCCCGCCTGCGCCAGCATCTTTTGGATGTCGGTGACTCGGCTGGACCGCCGGAGAAGATTGTCGAGAGCGGGAATCTGGCTCAACTGCTCATCGCGCAGAAGGGCGAGTTCTTCGTCGGGAGCGAGTTCAGGAGCCTTGCGCTCGTTGGCCAGGCGTTCCTTGATCAGCCGGGCACGGGCGTTGCGCTGGTCGAGAATCGAGCCCATGCCGAAGGCGACGAGCGCGACCACGACGAACACAAGAATAGCAATCAGAGCTGCGGGCATATCCGTCCTAGACCTCGGTCCTCGATTCGAACAGCGCCGGCCGCAGGCGGGCGCCGGATGTCGCAAGCCGCTCGGCGAACTGCGGGCGCACGCCGGTGGCGCGGAATGTCCCGCGCACCTTGCCGCTCTCATCGATTCCGGTGCGGTCGAAGCTGAAAATGTCCTGCATGCCGATGCGGTCCTCTTCCATGCCGGTAATCTCAGACACCGTGATGACCTTGCGAGTGCCGTCGGAGAGACGCGCGATCTGGACGACGGCATGCACGGCAGATGCGATCTGATGACGCACGGCGCGCTCCGGAATATTCAGGTTCGCCATCGATACCATGTTTTCCACGCGGGCCATAGCGTCGCGCGGGGAGTTGGCGTGAACTGTAGTCAGCGATCCTTCGTGGCCCGTGTTCATGGCCTGCAACATGTCAAAAGCTTCCTCGCCACGGACCTCGCCGACCACGATGCGGTCGGGACGCATACGCAGGCTGTTGATCACGAGTTCCCGCTGCCGGACCGCGCCTTTACCTTCGATGTTGGGAGGGCGAGTTTCGAGCCGGACCACATGCTCTTGCTTCAATTGCAATTCAGCGGCGTCTTCGATGGTGACGATGCGGTCGGAGTTGGGAATGTAACCGGAAAGCACGTTCAGTAGAGTCGTTTTGCCGGCGCCAGTTCCTCCGGACACCAGAATGTTAAGGCGCCCCTTGACCATGGCCGAAAGCAGTTCCAGCATCGACTCGGTGAGCGTGAGGTTCTCGATCATCTGGCGCGCGGTGACCGGTTCGCGACCGAAGCGGCGGATGGAGAGAGACGGGCCGTCAATGGCGAGCGGCGGAATAATCGCGTTTACGCGCGATCCGTCGGCCAGGCGGGCGTCGACCATGGGAGATGATTCGTCGACCCGGCGTCCGATGCGCGACACGATGCGCTCGATGATTTGCATGAGGTGCGAGTTGTCTTTGAAGGACAAGGCCGTGCGTTCGAGCTTGCCGGCGCGCTCCACGTAGACGCGATCAAAACGGTTCACCAGAATGTCGGAGATGGTAGGGTCTTTGAGGAGAGGCTCGAGAGGGCCCAAGCCGAAAATCTCATCGAGAATCTCGCGCGAGAGCCGTTCGCGTTCGGCAAAGCTGAGGGGCACAACTTCGCTATTGACGGCATTCCGAATGACCACCAGCACTTCGTCGCGCGCCGAGTCACCAGTTGCTTTTCCCAGTTTTTCAAGGTCCAGCCGATCCAGGATCTTGCGATGCAGGTCGGCTTTTACCTGCTGGTAATCCGTGCGCTCGAACGATTGAAGGTTTGCCATGGGTTCCTAAATCCGTTGTCTCTGATTCCTGAAGCCAAATTCCTAAACCGACTTGAACAACGACCACGCGGCCCGCTTGACGTCGGCGTCATTACGCGTCAACTCTTGCGCCAGTCCCGCAAAGCTGCGGGCGATTTCGGAGTTTCTTTGGTCCATCACCGGAGTTCCACGATCGATGGCGCCCGATATTGCAAAATACTGATTGGGGATTCGCCAGAGCAGTTTCGCCCCCACCGCCGCTTCCGCGTCCGCCTCACTGAAGCCTGGCACCTTGCGGAAGCGATTCAATACCAGACGCACGCGCTCGCGGCTTCCGGTTTCTCCCAAATACTGTTGCACGCGGGCGGCGCTCCAGAGAGAAGCTACGTCGCTGCAGGCCACCAGCAGAACAGTCTCCGAGAGACTGGCGATCAGACGGCTGATAGCGTCAAAGCGCGACGATGCGTCGACAACCACATAGCGGAAATTACTCACCAGCATGTCGAAAAGCTTTACAAACTCCGCAGTCGAGGGATCCACAGCAGCGGGAATGTTGGTTCCGGCCAGCAATTGCAAACCTCCACTGTGACGCGTCATGAAGCTTTCCAGCAGGGAAGCGTCCATGCGGTGCAGATTGCGGGTTGCGTCCGCTACGTTGAAGACCGGTTTGAGATTCATGTGCAGCGCGGCGTGCCCGAGCGGCGCGAGATCCACCAGCGCGGTCTGTCCATAAGCAGACTGCAAGGCCAGCGCCAGGTTGACCGCCACAGTCGTCGCGCCATTCCCGCCCTTCGCGTTGATGACGGAGAAGACTTTGCCACGAATTCCTTCCTGCCGGCCGCGACGTTGCGTGGCCTGCAGCCGCACGAAGGCGTCAATTAGATCGGCCGTGTTGGCGGGACGTTCGATAAATTCACGCGCTCCGGCGCGCATGGCGTTGACGATGACCTGAGGCTGGTTTAGATTGCCGAGCGCAAAAATGGCGACGTCGGGCATTTCCTGATGCAGGAGTTCGATGGCTCGAAGACCCAGCGGAGGATTGTCGGCAGGAATGTCGACCAGAGTCACATCGGCATTGGCACTCTTCACCCTCCGGGTTACCGGATCGGAGGGGGAGACGGGGAAGCTGGCGCAGGTATGAACCGTGCGCGCCACGCTGGTGCCGTCCACGAGCACCTGCATTACGGCGCGCTGCTCGTTGTCGGTGGCGACGATGACGACTGACAATTCCGGCATAACAACCTTGAGCCCAGCTGGTTCTTGCAAACCTACGATCGTTCGCGGCTGACTGGCAGCCTGCTTATCTTTTGTCGAACTTGCCTTCGTCCATAAACGGCTTCGGATTCTTGGGCAGCGTGGGCAATTCCGTCGTGGGAGAAATGCGGCGCACGGTGCATAACACCATCAGTTCCGAATTGCTTTTCTGCAAACTCTTGCTGCGAAAAAAATTTCCCAGGATCGGGATATCGCCGAGGCCCGGAATCTTGTTCCAGATGTCGGTAACCCGGTTATCGATGAGGCCAGCAATCACAAAACTCTGCCCGTCCTGCAATTCGAATTCAGTTTCCGCCTTGCGCGTGCTCAGGGCAGGCACGGTGAATCCTGAGATGGTCAGCGCATTGGAAAAGTCAAGGGTACTGACTTCCGGAGCGACCTTCAAATGGATGTTCCCATTGGGCATGATGACTGGGGTGAACTGCAAATGCACGCCGAAATCCTTGAACGAGATTGTAACTGCGGTGAAGCCCGCGCCTGGTTGCACGATGGGAAAGGGAAACTGGCCTCCGGCGAGGAAGCTGGCTTCCTTGCCGTTGACCGCAATCAGATTGGGCTCAGCGAGAATCTGCAGCAGGCTCTTATTCTCGAGTGCTTGAATCACGGCACCGAAATTGATGTCGGGCCGGAATAAGAAAAGGTTGAGGACGTTGTTGATGGTGTTGGCCGGAGTAACAGTGCCAGTACCAGTTCCCGAGGCCGCGGCTTGCGTGCCCGGGGTCAACGTCTGCGGCCCAAAGGCCCCATACTGTCCAGTGGTGACCGTGCCGATGGTGTTGGCTGCTCCCGTGGAAATGAAGTTGATTCCCATCTGAGTGAGTGCCGTACGGTCGACTTCGGCAAATTTCACCTGCAGCAGAACTTCCTGCGAACCGACTGGTCCGAACGTCAGCACGTTTACGACTTTCGGAGAATAGGCGCTGGCGAGTTCACCGGCTCGCTTGGAGACGTCTTCTGTGGAAACGTGTCCGGAGAGAACGATGGCGGCGCGAGAGGGCGTGACCGTGATCTGCTCGTCGGGGAATACACGGCGTTCTTCGTCGGCGCAAGCGCTGACGTCCACATCGACGCGAAGGTCGAAGCTGCGGGAGCGCTCGACCTCATCCCAGATGAGGAGTGAAACTTCTCCGGGGGATTTCCCGTGAACCAGAATCTGGGTTGGCGTGATGACCTGGGGATAGGCGATGGCGGGGTCGGTGACGGAGACGCGCTTGAGGCGTTCCGTCGTATTAATCAGCAGAGACTTGCCCACCATGACGCGGAGAGGAGCCGAACCTTGAGGCTGTTGGGACTGCGCCGGCAGGGTCGTGGTCTGAGTGGTGGTCGGCGCCTGGTTCTGGAGCGGAAGAGTATCTGCCTGCTGCACGATTGCGGAGGACGCGGGAATGCAAAGAGCCACAGCCAGCAGCACAGACCCGAGCAAACTCGGGCGAACTTTCATTTTCAGGTTCCTCTGCCTGCGAGGAAACTTGGTCGTGTGTAGGGAGGCAGTTTGCAGAATCGAAGATTTACCGGTCACTTGGCCTCGGGACTGTCGTCTGGGAATTTGACCACTTCGGGCTTCTTGTCGCCTTGGTACACCTCAATGCTGACGCCCGTGGACGCGGGTGGAGTCGGCGTCGTGACTTTCTTGGCTCCGGCGGCATGACGCACGACCGTTGTGGTGGGGGGAGGGGGTGCACCTCCACGGTACAGGCCCCGGGAATTGGCAGAAGCTACTTCGTCCTGCTTGGTATCGAGTGGATTCCGCAGAGCGAGCTGAATGTGTCCTTCGGAACTCGCGAGGGTGAGCCGCTGGGCATCATCGGGCGAAACCAGAAGAGTGATCACGGCGGTGTTCTGTGCCTCTCCTGTGGAGGATCGCTCCAGCGTGTGACCAGAGGCGAGCACGGCGACGTCCTGCAAAACGGTGGTCGTTTGTTCTTCTCCGCCGCCCGGCGTTCCCGTCAGGAGCACGTCGACACGAGTTCCCGGCGTCACGAATCCAGCCACGGAGACAACTTCATTCACGCGCACCGAAACCGCGCGCATGCCGGGGGGAATCAGCGCAGGCAGGCCGGAGCCGGCATTCTCGCCAGCCAGTCGGTTGGGTAGGATGAATTCGCCCTTGGCAATCGGGATGATGACCCCATGGCCGATCACGTCCGCGCGCCTGCGGGGCGCTGTCGGAGGAAGATCGGTGCCGGGAATCTTAATAATCCTGATGTCGCGTTCTTCCACTTTCGCGCCCACCTGCAGATCGTCGGCTGCCACGATCACGTCGACTCCGGTATCGGCGCCCGAGTGGCTCCCCGACTGCAAGTTTCTGTAGACATACACACTTGCAAAGAAGCCAAGTGCGAGTGCCAGAACTCCGATCATTAACAAGCGTGTGCGGTTCATGCTGCTCCCTTGGAAACCGAAACTCCTGCCGCTCGCCCTTCACGGCCAGCCCCGTCATTCCCTCGTTCTTCTGTTGTGCGCTACTGGATAGAACTGGCGACTGAGGAGAACACAGTATTGGCGTTGGATCCGATAAGCCGGATCGTTCCGACGACGATGACGAGGATTACAGCCAGCATGACAGCGTATTCCGCGATATCCTGTCCTTCCTGTTCGCACCAGAGTCTGCGTACAAATCCCATAGACATGCCTCCCTTCTGAAATTTACGAGATCGAATCGAATGCAGCCCTTTAAACAGACTGCGATTTATCTGCTCGACTTACGGGTAATCATACCTTGCAAACTGACCGAAAGTCGCAAATTTCTTGCGTAAGAGGTGAAAAAGAGATTACCTCCGTCAGGAGCCATCAATCCATGGTTTCTCGGTCTTAACCCGAGTGATTATTGAGCCTTGGGAGTAAGATCGTCGGTCAGACTACCTATGAAACTCGCCCATCTGAGACTAGCCGGCAGGTTCTATGTGGCTGGGGTACTCGTGATTCAGTTGCTGGTAGTTTGGAATGCACGAGAGCTGATCTTAAGGGGATATCCGGACTTCACGATCTACTACACCGCCGGGACGATCGTCCGGCAGGGAATGGGGCACCAGCTCTACGATGATAGGGTCCAGTTTGCAGTGCAGAAGCAGTTTGCACCGCACGTTGCCACCCGCCTGGGAGCGCTCCCGTTTAACCACCCTCCGTTCGAGGCGCTTTGGTTTGTTCCTCTCTCCTGGCTGTCGTATCGGGCGGCGTATGTGTTGTGGATGTTGGCGAACCTGGCCATGCTGGGTGCTCTCGCGACCTTACTTCGACCTTATGTTCCAGAGATGAAGGCATGGTCCGCCCCGGCATGGGCAGGCGTGAGCCTGGTTTTCTTTCCGTTTTTCTTTGCGCTTCTCCAGGGACAGGACACGATCCTCCTCATGCTTCTTTATGGACTGACATTTGTGTCCCTTAAGAAAGAGCGTCCGGTCTGGGCCGGCGCGTGGCTTGCCTGCGGACTCTTCAAGTTTCATTTGGTGCTGCCATTTCTTATTCTGCTGCTCGTGCAGCAGAAGACATTTCAGCGGAGCCTAAGAATTCTGTTGGGCTTTGCCTCCGTGGGGGCGTCGCTGGGCGCGGTTTCGATGGCGGCAGTCGGGCCGCGGCAAATGCTCGCGTATCCACGCTATGTTCTGGGCTTGGAGGCGACGATGGCGAGGGGCGCCATCAATCCGTCGGACATGCCGAACTTGCGAGGGATGCTCTACCTACTCGCGTCGAACTTACGCTTCTCCGGTGTGCTGGTCGTGGCGTTCTCAGTCCTGCTTTTTCTAGCGGCGGTGTGGAACTCACGATCGGGGAAAAGTAAGGCCGCGGATCTTCAGTTTGCCATGGCGATTTTCGCGACAGTCCTGGTGAGCTATCACGCACTAGAATCCGATCTCTGCGTGCTCGCGATTCCCATACTTGTCTTATCTGGGTGGCTCCACGAGACGAGCGGGACCAGAACGTGGACGCGCCTCGCGATCATCGGTAGTCTCGCAGTATTGCTTTTCTCGCCTCTGCACCTTGTACTAATTATGCGATATAGCCGACTGGCGTACGTCGGTTGGGCCGTGCTGTTGGGTTTCGTGGGGCTGTCCGGAGAACTGAGGTCGCGACTTCAGCAACTTTGTTAGGTGTGAGTCCAGGAAAATAGCAAGACAGTGCACGGCGGGGAGGATTCCACGAAGAGCCGTAGTTTTGGGAGATTCGAAAGCAGTCGCGGCAGAGCGGTGGCGATTGCCATTGTGTGCTTGGTGGTTTGTGGCGTATCACTCAGCCGTGGCTTCGCTGCGCAGATTACGCACGATGTCTTTTTTTCCCTGACTCTGGCGGGCTGCGTAATTGTGCTGCTCACGGTTTGTTCATGGACCAAGTTTCCACTCGCAGTGGCGGCCGGATTAGCTCTGTGCAGCCTGCAAACGTTGGTTCTGAAGACTCCTGTGCGGCTTTCAACGGCCACCGGTTTTCTCGGACTGGGTAGCCTGTTTGTCCTGGTTGTGGCGAGAATCCGGAGTAGCGACGAAAACCGCCAGTTGCTTCAGGACGCGACTTTGCCGCCCTTGATTCTCGTGCTCTTGGGATACTTCGGTTCCGGTCCACTGGAAATGACAATTCGGCTGCATCCCAAAACCCTGGATTGGTTCCTCTATAGCTTCGATCAGAGTCTCGGTGCGCAACTGAGTTTCAAGACAGGTCAGGTCGTCTTGTCGTCGCGGTTGCTCACGCGTGCGGTGGTCGGCATGTATTACGCGCTCCCGCTTGCCATCATGTTTACCTATGCGAGGCAGTTGGTACGCAATCGCAATCTTGCGATGGCCGCTTTTCTCGCCTTCGTCGTTGCCGGACCGGTAGGAGTTGCGTTTTATAACCTGATCCCGGCGGGCGGTCCCCTCAACCTGTTCGGATCGCGGTATCCCTTCGATCCCCTCACCACGGAGCAACTGCGGCAGTTGCCAATCCAGGCTGTGACCATCGGAGGTCAGCGCAATGCGTTTCCCTCGTTGCACTTGGGCTGGGCGCTGTTGGTCTGGTGGTATTCGGAAGGACTGTCGCTCTGGGCAAGAGTGGCTTCCTTCATTTTCCTCGTCGGCACGGTCATCGCAACCTTAGGGCTGGGAGAGCATTTCTTCATCGATCTGGTTACGGCGTTTCCGTTTGCATTGATGATTCACGCGGCCTGCGCGATGAACGTTCCTGTCTCGAACGCGCGCAGGCTCATCCCACTGGTGTCCGGGATGGCCATGATGCTGGGATGGATGCTGCTCGTCCGGTGGGGGCTGCCGCTGGTCTGGATCAACCCGATCGTGCCTTGGTCGATCACCGCCGGCACCATCGGTTTGACCTTGTTCCTGCAAGCGCGGCTGCGTCCTCTATTGGTGACCCATCAAACGGCAGGTCCTGCAGACTTTGCCTTGCGGCAGAGTATGACCCCCAGCATCGGTAAATAAAGGAAGATCACGGTGTAGCGGCCGACTTCGGTGAAACTCGAGGGCATGTGATACCAGCGCCAAAGGCCTGCTCCCCAACTGAAAAAAACCGTCCAGATGATCTCGCGCCGCGACCGTGGAATCAGCCACAAGATGAAGCTGTCAAAAAACCAGCGCTGCGGCATCAGTGCGGATACAAAGAGGAGTTGCGCATCGCGATCGCGGTATCGAAGCAGTGCGAGCATCAAGAGCGGCCCGGGAAGGACGAAGATAGGAAAGTAATGCTCATAGTTGCCGAGCTGTCGATACCAAAGCAATGGCCAGTTGGGCATGACGGCCAGACTGAGCAATATCACAACGATGCACGCTAGCAGGCCGCGTCGGCTCAGCCGCGTCAGGAACACGGGCAGCCCGACTTGCGGTTTGGCCATCGTGGCCGGAAGTAGCAGAGGAAAGAACGCGCTGGCGGCGATGAGGGGAGACCACTGCGCGGTGAGAATGCCGGCCCAATACGGATAAGCGAAGAAAATGAGCAACTTCATATAGCCGTGGCGAGTGAGCCCGAACGCCAGCAGGGAAGAACTGATTCCCCAGAACAATCCGGCGGCCAGTTCTGGCTGCAAGCGCACCAACGGAACGGCCACCAGCCCGGCGATCAGTGGATACTGTTCGAACGGCGTGTCGTATGGATTTTTTCGGGCGAGCAGGCGATGCGCCAGATGTAACGCCCAGCGGAAGTCGGCGGCGTCCTGATGGAAATGCTTCATCAGGAACCAGCACAATGCACCCGAGGCAAAGCCGATTGCGGCCGAGACTGCGATGCGCCAGCGCATGAGATGGTTCGTGCCCACACAGTTGTAACATGAAGGCGGATCTGGATTCGTTGTCGTACATTGAAACGACGTCACTCCACATGCCCAAACGCTCGCGATTCGTCGTCGGATTTATGCTGGCCCTCGTAGCCTCGGCGAGCACGTGGTTCTACGTCAATCGGATTCTCCGGGTACAACAAATTGCCGATGCCGCGGCGCACAGCCGGCCCCGCGGCAATCTGTCGGACCTCTACCCGCGCTGGCTGGGAGCGCGCGAACTCCTGCTGCATGGGCGCAACCCATACAGCGCGGAAATAACTCGGGAAATTCAGCGGGGATACTACGGACGGCCTCTAGACCCGACTCTCCCCAACGATCCAAAGGATCAGCAGGGCTTTGCGTATCCGGCTTATGTTGTCTTTCTGCTCGCCCCCACTGTGAAGCTCCCGTTCGACACGCTACAGACCGGCTTTCGATGGTCCTTAGTTTTGTTGGCTGCGGGGAGCGTATTGCTTTGGCTCTCACTGTTGCGTTGGAGGCCATCCGTTGGAGCTGCTGGAATCTTGATCGCGTTGACGCTTGGCTGGTGGCCCATGGTGCAGGGCATTAAGCTTCAGCAACTCACGTTGGTGGTCGCAGGTTTGCTGGCAGCGTGTGGCGCCTGCCTCGCCGGCGGGTGGCTGCTCCTTGCGGGAGCTCTGTTGGCCCTGGCAACCATCAAACCACAACTAACCTGGCCGCTGGTCTTGTGGCTCTTGGTGTGGGCGGCAAGTGATTGGCGCTCGCGGCGGCGATTCCTCTTTGGTTTTGGATTTGTGATGGTGCTCCTCCTCGGCGGAGCGCAACTGCTGTTGCCCGGATGGTTGGGTATGTTTGTCGAGGCGATTCGACGGTACCACCAGTACACGCAGAACCAGTCGGTGCTCGTGTGGTTGTTCGGCTCGATCGCAGGGCACGGCCTGGAGGTGGTGAGCGTCGGTCTCTGCGCGTTCTGCATCTGGCCAATCCGTCGAGAATCCGCCGCCAGTCTGGCATTTGGACGAGCCTTCAGCCTAGTGCTCGCCCTCACCGTATTAGTCGTTCCGATGTTCGCTCCGTATAACCAAGTGCTATTAATGCCTGCAATTTTGGCATTGCTTCAGAGCGAGGCCCTTCGTGACGCCGTCCTGCCGGCGATTCGACTGGCCCGTGCGGTCGGTTGCTTTTTACTAGTACTGCCGTCGATCGCCACGGTGGGATCAAGCCTGGGTTACTTGGGGCAGACCTCGGTGGTCGGGGAACAGGTCTGGCACTTGCTATTTCTGTACTCCAACTTTTTGGTACCCGTGTTCCTGTTCGGATTGGCGGCGCTGAATACGTGGGGGAGCCAAGCCCATACCTTGCGGGAGAGCGCGCCAGCAGAGTAGTCTGTTGCGAGCGGGGATTTCCACGCGGCTCGAGCCCAGTCGTCTGGGATCAGGGCGAACGGCACGCGAAACAACCATTCATGGCCCTTGGCGCAATCAGTCATAGCAGCTCCGGTTCCGGTGTGTTTCCCGCCCTTGTGTTTGTGCAAGGTAGCGAGCAGAAGAACATCGTCCTGAATCGTACGCCGTTTACCGTAGGACGTAAGGTTGATAAAGATCTGGTGATTGCGGACCCGCGCGTCTCGCGGGACCACGCGCAGATCATGCAGGATGGTCAGGAATTCTTCCTCGTCGACCTGGGCAGCAAACACGGCACCTTCGTCAACGGAGAACGGATTCAGCGCCAAAAACTGGAGCGCGGCGACCGCCTGGAGTTTGGGGCGCGCGATTCAGCGTACATCCTCTTCAATCCTGCCCATGCCACCTCCAACACGGCGAGGGAATTTCTCAGCCAGATTTCCGGTATTCAGATCAAGCAGGAAGCGACCGACCTGGAAAAGCTCACGCTGTTTCTGGAAGCGGCGCGCAAGCTGAACACCGCGGGCGTACTCGACGAAATTCTGATGACCATGCTCGACGTCACGCTGCAATTGACGCGGGCCGAACGCGCGTACGTTTTCTTGAAAGACGAGGAAGGGAAACTTCGGCTGGCTGCAGGCCGCAACTCGAAAAAAGAACCGCTGCTCGACGACAAGACGATTTCTCGCTCGATCCTCGAAGAGTCAATCCGTTCGAACTCTGAGTTTCTTCTGACGGATACGAGCCAATCACTCGACTTGGCGGGACGTCAGAGCATCGTGGCTTACGATCTTCGAACCGTAGTTTGCATCCCGCTGCGCAAACTGGTCGTGCAGTCAACCCGCGATGCGCAGACCCCCGTGCACGCCGCGACCTCTGCGGAGGCCATGGGAGTCCTTTACGTCGACTCGCGCTTTGCCTCCCGCGATATCAGCGGTGTGGGACAGGATATTTTGCACGTGATCGCGACAGAAGCCGCGTCGTTGATCGAAAACGCAAGGCTCGTGCAGGCCGAGGAAGAAGCCCGGCGCTACCAGCAGGAGTTGAGCATCGCCGCCAGCATTCAGCAGCGGCTGATGCAAGTAAAGATTCCTGAAGTGCCGTTTGCCAAGCTGCGCGGAAAGAACCTGTCTTGTAAAGAAATCGGCGGAGACTTCTTCGACGCGGTAAACACGAAGGAAGGCCTGGCAGTGGTGCTGGCCGACGTCAGCGGCAAGGGAGTGTCGGCGGCACTGCTGGCTTCAACGCTACAGGGAATGATCTATTCGCACCTGAGCGCGGGCGTACCTCTGCTCGATGTCGTGTCGGCTGTGAATCGTTTTTTCACGGAGAAACTCGTGGGCGAGAAGTATGCGACCGTGCTGCTGGTGCGGCTGCGGCGCGACGGCGAACTGGAGTACGTGAATTGCGGCCACGTGCAACCGCTTCTGGTTTGCGCTGGAGAGGTGATGCGTCCTCCGCATGGAAATGTTCCGGTGGGCCTGTTGGCCGACGCGACTTTCGAGAGCGCGAAATGCCAGATGAAATCCGGCGACCGCTTCATTCTCGTGACCGATGGCGTCACCGAAGCAGAAAACGCCATGGGTGATTTTTATGAAGACTTCCGGTTGGAGGCGGCTGCGGCCAAGTCTCCCACGCTCGAGGGAATTTTTTCGTCGGTCACGGAATTCTGCGCCGGGAATCCGTTGAGCGACGATTGCACGGTGGTCGAGTTGTGCTATACCAGCGTGGACGAAGCCTGAACCGTCCAACCGAATCCTTCGCTCAAAACCTGCGCATCAGGCGTTCTCCACAGTGACGGTGTAATCGGTACCCTCCCAGCGGTTTTCCTTTGGCCAGAAAAATGTGAAGACGGCCTGACCTCCGACCGGCAGCGATGCGGTTGGCAGGTCATGGATGTAGATGCCAAGGCCCGTGTCCCGAGCCTCCGCGTCGTGCGTGGTCTTCCAGCCATCAACGCTCCAATGCAGCAGTCCCGGAGTGAGAAGGACGATCCGAAGCGTTTTATTTTGTGGGACGCTGTGCGTTTTGTTGTTAAACCTCCACCCGAAGATTTGTCGCACCTGTTTGTCCACTAAATAGCGCTTCACGGTCTGAGGAGGCTGGTCGAAAATCTTACCGTCGCGAATTGATCGGCGCAGCTTGACGTACTCGGAGTGAGCCCAGACGAGGGGGCAGGCTGATCCGGTAGGTTTGCCACGGAACAGCTCCAGTGCCGGAATGTCAGCGGCGTCCCAGACTTGCTCGGGAAGCAGCCGGCTCGATCCCGCGGTCGAGTTTTCGATGACGCTGAGTAGAGCCTCTGCTTCATCGCGATGGCCCCCGGCAAGCGCGTAGTGCGCGCGTTCTCCGGCGAGAAGAGGCCAGGGGCGACCGATGCCCGTTCCGTCGAAGGCGGAGCCGTCTTTGTGCTCGCCATAACCGTCGCCGTTGTAGCGATACCAGCAGGGACCTTGGGGCAGTTCGACTGCCAGCAGCGCATCGATTGCGCGCAGCGTGTTCAGAATCCGGGGATCATCGGGCGCGCGCAGGCCAAAGCGCACTAACGCCAGAGCGTCCGGGCTGATGATGTGATAGGCCCGCTCGCCATCCTGGCCCGGTGGACGGTTCTTGATGGGAACAAAGCCTTGCGTGGGCGAGGGGGCGCCGTCGGTTTCGGGCGGGGCAATCCGCACATAGTAGCCTTCGATGCCGAGTTGCTGGGCAAGCTCCCCGCCCGTGGCGTAGACCCAGCGCTCGATGTTGTCGTTCCAGGCGTCGGCCGCGTCGCGCATGACCGAGGCCTGCTCACCGTGCCCGGTCAGATCCGCGATGTCGGCAGCTGCGAGGAGTGCGGAAATTTCCGCGGCCAGCGTGAACGGTGAGTAGCCTGCGTCTTCTTCCCAGCGATCTTGTTGGGTGACCGGACCGTTGCGGAGAATGAAGCTGACGGCCTTACGTACCATCGGCCACCATCGTTCGAGCTTCCCCAGAGAATCTGGTGCTTCGCGCCGGAGCAGATCGAGCAGCAGGATAGGGAACGCTGTTTCATCCATCTGGACGCCGTTCCAGTAGGGACGTCCATCGAGCCAGAGGTTCTGTGCCCAGTTGCCCGCGGCCTCCTGCGTGGTTTCCAGGTAGCGCAAGACGCGGACCGCATCCGAGACCGCTCCCGCCGCCAGCAGCGCGCCGGCGGTCTCGACAAGGTCGCGTGGCCAGACCAGATGGTAGCCGCCGAGATCTTCATCGCCTTTGTTGAATCCCCAAGGGATGGAGAGGCTGGCAATGATACCCCCGAGAAAGTCTTTCGACTCGTGCGTGCGCAGTACGGCAGTGGATGAGCGGTAGAGGTCGCACTGTCGCAACGGTTCATCGAGCTTGATGAGTGAAGTCTGCCAATTCTGCCATTGGGAGACATAGTGCTGGCGTGTCTCAGCGTAGTCCTCGAATAGGGAGGATCGCGCCTGCTGGGCGGCCTCGGTCCAGATGACTCCGAAGCCCAGAGCCAGCAGGAACTCACCATTACAGGAGGCAAGATCGATCTCTCCAGTGAAGGCAATGTTGCCGTTCTCGGCGCGCGTGTACTCCCACTCCATCTGGAAATGTTGAGAAAGATCCTGCCAGCCATCCGAGGCTCCGACGAAGCCCACTGACGTTTTTTTCCAGGGAGCGGACGACGCGAGCGACGGCGTAGCCCCATCGTGCTGCGCAAAAAACATCGGGTAACCCTTGTAGTCTCCGATCCATCCGGTATTGGCATATCCGCAGTTGGCGAGGTGTGGCGAGAGCAGAGCATAAAGGCGATAGTCGGAAAGGTGGCCTTGCAAGGGCTCAAAGCGTACTTTCTGCAAAACCACGTTGCGATACGGATCGGTCAGGACTTCCTTGTGGATTCGGTAGCGACCGCCGATCTCCGTGTTGGTCAGTTCAAAAGCGGGGATGCCGGGTTCAAAAGGTCGGTTTTCAAAGGAGCAGTGCCGCTTCTCCTCGGAAAAGAAATCGTAGCCGCTGGTGACAATGAATCCCATGTCGCGAGTACAGGCCTGATCCACACGAGGAAAATAAACCTCATTCAGGATGCCGTGACTGAGGGTGAACCAGACCTTGCTGTGCTGGTTCAGGGCAGTGCCAGCGCCCATTTTGGCGCTCGATGTCCAGCGCGGCGGAATGCCCGGCCAGCCAGGAGCATAGCGTACGACGGAGTCACTCATGAATGCATGCCCTCAGGCTGGGAACAGCGCCAGCGAAATTGACAAACTGATTACAACCAGAGACGATCGCCGCTTCAGAAATTGTCATCTAAATCGCTTAGCAGCCTTGAAGAAGTTAATTGCAACGCAGCCTGAATGAACGATAATAGACCACACTCACGGGGCAAAATGTCCAAGATTTTAGATGCACGAGCGTGGAGAATAGTAGCAGTCCTCGCAGTCTGTTGCGCGCTGAGTTTGAACGCGAGAACTGAGGATCTGCCTCGCCCTGCCACGGCGTCGCCCCTCGACCGCGGATTTTTGGGACTCTACAATCTCGACTTTGCCGGCGCTCAAAGGGATTTTGCAACGTGGCAGCAACTGCATCCCGATGACCCGATGGGCCCGGTCAGCGAAGCGGCGGGCTTTCTGTTCTCCGAATTCAACCGCCTGGGTGTTTTGGAATCTCAGTTCTACGAGAATGACGATGCCTTTGTCGGGCGTCCGAAGCTGAACCCAGATCCCGCATTACGCCAGCATTTCATGGATGCGATTGGCCGCGCTGAGAGTCTTTCGCATGCCCGACTGAGCAAGAGCCCTAAGGATCGCGATGCGCTCTTTGCCCAGACCTTATCATCGGGACTGCAAGCCGACTACGCGGCTCTCATTGAAAAGCGCAACCTGGCCTCTCTGCACTACACCAAACAAGCCTCCGCCTCAGCCCAGGAGTTGCTCGCGGTCTGTCCCGATTGCTACAACGCGCTGCTGGCGACGGGTTTCAGCAAATACATCATCGGGAGCATGTCGGCCCCGGTGCGCTGGATTCTTCGCATGGGCGGCCTGCCCTCCGACAAGCAGGGCGGGATCGCCGACTTGCAGGCCACTGCCGAGCACGGACACTATCTCGCTCCTTTTGCGCGGATTCTGCTGTCGATTGCCTACGTGCGCGAGAAGGATAAGCAGCGGGCGCTCCAGTTGCTTACCGGACTGCAGCGCGAGTTTCCCGCCAATACGCTTTTTCCCCGGGAAATCTCGCATCTCCAAGCGTCGCATTAATCGCAGCGTAAGCCCTCTGTAGAAATTGTATTCGCACCGCTCCTCCGATTGCGCCATACTGCCCCCCGGGGCCATTCATCAGAAATTCACCCGTTTGTAACCATCCTGTAACACTGCGCCGATAGAAACGAGGACATATAAAAACTTCAAGGAGGAATCATCTGGTGATGCGCAAAATCGTGCTGTTGGTGTGTGTCCTTCTGGCGATGCCGGTAGTGGGCCAGACCACGCTCGTTGGAGCAGGCGCCACTTTCCCTTATCCCATCTACTCCAAGTGGTTCAGTGAGTACCACAAGGTGCATTCCGACGTACAAATCAATTATCAGTCCATCGGCAGTGGTGGCGGAATCCGCCAAGTGACCTCGGGCACCGTCGACTTCGGCGCCAGCGACATGCCCATGACCGACAAGCAATTGTCGGAAGTCAAAACCAAGATATTGAACCTTCCAACCGTGTTAGGCGCGGATGTCCCCGCGTACAACATTCCCGGAGTCACTGGCGAAGTGAAATTTACGCCCGAAGCGTTGGCCGGAATTTTCCTGGGCAAGATTTCCAAATGGAACGACAAGGCGATCACATCGGTGAATCCCGGAGTAAACTTCCCCGACAAAGAGATCATCGTCGTGCACCGCTCCGATGGCAGTGGAACCACTTTCATCTGGACTGACTATCTTTCCAAGGTCAGCCCGGAGTGGAAGAGCCAGGTGGGCAGCGACACCTCAGTGAAATGGCCGGTCGGACTTGGGCAAAAAGGCAACGAGGGCGTGGCTGGATCGCTTCGACAGATGGCTGGATCGATCGGATATGTCGAACTGATCTACGCGGTGCAGAACAACATCCCCTATGGCAGCGTGCGAAATTCCTCGGGTGTTTTCATCAAGGCCTCACTGGAAAGCGTCACGGCGGCGGCCGCTTCGGCTCCGAAGATGCCAGCTGATTTCCGCGTGTCGATTACGAACGCTCCGGGCAAAGATGCCTATCCGATTTCCAGTTTCACCTGGCTTCTGATTCCGGCGCAGTCCAAAGATGCGGCCAAAGGTAAGATGCTCGCTGACTTTCTCAACTGGATGGTGTCAGACGGTCAGAAGATGACGTCCTCGCTTTCCTACGCACCCTTGCCGGAGAATGTTGCGGCGAAGGTCAAGGAAACGATTAAGCAGGTCAAGTAGAACCCGCAGTCACGGGATATTCTCATTCACCGCAGGACCAAAAGGAGAGAACAATGAAGTCTGCGTCGAAGGTGTGTGCCATTCTTTTTCTGGCGACAGGACTGGTCGCGCAAACCAGTGCCCCGCCCAAACCTAGGAAGACGACCGCCGTAACCGCAGCGGATGTCCAATCGCTGAAGGACGCCATCGCCGCCCAGCAGGCCGCTCTGGCTCAGCAGCAAAAACAGATTCAGCAGCTTATGGATGCGCTGAAGAACAAGGATCAAGCCGTGCAGCAGGCGCAGACCAGTGCCGCCGACGCTGCGAGCAAGGCGGATGCCGTACAGATGCAATCCAATAAGGACCAGCAGGCGGTCACCGCGTTGAAGAGTGACGTGACCGACCTCAAAACGAACATGACCAGCGCGGTTGTGAGCATTCAGGAGACTCAGAAGAGCATTTCCGAGCCCCCGACTGCTATTCACTTCAAAGGGATCACCATCACACCCGGCGGCTTCCTGGCGGCAGAAACAGTTCGACGCTCGCGCGCTTTGGCCGCGGATATCAACACGCCCTTCAACGCTCTGACCATGCCTGGCGCCTCGCAAAGCAACATGGGGGAATTCTTCGGTTCGGGTCGCCAGTCGCGAATCTCGATGCTGGCGGAAGGACGCCTCAAGAGTGTGAAACTCTCTGGCTATCTGGAAGCTGACTTCCTTTCGGCAGGCGTAACTTCCAATAACAATCAGAGCAACAGCTATACCATGCGCTATCGACAAGCCTGGGGTCAGGCGGCTTTCGAGAACGGATGGAGCTTCACTGGCGGGCAGATGTGGAGTCTGGTAACCGAAACCAGGCATGGAGTGGACAACCGCAGCGAAGCGCTGCCCATGACCATCGATCCCCAGTACACCGTCGGCTTTAGCTGGGCGCGCCAGTATGGCGTCCGTCTGGCTAAGAACTTCGGCAACAAGGTGTGGTTCGCAGTGTCTCTTGAAAACTCAGAAGTGACCTTGACCAGTCACGGCAACGCCTCCAATTTCCTCGTCGGCTCTCCCGGCGCCGGAGGGGGACTCTACAATTCAGCCGTGACTGGCTGCAGCACGACCATCAACAGCAGCGGAGCGGCCGTGACCACTTGCAGTGCGGCGGCCAACTATTCCTTCAACCCCTCTCCTGATGTCATCGCCAAACTGGCCTTCGAGCCTGGTTTCGGACACTACGAGATCTTCGGAATCTACAGTCGCTTCCGGGACCGCGTGTTCCCTTGTGAAGATATCTCTGCAACTACCGTCTGCGGCAGCAGTACGGCGGCCGGCCCCAACGCTACCGCTGCGTATAACAGTTCCAAAAACGGCGGCGGCTTCGGTGCCAACGCCCGATGGTCCTTTGATAAGAAGCGTATCGACTTCGGATTGCACGCCCTGGGCGGCAGTGGAGTAGGGCGCTATGGCACCAGTGGGCTGTCCGACTTGTCGGCACGAGCCGATGGTACCCTCGATCTCATTAAGAGCGTGCAGGGATTGACGACTCTGGAGTGGCACGGTCCCAAGATGGATATTTACCTGAACGCTGGAGCCGAGTATGCGAGCCGCGCGGCTGGCTATGATCCGATTAGCGGAAAGTACGTCGGCTACGGATCACCTCACTTCAACAACACGGGTTGCTTTACTGAGACAGGACCGGGTTCGGGAGGATTCCTGCCCGGTGGTTTGTCGAATTGCACCGCAGACACCCGGGTTGTAATCGAAGGGACAGCCGGCTTCTGGTACAAGCTGTATGACGGCTCGAAGGAGAAAGTGAACCGAGGCCGCATTCAGTTTGGTCCACAGTACTCCTACGTGACGCGTAACGCCTGGTCGGGTTCCTCGTCGCCCAACGAGCCGCATGGGATCGACAACATGATCTTTACCTCGTTCCGGTACTACTTGCCGTAACGCAGGCAGCCTTGCGGATTTGCGCAGCAGGGCACACACTTCGGCACCCGGGCAGAACAAACGCTGTCCGGGTGCCGGTTTTTGATTCTGGAAAGTATGCAGTGCCAGTCTTGATTCGGTGTCACACCCTGTCCAACCGAATGCTTTATACTAGGGTTTTCGTAGTTCATCCTTACTAACGGACTAGACCAGCAGGAACGAATCGCAAGAATCAGCCGTCAATTGCGTCTACCATGGCCCGGATTTCGCTCGACAATCCACAGTACTTCCTCAACCGCGACACTTCCTGGCTTGCGTTCAATCGCCGTGTGCTTGAAGAGGCCGAGGACGAGGGTAATCCTCTGCTGGAGCGCCTGAAGTTCCTCTCCATTTCGGCCAGTAATCTGGACGAGTTCTTCGAAGTACGCGTAGCCGCGATGATGCAGCAGATTGAAGATGGATACAACGAAGCGGGTCCCGATGGCTTGACGCTCACCGAAAAACGGGATGTGCTGAACAAGCTGACCCACGAGTTCGTTGATGACCAGTACGACTGCTGGAACGCCCGCCTGCGTCCCGCGCTCTCAGAGAGTGGAATTCGCGTGCTGGGGCTGCACGAGCTAGATTCCGAGGCATTGCGGTTCGTCGACGAATATTTCGAGAAGGAACTGGACCCTCTGCTGACGCCGGTGACGGTGGACCCGGCGCATCCGTTCCGCGAGTGATTAACAAGGCTCTGTGCCTCGGTTTTCTCTTGCGGCGCGACGGCGGCGCTCCGCCCTGACTTACACGGGCGTGGTTTCCGTTCCGCGGGCGTTGCCCCGGCTGGTCCGGTTGCCGTCCGATGGCACTGCGGACTTTATTTTCATGGCAGATTTGGTTGCGCACCATGCCGTCCGGATGTATCACGGCTACGATATTGTTTCTTCCGCACCCTCCGGTGACCCGCAACAGCAATCTTTATCTGGCGGAAGAAGAGGCCCGCAGCCTGCTGGAGTCCAGGTGCGCGCCGAACTGCACGACCCGGCACAAGGCGACGCCGTCGATGGAAATTGAAGCGGACGCCGATCCCGAGATCATCGATCGCCTGCGCACCGTGTTCGAACTGGATCCCTGGCAGGTCTTTCCGGTCAACGGCCCGGTCAACCTTTCACGCCTGTTTAATGTGTATGAACAGGTGAAGCGTCCCGACCTCAAGTACCGCTCATTTTCTCCGCGCGAATTACGGCTAACCTCGAAGTCGAAGGATTTGTTTGAAGAACTGCGCGGCCACGACATTCTCCTGCATCATCCCTATGACTCGTACGATGCTGTAATTTCGTTTATTGAGTCGGCTGCCAGAGATGAAAATGTTCTTTCCATCAAGCAGACTCTTTACCGCACCAGCGAGCATTCCTTGATTGTGCCGTCGCTCATGGACGCCGCAACACGAAAGGAAGTTACGGCGGTAGTGGAGTTGAAAGCGCCGTTCGATCGAGGCCTCGAACATACGGTCGAGGCGCAATCTGGAAGCGCTGGGGTGCAAGTCTTCCATGGCCTGGTCGGACTCAAGACACACTGCAAACTGTCGCTGCTGGTGCGTCGTGACCCCGATGGCGTGACCCGCAGTTATGCCCACATCGGTACCGGAAATTACAACGCTACTACCGCCCGGATTTACACCGATCTGAGCCTGTTTACAGCGAACCCAGAGATCACGCGTGCCGTCCATGACGTGTTCAGCTTCCTGACAGCTTATGCGGAGAATCCCAGCTATGAGCCGCTGCTGGTTGCGCCCCTCGACTTGGCGGAGAAAATCATTGCGCTGATCGAACGTGAAACCGAGCACGCGCGGCAGGGAAAAGAAGCCCGCATCATCGCCAAGATGAATGCATTGTTGGATAAGACCGTCGTACAGGCGCTCTACCGCGCCTCGCAAGCCGGGGTGCAGATCGATTTGCTGGTCCGGGGCATTTGCGCCCTTCGTCCCCGGAGTTCGCGGTGTCAGCGACAATATCCGCGTGCGCAGCATCGTCGGCCGATTCCTCGAACATAGTCGTATCTTTTATTTCGCCAATGGCGGCGAGGAAGAGATAAGCATCGGGAGTGCAGACTGGATGCCGCGCAATCTGTACGAACGCGTCGAAGTGCTGGTTCCGCTCCGCGATGAGATGTTGCGGGAGCGCGTGCGGCACGAGATTCTGGACGCGTACCTGGCGGACAATCGCAAGGCTCGGATCCTGCTGAAGGATGCAACGTACATACGGGCTTGGCAACCGTTGCACGGTACCCGGAACCGCCGTCCTCCTAGCGGCGCCGCCGCATTCAGCGCACAGGATTTCCTGATCGGCGTTGCGGAAGGAAAGTCTCCGGCGATGCTTCCGGTGCCGCGGTTCCGGCCGGAAAGCGTAAAGTGTTAGCCAAAGGGAACGATAACCGTCGATGATATTATTTTCTGCGGCACGCGAGCGCGGGCGAGCACTTAACAAATCCGAAGAAGATGTTCAAACGCGCCCTCGACAAA
>CAVPVE010000047.1:0-29010 GCA_963709025.1 uncultured Acidobacteriaceae bacterium
AGGGACAAAACACGATCGCACCGCGAATCGGGTTCGCTTGGCAGTTCTTGCCCCGCACAACTCAAATGGTCCTAAGAGGCGGGTATGGCATGTATTATTCCCGACCCACGGGTCAAGCCTTTTATCAAAATCTCCTCGGCGCTCCGTTCTCAGAGTTTCGCTTAAATGCCGGCTCAGCAAACGCCACTGCAACATTTCAAGCGCCTTTCCCCTGGCCGTTTCCTACGCCGGAGTCCTTCCCTTCGTTCCCCGCGTATTCTCCCACCAGCACGACCACTATTTATTCCGTTGCGCCCGAGTTTCGGCCCGCCATAATTCAACAGTATTCATTGAATGTTCAGGCTGAACGGCACGAGGGTTGGCTCTTGGAAATTGGATACGTCGGCACTCGCGGCACACACTTGGTTCGCCAACGTTCTCTTAATCAGGCGCTCAGTGCCTCCGCCAACAGCCCAATCAGGGGAGTAAACACAAACTCTGTCGCAAATACCCCGTTGCGAGTCCCCATTCTCGGTGTGCCACCAGACTCTCTTGTGGAGATGGAATCCGAGGGCAGTTCCTGGTACAACGGGCTGGAAGCAAGCTTGACGAAGCGTTTGGGGCACGGCCTTCAGTTCCTCGCCTCTTACACCTTTTCGAAGACTCTGGACACCGATGGCGCCGACATCAACTCAACGTCCTCCGGAAATGCGCTCACGCTCGGAGACCAAAACTCCCCGAGACAGCGATGGGGGCGAGCGAGTTTCGACCGCACTCATCGATTCGTCCTTAGCGAAACGTGGAGTTTGCCAAGCCCGTCAGCGGGGCTCCAGCGTGCGATTCTTGGAGGGTGGGACTTTTCTTCTATCGTTACGATTCAATCCGGCAGTGCTCTGACCATCTCAAACACGAATGCCAACAATGCCTTTGGGATCAGTGAAGACCGTGCCCAACTCAGCGGTACCTGCTCGAAAAGCCAGCTAGTGAAGAAGGGCTCGGTACAGTCTAAGCTGAGCAACTATTTCAACGCTTCCTGTTTCGTGAATCCGCCGATCATTGGCTCCGATGGCATCGCCACCGCGTTTGGGAACAGTGCAACCGGAATTGTAGATGGTCCCGGACAAGCGAACCTGGATTTCGCATTATCAAAGACCGTAGCCCTCCGATGGCCCGATCGGAACAGTGGCCTCGAATTTCGGACTGAGTTCTTCAACGCATTGAATCACCCGCAGTTTGCCAACCCCGAATCCAACTCCACCTCACCGACATTCGGTGTCATTTCCGGCACCGCAGTAAACGCCCGTGTCGGACAGCTGGCCATAAAGTTTATGTTTTAGATCAGGGACACCAGGCAAACTCCAAGGTGTCCTTCCTTTTCATCGGTGGCCGATTTGTTCGACTAGCAGCCCACTGTGACTACACTCCAAGATCCGACTGTCCACGAAAATCGGCGAAATGAAGGAACAGCTAGGTATTTCCCTAGTTGCCCCAGGGGTGCCGCTGCTCTCAGAATCGCAATTCTGGGGAGTTGATCTTTTTCTACCAGCCCACGACAGGGAGGATCCCATGATCTGCACACGACTGCCCCATGACCGCACCGCCGGGAGCATCTACCTGAAGCAATTGGCAGACTGATTCTTCAGTTGGTACCGACCCATTTTTCCTGAGCCTCTGCTCTCTCTCGCAGCACCAGATCGAACACGAAATGAGCACTCTTCAACAAGTCCGCCTTCAAAACCGAGAGCCGCAAATGCGGAAGGTTCCAAATGCAAACGACCGCCTCGGCGAGCATATCCTGCGAGCTTTGAACAAGATCAAGAAGCCGGGAACGGCTGAAGAAATCACCGAGTTGCTCAATCGAGACCTCGGCCCAGGAGACCAGCCGTTTCATGTGAGAGAAGTTGTGACCTGGTTGCACAACCCCGGGGAAAACGTGCTCAGTTTGTATTGGCTGGGAAATCGCCCCCGAAGGTAACCGGTCTTAGCCTGATGTGAGACCGCCCAAGGCAACATGCGCCATGCCGGACCGGAAATCACGCTGAGGGAATACGCTCAGGTGGTCACGCCTGAAATGCAGGGCATTCGGGTGCGGGGGTTCGAGGGTTGTGGGTTGGACGTGGCCAGAATCCCGTGGCAGAAAACGCCGGGAGTGATGCAATCCAACGAACCGAAAAGACTTCTTGGTGAGCGCGGCAGGACTCGAACCTGCGACCCATGCCTTAAAAGCGTGAGCTTAAACGTATTTTCAGCGACTTACAAACTCCGGGAGCCGCCAAAGTCGCTGTAAGGAACCTCAAGAAAACGATGGTTGTGGGTTGAGCTGTGGGTTGGCCATGCAGCACCAAATCTGTGGCAAACTTCGTGCCATTAGCGGCATTGGTCTTATACTTCCTGGGCCAACAAACGTCATGGATGTGTGAGAAGTCACGCTTGACTGGATGCGCAGAACGTCGGTTTGCGAGATCGAGTGCATCAATCGGCGCAAGCAGCTCACGGTTGATGTCAAACCTGGACGAGCCGTTATCTATGGGTTCGTGCCGGACTCACAGCGGCGCGCACCCGCCAAGATGTCTGCGATGGGGCAGTCCCGCACGTCGAAGCCGGTCGCGGGCGAAGTATTGTGGTGCCGCCGCAATCGCGGATGGTGAATTAGCTGGTTGAAAAGTATTTTGGAGCCAATTGGAGCCAAATTGGGTGGGACGATGGAGCTAAGTCATTGAAAATATGGTGGCCAGGGACGGAGTTGAACCGCCGACGCCAGCCTTTTCAGAACTCATCGTTCCAGTGTTTCCAACAACTTCAATGGTTGCCGTGGGACTGCTAAACACTGGAAAGTACGAGAAAAACGAGTGGATCGTGGGTGATCGCCGTGGGTGATTCTAAAGCGCATGGTGAGGCTATTGAGGCAACGGCAAACGAAAGAGCCGGACTCGGCTAGGCCGCACCTAAACCGTCGCGCCACCCCTCGACTTCACCTCAGAACGCACGCGCTGAGAATTGTTGTGTCTGCTACTGAGTTGGGCCACCATCCCACACTACTTGTTTGCTGGCGGGGGGTATTGCTTGAACATTTTCGAAATTATTTTCTGAGCCTTAGGCAAATCTTTCTCGCGTTTGTCGGTAACTATGTCGTCAGCAATACCAGACCAGACGGACTTCTTGAATTGCGAGTCCACAAGTTCCACCACCAGAGTGCCCTCCTTCACCTCCTTCCCTTCAGTTAAGCCCTCAATCGAATATGCGGGTTGACTTCCGGTGTCATAAGCGACGATGAGGTCGGGCTTCCCGTCCATCTCCACCTTATGCAATCCCTTTGCCTGCAGAGCCGCGTCAATGTCCTCAATGAGATGTTGATTCCAAGCCGGGTCGGGAGTCTTCTGATGCGAGGTCCCCCATGCGTAGGTCCTGTACTTGGAAAAGTCTGTGCCTCTCACCCAATTCACTTTGACGTCATGCTTCGCTTCGACATCCTGAGCTACTGCGGTCAAGGACACGAGGCACATAATGCCTGCTGATAGGAGCTGCCAACTGATTTTCATTGCTTCCTCCAAGTCGGCGGACATGGCACGTCATTGATGAAGAATGGTTTGCTTTGCATCCAAGGCAGGTCGGCTTTGTGCGGGAGGTACATCATAGAACGCGAATCGCCGTACACGTCAAATGAAAAAGCGGCTGGGGCGGATGCCTTCTGAGCGTCGACAGCCCGGCAACACGCCGAGTGCAATGCTAACGATACAGGCTGCGACCTTAAGGTTGGCGAGAAGTGATTTCATGCGGTGTCCTCTTTGAGGCGAACACCAAGGCTATGCGTGGCATCCCGCCCGGTGAACTGGCAGAACAGACAGTCCTGCCGTAACTGTTGAAACCAGGCCATAGCGCTCAAATTTCGACTTCTTTCGATTCAGCTCACATCTGAGGTGTTCGAAACTGATCGGAAGATGAGTGCTATCGATGCTTCAACAGAAAATCATTCAGCCCTCAGGGGTCACCGTTTCTTCCTCATGAAAACTCCTCGCTTTTCCGTTCTCCAGACTGACGGCGAAGATCGTCCCAAACCTAACGCATGGTCGAGGTACGGAGTGATCATCACCATCTCGCCCCATGAGCGAAGACTTTTCGAACCCAGTCTTCTTCGCGGTTGCGAGCTGATGCTCCTAATTGGTTTGCTATTTGCGACGTTGTTTGGGGGAGGCGCAGCTACTGCCGCCTTCCTCCTGGGGTTTCCATCCGGCTTCTTTCGCGGCTTGTCGGAAGCCTTCACGCAGAAAGAAAAGCTCCTCTTTCTTCCTCACGATCCATTTCGTTTTGACCGTGTAAAGGTCGTCCAGTTCCAGGTCCAGCGTTCTAAGTTGCTTGGACAATCCGCTGATTACTCCAGCCAGAGCCATCTGGCTATCGAGTTTCAAACGTTTGGCAAGCTCGGCACTACCGATTCCAGCGTGCTTGGCCATGAGCGAGACAGCGGCCCTTTGCTGATCTCCGATTGTTTGCCAAAAAGTCGCAAATAGCTCGGGGGTCCAAAGTCCACCTCGTCCCTCAGTCCAGCTATCGCTCGAAGCCAGTTTGCGCATGTCCTCGGCTTCGAGCTGCTGGCGCAGACGTATTGCTTCTTCGGGTGTATCGGTCTTCCAGCGTTTGCCACGATGAAAAAACTGGACAGCCAAGAGCTCAACGCCTCTGTTCCGAAGGGTAACGTACATGCATATACGTCAAGGTATTCTCATCCACAAGAAACGGCGTTCCACCTAGGTTCTTGTTTCGCTTGCACGGCCGATGAACACGTTGCTCATTTGAACTTAATGTTGAAGCCAGCCTGCAGCCCGCTCATATGCACGTCGTACAGGAATCCACCGTTCTTGTAGTCGACATACAGATAACGGTAGCCAAGCAGCACGTCAAACTTCTTCTTGAATTCTTTTCCCATGCCAGCGTAAATCTGGTACGTCAGCTGTGAGCCGACGCCAAAGCCGCCGGCGTCGCCCTTCAGGTTGAAGAAGATGCCCCTGTTTGCATTCAACCGCATGCGCGCGCCCAGCACGGGATCGACCCAGTTCTGCGTTTGCCCGACGGTAACCGTGGTTCCGTTGTTCGGCGGGTACAGATTAAGGCTGTTGTTCAGATACCAAAAACGGCCCCCGCCGACCGCATCGATCGATCCGCGGTCCGTGTCTACCAGGCGTACATACAGTTCCGGATCCACAAGCAATTGCTTCGCGTACGCCTGAAAACCCACATATGTGGGTAAGGGCCCAATCGGTGTAGTCCTCTGGTCGGACGAGAGAGTCATGAAGATCAGATCGGTGAACAAACCAATCCGCTTTCGGCGAATGTCCAGGTCGGTCATGTATCCAATGTTGAGCTGTTTGAAGACCTCGGAGAAGCTCACGTCGACGGGAGCTACAACCCCACCTGCTCCAACATTCCCATTAAGGCCGGTGAACCAGAGATAAAACGGAACCCAATCCACGTGCCAATCGCTGGGTGGAGCATTCGGATTCTTCACTTTCTTGGCCGGAGACTGGCCCCAGTCGAACTCGATTCCCGCCGTCGGTCCCCGGTGGGTCACTTGTACGGCGACCTGGTCGGCGGTTCCGTGGACACTCAGGCGGCTTCCCATCTGGTATCCGGCTCGAACATTCAGGTGCTTGGTCAGCCCCACACCAACATCGGCGCGTCCGGTCAAATAGTTTCCATAGCCGAAGAAGGGCATGCCCCGGAACGAACCGCCAAAGGAGAGCCGGTTGGAGTCCTGCAGCGGATACCAGCGGAAGACGGGACCAAAATCAGGTAACGGGGCCCAGAACGACTTCGATCCTGACGATCTCGCTACGTTCCCAGCATTTCCCACGACGGACAGTTTGCCTGTCGTTTCAATGAAATTGATGTCGATCTCTATTCCTAGGTACCCATGATCGCGCCGAATGATGTCGTACTGGTATCCGGGGGCAATGTTGAACCCATTCAAGCTGGCGGAGACGGACGCCCCAACGTCGAAGGTCTGTCCTCCGAATGTGATCGTCCGGTTGATGGTGCTCGTTTTTGAAGTGTAGTTCGGTGTGCCGCTTAGCAGAAAGTGATGCTTGTGGGCAAAATGCCAGTCGAGTTTGCCAGTAAAAGTGGAATAACTGCCAAATCCGAAGTCCCTGTTGATATTGAAATAGTTGTTCGTTTGGTTCTCACCAAAATATCCGGAGGGATACGAATACCACCAATCCCCGTCCACTCGCCACTTGTAGTTATCGAGGTCGTTCGCATCCTGAGCTCGAACCGGGGGCAGCGCAGCCAGAGAGAGACAGAAAAGGACGGCGATGAGAATTGTTCTTGAGCGATTCACAAGTGGCATTTTGGTTAGACTCCCGCACAAGTAGTACTTAACGATGAAAAACTAGCAACGGTTCGCGGCTGCGTATACTGACAGAAATAACAGGGTGAAGAAGACATCCCGAAAGATAGCGAATACCGTCCTGGCGGCTGTTTTTCGCGCGGGCCTGCGGGCTCTCTGGGCTCAGCAGGGTTTGATAAGACGCGGCCAGTGATCGTACTGACTGGAGCCCGACAGACCGACAAAACCTCCATCTTTGTGAGCCTGTTCTCGAAATGCGCCTTTGTCTCCCCCGATTTGCCCGTCGAAGCAGCGCAAGCTGAAAGGGAACCGAGCACTCTTCTGTGGCGCATTGGAACTGTTTGAAGCGAAGTGGACGGAAGTGCGAGATGTGGGCGATACCGTGGAGCTCGACTTTGTGCGAGCCGTCCTGGGCAGATCACGGGTAACCGCTGGGGCAATCGTCTGTCGCGCACCAAACGATTTTCCGCCGGCGAATGGATTCGAGCGTTACAGGTGAACGAACTCAGATGAACTTTTTTCAGTTGGGCTCATGCCTTCGCACGGACACTCGGCCGTGGTTGCGTTCGGCGCGGCAGCGATTCCTGGAGCGACACCAACCGCGGCCCGGCGAGATGATATTGGAAGAAGGAGTAACTCCAAGGTTGTAATTCGACATATAACCCCGACGCCGCCATCTCGTTCCCGTCGCGGTCGTAGCTCGCATCCGAAAGGGCGTCCGTCAAACACCAGGTTTCCCCACGCACCTCTTCCCATGGGACCTTCAGCTGGGCTTGCACAGTACTATCGCTAAGATTGACCGCAATGAGACGTCGATCGTCGTCCTTGGTCCAGCTCCAAGCCACCAGGTTTTGACAACTTTGATTGTCGGGCCATCCACTGCGTTCGCACACCTTCCATTCACCGTCGCGAAATATCGGAGCATTGATGGCTGCCAGGAGTTTGTCATAGAAAGTCTGCAATTCTGTGTTGACTGGCTCTGCAGGACGTCTTCCCAAAAAGACCGGTAGCCTCACTTTCCTACCCTCGAATTGTCCTTCATGGAAGAGTCTTGCTCCCGGAAGAGAAGATATGGTGACTGCAGCGGCCTGCTCCTTTGCAAGCGAGAAAGTCTTCGCAGCGCGGGGCTCATCGTGGTTCTCGAGGAAGCGAAGCAGCTTACGTTGGTAATCAAGGTCAGCACACAGATGCAGCCTTACAGATTCTGCATTGTCGTGCTCCAGCCGATCATAAAGCCGCTTGTCGTAGCAGAAGTCGAACCCATGCTGTTGCAGTTCCCACTCCAGGTCCCAGTAAGCCTCGGCAATGAAGCACATGTTCGGATACGCTTTCTTGACGACATGGATGACGTCATCCCAGTACTCGGTTGGTGGCCTTTGGCCTGCACGACTGCCCCATGTGCATTCGAAGATCTGTTTGAGCAGAAGCATGGCCATGTCGCAACGGACTCCGTCACATTGAGCCGCAATACTGGAGACCGTTTCAATCACTGCTTGTCGAAGCCCGGGCTGAAAGGCGTTCAGTTGCAGAACATCTGGCCACGCAGGGAAGTAAGGATCCCGTCCGCAGGCGCAGATGCTTCCCTGTACATCAATGTAGGACGCAGGGTCCGCGACGGCATCCTCGACAGTCCCGCGAATGAAATACTCTGGGTGCTCGGCGACCCACGGGTGATCCGGCGCGACATGGTTCGGCACGAAATCTAAGAGCAGTTTCATGCCTCGCTTCGCGAGTTCCCGCCGGGCAGCAGCGAGACCGTTGGGACCTCCGAGGTGCTTGTCGACCTCATAGCGTTTTACGCAGTACGGCGATCCGACATTGTCTTCTGGCTTAAAGTCGGGCAGAGCTCGACGGAAATCATCGAGCAGTCCACTATTCTTATTGGCAATTGCAATGCCTGCAGGACTTCGCTCCCAGACCCCCATGAACCAGACTGCATCGAAACCGAACTTCGCGATGGTGTCCCATTCGGTTGATGGTACCGAACCCAAGTCAACGGACGTTCCAGTTTTCAGGCTGAGCTCAGAGAGCCAAACCCAAGTATTGATTTCGTACAAGGTGGGATATTTTGGCCAGATGGACATAGTTATGCCTCTTTCGGTTTCTCGCCTGCATGCCACAATTGCGACGGTGAATCCGTTCGCACAAATACGCAACCCGAAGTGACCCGACGGTCTCGATCCTGTCCGCTCCCCCAACAACTCAGGCGTCGGATCACTTTCAGATAGAGTCGTAGCCTCAGCAACGATGTGTCACGATTGCTAGGCTACGGATTTCGCAATCGGCCTCGTTTTCGATGACTTAAACTCCGCTAGAACATCGGCCTTCGTCAAGTGTCCGAAAGCTTGGATCGCCTTGGCGATCGTACCCGTCCATCCGGTCTGATGGCTCGCCCCGATTCCGGCGCCGTTGTCGCCATGAATGTATTCGTAGAACAGGATGCAATCCTTCCAGTAGGGATCAGTTTGAAACTTTTCAGCTCCGCCAAAGACCGGGCGACGACCATTCGCATCGCGCAGGAAAATGTGCTGCAGGCGGTGGTTGAGCTCCTGGGCGACCTCAAACAGGTTCATCAACTTTCCAGAACCCGTTGGGCATTCCACCCGGAAATCGTCCCCGTAGTATTCGTACAGGTTTATCAGGGCCCGGATCAGCAGCAGGTTGATCGGCATCCAGACCGGTCCACGCCAGTTGGAGTTGCCCCCGAACATGCCGCTGTCGGATTCCGCTGGCGCATATTGCACCCGGAATTCCTGGCCGCCCGTTGTAAAGACATAGGGGTGATCCAGATGGTAGCGGGAGACGGACCGAATGCCGTACGGACTCAGGAACTCCGACTCGTCCAGCATCTTCGATAACACGCGGCGGTACTTATGTTCCGTCATCAAATCCAGCAAGCGCGTGCCACCAACGCCATCCTTCATCACAGATTCGAGAGACATCGATTTGGCCATTTGGGGGTGTTTTTCCAGGAAGGTGCCCACCTTCGCGTAAGCCTCCGGCATGCTCTTCCTGACTTCCCCGTGGAATACCGTTGCGGCGCAGATCGGTAACAGGCCAACCAGCGACCGCACCTTCAAACGGGTCGATGTCCCGTCCGGTAGCTTGAGAAGGTCGTAATAGAACCCGTCTTCCTCATCCCACATGCTCTCGTTCTCATCCCCCATATGGTCCATGGCTGAGGCGATCGAAACGAACTGTTTGGAGAACGTCACCACCATCGGCTCATAGGCGGGATCGTGCAGCGCGAGTTCGATGGCGATCTGCAACATGCACTGGCAGAAGAAGGCCATCCACGCTGTACCGTCCGCTTGTTCCAGATGACCGCCCGTGGGGAGCGGGGCACTCCGGTCGAACACGCCGATGTTGTCGAGCCCGAGGAAGCCTCCCCCGAAAACATTTTTCCCGCTGGGGTCTTTGCGGTTCACCCACCAGTTGAAATTCACCACCAGCTTGTGAAAGACCTCCTTAAGAAACGTCAGGTCGCCTTTGCCCGCGGCATTCTTCTCAGTTTCATAGACGTACCGCGCGGCCCACGCATGCACCGGCGGGTTGACGTCGCTAAAATTCCACTCGTAGGCCGGAAGCTGGCCATTGGGATGCAGGTAGTCATCGTCCAGTAGAAGGAGTAACTGCTGCTTCGAGAAGTCCAGATCCACCATGGCGAGAGCGATGTTATGAAATGCCAGGTCCCAAGCTGCGTACCATGGGTACTCCCACTTATCCGGCATCGAGATAACGTGAGCGTTCTCGAGGTGAGTCCACTCGCGATTCCGGCCCTGATATTTTTGCCCGAGATGCTGCCGGCTCCAGTGCTCGACGTCGTAACCGTAGTACTGCTTGCTCCACAACATGCCGGCTAGTGCCTGCCGCATCACCAAAACGGCATCTTCGCTCACGGACTGCGGCGTGATGGACGCATAGAACTCGTCGGCTTCTTTCAGGCGCGACGCTATGATCCGGTCAAAGCGGTGCCCGAACGCTCCCGTATTTTTATCCGCGCCTGGAGCAACGGGCGTCAGTCGCAGCCGGATCACCCGACTCTCTCCGGCGGGCACTTCCAATTGGTAACGCGGGCAAGCTTTGGTTCCAGTCTTGTTCGGATTCACCTTGTCGGCATGGCCCTGCACGACGTATTCGTTGATGCCATCTTTCACATACGGAGTGTGGTTGGGCTGGCCGAATATGCGCTCCTGATTCGTCTCGTTCTCCGTGAAGAGCAGTGGCACGGAACCTTCGCAATAGAGATAGCGGACGCCCATGTCGGGATGGGACGCGGCAATCACCGACGCGTCGCCTGCCGCGCTCTTCTGTTCCAGGAGCGGTTTGACAGAATTCTTGCCCCACGACCAGGTGTTGCGGAACCACAAGGTCGGCAACACGGTGACGCTGGCCTTTTGCGGCCCGCGGTTCGCAACTGTAATCCGGATCAGGATGTCTTCGGCCGATTCCTTGGCGTACTCTACAAACACGTCAAAGTAGCGGTCGTCATTGAAGATCCCTGTATCCAGGAGCTCATATTCCATGTCGTTGCGATTGCGCCGCTTGTTCGTTTCGATGAGATCGCCGTAGGGAAACGCCGCTTGCGGGTACTTGTACAGGTACTTCATGTAGGAGTGCGTGGGCGTGCTGTCGAGATAGAAGTAATATTCCTTCACGTCCTCGCCATGGTTGCCCTCGCTGTTAGTGAGTCCGAACATGCGCTCTTTGAGGATTGGATCCGCACCATTCCACAGCGCCAACGCAAAACAGAGGATCTGATTTTCGTCGCTAACGCCAGCGATGCCGTCTTCGCCCCAGTGATAGGCACGGGAGCGGGCTTGATCGTGGGTGAAATAATCCCAGGCGTCACCGCCTTCGCTATAGTCCTCACGGACCGTTCCCCACTGTCGTTCGCTGAGGTAGGGTCCCCACTTTTTCCAACTAGAAGTACCCTTTTTGGCTTCCTGCAAGCGGATCGTTTCTTGTGTCATGGTGACTCCTTCTCATTTCTTCATGCGGATTTGACTACTGCTTCAATGGGCTGCGTCTGCGGGACCGCTGTTTTGAGCTGCATGGTCTGTCCCGGAAGCGCGATCTGAACTCCAGTCGATTCGATACACTCCATCATCTGGATTTGAAGCTCTTCCTGGGTATCCAGGAAATGACCCCAATCGCTGGCCAGGACGTATGCGAAAACCTCCAGGTCCAGAGAAGAGGAACCGAAACGAAGGAAGCGCACACGAATCGATGCAGGTTCGACATGCCTGCTTTCCTTCAGCAGGTTGCGGATGCCATTAAGGATGGCTCGCATCTGCCGCGAGGTGGTGTTGTAGTGCAGGCCGAGGATGGGGTGAAGCCAATATTTATCTCTAGAAGAGAGATTTTCGAGGGTCATGTTGGCAATCTGCCCGTTTGGAACACTGACGGTGGTTCGGTCGAGAGTTCGGATTTGGGTCGACCGGAGGCCGATTTCCCGGACCGTTCCCAACACGTCACCTACTTTCAATGTGTCTCCCACGCGCACTGACTGGTCAAGAATGATAGAAACGCCCCCGACTATGTTTTCCAATGTCTTCTGCGCGGCCAGGGCGACCGCGATGCCGCCAATTCCCAAGCCGGCCAGTGCCCCAGTTGGGTTCACCCCAAAGTAGCGCAGGGTCACCAGCATGCCCACGAAAATGACCAACAGGTCGATTCCCCGGAACGCAAGATTCAGTATCGACGTGGCCGCCGAGAGGTTGCGCCTTTGGAGAGACCGACTGATGTATGCCTCGCCCCAATTAGCGAAAAGAATCAACAGCCAGACGGAGGCCACGATGGTGATGACCACGCCGGTGCCGGCCCAGAACTGCCGCGCCAACAACGGAAGACCGACCTTGGCATTTATCCAATGAATGACCAAGGCCAAAAGTAAAAGGCGAACCGGCTTGGGCAAGAACTCAGGGTTAGGAAGATCTGGTTTCTTGCGCAGTCGACGACGCAGCAGACCAGCCATAGGGCTGAGAAAACGGTTCAGCAGAAAGGTGAGGAAAAAAAATAGTGGCAGGCCCACAAAAACAGCGATCCATTCAAACAGGGCGATACCGAGTAATCGAGTATTCACTAGAACTTCTGGGAGAACGCTCTCCAGAGACACAACGTTCATTTCCTCATACACGTCCGGAATGGAGTCGAGGGTCTTGCTGGAGAACAGCCACACTAGTCCAGATTTCCCGCGATCCACGCGTTCGACGAATATGTCCAGCTTCCGAGTGTCGCTGCTGATGGTTCCCACGAGATCCAGCTCGGGCCGGAGCGGATCAGTGAGGCTGCCCTCGGGCTTGTCGCTGAGCTGATTAAGTTTCGGAGGCAGGCGACGATCGAGGACGGTGAAGAGCTGACGAGCGAGGGTTTTGGCGCCCTCGCCCCGAACGCGAGTGTTTAGATAGCGGGCGGCAAGATCGTAATCGCCCTTGCGAGCAGCGATCAGGAAGCCAAGGACCGTCCCTTGTGGAGTCGTGCGTCCAAGGGCGTCTTTCGGCAGCTCCGGTTGAGCTGCAGGTGGCACCGGAGTCGGAGCGCTAAGCTGGGCCCAGGCAGGGACGCAAAACAGCAAGACCAAGGAAAGCAAGCGGGTGCGAGTGCATAGGCGGGCGGGGTCCTTCCGCAACAAAACGACTCGCGTACGGCGCACTTTATTGCGATGCAATCGCCGCCCTCCTTCTACAACTCGCGAAAAATTGCACTTGAGCGTGCGCGCAGCCTAGCACAAAATCCCGAGCCTCGACGTACCCCACATCAAGTCAACAGGAGACCAAGCAGCCTGTGAACTGGCAGTATTGACAGCTGCTCGATTTGAGTGGGTGTTGGAAACGGCCGTGATCAGAGCGTACTCTTGGTTGCGTTTATCACGGCGATCGAGTTTTTCCTCTCACCTCAGCTAAGTTTGCAGTTTCCATAGCAGGTGACGTCGTTTGGCTGAGGAAACGCACTAGTGGACTGTCGCCTATTCCGCCAACGCTCACCCGCAGAAGATCTTCATCCACGGGTGGGCAGTGTTATCGAGCGGAGAAAACTATCACCCGATGCCTGCCTTTGCACTTGCCAGCTAGACGAAGTGACTTTGAAGTCTGCTTCTCAGAAGTTTGCAGAGGAACAGGAGGGGCGAAAACGCGGTCAAATAGCGTGCCCGAGAATCTGCGTTGAAATATCGGTCTTTTGTTACCGTCGTGGTAACAAGGACTCAGGCACGTGCGGATTATCATCATGCGCCGGGAGAGAACTTTTCACTTGAGGCCGGATACATTTTCGCCGGCCGCTCTTCGTCTAACCCAATTCTTCCTGCCGCGGAGGGCCATACATAATTTCAACAGTTAAACCCATTCTATGTCTGGAAACTGCTGACGTCCTAATTTCATCCTCGCACAGATCCACTGAACCGAAGATTAGCAAGGAGGATATACACGCTGATCACGAAGACCCATAACGGAAAGATTAGCGGAGCCCAGTAGAGATGCGGGCTGCTCAGCAGCAGCGAAACTGCCAGGGCATAGCCGAGGAATGCCATCCACCGCGGGAAAATCGCGATGCGGATCGAAAGCGTGCAGGTTGACACCATGAATACTCCCGCCATCTTTATTGCGAAGACGCTCCCGAATTGGTAGGCCAACGCCCGGGCGAACGTATAGATACCAGAATCCATCAACTTGCCTGCGATCGCTTCGTAGGCCGTCATGGAGGCTCCGGCGATCGCCAAAGAGGCGAAGGTCATGGCGAGAAACAGGAGCCCACTGCCGAGGAACACGGTGGCAAAGAAGCGGTCCTCTTGTTCCCCCATTCGGTCGCGCAGCACGCCGATGAACCACAGGAAAGCGATCCCTGCGAACGGTTGCAGCACCAGGGCCACATGGACACTCTTTTTGTCAGCGGAGAGCCACGCCCCCACATCTCCTGGCAAAGCAGGGACGGAAACCCGGAAGAGCACCTGAGTGCTGATGAGCAGGATGGAGAACACGATACCGGCGATCGCACCGGCGCGCGGAGCTTTCAATTCAGCGCGGATCCTCTCCTCTTCCATTTTTTCCTTCATGCAACCGGCAACTTACGCTGCTATCGTGAATCACGGGCAGTCTCGGCGATCGAATGCGGATCGACAACTGTCAGTCTATACAGTCAGTCCTGATGGTGCTTGCGTAGCGCCTCTCGGAACGAATCTGCGGGAGTGGAAGGGATTCTAAGTTCCCCACTAACGAAGAATTAACGATTTCCCGCGCCACACACAACAACCAATTTCCCAACGAACAGTCTCGGAGATATCGAAGGAATTCAGCGCACACCCCGCGGATCTCCAAGCATCAGCGTTCCGGTGGTGCCATGGCGGATCTAATCGGGCATAAAGCTGGAAACAGGGGACACAGCCAAGGAAAGCCTACAGAGCCGATCGGGACTCCTCTACTCGGAGAGAGACTAGTAGAGTCGAGAACAGGCGCAGTGACTGTAGTCTCCCGGTGGATAGTCGAATTGGCTTTCGCCTCGCCACTTCAGTCCGGTTTGGCTTGGTTCTGTTTCCTGTTCCCGCTCGTCGGTAGGGTCGAGGTCTGGCGCCGTGTCCCTTAGGTTCGGCCTACCTGGGGCTCCCCGTTTCCTCTGGGATTGGACTCACTAGGTCTACGACCGTATGGAGATGTATATCTATAGATACTCGTGGAAGGAGCAAAAGAGCGGCATAGTGCAGGCATGCGAGCCTATCATCGGGTGCATGTCCAGCTGACCAAGAAGGATCGTAAACAGATCGCCGCCATGTTGAACAAGGGGTGGGAATCGGCGCGGGTGCTGCGGCGGGCTGTGATCCTGCGGGAACTCGGCCAGGGGCAGACGGCCGGGCAGGTAGCCCGCAATGTGGGTGTAGCCTCCAAGACGGTGCGGGCCATTGCCCGGCGCTACGAGGAGGAAGGGCTGGAGTCGGCATGGTACGAGAAGCCGCGTCCGGGCCAGCGGCGGGTGCTGGACGCGGGCCAGAGTCAGCGCATCATCGCCCTGGTGTGCGGCCCGCCGCCGGAAGGCAGGGCGCGGTGGAGTGTGCGGCTCCTCGCCCAGGAAGCGGTGAAGCGGAAGTTGGCACGGCGGGTGGGCCGGGAAACGATCCGCATCTTGCTCCAGAGTCATGACCTGAAGCCGTGGCGGGAAAAAAATGTGGTGTGTGGCGGAACTGGACCGGGACTATCTCGGACGCATGGAAGACGTGCTGGCCTTGTATGAGAAGCCGCTCTCAGAGGCGGAACCGGTGGTTTGTATCGATGAGAAGCCGGTGGTCCTGCATGCCGATCTCCGCCCCTCCCGGCCGCTGCATCCGGGACAAGTTCTGCGGCGCGACTGCGAGTACGAACGCCGCGGCACGGCCAACGCATTTTGCGGAGTGGAGCCCAAGGCGGGACGGCATTATCTTCGCGTGACTCCGGACCGTTCCTCGCCCGAGTTTGCCGATTATCTGCTGGAGATCGCGGAACATTATCCGGCCGCCGACGCCATTCATCTGGTCATGGACAATCTGAGTTCGCACACCCGCAAGGCAGTGGTGGAGCGGTACGGCGAGAAGGCGGGAGGCTGGCTGTGGGACCGGCTCAGGGTACACTACACACCGAAGCACGGAAGCTGGCTGAACCAGGCGGAAATCGAAATCAGCCTGTTCTCCCGACAGTACCTGGGACGGCGAAGAATCCCATCGCTGGGCGATCTGAGGCGGGAAGCCAGGGCCTGGGGTCGGAGAATGAATCGTAATCGGGTCACCATCGACTGGCGCTTCACCCGCAAAAAGGCACGCTTGAAGTTCGGTTACAGAAGAAACAGATTATGCGGTCAGAGACCTAGCCCAACCGTAGACCGGTTTCCAGACCCCGCCGCGTCAAACCGAGCGTGCCCATTTCGGTCACTCGGCTTTTCTGGTTGTTTCGCATCAAGGGTTATGAGACCTATCGTGCCGGGGCGACTTTCGGGTTGGGCGCGTAACCCCGCACTCGGTAGTCTTTGAACAGCCCGAGCACTTGATAGAGCCACTCCTTACTCCATCGTTTTCCAGCCGAATCCCTTGCGTTTCTTTGCTCGCATCATGTGCCGCCGGATTTTCTTTTCTACCCAGTCCTCGATAAACGCAAAGCACCGACTGGAGTGGCCTACCGCAAAGTAGTTCACCCAGCCCCGCAGGATCGGGTTGATCTGTTCGATCAGCTGTCCTACCGGTTGGCTCTTGTTCCGCCGGAAGATTTCCCGGAGTTTCGTCAGTATCGCCGTTCGCTTTTTCAGCTTAGGCGTGTACTGCGGTCGCCACGCTCCCTTCAAGCTACGAACGAGGCGAAAATCGAAGCCCAGGAAACCAAAGCTTTCGCCTTTCCTTAGGTCCACGATTCGGCTCTTTTCTTCGTTGATCTCGACTCTGAGTTTTCCTATCTCCTCCCGCAATCGTTTGGTCACCGCCGATACCAGCCAGTCATGCCGCGGATGAGCATCCACCAGTATCACGAGGTCATCCGCGAATCGTGCATATTGGACGGCCGTGTACTGTTTATAGCGGGTCGCCTTCCTTGCCCGTTCCAGCATCCGGTCCACCTCATTGAGGTAGAGGTTACTGAGCACGGGTGAAATCACCCCGCCTTGTGGAACCCCTTTCTTCCCCGTTGCCTTGAGAATCATCTTCAGGAGCCGCATCACCTGATCATCTCGGACTCGCTTCGCCACCTTGTCCAGCAGTAGAGAATGCTGAACCGTGTCAAAGTAGGCTCGCAGGTCCAAATCGATGATTTTGGTCTTTGTCTCCACGATTCCTTGGGCCACGCAGTTGATCGCTTCATGAGCGGTTCGCTTCGGTCGGTATCCGTACGATCCCGGTTGGAAGTCAGCTTCGAAAATCGGCTCCAGGATGAGCTTGAGGGCCCCCTGGACCACGCGATCTCGGATAGAAGGAATGGAGAGTACTCGTACTTTGGTTCCTCCATCTTTTGGAATCTCCTTCTTCCGAACTGGCATGGGTTGGTACGTGCCGGTGATTAGTTCCTCCCTAATCCGTTCGAGAAAACTGTCCTTCCCGCTTTCCTCAATGGCCTCGAACGTGACTCCATCTATTCCCGGAGCCCCGTCGTTCTTCTTGGCCATCTCGTAGGCTTCCTGAAGAGTCTCCCTTTTGCAGACATGGGCGTACAATCCCCAAAAACGCCAGGTTGGTTCAGTCTTCGCTTTGATGTATAGGTTCTTTCTCAGGTCCTGCACACTAATGGGTGTTTTTATCATTCACCCGTGCCTCCCCTATTGTTCGAACCTCGCAAACAGCAGGGTCTCTTCGCTCCGCGGACATTACTCCGCTTCTTCGCTACTGTTGACCCCTCCGACTCCCTCTCGTCTTCCACCGATTTCCCGGTGTTCCCGGTTATACGGCTTCCTGCTTCCGCCCATTTCTGGACCGGGACGAGGAGGGTCTCTCCAGTTGCTTGGTATACCCTTGCCATCGTGCTGTCGCTTCAACCCCGCCTGAGTGGTCCGGCGCATCAGTCAGTTTGCGCCGTCCCCTGCTGCCTTCACCCTCCGGCTGAGAGCTCGGCTTTCTCTGGAACTTCGCCTTTTCGAGGCCAAATCTGCGTTCACTTTCGTTACGGCCCGATGACTTGCTCACCATCCTGAAGATGGCTTTGTCGATAGGCATCAGAAATTCGATTTCTCTCCTCTCTGCTATCCAAGCTACAAGGCCTCTGACTATTACCTTGGTGGGTCTATCTCCCACTGAGCACACTAGCTTTTCCTGGACACGCAACCGGACTGGCAGATTTCCCGCATCCGGCTCTCGGAACAGACACTCGATGTTCCGGGTAACCCCGCACCGCGCGGGGAATGAGAAGTACTGTGAAGCAGGGACGCTGAAAAGGCCCGGATGATTTCTGTGCAGCTGTCAGTTCTGCCAGTTTCCGGGAGCAGCTCGGTGCTTTTACCCTACAACGTTGCGCCAACCCCGGCTTATACGCCCATCGGGCGACGCGAACAGACAGGACTGAGCGACCTGTTGTGGTACCTGCTTGCCGGTGTTTGATGACGTTCTCGGCAAGACTTGAGTCTGAACTCGTGCTTGTTCTTATCAAGAGGAGAAAGAAATCATGGTCGAGTCAATCGGTTCAGTTCTGGAAAAGAAGGGGCACGCGATCCACTCGGTTGCTCCTGATGCAACGGTATATGACGCCATCTCACTTATGGCCGCGAAGAATGTGGCCGCAGTCCTGGTCATTTCTGGCTGCAACCTGGTCGGCATCATCTCTGCCCGTGACTGTGGACGCAAGGTGATTCTGCCAGAGAAATCCTCGAGAGACGTGCGAGTGCAGGAGATAATGACAACTTCTTTGATCACGGTAACTCCGGAGATGACGGTCCTCGATGCCATGGCGCTCATGACACGGCACCATATTCGGCACCTACCGGTGTTGAAGGAGGGTAAACTCGATGGATTAGTGTCCATGGCCGATCTGGTGAGCGAAGTAATCTCAGGACAAGCGTTCACCATCGATCAGTTGCACACTTACATATCGGGATCGCAACATTGAATCTCTTATCGCCTGGACTGCGATCGAGCTCTTAGTGAAAGTCTGGGTGTTCTCATTCCTCCTCGATCCTTTCGTCTGACTCGCTACCTCCTTCGCAGGAAAGGTGCGAGTCGAAGTGGTCAGGCTACAGGAAAGCTCGCGCAGACAAGCGGGCGTCATCTCTTTACTGGCATCGGCAGCCGTGGTCGGTGCAACACCGCCGCCACATCCGATATCGCAGCCGACGCTGCCCTCAAGAACCGCTTCGTCGTTGCAGCATCAACGCCAACAAGCGGCGTTGGTACGGGGTCGGCAAAGCCCTGGCTCTCGCGGACCGTAATCCAGTTCACCGAGGCGTGATCCTGTCAAATCT
The DNA here is from genome assembly GCA_963709025.1 of uncultured Acidobacteriaceae bacterium. Lineage (GTDB taxonomy): Bacteria > Acidobacteriota > Terriglobia > Terriglobales > Acidobacteriaceae > Sulfotelmatobacter. The sequence goes on from CAVPVE010000047.1 coordinate 19,211, forward strand.
CGTACCATCATGAACGCGCGCAGCTCTTACGCATCACGGTCGGCTAGTTGGTCACAGGTGAGGGAAGCCTCTTTCGACGCTAATTTGATTCGAATTTCTTCCACAATCGCCTCGGGTGACTGATCAACATTAACCACCACAGCGTCTTCGTCTACCGGCTCTTCCAACGTCGCCAGTTGGCTTTCAAGCATGCGTGCCTTCATGAAGTGGCCGACCCGCTCACGAAGGCGCTGGTGGAACAGTTCCGGCGTTCCCTTCAGATAGACGATTCGGACTTCCGGTGCGACACGCAGGCTATCTCGATAGGCCCGCTTCAACGCGGAGCACGCGAGAACACCATTTTTCTTTCCCGCGATCCATCCGGCGATCAGTGCTCGCAAAGCCTTAAGCCAAGGCGCGCGATCGGCATCGGTTAAGGGAATCCCACTGCGCATTTTCTCTATGTTTGGTGCGGAATGATAGTCGTCGGCGTCGGCGAACTCCCATCCGAGTTGCGATGCGAGCGACTGGCCGACTGTCGTCTTGCCCGAACCAGACACGCCTATCAGCAAGAGAACCACTCACCCTCCATCAGTCTCGCCTTGCAAAATAGAGCTCTTACCCCGATCTGTTGTTTAACATAGAGGCCTATGAGACGGCGGGCCACTGACAGAAATGCCAGTGCGAACGTGCCATCCGCAGGTCACCGTGGTGCGAAACAAGTAAACCTCTTCGTCCTTAGGTAGTTCGTGCGCAAGCCACGTCAGCCCGCAACTCAGTTTCTGGAGTTCGAAGAAAACAATTGGCCGCACAAGCTTTGCACAATTCGAACGATGACGACGTTTGGACTTCGCGGAGTTGAATTCAGCGGACAAGCCGCTGTCACTTCTGCCAGTATCCATGCCAAAGACTAGCCCTCAGTATTTTCTGTTGCCATCTACAATTTGTGCAAAGGACAATCGTATGAAACCACATAGCAGTAGACACATCGTAGCCTGCACCGCATTGCTGTGCATTCTGAATGTCGGATTTGCGTTTGGCGCGTCGAACGACAAAAAAGTCAAAGTTAGCGGGTTGATCGTTGGCCGAGACGGGGAAAGTGTGACTCTCAGAGCGACCAAGGGGGCAGCCTCCATAGTTGTGGTGCTCACCGATGAAACCAAGGTCCAACAGCCCAAAGGTTTGCTAAAGATTCGGCACTCGGAGGAATCGATGACCGCTCTGATCCCTGGACTGAGGACATGACGATCCAAAAGTCCGATGTGCTAGTTTTCTTCGGCGCAACCGGAGACCTGGCGTTTAAGAAGATCTTTCCTTCGCTTCAGGCGATGTTGAAACGCGGCAACCTCAAAGTGCCTGTTATCTGCGTCGCGAAAGGCTCCAGTATCGATCAACTTCGCACGCGGGTTCACGACAGCCTCGAGACACACGGCGGAGGCTCTGACCGTTCCGTGTTCGATCAGTTTTGCAATTTGCTCCGTTACGTCGATGGCGACTACAAAGATCCTGCGACGTTTCAGGCGATCCGCAAGGAACTTGGGCCGGCGGTGCAACCGGCGCACTACCTCGCGATCCCGCCTCTTCTCTTCGGTGAGGTTGTCGAGCAGTTGGGTAAGTCGGGTTGCGCCAATAGCGCCCGGGTGATCGTGGAGAAGCCCTTCGGAACGGACTTGGCTTCGGCGCGGGAACTCAACCGCATACTGCTTGGAACTTTTCCCGAAACGTCTGTCTTCCGGATCGACCATTACCTAGGAAAGCGGCCCATCCGCAACATGCTGTATTTCCGCTTTGCGAATTCGCTCCCGGAAACCTTCTGGGATCGCAATCACGTGGAGAGTGTCCAGGTCACGATGGCCGAAGATTTCGGCATCCAGGGGCGTGGCATTTTTTACGATGCAACCGGCGCTATCCGCGACGTAATGCAGAATCACGTTTTTCAGGTTGTGTCCAACCTCGCGATGGAGCCGCCCGTCAGGGTCGACAGCGAATCCATTCGCGACGAAAAAGTCAAGGTCCTCAAGGCCATCCCGCCGATGGATGCGAAGAGCATCGTCCGCGGTCAGTTTCGTGGATACAAAGCGGAGAAGGGTGTAGCACGGGATTCGACGACGGAGACCTTTGCGGCGATGCGGCTCGAGATCAACTCCCAGCGTTGGCACGGCGTTCCTTTCTTCCTCCGGGCTGGGAAGTGTCTTCCCCTGACCTGCACGGAGATCCTCGTACGGCTTCGCCAACCCCCAACGAGGAGTCTTATACCCGGCCTATCATCGAATTATATGAGGTGGCGGCTCAGCCCAGAATTGGCCCTTGGATTTGGCATGATGGTGAAGTCTCCGGGAGACGAGATGGTAGGACAACTAGCGGAAATGCTGGCGGTCCGGAGTGTCCACGCGGAAGAGATGGATGCCTACGAACGCTTGCTCACTGACGCCCTGGACGGCGACGCCACACTCTTTGCACGTCAGGATTACGTCGAAGAAGCGTGGCGCATCGTAGACCCGCTATTGAAATCGCGCACGCCAGTTTTTGAGTACCACCCGGGTACCTGGGGACCACTGGACGTCGACCAGAGAGTGTTACCGCCGGGGGGTTGGCACAACCCGGCGACCACTCCACTGCCTGCGGTCGAGGCGGCGTGAGGAGCGGATAAGCGGATACCGCGATGAAGATCCAAGTGTTTCCGATGCCGAGTCGGTTGCCAACAGTTACGCATTCGTGGGAGGATTTCGCCTCTGGGACCCTTTACTGATCACAGGTATCACGGTCCCTGGCAGCTCGTTCGCGGGGAGGCGGGCACGCGCATAAAAGAAACCGACTCGTCACCTAGGGCGCGACTGGCGTGGAAAGGCCCTCACCGCACACAGCCAACAGATCTGGGACGCAGGAAGCTACTTCGTTGATAATCCCGTCAATCTGCTTGATGCCCCACTGGTGCCGCCGGAAAACGAATTTGTCCGGGCAGGTCGTCTTTTGGATACTTGCTTCGGAGATCAACCCGCTGCGTCGCGGCCATACTCGAAGTAATGGGTGAGGTAGACCGAAAGCTTCATCCATGAGGAAGCTTGAGTCCATGGCCGACGCGCCGTTCGTTGACTTGGGGGTCAGAATGCCCCGATCGTAATTCTGAACTGCAGTATTCCAAATTCAAGAACTAAGGAGCGGGCGGCCAAGGTGAAAACAAAACTGAAACCGGCCCAATGAGCAATGACATCGCTCCGGGAACACAAGACGAAGATTGTCGCTACCATCGGTCCAGCCTCCGACTCACCGGAGATGCTCGAGCGTTTGATACGTGCCGGACTCGATATCGCTCGGTTGAATTTTTCGCATGGGGAATTCACCTGCCATGGCGAGGTGATTTCTCGCATCCGCACAGCCGCGCAGAAGGTCGGACGAAGTGTCGCCATTATGGCCGACTTGCCCGGGCCGAAGATGCGTCTCGGGAGGATCGATCCCGAGCCTATCCAGTTGCGGATCGGCGACACGTTCACGCTGACCAGCGAAGACATCATTGGTGACAACCATCGCGCATCCATGAGTTTCGGGCCGCTACCGCGCGTGGTGAAACCAGGCGACCGGCTCTACCTGAATGATGGACTGGTGCAACTTCAGGTGGAACTCGTCGCGGGCAGTGAGGTGCACTGCAAGGTCGCTGTCGGTGGCGAACTACGCTCGCGCAAGGGACTCAACCTCCCCGGCATCAATCTTGGCATCAGTGCCTTCACGGAGCACGATCGCCGCTGTCTCGAGTTCGCCCTTCAGCATGGGGTGGATGCTCTCAGTCAATCCTTCGTCGAAAGCGCGCAGGACGTCCAACTCGTCCGTGCCGCTGCCCTAGCCGTCGGCGAGCAGCCCTTCATCATCGCGAAGATCGAGCGCTCTCATGCCGTCAAGCACTACGCAGAAATCCTTCACGCAGCGGACGGCATCATGGTGGCCCGCGGCGACCTCGGGGTTGAAATGCCGGTCGAAGAGATCGCAGTAATTCAAAAACAATTGATCCTTCAAGCGAACGTTGCGGGCAAACCGGTCATCACCGCGACCCAGATGCTTGAATCCATGGTCTCCAGCCGCCTTCCGACTCGCGCCGAATCCACTGATGTTGCCAACGCCATCCTCGACGGAACCGATTGCGTCATGCTCTCCGGCGAATCCGCCATGGGCCAATATCCGGAAGAGGCGGTCGCGATGGTGGCCAAGATAGCTGTTGCGACCGAGTATAGTCGTCCACGCGCGTGGCGGAAGGCCATGCAGGGGATCACGCAGAAGCCGTTAACGGCAGCGCAAGCCATGGCCGTCGTAGTAGAACATGCACTCGAAACTGCACCCTGTGCCGCCGTCTTTGTGCCTACGCGCAGCGGCGACACTGCGCGCATGATCTCGCGCTTCAAGCCGCCAGTATCGATCGTTGCCGTAGGTGCAGACGCCGTAGTGATGCAAAAGCTTCTCTTTTCATATGGCGTTCAACCAGTTCATCTCGAAGCGGATCCTGAAAACTGGCGTGACTTCGCTAGCACTTGGCTGCGTAATCATAACTTAAAGGGAAATTTAGCGTTTCTCGTGGCCGCAGCATCGCAACGGGATCCCGACGCAAATCATCGCATCGAGTTTATGCGCGTCGACGAGTTAGACTAGTCGCCACGTAGCCCGCTGGGAAGCAGGTTTCCGTAAACCGGATAGCTGCCTGATATGGATCGCCGGATTCCCCTCTTGCTGGATGTTGAATTGGCGGCAGAGATTCCGTTGGTGCAGGAACAAGGCCACTGGGACACGAACTGTTGCAATTCCGAGTTCGGAACGGCCAGTAGACGCCAGTAAGCCCCGGATGCAGGCAGTCGGTGCAAAATCCGGTGCAGTTCCGAGCGGCACTAGAAAAGGCGATCACGCGGCCGTCGCACTTGCTCCGCCAACTTTGTTTTCTATGCTTGTAAAACTTTCGCGTTCATCGAGAACTCGCCAAAGCTCCGAGCAAAGGCCGTCGAACTTCACTGGGTCCTTTTCCTTCATGATCTGCCTTACAAGTTTCTCAAGTCGCGCATTGGAATTTCCGAGCTTGTCAGACATCCGGCACGTCCGCGGAATTGTATTGACGGGATTCTCGCCTGACTCCGAGCTAGAGGCAGTGACCGAGATGACCGAACACCGTGTTCCGATCCTCTGGCGGTCGGAGTGATAAGGAGTCAGTCCTCGTCGGGAACCGTACAATTGCGAGCATGGGTCGCCGACAAGCAACGCACGGTTGTTGGGATGGCGCCGGTTCACAAATTCATGCACTTGCCGGGTCGACGCCAACGATGATTCGTCGAGCACATAGAGCCGTTTCTGGCCGTTATCTGGCTGCTCTCCGTGTGCCAGATGCTTCTGCAGAGTCCCTGGGCCGACGTAACTTATTGGAACTTAACGGTACTGACAGCCCGTTCCTAATCCTCTAAGGGAACTCAAGGGAACTCTTTGGCCAGCTTATCGGACGCAGATCAGACCCAAATTGGCCGATCCGGAATGAAGCCACTCCCCTTGGCTTATGAGCCGTTCAAACTTTCGTTGATCTGGCGCAACTTAAATCGCTTTTTGGGCTGAAAATGGCCTTCTAGATGGATCCAACATTGGACCCAATTTCAGAGAAAGGAATCGAGCTGTCAAAAAGCGCACGGATTACAGCTTCTTTGCTCCGAATAGAGCGAGAAGGAATACTGAGGTTAATGCTGATCCCACGATCGCAACGGCCTTGACGACGACTATAGTGAGGGCGGTCTCCATGGGGGAAGTCATACAATCTCCTTTTCTTGCGTAGCGCCTTTTAGCGGCAAACGCGGATAAAGAATCACTCCTTCAGTACCGAATTCCTACCGTGATAGCCACGAACTGTGTACTGATGCCCTTGGTGGGGCAGAGTGATAGCGTGCCTCTGTATAAGGCCGGTAAGGAGCTTCGCCAACTCTTACCGTGAACCCTATCCCTGCGTTCCTGCCCCAATCGTCTGTGGTTGAGGTTGCCACTGTCTGTTTGGCCGTTACCGCTCCCGACGTCCAAGTGAATCCCCACCACAGCCAGGCCGGTGTGCAAACGGTGGCGGGAACTGATGTCACCTCTCTAGAGAGCCAGTTCTTGCGGAAATACCAACCGCCGCCGCCCATGAGATAGGTGCCGATCATCCGGCCGCGCAGTTCGTAACGATAATTTTCAGCGAACGCGTACAGGTTACTGTTCCCGCTAAGACCGCTGGACTGTGAGGGTGCCGTTTGCCGCGGTTGCAGAAGTGTGCCTGACGGATACATCCTGTTCCACATGAACTCGCCGATGATTGCGTTGCGCTCCTTGAAGTTATAGACAACTCCGCCTACCGCACCCCAGCCGGTGTCCGCAACCTGCGAGGTCGAACTGACAGGCATGTTCATCACCATGGCCAGGTTGCTGCTGATCTTGCAAGCGCCAACGCAATCGTCCTGTGCGTGGAGAGTCTGCAGAGGCACCAGCGCAATCGCGGGGACGATGATGCCTCTGAGCTTTGACTTGCGGATTGGCATTGTTCCGTCTAATCGGGGTCTCATGTTCGAATTCCGAGAAGGCACCTCGTGTATGCCGATCTGCAGAGGCTTTTCGACGTTTGTCCAAAGAGATCTAGCTAGGCGTCACCGAACACCTGCCTGAGGCCACTGTCGAACGCCACGAAGGATTCCATCATCTCGTCTCCACAGAGCGGGCAAGCCAGCTCGTATATGACTCGTGAAGAATGAAGAGAGAGAAAGGAACCGCACGTCTCACAAAGCCAAAGCGTTCCCTTCATGTTCGGGCTGGTTGTCGGGCACTTGACGCCAACGCTGGCGAACATACAAGCTCTCCTTGCTATTGTTGCCGAAGTGTCGGCAAAGCCAATAATGACCGCTAGCCGTTCTTCCGACTTGCAATTTTGTCCCCAACCGCATGTATGCCCACAGCAGCCGCATAGATGGATGAAAGCAAAGGAAGTTGGGACCGACCAGCATCTGCCGTTTGGAATTGATAGCAAAGCTCAGCGGTTGGCATTTCGTCTTGAGGACTTCATGCCGCCCTTCTGTTGCCATGCAACGGTGGCGGAGAGAAGAAGCCACTGTTGGGTTGATGTCGTCGCCGGAGATTGCATGTCAGACTTCAGATAACGGTTGGAACTGCAACGGTAGGTCGTGGGGCCAAATCTATCGTTTAGCGGTCAGGTTGCCTCACGTTACAAAAGGACGGCATACAATCCTGAAGTTGAAATGCCAACCTCTGAAGGGCTGCCTCCACCTCCTTACTCTTGCGCTATTGAGCCTCGACTCTCTTTGCTTTCAATCATCTATGGGTCGGCCGGACGTCTCATGAGATTGGGGACAAGATTGCACGATGAAGGCTGGCTAACGATCCTCTTCGGAGGAGGTCTTCAGCAGTGAGTCTCATTAGTGACAGCATGGCCTTGTATCGGGGAGACACGCACTGCAGAGGGTTGATGAAGCTATTGCTGGAACAAGACCAAACTATAAATCAGGAGGAAAAATCGTGAGACTTACAAAGCTGTTCGTATTCTGCGCTGTCGTGTTAGTGGGAGTGGCGGCGTGGACTCAGGATTTCCCGCGTGCAGAAGTCGCTGCCGATTACTCATACGGTCGCTTTTACCCTGTCGCTCGCGGCACCCAAAGCCTAAGCCTGAATGGTGGCGGCGGAGCGCTCGTCGTGAACGTCACCAACTACTTTGGAATCAAAATGGATCTCCAAGGCTACGGCAGCAATAACATCACCTGGACGAATCCGGCTGGCGGGGTCCTGAAGGCGCAAGGCAATCTGTTCACCTACATGTTTGGGCCGCAGATTAAGTTTCGCACTCCAAGATTCCAGCCATTCGCACAGTGGTTACTGGGTGGGGCGCACAGCAATGTGTATGCGAATCTGACGAAAGCCTGCGCGGGCTCATGCACCGCTTCGGGATCGCCAGCAGGGAATGCCTTCGCGATGGCGATGGGCGGCGGCATTGATATTCCCATCAACAAATCATTCCAGTTCCGACCGGTGGAAATCGATTACTTGATGACGCGATTCACCAACCAGTTCAATAATTCGTCGCAGAACAACTTCCGGTATTCCGCAGGCGTCAACTTCACCTTCGGAGGAGGAAGCAAGTAACACCATCTCATTTCGCTGCGCATTTGTTCGTCGGTACGGAGTGATTGGGATCACGGGCACACCCGTAGCCTAACTCTATCGCAAGCAGGTTTCGACGACCCAACCCATTTGTCGGCGCATAATTAGGAGGGCTTGTTGCTCGCGAGTCGTACGAGTTTAACAGCCCGGGGTGCAAGTAGCGGATTTCCCGCAAGTCGGGCGATGTAGTCGGCTACGCGATCTCACGAAGCACTTGGCAACGGACGCGGAGATTCGGCTTCTGCAAACCGCTTCTGACTCATCCGACACGTGAAGAGTAAGTAGAGAGTCAAAACAAGTCTGCCGAAGCGGTTCTTCCACTCCCGCGGCGTGCCCGCGCCCAGCAGTTGGCGCAGGATCAGGCTTAGATTGAACGCACCCACGTGGATCAGTTGCCGCTTCCAAATGTTTTCCTGTCCGCGCAGATGGCAGCGCCGCATCGCGCCCGTCTCGTAGCAGTGCGCGAAGCTGCGCTCCACTAACTCGCCGCGCCGCCGCAGTAAACTCTTGCCATACGCACCCCGCACCCGCCGCCGGTTCGCATACACCGCTTGCTGCTCGGCCTGTTTGCCCGCCCAGTTCCGCCGTCCCTTTTGTTTCTTCTCCGGAATGTAACTGCGCACGCCGTACACCTTCATCCGCTTCACCACCGCGCCGCTGTGATAACCCTTGTCGGTCACCGTCTCTTCGATCCCGGCCACGTTCACCTTTGGCGTTTCGTTGGGCCGCAACTCCGCCTCCCGCCCAACCTGCTCCGCCACTGCCATTCCGGCTTCGCACAACGTCTCATCCAGCGTGGCCGTGTCGCCTCGGTCGGCGCCTTGCAGCGTGACCGCCAACACCGCGCCCGTGTCCAGATCGACGGCGTGCTCGGCTTTGTGCGCCAGATGCGTGCGCCCATCCTTCATCTTCGCGATCCGCGCATCGCCATCCGTGGGGCTCTTCCACTCCTTATTCGACGTCCGCTTCTTGCGCTTGCGATCCAACCGCGCCAAGTCTTCGCGCGTCGGTGTCGCGATACCTGAGGCCTTCGCCAGCCCCCGCAGATACTCTTCGTAACTCTCGCCCGTGTCCCGCCGCACAATTGAGCGCATCGCCGCGTTCGCCTCCAGCGTCGTCGCATCTATCGCGATCCGCTGGCCTTTCAGCAACCCACGATCGGCCAGCACGCCCAACACCCAGCCGAATACTTCGCGATGCGTGTCCACATCGATCAGCCGCCGCGTGCGCGAAATCGTCGAGTGATCCGGCGTGTACTCGTCCAGCGCGATCCCCACGAAACGCCGCAGGGCCAGCGAGTCCGCCAGCCGCCAGGCAATGCCGCGCTCCGCCCCGATGCCCTCGAAATACCCGATCAGCAGCGCCCGAAAGTAAATCCCCGGCGTCAGCGACGGACGCCCGTTCTTCTCGGCATAAAACTTCGCGCACCGGGTCTCGACAAACTCGTCGAAGCCTTCGGCCTCCAGCAACTCATTCAAACGCTGATAGAACGGATGTCCCGGAGCCGATGCCAACTCCGCATGCGCGATCCACAAATCTTCTTGTTTTTCCCGCTGCTTGCGCGTCCCCATCGCCATGTGCCGATTCTACAAACCAAGCCTGTGGATACCTCAACACTTTCTGCTCACGAATCCGAACTTGCACCACGGGCTGTTAAGCTAATTTTCTTT
>CAVPVE010000048.1:0-27100 GCA_963709025.1 uncultured Acidobacteriaceae bacterium
GCTCACTACGACGGTGACGATCACGCAGACCGAGCAGCACCAGAGCGCGCGCATCATATTTTGCGCCTGATCTTGCGCCTGAGACGAAAGAGCCACGTATCGGACGGCGCTCGGGTCGATTTTAACCCATATATACAGGCCAACGGAGGACAAGGTTCCTGTCAGCAATCCCCAGAAACCAGCGGCTGGTGTCGCCCGCTTCCAGAGCATGCCGAGAATCACGGTGCCGAACAAGGGCGCAATGAAGAAGCTGAAGAGCGCCTGGACGTAGTCCATGATGCTTTGGGCGTGCATCACCAGGTACGCCGTGAAGATGCTCACGACGACTCCGATTACCGTGCACCAGCGGCCCATGCGCACCTTCGAATCGTCCGACGCATTCTTGTTGATCAGGGCGCCGTAAATGTCATAAGTCCAAACCGTGGTAAAGGCGCTGACATTGCCCGCCATCCCGGACATGAAGCCTGCGATGAGGGCGGTAATGCCGAGACCGAGCAGGCCGGGTCCGCAGTAGCGTGCCAACATCAGCGGCAAGACTTCGTCATAACCGTGCAGCCCCTGCGCCTGTCCGGCTGGGGACCATGCGAGATCGGCCGGCACAAGGCGAAGCAGACTGCCGGTGTGGGGATCGCGAAGCAATGCCAGACCAAGCAGGCCTGGGAGAATGACAATGAAAGGAACCATCATCTTGAAGGCAGCGCCGATGATGGGCGCCAGTTTGGCAGAGCGCAGATCTTTCGCAGCCAGGACACGTTGCACGACCAGAAAATCCGTAGTCCAGTAGCCCATGGAAATGACCGCCCCGAGACCAAACACAATGCCGACCCAATTGATTCCCATCGGATTGTCTGTAAAGGTCCCCAACGTCGACCATGCGTGCGTGTACGAGCCGGGGTTAGCCACATGCTGTTCCGTAAGGTTCAGGAGTATCTTTGCCTTGAGCCCGCTCCAACCGCCCGCCTCAATCAAGCCCAGAATCGGGATCAGCAGCGCTCCCGCCCAGATCAGAAAAAATTGCAGAACCTCATTGAAGATCGCCGAGCGCAAACCGCCAAGGGCCACATAAATCATGACGGTGACGGAAGAAATCAAAATGCTGACGTTGATATCCCATCCCAGCACGACCCGCATCACGACGGCCATGGCGTACATGTTGATGCCGCTCATCAAAACCGTCATGAAGGCGAATGAAATCGACGAGATGGCCTGAGCACCCGGACCGTAGCGAAGTTTGAGATATCCGGGGACGGAGTGCGTCTTGCAGATGTGGTAGAAGGGCATCATCACCAGCGCAAGAAACAGCATCGCGGGGATGGCGCCGATCCAATACCAGTGCGCCGCCAGGATTCCATACTTGTACGAGTTGCCCGCCCAGCCCATCAGTTCGAGCGATCCCAAATTCGCCGAGAGGAACGCGAGACCTGCGACCCAGGCCGTCATTTCACGGCCCGCCATGAAAAAGTCTTCACCGGTGTTGGCTTGTTCTTTCAGGTAGAGGCCGATCGCGAGCACAAGAGCGAAGTAGAAAACGATGATGACCATGTCGACTGGTGAGAGATGCACCAGTGTGGAGGAGCTCAGCACCAGCAGAGCAGGAGTCATTTATTTTTTTACCTGTCCGTAGTAGGCGTTGCGGCCGTGCTTGCGCAGGAAATGCTTGTCGTGCAATGCGCGCGCCAGGGGCCGAGATTCAGCGTTGATCGACAAAGTATGGAGCGCCATCCGCGCCACAAATTCGAGAATCACTGCGTGGTGCGCCGCCTCAGCGGCGTTGGCTCCCCAACAAAAGGGAGCGTGGCCGGCGACTAGCACCGCCGGAATCGCGTTGGGATCGAGCTTGGAAAACGTGCGGCATATGGCGGCGCCTGTTTCCAGTTCGTAGTCGCCCTCTATTTCTTTCGAACTCAGATGCTCCGTGACAGGAATCGGGCCGTGGAAAGAATCCGCGTGCGTGGTGCCGAAACATGGAATCGGCGTTTCAGCCTGTGCCCATGCGGTGGCAAATTCCGAGTGCGTGTGGGCCACTCCGCCAATGCCTGGAAAGTGCTTGTATAACTCAAGATGGGTTGCGAGGTCCGAAGACGGACGAAGGGCGCCATCTACGATTTTGCCCGCGAGATCGGAAATCACGATCTGCTCGGGCGTGAGTTCTTCATAGGGAACACCGCTGGGCTTGATGGCAACGAGTCCTTCGCCGCGATCCATGCCGCTGGCATTGCCGAAAGTGTAGAGCACAAGGCCGCGACGAACCAGTTCCAGGTTCGCTTCCAGCACCTCTTCGCGCAGTGACTTCAGCAGCATTTGGGGAAAACTAGGAATCCTCTGCGTTCAAAAATTAAGCAGGCAAAATCGTTCTCGTAAACGTTTACGCAACGGAACATTAAACGGAGGCCCATACCTTTGTCAAAGACTTCATCCTGAGCTTGCCTAGGGCGCAAGAGGTTTCACCACAGAGGACACGGAGGACACAGCGTAGTTCCTCGACGTTACGATATTTTCACCTTCCAATAAACTGCATAGCGTTCGTGAATCACCTGGTTCAGAGGAACCAGTGTGATGGGTTGTGGCTGGCCGACTGCATGGAAGGTGAGGGCTTGCTTTGCGTCGGGTTCAATCCATGCCGCGGGGTGGGCGGGATTCGATACGATGTCGGGCACCTTGCTCTGGGCGCCTGACTTTGGGCCTGGGCCGCTGTACGACATTTCTTTCGTGACCTCGTCAAACCGACCAGCCAGCACCAGTGGGCCGTACATCGCGGCTTGGATGGTCTCGTCGTCGGGCATGCTGTCGATGTGCAGCGCCATCGGTAGACTGAGTTCGATCTTGTCGCCAGTCTTCCAGATACGGTTGAGCGTCAGATAACTGCTGGGACTGGAAAACGCCGGCAACGTCGTCCCGTTGACTCGCACGTTGCCTCCCTGTGCCCAATACGGAATGCGGAGGTTGATTGCGAGTTGAGCTGGGCTCTTGGTGGAAACAGTAATCGTGGTTCCCTGCTGCTCAGGGAAGCGAGTCTCCTGTTTAAGCCGAACGCCCTTCTCGGGCCATTCCAGTTGCGATTCGATATAGAGATTCACATAGAGTGAATCGTCGTCATGGAAGTAGATGGTGTCGGCCAGCTTGGCGTATTCCTCGGATCCCGTGCCAGTGCAACACCAGAAAGCGTCGAGGGGCTTGCCGAAGGTCTTCCAGTATCCCGAAGCGAGCGGCAGGTAATACATCATGGTGCCGTCTTCGGGATTGATGGTGCCGAGGCGATGGTTGAAGAGCGCGCGCTCGTAGTAATCCATGAGGCGCGCGTCGGGAGACCAGCCGAACAGATGGCGCGTCAACTTCATCATGTTGTAGGCACAGCAGCACTCCGTAGTATCGGGACCCAATTCGGTGGAGAGCTTACCTGGATCGGTGTTCCACGATTCGCCGTTGCTGGTGCCGCCGGTGCAATAGGAGCGTTCGGTGACGACTTCATTCCAGAAATATTCGGCGATGTCGCGATAGCGGCGTTCGCCGGTCAGTTCGTAGTAGCGCGCCGCGGCGATCACCTGCGGGATGTGCGTATTCACGTGCAGGCCTTTGAGTTCGTCACGGTGGGCGGCGAGAGGGTCGAAGAACTGCTTCTTGTCGAAACGCGGCGCGATCTCGAGATAGTCCTGCTTGCCAGTCACGGCGTAGAGATTGCAGAGCACTTCGCCCATGCCTCCGAATTCGGTGCCGAGGACGCGCTGCATGTGTTCGTAGCTGAGCGACTCGGTATAGCGATCGACCCAGGCGGCCATTTTCTGCACCACGTCCAGAGCCTGCTCGTCGCCGCAGTAGACATACATGTCGAGAAGGCCGGCCATGATTTTGTGAATAGTGTAGAAGGGAGCCCAAACTTGCTGGCGCTCGCGGAGGCGATCGAAGAATTCGACGGGGAATGCGCTCAAGTATCCACTCTTCAGGACGGCCTGGCATTGATTCAGTCCGGCGACAACCGAGGAAGCGTTGTTCTTCAGATCTTCATCTCCGCAAGCGGCGTACATCAGAGCGCAAGCCGAGAGGTAGTGGCCGCCGGCGTAGTGGCCGCGGAGTTCGCAGTCGGGCGCCTCCCATCCTCCCAGCGGCTGCGCGGTCGTGGTGATTCCAGCGGTAACGCGGAAGGTGTGAAGGAGACGGTCGGGCGGCAGCGAGCGCAGATATTTCCGGTCGGCTTCCATCGCGGTCTTGCACGGGCCGTCGCCGAGCCGCACTTGCTTCAACGGAAATGGCCATGCTTTCCAGGCAACTTTCTCGCGATCGACGGGCTTGCCATCTTTTTGGGCAATGTCGACGACAGGATCTTGCGGACGAGCAGCCATCAACGCTTTGGGAAGCAGGGTTGATCCAGCGGCTCCCGCGGCGGCGGTTAAGAAGTGCCTGCGAGACCATGATCCGAAGTGCAACATCGGTTTCTCCACTCTAGGGTAGCAGTGCAACGGTAATGGATATTGTCTACACTAATCGTCGAATTCGCGAAAGGTCGAGTGCAATGTCGTGTTTGAACGTTGAGTCAATCCCATGAGCGGTGCGACCTTTGACGTGGTGATTGTGGGCGCGGGAATTGTGGGCGCCGCTTGCGCGGACGAGTTCGCACGCCGCGGGATGCGGGTCGCAGTCGTCGACCGAGATATGGTAGGCGGCGGGGCCACTGCGGGTGGGATGGGGCACATCGTCGTCATGGACGATTCCGAGGCACAGTTTGCTCTGACGCGTTATTCGCAGCAGCTATGGCAGGCTTTGCGGCCGGAGTTGCCGGTGGATGTCGAATACGAGCCGTGCGGCACAATCTGGGTCGCGGCCGACGAAGAAGAGATGGCCGAGGTGCGTCGCAAACATTCTTACTATCTGGAGCGTGGAGTCCCGACTACCGTGCTTGACGCGCCGGCCTTGCAGAGACTCGAAGCCAATTTGCGCGACGGCATAGCAGGTGGCCTCCTCGTGGCGGAGGACGCGGTTCTCTATCCGCCGTGCGCGGCCCGTTTCCTGATGGAACGCGCGCAGAAACACGGGGCCGAACTTCGCTTGGGCGCAGGCGCGACGGAGATTGGAGGAGGGCGCGTGCGGCTGTCGGACGGTACCGAGATCCACGGCGAAAGGATCGTGAATGCGGCAGGAGCCTGGGCGCCGGAACTGCTGAGCCGAGTTGAGATTAAGAAGCGCAAGGGACACCTGGTGATTACCGATCGGTATCCCGGATTTCTGCGGCACCAATTAGTGGAACTCGGATACCTGAAGAGTGCGCATTCGGTGAGCAGCGATTCGGTAGCGTTTAACGTGCAGCCACGGCGCACCGGACAGATTCTGATTGGATCGTCCCGACAGTACGGAGCGGAACATAAGGGGGTTGATCAGGAAATCCTGCGACGCATGTTGCAGCGCGCACGGGAATACATGCCGGGGCTAGGGCCGATGTCGGCGGTGCGTACATGGACTGGATTCCGCGCGGCAACGCCGGACAAGTTGCCGCTGATTGGCCCGTGGCCAGGAGATATTTCTCTGTTCCTCGCGACCGGGCATGAGGGGCTGGGAATCACGACTTCACTAGCAACGGCAAGAATTCTGGTGGATCAGATCACTGGGACGAAACCCGAAATTCCAAGTGAGCCTTACTTGCCTTCGCGTGTGGGGAAGGAAGTTGCACATGCTTAGTTCCACGTCGGTGACGCTGAGTGTGAACGGTTCGCCAGTGAGTGTCGAGGCAGGCGCGACGGTCGCGGTAGCGGTGGCGATGGCTGGGCAAGCGTGCCGAACTTCTGTGAGCGGCGAGCTGCGCGGGCCTTTGTGCGGGATGGGGATCTGCTACGAGTGCCGCGTTTCGATTAACGGAATCCCACATTGCCGGAGTTGCCAGATCCTTTGCGAAGCGGGAATGGAAGTGAGAACTGATGGCTGATTCGCGGCTGCGCTTCGACGTGCTGGTGATTGGGGCAGGGCCCGCAGGCATGGCAGCCGCGGTGCGGGCGGCGGAGTGCAGCGTTCGCGTCGGAATCGTCGACGACAATCCGTCCTGCGGCGGCCAAGTCTGGAGAGGTTCCGGAGACGAACGCGGCCCAGAGGCTGCGAGATGGGCCGAGCGACTGTGTAACAGCAATATCACAAAGCGATTCGGGATGAGAGTGTGTCATCAGCCGGAAGCTGGCGTACTTTTGGCCGAGTGCGCCAATGATCTCTGCGAATTGAGCTATACGAGTTTGGTTCTGGCAACGGGTGCGCGGGAGAGGTTCCTGCCCTTTCCCGGCTGGACTCTACCGAACGTGATGGGAGCCGGGGGCCTGCAGACGATGGTGAAATCTGGACTGCCCATACGCGGCAAGCTCGTAGTGGTCGCCGGATCGGGGCCGTTGCTGCTCGCGGTCGCGGCCTACCTGCGCAAGCAGGGTGCCGAGATTCCAGTGATCTGCGAGCAGGCACCGTGGAGCAGGCTAGCGCGATTCGGTGCAGGGCTGTTGGGCTACCCGGGAAAGATAGCTCAAGCCTTGCAATTGAAGAAGCAACTGGCCGGCATTCCGTTTGCCGCGAATTGTTGGCCATTGGCGGCGCACGGCGGTTCGGCGGTTGAAAGCGTTACTATTTCTCGAAACGGCAAGACGGAAGTTATCCCGTGCGACTATCTGGCTTGCGGATTTCATCTGGTTCCAAATGTGGAGTTGCAATCGCTGCTGGGCTGCAAGTTGAGTTGCGGCTATGTGCAGGTAGACGACTTGCAGCAGAGCTCGGTCAAGGGAGTTTTCTGCGCAGGGGAACCGACTAGTATTGGCGGTGTGGAGTTGGCTCTGGTTGAGGGACAGATCGCCGGTCTAGCTGCAGCTGGGCACGCGACCGCATCGCGAAAACTGTTCGCAGCACATCGCAAGGCACGTCGCTTTGCACGAATATTGGATCGGACATTCCGTCTGCGCCCGGAGTTGAGGGACTTGCCGTCCGCTGAGACGCTGGTCTGCCGCTGCGAAGACGTTCCGTATGCACGTTTGCAGGACCATCGGTCATGGCGGTCGGCGAAGTTGCAGACGCGTTGCGGTATGGGCCCGTGCCAGGGACGAGTATGCGGGCCGGCCACACAGTTTCTTTTTCAGTGGACTCCGGATTCGGCCCGGCCGCCGGTTTTCCCCGCACGCGTCGAAAGTCTGGCCGGAGTCGTTCGCACTCAGGGATGAGGGAGGCTTGCGATGAACTGGAAGGGCGTGATGCCCGCAATCACTACTTGCTTCAATACCGATCTCAGCATCGATCACGCGTTTATGGTGAAGCATTGCCGCCTGCTTCTCGATAACGGATGCACTGGAATCGTGGCCCTCGGGTCGCTGGGGGAAGGCGCAACTCTGACGCTCGAAGAGAGGGTTGCGGTGCTCCGCACGTGCGTCAAAGCCGTTCACGGACGCGCGCCGGTGGTCGCGGCGATTTCGGCACTCTCGACCGCGGAGGCTGTATCGATGGCGAAGGTTGCCGCGAACGTGGGCTGCGATGGCCTGATGGTGTTGCCTCCTTATGTCTACAAGGGAGACTGGCGCGAGATGAAGGCCCATGTTGCCGCTGTTTTTAGCGCTACGTCCCTCCCCTGCATGCTTTACAACAATCCGGTGGCTTACGGGACTGATTTTTTCCCAGAACAGATTGGCGAACTGGCGACGGAATATGAAAATCTCGCGGCGGTGAAGGAATCGAGCACGGATGTGCGGCGAGTCTCGGCGATCCGAGCATTGCTTGGCAGCCGGCTCGAGATTTGTGTAGGGGTCGATGATGCCGTGTTGGAAGCAATTGGAGTTGGAGCGACGGGATGGATTGCCGGCCTGGCGAACGCTCTGCCGCACGAATCGGTGGAACTGTTCAACTGCGGAATCAACGGAGATACCGATAAGGCTTTCGAAATCTATCGCTGGTTCCTGCCGTTGCTGCGAATGGACACCGTTCCGAATTTCGTTCAGCTCATCAAGCTGGTGCAGGCCGAAGTTGGAATCGGTAATCCACGGGTGCGGCCGCCACGCCTGGAGTTGGCGGGCCCCGAACTCGAGCATAATAAGAAGATCATTCGTGATGCGTTGCGGTCCCGGCCGCAGTCGGTGTCTGGCTATGCATTACCGACAGGGAAATAAAATGCCGACGACTTCATCCAAAATAAAAATCGCAGGCCGGTCGCTGATCGGATTTCGGGAAGGCACGGGCGCGGGCGAGGCGATGTATGCGACGAATCCCACGACCGGCGAACGCTTGCATCCCGGATTCATTCCGGCGACGGCCGAAGAAGTAGAACTCGCGGCTCGACTATCCGCAGAGGCGTTCGAGGCCTACCAGCGTGTTTCTGGACGAGACCGGGGCGCGTTTCTGCGCGCGATTGCAGCGAAGATTGAATCGATTGCGGAGGATGTAATCGCGCGTGCCGCACAAGAGACTGCACTGCCGCAAGCACGACTCCAGGGAGAAACCGCGCGAACGTGTGCCCAGCTTCGGCTATTTGCGCAGGTGGCGGAGGAGGGATCGTGGGTGCAGGCGCGAATCGACCGCGCTTTGCCCGATCGCAAGCCCGCGTCCAAGCCTGACATTCGCTCGATGCTGCGGCCGCTGGGTCCTGTTGTGGTGTTCGGGGCAAGCAATTTTCCACTAGCGTTCTCGGTCGCTGGAGGAGATACAGCTTCGGCACTGGCGGGTGGCAACACCGTGATCGTGAAGGCACATGCAGCGCATCCGGGCACTAGTGAATTGGTCGGTCGCGCCGTGCGGGAAAGCGTTCGGGAATGCGGCTTGCCGGAGGGAGTGTTCTCGCTTCTGTTCGGCAGCGGTGCACAAATTGGGACGGCGTTGATGAAGCATCCTCTGGTGAAGGCGGGCGGGTTCACGGGCTCACGAGTCGCCGGAAGAATTCTGATGGACGTGGCCGCGTCGCGTCCTGAGCCGATTCCATTCTATGCGGAGATGAGCAGCACGAATCCGGTGTTCGTTCTGCCGGGCGCGTTGCGGGAGCGTGGCGAAACAATCGCTGCGGCTCTGCATGGATCCTTCACTCTGGGGGCCGGGCAATTCTGCACGAAGCCTGGGATGGTTTTTCTTCCAGAAGGCTCCGACGCTGCGGCGTTTGCGAAGAAATTGCAGCAACTCGTTGGGGCGTCGGCTCCGTTTTATCTTCTTACCAAGGCGATCCACTCTTCGTATGACTCTTCGGTCGCGACGCGCAAGACGGACGCGTCGGTCAAACTTGGGGCCGAGGGTCCGCACGCGACAACTGACACGAGCTTCGTCGTGAGCGCTGCGCTATTCGAAACCGATGCCGCGTCTTTTCTTGGTTCGGATCTGGATGCGGAGATCTTTGGACCCACGACTCTCCTCGTGCGGCACTCGACTAGGGATGAGGTTCTCGCGATCGCCCGGGGACTCGAAGGCCACTTGACCGCGACGATTCACGGCACCGAGCAGGACCTGCGCGAGTTTGCCGACATGATAGCGATTCTCGAAAACAAGGTCGGACGCCTCGTGTTTAATGGTTTTCCAACTGGGGTCGAAGTCACGCACGCCATGGTGCATGGGGGCCCGTATCCTTCAACATCGGATGGACGGTCCACGTCGGTGGGGAGCCAGGCGATCTTCCGGTTTACGCGGCTGGTGTGCTATCAGGGATTTCCGGACAGCACGCTTCCGGATGCGTTGAAGGAGGGTAACCCGCTGGGCATTTGGCGGATGCTGGACGGAGAGATGTCGCGCTAGGATTCCGGTGCACAGACTCGCTAGATCTGGTAGTCGATGTCTTCCATGATTCTTTGCATCGACTCCGACGGCGGTTCGCCCTGCATTCCCGAACCTTCCAAATGCTGCACACGTTCGCGGAGTTTGTTCACTTCGGTCGCTACGGCCGCAAGCGCTTCCGAGAGCGGATCGTTGATCTGCTTGGGATCGGTAATCACCACGCGCTTGCCTTCGCGGAAGATAATGTGTCCCGGCACGCCGACAACTGTGGAGTCCTCTGGAACATTGCGCAGTACGACCGATCCGGCGCCGATGCGGCAGTTCTTGCCGACAATAATATTGCCGAGAATCTTCGCGCCGCCGCCGACGACTACATTGTCTTCTATCGTGGGATGCCGCTTGCCGTGCTCTTTGCCAGTGCCGCCCAAGGTCACGCCCTGATACAGCGTGACATCATCGCCAACAATCGCCGTCTCACCGATGACCACGCCGTGGCCGTGATCGATAAACAAACGCCGGCCGATTTTGGCTCCGGGATGGATTTCAATTCCGGTCAGGAAGCGGGCGGCCTGCGACGACATTCTCGCCAGCAGGAAAAGGCCATGATTCCACATCCAGTGATTCATGCGGTAGAACCACACCGCATGCAGGCCGGAGTAGCACAGGAACACTTCCAAGCTGGACTTGGCCGCGGGATCGTGCTCCACCACGTTGGCCACGTCTTCGCGAATTAGTGAGAACGGATGCGGCATGGATGATCAGATCGATATTGAAAACATAGATCAGGCCGGCGGCAGCTCCACCGTCGGGATTTGCAGCGCCTTTTCCCGCAACTCCTGGAACAGAATGCTGCTCAAGTATCGTTCTCCAAACGACGGCAGAATCACGACGATCAGCTTACCTTTATTCTCCGCTCGCTTCGCGACCTTCAGCGCGGCAGCCACCGCGGCTCCCGAAGAGATTCCGACAAAGAGTCCTTCTTCGAGGGGCAGGCGCCGCGCCATGTTGATGGCTTCGTCATTGGTTACGGTGATGACTTCGTCGATATAGTCGCGACGCAGGATGCTGGGGACGAATCCGGCACCGATGCCCTGAATCTTATGCGGCGAGGGCTTGCCTCCAGACAGGATCGCGCTGTCCGCCGGCTCAACGGCCACAGCTTTGAACGACGGCTTCTTGGGCTTGATGTACTCGCAGATGCCCGTGATCGTACCGCCTGTGCCCACGCCTGAGATCAGAATGTCGGCGCGTCCGTCGGTGTCTTCCCAGATTTCAGGCCCCGTGGTTTCGAAATGAATCTTGGGATTGGCGGCGTTGTCGAACTGTTGCAGCATGTAGCCGCCGGGAGTGCTGGCCAGAATTTCTTTCGCTTTCAGAATTGCGCCCGGCATTCCCCGCGGACCTGGAGTGAGAACGATCTCCGCGCCAAAGGCTAGCAGCAGCACGCGCCTCTCCAGGCTCATAGTTTCGGGCATGGTGAGAATCAGCTTGTAACCCTTCACCGCAGCGACGAAGGCGAGACCAATTCCGGTGTTGCCGCTGGTCGGCTCGATGAGCACAGTTTTTCCGGGATGAATTTTCCCCTCACGCTCGGCTTCGGTAATCATGCTGACCCCGATGCGATCCTTCACGCTGGCCAGGGGATTCTGGCTCTCGAGCTTCGCTACTACTTCGGCGACGCAACCCTCAGTCACCATATTCAGGCGAACCATCGGTGTGTGGCCAATTAACTCGGTGACATCTTTTGCAATTCTCATATATCGATTTACCTCCATCGCGCGCGGCGGTTCTGCCGCCGGTCCATTGAGTCCAGTAATACTACCAACATGATGGAAATCAGGAACCGGCGGTCGCGGAAAATTGACAACTCAAGAGACGATTCGTTCGTGCTCCCTTATGCGCGAGGACTGCTTCGAGGACTTTTCTGACATACAGCTGGAGCCATAAGAAAACGAGAGCAGAACCCCGGTTTCTGCCGCGAAAGACCGGGAGCGCAAAACATCTCTTGCTAAATCAGTAACTTATGCGGAATTGGATCGAAATACTAAATCCCTACAATTACTACTTGTTTTTGTGCATTCAATGGTGTTAGTGTTCCCGACCTATTAGCGGGAATTAGCGTCACTGGGACGGCTGTTTCTCTCGAGGCGGCGCGTGATTCCCGAGGGGCAACAACAAAACAAGCCATGTCCGCGCGACCTGCGCGGAATCACTCTCGTATCGGAGGGTTTGCAATGCGCGTGCGTCGGCAGATGTTCAGTTCTCTATCCGCTGTTCTCATCCTCTGCTCGGCCGTGTTGTGGCTGAGCAGTGTTCCGTCCGTCAAAGCTCAATCGGCATCGTCGGGCACAATCTCGGGAACGGTCACCGACGCGAGCGGCGCGGTTGTGAATGGCGCTACGGTCATGGTCACCGACACTTCTACGAAGAACAGCAGATCTGTCACCACAAACGATACTGGCCGATATGTAATGGTCGATGTCTCTCCTGGCAACTACGACATCGTCGTTACGAAGCAGGGCTTTTCCACGACCAAGACGCAGACCACAATCAAGGTCGGAGTCGCGACCACCGTAAACCTGTCTCTGCAGGTCGGAGGCAGCAATGTCGTGGTGGAAGTGACGGCCGTGAGTAACGAACTGCAGACCATGAACGCGACGGTAGGCAATACCATCACCAGCGCTTCGCTCGACGCACTGCCGAGCATCGGCCGCGACGTGAGCAGCTTTGTCGAGCTTCAGCCCGGAGTCAGTCCCGAGGGCAGCGTCGCCGGCACGGTGAATGATCAGACCTTCTTCTCGCTCGACGGCGGCAACAACACCAATGACATGGACGGCAACATGTCCACCTATACCTCGAGCTACGCGGGCGATCCTACGGGTGGTGTTGCGGCGCAAAATACCCTTTACCTGACAGGTCAACCGACGGGTGTTCTGCCGACGCCACAAGACAGCGTTGAGGAATTCAAAGTCAATACCGCGGGCCAGACCGCGGACTTCAACAGCTCCTCCGGCGCAGAGGTGAAAGTTGTCACTAAGCGCGGCACCAACTCGTGGCACGGGACGGCCTACGAATATTATCTGGACAACAACTGGTCCTCGAACTCCTGGCAGAATAACTACAATCAGGCCGTTAGCGGTTCCGCGTCGGGCAATCTCCCCAGTTTCCACTACAACCGTTACGGCGGCGCGATCGGCGGACCGATCATCCCCATGGACCTTCTCGGGGGGAAGACCTACTTCTTCTTCAACTATGAAGGATTTCACTTTGGCAACTCTGAGACAATTTACCGTAACGTTCCGTCGCCCGCCCTGCAGCTCGGCCTCTTGACCGATACCGCTAACGGAACCGTTTACAACCTGAACCCAACTGCAGTGACATACAACGGGACCACGTATCCGGGCACGGCCTATGACCCGCGGGGCATCGGAATTAACTCAATGGTCCAGCAGGTATGGAACAAGTACATGCCGGCCAGCAACTTTTCTTGCACTTACGGTCTCTGTGACGGCGTTAACGTGTTGGGATATTCAGCGAACGTGAGCTTGCCCCAAACCAGCAAATTCATGGTCGGACGGTTGGATCACGACTTTTCCAAGAACTGGCACTTCATGTCAACCTACCGGTATTTCAATCTGAAGAACGCCACCGCGGACCAGGTAGATATCGGAGGCTTCTTCACGGGCGACGCTGTAGGCACGGCGGTCTCGCAGTCGAGCGATCCGCAGCAAGCCTGGATCTGGGTCGCAGGCCTGACCACCAACATCACTCCGAACGTGACCAATGATTTTCATTACAGCTTCTTGCGCAACTGGTGGCAGTGGGGCAGAGCCGGAGATACGCCTCAACTGCCGGGCTTGGGAGGAGCGCTGGAGATTTTCTCTGGGGAATCTCACACCCAAAACCTTGGCCCCTACAACGTGAACACGCAGCAAACTCGTACCCGCTTCTGGGACGGTCACGATCAGATGCTTCGCGACGACGTGACGATGCTGAAAGGCAATCACCTGTTAGCGTTCGGCGGCCAGTATCAGCACAACTTTAACTGGCATCAGCGTACTGACAACGGAGGCGGCATCAACTATCAGCCGGTGTACCAACTTGGTTTGGGCGCTTCGGGTTCCGGACTTGCGGGCGACCCCTCCTTCTGCGCGACGGCCAACATTCCAAACTGCGGCTCGCTGGCAGCCGCGACCTTGGGTATCGTTTCCCTGTCCCAGATCGCCTACACGCGGTCGGGCTCGAATCTGA
Organism: uncultured Acidobacteriaceae bacterium; assembly: GCA_963709025.1. Classification (GTDB taxonomy): domain Bacteria; phylum Acidobacteriota; class Terriglobia; order Terriglobales; family Acidobacteriaceae; genus Sulfotelmatobacter. The sequence goes on from CAVPVE010000048.1 coordinate 13,942, forward strand.
CGTTGAATCCGCCTCTGACGCCAGCTTTCGACCAGAGCACGATTCCTTACTACAACGTGTATTTCACTGACACCTGGCACATGAAGCCATCCTTCACCGTAACGTATGGTTTGGGTTGGACGCTGGAAATGCCTCCCGTCGAAAAGAACGGCAAGCAGGTCGAACTGGTAGACCAGGCGAATCAGTTGGTCAGCGAAGAAACCTATCTGCATTCGCGGGAACAAGCTGCCTTGCAAGGCCAGGTCTACAACCCGATTGTCGGGTTTAACCTTGTCGGAAATACCGCGAACGGCCTGAAATACCCCTACAACCCATACTACGGCTCGTTCAGCCCACGCATCGCCGCCGCGTGGAATCCTCACTTTGACACCAGTTCGATGATGGGGAAGATCTTCGGTGGGCAAGATACCGTGATTCGCGGCGGTTATGGACGCGTATTCGGTCGCCTGAATGGCGTCGACCTCGTCCTGGTGCCGCTGCTGGGTACGGGCCTCATTCAGCCGGTACAGTGCTTCGGCAACCTCAGCAACGGAACCTGCGGCGCCGCTGGCAGTGCGAGTCTCTCATCTGCATTCCGCATCGGAACCGACGGCCTGGCGGCTCCCATCCCGGCGGCTAGCCAGACCCTGCCGCAGCCGGACTTCCCGGGTTACAACGCCATCGCTGCGGGCGCTGGCGAGTCCCTGGATCCGAACTTCCGTCCTAACGTTGTCGATTCATTCGACCTCACCATCCAGCGGCAGTTGTCGAAAAAACTGACTCTGGAACTCGGATACATTGGGCGCAGAATTACCCATGAGTATCAGCCGACCAACATCAACGCTGTGCCATACATGATGACGCTGGGCGGTCAGCGGTTTGATCAGGCGTATAAGAACGTGGTGCTGCAGTATTGCGGTGGCATCGCGGGGCTGGCCGGTGGAGGTTGTGCGCAAAACGCCGGCGCCGTTACCAGTCAACCTTTCTTCGAAGCTGCTTTGGCCGGCACCGGTTATTGCGCTCCTGGAACCTGTACGGCGAAGGTGGTAGCTAACGAAGGCGGCAACTTTGCCAATCAACAGGTCTGGACCTTGTGGAGCGATCTGGATGCGGGCGTAGGATGCCCCGTTGCCGGTTGCTCTTCTCCAAATGGTGGGCCGGATGCGTTTAACTTCCCTCGCAGCATGATGAATACCCCTATCCCAGGCTCCTCCTTCGGCAGCCAAGGCCAGCTCACCTCGGGCGTGGGCGTGAATGCCAGCGTGGGCTATGGAAATTACAATGCTGGCTTTGTCTCGCTCAAGATGAACGAGTGGAAAGGTTTGACGATGCAGTCGAACTTCACCTACTCCAAGGCCCTGGGCACAGGAGCGCTGGTTCAGGCAACCAGCGCATATACCCCGAACGATGCGTTCAACCCCGACAACATGTACGGCCGTCAGTTCTACGACCGCAAATTCGTCTTCAACACGTTCCTCGTTTACAGCCCGGCGTATTACAAGGGCCAGGAAGGGATGATGGGACGCCTCCTGGGTGGCTGGACGTTCTCGACGATCTTCACGACCGGGAGCGGCCAACCCATCGAAATCTTCACCACGACGGGCGACGGCCAGGAATACGGCGCGGGAGACAACGTTAACTTCTTCGGCCTGCAAACTGCCGTTCCGATCGGGCCGATTAAAAGCGGGCATGCCTACCACACCGCCGGCTCACCCGGCTTCGGCGATGGAGGTTTGCCTGTAAACATATTCGCGGATCCGACGAAGGCTTACGCTAGCTACCGCAACCCGGTCCTGGGGTTGGACAACAAAGACACCAGCTACCTCAACGGCCTGGCGTACTGGAATATCGATTTCAGCGTCCGGAAAAACATAAGAATTACCGAGGGAGTTGCCTTCGAGCTCCAGGGCGTATTTGCCAACATCTTCAACCACAACCAGTGGCTCGACCCACAGGGCATGGGTATGTTCTCGCCCGGCTCGTTCGGAAACCTGCTCGGCTCCGCGCAAGAGAATACGGGCGGAAACCGGTCGATCCAGATAGGCGGACGCATCCGGTTCTAACCATCAATTGGGAGGCGTTCCCATGACGCCTCTCTTCACATCAAAGGCCGCACCCTTGGGTGCGGCCTTTCATTTTGGGAGTTGGAACTGTAGCGGAGATTAGCGGTGCGTCAACCCGTAGCCCACCGCTCCCGCAGAGCTTCCGATGTTGACCAGGCAGACCGCGCGCTCCAGTTTGTGATGGCCGGTCTTGTGGAAGAAGTAGCTGAGACCAATGACTCCGGCAGTTTCACCAATAAAGTTCACTGCCAGTCCCGCCGTCGAGGTCCCGAATACGCGAACGATCGGATTCAGTTCCTGTCCGCCGCTTTGGAGGTTAGCGCGGGTCACGGCGAAGTCTGCGCCATTGAGGGCTGCGGCGGCGATGAACAACACGCTGTTCTTCCGGTCGAAGAACCTGTGCTCGGAGCTTGCGGCCGGCTGCGTGAGGACGACCGGCATTACGGGCTCAACCGCGGGAACGGGCGCATCTGGAAGCGAAGCAGATGCGAACAGAGCCTGAGCGTGCACGGATGGACAGAGGCAGACGCCAACCGCCATCGCCGCCAAGCTCAACCAGAAATATCTTGCGAATCTGCATGGGATCATAGGTGCCCGCCGAGGTCGGCGTGGCACTTGAGAAGGGGCAAACAGGTGGCCGCGAATCCAACATTAGATTGGCGGCAAACAGCCTGTAATCAATGACTTGATTGTCATTTTTAATGAGAATCGGCGCCGCCTGTGCATTGTTTTGCAGGTTGCACCGGGACTTTGCCCATAGCGCGCGGGGCGAGACTATTTCTTATAAACCGCGCCGCCCTTCATCACAAAGCTCACGCTCTGCAGCACGCTGATGTCCTGCACGGGATCGCCTGACACGGCTACGATGTCGGCCAGGTAGCCCGCTTCCAGCGAGCCGATCCGGCCGTCCCAGCCGAGTAGCTTTGCGCCATTCAGCAGATCGGCTTGCAGCGTGGCCAGCGGAGACATGCCGTACTTCACCATCAGTACAAGTTCGCGAGCCTGCGTCCCATGGGGAAACGGGCCGACGTCGGAACCAACGGCCATGGGGACTCCCGCTGCGACCTGCTTCTTGAATTCCTGGGCCTTCACGTCGAGAATCTGGCGCTCGTGCGCGCCTTGTTGGGGTGTGGCGGCGTGATCCGCAAAATATTCGAAGATGGCGAACGTGGGCACTGCGAAAATCTGTTTTTCCTTCATGAGCCGCATGGTTTCGTCGCTCAATTGGTCGGCATGGTCGATCGAAACCACTCCTGCCTGCGCGGCGAAGAGCGTTCCCGGCTCTCCGGTGGCGTGGACCGCAACGCGGCGGTTCAGGCGCGCTGCTTCTTTCACTGCAGCTTCAAGTTGTGGCTCGGAGTACTGATATGGAGTCGAGAGCCGTCCATCCCGAAGCGAGTCGGCTCCGGTCTCATAAATCTTGATGAAGTCGGCGCCTTCCTTGAACTGCTGGCGCATGACCGCAACCAGTTCGTCGGCGCTGTTGGCATAGTTCGCGTTGGGAAGTACGTGCTGTTCCGGGTTGTAGCCGATGGCGTCCTCGTGACCGCCGAGAATGTTGATGGCGTTGCCGCTGATACGGAGGCGCGGGCCAGGGATGCGGCCTTCGTTGATCGCATTGCGCACTGCCGTGTCGGCCGATCCTGCACCCTCGGTCCCCATATCGCGTTCGGCGGTGAACCCGGCCATCAGATCGTCCCGCGCCGCCAGCGTGGCCCTGATGGTGCGCTCCGGCACCGACTCCTGTACCGTTTGCAGGTCTTCCGCGCCCGGATGGAGGAAAAGATGGATATGCGCGTCGATCAGGCCGGGCAGCAGCGTGCGATCGCCCAGGTCGATCACTTCGGCGCCCGCCGGACGCTTGACTGAAGTTCCCACCTCGACGATGCGCTCGCTCTGCACCAGGATCTCGCCCGGCTTGACCATGCGGCCGGTCTTCACGTCGAGCAGGCGCGCGGCATGCAGCACGATCGGATGGGACGGGGCGGCTTGAGTCTGTCCCACGGCATGCTTGACGAAGAGCAGTAATGGCAGACAAATGGCGGCAAGAGCGAGATTGCGAGTAGTCATATCGCCCGCGATAGTACCACCCGGAATTGAGTCCCTGCCACAGGCTCTGTGATGTCAATCACAAGCCGCAGTAAGACAGATCACACGAAAAGTAGCGCCTGACAGGCGAAACTGAATCAACGCATATGAACGACTTTGGCATCCTGAACACTCGCAAGCGCGCCCTGATCGCCCTCATTCATTCCCTGGTCTTTCTGGGAATCGCGATCCACGGCTTCGCCTCGCCGAAAGCCGGCGTGCTGCTGCGCGGCTCAGGCGAGACAGGCGACTTCGTCCTAATCGGGATCTATTTGACGGTGGCATCCATTCTGGCCTGGCTGGTAACCCTGGCGCGCTGCGCAAGAGAGCGCATGTATTTCGGCCTGTGTACCGGCAGCGCGACTTTGGGTCTGTTGCGCACGATTTTTGGAGACGCCTGTTTGCCCGCCGCCCAGTACCTGCGCCTGATCATGTTGACCTCTGCAGTAGTCGTGGGCACCTGGATTCTTCGTTCCTTCTCGCAACCTGTCGCTGAAGACGTTTTGTCTGACTAGATCTTACCCCAGTGCTAAAGAAAGCCGCCCGGGATCGATCCCGGGCGGCGGCAATTCAGGAGGAGGTCGGCGAGGCTTTCCTCGTCCGAGTTATGACAAGAAGAACTCTTTGGTCAGAGTGGCCCAGTCTTCGTCGGGCATGTGCGCAGTCAGGTCATCGACCGCGACGCCGCCATCCTGCGCCAGTGCGCCCACTGCCATCGGCATTCTGCTGTGCAGCTTGAGCGCGGAAGCTTCGGTCCAGAGCCGCGCCAGCGTGCCTCCCATCAGGTTGCGGAAGTTGATCTTCGAGTCGGGAGCCTGCACGGTCACGAGCCAGCCTTCTCCATAGGGATCTTTGCGGGCCAGTTCCGGATCGTTAATGACCGCTTCATTGATGGCGGTTACCGTGCCCTCGATTGGGGAGACCATGTCTACCGACTTGCCGTCGCGGAAGATGGTCCAAATCTTCTGGCCTTGGCGAACCCAGCGTCCGCGCTGCGGCAGCGCGATGTTGTCCACTCGTCCGACCAGCTTCGAGGCAAAATCGTCGATGCCCACCCGCACCAGCTCGTGACTCTCGCTGAGGGCCCAGGTGTGCCCGGCGTGATAGCGGAGATTCTCTGGAACCTGAAAGCCGGCCACGACTGCCGGAACCACGCGAGCAGCTGATTCGCGATTCGCCATCTGCAGAACGGGCTGCTTCACCAGTTGCTTTTGTCCACGCACGTAATCGATGAGTAAGAAGATTGCGAATGTCAGAAGTACCATGATGACTGTCATAACCCACCTCGCCTTGGAGTTCCCCTTTTACGTCTGGGCCACTCACGCTTTTACTAAGGCAATCGCCGAACCAAACGAAAACGAGGTGCGTGCCGAACGTTGGCGCTGACTGCATCGTCCGCGTTTTGAGTGGGATAGCGAGATAACGGATTGCGGCGCGATGCGGCGTGCAAGAAAACACCACATCGATTTGCGATGAAGATCGCAACAGGAAAAAGACATCAATCCAAGCCAGTGGGACACGCAGGCACTCAAACCGGTGTGCAATGAACAACTTGGGCCGATTCCAAATTGTGCTGCAATCCGCATCACTGCGCTGCTGCAAATAACAACGCAGAATGCCGCGATCAGCGCCGCGAAACTCTGTTGACGGGCATCACGCACAGGAGTGATGCGCGTCACGGCTGAGAAAGTCCTAATTGTTGAGAATCTTAGCTGTCTGAAGCTGCTGAATTTCGCGACAGCCTCCGATCTGATGAGGTAAGCAGCTTGTAAGCGGTCCGATTCCCGTCTGCGGTTACGCCGGTAATCGCTCCTTCTTCTTCCTCAATCAGCTCAGGCGTCGGTCGAAAGGATTTCCGGACGGCTCTGGTCAGCTCGAATAGCCATGCCCGGAGAATACTTCATGAGCAAAGCACTCTTATATGATTCCACGGTTTGCATTGGCTGCAAACAATGCGAACAGGCCTGCGCCACGCAGAACAAGCTTCCTTATGACGACACCATCGCCGCAGAAGAAATACAGTCAGACCACAAAATGACTGTCGTGCTCACGCGCGGCGACAAGTTCATGCGCCGCCTGTGCATGAATTGCAACGACCCTTCGTGTGCGTCCGTATGCCCGGTGGGCGCGCTGCAGAAGACTGCGCTCGGCCCGGTCACCTACGACGCCTCAAAATGCATGGGTTGCCGTTACTGCATGGTGGCCTGCCCCTTCAGCGTCCCTAAATATGAATGGGGCAAACTCGTCCCCAAGGTGCAGAAGTGCACCATGTGTCCCGATCGGGTATCTCAGGGGAAGCCGACCGCCTGCGCGGAGATCTGCCCAACGGGCGCCACGAAGTTCGGCGAGCGCGACGAATTGATCGCCGAGGCGCAGAAACGGATCCGCGATAACCCAAACAACTACGTCGGCCACATTTACGGGCTCGAGGAGGTCGGCGGCACATCCGTCCTGTTGCTCTCTGCTGTTCCCTTCGAGACGTTCGGCTATCGCAGCAATCTTTCGAAAGATCCCATGCCCATGCTCACCTACCGGGTCCTGTCGCACATTCCTGACTTCGTTCCTCTGGGTGGGATGGTTCTGGGCGGAATCTGGTGGATCACGCATCGCCGCGAAGAAGTGGCTCTGGCCGAAGGCCGCGCGACACCTGCCATTCCAGCGACCGATCCGAAGACTGCCAACAAGAATGGGAGGAAGCCATAATGGCCCGCACCAACTTTAAGCTCACGTTCTGGAAACTCGTCTTCCTTTTCTTGATGGCCGCCGGGGCTTATGCCACTTTCGTCCGCTTCACCCAGGGCCTCGGTGCCTCGACGCATTTGAGCGATCAGTTCCCGTGGGGCATCTGGATCAGCTTCGACGTGCTCTGCGGCGTGATGCTGGCCGCCGGCGGATTCACTCTAACCGCCGCGGTCCACATTCTCAACATCAAGCGGCTGCACTCCATCATTCGACCGACGATTCTCACGGCATTCCTCGGCTACATCCTGGTGAGCGCAGCGCTAATGTTCGATCTGGGCAAGCCCTATAACATATGGCATCCGTTGATCATGCGGAATCCGCACTCCGTGATGTTCGAGGTGGCGTATTGCGTGATGCTTTACACCACGGTGCTTGCGCTCGAGTTCTCGCCCATCGTGCTGGAGCGCTTTAACCTGCAGAAGCCGTTGAAGGTGGTGCGCGCCATCCTGATTCCGCTGGTGATCTTCGGCGTGATTCTCTCGACATTGCATCAGTCATCACTGGGCACGCTGTATCTCATCGTTCCCGAGAAACTCTATCCGTTGTGGTACACGCCGCTGCTGCCGGTTTTCTTCTTCCTGTCCGCGATTGCGGTGGGGCTGGCAATGACCATCTTCGAATCGTCGTTGAGTTCGAAGCATTTCGGACTGCAACTGGAATTGCCTGTTCTGCAGGAACTCGGCCGTGTTCTAGTGGTCGTGCTGGGGGTCTACGCGATCCTGCGCTTTGAAGATCTGGCGAATCGCGGCGTCCTCAAACTGGCGCTGCATCCGGGATACGAGATGTATCTCTTCTGGTTGGAGATTTCTCTCGCCATCATCCTTCCGCTGGTGCTGCTGGTACAACCTCGAGTGCGATCCAGCGCCAACGGGCTTTATCTGGCCGCGGTGCTTGTGGTTCTCGGGTTCATCACCAATCGCATGAATGTGAGCATCACGGGATTCGAAGGATCCACGGGAGTCCGCTACTTCCCCAAGTGGACTGAATTAGCCGTGACCGGATCGATCATCGCCGCCGGCTTCGCGCTTTTCGGTCTGGCTGTGAAGTATTTGCCAATCTTCCCGAAGGAGGAGCTCGCTCGCGAGCCGGTCACGGAAGAGGCATCCGCGCTGCCCGACATTGCGGCGGTGATGGAGCATGCAGGAGACTGATCTCACTCGCGGCCGCTGGTTGCGTCTGAGTCTCACCCTCAGCGCCAAGCTGAATATCCTTTTGCTTGGCGCCATGGTTGTAATCTTCGCGCTGCTGGGATATTTGACCGTTCGCCTGCACCGCCAGCATCTCGAGCAGAGCACCTTGCTCAGCGCGGAGCGAGTCAGCGACGTCATCAAGCACAGCACGACCGATTACATGCTGGTCAACGATCAGGAGGGCCTGTACCACTCGATCAAAACGACGGCAGCCGAGCCGGGGATGGAGAAGATCCGTATCTTCGACCAGGAAGGCAGAATCACCTATACCACCGACGCAGCCGAACAGAATCACGTGGTCGACAAGACCGCTGAAGCTTGCTACGGGTGCCACGCTCAGTCTCAACCACTGGCGCGGCTGAATCGTCCCGATCGCTTCCGCATTTACCGCAACGCAGCGGGAGCCCGTGTTCTCGGCATCATCACTCCGATTGAGAATCAGCCGGCTTGTTCGAATGCCGAATGCCATGCGCATCCGGCAGAGCAAAAGATCCTTGGTGTGCTCGACACCAATCTTTCCCTGGCGAAGACCGACGTGCAGGTCGCCGAAAGCAGCCGCCGCATGATTGCCTACACCGGCTGCGCCCTGCTGTTGATCGCCTTCCTCAGCTGGTTTTTTGTGTGGCAGGTCGTTGGCCGCCCGGTCAAAGCGCTGGAACGCGGCACCGAGCACCTGGCTGCAGGAGATCTCGGCTATCAGATTGAAGTGCAGTCCAAGGACGAACTCGGAGAACTCGCCCGCTCCTTCAACGGCATGAGCCGCCAGTTGCGAACCGAGCGGAACGAGAACGTTTCATGGACTCACACCCTGGAAGAGCGCGTCGAGCACAAGACGCGGGAACTCAAGCGCGCCCACGAGCACGCGTTGCACACCGAGAAGATGGCTTCGATCGGGAAGATGGCTGCGGTGTTGGCGCATGAGATCAATAATCCGCTTTCAGGCATTCTCACCTACTCGAAACTACTGAGAAAGTGGATTGACCGCGAGGACGGGGGGCAAGCCCACCACCAGGAAATCTGCGACTCCCTCGATCTGATTGCCTCCGAAAGCCGGCGCTGCGGCGACCTCGTCAAGAATCTGCTTACTTTTTCCCGCACCACGCCCATGAACCTGCAGCCCGCGAATCTGAACCAGGTCGTGGACCGTTCGTTGCGGCTGGTGCAACACCAGTTGGATCTCGCGGGAATTCAAGTGCAGCCCCACCTCGATCCCGATCTGCCGCCGGTGCTGTGCGACGCCGCCCAGATCGAGCAGGTGATCCTGGCGCTGGTCATGAACGCTTTGGACGCCATGCCGCAGGGTGGCAATTTGTGGATCGTCACCAGCTTCGGCCATGAGCCCAACCACGTGCGAATCGTGGTACGTGATGACGGCTCCGGCATTCCGCCTGACATCTTGCCGCGCATCTTCGAGCCCTTTCTCACAACTAAGGAAACGGGACGCGGCGTCGGGCTGGGCCTGGCCATCAGCCACAGCATTCTTGACCGTCACAACGGAAACATCGAAGTACAGTCCGAAGCCGGTCACGGCACGACGTTTACCGTAACTCTGCCGTGGGATGCGGATCGCGAGAAGGTCGCGCCGTCCCCGGCCAACGAAATTGCCGCTACCGTTAGCGGGAGGTGAACCAGGTGGAGACACAAGGGAAACTACTCATCGTCGACGATGAACTGAGCGTCCGCGATTCGCTGGGAAAGTGGTTCCGCGAAGAAGGCTATGAGATCGGCATCGCCGAGAGCGCGAGCGATGCGCTCACCCGCATGGCCGAGAATAAATGGGACCTCGCGCTGCTCGACATCAAGATGCGGGGCACCGATGGCATCGAGTTGCAGCGCCGCCTTCATGAGATGGATCCCGACCTGATCGTCATCATGATGACGGGCTATGCGTCGGTGGAAACCGCGGTCACTGCGCTGAAGAACGGCGCTTATGACTATGTCAGCAAGCCGCTCGATCCGGACGAGATTGCGCACTTGGTGAAAAAAGCCCTCGCCCATCGTCGAGCCGAAAAAGAGAACGTTCGTCTGCGCGAAACGGTCGCGGAAATTACCCGTCCCGGCGATCTGGTGGGACAGAGTCCAGCGATGCGCAAAGTGTTTGACGCCATCGAGACGGTCGGCCCCACCGACGCCAATGTGTTGATCACCGGGGAGAGCGGAACAGGAAAAGAGCTAGTCGTACGCGCCATTCATGCTGCCAGCATGCGCCGGTTTCATCCTTTGGTCGCGATTCACTGCGGCGCGCTGACCGAGACGCTACTCGAAAGCGAGCTCTTCGGCCACGAAAAAGGAGCTTTCACCGGAGCGCAATATCGCAAGAAAGGGAAATTTGAAATTGCCGAAGGTGGCACCGTGTTTCTCGACGAAATCGGCGACATCAGCCTGAAGACACAGACTGACCTTCTGCGCGTTCTGCAGGAGCGGGAAATCACGCGCGTGGGGGGCAACCAGGTTATTAAGGTTGATTTCCGCTGCGTCGCCGCCACCAACAAGAATCTCGAGAACATGATTGAAGAGGGCACATTTCGTCCTGATCTGTTTTACCGGCTCAATGTGTTCCGCATCGAATTGCCCGCATTGCGCGAGCGCCGCGAAGACATACCCCCGCTGGTTGAACACTTTGTCCGCAAGTTTGCCCTCGCCATGAACAAGCACGTCACCCGCATCGCACCAGCTGCCATGGATCAGTTGCAGCAGCAACCGTGGATGGGCAATGTGCGCGAACTGGAGAATGCCGTCGAGCGCGCAATGGTCGTGGCGCAGGAGCCAGAGTTGCGGGAGCAGGACTTCATCTTCAAGGCCCAAGCCGCCCAGGCGGCAGCTGCGGCGGGCAAGAGCCTCGACGAAATCGAGAAGGCCCACATCCTTCGGGTTCTCGAAGAATGTGGGGGCAACCAGAGTCGCGCCGCGGAGGTTCTCGACATCGACCGCGTCACGCTTCATCACAAGCTCAAGCGTTATGGTTGGACACGCACTCCGGTGGAAGCTCGAAACTGACGCTCGATGAAGCTGGCCTGAATGAATCTGCTACATCTGCTTCCGGTCGGTAAGGTGGAAATCTCAATGCTGCACGAGTTGCGCGCAGCGATTCCCCAGAGTCTCCACGTGGCCTGCCAGATTCTTCCGTACGAACTCGATCCCACGCCTTCATACCACCCCGAGCGGCAGCAGTATCATTCGTCGGAAATTCTTCAGCGCATGCAGCCGCTCGTGCGTCCCCAGGACTGGCGGTTCCTCGCGATTGCCGACGTCGACCTTTACATCCCCATCCTGAAATATGTTTTCGGAGAAGCCCAACTGGGCGGGCCGTGCGCCGTGGTTTCCGTGCACCGGTTGCGGCAGGAGTTCTATGGGCTTGACCGCGACGACGACGTGCTTCGCCGCCGTCTCGTCAAAGAATCGGTCCACGAAATAGGCCACACTCTCGGGCTCCGCCATTGCCAGGACTACAGCTGCGTCATGGCTTCGTCCCATTCCGTCGAGTGGATCGACCTGCGGGACAGCACGCTGTGCGATTCCTGCCGGTCCCAAGTGGAAGCGAGTCTTTCCCTAGCTGCTAACCAGGCCTAACGCAGGCCGTGTGGCGCGGGCACTCTTCCCTGCGCTTCCGTTATGATCTCTTCGCTGTAGTCTTGTTCACTCCATCGAGGTGACTATGCTGCAGGGCCAGACAGCTCTAGTAACCGGAGCCAGCCGGGGAATTGGGAAGGAAATTGCGCTGGAACTGGCGCGGAATGGCTATCGCGTCGCCGTGAACTATTACGACGATCCAGCGCCTATGGTGGATGCGACGATCGCTGAGATTCGAGCACTGCAAGCGCCAGCGCAAGATGGCGTGCTGGTTGTCGAGGCTGATATCCGATCGAGCAGCCAGGTGACGGCAATGTTCGAGCGCGTAATCAGCACGTTCGGGCGGCTCGATCTGCTGGTCAACAACGCCGGGGTGCAGACCTGGAAGCCGCTCCTCGAAGTGACAGAGGAAGAATGGGACCTGGTCGTCGACACGAACCTCAAAGGCTGCTTCCTGTGCACGCAGCAAGCCGCGCGATACATGAAAGACCACGGCGGCGGGTCGATTGTGAACCTGGGCTCGGGCTGCAACAAGCTGGCATTTCCGTCCTTGGTGGCCTACACCGCGAGCAAGGGCGGAATCGAGATGTTCACCAAAGAAGCCGCAGTCGAGTTGGGCCAGTACAACATCCGCGTGAACTGCCTGGCACCGGGATCGATCGAGTCTGAGCGCACCCGGGCCGAGGATCCCGACTACGCCGGGACATGGTCGAAGTTGACGCCTTTGGGACGGGTGGGAACGGCCGCTGACATCGCACCCACGGTGGTTTTTCTCGCCAGCAAAGGGGCATCGTTCATCAGCGGGCAGACGATCTGGATCGACGGAGGTTTATTCACGAAGGCGCAATGGCCTTACAAGAAGTGATGGGGCCGCGAGGCGCTCACGGCACGAACCCGGCCCTCGTAGTACACTTTCCCGCATGATGCCAAAACATTTCACGACCGTCTTCGTTACTGTCTTCTTAAGCCTGATGATTGGTAGCCTCACGCTCGCGCAGGCCGCCTCAAAAAATAAGCCAGGCGTTCAGGAAAAACCTTTTGGCACGCAGGATGGGAGGCCCGTCACCTTGTACACGCTCACCAACGCAAACGGTGTCGAAGTCGACACCATGAATTATGGCGGCATCATTCTTTCGATCCGCGTGCCTGATCGCAAAGGCCAGTTCGCCGATGTAGTCCTCGGCCACGAGTCTCTCGAAGGCTACGTTCCGAATCCGCCATACATTGGCGCCATCGTCGGACGTTATGCCAACCGCATCGCCAATGGCACCTTCAAGCTGGACGGCAAGACTTATACCTTGCCGAAGAACGACGGCCCTAATACTCTGCACGGCGGTACCGACAAGACTTTCAACAAAGTTGTCTGGGACGGCGAAGCCCTGAAGGGCAAGTCTGGCGTCTCCTACACTTACCTCAGCAAAGACGGCGACGACGGCTTCCCTGGCAATCTGAAGCTCCGAGTGACTTATACGCTGACCGACGGCAACGAACTGGTCATCGACTACGAAGCCACCACCGACAAGACCA